>CAVQEP010000014.1:0-499119 GCA_963711545.1 uncultured Actinomycetes bacterium
GCTGGATCGGCTCGAGCAGCTCGACGAGAGCGTCCCCGACCTCCTGCTTGAAGCGCCCGTAGCCCGCACCGTCGTACCGCGTCTCGACGTCGCCGATCGTCCCGCCCGTCGCGACGGTCATCAGCTCGATGAGGTTCGAGACGCCGGGCTTCTCGTCGGGGTCGTAACGCACCTCCGTTCCCGAGTCGGTGACCGCGGTCTTCACCTTCTTGCGGATCGTGTCGGGCGGGTCGAGCATCAGGATTGTGCCGTTCTCGGCACCCCGGGACTTGCTCATTTTCACGGAGGGCTCCTGCAGGTTCATCACGCGGCCGCCCGTCTGCGGGAAGACGCCCTCCGGCACGACGAACGTCTCGCCGTACCGCGTGTTGAACCGCTGCGCAATGTCGCGTGCGAGCTCGAGATGCTGCCGCTGGTCTTCCCCGATCGGGACGATGTCGGTGCCGTAGAGGAGGATGTCGCCGGCCATCAGCACCGGATAGGTGAAGAGCGCTGCCGAGACGAAGTCCTCGTCGGCGGCCTTCTCCTTGAACTGCGTCATCCGGCCGAGCTGTCCGTAGCTCGTCACCGCCGAGAGCAGCCAGGCCGCCTCGGCGTGGGCGGTGACGTGGCTCTGGACGAACACCGTCGAGCGTTCCGGATCGAGACCGGTCGCGAAGAGCATCGCCCCGATGTCGAGCGTCCCGTCGCGCAGAGCGGCGGGGTCGTGGGCGATCGTGATCGCGTGGAGGTCGACGATGCAGAAGAACGCCTCCCCCTGCTCCTGCGTGGCCGCGTACTGGCGGAAGCCGCCGCTGTAGTTCCCGATGTGGGGGTCGCCGCTCGGCTGGATGCCGCTGAAGATCCGCATGGGCCGCCAAAAGTATCCTGAGTTCAATGGCCGTGACGGGTTCCCCCGAGTTGCTGATCGTGATGAGCGTCCACGCGACGAGCGAGGAGATCGAGCACGTCGTCGAGCGGCTGGCCGAGGCGGGCGCCGACGCGCACGTCACGCCGGGGCGCGAGGCGACGGTGATCGGCGCGATCGGGGAACGGGACGCGCTCGCCGCGCTGCCGCTGGAGGGCTACCCCGGAGTCGAGCAGGTGCTCCCGATCCTGAAGCCCTACAAGCTCGTCTCCCGCGAGCTCTCGCCCGATCCCACGGTGATCGAGGTGCGGGGGCGCATGATCGGAGACGGCGCTTTCGGGCTGATCGCGGGGCCGTGCACCGTCGAATACCGCGAGCAGACGCTCGAGACCGCCCGGGCCGTCGCGCAGGCCGGCGCGACGATGCTCCGGGGCGGGGCCTTCAAGCCGCGGACGTCGCCGTACACCTTCAGCGGCCTGGGCGAGGAGGCGCTGACGATCCTCGTCGAGGCGCGCGAGGAGACGGGGCTGCCGATCGTCACCGAGCTGATGGATCCGCGGCACGTCGACGCCGTGCTCGAGCACGCGGACGTGATCCAGATCGGCGCGCGCAACATGCAGAACTTCAACCTCCTGTCGGAGGTGGGCAGCACCGAGAAGCCCGTGCTCCTCAAGCGCGGCCCGGCCGCCTCGATCGAGGAGCTGCTGATGGCGGCGGAGTACGTGGTCAAGGAGGGGAACGCCCAGGTGATTCTCTGCGAGCGCGGCATCACGACGTTCGAGCGCGCCACGCGGTACACGCTCGACATCAGTGCCATCCCGGTGCTGAAGCAGGAGACGCACCTGCCGGTGATCGTCGACCCGTCGCACGCGGCGGGCCGGCGCGAGCTGGTGCTGCCGCTGGCGCGGGCGGCCGTGGCCGCGGGCGCAGACGGAATCATCGTCGAGGTGCATCCGCGTCCCGAGGAGGCGCTCTGCGACGGCCCCCAGCAGATCCCGGTAGCCGACTTTCCGGAATTCGCGGACGAGATTCGCGCGCTGGCCCGGCTCATGGGCCGCCGGATCGGCTGACGCCGTGCTCGAACGTCTGGCGATCGTCGGCACCGGTCTGATCGGCGCCTCGGTCGGGCTGGCGGCGCGGGCGGCAGGCGTCGCCGACGTGCGCGGCTGGGACGTCGACCCTGAGGCGCTCGGCACCGCTGCGGATCGAGGCGCGCTCGAGGCGGCCGGATCCCTCGACGACGCGGTCGCCGGTGTCGAGCTCGCGCTCGTCGCCGCTCCCGTCGCAGCTCTCCCGGAAGAGATCGCGGCCGTTCTCGAGGCGAGTAGCGAGGCGACGACCGTGACCGACGTCGGCTCGACGAAGGGTCTGGTCTCCGCTTCCGTCGGAGACGGCCGATTCATCGGCGGGCATCCCGTCTGCGGGTCGGAGGCGCACGGCCCCGCACATGCGAGCGGGGAGCTGTTCCGGGGCGCCACCTGGTTCCTCACACCGGTCGCGGCGACCGAGCCGGAGCGCTACCGCCTCCTCCACAACTTCGTCGCCGCGCTCGGCGCGATCCCGGTCGCGGTCGATCCCGACGCCCACGACCGGCTGGTCGCGCTCACCAGCCATCTTCCGCATGCGCTTGCGAACGTGCTGCTCAACCAGGCGGGTGCGTCTCGGATCGACGGGCACGAGCCGCTCGCGGCGGCCGGCGGCTCGCTCCGCGACATGACGCGCGTGGCGGGGGCGAACCCCCGCATCTGGGTGGACATCTTCCTGGACAACGCCGAAGCGGTCGGAGAGGTCCTCGCCGAACATCGGCGGCGCGTCGAGCAGGTCGAGCGGGCGCTCCGCGACCGCGACGCCGGCTTTCTCGCCCGCTGGATCGGGGAGGCCTCGGGCAATCGCCGCCGCCTTCTCGCGGAGGCATACGAGGAGCCCGGCGGCCTGCAGCGGCTGCGAGTCCACGTCCCGGACCGCCCGGGAGTCCTGGCCGGCATCACGCAGGCGCTCGGCGCGGAGCGCATCAACATCGAGGACTTCGAGCTGCAGCACCTGTCCCGCGAGCGCGGGGGCACGCTCACCTTGCTCCTCGCCGGCGAGGCCGAGGCGGCACGAGCGGCCGCGATCCTCGAGGCGCAGGGCTATCCCGTCGTCACCGCGCCTGTCCTCGAGTGACACGGCCGGTGCCAGGCACGTGACAGGTCCGGATGTGGCAGTGAGGCGGGTGGAGCCGGCCGGAGTGCTCGCCGGTCACATCGCGGTGCCAGGCGACAAGTCCATCTCGCACCGGGCCGTCCTCATCGGCGCCCTGACCGACGCCGAGACGCACGTCCGCGGTTTCGGACGGTCGCGCGACACCCAGTCCACCATCGCGGCCGTGCGCGCCCTCGGCGTCGAGGTCGACGAGCCGGCGGCCGACGAGCTCGCCGTCCACGGCGTCGGCCTGCGCGGCCTTCGTGCACCGGACGCGCCGATCGACGCCGGCAATGCCGGCACGCTCCTCCGCCTCCTCATGGGCATCCTCGCCGGCCAGGCCGGCCGTTTCGAGCTGACCGGGGACGAGTCGCTGCGCGCCCGCCCGATGGACCGCGTCGCCGAGCCGCTCGTGCGCATGGGAGGGCGCATCTCGACCGCCGACGGCCTCCCGCCCGTCGTCGTCGAAGGCACCGACGCGCTGAAAGGGATCGACTACGCCCTGCCGGTCGCGAGCGCCCAGGTGAAGTCGGCGATCCTGCTCGCTGCGTTGAACGCGGACGGCGGGACGACGGTCGTCGAGCCGGCGCCGACGCGAGACCACACCGAGCTGATGCTCGCCGCCGCCGGCGCACGAGTCATCCGCAGGCCAGCCTCTGTGACGGTCGAGCCCGCGTCGCGACTGCATCTCGACGAGGTCGTCGTCCCGGGCGACTTCTCGGCGGCCGCGCCCTTCATCGTTGCGGCCACGCTGCTCGCCGGCTCGGACCTCACGATCCACGACGTCGGCCTCAACCCGCGGCGCACGGGGCTACTCGACGTCCTCGAGCGCATGGGCGCCAGGATCAGCGTCTTCAACCGACGTCGCGCAGGCGGCGAGGCGGTCGGCGACCTGGAGGTGCAGTCGTCGGAGCTCACCGCGACCGACGTCACTCCGGAAGACGTGCCGCGCCTGATCGACGAGCTCCCGCTCTTCGCGCTCGCGGCGGCCCTCGCACGCGGCGACAGCAAGCTCTCCGGGGCGGGAGAGCTCCGCGTGAAGGAATCCGACCGGATCGAGGCAGTGACCACGACCCTGCGGGCGCTCGGCTGCCACATCAGTGCCCGGGACGACGGCTTCGACGTTCGGGGCGTCCCCGCTCGACCGAAGGGTGGACGTGCCGGCTCGGGCGGTGATCACCGCGTCGCGATGCTCGCGGCCGTTGCCGGGCTGGTGTCGCGGGAGGGCGTGGACGTCGAGGACGCCGACGCGGCCGCTATAAGCTTCCCCGGGTTTTTCGACCTCCTGGACTCAGTCTCGAGACGATGATCGTCGCAATCGACGGCCCCGCTGGGGCAGGCAAGAGCACGGTCGCCCGGCGGCTCGCCGAGCGGCTCGGCTTCCGCTACCTCGATACGGGCGCCATGTACCGCGCGCTCACGTGGCTCGCCATGCAGCGCGGGCTCGACCTGAGCGAGGGCAGGCTCCTCGGGGAGCTCGCCGCCGACAATCCGGTCGACTTCAGCGACACCGGCCGCGTCTCGATCGCCGGGACGGACGTCACCGCTTCGATCCGCAAGTCGAGCATCGACCGGCAGGTTCCGGTGGTCGCGCGACACCCGGCGGTCCGCGAGGTGATGCGCGAGCGGCAGCGCGAGCTCGGTCACGAGGGCGATGTCGTGATCGAGGGACGTGACATCGGCACCGTGGTCGCGCCGGACGCCGAGGTGAAGATCTACCTCAACGCCGAAGCGTCCGTTCGCACGAAGCGGCGTCAGACCGAGCGTCCCGACATCGGGAGCGACGCGCTTGCCACGGACCTGCGGCTGCGCGACCAGAGTGACGCCGCCCGGATGCAGCCGGCGGCCGATGCGGAGCAGATCGACACGAGCGACCTCGAGGTCGACGACGTCGTGAGCCGCATCGAGCAGCTCGTGCACGACAGGCTCGCAGCGTCGCGGCGATGAACCGGACGCAGGCCGCCTGGCTCGTTGGCCGCCCGAGCTTCGGTGCACTCGTGAAGCTCTTTGCGCCGCTCCGCGTGTACGGCAGGGAACGGATCCCGGCCAACGGCCCGCTCGTGCTCTGCTTCAACCACTTCTCCTGGCTCGACCCGTGGGCGCTCGGCTCGGTCGTCCCCCGGACCGTCTACTACGTCGCAAAGCAGGAGCTCCACGACAATCCGATCGTCGGCCCCTTCGTCCGCTTCTTCGGGACTTTTTCCGTACGGAGAGGAGAATCCGACCGCGAAGCGATTCGCATCATGCGCGACGTCGTGCACCGCGGCGATACGCTCGGCATGTTCCCCGAAGGGACGAGACAGGAGCGGGAGCCCGGCCGAGTTCTCCCGGGCGCCGCCATGATCGCCGTGCAGGAGGCCGCGCCGGTCGTCTGCGGCGCGATCCACGGCTCGCAGGACTGGCGGTTCGGCAACTTCCATCCCGTCTCGATCGCGTTCGGCGAGCCGCTCGACGTCACCGGTCACCCGCGAAACTCACGCGGGTACCGCGCCGCATCGGAGCAGATCCAGCGGGAGCTTCGACGCCTCTTCGACTTTCTCGTCGTGACGCACGAGCAAGGCCGGCCCCGCGTAGCGACCCCACCGTCGTGAGCGAGATCGCGCGGGAGCCGCTGCTCGGCACCGTGGCGATCGTCGGTTTCCCGAACGTCGGCAAGTCGACGCTCGTGAACCGGCTCACGGGCTCGCGCGCCGCGGTGGTGCACGAGACGTCCGGCGTCACGCGCGATCGCAAGGAACTGGTCGCGGAATGGAACGGCCGCCGCTTCCTCCTCATCGACACAGGCGGCGTCGACATCGCCGATCAGTCGCCGCTGACCCGCTCGATCGCGCTACAGGCCCAGGAGGCGGTGGCGGCGGCGGACCTGGTGCTCTTCGTCGTCGACGCCCGCGCAGGCGTGACGCCCGGCGACGAAGAGGTCGCAGAGATTCTGCGGCGGGCGCGCAAGCCGGTGCTCCTGATCGCGAACAAGATCGACGACCCCGCGCAGGACAGCCTCGCCCTCGACCTGCACCGGCTCGGGCTCGGCGACCCGATTCCGCTCTCGGCGCTGCACGGCCACGGGACGGGCGACCTCCTGGACGTGATCGTCGCCGGCCTGCACGGCACCGGACGCGCCGAGATCCCGGAAGAGGCCATCCGCGTGGCCATCCTCGGGCGTCCGAACGTCGGCAAGTCCTCGCTTCTCAACGCACTACTCGGGCAGGAGCGCGTGATCGTGTCCGAGACTCCCGGGACGACGCGGGACTCCATCGACACCGTGTTCAGGCGGGGCGACCGCACCTTCGTGCTCGTCGACACGGCGGGGATTCGGCGGAAGCGCCGCCATCGGCAGGGGATCGAGTACTACTCAGAGCTGCGGGCGCGCGACGCCGCCGATCGCGCGGACGTCGCGCTCGTCCTCATCGATACCTCCGAGGGGCTCGTCGACCAGGACCTCGCGGTGGCCGACATCGCCAGGAAGGCGCAGGACTCGACGCTGGTCGTCCTCTCGAAATGGGACCTGACGACCGTGGGAATCGAAGACGTGCGTCCCGAGCTCGAGCGCCGCCTCCGCCAACGGCCTCCGCACGTCGCCGTCTCGGCAAAGACGGGTCGCGGGCTGGAGCGCCTGCTCGACGGAATCGAGAAGCTCTACGACAAGCACGTCGCGCGCGTCCCGACGGCCGAGCTCAATCGGTTCCTCGGCGAGCTGCGCGAACGCCGCCTCGCCCCGTCGAAGAACGGACGGAGCCTGAACCTTCTCTACGGCGCGCAGGTCGCCACCCGGCCGCCGCGCTTTCGTTTCACGGTCAACGACCGGCGCCTCATCACCCGGGACTACGCCTACTGGGTCGAGAACCAGGTCCGCGAGCGATTCGAGCTCGAGGGCGTCCCCGTCACCATCGATTTTGTTCCGCGCAAGAGCTAATCCCTTGGTCACCAGGATGGCTGTGAGATGAAGATCGTCGTCGTCGGCGGTGGCTCGTGGGGAACGGCGTTCGCCTGCCTTCTGCGCGACCGCGACCATGACGTGACGCTCGCCTGCCGTGATCCCGACCAGGTGGGCGCGATCCGGGAGACGGGGCGCAACCCGCGGTATCTGACAACCGCCGACCTCCGCGGCGTCGAGCCGGCGCTGCTCGCCGAGGCGCCGCTCGCGGCCACCGACCTCATCGTCCTCGCTGTCCCGAGCCGCGCGTTCGCGGAAGTTGCCGAAGCCCTGCCGGGTGCCGCGCCGGTGCTCAGCCTCACCAAAGGCCTCGATCCCGCGAGCGGGGAGCGTTTGTCCACGCGCGTGCGGGACCGGCCCGTGGCGGTCTTGTCGGGCCCGAACATGGCCGAGGAGATCGCCGTCGGCCTTCCTTCGGCCGCGGTGATCGCGAGCCAGGACGGCGAGCTGGCCGAGCAGCTGCAGCAGGCGATCAACTCCATGATCTTCCGCGTGTACGTCAACGACGACCTCGTCGGCGTCGAGCTGTGTGCCGCGGCCAAGAACGTGATCGCCCTCGCGGCGGGCGGGGTGGACGGGCTCGGGCTCGGCGACAACGCGAAGGCGAGCCTGATCACGCGTGGGCTCGCGGAGATGGCGCGCCTCGGGGAGGCTTGCGGCGCGCAGCCCGGCACGTTCGCCGGGCTTGCCGGGATCGGCGACCTCAACGTCACCTGTTACTCCGGGTACGGGCGCAACCGGCGGGCCGGTGAGCTGATCGCAGGCGGTGCGACCGCGGCCGAGGCGGCTGCGCGCATCGGCCAGGTGGTCGAGGGCCTCACGACCGCGCCCGTCCTCCGCGACCTCTCCCACCGCCTCGGAGTGGAGCTGCCGATCACCGAGGGCGTCTGTCGCGTCCTCGGCGGCGAGAGCCTCGACGGGCTGCTCGCGGCCCTGATGGGGCGCCAGCCCACCGCCGAGTGAGGGCTACCATTCGTGCGATGCGCGCCGCGCTCGCAGCGCTGACAGGCGCCCTGCTCCTCGTCGCATCCGGCTGCGGAGGGACCACCAGCGGCGGAAGCGCGGCGGCCGGGCACGACTCGGCAGGCCTTGTCCCACCCGGCGCGCTCGCATTCGTCAGCGTCGACACGAGGCTCGACTCGGAGGGCTGGAAGACGATCGAGCAACTCACCGGGGGCCTGCCGATGCTCGACCAGGCTCTGCGCAAGCAGGGGCTCGATCTCGCAAAGGACGTCACGCCCGCGCTCGGCGGCGAGCTCGGCGTGGCAGTGCTCGGCGTCGACAACGGGCGCCCCGAGGCAGTCGCCCTCACGCAGTCCGGGGACGAGACGAAGCTCCGCGCGCTCGCGTCGAAGTTCGACAGTGGCAGCGATCACTACACGGTCGAGCACATCGGAGGCTGGTCGGTCGTCGCCGACTCGCAGGCCGCGTTCGATGCGGTGCGGAAGGCAGGGTCAGGCAAGTCGCTCGCCGACGTCCCCGAGTTCCAGGCCGCGGCGAAAGAGCTCGGCGGCAGCTCGATCGCCTTCGCGTACGCGAGCGGCGCGGGACTACAAAAGGTCGCGTCCGGCCTTGGGAGCCTGGCCGGCGGCGCGGGCACATCCCGTTGGGCCGCGGCACAGGTGACAGCCGACGGGAGCGCCGTCCGGCTCAAGGTCCGGCGAGAGCCCGCCGCCGGGGCGGCCGCTGCGCAATATGCGCCGACGCTGCTGCAGGACGCTCCGTCGGGGGCTTTGCTGGCCGTGTCGTTCAAGGATGCCCAGGACGGCTTGAAGCGGCTCGCGGGAGCCGCCAAGCTCGGTCTTCCGCTCGCCGACCTCGCGCCTGCATTGCACGGCGAGGGCGTCTTCTACCTGGCCCAGGGCGCCTTGATCCCGACGCTCGTGCTCGAGCTCGACAGCCCGGACCCGGCTGCAGCGGAGAGCGCTTTGCGCACTGTCGCGACCCGCCTCGTCGCGAAGGCCGGCGGCGCGGTCAAGCTCAACGTCTTCCGCCGCGGCAGCCGCGTGTTCCTGACGAACAGCGCGTCGATCCCGGCGACGGGGTGCGCGTCTCGTCGACGACCAGCCCTTCAAGGACGCCCTCGCGGCAGCGGAGGTCCCGAAGGAAGTCACCTTCCTCGCGTATGCCGACATGCAGCGACTCGCGCCGGTTGTCCAGGCGCTTGCCCAGCTGCTCGGACAGGGGCAGGGGAGCGCGAGCCAGCTGAAGTCACTCGACCGTCTAGGGACTCTCGTCGCCTTCGGAGCACGGGCCGGCTCGACCGACCGCGTCGAGCTGCGAATCACGGGCCGCTGACGCGGCTCCTGCAGGTAGCCTTCCGCGCTATGGCTGCCCGAGAGTTTCTCTTCACTTCAGAGTCGGTCACCGAGGGTCATCCCGACAAGGTCGCCGATCAGATCTCAGATTCCGTGCTCGACGCCGTGCTCAAGGACGACCCGGAGGGCCGTGTCGCCTGCGAGACGCTCATCACGACCGGGCTCGTCGTCGTGGCCGGCGAGATCTCGACGGAGACCTACGTCGACATCCCCAAGCTCGTCCGGCACCGGATCGCCGAGATCGGGTACACGCACTCCGAGTGGGGCTTCGACGCGACCACCTGCGGCGTGGTCGTGGCGATCGACGAGCAGTCGCCGGACATCGCGCAGGGCGTGGATGCGTCCTACGAGGTGCAGCACGACCCCGGCGACGGCGATCCGATCGACAGGACCGGCGCGGGTGACCAGGGAATGATGTTCGGCTACGCGTCGAACGAGACCAAGGAGCTGATGCCGCTCCCGATCATGCTCGCGCACAAGATCTGCAAGCGGCTGGCGGAGGTGCGAAAAGCCGGGGAGCTTCCGTACCTCAGGCCGGATGGGAAGGCACAGGTCACCGTCAGGTACGAGAGCGACGACGACGGCAGGCAGCACCCGGTCGAGATCGAGCGCGTCCTCGTCTCGACGCAGCACTCCGACGGAATCTCGTCCGAGGATCTGATCAAGCCGGACATCATCGAGCGCGTGCTTCATCCGATCCTCCCCGCCGACCTCTACGACGAGAAACGGCTGATGAGCGACCGGGACTTCGTGTTCGTCAACCCGACCGGCAAGTTCGTGGTCGGCGGCCCGATGGGCGACACGGGCCTCACGGGGCGCAAGATCATCGTCGACACGTACGGCGGCGCGGCCAGGCACGGGGGCGGCGCCTTCTCCGGCAAGGATCCGACCAAGGTGGACCGTTCCGCCGCCTATGCCGCGCGCTACGTGGCGAAGAATGTCGTCGCCGCCGGGTTGGCCGACCGGTGCGAGGTGAACGTCGCCTACGCGATCGGCGTCGCGCGCCCGGTGTCGATCGCGGTGCGCACGTTCAACACGGAGCACGTTCCCGTTGCCCTGATCGAGGAGCTCGTGAGCGAGCACTTCGACCTGCGGCCGGGGGCCATCCTGCGTGACCTCGAGCTTCGGCGTCCGATTTTCGCGAAGACGGCCGCGTACGGGCACTTCGGCCGCGAGGACCGGGACTTCACGTGGGAGCGGACCGACAAGGCGGCCGCACTGCGTGAGGCGGCCGGCGTCGCGGCCGCAGCGACCGCTTAGGGCTCCCGGTTCAGCCGGATCGCCTGACGAACAGGCCGGCCGCCGCCTTCTCCCCGATCGCCTGCTCCTTGCCGTTCAGGCGGACGGTCAGCTGCCCTGCAGCCGGCTGCGTCTCCCGCACCTCCAGCTCGCGCCCTGGGACGAGCCCCTCGTCGTAGAACCAGTGGAGGAGCTCACCGTCGTGCTCCGCCAGCCGGACGATCGTCACCTTCTCCCCGGGGCCGAGATCTGACAGCGGCGCGAGCTCCCTGTTCTCCGCCTGCTCGAACTCGGGATCGACCGGCCAGCCGTGTGGGCAGCGGTCCGGGTGCCCGAGCCGCACTTCGATGCGTTCAACCATCTCGTCGGTGAACGTGTCGCCGAGGAGGTCGGCCTGCACGTGCGCTTCGGCCGCCGTGTACCCCATGAAATCCGTCAGCAGCCGCTCGATGATCCGGTGCTTGCGGACGACGCGCTCGGCCCGCTTCAAGCCGGCGTCCGTGAGGAGGGCCTCCTTGTGCTCGCCCCGCTCGATCAACCCCTCACCCTCGAGCCGCTTGAGCATCTCGCCGGCGGAAGCACGCGAGACGCCGAGCATCTCCGCAACGCGCGAGCCGAGGGTGGGCGACCCGCCGCTCAGCGGCCTGTATTCCCCGATCGGAAACGCAAGAAAGTAGATCGTCTCCAGATATTCGTCGACGGAATGCCCCTGCGCCATGCCGCGGATGGTATCCCTGCAATGTTCTGTAAGGTGACCCTTACATGGGCACTGGACAGATCCTCGCGCTCGGAGCGATCGCCGGGCTCACCATCTTCCTCGGCCTCCCGATCGGCCGGATGCAGAACGTCAAGGCCGAGACGAAGGCGTTCCTCGCGGCGACTGCGACCGGCATCCTCATCTTCCTCTTCTGGGACGTCCTCACGCAGGCGGTCGACCCCGTCGAGACAGCGCTGAAGGCGGGGCACGACGGCCGCTTCGCATGGCTCGCCTTCCTCCTCGGCTCGGGGTTCTTCGTCGGGCTGATGAGCCTCGTCTACTACGACAACTGGATGAAGCGTCGCCGCCGCCGCGCCTTCCTCGGGCCGGGAGCGGCCTCGACCGCGGAGTTCGAGCAGGATCACCACTTCACGGGGATGTCGCCCGCGCGCTGGCTCGCCGTCTTCATCGCGACGGGAATCGGGCTCCACAACTTCGGTGAGGGGCTCGCGATCGGTCAGTCCGCGGCGGCCGACAAGACCAGTCTTGCCGTCGTGCTGATCATCGGCTTCGGCTTGCACAACGCGACCGAGGGCCTCGGGATCTGCGCGCCGCTGACCGGTGACAAGGAACGGCCCAGCTGGGCCTTCCTCGGCCTGCTGGGGCTCATCGGCGGCGGCCCGACCTTCGTCGGCACCCTCATCGGCCAGGCCTGGGTCAGCGAGAGCGTCTCGATCGTCTTCTTCGCTCTCGCGGCGGGCTCGATCCTCTACGTCGTGATGGAGCTCCTGAACGTCGGACGCGTGCTCAGCTCGAAGACTCTCGTCACCTGGGGCGTCCTGGTCGGTCTCTTCCTGGGCTTCGCGACCGACTTCATCCTGGAAGCTGCGGGCGGCTAGCCCGCACCACGGCGAGATCCCTGTCGACCCAGAACGGGTCGGCCTCGAAGCCGGCCGCCGCCAGCCACTCGAGCTGGTCGTCGAGCCGGTCGGGCAGGTCGTACACCCCGTTGATCGGAGTGATGACGTCTTCCACGCTCTCCGGCACGATGACGTCCGCGAGGACGAAGAAACCGCCGGCCCGCGTGACCTCGAACACGCGCCGGAAGAGGTCGCGCTTCCCGGTGCCGTCGAGATGGTGGACGGCGAGCGCCGAGACGACGAGGTCGAAAGGCCCCGCGGGAAGCGGGTCCTCGAGCCGCGCCACGGCGAGGGTCGCATCGGGAATCTGTTCTCGTGCCCGCTCGAGCATCTCCGGGCTCGAGTCGATCGCCGTGAGCCGCGCGCCGGGACGGCCGCGCAGGACGCGTCTCGCCGTCTCGCCGGTTCCGATCCCGAGCTCGAGGATCTCCTTCGCCTCGATCCCCTGGGTCGCCAGCGCCGCTTGCTCCTGGAGCTCCGGATAGGCCGGGACCTCCGACAGCATGTTGTCGAGATAGCTGTCGGGATCCCAGTGCCACTGCGTCACGCCGCCACTCTACGCTGGCGATCTTGACCCGTTATGCGTCCGTCTATCCGCTCGTGACCGCCCGCGCGCTCGCGCGCGAGTTCACGTACGAGATCCCCGAGGAGCTCGCCCTCGGGGCCGTCGTCGAGGTCCGGTTCGGCAACGCCCGCAGACGCGGCGTCGTCACCGGGGTCGACGTCACTCCCCCCGCCGGAATCGACACTGCGCCGATCGAGCGCGTGGTCGGCGCGGTGCCTTCGCCGCTCGTCGAGCTCGCTCTCTGGGTCGCGGACTACTACGGCTCGACGCCCGGGCGTGCGCTCGCGCTCGTGGCACCGATCGAACGGAAGGCGCGCGGCGAACGGCCGCAGCCGGCCGAGCGCGACGCCCTGCCCGGCGAGGCGGAGCCCGAGAAACTGAGCGATTCGCAGCAGGCCGCACTCGATCGCATCGTCGCGGCGCTCGACGGCGGCGAGGCCGCGAACCTCCTGCTCTTCGGCGCGACCGGCAGCGGGAAGACGGAGGTCTACCTCCAGGCGTGCGCGGCGGCGCTCGCCCGCGACCGCGGCGCGATCGTCCTCGTGCCCGAGATCGCGCTGACCCCGCAGGCGCTGGGCCGCTTCCGCGAGCGCTTCGGCGAGCGGATCGCCGTGCTGCACTCGGCACTCTCCGAAGCGGAGCGGCGTGACGAGCGAGCCCGCATCGCGCGGGGCGAGGCCACGATCGTGCTCGGTGCACGCTCGGCAGTCTTCGCGCCGGTCCCGCGACTCGGGGTGATCTGCGTCGACGAGGAGCACGACGCGTCGTACAAGCAGGAGTCAGACCCGCGCTACGACGCGCGCACCGTCGCCGCCAAGCGGGCGGCCCTCGAGCATGCCGTCGCCGTCTTCGGCAGCGCCACGCCCAGGCCCGAGAGCTGGGAGCGGCTCGAGCGGCTCGAGCTCGGCGGGCGCCTCGCCGCGCCCCTGCCGCCGGTGCGCGTCGCCGACCTCCGGCGCGAGGCCGGGTATCCGCTCTCCGCGCCTCTCCTGGCCGAGCTCGGCGCGATCGCGGAGCGGGGCGGCAAGGCGATCCTTCTGCTCAACCGCCGCGGAGTGGCGCCTGCCCTGCACTGCCGCGCCTGCGGGACGACGCTCCGCTGCGAGAACTGCGACGTCGCCCTCGTGCTGCACGCGGACGGGACGCTTCGCTGCCACCACTGCGGCTTCGCGGAGCACGAGCCCGAGACGTGTCCGGTCTGTGGATCGGCCGAGCTCGCGCGCCTCGGTGCCGGCACCCAACGTCTCGAACGGGAGCTCGAGGCGAAGATGCCCGAGCTCGTGCGGATCCGGCTCGACGCCGACACGACCGAGCGCCCCGGCGCCATGGCCGCCGCGCTCAGCCGCTTCGCCGGGACGGACCGCGCGGTTCTGGTCGGGACGCAGATGGTCGCCAAAGGGCATCACTTTCCGGGCGTTGCGCTCGCCGCCGTCGTCGACGCCGACACGGGGCTCGGCCTGCCCGACTTCCGCGCGGAGGAGCGCACTTTCCAGCTGCTGACGCAGCTCGCCGGCCGAAGCGGCCGCGACGCGCCCGGACGCGTGCTCGTGCAGACGTTCCAGCCCGACTCCCGGGCGATTCGCTACGCCGTCCGCCATGACGTCGCAGGCTTCCTCGCAGGCGAGCTCGAGCGCCGCCGTGAGCTCGGCTACCCGCCTTTCAGCCACCTCGTCCGCATCCTCGTCAGCGGCACCGACCAGGAAGAGCCGATGCGGGCGCTGGCCGAGCTGAAGGCAGGCCTGGCAGACGAGGGCGTCCTGGGCCCGGCGCCCTTGCTAAGGCTGCGCGGGAAGTTTCGCGCCCAGCTCGTCGCGAAGACCGGGCAGCCGCGGCGAATGGCGACCCACGCGAGCCGGCTGCTCAGCGCGGCGGCGCCGGCCATGCGCCGCGCCGGCCTCAGTGCCGTCGTCGACGTCGACCCGCAGTCCCTCTGAAGTCGTCGCTCGCCGATCGGAGTGGTCCGCGGCGGCGGTGCTTCCAGTCCGGCCTCCGTAAGGCGGCTACGCCTGACTTATCGGCCCTGGTGGTCTCGTGACTCGATGCGGCTAGACCGTGCACGTCCCCGAGCACGCACGAGGGGAAGAGCTTTCGCACGTCAGTTCAGCGAGGGGTCGAGCGGCATCCGGGCGACGAGCTCGTACTGGCCGCCCTTGCGCCGCAGGAGGTCGCTCCAGAGCCCATCGGGATCCTCGGTGAAGATGTCGTTGGGTCCGGCCGGCTCGACGATCCAGTCCTCGCGGCCGAGCTCGCCGTCGAGCTGCTCTGGGCCCCAACCGGAGACCCCCGCGAAGACCCGCGCCCGCTGAACCGGGGGCGGCTCCTCCTCCAGAGCGCTGTCCAGGGCGACGAAGCCCACGCCTTCGAGCACGACGATGCCCGCGTCATCGGGATCGTCGAACTCGGCGAGGACGGCGACACCCTCCGGGTTGACCGGCCCGCCGAAGAAGACGGGATCCTCGAGCGGGGCGAGCGGCGCAAGTTGGGGCACGTGCCTCGGCGACCGTCGTCTCGGAGCACCGGTTGAGGATGACTCCGACCGCGCCCTCGTCGGTGTGGGCGGTCAGGAAGACGACCGTACGCCGGAAGTTGGGGTCGAGGATCGCCGGAGATGCGATCAGCAGGTTCCCGGCGAGCGAGTCGGTCACTTCTCGGAGTTTGCACCTTCCGCGGGGTAAGCGGGAGAGGATCCAGGCGGCGTCGAGGCGACGAGCGGGTGTAGGGCCTCCCGTTGACGAGGACGAAGTCGCCTGTCCTCGGGTTCATGGGCAGGCGGGACTCGGCCGGGTAGTTGCGGTTGTGCCGTTCGATCAGTTCGTTGACCTCGTCGAAGTCCCACCGTTCGGCAAGGCCCCGCCACTCGCGTGCGAACCGCCCGACGTCCGCGCCGCACTCCTGCCGGAGCGCCTCCCAGGCGTCGTTCAGCTGTCGCTCGTGCAGCCGGACCTCGATCTCGATCGACCGAAGCCGTCGCATCCATGGAAGCGGCCCGCTCAGCGCCGCGAGCTGGGCCCCTGCATCCGGACGGAAGTTCCGCAGCCTGCGGCGGAGCGTCCGGCCGGTCAGCGGATTCTCCTTCAAGTCTTCCTCGAGCGCCGCGCGCTCCGCCCGGTCCCGAGGGGTCTCGGCATGCTCGACGCCCTGCCTCATGATCAGCTCGCGCTCGCTCCGTTTCACCCCGCTAGTGTGCCCGCCGAGATGAGTGTCGAGGGCGAGGTACGGAACGAGGAGCTCGACGCCGAGCGCGAGGCCCGGCGGCAGCTCGCGCTGGCGCAGATCCGGCAATACCCGGATCCGGTGCTGCGGATGGAGGCGCGTCCCGTGGAGGAGTTCGACGACGACCTGCGCCGGCTCGCCGCCCGCATGGGAGAGCTGATGAAGGAGGCGAACGGCGTCGGTCTCGCCGCCACGCAGGTGGGTGTCTTGCAGCGTCTCTTCGTCTTCGCCCCGGAGGAGGACACGGTGGCGACACTCGTCAACCCCGAGATCGTCCGCCGCAGCGACGAGCTGGACACCGACGACGAAGGCTGCCTCTCCCTGCAAGGAGTGACCGTGCCCGTGGAACGCTCGACCGCCGTCCGGATCGAGGGCCGGGACGAGCACGGAGAGCCTGTCGGCTACGACCTCGAGGAGATGGCCGCCCGGATCGCCCAGCACGAGCTCGACCACCTCGACGGCACCCTCATCGTCGACCGCACGACCCCGGAAGCACGGCGCGAGGCGATGGCCGTCCTTCGCCCCCGCCTCGTCCTCCGGTAGGCCCGTGGCCCGACTGGCCGTCGCCGCGACGGCGCCGTTCGGAGCGGACGTGCTCGAGCGCCTGTCCGCGCGGCACGAGATCTCGGCGCTGCTCACGCGCCCGGACGCGCCGCGAGGCCGCGGCCGGAAGACCGGGGCTCCTCCGGCGAAGGAAACGGCGGAGCGTCTCGGCATCCGGGTCCTGCAGCCGCCGAGGCCGGAGCCCGGCCTCGACCTCGGGGCCGAGACCGTCGTGATCGCCGCCTACGGGCTTCTCGTCCCCGAGGAGGTGCTCGCCGAGCGGTTGTGGTTGAACGTCCATCCGTCGCTCCTTCCCCGCTGGCGCGGTGCGGCGCCGGTCGAGCGGGCGATCATGGCCGGGGACGTGGAGACGGGCGTCACCATCCATCGCACGGTCAAGGAGCTCGACGCCGGTCCGATCGCGGCGCAGCGCTCGTTCGCCATCGCGCCGGAAGACGACGCGGGCGCGGTCTACGACCGGGCCGCCGCCCTTGCGGCGGAGCTCCTCGACGCCGTCCTGCCCGAGCCGGCGTTCACCCCGCAGGGCGATGAGGGAGTGACGTATGCCGAGAAGATCACGGCCGCGGACCGCGCGCTCGACTGGAACCGTCCGGCCGAAGAGCTCGTCAACCGCGTGCGCGCGCTCTCACCGCACATCGGGGCGAGAGCCGAGCTGCGCGGGAAGCCGGTGACGATCTGGGAAGCGCGCGTCGTCGACGGTGAGGTCGTCCCGGTCGAGGTCCAGCCCGACGGCGGCCGCCGCATGACGTACGACGAGTTTCTCCGCGGGCTTCGATGACGGCGCGCGAGGCGGCCTACCAGGTCGTCCTGCGCGTCTTCGAGGACGACGCCTACGCAGACCGCGCGCTGCGGAGCGCGGCCGCCGGGCTCGAAGGCCGCGACCGCGCGCTCGCGCAGCGGCTCGCCTACGGAACGGTGCAGCGCGTGCGCACGCTCGACCACGCGATCGGCACGCTCGGGAAGCGGCCCGTTCGCAAGCTCGATCCTCCGGTTCGCGCGGCGCTTCGGTTGGGCGCCTACCAGCTCGGCTTCACGGACGTTCCCGAGCACGCGGCTGTGAACGAGACCGTCGAGCTCGTCCGCGCGGCGAGGCTCGAACGGGCGGTGGCGTTCACGAATGCCGTGATGCGACGGTTGGCGAACGGGATCGGCCCGCTTCTGAGTTCGCTGCCGGAGGGAGCTCCGGACGAGGCTGCGCTGCGGCATTCGTATCCGGACTGGGTCGCCCAGGTCTGGTGGGACGAGCTCGGTGCCGACGGCGCCCTCGCCCTCATGCGCGCACAGAACGAGCCGCCCGAGCGCGTCGTCCGCGTCAACAGGCGGAAGGAGGGCCCCGTCGAGGGGCGGCCTGACCCCGACCTACCGGATGCGCTCCATGTCGAACGGGTCGACGAGGCCGCGGTCGACGCGGGCCTGATCTGGCCGCAGAGCCGCGGCTCTCAGCTGGCCGGCCTCGCGGTCGGAGCGCAACCGGGCGAGCGCACGCTCGATCTCTGCGCGGCGCCGGGCGGCAAGGCGACGCAGCTCGCCGGTGACGTCGTCGCCGTCGAGCTGCATCCGGGTCGTGCACGGGAGCTCGAGGACAACTGCCGCCGCCTCGGCGCCGCCAACGTCACCGTGGTCAACGCCGACGCGACGAAACTCCCGGCCGAGCTGGCCGGGTTCGACCGCGTGCTCGTCGATGCGCCCTGCTCGGGTCTCGGTGTCCTCGCGGGCCGTCCCGATCTCCGCTGGCACGCACGCCCGCTGCCCGACCTTCAGCTCGAGCTCCTGCGCGTGGCGGCGGAACGCGTCAAGCCCGGCGGGACGATCCTCTACTCCGTCTGCACCATCCACGGGGAGGAGACCGATGCAGTCGTCGACGACTCGGGCCTCCGTGTCGATCCGCTCGGGGAGGAGTGGCCCCAGTTCCGGGATCCACGACGTCCCGAGTTCCTCCAGACACTGCCGCACGTGCACGGCACATCCGGCTTCTTCATCGCGCGCCTGCGCGCGTAGTCTGCGCAAGGCGATGGGCTGGAACGACTGGGTGAGGGGCGTCGAGGTCGAGCCGTCTCTGTACGCGGCCGACCTCGCACGGCTCGGCGAGCAGATCGGCGTGCTCCTAGGGGCCGGGGTGCGGATCTTCCACTTCGACGTGGGCGACGGCCACTTCGTCGAGCCGATCACGATCGGCCCGATCGTCCTGCAGTCGATCTCGGCTCGCATCCACGAGGCGGGCGCGATCGTCGACTGCCACCTGATGACCGAGACGCCCGAGAAGCATTTCGAGGCCTTCGCCAAGGCGGGCGGGGACAGTGTCACCGTGCACTACGAGGCGTGTCCGGACCTGCGGGCCACCGCGGTTCAGGCCCGCGCGCAGGGCCTGCAGTTCGGCGTCGCCTTCAAGCCGAAGACAGACGCGGCCGAGGCCGCCCGGGCGGCGGCCGACGCGGGCGCCGACCTCGTGCTCTGCATGAGCATTGAGCCCGGGTACTCCGGGCAGGCGTTCATGCCGGAGGCGTACGAGCGCATTCGCACGACGCGGTCCGTCCTCCCCGGCGAGATACACGTGCAGGTGGACGGGGGCATCGGGACCGAGAACATCCGCGACGTCCGCGACGCCGGGGCGAGCCTCTTCGTCGCCGGCTCCGCGATCTTCGCCGCCGGCGACCCACCGCACGCCTACAGGCAGCTCGCGGACGAGATCACATGAGCCTGGCGCGCGCGCTCGAGCTCGCCGAGCGAGGGCGCGGAACGACATATCCGAATCCCGTCGTCGGCGCCGTGGTCGCCCGTGACGGCGAGACCGTGGGGGAGGGCTGGCACGAGCGCAAGGGCGGCCCGCACGCCGAGGTGATCGCACTCGGAGCGGCCGGCGACCGGGCCAGGGGCGCGACGCTCTACGTGACGATGGAGCCGTGCGCCCACCACGGCTCGACGCCGCCGTGCACGGACGCGGTGATGGCGGCGGGCATCGCGAAGGTGGTGGCAGGCTCGCTCGACCCGAACCCGGAGGCCGGTGGGGGACTGGATGTGCTGCGCGCCGCCGGGGTGGAGGTGGAGCACGCCGACTCGGCCGCGGCACGCGCCCAGAACGAGGCCTGGCGGACCTGGGTCGCGGCCCGGCGGCCGTTCGTGATCCTCAAGCTCGCGCTCACGCTCGACGGGCGCGTCGGGATTTCCGGCACGCGGTGGGTGACAGGTGAGAAGTCGCGGCGGCGCGTCCACGAGCTCCGCGCAGAGGTCGACGCGGTCGCGGTCGGAATGGGAACGGTCCGCGCCGACGACCCGAAGCTGACCGCGCGGGACGTGGGAGCCGAGCGACAGCCGCGGAGGCTCGCGTTCGGCCGAGGGCCGCTGCCTGCGGGCTCGGAGCTGGAGCTGCTGAGCGGCCCACTCGCGGACGAGCTGGCCGGCCTCGCCGCCGACGGCGTCCAGTCACTGCTGCTCGAAGGCGGGCCGACGCTCGCTTCGTCGTTCCTTCGGGCGGATCTGGTCGACAAGGTGGTGCTCTTCGTTGCGCCACGGATTGCGGGCGCGGGCGTCGCCTTCACGCCTGAGCTCCCGGCGCCGATCGGGCTACGACAGCTGCAGGCTGAGCGGGTCGGCGACGACGTGCTGCTGACCGCCTACGTGCACGAGCCGTAGCGCCTGCGTCAGCTTCCGCGGTGCGGCGCGAGCCGCACCGTCCGCGTCGCGTGACGAGCGAGGTCGTCGAGGCGGGATGCATCCTCGCGCCCGAGGGCGAGCACGAGCGCGCTCATCTCCGGAAGCTCCGACGCAACGAACTCGAGTAGCAGGAGCGAGCCGTCGTCGGCGGAGTGGAGGTCGTCGAACACGAGCAGGAGCGGCTGCTCCGAGGCCTCGGCGCGCACCGCCTCGGTCACGGCCTCGAAGAACTGAAAGCGCGCGGCTTCGTCGCCGGCCGCCGGCTCCGGCAGTGGATGCCCGGCGTCGCGCATCGCCTGCCGCCAGGGCCAGTACGCCGGCGCACCTCCACCGGCCCAGCCGCGCCCCCAGAGGATTCGAGCACCCCGCTGCTTTGCCAGGCTCGCGACCTCGTCCGCGAAGCGCGTCTTCCCGCTGCCCGCCTCGCCGACGACGAGGAAGAGACGGCCGCGCCCGGCGAGCGCATCGTCGAGCCCGGCTCGAAGTAGTGCGAGCTCCTCGTCGCGGCCGAGAATGGGTGAGGAAGCCATCCGTCCCGGCCTGGCGCCGGAGGCGGCCGCGGTCGCGGCCCGCGCCGGCAAGGGCGAGTCGAGCGCCGGGTCGTGCTCGAGAATCGCGCGCTCGAGCTCGTGAAGCGCGCGGCCGGGCTCGATGCCGAGCTCTGCGAGCAGCGTCCGGCGCGCGGCGCGGTACGTCTCCAGCGACTCGGCCTGCCGCCCGGCACGGTAGAGCGACAGCATGAGCTGCCATCGCAGCCGCTCACGGAGCGGGTGCTTGGCCACGAGCGCTTCGAGCTCCGGCACGAGCTCGACGTGGCGCCCGAGCGCCAGATCGGCTTCGATCCGGTCTTCCAGGGCTGCGACGTGCAGCTCCTCGAGGCGCGTGATCTCCTCCTGCGCGAACCGCTCGTACGTGAAGTCAGACAGCGGGGCGCCTCGCCACAACGCGACCGCTTGGCGGAGCTGCTCCCCGGCGTCCGCGTGGTCGCCGGCGGCCAGCGCCGCACGCCCGTCCGCCAAGAGCCGCTCGAAGCGGTCGCGATCGAGCTCGCCGGGCGCGATCCGGAGCTCGTACCCGGCCCCGCGTGTCAGCAGGGTTTCCGTCCCTCCGGGAAGCTCTTTCCGGAGGGCGGAAACGCAGTTCTGGAGCACCTTGGCGGCCGTAGCGGGAGGCTCCTCGCCCCAGAGCACGTCAACGATGACGTCCCGGCTCACCACCTCGTTCTCGTGGAGGATCATCAGGGCGAGGACGGCACGTTGCCTTGCCCCGCCAAGCGAGAGACGTCGCTCGCCGTCGAACGCCTCGAGCGGCCCGAGGATGCGGTAGTCCATGCGCTTCCCGCTGAAACTACACCGTTGCGGCCGTTTCGTTACCGCGCCGTGGGCGCCGGTGGGTCCGGCATGACGCCCCCGTTACCTCCGTGCGCGACCCTCGGGAGGTCGTGTCAGAGGGAATGGGAAGGAGTCTCGAAATGAACCGCACGTTCTTCCGACGGCGAAGGCGCTTCGTTCTCGGCCTTGCGTTTGCAGCGCTGGCCGTGCCGGCCACGGGCCAGGCGGCCTCCGGTCTCTACGTCGACGGGCCGACGCCAGGGATCTACTCGCATACCGATTCGCAGCAGGCGCTGATCGCCCGCCATCACGCGCTCGGCAATCTCGGCGTCTCCACCGCGCCGGCGATCACGCCGCTGCAGGCGGACGGGATGCGGCTGACGGCGATGGCCAGGGAGTACCAGAGGAACGCTCCGGCCAGCGCGATGATCGACGGCTGGGCCTACCGCTTCGTCAATCAGAGCGGTGGGGCGACAGCGACCCCGACCGCTGTGGTGTCCAACCCGTCGACCAGCTTCAACTGGAACGACGCCGGCGTCGGCGCCTCGATCGCCTTCGGAGTTGCTCTTCTGCTGACGCTCTCGGTCGCAATCGGCCGGCGGCGTCACACGCGAACCGATCGCACGGGTCTGGCGAGCGCATAGCAGCCGCCACGAGTGGGGGAGCGGGCCAGCGGCCGGCCCGCTCCTTCCGCGCGTCAGTAGCCTTGTCGGCGTGTTCACGGGAATCGTCCGAGAGCGTGGGCGGGTCTCGTCCTTCGACGACGGCAGGCTCGTCGTCGAGAGCGGGCTCGAGGCCGAGATCGGCGATTCCGTCTCGGTCGACGGCGTGTGCCTCACGGTCGTCGGGGCCGAGGACGGGAGGCTCGAGTTCGACGTGGTGCAGGAGACCGTCGCTCGGACGAAGCCGTTCGGGAGCGAGGTGAACCTGGAGCCGGCTCTTCGCGCGGGCGATCCTCTCGGGGGGCACTACGTCCAGGGCCACGTCGACGGGGTGGGGACAGTTCGCTCCTCGGTACCGGAAGACGAGGGCACGCGGGTCTGGATCGACGTCGAGGACGGCCTTCGCCGCTATCTCGTCGAGAAGGGGTCGATCACGGTCGAAGGCGTCTCGCTGACGGTCGCCGTGCTCGACGGGCGCGGCTTCGCCGTCGCGCTCGTGCCGCACACGCTCGAGGCGACGACGCTGGGGAACCTCCATCCCGGTGACGCGGTCAATCTCGAGACCGACGTGCTCGCGAAATACGTCGAGCGGCTCCTGGCCCCGGATACGATTTGACGTGATGGCTGTACTGCACGAAAGCGCTTTCGCGACCATCGAAGAGGCGATCGAGGACATTCGCCAGGGGAAGTTCGTGGTCGTCGTCGACGCGGCAGACCGCGAGAACGAGGGCGACCTCACCATCGCGGCGCAGTTCGCGACGCCCGAGGCGGTCAACTTCATGACGAAGGAGGCGCGCGGCCTCATCTGCCTCTGCCTCACGGAAGACCGCTGCGACGAGCTTCTGCTCCGCCAGATGACCGACCGCAACGAGACGCCGTACGGGACGGCTTTCACGATCTCCGTCGAGGCTCGCGAGGGCGTCACGACAGGCATCTCGGCGCCCGACCGGTCACGCACGATCCAGGTGGCGATCGATCCTGAGGCGAAGCCGGACGATCTCGTCCAGCCGGGTCACGTCTTTCCGTTGCGCGCACGTGACGGCGGCGTCCTGGCGCGCGCGGGCCAGACCGAGGCGGCGGTCGACCTGGCCCGCCTCGCGGGGTTGATCCCTGCGGGCGTCGTCTGCGAGGTGATGGCCGAGGACGGGACGATGGCGCGCGTTCCCGACCTGATCCCCTACTGCGAGCGCCACGGGCTGAAGCTGGTCACCGTCGCCGACCTGATCGAGTACCGGCGCCGGCACGAGCAGCTCGTCGAGCGCGTGACGACCGTTCGGCTTCCGACGGCCTACGGCGAATTCTCTGCGGTCGCGTTCCGGGAGAAGCTGACGGGGAAGCACCACGTCGCGCTCGTCAAGGGCGACGTCGACGGCGCGGAGGACGTGCTCGTCCGGGTGCACTCCGAGTGCCTCACCGGCGACGTCTTCCATTCGCTGCGCTGTGACTGCGGCGAGCAGCTCGAGCAGGCGCTCACCAGGATCGCCGCCGAGGACCGGGGCGTGCTGCTCTACATGGCCCAGGAGGGGCGCGGGATCGGCCTTCTCAACAAGCTCCGGACGTACGAGCTCCAGGAGAACGGGCTCGACACGGTGGAGGCGAACCTCGAGCTCGGCTTCGCGCCCGACATGCGCGACTACGGGATCGGCAACCAGATCCTCGCCGATCTCGGCCTGAGCACCATCCGGATCCTCACGAACAATCCCAAGAAGATCACCGGCATCGAGGGCTACGGACTGGAGGTCGTCGAGCAGGTGCCGATCGAGACCGACCCGACACCGCAGAACGCCCGCTATCTCGCCACCAAACGTGACAAGCTCGGGCACAAGCTCCATCACCAGGATCTGAAGTACGAGCCTCTGGAGGGCGAAGAGTGAGCGACCGGTGGACGAGCGACCCTGGACTTAGTGGCTCTGAGCCACTAAGTCCGGCCGAGGAGCTGGACGAACTCGACGACCTGGAGGACGAGGTCGAGGAGCATCCGGCAGAGGAGCCGGTACTAGCCCAGGAGGACGAGGCCGGGCCGGGCGAGCTTGCCGAGGCCGAGCAGCACGCTGCCGGCGAGCTCGACGTCCCTCGCGACGTCAACGTCCTCGAGGGAACTCCGGATGGGAGCCGCCGGGGTGTCGCCATCGTCGCGTCGCGTTACAACGGCGAGATCACGAGCAAGCTCCTGAACTCCGCGCTCGAAGAGCTCTACGAGGCGGGTGTGAGGCGCGAGGCGATCACGGTGATGCCGGTTCCCGGCGCGTTCGAGCTCCCGCTCGCGGCGATGGCGCTTGCCAAGACGCGCCGCTACTCCTGCGTCGTCGCGCTGGGCTGCATCGTGCGCGGCGAGACTCCCCACTTCGACTTCATCGCCTCGGAGGCGGCAAGCGGCCTTCAGCTCGCGGCGCTCGAGACGGGCGTGCCCGTTGCATTCGGGGTGCTCACGGTGGATGTCGTCGAGCAGGCCGAGGCTCGCGTCTCCAAGGGAGCCGAGGCCGTCCGCACCGCGCTGGAGATGGCGGACGCCTTCGCGCAGCTCCGCGCGTCGGCCCGGGGCTGAAGCCCCGGCTTCGCGGGCGGGCGCTTGGCGCCGCTACACTGCGCGCCCGATGTCAAAGGTCTGCGCCATCTGTGGGAAGAAGCCCGGCTTCGGCAACAACCGGAGCCATTCGATGGTGGCCACGAAGCGGCGCTTCAACCCCAACCTCCAGCGCGTCCGCATCCTCCTGAAGGGCAAGGCGACTCGGGCCTACGTCTGCACCCGCTGCCTCAAAGGCGGCAAGGTGCAAAAAGCCATCTAGGCCACTGGCCCTAGAACTGACCGGCAACTTCCCGGTCGGGCCACTGGTCTAATCAGTTCGTGGAGGGGGTTTCCTCGCTCTCGTCGCCGCTCGGGCAGATCAGGATCTCGCACGAGGCGGTCGCGCAGATTGCCGGACGCGTCGCCGCCGAGGCGTACGGCGTCGTCGGCATGGCGCCGCGCGGCACGCGCGACCGGCTCCCGCTCCGCGACCGCCTGCGACAGGGGATCGCGGTCGGCGGCGACGCCGACGGCGACGTGACGATCGAGCTGAGCGTGATCGTCGAGTACGGCCTCAACCTCGCCGAGGTCGCATCGACGCTTCGCAATCGCGTGCGCTACGAGGTCGAGCGCCTGACCGGGCTGCGGGTGGCAGAGGTCGATGTCCGGATCCAGGACGTGAAAAGCTCCAGCGCGTGAGCGACCTCCCGTTCGTGCAGGAGCTGGCCCGGGGCGCGCTCAACTCGCTCGAGCGCAGCCGCCGCCGCATCGACGACCTCAACGTGTATCCCGTTCCCGACGGCGACACCGGCACGAACCTGACGCTGACGGCACGGTCGGTCGTCGACCAGCTCAACGGCTCGACGGCGGACGATCGGCCCGGGCTGGTGAAGGAAGTGACCCGGTCGGCCCTGATGGGCGCGCGCGGGAACTCGGGCGTGATCCTCTCGCAGATCGTGCGCGGCGCGGCCGAGACGCTCGGCGCCGACGGCGAGATCGACGCCGCGATCGTGTCGCGCGCGTTCCGCTCGGCGAGCAATGCCGCGTATCGCGCGGTGCGGCAGCCGGTCGAGGGGACGATGCTGTCGGTCATCCGCGAGATGGCCGAAGAGGGTGAGCAGGCAGCGGTCAACGGGATCACGAACGCCGAGCTCCTGAAGGTGCTCGTCCGCCGCGGTGAGGAGGCGGTCGATCGCACACCGGAGCAGCTCGAGGTGCTGCGCGACGCCGGTGTCGTCGACGCGGGGGGCGCCGGTCTCCTGGAGATCGTCCGCGGCCTCGCCGCGGTCGTGTCCGGCGAGCCGCTGCCCGAGCCGGTGCCGGGGCCGCGGGAGCTCGGGATCGAGGCGATCCACCAGGAGCTCTCCCGCTATCGCTACTGCACGACGCTCGTGATCGAGGGAGAGAACCTCGACAGCGACGCGATCGAGCGCGAGCTCGAGCAGCTCGGCGACTCGCTCCTCGTCGTCGGCGACGCCGAGGCGCTGAAGGTCCACGTCCACACCGACGAGCCGGGCCGCGTGCTCGCCCTCGGCACCGGCCTCGGGGTCATCGACCGGGTCGAGATCGCGAACATGCACGAGCAGACGGCGGAGCGAGAGAAGCGGCTGCTCGTCGCCGTGCCGGACGCGGGGCCGCGCGGCGAGCGGGGTGGTCGCGGTGGTCGCAGGCGACGGCAACCGGCGCCTCTTCGAGAGCCTCGGCGCGACGCTGATCATCGAGGGTGGCCAGACGATGAATCCGGCGACGTCGGACATCGTCGCCGCCATCGAATCGGTCGACGCCGACGGGGTCATCGTCCTGCCCAACAACTCGAACGTGATCCTCTCCGCACAGCAGGCGGCCGGTCTCGCCGCCAAGAAGGTCGAGGTCGTTCCGAGCGCGTCCATTCCGGCCGGCCTGGCCGCGATGGTGGCGTTCTCGCCGGAGCGTTCGGCCGCCGACAACGCCGACGAGATGCGGGGGATCCTCGGAGAGGTGGGCACCGGCGAGGTGACGATCGCGTCCCGGAACGTCGAGCTGAACGGGCTCGACGTGCGCAAGGGCGCGTGGCTCGGGCTGGCGGACGGCGCGGCCGTCGCCGGCGGGCCGGATTTCGAGGAGGTCGCGGCCGCCGTGGCCGAGCGGCTCCTCTCGGAGCAGCGTGGAGTGCTGACGCTTCTGACGGGCGCCGACAAGCCGGAGCTCGAGGGTCTGTTGAGGCGCATCACCGAAGCGCATCCCGGCCTCGAGCTCGACGTCCAGGCGGGCGGACAGCCGCACTATCCGCTACTGCTCTCCGCGGAATAACCTCCTCGCACCCTGAACGGCGTCGGCTCCCGCCCGGCGAAGCCGGGCTTCGCCACGGCCCGTCAGGGCACGAGGGGCGGACTAGAGTGGCGACGGTGTCCAGTCCAATCCGGGTCCTCCTGGTTGAGGACAACCAGGTGTTCCTCGAGGCCCTGGAGCTGCTGCTCGGGCTCCAGGAGGGCCTCGAGGTCGTCGGGACCGTGGCCGAGGGCTCCTCGGCGGCCGCGGCCGTGCGCGAGCACCGGCCCGACGTCGTCCTGATGGACTACAGGCTGCCCGGGATCGACGGCGTGCAGGCCACGAGGGCGGTGCTCGACGCCTCGCCAGACGTCTCGGTCGTATGCCTCACCGCGTCGGCGAACCTCCGCGAGGTCGACGCCCTCATCGAGGCGGGCGCGGTGGACTGCCTCTCCAAGGATCAGGAGCTCGACGAGATCGTGGCTGCGATCCGGCGAGCCGCATGAAGCTCTCCGCGGACAACACCGCAATCGTGGTCGACTCGACCGCCGATTTTCCCGAGGCGCAGGCGCGCTTTCCGAACTGGCGGGTCGTTCCCCTGTACGTCCGCTTCGGAGACGAGAGCTACCGCGACTACGTCGAGCTCTCGCCGGAGGAGTTCTACGCGCGGCTGCGCACGGCTGACGAGCTGCCCACGACGTCGCAGCCGACTCCCGGCGATTTCCTCGCCGCCTATGAGGAGCTGGCCGGCTACGAGCGGATCTATTCGCTGCACATCTCGTCCGCGCTGTCGGGCACGTACCAGAGCGCGACGACGGCGGCGGCCGAAGTCGGGGACAAGGTGCGCACGGTCGACACGGAGAGCGCGTCCGCGGCGATCGCGATGCTCGGGCTCGCGATCCAGCAGCGTCTCGAGCGGGGCGCGACCGACGAGGAAATCGGCGCGCTGATCGAGCGCTTCCGCGAGGAGGCGCGGTTGATCTTTACCGTCGACACGCTCGAGTTCCTTCGTCGTGGCGGCCGTATCGGTCGGGCGAGCGCCTGGGCTGGGGAGCTCCTGCACGTGAAGCCGATCCTCACGATCGAGCGCGAAGTGGTCCCGCTGAAGCGCGTCCGAGGGAACCGCAAGGCGGTTCAGGAGTTCGTCTCCGCGTTCACCTCGGGGAGTGAGGACCGTCCGAGCCTGAAGGTCGGGATCGCTCACGCGGATGCGCCGGACCGGGCCGAGCAGCTCCGCAAGATGGTGCGCGCCGAGCGGCCCCAGGCAGAGATCGAGATCGTGACGACTCTCGGCGCGGTGGTGGGAACTCACGCCGGCCCGGGCACGGTCGGCTTCTTCTGGTTCGACGACGCGTAGCCGCGTCAGTCGTCGTTGCGGTCGCGCTCGATCGGGCCCGTTCGCGGACGGACGACGTCCGCGGGGGCCGCCGGAAGGTTCGCACGCGGAGAGAGCTTCCCGATCGGGTCGTCGGCGGCTGCGGCGTAGTTGAGCAGCGCGAGGTTCGCTGCAAGAGCGCCTGCAGCGGCGACGAGGACGAGCGCGGTGATCGCGAGCAGCCGGGTCACGCGGCCAACGCTAGCTCACGTCGCAGCTTGCCGATCTCGGTCGAGCGGTTCGCTCCCAGCACGGCGAGCAGGCGCCCGTCTTCGCCGTAATAGCGGGCGAGGAAGCTGTCCCCGTCGCCGTCGAGCTCGACCGTTGAGGTTCCGCGCGTGTCTCCGGCGAGCTGAAGGCGCAGGCCGAACTGATCCGACCAGAAGAAGGAGGGCGGCCTGGGCGGCGGCTCGACGCCGAGCAGCCGGTGTGCGACCGCGGCGCCGTCGACCGCAGCGCTCGTCCAGTGCCCCGGCCCGCCCGCGGCGTCGCCGCAGACGTGGACGTGTCGCGGCGAGCTTGCGCCCGCCAGTTCTCTGACCGGCTCGACGCCGACCGCGACGAGCGCGGCGTCGCAGGCGATCTCGGGCCCGTCGGCAAGCTGCACGGCCGCGAGCTTGCCGCGGGCGTCCGTTCGGAGGCCGGTCGTGGTCGAGCCCACCCGGAGGTCGACTCCGTAGCTGCGAGAGCGCTCGGCGAGCAGGCGCGCGACCTCGCTCCCGAGCAAGCGCTCGAACGGCGCTTCGCTCGCTTCGAGGACGGTCACCTCGACACCGAGCGACCGGGCGGTCGAGGAGACCTCGGCGCCCACGAAGCCGCCGCCGATGATCGCGAGCCGCGCACCGGGCTCGAGCGCGGAGCGCAGCCGCTCCGCGTCCCTGATCGTCCGGAGCACGTGGACTTCTTGGAGCGCGGGCAGCGGCATGCGCCGCGGCCGTGCCCCCGTCGCGACGACGAACCGATCCCACCCGAGCTCGTCGCCGTCGTCCGTGACGGCGACACCCGCCCTCAAGGCGGTGATTCGCCGGCCGAGCACGAGCTCGATTCCCTGCTCCGCCCAGAAGGCGGGCGGGCGGAGCGCGAGCTCGCCTGGCTCGCGCTCCCCGCGCAGGAACTGCTTCGAGAGGGCAGGCCGCTCGTACGGCGGCATGCGCTCGTCGCCGACGAGCACGATCCGCCCCTCGAATCCGAGCGCCCGGAGCGTCTCGGCGCAGCGCGATCCGGCCAGCCCGGCTCCGGCGATCACGATCCTGTTCATGCGGCTTCCTGCTCCGCGACGAAGATCGCCCCCATCGGACAGGCTGCCGCGGCTTCGAGCACGGCTTCGTCGTCACTCTCGCCGACGCGGGCACGTGCGATTCCACCCGGCTCGAGCTCGAAGAGATCAGGTGCGAGCTCGGCGCAGGCGCCGAACCCGCTACACAGTGACTGGTCGATCACGATTCGGTACACGGTCGTCTCCTTTCGACTTGGTCGTAACGGTCAGGACGCGCCAGGCGGTGGCGACGGCGACGGCGAACACCGCGCCGAGGTAGAGCGCCATCGCCCAGCGGTGGGCGGAGTCCGTCCCCGCCGCCAGCCCGTGCGCGGTCGCGAGTGCGAAGATTGCGTACGTCGCCCAGTGCAGCCGCCGCCACGTTCGGGCGCCGATTCGCTTCCGGAAGGGGAAGGACACGATGATGAGGGCCGCCAGCTCGGCCGCGAGCACGCCGAGCGCGGTCGCGATCGGACGGTAGCCGGACAGGCCCGGCACGAACAGCGCGCCAAGACCGATGTGGATCGTTCGGTCCAGCATCAGCGTCACTCCGTGGATCGCCAGGGCGCCGAGCGCGAGCCACGAGAGGAACCTGTGCGTGTCGGTCGCGGCTGCGGCCCGGACGGCCCGGCCGAACGGCCTCGACTTCACCGTGAGGCCGGCGAGGACGGACAGGGTCAGCAGAACGTATGCGGTGATCCCGCTCGCGCGCGCGAGGATCCAGAAGGTCGGGTCCTTCATCGGAGCCCTCCCGCGAGGAGCGTGCTGCCCGCCTTGGTCGTGATCACCGACGGAATCCCGAGCCGGTCGGCCTCCGCGACCGCAGCGTCCGCACCGGCCAGGAACAGCGCCTTCGCCCAGACCTCCGCCACGACGGCGTCGACCCCGACGACGGTGACCCGGATCAGATCGGCGCGGGACGGCCGGCCGGTGCGTGGGTCGATGAGGTGATGGAGCTCGCGACCGCCGCGCTGCCAGTGCCGCCGGTCGCGGCCCGACGTCGCTAGCGCGCCTTCCGAGAGCTCGAGGGTCAGTGTGCCGCGCGCAGTCTGCACGCCGACCGGCCAGGTCCCGCCGCGAACGGCCACGTCTCCGCCCGCGTTAACCAGGCAGGGGCCGGCCAAGGCGAGCAGTGTTGCGGCCCGGTCGGCGGCGAAGCCCTTGCCGATCCCGCCGAAGTCGAGACGGGCTCCATCGTCCAACTCGATCCGGGTCCCCTTGATGCGCACGCGGCCGCCGCAGGCGGCGTTGCCTGCGGCGGCTTCGGCACGTGGGGGGATGAGCTCGAAGGTACGGTCGTAGCCCGCGGCGACGAGGGCGTCGTGCACCGTCGGATCGAACCGACCGCCGGTGCGCTCGCGCGCGTCGAGCGCGAGCTCGGTCAGATGCAGGAGGTCGGGTGAGGCGTCGAGAGCGCGGTCGCGGTTCAGGCGAGAGAGCTCCGAGTCTTCGCGGAACCGGGAGAGGAGTGCCTCGAGCCGTTCGAACTCGGCCTCTGCGGCCGCGAACGCTTCTGCGCCGTTCTCCGAGTCGAGCAGAAGCTCGACGTCGGTTCCCATGGCCCTGAAAGCGTGCCGCTTCATCACGAGGTCCTCGTGATCGTGAGCGGCGGTAGCGTCACGACCTGGACCGACGGCGCCGGCCCGGACGCCAGCTGGGCGCGGTTGGCCGCGACGATCTGTGCCTGCCGCGCATGGAGTTGCCTGCGGTAGACCGCCCAACGGCGGTTCACGATGCGGCGGACCGCGGCGCTTTCGTGGCGAATGCGCTGCTCGCGGGCCGCCAGCGCTGCGATGCGCGGGTCGCGCGTCGCGCTCGTCGCCCAGGGATGCGCGGCGACGACGGCCCAGGTCAGAAAGAAGACCAGGAGCGCGAGGGCAAGCGCGTAGAGCCTGCCGACATGGCTAGTCACCTGAGCTCTCCGATTCCTGCTCGTGCTCTCCGCCGCCCGCGCGGTGCTTGAGGATGATCACCGGCGCGGGCCGGCGGTACACGACCCTGCTCGTCGCGGCCGGCGCAGCCGCGGCGCTCGCCGACGGGGCGTGCGGAAGTGCCGGCGGCCGATTCTTGAGCGCGCGCGCGAGTGCTCGCTCTGCCGAGTCGAGCTTCTTCGAGCGCACGGCGATCGCATGGTCGGAGGCACGGGCGGCGCTGCGGGCTGCGCCGATTCCGGTCGTCTGCGTGGCGGCGACGACGCCGACGACTGCGGCGAGACCGAGGACGAGTGCGACTGCGAGGACGTGGATCTTCTGCATCGGGACACCTCCTGTGGACGTCTCCGACGGTAGGCGCGCGCGCGTTATGGCCGGGCCAGAGCTCGACCAGGATGTGCAAGCGAACGGCAAGGATTCGGCAAAGTCGCCGGGTGGGCCGCCCGGGTCGGGCAGGATGAGGACGTGCGTGTGCTGCTCGTGGAAGACGAAGAGGCGATCGCGGAGCCTCTCGCGGAGGGCCTACGCCGCGAGGGCTACGTCGTGACCGTCGCCGGAACCGCCGCCGACGCGCTCGCCGCGGAGGAGGCCGACGTCGTCCTCCTCGATCTCCGGCTGCCCGACGGCGACGGGCTCGACGTCTGCCGTGCTCTCCGTGCCCGTTCCGCGGTGCCCATCATCGTCGTGACCGCAAGAGGCGAGGAGGCGGACCGTGTGGTCGGGCTCGAGCTCGGGGCCGACGACTACGTCGTGAAGCCGTTCGGGATCCGAGAGTTGATCGCCCGCATCCGCGCCGTCACCCGCCGCGCGCAGGGGCGCGAGGTCGTGGGGCCTGTCCGCGTCGGCAACCTCGAGATCGACGAGCGCGGTCGCCACGCACGACGGGACGAACAGGAGCTCGAGCTGACCCCGAAGGAATTCGACCTCCTGCTTGCGCTCGCACGCGATCCCGGCGCCGTCGTGACGAGGCGGCGCCTGCTCGAGGACGTCTGGAACACGAGCTGGTACGGGTCGAGCAAGACGATCGACGTGCACGTCGCTTCGCTACGGCGGAAGCTCGGAGACCCGGGAGTGATCGAGACCGTCCGCGGCGTCGGCTTCCGTCTCCAGGCGTGAGCCGTCGGGTCCTGCTCGGCTTCCTCGGTCTGACCCTCGTCGTACTGGTCGCGCTCGAGATTCCGCTCGGAGTTCAAAACGGCCGCACCGAGAGGCGGAACGTCCAGGCGAAGGTCGAACGCGACGCCGTCGCGCTCGGCTCGATCGCCCAGGACGCTTTGCGCACCTCCTCGCGGTCGCAGCTGCGGGGCGTTGCCGCGATCGCGTACCGGTACCGGCGCGATACCGGAGGCCGCGTGATCGTCGTCGACAAGCGGGGCCTCGCGCTCGTCGACACCGATCCGACCACGACCGCCGTCGAGAGCTTCGCCTCCCGCCCGGAGATCCGCAGTGCGCTGCGCGGCGTCGTCGCCTCCGGGACGCGGCCGTCGAAGACCCTGCACACCCACCTCCTCTACGTGGCTGTCCCGGTTGCCTCCGGCGGCCGGATCGACGGGGCGGTGCGCATCACGTACCCGCTGTCGACGATCGACGCGCGCGTGCGGCGCTACTGGCTCATCCTCGCGGCGATCGCGGGCGTCGTGCTGGCAGCGGCGATCGTCGTCGGGATGCGCATGGCGGCCTTCGTGGTCAGGCCGTTGAGGCGTGTCGAGAGCGCCGCTGCGGCGGTTGGAAGCGGCAGTCTCGAAGCGAGGGCTCCGGAGGACAGCGGGCCCGCAGAGGTGCGGTCACTCGCGTCCGTTTTCAACGACATGGTGACGCGGGTCTCACAGCTCGTGACCTCCCAACGGCAGTTCGCCGAGGATGCGTCGCACCAGCTGCGGACGCCGTTGACGGCGCTTCGCCTTCGGCTCGAAAACCTGGAGCGGGACGTCGGGAGCGAAGGGCGCGCGGATCTCGAGGGAGCTCTCCGGGAGGTCCACCGGCTGGGGGCTCTGGTGGACGATCTGCTCGGGCTTGCGAGGAGCGGTGCAACCACGGTTCCGGCCGGGTCGGTCGAGCTCGGCCTGCTGGCGCGCGAGCGCATCGAGGCGTGGTCGGCTCTCGCGGCCGAGCGGGGCGTCAAGCTCGCTGCCGATCTCGACGGCGACATCGTCGCCCGTGCCGCCGAAGAACGAGTACGCCAGGTCGTCGACAACTTCGTCGAGAACGCCGTCGAGGCTTCTCCGAGCGGGGGCACCGTGACGCTCGTCGCGCGTGCCGCTCCTCCGTGGGTCGAGCTCCGGGTCCACGACGAGGGCCGCGGTCTGAGCGCGGAGGATCGCGAGCGGGCCTTCGATCGGTTCTGGCGTGGCCGGGCGGGAGAGGGCAGCGGGCTCGGACTTGCGATCGCGCGCTCCCTCGCCGAGGCGGACGGCGGCGAGGTGGAACTCGTCCCGGGGCCGGGAGGCGGGCTGGACGCCGTCCTCCGCCTCCGTCCGGACCGGTCCGTCAGATTCGCCGGGGTCCTGGCTGCGCAGGTGACAACGACCCGTTGCCCGGCCGGGTTTGCGGGCGTGGACCCGCCGCCCGAGTGGCCGCTCACGAGAGCCTGGCCCCGGCCGGGCGAGCTCGACCGTGACGTAGAAACCCTCGACGGCGTCGGCCCCGCTGTGAGGAAAAAGCTCGAGCGTCTCGGGCTGCGCACGGTGGGCGAGCTGCTCTCCCACAGTCCCTTCCGCTACGAGCAACCCGTGCCGGAGAGGCGTATCGCCGATCTCTCCGCCGACGAGGACGTCGCGATCGCGGGGGAGGTGCTGTCGGTGTCGAAGCGACGTCGCGGCCGCCTCCAGATGCTGACCGCGCGGGTGAGCGACGGGAGCGCGGCGATCTCGGCGACGTGGTTCAACCAGCCCTGGCTCGAGCCGCGGCTGCAGCCCGGGACACCCGTGCGGCTGCGGGGACGGCAAGGGAAATATGGATTCGACGTCCGCAGCTTCGACATCGGCGACGGCGACGCGACCGCCGACTTCGCGCCGATCTACCCGGCGAGCGAGGAGATCACGACCAAGAAGCTCCGTGAGCTCGTCGGGGCAGCTCTTCCGCGATCCCTCCCCGATGCGCTGCCCGCCGAGTTGAAGGAACGTGAGGGCTTCCCGCAGCGGGTCGATGCGCTCTGGGCCCTGCATCGTCCTCGTTCCCTCGACGAGGCAGAGCGTGGGCGCCGCCGGCTGGCATTCGACGAGCTGCTGCTGCTGCAGATCTGGCTCGCGCAACGGAGGCGGGAACGCGAGACCGAGGTCGCGCCGGCGCTCGGCGACGCGGGCGAGCTGATCGCTCGTTATCGCAACGTGCTGCCGTTCACGCTCACCGATCATCAGGAGCGCGCGATTGCCGAGATCGACGCGGACCTCCGTCGCGCGGTGCCAATGCAGAGGCTTCTCCAGGGGGACGTCGGATCGGGCAAGACGGTGGTCGCGCTGTATGCGCTCCTGCGTGCGGTGGAGGCGAAGCGGCAGGGCGCCCTGATGGCACCGACCGAGACGCTTGCCGAACAGCATTTCCTGACGCTCGACGGGCTCTGTCGCGATCTTGGCGTGTCCTGCGCTCTCCTCACGAGCTCCTCGGCGAAGCGGGAACGCGAGCTCGCCCATGCTGCCGACATCGTCGTGGGCACACACGCGCTGATCCAGGAAGGCGTGGAATGGCGCGATCTCGCGGTCGCAGTGGTCGACGAACAACATCGGTTCGGCGTGGCGCAGAGACGGGCTCTCGCCGAGGGCCGCTCGCCCCACGTCCTCCACATGACGGCGACGCCGATCCCGCGCACGCTGGCGCTGACGATCTACGGCGACCTCGCAGTTTCGGAGATCGCCGAGCCGCCGAGAGACCGAAAACCGATCACGACCGCGTGGGTCGGCGAGGAAAGGAGCGCGTCCGCGTACTCACGCCTGCGCAAGCACCTGGACGCCGGGCGGCAGGCGTACGTCGTGTGCCCGCTCATCGAGGAATCGGAAACGACCCAGGCCCGCGCAGCCGAGGCCGAAGCCGAGCGCCTCCGGCGAGGCGAGCTGCGCGGTTATCGCATCGGCCTGCTGCACGGCAGGTTGCGCCCGGCCGAGCGTCGCGAGTTGATGGCCCGCTTCAAGGCCGGTGAGCTCGACGTCCTCGTCGCGACGACCGTGATCGAGGTCGGAGTCGACGTCCCGAACGCGACGATCATGATCGTTCAGGAAGCGGACCGGTTCGGGCTCGCCCAGCTCCATCAGCTGCGAGGCCGTGTGGGCCGCGGCGCTGAGCAGTCGTACTGCCTACTCATCTCCCGCGCGCGCGAGGACCTCACCGACGCCGCTGTCGCCCGGCTGGAAGCACTCGTGGGCACCACCGACGGTTTCGAGCTCGCCGAGGTGGATCTCGACATCCGTGGTGGCGGCCAGTTGCTCGGAACCCGCCAGTCCGGACTCACCGACCTGCGTTTCGCGCATCTGCGGCGCGACCGTCCGCTGCTCGAGCGGGCCCGAAGCCTGGCCGAGGAGCTCGTCGACGTGACAGGCCCGCTCGCTGACGAGGTCGAGGGCGCCTTCGCCTCCGGGGAATCGGCCCCACTCGCCTAGTGCTCCCGGCCGCAAATACGCCCAGCCTGGCAGGCTTCAAAGCGTCGCCTCGCTTCGTCCTCGGTCGCGCCCGTACTTGCCCAGTACGAGCGCTCCCTGCGTCCTTGCGAGGCTCGCTTGCTCGCCGGCCAGATCAAGACCGTACTTCCGGCCGGAAGCACTTAGTGTCCGTAGTCATGGACGCGCCCGTCACGATCATCGTCGAGAGCTACACGCACGGTGAAGGCTCCTCCCTCGACCGCGTCGCGCTTGCGCTCGAGGCAGCGAGGGGGATGATCGAGGAGCACGGCAACGGCGAAGTGCTCGTCGCGGATGCGAGCGCCGATCCGGCGCTCGCCGCGCTCCTGCGCGAGAGATTCCCGGAAATGCGGAGGGTCGATGCCGCCGGCCTCGGTTATGACGAGGCCAAGATGAAGGCAGCGCGCCAAGCCAGCGGGGACTACGTGCTCTACCTCGACGGCGACTGCATCCCCGCACGGGGCTGGCTCGATCGCCACCTGGAGACGCTGTCGGAGGGCGCTGCAGGAACCGGCGGCTTCACCCGCTACGACGGCGGCTTTCTCGGCGCCGTCGAGTCGGTCATGGACTTCGGCTTCTTGCTGCCGGTCGGCGAGCGCCCGCTGCCGTGTTACGCGTTCAACAACTCGGGGTTCCGTCGGGACGAGCTGCTCGCGAAGCCGGTCCCGGGCGGACCGCTTCGCTGCCGCTGCTACGCACACGCGCAACTCCTGCGACGGGCCGGAACGCCCGTGCAGATGGTCCCAGAGGCTCGCGTCCGGCATGAGCGGCAACCGTTCTTTCGCGAGCGGTTCCGCCAAGGCTTCGATCTCGTCGCTGCAGGGTGGGCGGATCCAGCGCTCGTCGATGGCCGGCTCGTCCGCCTCGGCGTGCTGGCGGCGCCGTTCTTCTACGGGCGCGCCATCCTCAACGACCAGGTCCGGCTTGCGCGAGGACGACGCCAGCTCGGGATTCGGGCCTGGCAGCTCCCCGCGGCCGCGGTGCTCCTGCCCGTCTTCCGTCTCGCCGATCTCGGCGGCATTCTCCGCGCGCTTGGACCGGGCGGCCGGGAAAGCGGTGTCGGCATGGAGGCGAGCTCGGCGACCTCGGCGTGAGAGAGCACAGCGGGGTGCTGATCTCCGTGGTCGTCCCCGCGTACGAGTCGTGGGAGACCCTGCCCTTGACGCTCGAGGCGCTCCGCCCGCAGGTCGACCGCGCCGATCGCGAGCTCGTCCTCGTCGAAAGCTCGGGCACCTCTTCGGAAGAGGAAGTGCAGGCGCGCTGGCCCTGGCTGACGGCGGTCGTGTTCCCGTCGCGGATCCTGCCCGGCCGAGCACGCAACATCGGATCGGAGCGTGCGCGCGGCGAGCTCGTTGCTTTTACCGATGCCGACGCGGTGCCGGAGGCGGGCTGGCTGGACTCACTCGAGCATGCCCTCGGCCCCGACACCGACGCGGTTGCAGGCGCCGTCGTCAACGGAACGCCGGAGAGCGCGGTCGGCACGAGCGACTACCTGCTCGAGTTCGCGGCGTGGCTCCCGGGGCGGGCAGGCGCACCGCTGCACGGCGCGACCTGCAATCTCCTCGTCCGGCAGCGATCCCTGGCCGCCGCGGGCGGGTTTCCGACAGACCTCTGGCCGGGAGAGGACACCGTCTTCACGTTCCGGCTCGGGCGATCCGGGCGACTCGTCTTCTCCCCCGAGGCGCGCGTCCGCCATCTCAACCGCACGCGGTTCCGTGACCTGCTTCGCCATCAATATGCGCTCGGGCTCTCGTTCTCCCGGGTGTGCCGCGAGGTCGACTTCCCGCACCGGGAGTTCGCGCGACTGCCCCTGACGTTTGTCGCCGGGCCCCTTCGTCTCCCGGTATTGCTGGTCAGGCTCGTTCGCTGGGGGCAGCTGCGCAGCGCACGTCCTTCGCTGCTTCCGTTCGCGTTCGCCGCGGCCTGCGCGTGGTCCGCGGGGCTCACAGTCGGTGCGGTCCGCCACCTCTCCGGGGAGGAGGCGCGACGCAGATAAGGGTCGGGTACGCCGTGACGTTCGCGGGAGCCGTCCTCCTCTTCGCTCCCGGGCCGGCGGTCGCCCGCGCGCCCTGGACGCTGCCTGCTGCCCGCGCGGCGCTCGCCGGCAGGAGCTTCTTCGTCACCGACGCGAGCCAGCCGGATCAGCCCGACTACGAGCTCTCCTTCACCCACCGCCAGGCCGCGGCGCTCCGGCTCGTCGACGGGCGCTTCTCGTTCGCGGGGATCGGGCACGACGGGCTCACGGACGCGGATGTCTTCGTCCGCTTCGACCTGAGGCGGCCGGGGCGAATCATGCGCTTTCGGGGTCCCGCGGCCGATCTCTCCCAGCCGTCGTTTCCGATCCGCGCGGCGTTCTACTACGCCTGGTATCCGGAAGCGTGGTCGCGCTGGTCGATCTTCCCCTACACCCGGTTCGAGCCCTCTCTCGGGCTCTACGACACCGACGAGGCGCGAGTCGTGCGGGCGCACCTCGACGCGCTGCGCTACGGGCATCTCACCGCGGCTATCTACTCGTGGTGGGGCCCGGCCGGCTACCCGCCGACCGATGTGCGCTTCTGGCGTTATCTCACCGCGGCACGCACGACCCCTTTTCGCTGGGCGCTCTACTACGAGCGGGAGGGCTACGACGATCCGAGTGTCACGACGATCCGGTCGGATCTCGAGTACATCCGCGATTTGTACGCCTGGAAGCCCGCGTACCTGAAGGTCGACGGCCGGTTCGTCGTGTTCGTCTACGGCGGCGCGGGCGACACGTGCAACTCACTCGCAGAGCGGTGGCACGAAGCGAACACCGTCGGCGCGTATGTCGTGCTCAAGGCTTTCGACGGCTATCGCTCGTGCGCCGCCCAGCCGGAAGGCTGGCACGAGTATTCGGCCGATCGCCCCGAGTACGACCTCGGCTCCGATGCGTTCATGATCTCGCCCGGTTTCGACGAGGCGGGCTCGCCGGCGCCGCGACTGGCGCGCGATCCCGCGCGGTGGCGCGACGACGTCGCGGCGATGGTGGCTTCGGGCGCGCGCTGGCAGCTCGTCCTGAGCTTCAACGAGTGGGCGGAGGGAACGTCTGTCGAGAGCGCCGCTGAGTGGGCGACCCCGTCCGGCTTCGGGACGTACCTCGACGTGTTGCACGAGGTGCTTCCCTGATGCGCATCATCGCCGGTGAGCGGAAGGGCCACACGATTCTCGCGCCGAAGGGTCTCGACACGAGGCCCACCTCCGATCGGGTCCGCGAGAACGTCTTCAACATCGTCGCCCCCTGGGTCGAGGATGCGCGTGTCCTCGACCTCTACGCAGGCTCCGGGGCGATGGGCCTCGAGGCGCTGTCGCGCGGCGCAGCAACCGTCGTCTTCATCGAGACGGACCCCGAGGCCGTCCGGACGATCGAGAGCAACCTCGACAGGCTCCGCCTCTCCGGCGCGACGATTCTGCGCCGCGACGCCGTCACCGGGCTCGCAACGGAGGTCGCAGCGGGCAGGAAGTACGATCTCGTGTTGGCCGATCCACCGTACTCGATGAAGAACTACGACGCGCTTGCCCGCTATCTGCCCGGCGCCCTGTCAACGGACGGCCTGCTCGTGCTCGAGTCCGACGCACGGACGGAGCCCGAGCTGACCGGGCTGACCGTCCGCACCTCTCGCAGGTACGGCTCGACCCGAGTCACGGTCTTCGAGCACCAATGATTACTGCCATCGCACCGGGCTCGTACGATCCCGTTACGAACGGGCACATCGACGTGATCGGCCGGGCGGCCGGGATCTTCGATCGCGTCGTGGTCGGCGTGGTGGGCAATCCGACCCACAAGACGCCGATGTTCACGCTCGAGGAGCGCGTGGACTTCCTCCGGCAGGCGCTCGGAGGGCTCGAGAACGTCGAGGTCGACGTGTTCTCGGAGCTGGTCGTCGCATTCGCGCGCAAGTGGAACGCGAAGGCGATCGTGAAGGGCCTGCGGGTCATCTCCGACTTCGAGTGGGAGTTCCAGATGAACCAGCTCAACCGCACGCTCGCGCCCGATGTCGAGACGGTCTACGTGATGGCCAGCGCGACCGTCAGCTTCGTCTCCTCGAGTGGCGTGAAGGAGATCGCCGCCTTCGGCGGAAGGGTTGACGAGCTGGTGCCTGAGGCCGTAGCACGTAGATTTGCAGAGCTTTTCCCGGACGGTCGTCCGGGAACTCCGGAAAATCCGCAAGAATAGGGAGCCAATGGACGTTCTCGTGCTCATCGACAAACTCGACGACCTCGTGCACAACGCGAAGGCCGTGCCGCTGACCGACCAGGTGCGAATCGACCGCGAGGAGATCTACGACATCCTCGACCAGATGCGGGCGACGATTCCGGAGGAGATCAAGCAGGCGCGCTGGATCGTGAAGGAGCGCCAGGAGATGCTGGCGGAGGCGAAGCGCGAGACCGACCGGCTGCTCGGAGAGGCGCGCGAGCAGGCCGTTCGCGAGGCGTCCCAGACGGAGATCGTCAAGATTGCGGAGCGTCAGGCTCAGGACATCGTCGACGACGCGAGGCGCCAGGCGCGCGAGACCAGGCTCGAGATGGAGGACTGGGCAGATTCGATCCTGTCCACGCTCGAGGTCAACCTGGAGAAGTTCCTCACCGCGGTCAAGCGCGGGCGCGAACGGCTGCACGAGCGCTCGCAGGAGTCCGTCGTCGCCGGCGTCGGCGCCGGCGGCGCTCCCGACGACTACACGCTCGAGAGCTAGGCCGCTACAGGCGACAGCTGCAGCTCGGCGCACACCGCTTCCGCGGTGTCGACGAATGCGCGCGCTGCGGGCAGGCGGTAACGATCTCGATGCCATGCGAGCGCGATCAGGCGGGGCGGCACCTTCGGCAGCTCGATCAGGCAGGTCGTCTCGTCGGCGTCGTCCATCGTCAGGCGAGGGACGAGCGCGCTGCCTACCCCGGACGCGACCAGAGCCTGCACCGTCTGGTTGTGGTCCGAGCGGAAGACGAACTGGAGCGGCCGCCGGAAGGCGGCCTCGACCTGGGCGAGCGTCCGGCAGTGCTTGTGGGCGATCAGGTCGAGCTCGGCAATCTCGCGACCCGTGGGCGCGTTGTCTCTCTGCGCGAGCTCCGACCCTGTAGGGACGACGAGCACGTACGGGTCGCGCAGTAGCTCGACCGACTCGAACGGCCCGTCGACGAGGGGGAGGTCGGCGAACGTCAAGTCGAGGTCGCCGCGCTCGATCAGCGCGAGCAGCTCCTCGTCGTCGGAGGACTCGGTGAGCATGACCTTGACCTGCGGCCAGGAGCGTCCGAACCGGCGCATCACCTCGGGCAGGATCCGCTGCCCGACGCTCTGGAAGACCCCGACCCTGAGCGGCCCGGCGGCCCCGTCGGCGAGCGCCGTGAGATCGGCCTGGGCCGCCGCGACGCGCGCGGCGATCGCATCGGCGTGGGTGAGGAGGAGGCGGCCGGCCTCCGTCAACGACACGGGCTTCGGCCCGCCGGGCCGCTCGACGAGACGCTGGCCCACGATCCGTTCGAGAGCGGCGATCTGCTGACTGACGGCCGACTGCGTATAGCCGAGTGCCTTCGCCGCCCTGCCGAACGAGCCTTCACGGGCGACGGCTTCCAGGGCGAGGAAGTGGCGCAGCTCGACTCCGAGCCAATGATCAGTTTCCATAATCGACCAACACCATAACTGGATTTGCCCTAATGATGAACGAATCTGGAAGATGGTTGGATGACAGCCGCCTTTGCGCGCCGTTCTCCGGTCGCGATCGTCCTCGCCCTCGCCACGGTTTACGTGGTCTGGGGCTCCACCTATACGGCGATCCGCATCACCGACCGGACGATGCCGCCGTTCCTCATGTCCTCAGCGCGATTCCTGTTCGCAGGCGCGGCGCTGTACGCGCTGGTTTCCCGGGGCCGTCCCCGGGCGACCCCACGGGAGTGGCGCTCGGCGGCGATCATCGGCGCCGCGCTCCTCCTCGTGGGAAACGGCGGCGTCGCCTGGTCGGAAACCCGCCTCCACTCGGGCCTGGCCGCTCTGATCGTCGCGATCATCCCGCTCTGGGTCGCCCTGATGGACCGCGTCTTCTTCGGACGTCGGCTCTCCAGCTCGGCCGTCGCCGGGCTGGTCATCGGTTTCGGCGGCGTCGCCCTCCTCGTCCGCCCGGGAGGCGGCGGTGACCTGACCGCCATGCTCGTCCTCGTCGTGGCGACCTCCGGGTGGGCCGGAGGATCGCTCTACGCGCGGGGCGCTCAACTGCCCCGGAGCCCGCTGCTCGCGGCCTCGATGCAGATGCTGGCTGCCAGTCTCTTCCTCGGCATCGCCGGCCTTGTCCGCGGAGAGGCAAGCCAGGTTCACGCGAGCGCGTTCGGGGCGAAGCCGCTGCTCGCCTTCGCGTATCTCGTGCTCGTCGGCTCGCTGATCGCGTTCTCGGCGTACGCCTGGCTGCTCAAGAACGTCCGGATCTCCGTCGTCTCGACCTATGCGTTCGTCAACCCCGTGGTCGCCGTCGCGCTCGGGGCGGTCTTTCTCAACGAGGCGATCGGGTGGACGACCGTGGTCGCCGGCGGCGCGATCGTGGTCGCCGTGATCCTGATCGTGACCGCGCGAAGCGCTCGGTCGAAGCCGCTCGTTGCGGAGGTCGAGGAGCCCCTCGAGGCCGCAGCCTGAGCCCGCGGTCAGGGCGGTACTCTGACCTTCATGAGGAGCTTCAACCTGCGTCAGGTCAGGCTCCGGCCGGGAGAGGAGTACCGCGACGAGGTCGAGGTCGAGCTGGAGCCGTTCGAGCTCGGCGGCGAGCGCTACCTGCCGGTCCCGGAGCGGCTGCCGGCCGAGCTGGCTATCACGAAGGCGAGCACCGGTACGGTCTTCGATCTCGGCTTCGACGCACGTCTGCACGGGCCGTGCTACCGCTGCCTCGGCGATGCCGTGCTCGAGGTCCCCATCGCCGCGCGCGAGTATCAGGCGACGAATCCCGACGGCTCCGAGGAGCTTCGCACGCCCTATCTCCAGGACGACCGGCTCGACCTGTCGGGCTGGGCGCGCGATGCGATCGCGCTCGCCCTCCCCGACAAGATCCTGTGCCGCGCGGACTGTGCCGGCCTTTGCCCGGTCTGCGGCAGGAACCTGAACGACGAGCCGCACGAGCACGAGACCGACGCGACCGACTCACGCTGGGCCGCGCTCGAGAGCCTGCGCAAGCAGCTCTGAGGCTCGGCGGACAGGCGCTGTCCGCCGCTACACTCCTCCGTCCGATGGCCGTCCCGAAGAAAAAAACCTCGAAGGCCCGCAGAGACAAGCGCCGGGCCCAGCACAAGATCGAGTCGCCGCGGCTGAACATCTGCCCACAGTGCGGGCAGCCGAAGCGGCCCCACCGGGTCTGCCCGACGTGCCACACGTATCGCGGCCGCGACGTCGAGCCGCTCCGCACGCCGGCCCCGTAAGTGCGATGACTCGCGTCGCCGTCGACGCGATGGGGGGCGACCGCGGCCCGGACGAGGTCGTCGCCGGCGCGCTTGCGGCCGCGGCGGACGGGATCGTCCCGGTGCTGGTGGGCCCGAAGAGCCTCGACCCGCGAGGGCTCGAGCTGATCGAGGCGCCCGACGTGATCGCGATGGACGACAAGCCGGCCGAGGCGGTCCGCGCCAAGCCGTCGAGCTCCCTCGTCGTCGCCTGCCGGGCGGTGGGCGACGGTCGCGCGGACGCCGTCATCTCAGCGGGCAACACCGGCGCGATGCTGGCGGCCTCGCTGATCGAGCTGCGCCGCATTCCCGGTGTCCGCCGGCCGGCAATTGCCGTCACTATTCCTTCCCGCCGCAAGCCCACCGTGCTGCTCGACTCGGGCGCCAACGCGGATGCCCGGCCCGAGGACATCCTCCAGTTCGCGCACATGGGTGCCGTGTTCGCGCAGGAGATCCTCGGTGTCGTGGATCCAGTGATCCGCCTGCTCTCGATCGGGGAGGAGCCCGAGAAGGGAAACCAGCTCACGCTCGAGGCACACGAGCTGCTCGCGGCCAGCGAGCTCAACTTCGCCGGCAACACCGAGGGCCGCGACCTGCTGGACGGCACCGCCGACGTGGTGGTTGCCGACGGTTTCACCGGCAACGTCGCGCTCAAGCTCCTGGAGGGGACGATCAAGGGTGTGCTCGACGCATTCCAGGAAGAAGTCACTGCGACGGCGATGGGCAAGCTCGGCGGCCTGCTGATCCGTCCGGCGGCGCGACGGCTCCGCCGGCGGCTCGACCCCGACACCTACGGCGGCGCGTACCTGCTCGGGCTGAGAGGTCTGGCGGTGATCGCCCACGGGAACTCCTCGCGCCGGGCGGTCACCAACGCGATCCGCCTTGCTGCCCGCGGTGTCGAGCACGGCGTGGTCGATCGGCTCACGGAGCGCGTCGTGGCGCCCATGTTAGAGTCGGCCACCCCAACGACCCCGACCCCTACGTGAGGTGACATGGCAGCGTCGCGCGAAGAAGTTTTCGAGCGAGTCAAGGAAGTCTTGACGGAACAGCTCGGCGTCGAAGAAGGCGACATCACAGAGGAGGCTTCGTTCCAGGAAGACCTCGACGCGGACTCGCTCGACCTCGTCGAGCTGATCATGGAGCTCGAGGATCAGTTCGGGATCAAGATCTCCGATGAGGACGCACAGAAGATCCAGACCGTCGGCCAGGCGGTCGACTACGTCTCCTCGCATCAGTAATCCGCCACCAGGGGTCGCGGAGCTCGGGAAGCTGATCGCCCGGCTGCCCGAGTTGCGGGCGTCCCAGGTCTACACCCATGCCTCCTGGGCTGCCGACCGCTCGGAGTCGTATGAGCGGCTGGAGTTCCTCGGAGACAGCGTGCTCGAGCTCGCGGTGGCGCGCGCCCTCTTCGAGCGCTACCCGGACTTCACGGAAGGGAAGCTCGCGAAGGTGCGCTCGCACGTCGTCTCGCGCGCGAGCTGCGCCGTGGTCGCGCGGCAGCTCGAGCTCGGCCCCAGGCTGGTCGAGCGCGGCGCCGAGATTCCGGCCGACGAGCTGGGCCGCCTGTCTCGCAACCGGAACGTGCTCGCCGCCCTGCTCGAGGCCGCGCTGGCGGCGCTCTTCCTCGAGCATGGCTTCGAGAAGATCGAGCAGCCAATCGTGAGGGCGTTCGAGGGCCGGATCGAGTACGCGCTCAACAGCCATGTGGACTACAAGACCGAGCTCCAGGAGGCACTCGCCAGGCGGGGGCAGTCGGTCGGCTACGCCGTGCTCGAGGTCGAGGGGCCGCCGCACGACCGCCGCTTCACGTGTGCGGCCGTGATCGACGGCCAGCAGTTCGGCGTCGGCTCGGGTGAGTCCAAGAAGTCGGCAGAGCAGGAGGCCGCCAAGGGCGCCCTCGCCCGGCTCGGCGTTGTGGTCGCCTCGTCCGAGTAGGACTGGGGTCAGGTGACATCCGCGGCGATGGGTAGCTTTCGGGGCGCGTGAACCTACGCGCTATCAAGCTGCGCGGCTTCAAGTCGTTCCCCGAGCCCGTCGAGGTGCGGCTCGAGCCCGGCGTGGCCGTCGTCGTGGGCCCGAACGGCTCCGGGAAGTCCAACGTGTCCGACGCGATCGTCTGGGCGGCGGGCTCGCTCGCGCCCTCCGAGCTCCGCGCCGAGAAGCCGGACGACGTCCTCTTCGCAGGTGGTGGAGGACGCGCCGCCGAGGATTTCTGCGAGGTCGAGCTCCTCTTCGACAACCCCGATGGAAACGGGCCGTTGCCGTATTCCGAGCTGTCGGTCGCGCGGCGACTCCACCGCGGCGGCGAGGGCCAGTACCTGCTCAACCGCACCGCCGTCCGCCGCATCGACCTCGTCGAGCTGCTGGCGGATCTCGGGCTCGGGGGCGGGATGCACTCCATCATCGGCCAGGGCCGGGTCGAGGAGATCCTCGGCTCGAAGCCCGAAGAGCGCCGCGAGCTGCTCGAGGAGGCCGCCGGCCTCGGCCGGTTCAAGCGGCGCAAGCATCGCGCGGAGCTGAAGCTCTCCCGGGTCGCGATCCAGGTCGAGCGTGCGCGGGACGTCGAGGCAGAGGTGAAGAAGCGCCTGCGGCCGCTCGCATTGCAGGCGACCGCGGCCGAGCGCGCCGACAAGCTACGCGGCGAGATCGCATCGCTGCAGGCGCGGGTGGCCGAGCTCGACCTCGCGGATCTGCGCGAACGGCTCGAGGACGGCGAGGGCCGGCGGACTGCGGCCCTGCTCGCGCGGAAACACGCGGACGGACGGCTCGACTCGCTGCTCGAGGAGCGACGGCGCGCAGAAGAAGAGCTCGCCGATGCCGCCGGCCGGCGCGAAGAAGCGACCGCAACCCTGTATCGCCTGCGCAGCGCGCGGGAACGGCTCGAGCTGCGCCGGGAGAGCGCCGAGACCTTCGCGGAGCATCTCCGTGCCGACCTCGCCAGGCCGAGGCGGCTGCTCGACGCGCGAGTGCGCGCGGAGCGCGACAGCTTGCGAGAGCAGGCACGCGTCGCGCGCGAGCGGCTCCAGTCACTCGAGCGTGCGCTCGCCGAGCGCGAGGGCTTACCGCCCGCGGCCCGCGCGCTCGCCGAAGAAGGAGAGCGGCTCGCGCTCTCCCTGCTCGACGTGGGGGAGGGGAGTGAGCGCGCGATCGCGGCGGCGCTCGGCCACCGCGCCTCCGCCCTCGTCACGGATGACGCGCGGCAAGCCCTGGCCCTGGCCGAACGGGCGCGCGCAGCCGGTCTCGGCAGCGTCGTCGTCCTCACCCGCGATCCGGCCGAGCTCGTGCGCGAGCTCCCGGTCGTGCCCAGGCAGGAATTGCTCGACTCGAAGGTGCCGGCGGTGACTGCGGAGGGATTCGGCTACGACCCGCAGCGCGGCGAGCTCTGGTTCGCGGGCGAGACAGCGGAAGCCGTCTGGCTCGAGCTCGAGGCCCGTCGGCGCACCCTCGTCGCCGAGGTGGAAGAGCTCGAGCGCCGCTCTGCTGCGCCTCCTCCGGACGCTGCATACATGGCGGCCCCAGATCCGCGTGCGCTCGCGATCGCAAGGGTCACGGAACGGCTCGTCGAGGCGCTGTCCGGAGCAGCGGACGATCGCTTCGAGGCGCCGTTGCGCGCCCGGGCAGACGCGGGCTCGACGCGGACGGGATCGCTCGCTGAGGAGCTTCGGCGACTTGGTGCAGAGGAGGTCGACGCGCGACGCGCCGCCGCCGAGGCGGTTGAGCGGCTGAGCGGCCTGGACGTGGAGCGGGCGAGGATCGACGCCGAGGCCGATGAGGCGCGGCGCCGGCTCGAAGCGGCTGCCGCCGAGCCCGCTAAGGGTGACGACCGCGACGACCTCGCGGATCGGATCGACCGACTCGAGCGTCGCCGTGAGACGCTCGGGCAGGTCAACCCGCTCGCGAAGCAGGAGTACGACCAGGAGAAGGAGCGCCTCGTCGAGCTCTCGACGCAGCGCGCCGATCTCGAGCAGAGCCTCGCGGAGCTCGAATCGCTTCGGGACGACCTCGCGCGCACCGTCGAGGAGCGCTTCGCCGAGACGTTCGCCAACGTGCAGGAGAACTTCACGGAGGTTGCATCCACGCTGTTCCCGGGCGGAGAGGGACGGCTGCGTCTCACCGAGCCCGACGACGACGAGGGCAAGCCCGGGATCGAGGTGGAGCTTCGCCCGGCGGGCAAGAAAGTGACCCGGCTGTCCCTGCTCTCAGGCGGTGAGAAGGCGCTCGGCGCGATTTCGTTCCTGTTCGCGCTCTTCCTCGCCCGCCCGTGCCCGTTCTATCTCCTCGACGAGGTCGAGGCTGCACTGGACGACACGAACATCGGCCGCTTCGTCGAGCTTCTTCGCCGCTACTCGGATCGCGCGCAGTTCATCGTCATCACGCACCAGAAGAGGACGATGGAGGCCGCCGACATCCTCTACGGAGTGACGATGGGCCGCGACGGCGTCTCGCAGATCGTGTCGAGGCGGCTTCCGCGCGAAGAAGTCGCAGTAGCGTAGGCGCACGGCGCGGATCGCTACGGTTCGCGCCCGATGGCTCGATCGTGGTCAGAGCTCCTCGGCGAGGAGAACGCGGAGCCGGAGGCGGAGGCCGACCGCGCGGGGCTGTTCTCGCGGCTGCGCGAGTCGCTGACGAAGAGCCGCCGGGCGCTCACGGCGGAGCTCGCGTCCGTGGCATTCGATCCCGGAGACGATGCCTCGTGGGAGCGGCTCGAGGAGGCGCTCATCCGCGCGGACGTCGGCGTTCGCGCCACCGCCGAGCTCGTGCGGCGGCTCGAGGCACGGCAGGACCTGACGGATCTCGGCGCGGCTCTCGCGGACGAGATCGCCATGCTGCTCGGAGATCCCGGGACCCTGAGCGTCGATGCCGCGCCGAGCCTGATCCTCGTCGTCGGTGTCAACGGGACGGGCAAGACCACGACGATCGGCAAGCTCGCGGAACGCCTGCGTCAGCACGGACATTCGGTCGTGCTCGGCGCCGCGGACACGTTTCGCGCTGCGGCGGAGGAACAGCTCGAGATCTGGGCCGACCGGAGCGGCGCGGCGTTCGTCGGCGGTGAGCGTGGAGCGGACCCGGCATCGGTCGCCTACGACGCGATCGAGACCGCGACGCGCGATGGCCGTGACGTCGTCATCGTCGACACCGCGGGCCGGCTGCACACGCAGACGAACCTGATGCAGGAGCTGACCAAGGTCCGGCGCGTGATCGAAGGGAAGCTCGAGGGCGCCCCGCACGAGACGCTGCTCGTCGTGGACGCGACCACCGGGCAGAACGGGTTGCAGCAGGCGCGCCTGTTCGGCGAGGCCGTCGGCGTGACGGGTGTCGCACTGACGAAGCTCGACGGCAGCGCGAAAGGCGGCATCGCGGTTGCGATTGCCTACGAGCTGGGGCTACCCGTCAAGCTCATCGGGGTCGGCGAGACGCTCGACGATCTGAGGCCGTTCGACCCGGACGATTTCGCTCGCGCGCTGGTCTCCTAGCGCTCGACTGCGAACGCGATGTTCACGGTCGTGCGGTACATGCTGATGTGGTCGCCTTCGACCTCGGCGCTCATCGACACGACCTGCGCGCCGGAGATCCCGCGCACCGTCTTCGCCGCCTCCTGAACGGCCGCATCGGCTGCCTTCGCGAAGCTCTCGGGTGACGAGCCGATGATGGTCACGACCTTTGCGATGCCGGCCACGTTCGTCCTCCTTTGTCGGTGTTCTGGATTCTGGCGTACCGGGTTCCTTCGCGCCGCACACCTTGAACTTCCGGGTGAGTCCTAGTACCTTCGTCCTCTATGGAGGCCCCCATGGAGGTTCGACTCTCTGATTTTCTGTGCGACGTCGCCGCCAACCGTCAGGATCTGCTTGAAATCTGGCGTAACAGCAGGCCGGAGGAGCGTGCGAAGAACGTTCTCGAGGCTGCGAACGTGAATCTGAGCGACGACCACCGAGACGCCCTCCTGTCGCAAAAGTGCCACCGCATCTGCGCGGAGCTTGCGTTGGAGGGCGTGGAGCTCGAAGATGAGGGCGGCGCCGAGGTCGAATTGCATCAGCACCACAAGTTCGGTCCCTGCTGGATCCTCGTCGGCTAGCGGGGCAAGACCCGTCGAACGCAGCGGCTCGCTCACCGTCGTCGGGACGGGAATCAACGGCAGCGCGCACATGACTCCGGAGGCACGCGCAGCCTTCGAGCGGGCCGAGGCGGCGTTCTACCTCGTGACCGAGCCGCTCACGATGCGACTCCTCGAAGACCTCAACCCTGCCGCGATCTCTCTCTACGACCACTACGAGGCCGGGGTCGACCGCAGCCGGAGCTACGAGCGGATGCAGGAGACGATCCTCGGCGAGGTTCGTGCCGGCCGCAAAGTCTGTGCGGCCTTCTACGGGCATCCAGGGATCTTCGTCGCACCCTCACATGCGGCCGTGCTTCAAGCTCGCGCGGAGGGATTTCTCGCGTACATGCTGCCGGGCGTATCCGCGGAGGACTGTCTCTTCGCGGATCTCGGCGTCGATCCCGGCGTAAATGGTTGCCAGAGCTTCGAGGCGACCGCCTTCCTGCTCAGGAAGCGGCAGGTCGATCCGAGCGCCCTGCTCGTCCTGTGGCAGGTCAGCGTGATCGGCGTCCGCCATTACACGCGCGAGCCGACGCCGAAGAATCTCGACGTGCTCGTCGACTATCTGTTGCAGTGGTACGAGCCCGAGCATCGGGTGACGCTCTACGAGGCATCCCCCTACCCGCTCGTCGAGCCATCCATTCAAGAGCTCGCGCTCGCGGATCTGTCAGGCGCTCGGCCCTCGCCGCTCGCAACGCTCTATGTGCCGCCGAGCCAAACACGAGCCGAAGATGCCGAGATGGCGGCGCGGCTCGGAATCCCGCTCTAGCTTCGAAGTGCTCGGTCGCCGGCCAGCTCGCGTGTGTGGCGTGCCGAGACGCTGTTGCCTTTCCGCTCGAAGAGCGCACTTGCACGGTCGTACGCAGCTGCTGCCTCCGACACGTCGTTCGCCGCTGTCAGCACGGCTCCGAGTGTCGCGTGTGCACTGCCTAGCAGATTGAGGTCGTCGGTTTGCTCGGCGAGCGTCACCGCCTCCTCCGCCATTTCGCGCGCTTCGCCCAGGTCGCCCGATCTACACAGAAGCCGGGCGCGCGCGTCGCGCCAGAGGACCTGGGAGAGGATGTCCTCAGCCAGCGTGGTCTCCTCGCTCAGCCGTGCGTAATGGTCGGCCTCGGACTCCTCACCTTCATCGAGTAGCGCTCGGGCGAGGACGCCGGCATAACTGGAGAGGTTGCCCCGCTCGCCGATCTCCTCCATGGTGTTGCAGGCCCCGCGCAAGTAGTCCACAGCCGCGGCTGAGTCTCCCGCCAGTAGCTCGACCACACCCACATTATGCTGTGCCACTGCGCGCACGAGCGTCAGCCCGAGATCCTGCAAGACCCTCTGTGCCTCGGCTGCGAGGGCACGCGCAACGTCGAACCGGCCCCTCATGGCCTCGAGCACCGCGAGCTCACCCTCGATGAAGGCGTTGAGACGAAGATCTCCGTCGTTCTCCGTTCGAATGGCCTCGCAGCGAGCGATTGCCTCGGTGACCGGGGTCGGCCCCCGAAGCGCGGTCGCGACACGGACGTGCAGCAGCCGCCATCGGTGTGAGGGGCGGGCATGCCGGAGGGCACGCTCGACGATCTCCTCCGTCTCGACCATCCGGCAGCGGATGAAGGTGACGTAGGCCTTGAGCGTGAGCGCGCGGCTGAGGCCGGCATCGTCACCCGTGGCCTCGAAAACCGAGGCGACTTCGTCGCTCAAGGCGATCAGCGGATCGAGCGTGCCGTCCCATGTGTGCAGCTGCGTCCAGGCGGACTCGAGCGTCGAGCGTGCGCGAATCCGAGGATCGTCGGTCACCTCGGCTGCGGCGGTCGTCTCGTCCAAAACGCTCTGCGCTTCCGAGAGCCTCCCGGCTCCGTACAGGGCCTCGCTGAGCTCGATCATCAACCCCAGGCGGTCCGGGCTCTCGACGTGCTCGAGCGCGAGCGCGCGTCCCAGCAGATTGGCTGCTCCAGAAGAGTCTCCGCGTTCCAGCGCGCGGCGGCCCGCTGCTGCGAGCAGCTCGAAGGCACGCTCCGCGAGGTCTCTTCCGTCGTCGTCCAGCGGCCCGAGCTCTGCCCGGAAGCGAAGAGCCTGTTCCAGGTGGTAGCCCACGATCTCGTCGAGCTCACCCGCCCGGCCGGCGGCTGTGCCCGCCGCGTGGTCTCCGTAACGCTCGTGCAACTCGGCACGGAGCCTCTTCGGAATGCCGGCGTAGGCCGCTTCGCGGATGAGCACATGCTTGAAGCGGTACGCGTCCTCCCGGCCGGGGCGTGCAGAGAGGAACTCCTTCCGGACAAGGCTGAGCAGGACGGCATCGATGTCTGCGTGCTCGTCCTGTGGCGACAGGTGCAGGACAGTTCGGCGTGTGACGTCCTTGCCCGCGACTGCGGCACGCTCGAGAACGGATCGCTCGGCGCTCGGAAGCCGGTCGAGTCGCGCAGCGAGCAGCGCGTTGATCGACGGCGGGATCGCATCTGCAGGCCCGCCCTCGGCGATCATCGCCGCCATCTGCTCGACATAGAGAGGATTGCCCTCGGCCGCCTCCGTGATCCTTGCACGCGCCTCCGCGTCGAGCTCCCACTCGCCGCCGATCTCGCTCAAGAGCAGCTCCGACTCGGCGTCGGTGAGCGGGCCGAGACGCAGAATCGTGCTCCCCTGCGATCCCCCCAGCCACGAGGGACGCTCGTCGAGGAGGTCCGGCCGGGCGAGGCAGACGAGCAGGATCGGCGCGTTGTCGGTCCAACCCGCCAGGTACTCGAGCAGGTCGAGGAGCTTCGGCTCCGCCCAGTGGATGTCCTCGATGACGATCAGGAGCGGCTGCCGGCGCGCGGCCTCTTCGAACAGCCTGCGGACCGCCCAGAACATCTCTCCGCCCAGTGAGCTGACGGGGGTCGCTCCGACCGCTCCCAGCACCCGATCGGCGATGAGCTCCGCGTCGTCGGCGTCGCCCAGTTCCTCGTGGACTCCCTCGTCACCGCCGAGCATCCCGACGACCCGCACTAGGGGCCAGAAGGTGATCCCGTTTCCGTACGGGAGGCACGGACCGTAGAGAAGGCGCGCCCGCCCGTCGAGGCTGCTCCAGAGCTCCGCCGTGAGCCGCGACTTGCCGATGCCGGCGGAGCCGAGGATCGTGACCAGGCGACATGTCCGGCTGGAGAGCGCGTCGTCGAACGCCTCTCGGAGAGCTCTGAGCTCTCGGTCGCGGCCCACGAGCGGGGTGCGCATCCGGCGCGCATAGCCCGGGGCTTCCGCGATCACCGCGTTCACGCTCCAGGCGACGATCGGCTGCGACTTGCCCTTGAGCGCGAGCGGATCTCGCGGCTCGAGCACCGCCGCGTTCTCGACCAGGCGGCGAGTCGGGTCGCCGATGAGGATCTCGCCGGTCCGTGCCGCCTCCTCGAATCGCTTCGCGACGTTCACCGCGTCCCCGGTCACGAGCTTCTGTCCTCCGGTGCCGTCGCCCGCGACGACCTCCCCGGTGTTGATGCCGACCCGAACACCGATGCGCACGCCGAGCTCGCGTTCGAGCTCGTCGTTCAGGTCTGTGAGGGCAAGACGGAAGTCCGTCGCCGCGCGGACTGCGCGGAGGGCATCGTCCTCGTGCAGCTCCGGCAGGCCGAAGACCGCCATGACCGCGTCGCCGATGAACTTCTCGACCGTCCCGCCGTGACTCTCCAGGACGGCTTCCATCACGTCGAAGTACCGCGACATGACGCGACGGAGCGATTCGGGATCGAGCCGCTCCCCCAGCGGTGTCGACTCCGCCACGTCGGCGAAGAGGACGGTGACCGTTCGGCGACTGACGGCCATGTCCAGGAGTCTAGGCCGCGGCTCTGGACGCGCCTAGTCTGGCTGCCCCAGGCCGCGAGTACACTTCCCGGCCGTGTTCGACACCCTTTCAGATCGCCTGCAGAGCGCCCTCGGCGACATCCGAGGCCGCGGCAAGCTCGACGAGGAGGCGATCTCGCGCGCGATGCGCGAGATCCGGCTCGCGCTGCTCGAGGCCGACGTCAACTTCGAGGTGGTCAAGGACTTCGTCGCCCAGGTGCGCGAGCGCGCGCTCGGGCAGGAGGTGATGAAGAGCCTCACGCCCGGCCAGCAGGTCGTGAAGGCGGTCCACGAGGAATTGACCGAGCTCATGGGCTCCGGCAGCTCGAAGCTCGCCTTCACCGGCCGGCCGCCCACCGTGATCCTCCTCGCGGGACTCCAGGGGTCCGGCAAGACGACCGCCGCGGCCAAGCTGTCGCTGCTCCTCCGCAAGGAGGGACGCAAGCCGGGCCTCGTCGCGGCCGACCTCCAGCGTCCTGCGGCAATCGATCAGCTCGAGCAGCTCGGCCGCCAGATCCAGGTGCCGGTCTACCGCGAGGACGGCTCGGATCCGGTCGCGGTCGTGCGAAACGGGATCCGGCAGCTGGCACAAGAGGACGTCGACACCGTCATCCTCGACACCGCGGGCCGCCTCCACGTCGACGAGGAGCTGATGGACGAGCTCGCCCGCGTTCGTGACGAGGCCAAGCCGGCGAACGTCCTGCTCGTCCTCGACGCGATGACCGGCCAGGAAGCCGTCAACGTCGCGCTCTCGTTCCAGGAGCGGATCGCGTTCGACGGCGTGCTGATGACGAAGCTCGACGGCGACGCCCGCGGCGGCGCCGCGCTCTCGGTGAAGGCGGTCACCGGCAGGCCGATCAAGCTCATCTCGGTCGGCGAGAAGGTCGACCAGCTCGAGTACTTCCACCCCGACCGGATGGCCTCGCGGATCCTCGGGATGGGAGACGTCCTCACGCTGATCGAGCGGGCCGAGGAGGCCGTCGAGGAGGACGAGCAGAAGGAGCTAGAGGCCCGGATGCTGAAAGGCCAGTTCAGCTTTGACGACTTCCTGAAGAGCTACAAGATGATCCGCCGGATGGGGCCGATCCAGGGTGTCCTCAAGATGATCCCGGGAGTGGGCAAGCAACTCGACGGTCTCGACGATGTCGACGAAAAGCAGTTCGGCCGTGTCGAGGCGATCATCCTGTCGATGACGGCGCAGGAGCGCGCCATGCCGCGGGTGATCGACGGCTCACGGCGCAAGCGCATCGCGGGCGGGTCCGGAACGACCGTCGAGGAAGTCAACCGGCTGCTCGACGCACGCAAGGAGATGGAGAAGCTGATGAAGGGGATGAGCCGGGGGAAGATGCCCGACTTCGGCGCTCTCGCAGCGGGCGAAGGAGCCGCGCCGGGGCTGTCCCAGCAGCGCACGCGCAAGGCAACGAAGTCCAACAAGCGCAAGAAACGATCCAGGACACGGAGGTAGGTTTGGCTACACGCATGAGGTTGACGCGCGTCGGGTCGAAGAAGAACCCGGTGTATCGCGTCGTGGTCGCTGATTCGCGCTCGCCGCGTGACGGCAAGTTCATCGAGATCGTCGGCCGGTACAACCCGCAGCACGATCCCTCGTTGATCGAGTTCGACGAGGAAAGGGTGAAGGACTGGCTCGGCAAGGGCGCCCAGCCTTCTGACGCCGTCGCGAAGCTCCTGAAGGCCAAGAACATCGCCTAGTGCCCCTCCCAGCAATGCACGCCGGCTTCTGGCTCGCGATCACACGGCGCCAGAAGCCACCCTCGCCCTTGCCAAGGCTGCAAGCCTTTGCTGCGGACGAGTGCGACCTCTCGCTTGGTGCTCGCGACCCATCTCGCCAGCATCCCTGGAAGAGGCACTAGCTTGGCCGAGCTGCTCGAGTACCTGGCGCGGCGGCTCGTTGACGAGCCGGACGCCGTGCGCGTCGAGCGGGTGGAAGAGGAGGACACGGTCGTCCTGCGACTCCATGTCGCCCAGGAGGACCTCGGCAAGGTGATCGGGCGGCAAGGTCGCATCGCTCGCGCGCTCCGCACGATCGTGCGCGCGGGCAGCGCGCGCGAGCGGCGCCGCGTCCAGCTCGAAATCGTCGACTAGAAGGCCGAGCGGTGCTCTCCGCGGTCGCCGCGCTCTATGACGTCCACGGCAACCTGCCGGCTCTCGATGCGGTTCTCTCCGAGTTGGACTCGGAGCCGATCCTCGTCGGCGGCGACGTTGCGGTCGGCCCCTGGCCGGCCGAGACGCTCGAACGTCTGCGCGGGCTCGGCGACCGCGTACGGTTCATTCGCGGCAACGCCGACCGCGAGGTCGGGGAGTCGCCCAAGCCTGGTCGCGAGGGAGGACCGCCGCCTGCGCTCCTCGACTTCGTCCGCGAGCAGCTGTCCGCAGAGCAGGTGGAGTTCCTCGGCGGGTTGCCGCTCACCGAATCCCTCGACGTCACCGGGCTCGGGGCGGTGCTGTTCTGCCACGCGACGCCACGGAGCGACGACGAGGTTCTCACGCGCATCAGCCCGGACGAGCGCTGGCGGAGCGCTCTGTCCATGGTGCGTGAGCGCGTCATCGTCTGCGGTCACACGCACGTCCAGTTCGATCGGGTGGTCGGAGACCTCCGCGTCGTCAACGCCGGCAGTGTCGGCATGCCGTACGAGCATGAGCCCGGCGCCTACTGGGCGATGCTCGGCCCCGAAGTCGAGCTGCGGCGGACGCCGTACGACCCGCCTGACATCGCGGCGAGCGGTTGGCCCGAGGAGTGGCCGAGCGCAACGCCCGAAGATGCGACCGAGTACTTCGAGCGGATTTCCCGCGAGCATGCCTGACGACGGCCCGACGGTCGTCGTCGGCCGCGTCGGCCGGTCGCACGGACTCGACGGCTTCTTCGTCGTCGAGGATGCGAGCGACGTGGCCGAACGGTTTCGGGTCGGTGCCGAGCTCGTCGTCGACGGCGAGCCGGCTCGCGTCGTCGGAGCGAGGCAGGCGCGCGGCCGCCCGGTGATCAAGCTCGACCGGCGTGTCCCGCGCGGGACCACGCTCGGGATTCCTGTCAGCGCCCTCGAGTCGACCGGCGACGACGAGTACTACGTCTTCCAGCTCGTCGGGCTCACGGTCGAGGAGGAGGGGGGAGAACGGCTGGGCACGGTTGTCGACGTCGCGCCGGGGGTGGCGAACGATGTGCTCCAGCTCGACTCGGGAGTCGCGCTCCCGATGGTCGCGGACTGCATCCGGGACGTCGATCTGGTGTCGGGGCGCATCCTTGTCGCCCCTGGCTTCAGGCTGCCTGGCTAACCTGGTTCGCCTCTCCTGTGCAGCTCGACGTCTTCACACTGGTTCCGCACGCCTACGCATGGCTGACGGAGCAGCGGCCCGTGGCCGCGGTGCTCGGCACCGAGCTCGACCTCCGGCTCTTCTCGTACCGCGACACGACGCCGCTGCGGGCCGGCCAGGTCGACGACGAGCCGTACGGAGGCGGTGCCGGCATGGTGCTTCGCGTCGACGTGGTGGCTGCCGCGCTCGGGGCGGCTTACGGCGGGCCGCCCGGCCGTCGAGTCGTGGCACTGACCCCGCAGGGTCGGCCGCTGACCCAGGATGTCGTCGAGGAGCTGGCCGCTGAAGAGCTGCTGACGCTCCTGTCCGCCCGCTTCGAGGGCTTCGACGAGCGTGTCGTCCAGCACCTCGCGTCGGACGCGATCTCGATCGGGCCGTACGTCCTCTCGAACGGCGACCTCCCGGCGATGGTCCTGGTCGACGCGATCGCGAGGCGGCTGCCCGGAGCGATCCGCGAGGAGTCGGGGGCGGTCGAGAGCTTCTCGGCCGAGCTCGAGGGGGGTCTCGAGTATCCCCACTACACGCGGCCGGCCGAGTTCGACGGCTGGCGCGTGCCCGAAGTCCTGCTCTCGGGCGACCACGGCAGGATTGACGAGTGGCGGCGCGACCAGAGCCGCCGCCGGAGCATTCGATGAGCGACCACTACTCGGTGCTTGGGGTGGAGCCCGAAGCCTCACCACAGGAGATCGAGGCCGCGTACCGCCGCGTCGCGCTCGAGCGGGCTTACCGGGACGGCGCTTGGCGCGAGCTCAACGACGCGTACGCCGTGCTGCGAGATCCCGAGCTTCGCGAGCGGTACGACGAGACGAGGCTGAGCGGCGGCGTTGTGGAGGCGCCGAGGAAGCGGTCGCGCAACCCGATCGACCGCCTTTTCCCGAACCTGCCGCACGCCTGGCGCGTCGTGCTCGACTGGATCGTCACGATCGTCGGGGCGGTCGCGATCGTGCTCGCGATCAAGGCGTGGGTCGTCAACCCGTACCGCATCCCGTCCTCGTCGATGGAGCCGACGCTCCACTGCGCGCGGCCGAGCCAGGGATGCGAGGCGAGCTCGTCCGACCGGGTGCTCGCCAACCGGTTCATCTACCACTTCCGCGACCCGAGGAGAGGGGAGATCGTCGTCTTCAAGACGCCCAAGCTGGCGCTGCAGGAGTGCGGGTCGCAGGGGACGTTCGTGAAGCGTCTGATCGGCCTGCCCGGTGACGTGTGGGAGGAGCGCGATGGGTTCGTCTACATCGACGGCAAGAAGCTGAACGAGCCGTACGTGCAGTCGAGTCGACGTGACCATCAGACGCTCGGCCTGATGGACATCCCACCGCGCCACACCTACAACCGGATCCCGAAGGACTACTACCTGATGATGGGCGACAACCGGAACTCGTCCTGCGACTCGCGGCGCTGGGGCCTGGTGCCGCGCAAGAACCTGATCGGCGAGGTGTTCGCCACCTACTGGCCGCCGAGCCGGATCTCTTTTCACTAATACTGGCCGTGCGAAAGCTCTCGCTTTCGCACGGATTCTGATCACGCCGCTTTCGCGGTCAGCGTGCGCGGGCCAAGCCCGCGCACTCTTACGCGGTTCGTGGTTGGCGACTGTGGATGGTCCGCGGGCGGTGGCGCCTCGCGTCCCCGCCCGCGTGAGTTCAGCCTCCAGCTAGTGCCGCTTCGCTCGCACTAGCTTCCGGCTCCAAGCTTCCGCGGCCTTCGCCCGACCCGATCTTCGCTAGCATTGCCCCCCGGCCTTCGAGCCTCCTCCTGATGAGCAAGGTGATCGAAAGACTCGAGCGCGCCCAGATGCGCGACGACCTTCCGCAGTTCAAGGCGGGGGACACCGTCCGCGTCCATTTCAAGGTGATCGAGGGGCAGCGCCAGCGGATCCAGGTCTTCGAAGGCATCGTGCTCAAGAAGCAGGGCGCCGGCGCCCGGGAGACGTTCACCGTCCGCAAGCAGTCCTTCGGCGTCGGCGTCGAGCGGACGTTCCCGCTGCACTCTCCCAAGATCGAGCGGATCGAGGTCGTGCAGATCGGCGACGTCAACCGGGCCAAGCTCTATTACCTCCGCGGCAAGCTCGGCCGCAAGGCCCGTGTCCGCGAGCTGAGGCAGGACGGCCCACGCGGAGCCCGCCAGGCGCGGAAACCCGACCCTGCGGCCGCGCAGGCCGCCGGCGCCGAGGCGCCCGAAGAGCCAACCGAGACCGAAGAGCCGACCGAGTAGCGCGGTATCCTCGGCCACGTGGCGAAGCGGCCAGGCCAGAAGCTGCTGCGGTTCGACCGGAAGCTCGGCGCACGGCTCGTAGCGGGGACGGACGAGGCCGGGCGAGGATCACTCGCGGGGCCACTCGTCGTGGCCGGCGTCCTGCTCGACTACGGTTCCCTGCGCGACCACAGGGTCCGACCTCTCGGCTTCCTCAACGACTCGAAGCAGTGCACGCCCGAGCGTCGCGAGGCGCTCTTCGATGCCGTTCTCGCCGCCGCGGAGAAGGTGGTCGTCCGCGTGATCCCGCACGGGGAGATCGATCGCAACGGCCTGCATCGCTCGAACCTGGCCGCGATGCGTCAGATCCTGCACGCACTGTCGCCGCCGGCCGAGGCATGTCTCGTCGACGGGTTCCGCCTCGGGCCGGCGGCGCCCGAGCATCGAGCAGTCGTCGACGGCGACGAGAAGAGCGCCGCGATCGCTGCCGCGTCGATCATCGCCAAGGTGACTCGTGACCGCCTGATGCGGCGCATGGATGCGCTGTTCCCGCACTACGGCTTCTCGTCGCACGTCGGCTACATCACGCCGCGACATTCCGAGATGGTGCGGGAGCGCGGCCCGTCGCAGATCCACCGCCGCTCGTTCCAGGCTCTCTGTTACGCGCCGCGGGAGGAGTTGGCGGGGCTGTCCGCCTGACCGCTTACTCTCGGTGTCGTGGCGACACTGCACGGCGCCTTCGGCCAAGACGCCTTCGGACGCGCCGCGGAAAAGGCGGCCCGCTTCTTCGGCACGCCCCAGTACATCATCGGGCAGAGCATCATCGTCGTCGTCTGGATCGCCCTGAACGCAGTCGCGATCGGCGCCAGATGGGATCCTTATCCGTTCATCTTGTTGAATCTCGCCTTCTCCACGCAGGCGGCGTATGCGGCGCCCCTGATCCTGCTTGCGGAGACACGGCAAGCCGCACGCGACAAGGTCAACGCCGACCTGACGGAGACGCATCGTGAAAAGATCGAGGACGCGGCGGAACGACGGGTCGCGGCCATCAAAGCCGAGACCGACAAGCTTCAGGCACTGCTCGAGGCGAACACCAACCTGACCCAGCAGGACAAGGAGCTGACCGAACAGGTCGCCACGCTCACTCGCGAGATCCACGCAACGCTGGCAAAGCCGAGTTGACACAGAGTCGCGGCAATCCGTTGCGCCCGCTTCGCCTAGCTTGACTGGATGGACACCAGCAGTGCCGGACGACGCGCCGAGCGGCGCGCAGCGTGGTGGTACCGGCTCCGTGGGTACCGCATCCTCGCCACGAATGCATGGGTCGACGGTTACGAGCTCGACCTCGTCGTTCGGCGCGGCCGGCGCCTGATCTTCTGCGAGGTGAAGGAGAAAGGCGGCTGGCGCTTCGGCGATCCCTTGGAAATGGTCGACGACGAGAAGCAGCGCCGGCTGCGAAGCGCTGCGGACGGCTGGCTCGCGCGCCATCCGGAGGCGACGGAACTGACGGTGTCCTTCGACGTAATCGCGATCAGGGAGGGTCGCCTGGAGCGGCTGGCCGAGGCTTTCTGATCTTCGCGTCGAACAGGCGGTGATGGCTCCGACCCAAGAGGCCCTCTATGCGGACATCGACCTCGCGCTCTCCTGGTCCGAGCGAGAGCTCCCCGAGCGCGAGCGCACGAAGCACGTTCACCGGCTGCATCCCTACCTCGGCAAGTTCATCCCGCAGCTCGTCGAGATCCTGCTGTCGCGGTACTTCCGCCCGGGCACGCACGTTCTCGACCCGTTCGCCGGCTCGGGGACGACGCTCGTCCAGGCGCTCGAGAGCGGGCTCGACGCGACCGGCGTGGACGTGGCCGCCTTCAACTGCCTCCTCATGGACGTCAAGACCCGCACCTACAACCCGTTTGTCCTCGAGCAGGAGCTCCGTGCGGCGCGTGCGCGGATCGGTGAGCGGTCGCGGCAGAAACCCTCCGAGTTCGTGAGTGCCTGGTACGCCCCCGCGGCCGCGCAGGAGTTGCTCTCCTTCCGCTCGCTCGTCGACGACTACGAGCATGCCGACGTCCTTCGCGTGATCCTCGCGCGCGCGGCGCGCTCGGCCAGGCGGACGACGCACTTCGACCTGGACTTCCCGCGCGCGCCTCAGGTCGAGCCGTACTGGTGCCACAAGCACCGCCGGGAGTGCCGGCCGGTCGAGACCGCCTCGCAGTTTCTTCGCCGCTACACCCTCGACACCCTCGCGCGGCTCAAAGCGTTCTCCCAGGTTCGTGCACGCGGACGCGCGGCAACGGTGATCCACGGCGACGTGCGCGCAGAGCTGCTGACGAAGCGCTTCGACGGGATCGTGACCTCTCCACCGTACCCGGGGCTGATCGACTACCACGAGCAGCACCGCTACGCGTACGAGCTGCTTGGGCTCGACGACCGGCGGGAGCTCGAAGTCGGCGCCGCCGCCGCGGGCACGTCGCGGGCGGCGATCGCGGAGTACTCCGACGGGATCGTCGCGGCTCTTGCGAATGCAGCCCGGTCCCTACGGCCGGGCGCTCCGGTGCTGATCGTCGTCAACGACCGGCGCGACCTCTATCCGCAGATCCTCGAGCGGGCGGATCTCCGCCTCGAGGAACGGCTGCGCCGCCACGTGAACCGCCGCACCGGGCGCCGAGCGGGCGAGTACTTCGAAGACGTGCTCGTCGCGCGCCGCGGCCGAGTAAGCTGACGCACAGAGTGGCGAAGGTCCTGTGCGTCCTCTACGACGATCCCGTCGACGGGTATCCGGCGTCGTACGCGCGCGACAACATCCCGAAGATCGAGAGCTACTACGGAGGTCAGACCACTCCGACGCCTGCGCAGGTCGACTTCGTGCCGGGCGCGCTGCTCGGAAGCGTCTCGGGAGAGCTCGGGCTCAGGCGCTTTCTCGAGGGCGGCGGGCACTCGTTCGTGGTCACGTCGGACAAGGACGGGCCCGACTCGGTCTTCGAGCGCGAGCTTCTTGACGCCGAGGTCGTCATCTCGCAGCCCTTCTGGCCCGCGTACCTGACTGCCGAGCGGATCGCGAAGGCGGACGCGTTGAAGCTCGCGATCACGGCGGGAATCGGATCCGATCACGTCGACCTCGCGGCCGCGATCGACCGCGGGATCACCGTCGCCGAGGTCACCTACTCCAACAGCATCAGCGTGTCGGAGCACGTCGTGATGATGATCCTCGCGCTTGTGCGGAACTACATCCCGTCGTACAAGTGGGTCGTCGAGGGCGGCTGGAACATCGCCGACTGTGTCGCCAGATCGTACGACCTGGAGGGAATGCAGGTCGGCACGGTCGGCGCCGGCCGGATCGGCTCCGCGGTGATGAGACGACTGAAGCCGTTCGAGGTCGGCCTGCATTACACCGACCGGCACCGCCTTCCCGACGACGTCGAGCGCGAGCTCGGCGTCACCTTCCACCCCGATCCCGAGTCGCTCGTGAAGGCGTGCGACGTGGTCACGATCAATGCACCGCTCCACCCAGAGACGGAGCATCTCTTCGACGACGCCCTCATCGGCAAGATGAAGCGCGGCGCGTATCTCGTGAACACCGCGCGCGGGAAGATCTGTGACCGCGACGCGATCGCGCGCGCGTTGGAAAACGGTCGCCTCGCGGGTTATGCCGGCGACGTCTGGTTCCCGCAGCCTGCGCCTCACGATCATCCCTGGCGCTCGATGCCGCACCACGGGATGACGCCGCACGTGTCCGGGTCGTCCCTGTCCGCGCAGGCGCGGTACGCGGCCGGCACGAGGGAGATCCTCGAGTGCTGGTTCGAGGGACGTCCCATTCGCGACGAGTATCTGATCGTCGCGGGCGGAGCCCTGGCGGGCGCCGGCGCGCATTCGTACAGCCCGGGCGACGCGACCGCCGGTTCGGACGAAGCGGCCCGCTTCTAAGTCGTCACAGAGTCGGCGCAGACGTGTGGGCGATGCCGCCTTAACGTCGCTGCGTGCTCGCGCGCGCGATCACTTTTGCCCTTGTCGGCCTCGAGCCCCGCCGGGTCGAGATCGAGGCTCACGTCCAGGGCGGGAAGACGCCGTCGCTGACGATCGTCGGGCTCGCTGATCGCGCGATCCAGGAGGCGAAGCAACGAGTCCGAAGCGGCGTGCTCTCCGCCGAGCTCAACTGGCCGGGCGGCCGCATCACGGTGAACCTCGCCCCTGCCGAGCTCAGGAAGGAGGGATCCGCGTTTGACCTGCCAATTGCGCTTGCGCTCCTCGCTGCCTCGGGACAGACGTCGCGCGAGAGTCTTCGTCGGCATGCGTCGTGCGGCGAGCTCGCGCTCGACGGGCGCGTACGCCGTGTCGGCGGGGTTCTCGCTGTTGCGGAAGGAGCGCGTCGCGACGGCCTCGAGCGGATCATCTGTCCCCACGAGGCCTGCGCCGAGGCTGCACTGACCGGGATCGACCCGGTGGGCGTCCGCCACCTCGCCGAGGCGGTTGCCTATCTCCGCGGCGAGGCCGAGCCGCCGGCGTTCGTCCCCGGCAACGGCCGGGCCCCGCGGCGGACGCCGGATCTGGCGGACGTTCGTGGCCAGGAGCGGGCACGGCGCGCACTGGAGCTAGCAGCTGCCGGGCGGCACAATCTCCTCTTCGGTGGTCCGCCCGGCATCGGCAAGACGATGCTGGCCCGAAGGCTTCCGGGCATCCTGCCGCCGCTCGCGGAGGAGCAGGCCCTCGAGGTCACGCGCATCCATTCGGTCGCGGGACTCGTCGACCCGGAACATCCGCTCGTCGCCGAGCCGCCGTTCCGGGCGCCTCACCACAGCGCCTCGACCGCCGCGATCGTCGGGGGCGGCCCGCGCCTCAGGCCGGGAGAGGCGACGCTTGCCCATCGGGGAGTGCTCCTCCTGGACGAGTTGGCGGAGTTCCAGCGTCCGGCCTTGGAGGCGCTGCGACAGCCGCTCGAGGACGGCGAGGTTCTTGTCGCCCGCGCCGCGGGCAGCATCCGGTTCCCGGCGCGGTTCCAGTTGATCGGAACAATGAACCTCTGTCCGTGCGGCGCTCGAGGGGATCCCGGCGCGCAGTGCACGTGCTCGGCGCAGCGGCTGGCGAGTTACCGGGATCGTCTCTCTCGGGCATTGCTGGACCGGTTCGACCTCGTCGTGACAGTGCCTCGGCCGCGGGGCGTAGATCTTCAGGGCGCGGCGGGAGAGGGCTCCGAAGTCGTGCGCTTTCGCGTGGTCGGTGCCCGAGCACGGCTCGCCGGGTCGCTGCCGCGGCGTGCGCCGGCCGCGGACGAGTTGTTGACGCGGGCCGTGGAGCGGCTGCATCTCTCAGGTCGTGGTCGCGCGAAGGTGGCGTCGGTCGCGCGGACGATCGCCGCACTCGCCGAGTCGGAGTCGGTGCTGCCGGAGCATGTGGCCGAGGCGCTTGCGTATCGTGCACCGCCGGACTTGGGAGCATGACGTTCCTGCGCAGGCACGAGCTACCGCCGCTTCTTCGTGCGATCCACGACCCGCCGGCGAGGCTGTACCTTCGCGGAGAAGGGGATCCGGAGCTGCTGTCGTCGACCGCGGTAGCCATCGTCGGCGCCCGGGCCTGTTCGCCCTACGGTGCTCAGGTGGCGCGGATGCTCGGGCGCGAACTGGCGGCCGCCGGCGTGGTGGTGGTCAGCGGCCTCGCGCGCGGGGTCGACGGTGAGGCGCACCGGGGCGCGCTCTCGGCACACGGTCATACGGTCGCTGTGCTCGGCTGCGGGATCGACCGCGACTATCCCGCCGCGCACGCCCGGCTCGCACGCGAGATCTGCGACCGCTCACTGATCGTGTCCGAGTACGAGCCCGGCGTGGAGCCGGCTCCGTGGCGCTTCCCCGCTCGCAACCGCGTCATCGCCGGGCTGTGTGGTGCGACGATCGTGGTGGAGGCGCGCGAGCGGAGCGGCGCGCTGATCACAGCCGACTTCGCGCTGGAGGAGGGCCGGGAGGTGTTCGCCGTCCCGGGTGAGATCACGTCGTCCCTGTCCGCCGGAACCAACGCGTTGCTCCGGCTCGGAGCGACACCGCTCACTTCAGCGCGCGACGTGTTCGAGTCGCTCGGGATCGAGCAGTCAGAGGAGACGACCGGCAGGCATCCGCTGCTCGAGCTCATGCCGGCGACCGTCGACGAGCTCGTGCGGGCGAGCGGGCTTCCCCTGAGCGAGATCCTCGCCACGCTCGCAGAGCTCGAGCTCAGCGGAGCAGTCGCAGAAGGCGACGGGTTGTACCGCGCGCAGCGCCGTTGAGTCAGTCGGGCAGCATCGGCATGGTCAGTCCCCGGTCGCGCCCGAGCAGCACGGCCCGTGTGATCGCGGCCGTCCCGAAGCGGTCACGCACCTCGTCCACCGCGGCGTCCAGTGCCTCGCTGCTGTGCGGATCGAAGGGGAGCACGAGCTGTGTGGTCCGGCCGTCCTCGAGGTTCGTGACGGCGACACCCACGAGCGTCAGGCCGTGGCGCTCGACGATCGGCACGGCTGATGCCAGCAGACCCCGTACGGTCGCCAGGATCACTCCCGTCTGGGCGGTGGGATAGGGAAGCGTGTGAGAGCGAGTCGCGCGCGAGAAGTCGTCGAAGCGGAGGCGGAGCACGACCGTTCGGCCGATGCGCCGCGCGGCACGCATCCGGCGGGTAACCCGGTCAACCAGGCCGACGACGATCGTGTCGACGTCGGCGAGCGACCTGGGCCGACGGCCGAGTGCGCGTTGCGACCCGATCGAGCCGCGCCGCCTGCCGACCCGGACCCGGCGGAGGTCGCGGTTGTGCGAGAGAGCGTGGAGCTGGCGACCCGAGGCGCGGCCGAGCAGCGACACCAGCGAGCCCTCGGCGAGCCCCGCGACCTGGCCGACAGTCGTGATGCCCCGCGCATGGAGCTTGGCGGCCGTGACCGTGCCGACGCCCCACACCCGCTCCACCTCGAGGGGGTGGAGGAAATCGAGCTCCGACCCCGGCGGCACCACGAGCAGTCCGTCGGGCTTCGCGACGCCGCTCGCCACCTTGGCGAGGAACTTCGTCCGAGCGACACCGACGGTGATAGGTAGGCCGACCTCCAGCCGCACTCTCCGCCGCAGCCGCGCCGCGATCTCGGCGGGGGTGCCCGAAAGGCGCAGCATCCCCCGGACGTCCAGGAACGCCTCGTCGATCGACAGCCCCTCGACCAGCGGCGTGGTGTCCTCGAACACGCCGAAGACCGCCTTGCTCGCCTCGGCGTACGCCGACATGCGCGGTGAAACCACCACGGCATCCGGGCAAAGCCGCCGAGCCTGTCTTCCTCCCATGGCGGTGCGGACGCCGAACGCTTTGGCCTCGTAGCTCGCGGCGAGCACGACGCCGGCGCCGACGATCACCGGGCGCCGGCGAAGCCTTGGATCGTCTCGCTGCTCGACCGACGCGAAGAAGGCGTCGAGGTCGGCGTGGAGGATCGTTCCCTCGCCCATGGCGAACACATGTTCGCATCGACCGGGCGATGCGACAAGCTTGACATCAGACAGTGATGTCTGCTTTAATAACACGGACAACAGTGTCTGACTTAAGATCGGAGAGACTCAGATGCAACCCCGTGCCCCCCATCCATCAAGAGACGAAAGAGCCCGCTCGAGGGGCGGGCTGCTCGCCCTGCTCCTGGTCGCGCAGCTGATGGTCATCCTCGACATCTCGGCCGTCAACGTCGCGCTTCCCGATCTCGCACGAGACCTCGGCATCGCGCGCGCGGACATCGGCTGGGCCATAACCAGCTACTCGCTCATCTTCGGCAGCCTTCTCCTGCTCGGCGGCCGCGCGGCGGATCTGCTGGGCCGCCGTCGCATGTTCCTCGCCGGTCTGACCGTGTTCACCGCCTCGTCCCTGGCCTCCGCGGCGGCCGGGACCGCCACCGTGCTCTTTGCGTCCCGCGCGGGGCAGGGGCTCGGGGCGGCCATGCTCTCGCCGGCGGCCCTCTCGATCATCACGAGCTCGTTCCGCGGCAGTGAGCGCGCCAAGGCGCTCGGCGCCTGGGGAGCGGTCGGCGGTGCCGGGGCGGCGATCGGCGTCCTCCTCGGCGGCGTGCTGACCCAGCTCATCGACTGGCGGGCGATCTTCTTCATCAACATCCCGATCGGGATCGGGCTGGCAGTGATGGCCTGGAAGGTCCTGCCATCTGACCCTGGCAGGCCGAGGTGGGGCGGGCTCGATCTTCCCGGTGCCGTGGTCGCGACCGGCGGCCTGGGCGCTCTGCTCTACGCCGCGTCCCAGGCTGGGACTGCCGGGTGGACTTCGGCGCAGACGCTGGGCATCGGAGCATCGGGGCTTCTGGCGCTGGTGGTGTTCGCGGCTGTCGAGCGCCGCTCGTCGGTGCCGCTGCTCCGCGTCGAGCGTCTCGTCGACCGCGCCGTCGGCGGTGGATTCCTCCTGATGCTCGTCGCGTCGTCGGTGATGTTCGGTACGTTCCTGATGGCCTCGCTGTACCTCCAGAACGTCCTCGGTACTGGACCGCTCCTCACCGGGCTCGGCTTCGTACCGCTGGCACTGACAGCCGGGCTCGGCGCCCACCTCGGTAGTCACGTCGTGAGCAACGTCGGCGTCCGGATTCCGCTCGCGGTCGCCCTCGCCGTGACCGCCGGCGGCATGCTGCTCCTCTCCGGTGTCGATGCGAGCGGCAGCTACGTGAGGGACGTCCTGCCCGGAATCCTCGTGGCGGGGCTGGGCATCGGTGTGGTGCTCGCGTCGGTTGCCGTGTCCGTCCTCGCGGGTGCGCGCGACGAAGAGTCCGGGATGCTCTCCGGGCTGAACTCGACAGGGCACGAGGTCGGGGGCTCGTTCGGGATCGCCGCTCTCACGTCGGTGGTCACGGCCTCGACGGGACCGGCGGCCGGGATCGCCAACGGCTTCCTTGCCGCGGGCGCGCTCGCCGCCGTGGGCAGCGTGATCGCGCTTCTCGTGCTGCCCCCGGCGAGCAGCTTCCTGCCAAAGTTGCGGCTCCTGCCCAGCTCCATGCCGATCCACTGAATCTCATGCCCGAGCAATCGACCGCAGACGGCCAGGCTCCCGGCGCGAGGCGCCGGCGCGCCGACGCCGAGCGGAGCGTGACCCAGATCCTGGACGCTGCCGTCGACGCGCTGGCGGGCGATCCCGAGGCCAGCATGGCCGAGATCGCCCGCCGGGCCGGCGTCGTGCGCGCGACGGTCTATGTCCACTTTCCGACCCGTGAGGCTCTTGTCGAGGCCGTCACCGAGCGGGCGATCGCAGAGGCCGCCGAAGTGATCGCCGCCGCCGAGCCCGAGCGCGGGGATCCGCCCGAGGCCCTCGAGCGAGTGCTGCGCGCGGCCTGGCGCAACCTGGGCCGGTACCACGCGCTCGTCGCGATCAACACGCGGCTTCCGCGGGCGGAGCTCCACCGTCGCCACGTGCCGGTTCTGGGGCTCCTCCACCCGCTGATAGTGCGCGGCCAGCGTGCCGGAGCTTTTCGCGCGGACGCCCCGGCGGAGTGGCACCTGTCGATGCTGCTCGCGCTCGTCCACGCCGCGAGCGGCGAGCTGCATGCCGGCCGGATCTCCGAGGACGAGGTCGAAGCCGCGCTGGTGACGACCGTGCTCGGCGCGCTCGCATAGCATCGAGCCCGTGGAGACCATTTCTGGCTCGACGAGCCTGCTCCGGCGGTCGCGCCCCGCGCGCTCGATCGCGTCGACGTTGCGGTCATCGGTGCGGGCATAACCGGCTGCGCGGCGGCGCTCGCGCCTGCCCGCGGCGGTTTGAGCGTCCGCGTACACGATTCGCGGGGGATCGCGGAGGCGCCAGCGGCCGCAACGGCGGCTTCGTCCTTCGCGGAGGCGCCGCACGCTACGACGTCGCGCGCCAGACGTACGGCGGAGACCGCGCGGCGGAGCTGTGGCGTCGGACGGAAGCTGCGCTCGACCGGCTCCAGTTCCTCGCCGGCGATGCCTTCCACCGTACGGGCAGTCTGCGGCTCGCGGCCGACGATCCGCTGCTCGAGCTGTTCGCGCCCTCTCGGCTGCTACAGCTCGATACGAGCTAGGTCGAGCTCGGCGGCACGGTCCATCGCCGCGAGCGCGATGGCGAGATCCTGAATCGCGAGTCCCGTCGAGTCGAAGACGGTGATCTCGTCATCCGACCCACGTCCCTCCGCCGTTCCGGCGAGGACGTCGCCGAGTTGCGTGACGCCGCCCCGGTCGAGTAACCCAGCGTCCACCGCGTGCACGAGGTCGCCGTTGTGGCTCGCCTGTTCCCAGTCGTCGCAGAAGACGCGTACGCGGGTCAGCTCCTCCACTGCGATCTCCGCCTTCCCAGGCCCGTCCGCTCCCATCAGGCTCGCGTGCTGTCCCGGTCGCAGCGAGCCCCAGCCGAGGACGACCTCGCGTCCCGGCGTCACGGTGACGAGGAGATCCGCGCCGAGCGCATCGTCGCGGGCCTCGGCCACCGAGGCTCCGATGCGCTCGGCGACCGACTCGGCCCGCGCGCGGTCGACGTCCCACAGGCGCACAGCTCGGCCGCGGGCGACAAACGTCCGCGCGGCGGCCTCGCCGTTGACGCCGGCCCCGATCACGGCCGCGGTCTCCGCGTCGCGACGCCCGAGCGTCTCTGCGGCGAGCACGGCCGCCGCGCCCGTCCGCAAGGCCGTCACGGCGCCCGCGTCGAGCACCGCGACGGGCATCCCGGTCGACGCATCCGACAGTAGGACGAGTCCTGTGACCGTCGGCAGCCCGTGCGCGGGGTTCCCGGGGAACGACGTCACCCATTTCAGGAGCGCGTGGCCCGCGCCGAGCGCCGGCATTGCGCGGAAGTCGCCCGCCGGATACGCGGGGACATAGACCTTGGGCGGCATCGTCCACTCGCCGCGCGCGTAGGCGACGAAGGCGTCGCGGACGGCGTCGACGGCGCGCTCGGGGGAGACCGCTTCGCGCACGTGCGCGCCGTCGAAGAACGGGATCACGCCCGCCAGCCTCCGGTCTCACCCTTGTAGGTGCCGGCGAACAGCGCGAGAGGCGTCCGCGCGAGGATCTTCAGGTCGAGCCACGGCGAGCGGTGCTCGACGTACCAGACGTCGAGCTCGATGCGATCGTTCCACGGGAGCCTGGCACGGCCGTGAATCTGCGCCCAGCCCGTGATTCCCGGCTTCACCTCGAGCCGCCGTCGCTGCCGCGGCGTGTAGCGCTCGACCTGGTACGCGAGAGTGGGGCGAGGGCCGATCACGCTCATGTCGCCCCGCACGACGTTCCAGAGCTGCGGAAGCTCGTCGAGCGAGAGCCGTCGCAGCAGGCGGCCGACGCGCGTTATGCGCGGATCGCCCTCGTTGACCGCCAGACCCGCGCCCTTGTGCTCCGCTCCGACCTCCATCGTCCGTAGCTTCAGCAGCTCGAACTCCACACCGTCCCTTCCGACACGACGCTGGCGGTAGAAGACCGGGCCGCCGTCGCCGATCTTCGTCGCCAGGCCCGCTGCGGCGAGGATCGGGCTCGAGATCACGAGGCCGGCGCCCGCGAGCGCGACGTCGGCGGCCCGATTCACCGCGTGCCTTCGGCCTTCGCCCAGACGGCGGGCACGCCGAAGCGCAGATATCGGACGAGCGACACGACCGTCGCCCAGGTGACGAGGACGTAGTAGCGGGCGATCCCGACTCCGAGCGCTGCGGCCAGCAGGAGGAGAAGCTGCGCGCCCAGGGCGACCTGGTAGACGAGCCCCTCGCGGACGAGCGCGATCGACGAGCCGAGCAGGGCGACGTGCAGGAGCCCGCTCGCGTAGCGCAGGTGGCGGTGCGAGAGGATCTCAACGAGGTACGTCGGCCCGAGCCGGCGCAGCATCTTGCCGCGCAGGACGATCAGCCAGCAGTGCTCGAACATCCGCACCTTGCGCCGGTACTCGTCCTCGATGTCCGTCGACGGCTTCTCCCATGCCAGCGCGTCCGGCTCGAAGACAGCCCGCCGCCCGCGCTGAACCATCAGGTAGGGCAGGGCCAGATCGTGTCCGAACCTCGGGTCGACGTCGACGTAGTCCGTGCGGCGTACGGAGTAGATCGGCCCGATTCCTCCGGTGATGGAGCCCAGCGTCGACTCGCTGCGGCGCAGCCAAGCCTCGAAGCGCCAGTAGGTGCCTTCGCGGTTCGTCCCGTCCGCGGCCTCGTAGAAGTGGCCGCCGCAGACGTACGCGACGTCCGGGTCGGCGAAGTTCCGGACGAGCTTGCGGAGCGCGTCCGGCTTCCACTGCGCGTTTGCGTCCGAGAACGCAAGGATCTCGCCCGACGTCTCGCGCACTGCCTGGTTCTGGGCGGCGACCTTGCCGCCGCGCGGGCACTGCAGCACCCGCACGCGCGGCTCGCGCGCCGCGACCGCCTGGACGAGCTCGTCCGTCCTGTCGGTGGAGGCGTCGGACGCGACGACGATCTCGAGCCGCTCGGCCGGATAGTCGAGCGCCAGCAGGTTGTCCAGGCGTCGCTCGATCACGCTCTCCTCGTTGTGCGCCGCGACGATCAGGCTCACCGACGGCGTGCCGTCGCGCTTCCGCACGGGGCGACCGCGGACGCGCGCCAGCCCTGCGGCGAAGACCGGGTACGCGGCCTGGGTCCACGCGAGCGCGCCCAGCGAGCCCCAGAAGACGACCTTGGCGATCACGAGGATGATGGTAGAGCGGGCGCGCCGCTAGAGGGTCTTGACGGCCGCCGCGAGCTTCTCGATCGACTGCTTGGCGTCACCGAAGAGCATGACGGTCTTGGGGTTGAGGAAGAGCGGGTTGTCGATTCCCGCGAACCCCGGATTCATGCTGCGCTTGAGCACGACGACCTGCTGCGCGCTGTCGACGTTCAGGATCGGCATCCCGTAGATCGGGCTGCCGGAGTTGTTGCGGGCGTCCGGATTCACGACGTCGTTGGCGCCGATCACGAGCGCCACATCGGTGCGAGAAAACTCGGAGTTCGCGTCGTCCATCTCCTTCAGCTGCGGGTAGGGGACGTTCGCCTCCGCGAGGAGGACGTTCATGTGTCCCGGCATCCGGCCGGCGACCGGGTGGATCGCGTACGAGACCTCGACGCCCCGCGATTCGAGCAGGTCGGCGAGCGCGCGCACGTCGTGCTGGGCCTGCGCGACGGCCATCCCGTAGCCGGGGACGAACACGACCTTGTGGGCGTAGGCGAGCATGACGGCGACGTCGTCCGCGCTCGCCGAGCGGACCTGCCCGTCGGTCGCTCCCGCAGCCGCCCCTGTTGCCGAGGGAGATATCTGACCGAAGGCGCCGAAGAGGACGTTGGCGATCGACCTGTTCATCGCCCGCCCCATCAGGATCGTGAGCAGAGTTCCCGACGCGCCCACGAGCATGCCGCTCACGATCAGGACGATGTTCTCGAGCTCGAACCCGGTGGCTGCGGCTGCAAGTCCGGTGAAGGCGTTGAGCAGTGAGATCACGACGGGCATGTCGGCGCCGCCGATCGGCAGGACGAAGAGGACGCCGAAGATCGACGCGCCGCCGACGAGCGCCCAGATCAGCCACTGCTGCTCCGCTCCCGAGGTGATCGCGATGCCGGCGGCGAGTACGCCGGCGAACAGGAGCCCGTTCACCACCTGTTGGCCCGGATAGACGATAGGGCGGCCGCGGATCAGCTCCTGCAGCTTCGCAAAGGCGACCATCGACCCCGCGAACGAGATGCTGCCGATGATCGCCGACAGCATGATCGCCGCGCTGATGTCCGTCTTGAGCGTCCCGGGATCGGGCGCACGGTTGTGGAACTCGGCCAGCGAGATCAACGCCGCCGCGCCGCCGCCCACGCCGTTGAAGAGCGCGACCATCTGCGGCATCGCCGTCATGCGCACCCTGCGCGCGGCCACCGCTCCGAAGGTGCCGCCGATCACCATTCCGACCGCGATCTCCCAGTAGCTGACGACCTCCTTCTGGGCGAAGGTGACGATGATCGCGATCAGCATCCCGACCGCGCCGATCTGGTTGCCGCGGCGCGCGGTCGCGGGATTCGAGAGGAATCGCAACGCCAGGATGAACGTCACGATCGTGATCAGATACAGCAGGTTCGTGACTTCTCGACTCATCTCGACCCCTCAGCCGGCGACGGCTACCGCCGGGCGGAGCCCGGCTCCGCCGCCGCCTGACGCCGCCGGCTGCGCGATGCTTCGTGAGCGTCGCTCGGCCGTACCGCTTGTACTGTCCTGCGCGCCGCTCACTCGCCTCCCTTGCCGGCGGCGCCCTGAGGGGCCGAGGACTGCTCGGGCGGCTTCTCCCGCTTCTTGAACATCTCGAGCATGCGGTCGGTGACGACGAAGCCGCCGACGACGTTCGCCGACGCGAGCACGACCGCGATCAGGCCGATGACGCTCGTCAGCGTGTCCTTGTGGTCCATGCCCGCGACGAGCATCGCGCCGACGATGACGATGCCGTGGATCGCGTTCGTTCCCGACATCAAAGGCGTGTGCAGGAGCGTCGGCACCTTCGAGATGACTTCGAAGCCGAGGAAGATCGCGAGCACGAGGATCGTGATCTCGAAAGTGAGGAGCAGCCCGTGGCTCACGTCGTCGCCACCTTCGCGCGGGTCACGCAGGCTCCTGCGGTGATCTCGTCGTCCCAGTCGAGCTTCAGCTCGCCCTGCGGAGCGAGGTGCTGCAACAGCGACGTGATGTTGCGCGCGTACAGCTGGCTGGCATGGAACGGCATCAAGGAGGGGAGGTTCGTCGTTCCGACGATCGTGACGCCGTGTCGCTCGACGACCTGGCCGGGCTCGGTGGACTCGGCGTTGCCGCCGGTCTCTGCCGCGAGATCGACGATCACCGAGCCCGGCCGCATTTGCGCCACGGCCTCCGCGGGAATCAGCTTCGGGGCCGGGCGGCCGGGAATGAGCGCGGTCGTGATGACGACGTCGTACTCGGGGATGCGCTTCGCAAGCTCCTCCTGCTGGCGCTGCTGTTCCTCGCCGGTGAGCTCGCGCGCATAGCCGCCCTCCGTCTCCTCACCCGTGATCCCGAGATCGAGGAACGTCGCGCCGAGGCTCTCGACCTGCTCGCGCACCACCGGGCGCACGTCGAAGCCGGCGACGACGGCGCCGAGACGGCGAGCTGTCGCGATCGCCTGCAGTCCCGCAACGCCCGCGCCGAGGACGAGCACCTTTGCCGGGGCGACCGTCCCGGCAGCCGTCATCAGCATCGGGAAGAAACGCGGGAGATGGTCGGCCGCCAGGAGCACGGCCTTGTATCCCGAGACCGTCGCCTGTGACGACAGCGCGTCCATCGGTTGCGCGCGTGTTGTCCGCGGGATCGACTCCATCGCGAACGCGTGGACGCCGCGCTCGGCCAGGCGGTCGACTCCTGCCCGATCCGTGAGCGGGTCGAGGAAGCCGATCAGGATTTGTCCTTCGTGCAGGCGCTGCGCCTCCTCGGCCGAGGGCTTTCGCACCTTGACGATCCCTTCCGCCTCCCAGACCTCGGCGCCCATCTCGGCACCCGCCTCGGCGTAGGCCGCGTCCGGGAAGGACGCCGCCGCGCCGGCGTCGCGCTCGACGGCGACCTCGAATCCGCCCTGGACGAGCTTCGAGACAGCGTCGGGGACGAGTGCCACCCGGCGCTCGCCTGGCTCGAGCTCCCGCGGAACGCCGATTTGCACGGGCCGATCTTACGTACCCTGGCCGGACGAGTGACTCACTTCATCCGGGACTACGGGCTCTATTTCCTGTTCGCCGTCGTCTGCCTCGAGTCCGCGGGCCTGTGGCTGCCCGGCGAGACGGCACTGATCGCAGCGGGCGTCTATGCGTCGAAAGGGCACCTCTCGATCGTCGGCGTGCTGGCCGTGGCGACGGCCGCGGCGATCATCGGCGACAACATCGGCTACTGGCTCGGGCGCGAGGTCGGGAGGCCCCTGATCCACCGCTACGCAGTGTTCCATCGGCTCGCGGACCGGGTGCTCCCGCCCGCAGAGCGATTCTTCGCGCGGCACGGCGGCAAGTCCGTGTTCTTCGCGCGCTTCTTCGGCGGGGTCAGGGTGACGGGTGCGTGGATGGCAGGCATCACGAAGATGACGTGGTGGCGCTTTCTCTTCTGGAACGCACTCGGAGGAATCGTCTGGGCCGTCGGCGTCGGCCTCGTCGCGTTCTACGCGGGCAAGGCCGCCGCGGACGCGATCGCACACTACGGCCTGTACGGCGGAATCGCGATCGTGGCCGTGTTCGCATCCGTCCTCGTGGGCCTTCACATCTGGCGTCGCCGCGTTGCCGAGGAGGGGGCGTGAAGGCCGCGGCGGTCGTCGTCGCGCTTTGCGCGGCGCTCTCGTCGGGCGCGGCGGCCGCGACGCCCCGCGTTCCCGCATTCGAGCACGTCGTCGTGATCGTCTTCGAGAACAAGGAAGCGAGCAGCGTCCTCGGCAGCCGGCAGGCTCCGACCTTCAACGCCTACGCGCGCACGCAGGCGGTGCTGTCGCACTACTACGGCGTCGCCCACCCGAGCCTCCCCAACTACCTCGCGCTCGTCTCGGGATCCACGCACGGGATCAGGACAGACTGCGTCACATGCCTTCTCACCGGCCCGAGCCTCGCGGACACCATCGAACGGGCAGGGCGCTCGTGGAAGGTCTACGCGGAAGGACTACCCCGACCCGGCTTTCCCGGGCCTTGGAGCGGCGGCTACGCGCGCAAGCACAACCCGTTCATGTACTTCCGGAACGTCGAGGCAGATCCGGCTCGGCGCGGCCGCGTGGTGCCGTACCCGCAGCTCGCCGCCGACATCCGCGCGCAGCAGGTCCCCGACTTCGCCCTCGTCGTTCCGAGCCTCTGCCACTCCATGCACGACTGCGCGGTCCGCGTCGGGGACGCATGGCTCCGGAGCGCAGCTCCGCCTCTCCTGGCCCTGCCGGATACCGTCGTGTTCGTTGTCTTCGACGAAGGCGCGACGTCGTTGCGCGGAGGAGGTCGGGTGCCGGCGCTGGCGCTGGGGACAGCGGTGAAGCCGGGAGCGCGCTTCGCGCCAACCACGGGCCACTATGGGCTGCTCAGGACGATCGAGGAGGCCTGGGGCCTGCCGCTCCTCGGCCGGTCGGCGCGGGCTGCGCCGATCACTGGCATCTGGCGCTAGCGGCGCCGGCGCTGCCACTGTGGAGGGAAACGCGCGTCGGTCTGGAAAGGAATCCGGCCGATGCTGGCCGATCTCGCCTCCGCGCTTGCAGCCCGTGACCCCTCGATGGCTGCGCATTGCACGCGCGTTGCGTTTCTCGCCGAGCGGCTCGCCAGATGGCTCGGCTGGGACGAGCAGAAGCTTCGGACGCTCGAGGTGGGCGTGCCGCTGCACGACATCGGCAAAGTGACGATCTCGGAGCGGCTGCTGCAGAAGCGGGGCCCGCTCCAGCCGCACGAGCTGGCCGAGATCCGCACGCATCCGACCGCCGGCGCGAAGCTGATTCGCCCGATCCGTCCCGCACAGGCGGCGCTTCCGTACGTCCTGTACCACCACGAGCGCTGGGACGGCGCCGGCTATCCGACCGGGCGCTCGGGTGATGCGATTCCGGAGGGGGCGAGGCTGCTGGCCGTGGCCGACGCCTTCGACGCGATGACGTCGACACGGCCGTACCGGCGCGCCCTTCCGACCTCCCGCGCGCTGGGCGAGATCGAGCGCTGTGCGGGGTCGCAGTTCGACCCGGGGTTTGCGCAGGCGTTTCTCGATGCCTGGGACGCCGGCGCTCTTCGCCGGCCCGCGGTTGCGGGTCTCTAGTCCGACCTAGAGGGCAGCCCAGACCTCGAGCTTGGTTCGCGTGCGGCTCATGACCTCGTCGGTGAACTCTCTCGTGCCCGAGTGGCCACCGAGGTCGGCGGTGCGGATCCCCGCCGAGACGGCCTCGAGGCACGACTCGCGGATCGCACGTCCAACGTCCCGCTCCGCCTCGCCCCCGTAGGACAGGAGCGCCGCGCCGGCGAGGATCATCGCCATCGGATTCGCCACGTTCTTTCCTCGCAGCGAGGGGGCGGTGCCGTGAGCCGCCTCGGCCATGAGCGCTCTCGTCTCGTAGCCCTCGTCAAACGCGACGAGCAGCGATTCGGAGCCGGCGATCGACCCGAACAGAGGGAGGACGAGATCGGAGAGGATATCGCCGTCGCGATTGAGCGCCGGAATAACGAGCGGGTCGCCGGTTGAGGCGATCAGCAGCGCGAACGTCGCGTCGATGAGCTGCGGCTCGTACGGCACGTCGGGATGGCGCTCCGCGGCCGCGTCCATCTCCTCCTTGAAGAGGCCCTCGTAGGTGGGGCTGACGGTGAACTTCGGGCCCCCGAAGACCTTGGCGCCGACCTGCTCCGCCTGGCGGAAGGAGAACTCCGCCACGGCGCGGCAGATTCGCCGCTCGATTCGCTCGGTGCGAAAAGCGACCTCGTCGTCGCCCTCGCCCTCGCGCCATTCTCTGGCCCCATAGGCGTCGCCAACCGCCATGCGCACGATCGAGATCGGCGAGTGGACGCCCCCGAACGGCACGACCCCCGGAATCCGTCGGCCGGTGCGGACGATGACCCGGCCGCCGATGTCCTCGCGGAGGATGCGGTTCGGCGAGCCGACGTCGTCGCGTCCCTCAGGCGTGATCGTTGCAGCCTTGAGGCCGAGGCCGTGCTCCCGGACCGCCCTGGCCGCATCGTGGACGACCTCGTTTCTCGTCGAGCGTCGTGACTCGAGCGAGAGGTCGAAGCGGGGGAAGTCGAGCTCGAGGCCAGTGACCTCGGGTGCGAGCACCCGGAGGGCTTCTTCCAGGAGCTCCTGAGCCGTCTCGTCCCCTTCCATCACGACGATCGTTTTGATCTCCACGCCTGCGGACACTAGCGATGGACATGTCGAGGATAAGAGGTTGGAGGAGGGAGGGCTCGCGTCGCCACTTTCGCTATTCCGACGCGTCCACGCCCTGCCGTCATCGGCCAGTACCTCGGAGGGGACGACCCTGGAAGACTTTCGCCCTCGCCAGCTTGCGCGTCGTTCGCGCACGTGATCCAGGGCTCGACCCGGAGGAGCAAGCGCTGCTTAGCCTCCTCCGTTCCTGGCGAATTAAGCAGGCGCGTCTCGCGGCCTAGATTTCCCCGCGCTTTGGGTTAAGCTATTTCCTCGCAATTCGGCTATCTCGAGGAGGAAAAGCGGTGGCAAGAGTAACGAGGCTGGTCTGCGACAATTGCGGCGCGGAAGTCGACGAGGCCAAGGGCGCGGTCATGCGTATCAATTTCACGGACGCGCGGCGCGGGTCGAAGCAGGCCGATCTCTGTGACGCGTGTGCCGGCAAGATGCCCGGCCAGGCTGTGGCCCGGCGCGGCCGGCGTCCCAAGGCCGCCGCTGCGTAGGACGTAGGCCGATTCGCCGGGCCGTTCGCGCGCTCAGGGGTCGTCTGAGCGCCCGAGTAGCATGGGCGGGTTGGGTCTGAACCTCATCACCGGCCCGGCCAACGCCGGGAAGGTGGCGCTCCTTCTGCGCCGGTTTCTCGAAGCGCTCCCGGAGGAGCCGTATCTGATCGTGCCGAACCGATCGGACGTCGAACGGGTCGAGCGCGACCTGCTCGCCGTCCAACCGGGCCTCCTCGCGGGCTCGATCGGGACGTTCGACGACCTCTTCGGCCGTCTCGCCGAGCGCGGCTCCGATCTTCGTCCGGTGGCGACCGACGCCCAGCGCGCCCTCGTCGTGCGTCGCGCGCTCGCGGGTCGCTCCTTGAACGGGCTCGGCCGGTCGGCGCGGTTCGGCGGGTTCGCGGACGCGCTGTTGGCCGCCGTCTCCGAGCTCGAGGCCGGACTCCTCGATCCCGACCAGCTCGAGGGCGAGCTCGGGGGCCTTTACGCCGCCTACCGCGCGGAGCTCGACCGTGTCGGGCTGTGGGATCGCGACCTCCTGCGGCGCCGGGCGGCGGAGCGCATCGGCGGCGAGCTCGACGCCTGGAGCGGCGAGCCGGTGTTCGCGTACGGGTTCGAGGATCTGACGGCTGCCGAATGGGCGCTCCTCGAGGCCCTCGCCGGACGCGCGGAGGTCACCGTCTCAATACCCTACGAGCCCGGCCGCCCCGTCTTCGCCTCGCTGCGACGGACGATGGACGACCTTTCGGCCCTGGCGGACGGCCGCATCGAGGAGCTGCCGCCCCGCCACGACCGGATCGCCGAGCCCGCACTTGCGCATCTGGAGCGCTTCCTCTTCTCCGAGAGCCGTTCCGGGCCGCCGCCGATCGACGGTTCCATCCGCTTCTTCGAAGCGGCTGGAGCCCGCGGTGCGCTCGAGCTGGTCGGGGAGGAGCTGCTCGCTCTGATCTCCTCTGGCGCGTCGCCCGAGCAGATCGCGATCGTGTGCCCGAGCCTCGATCGTTGGCAATCGCCGCTCGAGACAGTTCTCGGAACGCTTGGGATCCCTTATTCGGTCGAGTCGCGGACGCACCTGGACACGACCGCCTTCGGCCGCGCGCTCCTGAGCGTCCTCCGCTTTGCCTGGCTCGGCGGTGAACCGGGCCGAGCTTTACGCCTTCCTCCGGTCGCCGTACTCGTCGCTGACGCGCCAGAACGTGGACTTTCTCGAGGGCAGGCTGAGGGGCCGCGCGATCGAGGCGCCTGCCCGCGTCGAGGAAGAGACCATCCGCCTGCGGGATGGGCAGCCCCTCGCCGTGCTGGAGAGGCTGCGGTCCGGCGCGCCTGTCGAGGCCGTCGCGGAGCTCGCCGGGTCGATGCTGCGCGCGGGCTACGGCCTGGAGGCGCCGCCCGTGGGCGATTCGTCGCGCGAGGACCTCAGGGCTTACGAGGCCGTCGTGGGCGTCCTCGACGAGCTGCGCGGCTGGAGCCGGCTCGACGGTGCCCTTGCACCAGAGGAGATCGTCGCGGCGCTCGAGCACTCGGAAGTGCGCCGCTCGTCCGCCGGCGAAGCGGGGCGAATCGCGGTGCTCGACCTCATGCGTGCCAGGACGCGGCTCTTCGAGAACGTCTTCGTGCTCGGTCTCGAGGAGGGGAGCCTGCCGCGGCGCGGCCACGAGTCTCCCTTCCTGGGCGACGACGCAAGGCGCGCGCTGGAGGAGCGCTCGCGCGCGCGCCTGGTGCGGCCGGATCAGGTCGCCCGCGACCGCTACCTCTTCTACGCCGCATGTACCCGGGCGACGAAGCGGGTGTATCTCGTGCGCGAGGCGGCGAACGACGAGGGCAGCCCGAGGGCGCCGAGCCCGTTCTGGGACGAGGCGCAGGCGCTGTTCCCGCGCGACGACGTCGTCCGCTGGACCCGCCGCCGGCCCCTGTCGGAGCTCACCTGGCCGCTGGAGACTGCGCCGAGCGAGCGCGAGCGCCTCCGGTCAGTGGCCGCTCGCGCCGCGGACGACCGCGCCGCGGCCGAGGCGATCGCAGCGGCGAACGGATGGGAACGGCGCCTCGCGCGCGCGTTGCGCGCGTTCGAGCGCCCGACGAAGCTCACCCAGCCGCAGGTCCTCGCGGAGCTTCGTGCCCGCGGCACTTTCGGCGTGACCGAGCTCGAGCGCTTCGCAGACTGCTCATCGATCTGGTTCCTCGAGCGGCTGATCGACCCGAAGAGCATCGACGCCCGCGTGGACGCCCGGCTCCGTGGGTCGGTCGCGCACCAGGCGCTCTTTCGCTTCTACTCCCGCCTTCCGAGAGAGCTCGGCGTCGAGCAGCTCGACGAAGGGCGGATCGAGGACGGCGTGCGGTTCCTGCGCGCCTGTCTCGACGAGGCGGTCGAGGGAGTCCGGGTGGAGCTCACCGACCTGCAAAAGCGTGAGCTGAAGCACGGCCTGTGGCGCGACCTCGAGGCATTCGTGCGCGAGGATGTCGCCGCGGGGGCGCAGCTCGTCCCGCGCCGGTTCGAGGTCCTCTTCGGCTCGGAGCGTGCCGCGCCCGAGCTCCAGCGCGGCCTCGTGCTGGCCGAGGGGATGACGCTGTCGGGCAAGATCGACCGCATCGACCTGGACCCGTTCAGCGCCCGCGGGATCGTCCAGGACTACAAGGCCGGCAAGTACGCACACTCCGCCGCTCAGATCGAGCAGGAGAAACGGTTGCAGATCCCGCTCTACATGCTCGTGCTGCGCGACCTCGTCGGGATCGAGCCGCTCGGCGGCCTGTATCGGCCCCTCTCGGGCGAGCGGAAGGCTCGCGGCCTCCTTCGCGCCGAGGCTCGCGACGACGGACTGCCGGGCTTCACGAAAAGCGACTACCTCGACGAGGAGGCGTTCTGGGGGCAGGTCGGCCGCGCGCGGGAGCTTGCGGTCGAGATCGTCGAACGCATCCGCGGCGGCGACGTCGAGCACGACCCGAAGGGCGGCGACTGTCCGACGTGGTGTGAGCTCGCGTCGATGTGCCGGGTGAGGCGGGCATGAAGTTGAACGACGAACAGCAACGTGCCGTCGACGCGCGTGGAGTCGTTTTCGTCTCCGCCGGAGCGGGCACCGGCAAGACGAAGGTACTCGTCGAGCGCTTCGCCCGGGCTGTGTGCGACGAGGGAGTCGACGTCGAGTCCATCCTCGTCATCACCTACACCGAGAAGGCGGCCGGCGAGCTGCGCGCGCGCATCCGCGCGCGGCTCGTCGAACGCGAGCGGGCCGACCTCGCCCGTGCCCTCGACGGGGCCTGGATCTCTACCATCCACGGCTTCTGCCATCGGCTCCTGCGCTCGCATCCGTTCGCCGCCGGCGTCGATCCGCGTTTCCGCGTCCTCGACGACAGCCAGGGCCGCGTGCTCCGGGGTGAGGCGTTCGAAGCTGCTCTGACGGCTTTCTGCGCCGGCGACGACGCCGAGCGGCTCCGCCTGCTGACGGTCTACGGGGCGGCCGGCCTCCGCCGGATGTTGACAGGCGTCTACGAGACGCTCCGGTCGGCCGGACGGGCCCTCGTCCTGGAGCTGGGCGAACGCCCGAGCCTCGAGGCCGCGGTCGAGGAGCTGCGCATCGCTGCCGGGTGCCTCGCCGACGACACATCCGCAGGTGACACTCAGCGCGAGGCGGCACGCCTCCTGCTCGGCCTGCTCGCTCCCGGTGCTCGCGCCGACCGGCTGGTCGACCTCGGAGACCTCCGTCTCCGCGGCGAGCGCGCGGCCACCTACGAGGAGGCCCGCTGCGCCGTGGAGCAGGCCGCGCTCGACGAGCTGGCGGCCGCCGACAGGGACCTGCTGCAGGAGCTGCTCGCCGGCTTCGCCGAGACGTACCAGAGCGCCAAGGACAGGGAGTCGGCGCTCGACTTCGAGGACCTGCAGCTGCGCGCCCGCGACCTGCTTCGCGACGACGACTCGATTCGCGAGCGCGAGCAATTGCGTTTCCGGTCGATCATGGTCGACGAGTTCCAGGACACGAACCGGCTTCAGTGCGAGCTGATCGACCTCCTCTCGGCGGGCGGCGGCCACGTCGAGCTGTTCTTCGTCGGTGACGAGTTCCAGTCGATCTACGGCTTCCGGCACGCGGACGTCCAGGTGTTCCGCGAACGCCGCGCGGCCGCCGGCGTGGGAGTCCTGCCGCTGACCATGAACTATCGCTCCCGCCCGGAGGTCCTGGCCGTCGTCAACCATCTCTTCGCCGTGGACTTCGGTGACGAGTTCCAGGCGCTCACGGCGTCGCGTGAGTTTCCCGACCCGGTGTTCGGCTCGCCGGTCGAGTTGCTCGTCACGGACAAGTCGAGTTACGTCGACACGGGCGTCCACTGGCGCCGTGCGGAGGCGCGCGCGATCGCCCGGAGGATCCGCGAGCTCATCGACGCGGGAGACGCGCTCCCGGGGGAGATCGTGTTGCTATTCGCGGCCGGCACGGACGCCGAGTGGTACGAGGAAGAGCTCCGTGCGCTGGGCGTCAGGACGTACCGCGGCACGGGGCGAGGCTACTTCGGCCAGCAGCAGGTCGTCGACCTGCTCGCGTATCTGCGCCTGCTGCGTAACCGCTACGACGATGAGGCGCTCGTCAGCGTGCTCGCGTCCCCGTTCGTCGGCGTCTCGAACGACGGCCTTTTCCTCCTGCGCCGCGCCGCGCCAAGGCGTCCGCTCTTCACGGCGCTCGAACGCGAGCTGCCCGAGGCGCTGCCCCAACGCGACGCGCAGCTCGTGCGGGCGTTCCGTCAGCGCTACGACCGGCTCACGGTGGCCATGTCGCGATTGTCGCTCGAGCAGCTCTGCGAGCAGATCGTGTCCGAGCACGACTACGACCTCGCGGTGCTCGCACGGTGGGACGGCCGCCGCCGCTACGCGAACCTCCGAAAGCTCGCCCGGCTCGCCCGCTCGTACGAAGATCTGCGCGGGCGCGACGTCGAAGGGTTCGTCCGCTTCGTCCGCGACCAGGAGAACGTCGGCGCCCGCGAGGTCGAGGCGGTTGCGGAAGAGGAGGGAGCGGACGCCGTGCGGCTCCTCACCATCCATGCCGCCAAGGGGCTGGAGTTCAAGGTCGTCGTGGTCGCCGATGCCGGGCGCGACAAGGCGGCGCCGGCATCCAACGAGATTCTCGCGCTCTCCGACGGCCGCTTCGGCTTCCGCGTCGCCGACCCCGTCACGAGCGAGCGCCGCGGCGCGTACGCGTACGAGGCCGTCAAGGAGGCGCGCACGGAGGAAGAGCGGGCTGAGCGCCTCAGGCTCTACTACGTCGCCATGACCCGGGCGATCGACCGCCTGATCGTGTCCGGCTCGATCGACCCGACGCGGACGGCGGACGAGGCGACGCCGATCGGTTGGGTGCTCCGACGGCTCGAGGCGCGCGAGCGGATCGAGGCGGTCGACCATGACCCGGTGGAGCTCGAGCTTGACGGCGCGCGCGTGATCCTTCGCGTCGACCGGCACGCCGAGGAGACGACGGTTCCGGAGGGTGAGCCGCTCGCCGAGGAAGGCCAACTCGCCCTCTTCGACGACGCGGGCGACGCTGCGCCCGCCCTGGCGCCCGTGCCTCCGCTCGCGCCGCTCGCACCGGTGCCGGCGCCGCCCGTCCATCGCGTCAGGCGGCTCTCCTTCAGCTCGCTGGCCCTGTTCGGCCGGTGCTCCTACCGCTACTACGCGGAACGCGTCGTGGGCATGCGCCCGACGCGCCGTCAAAGGGGAGAGGGGAGCGGAGGTCTTGCCGCGACCGAGATCGGCGATGCAGTTCATCGCCTGCTCGAGCTCGTCGACCTCGCGGATCCGCGCGCCCCCGACGACGCGGCTGGGCTCGTCCGCTCCTGGTACCCGAGCGTCACCGACGAGGAGCTTGCGCGCATCGCCGGCTTCGTCGATTCCTACTGCGCCTCGGACCTGGCGCGGCGCGTGGCGACGCTCCCCGAGGCTCGGGTCGAGAGGCCGTTCGCCTTCGAGCATGACGGCGTGCTCCTTCGAGGGCGGCTCGACGTGCTCCAGCTCGCCGGGGAACACGCGCTCGTCGTGGACTACAAGACGAACTCCCTCGACGAGGGTGCCCCGGAAGAGATCGTGGAGCACGACTACCGCCTTCAGCGCGTCGTCTACGCGCTTGCTTGCTTCCGTGCCGGCGCGGAAGAGGTCGAGGTCGTCTACCAGTTCCTCGAGCGTCCCGATGCGACCGTCTCGACCGTCTTTCGCCGCGACCGGATGGACGAGCTCGGCGCCGAGCTGAGCGAGGCGATCGCACGGATCAACTCCGGCGAGTTCTCGCCTACACCCAGCGAGTTCGTCTGCGCCGACTGTCCGGCGCTGGACGTCGTCTGTGCGGGGCCGCGGCTGCGGCGGGCCGAACGCCCCGAGCCCGTTCCGGTGCTCGCTGCGACTTCGTGAACCGCAGCCATGGCGCGTAACTACGTCCGCGAGGCGCGGAAGCGGGTCGCGCCAAAGCGTGCGAGGATCAGGGAGATCATCGACCGACTCGCCGACGCGCATCCGGATGCGACGATCGCGCTCAGGTCACGCTCGGAGCTCGAGCTGCTCGTCGCGGTGATGCTTTCGGCCCAGACGACCGACGTGAATGTCAACCGCGTAACGGAGAAGCTGTTCCGGAAGTACCGCCGGCCCGAGGACTATCTGGCCGTTCCGCCCGAAGAGCTCGAGGGTGACATCTTCGCGACGGGCTTCTTCCGCCAGAAGGCGAAGGCGTTGCGCGGCACGATGCGGATGCTGATCGAGGACTTCGACGGACGTGTCCCGCGGCAGATCGACGAGCTCGTCAAGCTGCCCGGCGTGGCGCGCAAGACCGCGAACGTCGTCGCGGCCGAGCTCGGGGAGCCTCAGGGAGTCGTCGTCGACACACACGTCCGCCGCCTCTCCCAGCGGCTCGGTCTCACGAAGCAGGATGACCCCGTGAAGATCGAACGCAACCTGATCCGGCTCGTCCCGCGCGAGGACTGGGGCCGGTTCCCGCACCTGCTGATCTGGCACGGCCGGCGTGTCTGCATCGCGCGCCTCCCTCTGTGCGAGGAGTGCGTGCTGGCGGATCTCTGTCCCTCTTCGCGTGTCTGAGCTGCAGCATCCGGACTCACGCAGCTTCGAGGAGATCTCGGAGCTGTACGAGCGCGTCCGGCCGTCATATCCCGACGAGGCGGTCGACTGGCTCGTCGATCGGCTCAACGTCGGCGTCGGCTCGACGGTGCTCGATCTCGGTGCGGGGACGGGCAAGTTGGCCCGGTTGTTCGTCGGGCGGGTTGCGCGGGTCGTCGCGGTCGAGCCCGGCCCGGAGATGCTGGCTACGCTGACGCGCGTTGTCCCCGGCGCGGACGCGCTGCTCGGCGCGGCCGAGGCGATTCCGCTCGACGACGACAGCGTCGACGCGGTCGTGTGCGGGCAGTCGTTCCACTGGTTTCGGCGGGACGAGGCCGTCCGGGAGATCCGCCGTGTCCTCCGGCCGGGCGGTGGGCTCGGACTGATCTGGAACGCGCGGGATCCCGGCGACCCGCTTCAGGCGGAGGTGACGCAGCTGCTCGAGCCCTTCGTTCCCCCGGGCCGTGAGGCGCTTCCCACGACCGCGGCGCGCTTCGTCGCCGAGGTCTTCGGTGACCTCCTCACGGCGGAGTTCCGGTTCGAGCAGGAGCTCGATGCCGACGCGCTCGTCGGACGCATCCTCTCGATCAGCTTCGTGGCGGCTGCGCTCGAGCCGGAGCGGCGCGCTCTCGAGCGGCAGCTGCGTGCGGTGGCGGACGCACACGGCGGCCGTGTCCGGTTCCGCTACCGCACCGAGGCGTACGTCAGCTTCGCGGCGTGAACCCGGGCATCTAGCCGGCTCGATCACCGCGGGTTTCCGGGTGCGTGCCCCCTTTCGCGATCCCCCGCGTTATGGTTCGAGACCGTGTCCGAGAGACGCTCGGCAACGCGGAACCTGATCCTCGCGACCGCTGCCTTCGCGTTGTGCTTCACCGCGTGGAGTCTGATCGCGCCCTTTGCGAAGACGTTCAAGAAGGACCTGGGCCTTTCCTACACCGAGGCACTGTTCCTCACCGCTGTACCGGTCATCCTCGGCTCGTTGTTGCGGATCCCGCTCGGTTATATGACCGACCGCCGCGGCGGTCGGCTCGTGTTCTCGCTCCTGCTGGCGTTTTCCGCACTACCGGCGGTGCTCTTCGGATATGCCCACGGCTACTGGGCGCTGATCGGCGTCGGGTTCCTGCTCGGCGTCGCTGGTGCGTCGTTCGCGGTGGGCGTGCCGTTCGTCTCGGGCTGGTACGGCCGTGAGCGGCAGGGCTTCGCGCTCGGCGTCTACGGCATGGGGAACATCGGCACCGCGATCGCCTTCTTCGGCGCGCCTCCCGTGTCGAACCACTGGGGCAGGTCGACGGTGGGCTGGATCACCGCCGCCTTGCTCCTCACCGGTGGCGTCGTCTTCTGGCTGTTCGCGCGCGACGCGCCCGCCCGCGGTGCGCCGGCACGCTACGGCGACGTGCTGCGGTCCGGCTGGCGTCTCTACCGGCTCGCGTTCTTCTACTTCATCACCTTCGGCGGTTTCGTCGCGATGGGGTTCCTGCTCCCAACGCTGTTGCAGGATTGGTTCGACTACTCGAAGAGCGAGGCGGGGGCGCGCGCTGCGGGCTTCATCATCGCTGCGACGCTCGCGCGGCCCGTCGGGGGCTGGATCGCCGACCGCGCCGGCGCGCTGCCCGTGCTCGTGCTGGCGTTCGCGGGCATCGCGGTCGATGCGGCAGTGCTCGCGGCACTCGCGCCGACCCCGCGGATCGTGCCGATCACGATCGCGTGCCTGACCCTCGGCGTCTTCCTCGGCAGCGGCAGCGGCGCGGTGTTCAAGCTCGTGCCGAACGAGTTTCCGGACAACCCGGGTGCTGCCGCGGGTGTCGTCGGCGCGGCCGGCGGGCTCGGCGGCTTCTTCCCGCCGATCTACGTCGGGCTCGTGAAGGACGCGGAGGGCACGTACACCTACGGGTTCGTGGGGCTGCTGGTGTTCGTCACCGCGTGCCTCGCTCTGGCCGCCTGGCTGATCCACGCCGCGCCTCCGCAAGAGGTGCGCGGAGTCGCATCGACGGAGGCGCCGGCCTGATGCGGTCCCTGCTCGACTCACCGCGTTTCTTCCGCCGCGGGGCGCGCTCGGCCGAAGGATGGAGCGAGCTCACGCCGCGCGGCCGCGAGTGGGAGCGGCTCTACCGCGAGCGCTGGGAGCACGACGCGCGTCGTGCGCTCGACGCACGGCGTCAACTGCACCGGCTCCTGCTCGTGGAAGGTGCACGTCAAGGACGGGATCGTCGCCTGGGAGACGCAGGAGACGGACTATCCATCCAATGGGCCCGAGATGCCCGAGTACGAGCCACGGGGCTGCCCGCGCGGTGCGTCGTTCTCGTGGTACCTGTACTCGCCGCTGCGCGTGAAGTACCCGTACATGCGCGGCGTGCTCCTCGACATGTACCGGCAGGAACGGGAGCGCACGGGCGATCCGGTCGATGCCTGGGCGGCGATCGTCGAAGACCCGGAGAAGGCGCGCGCGTACAAGTCGCAGCGCGGCCGCGGCGGCTTCGTGCGCGCGTCGTGGGACGAGGCCGCCGAGCTGGTCGCCGCGGCACACGTGTACACGACGAAGCGGTACGGGCCAGACCGGATCGCCGGCTTCACGCCGATCCCGGCGATGTCGATGGTCTCCTACGCCGCGGGCACGCGCTTCCTGTCGCTGATCGGCGGCGTCGTGCTCTCGTTCTACGACTGGTACGCCGACTTGCCGCCCGCCTCGCCGCAGATCTGGGGCGACCAGACCGATGTGCCGGAGTCCGCCGACTGGTGGAACGCGAGTTACGTGATCATCTGGGGCACGAACATCCCGCAGACGCGAACGCCGGACGCGCACTTCATGGTCGAGGCGCGCTACCGAGGACAGAAGGTCGTCGTCGTCTCGCCGGATTACGCGGGCCACACGAAGTTCGCCGACCACTGGCTCGCGGCGCAGCCCGGTTCGGACGGGGCGCTCGCGCTCGCAATGGCACACGTGATCTTCCGCGAGTTCCACGTCGACCGGCGGGTGCCGTACTTCGACGACTACGTTCGCACGTACACGGACCTGCCGTGCCTCGTGACGCTCGAGCCGCGCGGCGACGCATACGTGGCAGGACGCATGCTGCGCGCCTCCGATCTCGGCGAGCACGAGCGAGCACGCCGACTGGAAGACGGTAGTCCTCGACGAGGCGACCGGGAAGCCGTCGGTGCCGCACGGCTCGATCGGCTTCCGTTGGGGCGACGAAGGGCTCGGCAAGTGGAACCTCGCGCTCGGCAGCGTGAAGCCCGCGCTGACGCTGCTCGACCGGGCCGACGAGCTCGTCGAGCTCGACGTCCCGCGCTTCGACGTCGGGGAAGGGGAGTCCGGCTCGTCGATGCGCCGTGGAGTCCCGCGATGCGCGTCGGGGGCGCGCTCGTCACGACCGTGTTCGATCTGCTCGCCGCGCAGCTCGGCGTCCGGCGCGGCGAGCTGGCCGGCGACTGGCCGGCCGACTACGACGACTCCGCTGCCGTACACACCGGCCTGGCAGGAGGCCTACACCGGCGTCGATCGCGCAGCTCGTGACACGTGTTGCTCGTGAATTCGCGCGCAACGCCGAGCGCTCAGGCGGACGCTCGCTGATCATGATGGGCGGCGGCACCAACCACTGGTACCACTCGGATCAGATCTACCGTTCGATGCTCACGATGGTGCTGCTCTGCGGCTGCCAGGGTGTGAACGGGGGCGGCTGGGCGCATTACGTCGGCCAGGAGAAGGTGCGGCCGATCACCGGCTGGTCGACGATCGCCTTCGCCGGCGACTGGGCAAGACCGCCGCGATGGCAGCCGACGACGCCGTACTGGTTCCTGATGAGCGACCAGTGGCGCTACCAGCGGACGCGCGCGGGCGAGTTCGCGTCTGCCCTCGGCAAGGGAACGCTGAAGGACATGCACCTCGCCGACTGCGTCGCGCTGTCGGCCCGGCTCGGCTGGATGCCGATGTACCCGGGCTTCGACCGCAACCCGCTCGACATCACCGAGGACGCTGCGGCCGCCGGCATGGAGCCGGCCGAATACGTCGTCCGCGAGCTGAAGGAGCGGCGGCTGCGCTTCGCGTACGAGGACCCGGACGCGCCGCAGAACCACCCGCGCGTGCTCACGCTCTGGCGGGCGAACCTGCTCGGCTCCTCGAGCAAGGGGCACGAGTACTTCCTCCGCCACGTGCTCGGCGTCGAGCAGGACGGGATCCGCAACGAAGAGGCGCCGCCGGAGCTGCGCGCGAGGGACGTCGTCTGGCGCGACGAGGCGCCGGTCGGCAAGTTCGACCTGTTCACGACGATCGACTTCCGCATGAACGGCTCCGCGCTGTACAGCGACGTCGTGCTTCCGGCGGCGACCTGGTACGAGAAATACGACCTCTCCTCGACCGACCTGCACCCGTTCGTGCACTCGTTCAACGAGGCCGTGCCGCCGCCGTGGGAGTCGCGGACGGATCACGCGATCTTCAAGCGCATCGCCGAAGAGTTCTCGCGCCTGGCCGAGAAGCATCTCGGCGTCCGCAGAGACCTCGTCGCGGCGTCGTTGCTGCACGACACGCCGGACGAGCTCGCGCAGCCGCTCGGCGAGGTGCGCGACTGGCGCGCCGGCGAGTGCGAGGCGATTCCCGGCAAGACGATGCCGAAGCTGCTCGTGGTCGAGCGCGACTACGGCGCGGTCGCCGAGAAGTGGGCCGCGCTCGGCCCGCTCGTCGAGGAGCCCGGCGTGCAGGCCAAGGGCGTCAGCTGGAAGCCGCTCGCCGAGGTCGAGGAGTTGCGCGCCCGCAACGGGCGGTCCGCTCGGGCCTCGCGGCGGGACGGCCCTCGCTCGCGCGCGACGTCGATTGGTGCGAGGCGATCCTCTCCCTTTCGTCGGTGACGAACGGCCGCCTGGCGGTGGAGGGATTCAGGCAGCTCGAGCGGCGCGTCGGGCTCCCGCTCACCGACCTTGTCGAGGAGCGCGCCGACGAGCGGATCACGTTTGCGGACACCCAGGTGCAGCCGCGCAAGGTGCTTGCCTCACCCGAGTGGTCGGGCACGGAGTCACGCACCCGCCGCTACTCGCCGTTCACGATCAACGTCGACAAGCTCGTCCCCTGGCGGACCCTCTCCGGGCGTCAGCACTTCTACGTCGACCACGAGTGGATCCGCGAGTTCGGCGAGGCGCTGCCGATCTTCAGGCCTCCGATCGACGTGCTCCGCCACGTGGGGGAGCAGCGGTCCGGTGACGCGAGACCGGAGGTGCACCTCCGCTTCCTGACGCCGCACTCGAAGTGGTCGATCCACTCGGAGTTCCAGGACAACCTGACGATGCTGACGCTCTTCCGCGGCGGGCCGACGTTGTGGCTGTCGGTCGAGGACGCCGCGACGGCGCAGGTCGTCGACAACGACTGGGTCGAGGTCTTCAACCGCAACGGCGTGATCGCCTGCCGCGCCGTCGTCTCGCACCGGATCCCGAAGGGCGTCTCGTTGATGTACCACTCGCAGGACCGGCACGTCAACGTGCCGTTGACGGAGCTCTCGGGCACGCGCGGCGGGACCGACAACTCGGTCACGCGCATCTCGATCAAGCCGACGCTGCTGATCGGCGGCTACGCGCAGCTCTCCTACGGCTTCAACTACTACGGGCCGACCGGGTCGCAGCGCGATGAGGTCGTGCTCGTGCGCAAGCTCGAGCGGGAGGTCGTCTACTGATGAGGGTTCGGGCACAGATCTCGATGGTGATGAACCTCGACAAGTGCATCGGCTGCCACACGTGCTCGGTGACGTGCAAGAACGTCTGGACGAATCGGCGCGGCGCCGAGTACATGTGGTTCAACGACGTGGAGACGAAACCGGGCGTCGGCTATCCGAAGCGCTGGGAGGACCAGGAGAAGTGGCGGGGAGGCTGGGAGCTCGACCGGCGCGGCAAGCTCCGGCTGAAGTCCGGTGGGAAGCTGCGCAAGCTTGCGAACATCTTCTACAACCCCGACCTGCCGCTGATGGACGACTACTACGAGCCGTGGAACTACGACTACGAGCACCTGACGAACGCGGGGCCCTCCGAGCACCAGCCGGTCGCGCAGCCGGTCTCACAGCTGTCGGGGAAGCCTCTGGACCTCCAGTGGGGCCCGAACTGGGAGGACGACCTCGCCGGAGCCCCCGAGCGCGCACTCGCCGACCCGAACGTGCGCGGTGCGGCCGAGGAGCAGGTGCGGCTCGAGTACGAGCAGGCGTTCATGTTCTACCTGCCGCGCATCTGCGAGCACTGCCTCAACCCGTCCTGCGTCGCCAGTTGTCCATCGGGCGCGATGTACAAGCGCGAGGAAGACGGGATCGTGCTCGTCGACCAGGAGGCCTGTCGGAGCTGGCGCTTTTGCGTCAGTGGTTGCCCGTACAAGAAGGTCTACTTCAACTGGGGCACGGGCAAGGCGGAGAAGTGCACGATGTGCTATCCGCGCATCGAATCGGGACAGCCGACCGTCTGCTCCGAGACCTGCGTCGGGCGCATCCGCTACATGGGCGTCGTCCTCTACGACGCCGACCGCGTCGAAGCGGCCGCTTCCGTCCCTGACGAAAAGGACCTGCTGGCAGCGCAGCTCGACATCTTCCTCGACCCGAACGACCCCACCGTGCAGGACGACGCGCGCCGCGACGGAATCGCCGACGACTGGCTCGAGGCGGCGCAGCGGTCGCCCGTCTACGCGCTCGCCGTCGAGCATCGCGTCGCGCTTCCGCTCCATCCCGAGTACCGGACGCTGCCGATGGTCTGGTACGTCCCGCCTCTCTCGCCGGTGATGGGGATGATCGAGGGCAAGGGCTCCGAGGCCGACCCCGACGATGTCTTCCCGACGATCGACGAGCTCCGGATCCCGATCGCCTACCTCGCGAATCTCCTGACTGCAGGCGACGAAGCACCGGTGCGGCTCGCGCTCAAGCGACTCGCGGCGATGCGGTCGATCATGCGCGAGCGCAACCTCGGCGCCGAGGCTGACTCGGCGGTCGCCGAGGCTGTCGGGCTCGACCTGCCGCGGCTCGAACGGCTGTACCGGCTGCTCGCGATCGCTCATTCGAGCGAGCGGTACGTGATTCCGAAGGGTCACGCCGAAACCGCAGGGCCGGTGCTCGCGAAGCAGGGCAGCGGCGGTTTCCCGCAGCCGATCACTGGCGCTACCGGCTTCGTGCCGCTGTCGAAGGTCGGGCGGATCGGCTCATGAGCTCGTTCCGCGTGCTCTCGGCGTTGCTGCAATACCCCGACGAGGAGCTGGTTGGGGCGCGGGACGAGCTCCTCGACGCTGCGAACGACGCGCGCGTGGAGGCCTTCGTCGAAGCCCAGTTCTCCCTTCCGCTGCGCGACCTGCAGGACGAGTACGTGACGACGTTCGACTTCGACCGCCGCGCGACCCTGTACCTCACCTACCACACGCACGGCGACCGCAGGCAGCGCGGAATCGAGCTCGTGCGCCTGAAGCGGCGCTTCGCAGAGGCCGGGCTCGAGCTCGAGGGCGGAGAGCTGCCCGACTACCTGCCCGCACTGCTCGAGTTCGCCTCGCTCGTCCCCGACGGGCACGAACCGCTCGCGGAGCTCCGCCCGTCGCTCGAGCTCCTTCGCGGGCGCCTGCACCAACGGGAGAGTCGCTACGCGCCGCTCTTCGACGTGCTCGTCGAGAAGCTCCCTCCGCTCACGCGTGCGCAGGAGGAGCGGGCGCGGCGCCTCGCCGAGGAGGGCCCGCCGAGCGAGCTCGTCGGCCTCGAGCCCGTCGTCATGGTGCCGGAGGGCGTCACGTGACCAGCGGCGATCTGTTCCTCTGGATCGCGCTTCCGTACATCTGCCTTTCGATCTTCGTCGTCGGCCACGTGTGGCGATACACGCGCGACCAGCTGACGTGGACGGCGCGCTCGACGCAGCTCCTCGAACAGAGGATGCTGCGGATCGGCAGCCTGCTCTTTCACTTCGGCATCCTCGCCGTCATCGGCGGGCACGTGCTCGGCATCCTGATCCCACCGGGCGTTACCAGCGCGGTCGGGATCCACGAGCATCTCTACCATCTGATTGCTCTCGTGGCGGGCGGCACGGCCGGCGCCGTCATGACCGTCGGCCTGGCGATACTGCTCTTCCGCCGCGCGAGCGTCCCGCGCGTCCGGGCGACGACGAGCCGTGGCGATCTCGTCATGTACCCGCTGCTCACGATCGCGCTGGTCACCGGCATGCTGGCGACGTTCGGCGCGAACCTCGTCAGCCCGTACCACTACCGCGAGGTCGTCAGCCCGTGGTTCCGCGGCATCTTCTTGTTCCAGCCGCACGCCGAGCAAATGGCAAGCGCCCCGTTCCTCTTCCAGCTGCACGTGACCTCCGTCTGGCTGCTCTACGCAGTCTGGCCGTTCAGCCGATTGGTGCACGCATGGAGCATCCCACTCTCCTACCTGCGACGCAGCTGGATTCTCTATCGGAGCCGCAACCCGCGCGCGGCCCTCGCGTTCGAGCGCCGTCGCTCAGCGGAGCAGCGCGTCCGGCTCTGATCGCCGTCTGACGTCTGAGCAGGCTCGAGCTTCCCGGTCCCTCACGGTTTCCCGGGGGAGAGAGGGAGGTCCTCGATGCGGTTGACGTTGGTGAGAAGGATCGGATCGAGGCGACGACCCTCACGTCGAGCTCGGTGAGCGCGGCGCGCAGGCCGAGTTTGCCCGCACGGATGCTCCGCTCGAGGACAGGAACCACGCTGCGCCGATATGCGCCGGGCAGTGGGCCGGTTTGCGGCACGGCAGCGTCAGCGGTGCAGTGGAAGACGAGCGTACGCAGAGCTTCATCGGTGATCAGCGGGAGGTCGACCGGGAGTGCCACGACCATGTCGCAGCTCGCGGCGCGAAGCCCTGCGACGAGTCCCGCAATCGGTGCTCGTACATCGCTCCCGTCATCGAGGAGTGGGAACGGCAACGGCAGTCGGTCCGCCACCTTGCCGACAGCAAGCCGCTCGTCGCACCACGCGAGCCGCTCCCATGCGAGCTCGACCAGTGTCTTGCGGCCGAGCCGAGCGAGCGCTTTCGGCGAGCCGAAGCGCCTGCTCCCACCGCCAACCAGCAAGACGCCCGTTACGACTGTCATCGCTATACAGTCCTAGCGATCGACTTCTGGCTCACCTCAGCCCGTGACGAGCTCGCCCGAGTTGCCGGGCTCGCCGGCGAGGACCTCGCGATCGACGAGCACGCGGCGGCGACGATCCTGGACATCGCGCGCCTTGCCGCTCGCTCGAGCGGCGAGCGAACGAACGCGCCGCTTCTTTCGTATCTCGCCGGTTTTGCCGTCGCGCGAGGAGCGGATCTCGACGACCTCGCTGCGGCATTGCGCAAGCCGCGGTGAAGCGACGAGCTCCGAGCCGAGCACGGTCGGGTCGGGAGGGCTGGCGGGAGGATCGTTGACAGGCGACTACAGATGCAGCACCGAGGCGGACGTCAGCTTCGCGGCGTGATTGCGACGAGCAGTCCGCCATCCTCGTCGTAGGCGGGGAAGAAGTCGGCGGTGATGGGCTTGTGCTGGCCGGCCCGCGTCCGGAGCTCGAGCTTCTCGCCCATCCGCCGCACGCCCCACTCGAGGGCGAGCTTCGCGGGGTTTCGCTCGGGCTCGAACCCGTTGAGGCCGAGCCGCTCCACAACGTCGGCCCCGAGCAGCTCCTGCTCCTGATAGCCAGAGAGCTCGAAGACGCCGCGGCCTGACGCGAGCACGCGACCGTCGCGATCGCACACGATGAGGCCGGTGTTCGGCGCCGGGTAGTAGTCGTCCATCAGCTCGAACAGGAAGCCGAAGCCGCATCGCTCGCAGGCGACGGGGACGTCGTCGAGCTCCTGCACCCGGTCGTGGTCGATCGAGCGCTGCTTGCAGTTGGGGCAGATGAAATGGGGCACGGGCTCAAGGTAGCGCCAGGGATGCGGACGGCGCCTCTAGATCCACTTCTTCCACCTGAAATACGCGAGCTGCATGATGGTCGTGACGATGATCAGCCCCCAGGACCACGCGTAGCCCCACCGCCAGGCGAGCTCTGGGAAGTGATGGCGGAAATTCTGGCCGTAGAGCCCGACGATGAAGGTGGGGAGCAGGAGCACGGAGGCGATCACCGTCAGCTTCTTCACCACCTCGTTCTGGTCGTTCGCGACCTTCGTCTGCAAGTAGTCACGAACGCTGGCGATCAGGTCGCGTGAGAGCTCGAGGCCGTCGAATGCGCGCAGGAGCTTGTCGTAGACGCTGTTGAACGCCACCTCGACGTCGTGCGGAAAGACCTCGGACCCGGTGTTCACCTCGACGACGTTGTCGACCACCCGGCGGACCGCGTCGCGTGTGGGAGCAAGAGTTCGGCGAATGTGCAGCAGATCGTGGCGCAGAACGCTCAGGCGATTCCGCGTCCGCGCCACAGGGGCGGACTCGACGGTGTCCTCGAGCTGGTCGATCTCCCCGTCGAGGTCGTCGACCAGATCGAGGTACCGCTCGGCGATGTCGTCGATGAGCCGGTAGAGCATCATGCCCGCGTTGTCGTCTGGGCGGCACGCCTCGCGCACGGGACGTGGGTCGTAGGGCTTAGCGCCCGTGGGCGTCTTGCTGACGGTGAACAGCACGTCCGGCGTAAGGATCACGTCGACTTCCTGGTAGAAGACGCGATCGTCTGCTGGAACGACCACGGCGACGAGGAAGACGCCGAAGATGTAGCTACCGTGCGAGCGCAGCGTGGGACGTGGCTCGTCTGCGTGCTGAGCCGGCCTGAGCAGAAGCTCGAGGGCCGACTCCTGCAGGGAGGAAGGCAGCTTCGCCCGCACCTCGTCGGGGGTCGGATCGATCAGGTCGATCCACTCGGCGGCCACCGGGCGAGGGTAGCCGGGAGACCGGCTAGCGCCCGAGCTAGACGGGAGTCTCTTCGCGCGGCGCGGTGAGCGCCGTTGCGGCGTGCCCTTCGAGGGCAGCCAGATAGCGCTCGGCGTCGAGCGCGCCCATCGTCCCGGAGCCTGCCGCAGTGATCGCCTGGCGATAGACGTGGTCCTGGACGTCGCCGACGGCGAATACGCCTGGCACGTTCGTCTCGGTCGAGCGCGGCTTCGTGATCAGGTAACCGGCCTCGTCGTGGTCGATCTGGTCGAGGAAGAGGGACGTGTTCGGATCGTGGCCGATCGCCGCGAACACGCCGTCGGCCGGGATCTCCCAGGTCTCGCCGGTCTGCACATCGCGGAGACGGACCGCGGTGACCCGGTCTTCGCCGATGACCTCGTCGACCACGGCGTTCGTGACCCACTCGATCTTCTCGTTCGCGTGCGCCCGGTCGAGCATGATCTGCGAGGCCCGGAACTCTTCGCGACGGTGCACGATGGTCACCTTCGCGGCAAAGCGCGTGAGGAACGTCGCCTCCTCCATCGCCGAATCGCCGCCGCCCACGACGACGACGTGCTTGCCGGGGAAGAAGGCCGCGTCGCACGTAGCGCAGTAGGAGACCCCGCGGCCCTGAAGCCGCAGCTCGGACGCGAGCCCGAGCTGCCGCGCGCTCGCCCCCGTGGCGATGATGACCGCCTCGGCGCGGTACTCGTCGTCTCCAACCCAGAGGCGGTGCGGCCGCCGGGAGAAGTCGACTCTCGTCACGTCGTCGGTAACGAACTCGGCGCCGAAGCGCTCGGCCTGGCGCCGGAAGTCCTGCATCATCTCCGGCCCGAGGACGCCCTCTGGGTAGCCGGGATAGTTCTCGACGTCGCTCGTGATCATGAGCTGGCCGCCCCAGTTGAAGCCCTCGATGACGAGCGGCCTCAGGTTGCCGCGTGCTGCGTACAGGGCTGCCGTGTAGCCGGCAGGGCCCCCGCCGATGATGATCACTTCACGCACGTCGATGTCGGTCATGGTCCTCCGCTTCTGTCCTCTGATTCCTTCTCCGTATTAAACGAATCCGGTCGGCTGTGGCTTCCTCGGCCGGGGCCTTCCGTCGAGTGCCTCGCTACCATTCCATGGTACGGCGGCCCGCCATCCGGCGCCGCCGAGGCGTAGAATCGCCGCTTCGATGGCGAGGGAGGGGCAGGCGATGCGCGGAATGGTGACGTGGTCCCTCCTGCGGGAGCTGGCGGGCTTCCGCGCCGAGAACGGCTGCGCGACGAGCGTCCTCGTCAACCTGGACCCGTCGGACGTCCCGACCGCGGCCGACGCCCAGTCGCGGATGAACGCGCTTCTGACGGCAGCCGAGAAGACCGATCGATCCGACCTGACTCACGAGCAGCGCGGCGCGTTGAAGTCCGACTTCGAGCGCATCGCCCGCTGGTTCGACGACGACTTCGTCAGGGAGGGGGCCCGGGGGCTCGCCATCTTCGCCGCCGGGCTCGACAACTACTGGCAGACGCTCCTTCTGCCCGAGCCTGTCCGCGACGGCGTCACGGTCGGCCGCGACTTCTCCGTCGCCCCCCTCGTCCCGCTCGTGACCCGCGGCGACGGCACCATCGTTGCAGTCGTGGGACGCGAGGAAGGCCGGCTGTACCGCGTGAGGGCGGGACGGCTCGAGGAGATCGCGGAACACCACGACGACACGCCGGGCCAGCACGACCAGGGCGGGTGGTCCCAGTCTCGCTATGCCCGTCACGTCGAGAAGCTCGTGCAGGAGCACCTCAAGGGAGTCGCGGAAGAGCTCGACCGCAGCAGACGGCAGCTCCAGGCGCCGAGGGTCATCCTCGTCTGTGCCGAGGAGACGCGGCCTGAGCTCACCGACGCGCTCTCGAAAGAGGCACGCGATGCGCTAATCGGATGGACCTCGGCCGACGCGCACGCGACACCCTCCGAGATCATGCAGGCCGTGACGCCGCTGCTCACAGAGGCCGAAGCCCGGGACGAGGCGGCGGCAATCGGCCGCTGGCGCGAGGAGGCTGGCCGCAAGGGCCGAGCGGCCGCCGGGTGGGAGGAAACGCTCGAGGCTGCATCGGACTCCCGGGTCGAGCTCCTGTTGTTCCAGGAAGGCGCCGACCGGGCCGCCTGGCGTTGTCCCGCTTGTGGTCGAGCCGCCATGACGGACGGCAGCTGTCCGCTCGACGGGCGGCGCATGGAGAAGGTCGATGCCGGCCTCGACCTCGCTGTGCACCAGACCCTGGCCCACGGTGGCGCAGTCTGGGCGATCGAGCATCACGAGGATCTCGCCCCGGTCGAGGGCATCGGCGCTCTCTTGCGGTACTAGGCGTTACGCCGCGTCCGCCGAGACACCAGGAAGCTCGAGCACGGACTCGCCCTCGATCTCTTCCTGCTCCTCGACCGCGCGCTCGAGCTTCGTCTCGAGCCGGTCGAGTCGCTTGCCTGCCTCGTGGTACTTCGACTGCGCGTGGCCGATGTGAGTGCCGATCTTGTCGAAATCGTCCGAGAACCGGTCGAAGTCGCGTTGGAGCTCCGCGACGTAGGCCATCACCTCGTGCGCGTGCTCCTCGATCTGCATCCCGCGGAGGCCGAGCGCGATCACCTGGAGGTAGGCGGTGAAGGTCGTCGGCGACACCGGGAAGACGCGCCGCTCGTGCGCGTACGTGAGGAGGGCGCCGGTCTTTCCGCAGGCGAGCTCGTAGTAGACGGCCTCGACAGGGATGTACATGAACGCAAAGTCGTAGGTGCCTTCGTCGGGGCGGATGTACTTCGACGCGATCGCGTCGATGTGCTGCTTCACGTCGCGGGCGAACTGCCGCTCGGCGAGCGTTCGCTCGTCGTCGGATTCGGCCTCGGCCAGGCGCAGGTAGTTGTCGAGCGGGAACTTCGAGTCGACGGGGATCGTCCGCTGGGCGCGCACGATCGCGTCGACGCGCTCGCCCGAGTCGAACGTGTACTGGATCTCGTAGGCCGAGGGCGGGAGGCGGTCACGAAGCAAGTTCTCGAGCAGGAGCTCGCCGAACCCACCCCGCGCCTTCGGCGGGCGCAGGGCCTGCTCGAGGCGCGCGAGGTCCTTCGCGCGCTCGAGCATCTGGGTCGTCGCCTCGTCGACCTTGCCGAGGCGCTCGTGGATCTTGCTGGTCGTCTCGGATGCGCTCTCGAGCCGTCGATCGACCTTGGTGTCGAGCTCCCCGAGCCGCCGGTCCATCGTCTCGACCAGCCCTTGAAGCCTCCGATCGACCTCGGCGTTTCTGTCGGCGAGCTGTGTCCCTGACTCGTCGCGAAAAGAAGCGATCTCCCGCAGGAGCTGCCGTCCGACCACGAGCAGGACGGCGGCGATCGCCGCCCCGAGCACCAGGATGAGAACCACGTCGACCATCGGGCCGACGAACGCTAGTGAGGGGGCCGGACGGAGGGAGCCTGAGGCTCTCAAAAAGCCCACGAAAAACGCCAAAGCCGGCGAACCCCGAAAGGTTCATCGGCTTTGGCTCGCGCACTATACGGGCGCCGATCGACCTCCGTCAAGAGATCGCCCCCACGAATAATCCCGCACGTTGCGAAGTTTCACCTCGAGGCGGCGAGAGCGATACGGCCACCGGTACCCTGACCCGCGCCGTGGCGAAGAAAGTCCGTACTCCACCGCCTCCGCGGCGCGTCCAGGCGCCGCAGCGGCGCGACACCCGGAGGGCCTCCAGAGTAGGGGCAGGAGGGCGGCCTCCGTGGATCTACGCCGTCGGCGGCGCGGTCGTCGCGCTCATCATCGCGGGGGCGATCGTCGGGGCCCTCGTCGCCGGTGGCGGAGGCGGATCCAAGACGAAGGCGGCAGTCGACTACAACACCCTTCCCGGCGTGACGAAGTCGAAGGCGCCCTGGAAGCAGGAATTCAAGCACCTCGACGAGCGGCTCCTTCCGCTCGGGCTGACGACGCTCGCCGGGCATCAGGGCCTGGCCGAGCACTTCCATGCCCACCTCGACATCTTCGTCAACGGGAAGAAGGTGACTGTGCCCGCGCTCGTCGGGATCAACATCGCCGGCAACTACCTGACCGAGCTCCACACCCACGACGCGCGCGGCGTCATCCACATCGAGGCGCAGAAGGCGCGACCTTTCACACTCGGGCAGTTCTTCGCGGAGTGGGGGGTGTACCTCGGCTCGAGGTGCATCGGGGCGTACTGCAACGGCCTCCACTGGTATCTGAACGGGCAGAAGCAGAGCGGCAACCCGGCCGGCCTCACGCTCAAGTCGCACCAGGAGATCGCCATCGTCGTCGGCAAGCCCCCCGCGAAGATCCCGTCGAGCTACGCGTTCGAGCCGGGCGAATAGCGTGCCCGACCTGCAGTGCCGGGGGCGGGACTCGAACCCGCACGCCCCCGTGGGGGACACCCGATTTTAAGTCGGGCGCGTATCACCAGTTTCGCCACCCCGGCGGCGTCAGGATAGCCGCGTCATTGAGCGGAACCTAGACTCCGAGCATGGCCGAGCTGGTCGGAGAGATCGCCCCCGAAGCGACGGGGCTCGAGTGGGACACGCCCCTCTTTCGCACCGCCATGACCCAGTTCGAGCAGGCGATTCCCTTCGCCGAGGTCAACGAGTCGATCGCGGAGCGGCTGCGCTATCCGGAGCGCGCGGTGATGGTCACGGTGCCCGTCCACCGGGACGCGGGACACGTAGACGTGTTTCCCGCCTACCGTGTCCAGCACTCGAGCGTCCTCGGGCCGACGAAGGGCGGCATCCGCTACGACTCGCACGTCACGCTCGGGGAATGCGCGGCGCTCGCGGTCTGGATGACCTGGAAGTGCTCGCTCCTCCGGCTCCCGTACGGCGGCGCGAAGGGAGGAGTCCGCTGTAACCCGCGTGAGCTCTCGCCGGGTGAGCTGCAGCGGCTGACCCGCCGGTACACGAGCGAGCTGATGGGCGTGATCGGCCCGCAGGAGGACATTCCCGCCCCGGACATGGCCACGAACGAGCAGACGATGGCGTGGATCATGGACACCTACTCCATGCAGGTCGGGCACGCGGTGCCCGAGATCGTCACGGGGAAACCGGTCTCGCTCGGCGGCTCGCTCTTCCGGCACGAGGCGACCGGTGCCGGAGTCGTGATGGTGATCGAGCGGGCGTGCGAGCGCCTCGGCTGGAAGCTGTCGGACCAGCGCTGTGTCGTGCAGGGGTTCGGGAACGTCGGCGGCATCGCCGCCCAGGAGCTCGTCTCGAAGGGCGCGACCGTCCTCGCGGTCTCCGACATCTCGGGCGGCGTCTACTCGGAGCATGGTCTCGACCTCGACCACGCACGTGGGTGGATCGCCGACCACGGGACGCTCGAGGACTATCCGGAGGCAGACCATGTCTCGAACTCGGATCTCCTCGAGCTTCCATGCGACGTCCTCGTTCTCGCCGCTCTCGAGGACCAGCTGACCGGGGACAATGCGCCCCGCATCGACACGAAGCTCGTGGTCGAGGGCGCGAACGGCCCGACGTCGATCGAGGCGGACGCGATCTTCCGGGAGCGCGGGATCCCAGTTCTCCCCGACGTGCTGACGAACGCCGGCGGCGTGACGGTCTCGTATTTCGAGTGGGTGCAGGATCTCGGGCGCCTGTTCTGGACCCGGGACGAGATCCGAGCGCGGCTCGCCGAGAAGCTCGGTGACGCGTTCGACCGTGTCTGGGAGCTGGCGGCGCTCAAGGGGATCTCGCTCCGACAGGCGGCGCTGGTGGCCGGCATCAACGAGGTCGCAGCGGCCCTCAAGGCGCGAGGCATCTACCCGTGACGCAGCAGGTACGAGACGCGATGGTCCCCGAGCCGGGCGCGCTCGACGCGTCCGTGACCGCCCGGGAGGCCGGCGAGCGGCTCTCGGACGCGGCCGTGCGGGCCGTGCTCGTGTGCGACGTAGAGGGGAAGCTCGTCGGCGTGATCACGCGCAAGACGCTCGTCGAGAAGATCGTCGCGGCCGGGAGAGATCCGAGCTCCACGCTTCTCGGCGAGATCGCGGAGCCGCCACTCTTCACGCTCGACGCCTCGACCGATCTCGACGAAGCCTTCCGGATGCTCGAGGACCAGGATCTCGAGCGCGTTCCCGTTGTCGAGGACGAGCGGCTGGTCGGCATCCTCTCGCGCACGATCGTCCAGCGCCGCCTGGCCGAGGACGAGCCGCCGCCGCTCGACGCAGCCTAGGCGTGGCGGGCAACTAGCAGCAGGTGTAGGCGCCCGGCGGAGCGGCTCCCTCGTTCGGCGCGGGAAGCTGGGCGGCAGCGAGGGCGGCTCCGTCGAGGATGTCCCGCTCGCTGATCTCGAGCGCGTCCAGTGCGAAGAATGCGAGGGTCTCGCGGGCGATGACCGCGCCGCCGACGATCACGGGTGCGCGGTCCGGATCAAGCGGCCGGAGGGCGCGACGCACCGCGAGGGGCACCGAGGCGAGCCGCGCGAGCTGCTGGTCGAGTGCAGCGGCCGTCAACCGGTAGCCGTGGACGCGGTCACGGTCGTACTCCGGCATTCCAATAGCGAGCGCCGCGAGGCTCGTGATCGTCCCAGCCACGCCGATCGCCGAAGTGACGCCGTTCCGCACGTCTTCCGGGACACGCTCGCTGAGGAGCGTGCGCGCCGCAACCGCGCAGGCGTCCAGTTCGGCGACCGATGGAGGGTCCGAGTGAAGCGCGCGCTCGGTCAGCCGTACGGAGCCGATGTCGAGGCTCGTGTGCCAGCTGACTCCGCCCGGTCCCCCGACGACGAGCTCTGTCGACCCGCCGCCGATGTCGACGATCACGGTCCCATCCGAAAGATCGCGCTCCGCTGTGACGCCGCGAAACATCATCAGCGCCTCGTCGCCTCCGGAGAGAAGCGCGGTCGAGAACCCGTAGCCCCATTCCACCTCGCCGAGGAAGGCCTCGCCGTTCTCGGCGTCGCGAACGGCGCTCGTCGCGATCGCGAGCGTCCGCTCGGCTTCCAGCGCCTCGAGCCGGCGCCGGTAGTCGACGAGCACGTTGCGGACGCGCGTGATCGGAACGGGGAGGAGGCGGCGACGTCCGTCGACTCCCTCTCCGAGACGCGTGATCGTCGTGTCCCGGTCGACGTCCCTCAGCCGGCCGTGCTCGACGTCGGCCACGAGCAGCCGTGTCGAGTTCGTGCCGAGATCGATCGCCGCAACCCGCATCCCGCCCTGGTGATCGTACTCCCGGGCGCATCGACGTGGTCGCGACAACTCCGGTGTAACAGCCCGGGTCGTGCGACGACGGTAGCTGCGTCAACGCAATGCGAACCGGAGGTCAGCATGATGAGTGAACAGGGCGGCTTCGTCTACGTCCAGACGAACGATGCCGACAACAACGAGGCCGTGGTCTTCGAGCGCGGCCGCGACGGCAAGCTCGAGCGTCGTGACTCCTACCTCACCGGCGGCAAGGGCTCGGGCGCACCGCATCTCCCCTCACAGGGCTCGGTCGTCCTCGCCCGCGACGTCCTGCTCGTCACGAACGCGGGCACCGACGACGTGACGCTGTTCTCGGTCCAGGGCAGCGGCCTGGTGTCGTCGGATCGCGTCCCCTCGGGCGGCTCGACGCCGCGGAGCATCGCGGTGCACGACCAGCACGTGTATGTGCTCAACACCGGCGGCGAGCCCGGTATCGCTGGCTTCAGGCTCGACGGTGAGCGGCTCGTCCCGGTGCCGGGCTCCATCCGCTCCCTCGGCGCGGGCAGCGATCCGGCGCAGATCGCGTTCGCGCCGAACGGTCGCACGCTTCTGGTCACCGACCGTGCGTCCGACAGCATCCACGCCTTCGCGGTCGATGCGGACGGACTGGCGCAGAGCGTCGTCACGCATCCATCGTCCGGTGCGACCCCCTACGGCTTCGACGTGACGGCCGGGGGAGTGGTCGTCGTGACGGAGGCCGCAGGCGCGCAGATCGGGAAGGCATCCGCGTCGTCTTACCGGCTCGACAGCTCCGCCGAACTCGCGCCGGTGAGCGGCGCGGTCGGCAACACGCGCAGCGAGGTCTGCTGGGCCGTGATCGGCAACGAGGGCAGGACCGCTTTCGTCACGAACTTCGGCGACGGGACGGTCTCGACCTACGCCATCAACGAAGACGGCAGCATCGAGCTGCGCCAGGCCGTCGCGGCGACGACCGTCGACGGCAAGCCGGGCATCCGGGACGAGGCGCTGAGCTCGGACGGCCAGTTCCTCTACGCGCTGCACGCCGACACGGGACGCGTCTTCGGGTGGGAGATCTCCGCCGAGGGCACGCTCGCTCCGGTCGGCTCGGCGAACGGCCTGCCATTGACCGCTGCGGGGCTGGCTGCGAGCTAGCCGTTTTCGGGCCCGGCTGGCTATACTGCGCCTCGCGACGCGGGGTGGAGCAGTCAGGTAGCTCGCCGGGCTCATAACCCGGAGGTCGCAGGTTCAAATCCTGCCCCCGCTACTGCGGAAGGCCCCGGAAACGGGGCCTTCTGCTTTAAGAAGCGACCCTCGATGCCACTGACGGCGCGGGCGCCGCACAGATCGGGGACACGTCACCGTTTATCTCGAGCCGAACGTTCGGCCGGTGTACGGGATGATTTCGGGGCCAGACCCTGTCAAGATCCTGGAGGGGTATGGCCGACCAGATCGTCGGACGTGAGTCGGAGCTCGGCTCGATCTACGCGTTTCTCGACGGTTCTGTCGAGTCTCCGGTCGGGCTCGTGCTCGAAGGGGAGCCCGGGATCGGGAAATCGACGCTATGGCTCGCGGCGGTCACGGCGGCAGGCGAACGGGGGTTTGTCGTGCTCGTCGCGTGTCCGGCCGAGGCTGAGCGCGGACTGGCACACGTTGGGCTCGGCGATCTCTTCGACGGTGTCCTCGACGATGTGATCGGCGAGCTGTCCCCGCCGAGGCGGCGCGCGCTGGAGGTCGCGCTTCTGCGCGACGCCGGCGCGGTCGATGCCACCGACGATCGCGCGCTCGCCGTGGCCGTACGCGATGTGCTCAACCTCCTGAGCAAGCGGAAGCCGGTCGTTGTTGCGATCGACGACGTCCAGTGGCTCGATGCCTCGTCGGCGAGCGCACTCGCCTTCGCGCTGCGACGCCTCGGCGGCAATGTTCGGCTGATCTTCGCCCGCCGGCTGGAGCCGTCCGCGCTCGAGCAGTCGGTCGACGTCGAACGGCTGCGGGTCGGCCCGCTGAGCGTCGGCGCACTGCATCGGCTCCTTCACGACCAGGTCGGCAGGCCGTTCGCGCGCCAGACGCTGCTGCGCATCCACGAGCGCTCGGGCGGAAATCCGTTCTTCGCGCTGGAGCTGGCTCGCGTCCTTGACGAGGACATCGACCCGCTCGAGCCGCTGCCGGTTCCGGAGACGCTGGACGAGCTCGTCCGCGCGCGTCTCGTCGGGCTTCCTGCGGCCACGCGCGACGCGCTTGCGCTCGCTTCGGCACTGGGAACGCCGTCGGAATCGCTCCTCGAGAGCGCCGGTGTTACGTCGGAGGCGCTCGCCCCCGCAATTGCGGCACATGTCGTGAGAGCGCGACCGCGGCGCGATTCGGTTCACGCACCCGCTGCTCTCGTCGGTGCTCTACAACGATCTCGGGGCGGAGCGCAAGGTCGTGCACGAGCGCGTCGCCGCGATCGTCCCGGACCCGGTCATGCGCGCCCGTCATCTCGCGCTCGCGACGGACACGCCCGACGCCGCCATCGCCGCAGCGTTGGATGATGCGTCGGCGATCGCCGCCGCTCGCGGCGCGTCGGCGAGCGCGGCGGAGCTGGCTGAGGCGGCGCTGCGGCTGACGCCCTCGCGCGAGGTCGGCGAGCGCCACCGCCGGGGGCTGGCCGCGGCTCGCGCTCATCGCGCCTCCGGGGAATGGACGCGCGCGCGGAAGATCGCGAGCGACCTGCTCGAGCAGAGCGGGCTCGGCGCGTTGCGTGCCGACGTGCTGCTCCTCCTCGCCGAGCTCGAGGGCCTCGACCGCGCCGTCGCGCTGCTGGAGGAAGCATTGCACGAGGCGTCGTCGCGCCCGGCGCTGCAGGCGGTCATCCAATGCCGGCTGGCGTGGTCGGCGCGCTTCAAGAAGGGATTCGACGGGGCGCTCGAGCATGCGCGTGCTTCGCTCGCACTCGCCGACGAGGTCGGCGACGACAAGCTGCGCGTCGAAGCACTCGCGATGATGACGTTTCTGGGCTCGCGCCGTCGGTGACCCGGAGACGCCGGCGTATGCGGCGCGAGCACACGACATCGCAGTCGGCACCGGCGACGCAAGTCTGTTGCGCACGGCGCGGTTTGCGCTGGCGGAGACAATCGAGAGCTTCGATCGCACGCGCGCGTTGCTCGAGCGCGAATACGAGGAGTGTCGCGAGCGCGACGATCTCTCGGCGGCCGAGGCACTGCACGACCTCGCGTGGCTCGAGCTGTGGGCGGGACGGTGGGAGCTCGCAGCGGACTACGCCGACCGCGCATACGACCTGATGACCCAGTACGGCCTTGAGGTGCCCTGGGCCCACCTGCCGATCGCCGTCATCGCCGCGCACCGCGGACAGCTCAAACTCGCGCGCGCGCACTCGGAGCGCGCGTTGCAGCTCGGCGAGGAGCAATTCGGGCAGCACACGCCCGTGCACATCGGGACGCTCGGCTTCGTCGCGCTGCAGAGCGGCGATCCGAAGACGGCGCTGCGATGGTTCGCCGAGGCCGAGAGCGTGACCACGAGACTGGGGTGGCACGAAGCAGGCCACCGCTGGTGGGTCGCCGACCACGTCGAGGCGCTGCTCGAACTCGACCGCGTAGACGACGCGGTGCGCGTTCTCGGAGCGTGGGAGGCCGAGAGACGAGCCGGCGATGACCGAGCGCTCGCAAGCACCACGCGCTGCCGCGGCCTCATCGCCGCCGCCCATGGGGACGTCACCGAGGCCGCTGCGCTTCTCGAAGACGCCGTCGCGCAGCACGAGCAGGCAGCCGATTCCTTCGGGCGCGCCCGCGCGCTGCTCGCGCTCGGCGTCGTCCGCCGCCGCGAGCGGCAGAAACGCGCCGCGCGCGAGGCGATTGCCTCCGCGCTCGAGGGGTTCGAACAGCTCGGGGCGGCGACGTGGGTCGAGAAAGCGCGAGCCGAGCTCGGCCGGATCGGTGGGCGCACCCGCGAGCCGGGACTGACAGCGGCCGAGCGGCGTGTCGCGGCGCTGGTCGCCGAGGGGCGGACGAACCGCGAAGTCGCGGCCGCGCTCTTTGTCGGCGAGCGGACGGTCGAGACGCACCTATCGCACGTGTACGCCAAGCTCGGTGTGCGCTCGCGCGCCGAGCTCGCACGCGTGTACCGGGCGGATTCCGAGGCCGCGGAGCAAAGTTCAGGGGGACTCACGATTTCAAGCTGAGCCCGGCCGCCTACCGTCGAGCGGGTGCCGAGCTACCTCGTCGAGACATTCCTCGCCCGCGGCGCCGCCGGAGAGCGGCAGGCGCGCGAACGGCGGGCGCGCTCGGCCGCCCAGGCAATGACACGGGAGGGGACACGCGTCCGCTTCGAGGGATCGACCCACATCCCCGAGGACGAGATCTGCTTCTTCACATTCGCGACTCCGTCAGGCCGCGAGGCCGCGCTGGTCGCTCAACGGGCCGGGCTCGAGCCAATGCGCGTCGTCGAGGCGGTTCCATCCGGAGAGGAGAAACGATGAAATCCAGATTGGCTTTCCTGGCCGTTCTTTTGGGAGCGGTCGTTCTAGTCGGCGCCGGCCCCGGTGTCGGCGCAACACCGCCGGCGGCAAGCCAGTGCGCGCCCGCGGCGAACTACCCTGCCGCGACGACACCGGTCGCCTTCTGGAGTACGGAGGCCCGGTGCGCGATCGTACCCGCCGGCCCCGGCGGGGTGTTCGGCACCGAGAACTTCGGCAACAAGTTCCCCGGCGAGGCGGCCGTCTACATGGGCATCGTCCACGTCGCGATCTACGACGCAGCGGTAGCGATCGAGGGTGGCTACCAGCCCTACGCAGCCACACCCGTTGCGCCGGCTGACACGTCGCCGGAGGCTGCGATCGCGACCGCGGCCTACGACACGCTGACAGGCCTGCAGCCGCAGCTCGGCGCGAACCAGACGATCCTCAACAACGACTACAGCGCGTACCTTGCTGCCATCCCGGACGCTACGGCGGCGGAGATGGCGGCGAAGCAGAACGGGATCGACGTCGGCCGGGAGGTCGCCGATGCCGTGCTCGCGTTGCGTGTGAATGACGGCCGCGGCTGCAGCACGACGCTCCTTGAGCTTGGTTCGCCCGCACCTGGGCCCGGAGTTTGGCAGCCCAACCCGACGGGACCGGTGCTCGGGCTGTGCCTCCCCGGCATGCGGCCGCTCGCGCTTCGGAGCGCTTCGCAGTTCCGGCCCGACGGCCCCAACGCGCTGACCAGCCAGGAGTACGCCGACGACTTCAACCAGGTCAGGGAGCTCGGCCGAATCGACAGCACGACCAGGACCCCTGAACAGACGAACGAGGCGCTGTTTTGGACCGATCACGACATCCGCCAGTGGAACGACGGCTTGCTCAGCCTCGCGCACGATCAGGGCCTGGATCTCCTGCAGACCGCGCGGATGTTGGCGATGGCGCATGTCGCCGGCGGCGACGCGATGATCGGCTGCTTCGACGCCAAGTACCGCTACTGGTTCTGGCGCCCTTACCAGGCGATCCAGCACGCCGACATAGACGGGAACCCCGACACGGTCGCCGACTTGAATTGGCAGCCGCTCGGGTCGACGCCGAACTTCCCGGAGTACCCCTCGGCGCACGCCTGTCACAGCACAGCGGTCGTCGAAGCCCTCGATGCGTTCTTCGGCACCGACAAGATCGCCTTCACGCTTGACAGCCGGGCGCCCGGGCTCACTGAGACAGCACGCACGCGCACCTACGACCGCCTCCACGACATCGTCAAAGACGTCGACTGGGCACGCGTGCTCGTCGGCTTCCACTTCCGCAACTCCGATTTGCAAGGCTCCGCTCTGGGACGCAAGGTCGGCCGCTATGTCGTCGACCACTACTTCCAGCCGCTTGACTGACTCAAACTGCCAGGGTGGGAGCTCGCGGGCTCCCACCCTCGCAGTTGCGGCGTTCCTCAGCTGCGGCTGCAAGCGTCTTGCAAGCACCTGCTTCCGCGGCGATGTCACCGTGTTCCGCCTAAATGCGCGGCCGCGGCCGAGAACTGGCTTCGATTCTGCATTTAGGCGGAATGAGGCGGAACACGTGTACGCAATCGAGGCGGCTCATAACCCGGAGGTCGCAGGTTCAAATCCTGCCCCCGCTACTGAGAAAGGCCCCGAAACAGGGCCTTTTGTTTGGGAGTCGGCGGCGCAGCCGCCACTTCTGCAAGCACAGACCATTTATGCGGCGAACCTGTGGGGTGCGCAAATTCATCCGCCGTCCGGATCTGCTCCGTTTGCAGCAAGATTCCATTTACGCACCCCACAGGGCCTGCATAAGACGGCTGGCGGGGAGTGGCACTCGCACCCCGCGCAGCTTGGAGTCGCGCCGCGCGCGGATTACCCGGATGGCGGTGTCTCGTAGCGGCTGATTGGAATTAGGCCGTCCGTTTCCGGGCGGCATCCCGGGAGAGGGGGCACGATGGTGCCCCCTCTTGAGGTGGGTTTCACCCCTGTTCGGTTTGCGGGCCGACGCTACCGACCCTCGGCTGGTTCGGCTGGTTCGCGCCGAGCCCGAACTCGTCGTACGGCAGCGTGGTGTTGCCGTTGTCGGGAACGCTGGCTTGCACGGCGACGTCCGCGACGGCCCGTTCGGTTTGCGGGCCGACGCTACCGACCCTCGGCTGGTTCGGCTGGTTCGCGCCGAGCCCGAACTCGTCGTACGGCAGCGTGGTGTTCCGTTGTCGGGAACGCTGGCTTGCACGGCGAGTCCGGCGAAGACGGCCTTACAGGCGGCCGATTTGCTGATCGCCGCGCCGGCGTTCCGGCAGCTTGGCTCCCGGCCTTTCTTGAAGTGCGGGCTGTTCGCGAGCGCCGTACTGGCTGTCAGGCCGGCCACGACCAGCGCGATCGCGGTGATCACGATTCGTCGCACGTTGCAACTTCCGATCTGCATGATGTCCTCCTCCTCACGGGCTGCATTCGGCAGTCCCACACCTAAGGAGACATCAGGGCGGTAAGGGGACGCCCACCATTTGCCGCGCCGCGGTCATCGCCGGTAATCGCGCGGTCACCGTGCATGTGCGGAGCCGTTGGTCCCAGCGGTGATCCATGTGACCTCGCATGGGACTGCACACGGCAGATTCGAGCGCGCAACTCGTCTTGGTCACATTCGGGCCGCAGAGATGGCCGCTAGAGAGATGGGCGGACTGTCTCTCTTCGACGCGCTCTCGCTGTGCGAGTTGTTGGCGAACGTCGATTCGGCCGGTTGTCACAACTCGCGTGAAATTGTCATATAGGAAGCATGAGCAACGGGGAGCAGCGCTCCGACACCGAGCTTCTGCTTGCGGCGCGCACATGCTCTGAGCCATTCGCTGTCTTCTACGAGCGGCATTTCGCTTCGGTGCTTGCCTTCTTCCGTCGGCGGGTGCCCGGCCCAGAGGAGGCATTTGATCTCGCTGCTGAGACGTTTGCGGCTGCACTCGCCTCGGTGCCACGCTTTCAGCCCGGACCAGAGCCGCCGCAGGCTTGGTTGTTCGCGATCGCGCGCCACAAGTTGAGCGAGGCGCTGCGCAGCAGTCGTATCCAGGATGAAGCGCGGCGAGCGCTCGCGATGCAGCCGATCCGGCTCGACGACGAGGCGATCGAGATCCTCGAAGCGACCGCAAGTGCTCCAGCGATCGAGCTCCTCGAGACTCTGGCCGTTGAGCAGCGCGAGGCGATCGAGGCTCACCACCTCGAGGAGCACGGTTACGCCGAGATCGCAGCTGAACTGCGCTGCTCGGAAAGCGTCATCCGCAAGCGCGTGAGTCGTGGGCTGGCCGCGCTGCATGTCCAGCTTCGCAAAGGGGGAGGCCCCATGAGTGATCCCGTCAGCGATCTAAAGCAAGAGCTTCTCGCCGCCGCTGAGCGCCAGCAGGGACACGCCCCCGTGAATACCGATCGTCGCCGGCGAGGGCGCCCGGGCCGAAACCGCCTGCTCCTGGCCGCGGCGACAGTGGCGATCGTGGCCGCGGTGGCACTCCTTGTCACTGCTCCCTGGGACAGCTCGCCCGGCATTCTCGCCAAAGCCCAAGCGGCCCTCACGCCACCCCCAGGGTCGGTCCTACACATGAAATGGGAGGAGACCGACTACCCGACGAACCCTCAGTGCACTGTCACGCGCGGTCCGGACGAAATTTGGATCGATCAAACGGAGCCGCACAGGTACCGCGCGCTCTTCTTCGGCATCGACCCGTATCTGCCGAGCGATCCCCGCGCGCACGTCTGCTCGAAGTCAACACGGTTCGAGCGGGGTGGCACGCTCACCTTCGGCGCACGGGCCGAGTGGGCGCTCAGGTTTGTGCCGCCGAACAGGCTGAGCTTCAACACGTACACCTTCAATTTCCCGTGGGACCCCGTGGCAGATCTTCGCCAGGCGATCAGCACGGGACACGCGCACGATGAAGGCAAGACGCAGCTCGAGGGACGTACAGTCGAACGGATCCGGCTCTCGCGCTTGTCCTGTGCGGATCCCACCACCCGCTGTCCGGACACGGCCTACTTCTACGTCGACCCCGAGACCTTTGCTCCGGTCGAATTGGACGGGCTCTCCAGCAATCGCAATACCCGGTCTCCCTGTGGTGCGTTACCGCAGCGTTACGCGCTACCTGACTTTCGAGTACCTACCCCGAACCGCCGCCAACCTCGCACTCACCAGCATCCGGGCACAGCACCCGAACGCGACCGGACCATCAGTCGCGGCAACTAGTCCATCCCACCATCCCAATGGCTGTCCACGGACAACTCGAACAGAGGAGAAGACATGAAGCACCATCGCAAGCGCGCCCTCGTCGCGACCGGGCTCGCGGCGGTCACCGTGGTCGTCACGGCGTTGTTCGTCGTGCCCGCCCTGGCCACTCCGCCGTCAGGGCTCACGAACACTCCTTTGGCGCGTGGCACCAACACGTCGGACGGGACCATCCCGCTACGGGTCGGGACGGACGTAACCATGGCCCAGATCACGGTCGTCCCGGGCGGCTCCGCGGGATGGCACTCCCATCCGGGAGGTGCGATCGTCATCGTCAAGCAGGGTGAGCTCACCGTTTACCGAGCGATCGGTAGCCAGTGCCAGATCACCACGTACAGCGCGGGGCAGGCGTTCATCGAGCGACCCGGGGAAGTCGATCAGGTCATCAACACCGGCACGGTCCCGTATGTCCTTTACGTGACCTTCCCGCGTGTGCCTCAGGGCGAGTCCGCGAGAACTGACGAGCCGGACCCCGGCACCTGTCCGGGTCTCTGACAACCTGACCGAGTGCGACGTCCCCCGCGACGGGGACGTCGCACTACGCCTCAGTTGCGACGTGCTGACGGTCGTGGTCTCGTTTGTTCCCGCCGGGTTCCAGAGGCGGATCGACGAACCGGCGCCCGCCAACTGCCCGGCGCTTCCAAACGGCTGAACGCACGCGGGAGGGTGGGCACCCGCCCACTCTCCCGCGAGACGACGTGCACGAGATGGGGCAGCAACGCCCCCGCTCGACGAGTCAGTTTCCGAGCTGAAATACGTGGTTGACGGCGAAGCGCCCAATCATCAATCAGGCCCCCAGACGCCGCCTTGGCTGCAAGCGTTCTGCAAGCATCGGGCTTCCGCAGCGATGTCACCGTGTTCCGCCTAAATGCAGCGCGTGCGGGAGATTCCGGCTTGGAGCCTGCGTTTCGGCGGAACGCAGCGGAACGCGTGTACCGAATCGAGGCGGCTCATAACCCGGAGGTCGCAGGTTCAAATCCTGCCCCCGCTACTGCACAAGGCGCCGGAAACGGCGCCTTTCGCATGATTGTGCCCGGTATGGCGGGCATTGAGGCCGCTGGGTTCGCAGCGCCCTTGACGAGTTGGGGGCGATGAGTCAACCTCGGTGTCATCTTCGCCGTCGTCTATCCAGTCGCGACCATGTCTCGCGCTGCATGGAGCGCGGCGCGAGATCGTCCCGCTGACGTCGTTCGGAACCGATGAGCGCGGGTCGCGTCATCCTCATAGTCCTCGGCAGCATCGGAGTCCTGTTCGGGCTTGCCCTGCTCGCGGGGGGAGGTTTCCTGCTCTGGGCCGACCGCACGCAGCGAGAGGACGGCTACCTGACGACACCGACCGAGCGATTTGCGACGCCGACCTACGCTCTCACGCGTACGCGGCTCGAAGTCGATACCGACGGAGCCGGCTGGGTCCTGAACGACAGCTGGTTCGGCAAGGTTCGGATCCGCGGCGAGAGTGCGGGCGGGAAGACGCTCTTCATGGGCATCGGGCCGGAGGCGGCTGTTGCCAAATACCTGGGGCCCGTCGCCCACGCGAATGTCGAGGACATTGACTTCGATCCCTTCCGAGTCACGTACCTTCCAGTCACGGGAGGCGTGCCCCAAGGGCCTCCGACGGGGCAGCGCTTCTGGGCGGCCTCCGCCTCCGGGGTCGGGACACAGACGCTGACGTGGAAGGTGCGCGAGGGCGACTGGTCGGTCGTCCTCATGAACTCCGACGGCTCGCGTGGCGTTGCCGCGGACATCGACGTGGGCGCCAAGATGTCCTTCCTGCTCTGGGTTGCGATCGGGGTGCTCCTCGGCGGCGCGCTCGTCACCGGGGGAAGCGCCGCATTGATCGTCCTTGCCGCGCGGACGCGCCGGCCGCAGTCTTCGCCACCGGTACCTCCTACCGCGGGCGCCGGATCAGGAAATGCGCCGGCACCCGAGCCTCCCGACCGGTCAACAGAAGAGGCCCCGCCTAGCTGAACGCTGTCTCGCTGATGGCCCTAGAATCCCGCCGTTGTCGGTGCTTACTCCAGGGACTCGATGCTGCAAGCGTTCTGCAAGCATCAGGCTTCCGCGGCGATGTCACCGTGTTCCGCCTAGATGCACGGCCGCGGCCCGAAACCTGGCTCGGAGCCGGCGTTTCGGCGGCATACGGCGGCACGCGTGTACCTAATCGAGGCGGCTCATAACCCGGAGGTCACAGGTTCAAATCCTGCCCCCGCTATCAGGAAAAGGCCGTGGAGACAGGGCCTTTCTTCGACTTGGCATGGGCGCGCGATTTGCGGACGCTCGCGTCGAAATCGTCGTAGGCGTAGGGGGTTCGCGCCGTAGACTGCGCCGGTGTACGACGCGGCGGAAGCCATCGTGACGACTGTCGTCGGGAGCTATCCCCAGCCGAGCTGGCTGATCGACCGAGAGCGGCTCGGTGAGCGGCTGCCCCCGCGCGTGCGGGCGCACGAGCTCTGGCGGGTACCAGAGCCGTTCCTCGAGGAGGCGCAGGACGACGCGACGCGGCTTGCCGTCCAGGACATGGAGCGGGCGGGGGTCCACGTGATCACGGACGGGGAAATGCGGCGGGAGAGTTACTCCAACCGCTTCGCGACGGCCCTCGACGGCATAGACCTCGACCATCCCGGTGTTGCGCTCGACCGCACCGGCCACGAGAACCCAGTCCCGCGGGTCGTCGGCGAGATCCGACGGATGCGGCCGGTCGAGCGACGCGACGTCGAGTTCCTCCGCTCGATCACTGATCGCCGGATCAAGATCACGGTTCCCGGCCCGTTCACGATGACACAGCAGGCGCAGGACGACTACTACGGCGACGGGCGGAGCCTCGCGCTCGCGTACGCCGAAGCCATCAACGAGGAACTCCGTGATCTCAAGGCGGCCGGCGCGGACGTTGTGCAGATTGACGAGCCGTACCTTCAGGCGCGGCCGGAGCGGGCGCGGGAGTACGCTGTCGAGGCGATCGACCGCTCGCTCAACGGCATCGAGGGCGAGACCGTCCTCCACACGTGCTTCGGCTACGCGGCCGTCGTCAAGGACAAGCCGACGGGCTACCCGTTCCTGCGCGAGCTGAACAACTGCGCCGCGACGCACGTCTCGCTCGAGGCCGCGCAGCCGGACCTCGATCCGGAGGTGCTGACCGACCTCCAGGACAAAACAATCGTCCTCGGCGTGCTCGACCTCAGCTCGAGCGAGGTCGAGACCGCAGACCTCGTCGCGACCCGGATCCGGAAGGCCCTCGCCGTGGTTCCGCCGGAGCGGCTCGTCGCCGCCCCGGACTGCGGCATGAAGTACCTGCCGCGACAGCTCGCGCTAGGCAAGCTCCAGGCACTGGTCGCCGGTGCGCGACGAGCGTAGGACCCGCATCGGTAAGGCCTATCCCGACAGGGTCGAGGTGCGGAGCCGCGACCTCGTCGGCGACCTCATGGGCCGGTTGAGCTTCACCGAATACTTCCATCTGCTCCTCACCGGCCGCGAGCCGTCTGAGGAGCAGCGTTTCTTCCTCGACCTCGTCTTGGTCGCCATTGCCGAGCACGGGCTGATGCCGTCGAACGTCGCGGCGCGGATGACGCTGGCGGCTGACCCCGATTCGCTTCAAGGCGCCGTCGCGGCCGGCATTCTCGGTGCCGGCCCCGTTCTGCTCGGGACATCCGAGGAGTGTGCGCGGTTGCTCGTCTCGGAGGAGGAGCCGCCGCAACTCATGCGCGCGATCCATAGAGCGGGCGGGAAGGTGCCGGGCTTTGGCCATCCCGTCCATCGGCCCGTCGACCCACGCGCCGAACGCATCCTCCAGCTCGCCGACGAGCACGGCGTCAGCGGCCGCTACGTTGGGCGCGCCCGCGCTTTGGACAAGGCGGTCACCGAGGTCTGGGGCAAGCCGCTAACGATGAACGTGGCGATGCCGATCGCCGCGGTGATGCTCGATCTCCGGTTCCCCCCGGTAGCGGTAAAGGCGGTTCCAATTCTCGCCCGCACCGCCGGGCTCCTCGCCCATCTGGCCGAGGAGCGGGAGGAGCCGCTCGGGTTGCTTCTCGCTCGCGCGGCCGAGGGAGCGGTCGTCTACGAGTGATGCTCGACGCCGAGGTCGAGACGCGTCCGTGGCACGAGCAGCTCGCACTCGACGACGCGAGCTACCGGAGGCAGCTCGCCTACCTCCTAGAGCGCTCGCCGTTCTACCGCGAGAAGCTCGCCGGCCTAGCGCCGGGCGGGCTCGCCGAGATCGCCCAGCTGCCGCTCACCGACAAAGAGGATCTCAAGGCGACCCGCACGACCGAGAATCCGATCGGCGACCACCTGTGCGCGGCGCCGTCCGAGCTCGTCCGCATCTACTCGACGAGCGGCACCACTGGCGCGCCCACGTACGTGCCGCTGACGGCGAGCGATCTCGACAATTGGGTGACCGGTTCGGCGCGCAGCTACGCCGCGTCGGGTGTCGGCGCGGGCGAGCGCATCGTCTCGACGTACAACGCCGGCCCTTTCGTGGCGGGCGCAGCGCTTGCCGCCTTCGAACGCATCGGCCTCACCCATATCCCCGTCGGGACCGGCAAGAGCGAGCGGCTCCTACAGTCGATCGAGCTGCTCCGGCCGGAGGCGGTCGTGCTCACGCCGTCGTATGCTGCTTACCTCGCCGAGCGGAACCCGGAGCTCGCCTCCTCGAGCATCCGACGCGTTCTCGTGGCGGGCGAGCCGGGCGGCGGCGAGTCGGCGTTCCGCGCGAAGCTCGAAGAGGGCTGGGGCGCAAAGGTGACCGAGGCGATGGGCGTGGGCGATATCGGCGTGTCGCTATTCGGTGAGTGCGAGGTGCGGGACGGGATGCATATCGGGGCGCGCGGGTTCGTCCATGTGGAGCTGATCGAACCGGACACCGGGCACGCGCTCGAGATGGAGGACGGCGCTGCGGGAGAGCTGGTGCTCACGCATCTTCGGCATCGCGCGGCGCCGCTCCTGCGCTTCCGCACGCGCGACCACGTCGTCGTCTGCACGAGGCCGTGCCGTTGTGGCCGAACAGGCCCTCGCCTCCGCTGCATCGGCCGCACCGACGACATGCTGATCGTCCGCGGCGTCAATATCTTCCCTTCCGCGATCCGCGAAGTCGCGAGCTCGTTCGCTCCCGACGTCAGTGGCCACGTCCTCGTCAAGCCGCAGGCGCCCGGTGTGAAGCAGGAGCCGCCGCTTCCGGTTGTCGTGGAGGTCGCCCGCGGCGCGGACGCGAACGACTCGCTCGCCGACGCGATCCGTGAGAGACTCCGCGACGTGCTCGCCGTGCAGACGCGCGTCGAGCTCGTGCCGTGGGGAACGCTGCGGCGCAGCGAGTACAAGTCGGACCTCGTTGAGCGCTAGGAGGACCATATGGCCGCGAACAAGCTGAACATCCTCAAGCCGAGCGTGAACAACCTGACGGCGCGGATCTTCGTTCGCGCCGCGGGTCTCGATTTCGAAGAGGAGGACGTTTGGGGGAAGACGACCGGCTCGGACTTCATCGCGATGTATCCCGTGCACCTGACCCCAATGCTCGAGGAGGAGGACCTCCCGAAGGGCGCGCTCGGCGAGAGCTGCGCGATCATGGCTTACCTCTGCAACAAGCACGGCCTGACGCAGTTCTATCCCGAGGAGCCGGGCGAGCGCGCGATGGTCGACAACGCGATGTTCTATTTGATCGGCACTTTCTACCCGCTGCTTACGCGTGCGACCTACCCGACGCTCGGATTCCCGCAGTACCCGGGCGAGGTCGCGACGGCAGACGCGGACGACGCGATGAAGGCAAAGGCGCAGAAGGATGCCGAGGCCGCGCTTGCCGACCCGCTGGAGGCGTTCCGCGCGTTCTTCCTCGAGGGCCGTCCGTTCGTCGGCGGCAACAGCGTGTCGATCGCGGACATGCGCTGGGCGGCGTCGCTCGAGTTCCTCCGCGCGATCGACTACGACTTCCCGGCGTGGGCCGAGGATTACATGCGCGACGTCGAGGAGACGCTCGGCGATGCGTATTCGGAGCCAGCGCAGGACGTGCGGGGCTACATCGCGTCCGTAAAAACCGAGGAGGCCGGGGCCGCGCAGCCCGTCTGACACGGGTGCTAATTGCCGCGTGAATGATGGTCGAGTTGTACGCCCGGGCAAGCAGAGCGTGGCAGAGAGCGCGTCCAGTTAGGCTCGCGACGGCGGGGATCCTGATCGCGTTCGGAGGCTTCACGCTCTCGTCGTGCGGCGGGGGCGGCAGTAACTCGGCGGTCGGGACAAGGACCTCTACAAGGACGGTCCCGACGACCCCGACGCGTTCGAGCACGACCCGAACGACGCCCACGCCCACGACCACGACTCCCACCCCCACCGAGACGTCGCAGGCACCTCCCTCCCAGGTGGAGACCGTGACCCGGCCAAGCACCGTGACGGTTACGACGACACAACCATCGCCGACGGTTACCCAGACCGCTCCGGCGAGAACGGTGACCGTCACGACGACCCCGATTCAGACGCAGACGGCCGCCGTTGCGGCGCCACCGGCGACCACAACCGTCGCCGCGACGACCACCTCGGGTGTGAGCCCGGCGGCCGCTGCAGCAGCCGGAGCAGCCGCCGCGTCTAACAACAACGAGGATTCGAGCAGCACGCAGTGGGGCTGGATCGCCTTCGGCATCCTCGCGGCGGCTGTGCTCGTCACCGGGCTCGTCTGGTGGCTGCGAAAGCGCCGCTCCGCACCGACGGATGGAGGATCCGCGCCGCCTGTGAGTCCGTAGATGTCTCGCGCCTGGTCTTCTGCGATCCGCTCACGAAGTCTTCGCGAGCCCTCGCAGGCAAGGGCGCAGGAAGCGTGATCACGTGCAGAGATGCGTTGTTGCGATCCATCGGTGCGCGTCTGACCACACCGGGGCCACACGCGCGAGTGGGGCACCCCCGTGAACCTGGGACTCCGACTCGCGTGGCACTCACCGGGGCCGGCGCAGCCCGCCGTATCCGCGAGCCCCCTAGCGCCGCCACGGCCCTCGCTGCATCGCCTGTTTGTCGCGGCTGCGAGCGTGTCCGGGCTCGTCGAGAGAGCGCAACGAGGCGATGGCGATCGTTACGGCACGCCCGAGGACATGCCTGGTGTCGGCCTTTCTTCCGTGCAACCGTAACGGCACTTGCGTCACTCAGCGATCAATACGATCGGGTCGTAATTCACCTCCAGCGGAAAGGTTGTCCGGACGGCGCCGAGCCGAGCGGATCAGGACGAGCTTCACCGGGCGATTGTCAGGGGGCCGACCCGACAGCGATGGCACGCGCGTTCGAGCTGCTCCTCGAGCCCCTGAAGGTCCTGCTGCGGTTCCAGGGCGAGCTGGAGAGCTGGCCGATCGACGGGCTGATCGCGGACCTCGAGAATTCGGCGAGGTACGACCTGAAGCGGTCCGCTCTCGTAACGTACCTCGTGATGGACGCGGATGGCGACATCAAGAACGCGTACAGCTCGGCACAGCCAACGGGAGAGCGGTTCCTCGAGGACGTCGAAGACGAGGCGTCTCGTCGGAATGAGACGACAGATGACGAGAAGCTCGCGGAGCTCGCGGTCGTGCCGCCGCGGGCGCCGTACGCGGTGCAGCGCGGGCCGACGAACGACTTCCCCGGGATCGACCGGTACGGGTGGTACCTCGGCGGTCAGGCAGCGCCGCTCGCGCGCGAGAAGCTCGTGGCGACGCTCGCCGCCGAGACCACGGCCGCGCTCGGATGAGGACGGGCGCGCACAGCCTGATCGAGACCGCGGTGGCCGCCGGCGTGGAGGTGTGCTTCGCGAACCCCGGCACCACCGAGATGCCAATCGTCGCGGCCCTCGATCGCGTGCCCGAGCTGCGCGCGGTGCTCGGGCTGTTCGAGGGCGTCTGCGCGGGCGCGGCCGACGGGTGGGCGCGGATGACCCGCCGGCCGGCGGCGACCCTTCTGCATCTCGGACCGGGCCTCGCCAACGGGCTCGCGCACCTGCACAACGCGCGCCGCGCCCGGACGCCCGTCGTCAACTGGATCGGCGACCACGCGACCACGCACCGTGCCTTCGACGCGCCGCTCGCGTCGGACATCGTCGCCCTCGCCGGCACCGTCGGCTGGACGCGCACGGTCGAGTCGCCGCAGGAGACGAGCGAGGCGAGCCGGGCGGTCGTCGAGGCGGCGACGGCGCCGCCGGGGCGGGTCGCGTCGCTGATCGTGCCCGCCGATTGCCAGTGGGGGCCGGGGCCCGAGCCGCTCGCTCCGCGACCGCTCCCGGAGCCGCGCGACGCGCCCGCGGCCGCGGTCGAGGAGGCCGCCCGCCTCCTGCGTCGCGGCGGTGGAGGGATCCTGCTCGGCGGCGACGCCCTCGGCGAGGTGGGCCTGCGTGCGGCCGCGCGGGTCGCGGCCGCGACCGGCGCCGCCGTCTGGACCGAGACCTTCCCCGCGCGGCAGGAGCGCGGCTGCCACCTGCCCGACTTCCCCGCGCTGCCCTACTTCCCCGAGCAGGCGCGCGAGGCCCTCGCGAGCCTCTCGAGCCTCGTGCTCGCGGGCGCGCGCGATCCGGTCGCTTTCTTCGCGTACCCGGGTCAGCCGGCGCGGTTCGCGCCGGCGGGCGCGACCGTGCACGTGCTGGCCGATTCCGACGCGGGAGTCACCGCGACACCGGCGCTCGAGGCCCTGGCCGACGAGCTGGACGCACGGGCCGTGTCCCTGCCGCACCGTGCGGCCCCGGCCTTCTTGCCGGCCGACCGTCCGCTCGACGCCGACGCCCTGGGCCGCGCGCTCGCGGCGTTCACGCCGGAAGGCGCGATCGTCGTGAACGAGGCGGCAACGAGCGGCGGGCCCTGGAGCGCCGCGTACGCCGCGGTAGCGGCGCCGCACACGGTGCTCGGCCTCACGGGCGGCGCGATCGGGACCGGGCTGCCGCTGGCGCTCGGCGCCGCCGTCGCATGCCCGGACCGGCGCGTGGTCGCCTTCCAGGCCGACGGCAGCGGCCTCTACGCCCCGCAGGCGCTGTGGTCGCTGGCGCGGGAGGGCGCCGGCGTCATCGTCGTCGTGTGCGCCAACCGCAGCTACCACATTCTCGAGATCGAGCTCGCGCGGGCGACGGGCGGCGAGGCGGGGCCGGCGGCGCGCGCGCTCACGAGGCTCGCCCCGCCCGCGATCGACTGGGTCGCGCTGGCGAGGGGCTTCGGCGTCCCCGCGTCCACCGCGAGCACGGACACCGAGCTCGCGCACGCGCTCGAGCGCTCGCTCGCTGAGCCCGGGCCCACGCTGGTCGAGGCCGTCCTCTCCGGCGACTGACGCGCGAGGAACTCGTCGGGCTCCCGACCGGGCTCCTGAGCGTGCAACGGCATTCAACCTCCTCGATCGAAACACCAACGGGACGCAGGTCTGAACACAATCTGCCGTCACACCGGGCCGACGTGCAAACCCGGACGAGAGTGCGGCGAACCCTCGAGTGCCTCTGAACGATCGGCCCCGAGGAGCCGGTCCGCGACTTCCTGCTAACGAGTCGCTCCTCGTGATGGCAACCCTTCCGGATCTGGTTTCGGCTCTCGGCATTGACCGCGCCAGCGCGAGCGCCCTCTGCATTTGCCTTGAGTAGCGAAGCGCGCCGGTCGGGCCGGAGGGCTCAGCCGACGGCGGCTTCGCGATTGCGGAAGCGGAGCGACTCCGGGTAGGGGAAGAAGTCCATCAGCTCGCCGCTCTCGATCCGGCGCTGGGCGGCCTGCCAGAACTCTGGCTCGAGCAGGTCGGCGTGGTGGCGCAGGAAGAGCTCGCGCAGGCGCGGGTCGCCGAGCAGGAAGGTCGCGAACTCCTCGGGGAAGACGTCGTTGCGCAGGACGCCGTACCAGGGCTCGGCCGCCAGTTCCGACTCGGCGTCCGGCGCCGTCGGGATGCGGCGGAAGTTGATGTCGCACAGGTAGTCGATCTCGTCGTAGTCGTAGAAGACGACCCGGCCGTAGCTCGTGACGCCGAAGTTTCGCCAGAGCATGTCGCCCGGGAAGATGTTCGCCGCGGCAAGGTCGCGGATCGCGTTGCCGTAGTCGACGACTGCCGCCTCGAGCTCGTCGGGCGAGGCGCGGTCGAGGTAGAGGTTGAGCGGCACCATCCGCCGCTCGACGTAGCAGTGGCGGATCACGAGCGGGTCGCCGTCGGAGACCATCGAGGGCGCCAGCTCGTGCAGCCGCTCGAGCAGCTCTGCCGAGAAGCGTTCGCGCGGCAGCGCCAGGTCGACGAACTCGAGCGTGTCGGCGAGGCGCCCGACGCGGTCGACGTGCTTCACCATCGTGAACTTCGAGCGGACGGTCGCCCGGTCGGTGTCCTTGCCGGGCCCGAACGTGTCGCGGATCAACTTGAAGACGTACGGGTACGACGGCAGCGTGAAGACGAGCATCACCTGGCCGCGGATTCCGGGCGCCTCGACGAACTCGTCCCGGGAGTGGTGCAGGTGCTGCAGCAGCTCGCGGAAGAAGAGGGTCTTCCCCTGCTTGCCGAGTCCGAGCATCGTGTAGAGCTCGGAGCCGGCGCGTACCGGCGTCATCGAGCGCAGGAACTCGACGTAGCCGGACGGCACCTCCATCTCGACCATGAAGTAGGCGCGCGAGAGCGAGCAGAGCACGTTGATCTGCTGCGGGTCGAGCAGGATCGTGTCCAGCTCGAGCCGGCCGCCGCCCTCGTGCAGGACGGGGACGACGAAGGGCAGCTCGTCGTGGCCGTTGACGAGCTTGCCGAACACGTACGCGGCCTTGTTGCGGTAGAGGGCCGAGTTCAGCACCTGGATCTGGTAGTTCGGTTCGAGGTGCGTCCACGGCCCGCCCGGCCGCTCCTCGAGGGCGCGCAGCGCGTGGTCGAGGTCGCGGTCGAGGTCGGCGAACGGCCGGCTCCAGCCGAAGTCGCGGAGGAGCTGCGCGAAACACTCCCGCTTCCCGTCGACGTTCGGGTAGTAGCTGCGGTAGATCGGCGGGTCGGACTCGATGTACTCGGTCGAGATCGCCGCGCGGACGAAGATCAAGTCGTTGTCATAGTAGGTGCGCTGCAGGATCCGCGTGATCACCGAGTTGAAGAAGGTCTCGGCGAGCTCCGGCTGGCTGTGCTCGACGAGCAGGCCGATGTAGTAGAGCTTCGCGTCGCGCCAGGTCTTGTCGCTGAGCGCCCCGACGTCGAACTCGCCGCGAAGCCGGTCGACGCATTCGCGGACGCGCTGGTCGTAGAAGCGGATCCGTTCCTGCACCGCGTGCTGCTGCTCCGTCCAGGCGCCCGCCTCGAACCGCTCCCTGGCGCAGGCGCTCGTGGCGCGGAAGAGCCGGTAGTGCTTGTCGAAGCCCTCGATCAGGACGGTCGCGATCTCTTGCGCCGTGCCCTCCGGGACGGCTGCGATAGCCTGCGCCTCGTTCGTCCCCACGAGCACACGGTAGGTCAATGAGCGCGACTACGCATATCAAGGTCGCGGCGGGCGGCGCCAAGATCGTTCCCGGCGAGCCGACTCCCGACAACCCGATCACCCCGTTCATCGAGGGCGACAGGATCGGCGTCGACATCACCCCGGCGATGCGGATGGGGCGGGGGTCGAAATGAAGTACCAGATGCGCGAGAAGATGTTCGCGATCGGCGACGACTACTGGATCGAGACCGACGGCGGTCAGCCTGCGTTCAAGGTGGACGGCAAGGCGCTCCGCATCCGCAAGACGCTCATTCTGGAGGCGCACGACGGTGACGAGGTGCTCACGATCCAAAAGAAGCTGCTGAGTATTCGCGACACGATGGAGATCGAGCGCGACGGCATGACGGTCGCGACGGTTAAGAAGGCACTCCTCACCCCGCTGCGCGACCGCTTTTCGATCGAGGTCGAGGGCGGCGAGGACATGGACGCGACGGGCAACATCGTCGACCACGAGTACAAGATTGAGCGTGGCGGCGACAAGGTCGCCGAGGTGTCTAAGCGCTGGTTCCGCATGCGCGATACATACGGCATCGAGATCGCCGAGGGCCAGAACGATGCGCTGATCCTCGCGGTCACGGTCTGCATCGACCAGATGTCACACAACGTGGCCGGGTAGGGACACCGGAGCACACGTTCGCCATACCACTGGGGAACGAAGTCGAGCGTGTCCGGGCTGGCGCTCTCGATGCGCACGCGCTTCAGGTACGGATCGAAGTACGCAACGTCGACGAACTTGGCGCCGCGCTTGTAGGCCGCCTCGGCGGTCGCACGCGCCTGCTCCTCGAGGCCGATCTCGGCCGCGACCAACACGATCTGGCCTTCCTGCACGTTCGCCCCGTGGACGGAGAGCTCGGCGAGGCGGGTAAACACGTTGCGTCCTTCCCGGGAGCGCACGCCGCGCTCAGTCGATCCAGGCTGTGGGCGCGAAGACGCCGTCGCCGCCGTCTGGGCGATCGGAGCCGATGGCAATCAGCTCGAGGCCGTTGTCTCCGGCTTCGAAGGCCCGCACCGTTGCGGGGTTGACGCGAACAACATCCCAGCAGCGGAGGTCGCGGATTTCGTCGTCGAGTCTGACTTGGCCGGAGCCGCTGATGACGACGTAGGCCTCCTCCTGTTCGCGGTGGCTATGCGCCGTCGGTGAGCGGACGCCCGGGCTATACCGCAGATAGGAGACGCCAAGGTGCTCGGAGTCGAGGTGCTTGCGCGCGAAACGCCCCTCGGTCCCGGGCGCGCGCTCGCCCAGAGAGTCCTCGACCTCCTCTTTCAGGTTCACGATCGCATACGCGCTCATCAATTCTCCTCTCTATACGTCAGTGTTGGGTACCGGCCGGTAGGCAGAACGCCGGAGCAGGAAATCACGCGGCCTCTGGCGCCGATGCAAGACTTGGCGGTGCTTCGTGGAGTGGGTCGGGGATGCGGTCGCCGAGTCGAAGCAGGACGGCTCCGGCCAGCACCGCGGCAAGTGCGCCGCCCCACCAGATCGCGTCTGGCGAAGTTCCGAGGAGAAGGCCACCAATCGCTGGGCCGAGGGCCAGGGAACCGGTGAAGGTCAGGGTGTAGAGAGAGAGGTAGCGGCCGAGCAGATGGGCGGGAGCCATGTCCGCTACCAGCGGCCCGAGAACGAGAATGTGTACGCATTCGGCGATTGCGAAGACGATCGCAACACCGGCGAGGAGACTGGCCGCAGCGAGCTCCGAGTGGATCAGCGTTGCTGGCAGCACCGCGAGCAGGGCGACCGCAAAAAGCGCGCTTGTCGCCGCGAACCCGAGTGTGCGTCGCATCCGTGCCACTACGCGCACCGCCGGGATCTGCGCGATGACGATGAAGGACGTGTTGACGAGAAAGATGATCCCGATTGCGGCGGGGCCAACCGTCGTGTGCGCCGCTGCAAATGGCGAAAGGATGTTGGAGAAGAACGTGTGACCGACGACGACGAGCACGATGTTCGCTGCGATCACGGTGAGGAAGAGCCGATCTCGAGCGACGGCGCGAAAGCCGGTTCCGTTGGCGTCTGTCGCTGCGGCGCTCACCGCTGGCGGGCTCGGTACGGCAGCGAGCACGATCAGCGCGAATCCGGCGAAGGTGACAGCGTCGACGAAATAGAGAATTTGGAACGAGCTGAGCTGCGGTGCGGCTGCGACAATGAAGCCAGCGATGGTCGCACCGGCACCAATACCGAAGTTGCCACCGACCCGGTTAAGCGCGAAGGCGGCCGGGCGCTGCTCGGGCGTGACCAATCTGACGACCAAAGTCCGGTTGGCCGTCCCTGCGGCGCCGAGCCCGGCTCCGCCGAGAATCGAGCAGGCAAACGCCTGCCAGGGACGCTCTACGAAGGCGAAGCCGGCATAGCCAACAGCGCTCGCCAAGCTGCCTGCGACCACGAACGCTTTGGCGGAATACCGGTCGGTCAGCGCTCCCGTCGGCGGGGTGACGCTTGCGGCCGTCCCCATCGTCGCCGCCAGAACCAGTCCGGCCGTCGACGTCGAAAAGCCACGTATGTGGTGCAGATAGATGATCTCAAAGGGAACAATCAGCCCGTAACCGAAGTAGTTGAGGGCGTTTCCCGCTTGAAGGATGAGCACGGGGCGAGAGAGCCCGGTGCGCCAACCCGAGATGAGATGTGAGACGCGGCGGTTCATCCGCCTAAAGGCCCCGCGCCGTTAGCTGATAAGCACGGAATGCATCAACTGCTACTGGGTTCCGCCACCAATTGCCGTGGTCGGCAGGCTCTCGAAAGAGTCCCTTAGAGGTCATCAACCGCTCACTCCTTGCGGGTTTGTTTGCCGTCCCTCGTACCGTCACGCGATTTGGCCGTCGCGTTACACGCTCGCGAGCGTCTGTTTCTGAGCAATGCTCACGCTCGATATAGGCGCATCACTATGCGAGTGTGTGAGACCTTCCGCGGTGATCAACAACGCGCTCGCTCCACACAGTTCTTTGGGGGGACGGCTGCGACAGCCGAGTGCTGACCGAGGAGGACGGGCTGCACGTCATGGAGGAACGGATGCCCCCGGGGAAGGCGGAGGTGCGGCATCTCCACCGAAACGTTCGCCAGCTGTAGTTCGCCTCAGCCGGTACGGGGACCGTGTGCTTCGACGATCGGGAAGAGCTCTTGTCTCCCGGTGATCCTGTCGACGTCGCGCCCGGGCAGGCGCATCAGCTTCGCAACGACTCGGGCGAACCGCTCGGCGGTGTTGAAGCCCGGATATGCGATGAACCGAAAAGGGTTGGCCCAGCGCTACGCAGCCGGCGCGTCCTAGCCTCGCTTCCAGTTTCGGAACTGAGCAACGATCTCTTCCCGCAGCGCGGGCGGAAGCGACTCCTCGCGCGGGACCATGCCGGTCTGCCTAATCGTCTCGCGAATCTGGTCGACGTAGGTATTGCAGCCGGCGCAGTAGGAGAGGTGGCGCTCAAACCGTTGCTGCTCGTCGGGAGGCAGCGCGTCGTCGAGGTAGTTAGTGACGACCTCGATCATCTCCTGGCAGCTGAACTCGGTGTTCACGGGGCCTCGGTGGTCAAGTAACCCTCGAGCGCGGCACGAACTTTCGAGCGCGCTCGGTGCAGAAGCACTCTCTGATTAGTCTCGCTGAGCTCGAGAACGCTACAGACCTCGGCGGAGTCCCAACCTTCGACGTCGCGCAGCGAGATCACGATCCGCTGGCCGTCGGGGAGGCCCGCGATCGTGTCGGCGATCAGCTTGCGTGTCTCGGCGGAGAGGAGAGCGCTGTCCGGCTCGGTCGACCAGGGCATCGGGAACGAGACCCAGCGGCATGGATGCCGTTCGTCGGGGCCTTGGAAGCGGTCGGTGGGGAGGGCCGGCTCGTGCTCCGCTGCCTCGCGTGCGAGTTCGAGTGAGGAGAAGGGCACGGTGCGCGCCTCGCGAACCGCGTGGGTTCGGGCGATGTTGGCCACGATCCGAAGCAGCCACGTCTTTAGGGCGGACCGGCCTTCGAACCGGTCGAGGCCGCGGAGCGCGCCGAGCCAGGCCTCCTGCACGACTTCGTCGGCGACCGCGCTCGAGCGGACGAACGTCAGCGCGACCCTGTGCATCGCGGCGCCGTAGGCGTCGACGAGAGCGCTGAACGCGTCCTCGTCACCACAGCGGAGGGCCGCGAGGAGCGCGGTCTCGCCGCTCAAGGTCTCGGGACCGAGCATCCGCTCAGAAACTACACACTCGCGCGGGCGTAACGCGACGGCCGGATCGCGTGACGGTACGAGAGACGGCAAACGAACCCGCAAGGAGAATCGACGAGCCTCGCCGCCGGCCGGTCCTGCTCTCCGTCTAGAGCCTGTCCAGTCGAGGTCTCAACCTACAGAAAGGACTCTTGCATGCCTCTCGTAAAGGTGAATCTGCTCAAGGGCCGCTCGGCCGAAGAGAAGGGCTCGATCGCCGCCTCGATTCAGACAGCTCTCGTCAGCACACTCGAGGTGCCCGATGCCGACCGGTATCAGCTGTTCAACGAGTACGACGGGGAGAGCTTCCGTCATACCAGCGGATATCTCGGCATGACCTACACCGACCAGTTGCTGATCATTGAGATCACTTTTCTGGAGGGTCGTGACGATGAGGTCAAGAAGTCGTTGCTCGCCGAGATCAACCGCAATCTGGTCGCGGCCGGCGTGGTGGGTGGCGACGACGTGTTCGTCCTGATCACCGAGATCGGCCGCGCCAATGTCTCCTTCGGCAAGGGGCTTGCCCAGCGGGCTCCGACCTCTCAGTTGGCCGGCTGAACCCGCCGCAGCACTGCATCACCGTCCGCATCACCACTTTCAAGGAGGCTCCCCCATGAAGACTTTGATCAGCTCGGAATACGCGCCGACTACAGTCGGCCCGTATTCGCCAGGCCTCTCAGTCGGAGAGTGGATCTTCCTCTCCGGCCAAGGCGGCTTTGATCCAACGACCGGCAAGATGATCAGCGACGACATCGCCGAGCAAACCGCGCAGACGTTTCGCAACATCGAAGTCCTCCTCGAGGCAGCGGGCGCGTCGCTCGACAACGTGGTGTCGTGTCTCGTGCACCTCACCGACCTGTCGCAGTTCGAGGCCTTCAACGCGATCTACGAGAAGAAGTTCCCGGGTACAAAGCCTGTGAGAACCACTGTGCGAGCTGACCTCGTCGCCGGCATGCTCGTCGAGATCACTGCCGTCGCTCGAGCCTCCGAGCGAGTGACGCGGGAGCCCATTGGACGTCCATGATCAACGATTTGCGCACCGAGAGCCGGCAGCGATTGGCTTCGCGGCCGCGACCGGAGATCGCCCTCATCGAGGTGCCTTCCGCTCTCGGACTCCACCCCAGCGGAGTGCAAGACGCCCCCGACGCGCTCCGCGAAGCCGGTTGCATCAGCTTCTCAAGCCCACCGAAGTCATCCGCGTCGATGTCCCCCCGTATAGCCCGGCGCGTGACACCCACACGCACATGCTCTTCAGCTATGGAACCTACCCTTCCGGACCGCTGCGACTCGATCCGCAGGGGCCCGAGGCGCTCTCGAGCGCGCGCTTCGGCGAACACGTGATCACAAGTGACGACATCGTGTTCGCCGACGATGACGGTGTCGCCTTCGTTCCTGCCGACCGCGTTGATGAGGTGCTCGACGCCGCCCGCGCGATCTGGCAGGTCGAACGCGAGCAGGCGTCGCGGATCGCGGCCGGCGAGACATTGCGTGCGCAGACATCGTTTGATGAGTACCTGTCCCGCCGTGCCAACGATTTGTCGTACACGCTCCGCCAACACCTGCGGCAAATCGGCGGCGCAATCGAGGAATGACCACGCGGCTCGACCTTGAACGGCGAGCCGTTCAGGCGACGCCGACTCGGCCAGGACGTCCCCACCGGTTGCGCGAGACGTTCCGGCGTATTCGCTCACAATCTCAGCGGCGAAAAGGAGATCCGATGGAGAACTACGACATCCGCTACGACGACAAGTACGGTCAGCTAACACACATCGACCTGGTCGCCGAAGGCGCCGCGCACGACCCGTGGTTCAACCAGACGCTCACGACCGTGAATGACTGTGTAGTCCGTCTCGCGGTCATTGACGGTCGGCTCGTCGATTGGCACAAGCATCAGCACGAGGATGAGTTCTTTCTCGTGCTCGAGGGCAGGCTTGAGCTCGAGGTAGAGGGGCGCGAGCCGTTCGTGCTCGGCCCCCGTCAGGGGGTGACGATCCCGCGCGGCATCGTGCACCGTCCGCATGCCCTGGGGCGCACCGTTGTGCTGATGGTCGAGCCAGCGACAGTGGTGCCGACCGGGAACCACTGACGGAAAATGAGAGCCCGGTGGTGCGCTCCCGTTCCATCCGAGTAGCTTGAAGCCAGCGTCGGGTTTCAGGCGGCAGCCGCCCGTTGGCACGCGCGATTTGTCCTTGAGGCAGGCCTGCCGTTGCGCGAGGCCGAGGCGGTGATGACGCTCCTCTGCCGAACGCAGATGCGCCGATGCTGTGCCGTCGGCTGATGGTGACGATCGATTCCTGGCTATTGATCGTGCTATGCGTGCGGCGACCGGTCGCGGGGTGAGCGCGCGACAGAGCTGGTCCTATAGCGACTGAGCTGGTCCTATAGGTTCGCGCGCGCGCCGAAGGCATGTTCGGCTCGTCTGCCGATCTCGGGAGGGTCGAAGTAGGCGTGGCCGCTCTAGCCCGTCGCGCCTCCGGGACAGGAAAGCGACCTCTGGTCCGACAGGTTGGACCGATGCGGCGCGGCGCGTCGCCGACGTTGGAGTGAGATCCGCGCCGTGAAGCCGGGCGCTGAGCGGTAGAAGTCGATCTGCGAGGTGAGTTGCCAGGCGACCCGGAGGCCCGTGCTGATGGTTTCCCGCGGCGCGAGGTTCGCCGGCTGACGGGATCGGCCCGGCGCGCGGGTGCGTCCCGCGCTTACGGCGCTTCTCGACCCGATGCGTCGACCGCCGCCTCGCCGGCGAGGAGGCGGAGCCCTTCGAGGAAGTGCTCGCGCGCCACGAGCACCCCAACAAGCTCGTGCTCCGGATCGGCGACGTGGTGCTGCTCGTCTGGCTGTCGTTCGCGCTCGCGAACACCGGGCCTGTCCCGGGCATGTCTAAGCGGTTGCGGCCAGCAATGTCTCCGCCTCGCGAATGAAACGCGTCGCGCGCCTCGAGCGGTAGAACGACATCGCGCTGCGCAGATGCACTTCGGCTTCGGACCGCTGTCCGGCAGCGACGAGCTTCTGCGCGGCCCGCAACTGGACGAGCGCCACGTCTGTCAGCGACCCGATCTCGTCGTACAGGTCGATTGCCCGATCGAAATCCTCTTCCACGAACGCGCGGGCGGCGACGATCCAGGCCGTCTCGTGCCTCCAGCCCGTCAGCAGCTCGCGCTCCGACTCCCGTCCGAGGATCCGGAGGCGAGCGTCCACGATGGCTCCGGAGCCCTGGAACGGAAGACCTCCGCCCTTCAGCGGCCGCAGCCGCTCGGTCACCTCCAGCATGAGACGGCGCGCTTCGTCGTGCTCGCCGACGACCTCGAGAACGTAGGCCCTTGTATTCAGCGTCGGGAGCAGCGCCTGCGGCTCGTCGGCGCGACGAGCGACTTCGAGCGCAAACGCCGAATCCTCTAGCGCGCCCTCGAGATCGTCGCGCGCGACACGCCGCCAGGCGCGGAAGGAGCGGGCTGCGCCGGCCGGCCCCGCTGCCGGGTCGCCCGCAAGGATCTTCTCGACGCCGGCTTCCAGCTCGTCAAACATCCCGAGCCGCTCGTAGGAACCGAGAATGTTCGCGTGCGAGAATGCCAGCATCGACTCGAGGCCGAAGCGCTCGGCGACCTCGATCGAGCGCGATTCCAATTCGAGGCACTCGCGGACGTGGCCCTCGGCGTATTTCAACGAGGCCAGGTTGTTGAGCCCGCGAGCGAGCTCGGGAGAGTTGAGCTCCTCGGAGAGCGCCACACTCGCCTCGAGGTGGGCGATGCCGGCTCCCTCGCGCCGTCCAAGGGACGAGCCGAGATTGTTCAGCGCGTGGATACGCACGTCGGGCAGGTCCAGCTCCTCGGCCATCTCGAGAGCGCGGGTCGCGTACTCAATCGCCCGATCGTGGTCGACCGCCAGCATGGCGTAGCGCGACGTCTGACTGAGGATCCACGCCTTCGCGCGTGACGGCGGCAGCGGCTCGACGAGCTCGAGCGCGTGTTCGAGACGCCGCTCCAGTTCCTCGCGCTCGCCCCGGTACCAGGCCGCCTCGGCACCGATCGCCTCCGCTTCCGCGGCAAGCTCTTGGAATCCGCCGGCGAGCAACTCGTCGACAGAGTCATGCAACCGCGCGGCAGACGAATCGCCGTTGACGTACTCCGCACGCCCCAAGGCGAACAGGAGCGGGGCGCGATCTGCCTCGGCCGGCCACAACTCGAGCGCGGCGGCGTAGTGCTCGGCGGCGGGGACAAGCGCATTCAGCCCGGCCGCACGATCTCCGGCGCGCCTGAAGGCGAAGCGTGCCCGATCCTGCAGCTCCGCGTCCGCCTGGCTCCCCGCGGCGTCGAGGAGATCGAGTGCGCTGCGATAGTGGTGCGCGATCAGCTCCGCGTGGTCGTCCGGCCGGCCGAGCGACTCGATCCACTCCACCGCCGCTACGTGCTTGCCCGCGCGCGCCTCGCGAGGGACTTGGCCGTACGCAACCTCGCGCACGAGCACATGGCGGAACGCGTACTCGGTCTCTCCCGCGACGGCCGACCGGCGCTCGCGCCGGACGAAGCCTTTGCGCTCGAGCGCATGGAGCGTCGCTGACGCGTCCTCGCCTGCGACACCGCCCGACCAGAACACCTTCCCGAGCACGGCCGCGTCCTGCAGCAGCCGCTTCTCCTCGTCGGGCAACGCGTCGAGCCGTGCAGCGATGATCCCCTGCACGTTCTCGGGAACGGCGACGCTCCGGTCTTCGAGGTACAGGCGCGCGAACTGCTCGGCGTAGAGCGGATTCCCGCCGGCCTGCTCGAGCAATGCGGCCTGCGTCTCGGCCGGCAACACTGCTTGATCGAGCACCGCGGCGATCATGCGCGCAGCGTCCGCATCATCGAGCGGCAACAGCGCAAGCGTGACCGCGTTCAGCTTCCCGCCGCCCCAGTTGGGCCTGCGGTCGAACAACTCGGGACGCGCGCTCGCAAGGACGAGGAGAGGGACGCCTGTCGCCCACTCGGCCAAGTGGTCGACGAAGTCGAGGAGCCCCTCGTCGGCCCAATGCAGGTCCTCGAACACGAGCACGAGCGGTTGCTGCTCCGCCATGCCCTCGAGGTAGCGCCGCCACGCGGCGAACGCCTCCTGCCGGTCGGGCGCCACATCGTCGGACAGTCCCAGCAGCGTCTCGAGGTGGCGGCGCACCCAGTCGCGCTCGTGCTCGTCGACCGTCTGCGCGACCGACTCGCGCAGTTTCTCGGCGGCGGTGTCGGGCGCGTCGTTCTCGTTGATGCCGGCCTGCGCCTTCACCATCTCCCCGACGGCCCAGAAACTGACGCCGGAGCCGTACGGCAGCGCGCGGCCCTGCCGCCACCAGATCAGCTCCGGCGTCTGCTCGATGCGCTGGAACAGCTCGCTGGCGAGGCGCGACTTGCCGATCCCGGGGACGCCGACCAGTGTCACGAGCTGCGGCTCGCGGTCGCGGACGGCGCGGTCGAAGGCGTCGAAGACGACGCCGAGCTCCCGCTCGCGGCCGACGAGGGGCGTGAGCGCTCGCTGCTCGAGATCCATGCCCAGGCGCGACTTCGCCTGAACGGCCTCCCAGACCTTGATCGGCGCGGACTTTCCCTTGGCGGACACCGCTTCGTGCTCTGCGTACTCGATCCGCTCACGCGTGGCGCGCCAGGTCGCCTCGCCGGCGAGAATGCCGTTCACGGGTGCGGCCGACTGCAGCCGTGCCGTCGTGTTGACGACGTCACCCGACGCCATGCCTTCGCCCGCTTCCGGGCGCGCGCCGAGCGCAATCAGCGCCTCGCCGGTGTTAACGGCGATGCGAAGCTGGAGGTCCGCCTCCTCCTCGCGCACCCAGTCGCGGATCGCGAGCGCCGCGCGCAACGCGCGTTCCGGATCGTCCTCGTGGGCCACCGGCGCGCCGAAGAGCGCGACGACGGCGTCGCCGATGAACTTCTCGACGGTGCCGCCGAAGCGCTCAAGTTCCAAGCGCAGGCGCTGGTGGTACGGAGCGAGCAGCTTGCGGACGTCCTCCGGGTCCATCTGCTCGGCCCGCGAGGTGAATCCGACGAGATCGGCGAAGAGCACGGTCACGACCTTGCGCTCCTCGCGCGCCGGCGCCGCCTGCAGTTCGGTGCCGCAGGCGAGGCAGAACTTCGCGGCGTCCGGGTTCTCCTGGCCGCAATTCGGGCAGACCATGCGCCTAAGCGTATGACGTGCAGCGCGCGGCGACGAACTAGCACGTGACGGAACGCGTCGGCAGCCGCTCGAGCGCCTCGAAACCACCGAGAGCCGCCAGAAAACGCTCGTGCTCGCCCGGGCGGCGCTGGAGCAGCCGCCCGGCGGCGATCGCCGGGAGCGCGGACAATGCATCACGACCCGAGTCTCCAGCACAGCGAAGTCCGCCTCGACGAGCAGGCGACGGAAACGACGGAGCTCGCAGGTCGCGCCGACGGCGTATGGGACAAGAACAGCAAGGTCACCAAGAACAGGCCCAACGACTGCGTCGGCTGCTGATCGAGTCTGGCAAGCGAGTGCGGGAGCAGAACGAGCTTCTGCTCCCGCTCAACAAATGGGCGCCGTCCTTCCTTGGCCGGGCCGCGGCGGTCAGCGCTCAGAAGCGAAGGTGAGCTGGTTGGCGCACCGACAAATTCGGCCGATCGCGATGGCTGGAAGTTTCGAAAGTGCTGTTCGTGCAGCCTTTGGACGCGAAACCTCTCGATTCATCGGACTCAGTGGAGCAGGTGCGACTCGATGAGCGTCAGCGCGGAGGGCTGGTCTGAACTATTGGCGCACGTTTGGCGCGCGCGGCGTGCGCGGCGAGAAGCCCGAGGAGGAGATTCAGCTCGGTTTCAGGCGCCGAACCTCGGTGAAGCGGTACGTGACGCGGTCGGGGAAATGTGTCCAAATCCTGCCCCCGCTACTCAACCGTCGAGCTCTTGCGCATCGGGTTGAAGAACGGCAGCTCCATCACCGTCCCCGCCGTCCGGCCGCGCCGCGCCTCCACCGTCCACTCGACGTCGATCCTCGTGCCGAGCTTGCTCTGGTCGGCAGCGACTGACGCCAGCGCAACCACCTTCTTCAGTGTCGGGCTCCACGTCGTGCTGGTCGCCTTGCCGATCTGGCGGCCCCGCGCGTATAGGGGAATGGGGACGCGCGAGGCGGCCGGCTCCAGCGTCGGCGTCAGCCCCTTCGCGCGGTACAGCTCCTCGAGTGGCTCCCAGTCGAGCTCTAGCCCGACGAGCCTCCGCGGAGGCCCACCGCGACCTTGTTCCCGCTCGAGCGCGCGACGGCCGACGAACTCCACAGGCTTCTCGAAGTCGACGAAGCGGCCCAGGACGCCCAGCTCGAAAGGCGAGTACGACTGCTCGGGAATCAGCGCGCGCCGCACGGAGTCGAAATCCACTTCGATGAGGATCAGCCCTGCCTCGATCCGCGCGATGTCGAGAGCGAGCATCCCGGCTGGCCGGATGCCGTAGGCGCTCCCGGCCCGCACGAGGGCGTCCCAGAGCTCGACCGCCTGAGCGCTCTCGACCCACACCTCGTAGCCAAGGTCGCCCGTGTAGCCCGTCCGGGAGACGTCGACGGGGATGCTGCCGACCTGCGCGGCCCGCCGGCCGAAGTACTTGAGGTCGCCCCAGGACGTCTCGGTGGCCGCCTCGAGCACGTCGCGGCTCAGCGGCCCCTGCACGGCCAGCGCGGAGATGCGTTCGCTCACGTCCTCGATCTCGACGTGCAGGCCGCGAGCGTTCATCCGGAGCCAGCGCAGCGACGAGTCGGCGGCCGTCCAGCGGTAGGTCTGCTCCTCCAGCCGGGCGACTGTCCCGTCGTCGACCACGCGGCCGTCCTCGTTGCACCAGGATGTGTAGTAGACGCGGCCGACGGCGAGCTTGCTCGCGTCCCGCGTGATCACGCGGTCGACGAGCCGCGTGGCGTCAGGCCCGGAGACCAGGTACTTGTAGAGCGGAGAGACGTCGATGAGCGCCGCCGCCTCCCGGATGGCGTTGTACTCGATCTCGTGGGAGTCGGAGTACGCGCTCGCCGCGAGATAGCCCGACCATTCCCGCCACTGCAGCTTGGTGTTGAGTGGCGCGGTACGGGGATAGAACGCGGTTCCGACCGACACGGCGGATCTAGGACTTCGGGATCTGCTTCTCGGGGTCAAAGACGGGCATCGGCGCGATCGTCGCGTCCCTCATACCCTCGGGTGTCTCCACCGCGGCGTGCGTCCCGAGCTCGGTGTGCTTGACAGGGAGCCACGCGTACCCGATGTCCTTCTCGGTGTTGAAGATGCCTCCCTCGATCCGGCGGATGTCCACCGGCCCCGTCGGCCGGATCTCGTACGGCTCGCCCGCCGCGATGATCCGCTGCCACGGTCCGCGCGCTGAGGTCGCGGCAGGTGAGCAGCTGCGCGAAGCGGAAGCCGTCCCGGCCTGTCACCTCCACGTTGCGCTCGACGGCGACGTCCCAGAGCGTCACGTGGTCCAGCAGGTGCGAGTACTCGGCCTCGAAATCGCCGAAGTTGATCGGGAAAAGCGTGTGGCTGTAGACGGTGAAGCCCTTCGGGCCGTGCCGCTGCGCCGCCTCGTAGAAGGGGCTGGGCCGCAAGCGCGCTCCACACTGAACCGTCTCCATGTCGAACGGGCCGGGCATGGTCGGCAAGCATAGTCGGGCGGCTTTTGGGGAGCGCGCCAGGCCGCACCGCGGTTAGTGTCGCCGCTGATGGCGACCTCCAATCACCCCACGTACGACGCCGTGATCATCGGCGGCGGGCACAACGGGCTCGTGGCCGCGGCGTACCTCGCTCGGGCCGGACTGAAGGTTGTCGTCCTGGAGCGGCGCCACGTTCTCGGCGGCGCGGCGGTAACCGAGGAGGTCTTCCCCGGCTTCCGGTTCAGTGTTGCGTCGTACGTCGTCTCGCTGCTCCGTCCCGAAATCGTCAGGGAGCTCTCACTGCCGGAGCACGGCCTCGAGATCCTGCCTCTCGACGGAACGTTCACTCCGCTCGACGACGACTACCTCTGGCGTGTGAACGACCACGGCCGCACCGTGCGCGAGCTCCGACGCTGGTCGGCGAGCGATGCGGAGGCGTATGAGGAGTACGGCCGCCTGATGTTCGAGATGGCGAGGTTCGTCAAGCCGATCCTGTCCATGGCGCCCCCGGACCCCGGCCGGCTCGATCCGCGCGAATGGCTCCCCGTCGCACGCCTGGCACGCTCCTTCAACGGTCTTTCCCTGGAACAGCGGGCGGTGTTCATCCAGCTGATGACCATGAGCGCCGCCGACTTCCTCGACCAGTGGTTCGAGACGGATCCGCTGAAGGCGACGATGAGCGCCTCCGGGATCATCGGGACGTTCCAGGGAATCCGCTCTCCTGGGACCGCATACGTCCTGCTGCACCACTACATGGGCGAGATCGACGGTGTCCTGCGTGCCTGGGGAATACCTCGAGGAGGGACCGGCGCCGTCAGCGAGGCGATCGCGAGCGCCGCGCGGTCGTTCGGCGCCGAGATCCGGACCGAGACTCCCGTCGAGTCCTTCCTGACCGGCGGCGACGAGGTGACCGGCGCCGTCACGTCGGCGGGCGACGAGGTGACCGGGCGGGTGACGCTGTCGAGTCTGGACCCGCAGCAGACGTTCGTCCGGCTCCTGCCACCAGGCGTCCTGGACGGGTCGTTCCTCGAGGAGGTCGCGCGCTACCAGTACCGGGGCTCCAGCGGGAAGGTGAACCTGGCACTGGACGGGCTTCCCGAGTTCACGTGCCTGCCCAGCGCGGGCGACCACTTGCGCGGCGCGATCAGCTTCAGCCCGAGCATCGACTACATGGAGCGGGCCTACGACGACGCGAAGTCCGGGCGCTTCAGCCGGCGCCCGTACATCGACATGGTCATCCCGACCCTGGTCGACCCGTCGATGGCGCCTCCGGGCAAGCACGTTATGAGCTGCTTCGTCCAGTACGCGCCCTACCACCTGGCCGAGGGCGACGAATGGGACGACGGCCGGCGTGATGCCTTCGGGGAGACCGTCGTCGACACGATCGCGGAGCGGGCGCCGAACATCCGCGAGCTGATCCTGCATGCGCAGGTTCTCACTCCCAAGGACATCGAGGACCGGTTCGGGCTCTCCGAAGGAAACATCTTCCAGGGCGAGCTCTCACTCGAGCAGCTCTTCTTCAACCGGCCCGTGCCGGGATGGGCGCGCTACCGGACGCCGCTGCGGAACCTCTGGATGTGCGGTTCGGCCACGCACCCCGGCGGTGGGATCATGGGCGCGTCGGGACGCCTCGCGGCGCTAGAGGTCCTTCGCGCCCTCCGCTCCAAGAAGGCCGCCTGAGAGTGGCGCGGGAGCGATACGACGCGGTCGTCGTCGGGGCCGGCCACAACGGCCTCGTCACGGCTTCCTACCTGGCGAAGGCGGGGCTCCGGACGCTGGTTCTCGAGCGGCGAAGCCGGGCGGGCGGTCCCCTCGCCACCGAGGAGGTCGCGCCCGGTGTGCGGGCGCCCGTGGCGGCCGACTGCGTCGGAGGTCTCCGTGACGACATCGTCCGTGACCTCCGGCTCGGCTCGCACGGGTTCCGCGCCATCGAGCCGGAGGTGGCGGCCTTCGCCCCGTCCGCCGACGGGCCGGGCGTCACCTTGTGGCGTGACCCGGTCCGGACGGCGATCGGGCTCCGGACGGGGACCAAGCCACGCGATGCCGACGCGTTCGTCACCTTCGACCGCAGGATCCGTTCGCTGGGCGCGTTCCTGGCGCGCGTCCAGGCAACCGAGCCACCGGACCTCGCGTCTCCGTCCCTCGCGGACGCCACCGGCGGAATCACGCTGTTGAACGGCCTTCGGCACCTCGGGAAGCAGCAGTTGCGCGAGGCGCTGCGTGTACTTCCGATGTCCGTCGCGGACCTCGTCGGCGAAGCCGTCGAGGACGATGCGCTACGCGGCGTCCTCGGCGCGCGAGGCGTTCGTTACGCGGCCATGGGCCCTCGGTCCGCTGGGACGGCGCTCAACTTTCTGTGGGACTCGGCCTCAGGAGGAGGAGCGGCGGGCCGCACGGTCTTCGCGCGCGGCGGGCCGGACTCCCTGGTGAAGGCGCTCGTCGCCGCTGCGCGGAGCAACAGCGCGACGATTCGCCGCGACGCCGACGTCGCGGCCATCCGAACCGGGCGAGGCTCTGTCGAAGGGGTCGCTCTCGCGAGCGGCGAGGAGATCGACGCGCGGATCGTCGTGTCGAACGCCGACCCCAAGCAGACCCTTCTGCGCCTCGTCGACCCGGCCGAGATCGGCCCGACTCTGGGCTGGCGGGTCGAGCACATCCGCACGCCCGGCGTGGTGGCGAAGGTGACCCTCGTCCTGGAGGGCTTGCCGGCGATCGGCGGCGTCGACGGTGAGCGTCTGCACGGGCGGATCGTCGTCGCACCGAGCCTCGACGACCTCGAGCGGGCATTCGACGACTCGAAGTACGGCCGGATCTCCGAGCACCCGTATCTCGAGGCGACGATCCCTACCCTCTCGGACCCCTCGCTCGCCCCTGATGGGACCCACATCATCACCGCGCTGTTCCAGTACGCGCCACGGCGCCTCCGCGACGCGGACTGGGACGAGGCAACGCGCGATCGTGTGGCGGACGGGGCCGTGCGAACGCTCGAGGTCTATGCACCGGGAATCGCGGACAAGATCGTCGCTCGCCACGTCGTCACGCCTGCGGACCTCGAGCGAGAGTACGGGCTCAGCGGCGGGCACCCGATGCACGGCGAGCACGCCCTCGACCAGGTCTTCGCCTGGCGGCCCCTTCTCGGACATGCTCGCTACCGGGTTGTCGGGATCCGCGGGCTCTACATGTGTGGGGCGGGAACACATCCCGGGGGCGGAGTCACCGGCGGCCCCGGGAGGAACGCAGCCCGGGCTATCCTGGCCGACGCCCGGCGAGCTCGACGCCGCGGCACGAGACATCGCGCACGCGGTGCGGACGCGTAGCTGGCGTGCGGACGAAGTTGCCGGCGTTGCGGGTGGTTAGACGGCGGAGCGACCGTCTGCGGCAGTCGGTCGCGACGCCAAAATGCAGCGCAGTGCGGGAGATTCCGGCTTGGAACCTGCGTTTTGGCGGAATACGGCGGAACGCGTGTACCAAGTCGAGGCGGCTCATAACCCGGAGGTCGCAGGTTCAAATCCTGCCCCCGCTACTGGAAGGCCCCGGAAGCGGGGCCTTTCTAGTACGACGCACAAGCGGCTTGACCAGGCGTTGCCCTACGACGTGGATTGTGGTTCGCGCTCGAGAAGAACGCGAGCGTTGGTGTCGTGGGTGAAGTGCCACAGAAGGAACTTCTGGCCTGCGCTGAGCCGGTTCACCACTCCGGGCAGGTAGGCGAGGTGTAACAGACCCCATGCGATCCACGCTGGGAACCCAGTGAGGCGGATTGGCCCCGCCTCGACTATGGCGGCGTTGCGGCCGACCATCGCCATGTTGCCCTTGTCGCGGTAATGGAACCGCGTTGTGGGCTGGTTTGCGACTAGGTGGCGGATCTGTCGGGCGGCATGGCGTCCACTTTGCAGGGCGATCTGCGCGACCTGTGGATAGAGGGCGCCGCCCGGTGAGCGGATGGCGGCAGCGTCTCCGATGGCGAAGATGTCGTCGTAGCCTGCAACCCGGAGATCGGTTTCCACGACGATCCTCCCGTGTTCGAGTGGCACGCGGAGCTGAGTCACCCAGTCCCCCGCGCCGACGCCACCCGCCCAGATGACGGTCCAGGCGTCAAGCCTGTCGCCGTCAGCAAGCGTGATTCCCTCACCATCGACTCGGGCGACCTTGGTATTGAGACGCACGTCGATGCCCCTCTGCTGGAGCCGCGCGAGGGCGTAGCGGCTGAGCCTCGGGTGGAGGGCAGGCAGAAGCCGGTCGCCGAGCTCAACAAGCGAGATCCGCGTGAAGTCGCGAGGTAGGGTCGGGTAGTCGTGCGGGAATGAGTAGTGGAACAAGAAGTCCGCCAGGTAGCCCGCGACTTCAACACCGGTGGGTCCGCCACCGATGATGGCAACGCTCGTCATTCCCTTGTCGTGGAGTTCCGGATGGGCGGCGGCGAACTCGAAAGAGCGGAGCAGGTTGTTGCGTAGTCGCGCAGCGTCGAGTGCCGTCTTCAAGGGGATCGCGTGTTGTGAAGCGCCAGAGACGGACGCGAACGCCGGCACCACTCCTGGTGCGAGGATGACGTAATCGAACGGGATTGCCCGATCGTCGTCGAGCGTCACCCGGTGGCTAGCGAGGTCGATCGCGTGGACCTTACTGAGCTGGAATGAGACGGTGCCCCGGCGGGGTAGTAGGGCCCGAATTGGGCGAACGACGTCCTCGGGCGAAAGGAACGCTGTTGCCACGTAGAACAACATGGGTGGGAACGTCGTGTAGTTGTGCTCGTCGATTAGCGTGACATTCACCCCTGAATCGGAGAGATGTCGAGCTGCGCTCAGGCCGGCCATCCCCGCCCCGACGATCAGGACCCGGTGCACTTGTTGTGCCATTCGCAGACCACCTCCGACCCCTTGGGCTCCGCGTCATTCTCACGCCGCAGTCCGAGATCTCCAGCCGGTGGGCGACGGTCGTCTCGCCTGCGGTGGGGCTTTGGCTGTAATGCGCGAGCCGGCGCTTTGCGCTAGACCCGTCGCCCGGGTCGATTCCGGCGTTCGAACCTCCCGGAAGCGACGTTACGCCGACCCGCTCCTTCCACCATAGACCTAACTGGACGGATTTGTTGCTATTGCAACATTTTCTTGCCATACTCGGCTGGCGCTAGACCCGCCGCGGTCGTTCGACCCGGATCCGAGGAACAAGGGATCGTCCTGCTGATGTAGGCCTTTGCGCACTGGGCGAGCGAAGGAGCGGTCCGGTGAGTGAAAGGTCCGAACAGGGGATACCGGGCCTTTCTCGGCGATACCGGCGAAGCGGCGCCGCTTCTTGCTCGCTCAGCGAAGACGGACACTTCGCGTCCTCGGACGTCTTCCTCGCACCATCGCGGAGCGACTCGTACAGGCGGGCGCCGTTGTGCCAGGGAATGCGTGTGTCCCACGCGGCGTTCGAGACGTCGTGGGCTTCCAAGTCGTCAGACCGGACGACCTCGACTGGGAGGAGTACACCAACTACCCCGGGCGGCATCGCGCCGCGCTTACCGACGGCGCCGGGTTACGCCACACGCGCGCGAACCTCATCCGCCAGACGGCGGGCGCGATCGGCCCGCGGCACGTCGAGCGGGTGCAGGACGAGACGTTCGTCCCACTGCGCGGCACGCTCACGATGTATCTCGGCGAGCCGCCCGTGCGGCACGAGATCCCCGTCGGTACGATCGCGCACGTCGAGGCCGGCACCGCGCAGCAGATGGTGAACGAGACCGAAGAAGAGGTCATCGTCTTCGTCTACGGCGCGCCGCCCGAGCGGGCCGGCGCCGACGTGATCGACAGCGCCGTCTAACGCTTTCCCGGCGCCTGTGCGAGGCGCGGCTGCAGGTACGGGCAGCCGTACTGTTGTTCAGGAGCCAGCACGATTGCGGCGGGCGGGCCGAGGCGGGACGCTACTCGGATGGCGGCGATTGTAGGGCTGAGTGAACGGGTGGCAGCGCCTCGGTGGCGCGCAAAGGCTTCTGCGTCGCCGGCTCTCGTGCTCTTCATGTGCGTGTTCACGAGTCAGGCGGCGGTGCTGGTTCTGTCACCGATCTTGGTCGAGGTCGCGCGCGATCTGAATGTCTCGACGGCGGTGGCCGGTCAGGTGCGGGTGTTCGCTGCGCCGGTTGCACTGGTAGTGGCTGTGCTCGTCGCACGGTCGGCCGGTCGGCTCCCGCTGCGTTACTTGCTGTTCGTGGGCAGCGCGCTCGTGGCCGTTGGGTCGATCGCGAGCGCAGCGGCGCCGTCGTTCATTGTGCTCGCGCTCGCGCAGGTGCCTCTTTGGGCCGGCGTCGCGGTCCTCGTGGCAGGGGGCGTCGGCGCGGCGGGCTCTTGGACCGCTGCTGAGGCGCGCAGCCGCGTCCTGGCGCGAGCGCTGGCGGGGGCGCCGGCAGCGTGGGTCGTCGGCATGCCGACTATTGGACTGGTGGCGGGCGTTAGTTGGCGGCTCGCGTTCGTGGTTGTTCCACTGCCCGCGGCTGTCGCCACCTGCGCGGTGTTGCTCAAGCAGCGGCCCGAGAGTGCCGCGCCGAGGACGGGTGCCTCGCTGACGGGACTGTTGAGGCAGCGCGGCGCACGGCCGTGGTTGCTGGGCGAGCTGTTGGCGATGTCGTCGTGGGCGGGAACGCTTGTGTTCAGCGGTGCCCTGTTCGTCGAGGTGTATGGCGTCTCACCGCGCTTGACCGGTGTGCTGCTCGCTACGGTCGCGCTTGCGTACCTCGGCGGCAATGCACTGGGTGGGCACATCCACCACGAGTGCCTACGGCGGGCGCTTGCGCGAGGCAACGTCGCGGCCGCAGCCACGGTTACGTTGACCTGGCTGATCAAGCCTCACGTCGTCGTCACGCTCGTCCTGTTCAGCCTCACCGCCGTTGTCGTCGCCGCGCGCACGGTCGTCGGCACCGCCTACGGCTTCGCGCTCGCCGGCGAGAGGAAGCTCGAGGTCGGCGCGGCGCGGTCGGCGATCCAGCACGCGGGTTATCTCGTCGGCTCGTTCGTCGGCGGTGCTGCGCTTGCTCTTGGCGGCTACTCGGCGATCGGGATCGCCTTCGGCCTGATGTTCCTCGCCGCGACCGCCCCGTATCTCTCCGCCTGGGCCGCGCGCTGTCCACGGCCCGGCGCGCTCTCGCTTATCGCCTCCCGACGGCAGCCTCAGAGCGCATAACCCGGAGGTCGCAGCTCTTTGGTCCTGCTCATGAGGACTCCTGCGGGAAGGCCGCAGCGCGATCGGGGCGCGTGCTGATGCGACCCGGCGGTCGGACCGTAAGCCTGTGCTTCACCAACGCGGAGGGAGGTGGACAACAGTGGGTCTGGTCGATCTTGGCGAAGAGACGTACGTCAGCGTGACCACATTCAAGCGGGACGGCACGCCGGTTTCGACACCTGTCTGGGTCGCTCGGGACGATGGGCGGCTGCTCATTCACACCGGTGCCGATAGCTGGAAGGTCAGGCGCATCCGTCGCGATAACCACGTGCGCGTCGCCGGCTGCAGCTTCAACGGGAAAGTCCACGGCGAGGTCTTCGACGGGGAGGCGACCATCCTCGCGGACACATCGCGCGTGCAGGCACTCGAGGCGCGGAAGTACGGCCTCGTCTACCGGCTCGTGCGCCGCTTCAACGCGATGAATCGTCGGCTCCGACAGAAGCCCGACCCGGAGTCGGTCACGATCGCGGTCGTCCCGGAGCCCCGTTAGCTGCTCCGTAGTCAGAGGTACCCGCGATCGGTGCTTTCTCCGATGCCAGGACGCCCTGGTCTTGGGATGCTCGAGCGGACGTGAGGGGGTGACATGACAACGATCTCGCATGAGCCTTCTTCGCTGGTCAAGAAGTCTGTCTGGTTCGAGGCTCGAGACCTGTGGGCATCTCTGGCGATCGTCACTATCTGGCTCGCCGTTCTGTTCGCGTCGGTGTTCGGCGGGGACATCGTGGCCCAGAGCTCCGGTGGCGACGGCTCGACGATTCCCGTGGGCCTCGGCGTCGCGTTCTTCGCACTGTTCGCCACGATGTCAGTGGCGAAGTGGGGCTTCGGCAAGAGGAAGCCGGACGACGTGAGCTGACCTGATAGGAGCGAGAGTGGCAGAACGGAGCGGGCGCTCGCCCCGCTACTATCTCTGGCTATCCGGCGGAACCGCCGAGGGGGCCACGACATCTGGGGGTGGGAGCTGACTCCGTCCGATACGCGGTTCCTCGGCACCACCGACCTCGCAACCCTGGCGTGACGCGGGTCGACGTCGCCGTCGTTGGTGCCGGGCCCTCAGGCGCGCTGACGGCATACAGGCTTGCCAAGCGCGGGGCGTCAGTCGTGCTGATCGACCGGGCCCGCTTCCCCCGCGACAAGCCGTGCGGCGGTGGTCTGACGCAGCGCACCATCAGGCTCTTGCCGTTCGTGGTGGACACGGTCGTCGAGGACCGGGTCTCCCGCATCGACTTCCGACTCGGATACGGATCGAGCTTCCACCGTTGCGCAGCAGATCCGCTTGTGCTCATGACCCAGCGCCGAAGTCTCGACGCATTCCTCGTCGACCGAGCGGTCGGCGCCGGCGCTGAGTTGCGCAACGGGGTCAAGGCGTCGCGTGTCGAGCCGGACGGCTCCGGCGTGATCGTCCGCACGGACGCAGGTGATGTACGGGCCGAACTCGCGATCGGCGCCGACGGCGCGAACGGTGTCTCCGCGGCGGCTGTCGGCCGGCCGGTGCCGCGCAGATACTGCGTCGCCCTGGAGGGAAACGTGCCGTACGAGGCAGCGTCGAGCGATCGGTATCGCGGGCGCATCGTGCTCGAGCTGGGTGTCGTGCCCGGCGGCTACGCCTGGATCTTCCCGAAGGGGGACCACGTGAACGTCGGTGTCGCCGGCTGGGAAAGCGAGGGCACGAACCTTCGTCGCCACCTCGGCCGGCTTCTCGCCGCGCACGGATTGCCCGCCGACGCGGTCGTCGGGCTTCGCGGTCACCGCCTGCCGATGCGTGCAGCAGATGCGCCGTTCTCCGGGAAGCGCGTGCTGCTCGCCGGCGATGCCGCCGGGCTGGTCGACCCGCTCTCCGGCGACGGCCTCTACGAGGCAGCGCTGAGCGCGCAGGAGGCGGCGGCGACAGCAGGTCGCTTCCTCGACGGCTCGGTCGCGTCACTCGACGGCTACGGAGCCGCCTTGCTCGCGCGGACCGGGCCGCTCTCCGCGGCGTCGTGGGAGTGGAAGCACGCTTTCGATCGTTTTCCGCGACTCAGCTTCGGCATAACGCGCCTACCGTTTGCCTGGCCGGTCGTTCAGGCGCTGCTCCGGGGAGATCTGGTCGAACCGGCCGCCTCCCGCGGCCTGAATGCTCTCCCGATCTTCCTGCTCAGCTTGCTCGGCCGCGCTGCGAATGCACCCGGCGCGACGTATCGGCGAGAGGCGGTGCGAGCCGGTCGCGGCCTCGTTGTTGGCAGTGAGTCCATGGGTACTGCCGGCTCTTGAGGGGCACGTTCCCAGGGATGAGAGCATGAGCGTCGTGCGTGACGGTGGTTGTGCTTGCGGAGAAGTTCGCTACCGGCTGACCTCCGATCCGCTCTTCGTCCATTGCTGCCACTGTCTGAGCTGCCAGCGGCAGACCGGCAGCGCCTTCGTCATCAACCTGCTGATCGAGGCCGACCGTGTGCAGATGCTCGCCGCCGAGCCGCAACCGGTCGACGTACCCCGCGACGACGGCAGCACGCAGCGGATCTTCCGGTGTCCCACCTGCCAGGTGGCGGTCTACAGCGAGTACGGGCGCCCAGAGGTGCGGTTCGTCCGCGCCGGAACACTGGATCAACCCTCGGGAGTCGTGCCCGACGTCCACATCTTCACGAGATCGAAGCTCGGTTGGGTCACGCTCCCCAAGTCGGCGCCCTCGTTCGAGGTCTACTACGACAGGAAGACCTTGTGGCCCACTGCCAGCCTCGAGCGCCTCGACGCACTCCTGGGACGGCGGTAGCCGGTCGCGAGCCGGATGCTCGCGAAACGGGCTCAGGAAGGAGCCGCGTGGACTTCGAGCCGTGCTGGTCGCGGTGTGCGTGAGGTCCACACCGCGACCAGCACGCCGATTGCGAAGGCGACGAGATGCTCGAGATCGAGGATGCTCACGTGGCCGCGCAACATCCAGCCGACCAGCGCGGTGGCGGCGACTGCGAGCACCGTCACGATCTTGCCGCGCAGCTTCCGACCGGGAGCTCGCCACGCTGTCGACGCGACGGCCCCGATCCATGCGGCCGAGATCGCCGAGACCCCGTAGTCCGGGGACCGCTGCACGGCCTGGAACGCGTGCGGCTCGAGCGCTCGGGCGAAAGCCAGCAGCGCGTAGACGGAGAGCGTCGAGGCGATGTGGCCCCCAAGAGCGGAGATCCAGAGGGCGCGCGACCCGCAGACGCGGAGCGTGATCGAACCGAGGAGCGCGAACGAGACCAGTGACCAGAACAGGGGAGACTGGACGAGCAGCGCGCTCGTCAGCAACAACCAGACGCGTGCCTCGGCGACCGCGTGAGGGCTCGCCGCCAGAATCGAAAGTGGAATCAGATGGGCACGTTCGGCCGCGGTGAGGGCCGACACGACGACCACGAGGGCCCCGAGCACCACCCATTCCCGCTTCGGTGGGAAACGACCGTCGCCCACGTCATTCCTCGCGGTGGCGCCAGAACCACCAGCAGACGACGCCCAGAATTCCGAGCGGCACGACGATCGACGCGGCGATCACCAGCTGAACTGCGAAGTCACCCGACGCGGTCGCCATCGACCGGGTAGAGGAGCTACGTCGGCATCGCCGGCGGCTGGTCCGACGGCGACGCCTCGTTGTTCCCTGCCATCACCGGCTCTCCTGAGGAGCGTGACTCGAGCTCCCGGATCTTCTCGACGTGCGGGGTGAGCTCGGGATTCGAGAGCCCTCCGCGCTCGACGAGCCGATACGTGGTCTTGCCGAGCTCGGCGTAGGCGATCGAGAGATCGCGTTTCGTCTGCACGTCCTCGACGCCTTCCTTCGCCTTTGCCGCGGCCTGTTCTGCCGCAGCCTTCGCCTTGTCGAGCAAACCCATTGCTGCCTCCTTACTCGCCGAGGATGTTGCTGATCAGTCCGCCGCGCTCGTCGCCGCCGCCGTGCGCGGCCTCACGGATGCGCCGGGCTGTCCGGGTGAACGGGAGCGTTTGGAGAGTGACATGGCCCGGGCCGGTCATGTGCACGAGGAATAGTCCCTCGCCGCCGAACAGGCTCTTCTTGACGCCGCCCTGCATCCTCACCTCGTACTTGACCGACGGCTCAATCATCACCATGCAGCCGGTGTCGACCACGAGTCGTTGGCCGTCGGTGAGGTCGAAGTCGAGGAAGTCGCCGCCGCCATGGAGCCAGACGGTCCCTTTGCCCTTCAGCCGCTGGAGAAAGAACGACTCGCCGCCACCGGTGGTCCCCATGCCGAGGCGCTGTGCGAACGCGCCTTCGATCGCGACCTCTCCGACGTGTCCGAGATAGGCGTGCTTCTCGCAAATGATCTCCCCGTCGAGCTCGTGCTCGCGGATCGAGCCGGGGAACGGGCCGCAGATGCCGACGGCGCCGCTGGCGCGCGCCACGTAGTTGACGAGGAACAGGCTCTCACCCGGGAGCGCGACACGCTTCAAGCCGCTCATCAACCCGCCCGGCATCTCGACTTCCATCTGGACGTCGCCGGAGATGAACATCATCGCGCCCGCCTCCGAGGTCAGCTTCTCCCCAGGCTCGAGCGCGACCACGACCGCAGGTGCCTGACCCTCGCGTACGGTCGCGTTCACGATTCGATCCTAGACCGTGGCGACCCCTGCCGGTAACGTCGTCGTATGCGCCATGCGGTCCTCGGCGCCGGCGGGATCGGGGGCCTGCTCGGAGCCGCCCTCGCACGTGCGGGCTCGGAGGTCGTCCTGCTCATGCGTCCCGCGACGCTGGCCCAGTACGACGGCCGCCTCCTCGTCGAGAGTGTGGTGCTGGGCGACTTCGAGGTCGACGTTCCCGCCGTGTCGGCGCTCGAGGAGAGCGTCGACGTGCTGTGGGTGACGACAAAGGCGACCGAGCTCGAGCTGGCGCTCGAGCTCGCGTCTCCAGGCAGCGTCGGTGGCGCCACGGTCGTGCCGCTCATGAACGGCGTGGACCACATGACGCTCCTCCGCGCGCGCTACGCCGACGTCGTCGCGGGTGCGATCCGCGTCGAGTCCGAGCGTCTTGCGCCCGGGCGGATTCGCCAGAGCTCGCCGTTCCTCCGTGTCGAGCTCGGCGCGGCGCCCCCGCTGGCGGCGGAGCTGGAGCGTGCAGGCATCACCTGTGAGATCCGCAAGGACGAGACGACGCTGCTGTGGGAGAAGCTCGCGTTCCTCGCTCCGATCGCACTGGCGACGACGGCGCTCGATGCGCCGCTCGGAGGCGTCCGTGACGACGAGCGCTTCCACGGCTGCCAGGCCGACGCGATCGCCGTCGCTCTCGCCGAGGGCGCACGGATCGACGAGGGTGCGCTGCGCGGTCTCGTCGCGGCCGCCCCCGCGGAGCTACGCAGCTCGATGCAGAAGGACGTGGCCGCCGGACGTCGTCCGGAGCTCGACGCGATCGCCGGGCCTGTGCAACGCGGTGGCCGCCGCCATGGCATTCCCGTTCCGAACACCGACGCACTGGCCCACGAGGTCGAGGCGCGTGCGCTCCGCTTTGGCAGTGTCCATTTTCTAGACTCGGAGCGACCGTGCGGTACGTAAATCTGGGAGAGATCGGGCACCGTCGCGACTCGGGGAGAAGATGCGCCTCGCGGAGGGAGCCGTCGCCGACCGCGTTGCATTCGCTTCGCCGGACGAGGATACCGCCTACTTCGTCGACGCATTGTCGCCGGACGTCAGGGGAAATGAGCAGCGCCTAGGCTTCTATGGCGGAGACAGCGGAGCTGACGCAACCGAACGAAAGGAGAGCGCGATGACCGGGAAGGGCGATTTCACAGACGAGGAGTGGGAGCTGCTGAGGGAAGGCCCGGCGTCTGCGGGGATGATCGTCGCCACCGCTGCGAAAGGGGGAAGCTTTCGAGAGTCATTCGCTCTGGCAAAGGCGTATGCCGAGGCGCGGAAACAGCATGGGGAAAGTGAGCTGCTCGACGAGCTCGTGTCCGCGGGGCCGAAGACCGGGAGTCGCCAGCATTCGGCAGACGAGCTCAAGAACCACGGGCTGGAACGGTTGCGCGAAGCTGTCGAGCTGCTCGGGCGAAAGGCGACCGCGCAGGAGGCGGAGGACTACCGGGCCTTCGTCGTCAGCCTGGCGGAGAAGGTCGCCCAGGCGCACGAGGAGGGAGGCGAGGAGGTCTCCTCGGAGGAGAAGGCTGCGATTGCGGACATCGCCTCGAGTGTCGAGGCCAACAAGAGCCCCTAAGGGCTGGATCGAGGTTGGCGCCGGGCCCCTCGCCTTCGGAGGCGCTGTCCCGAGCTGCGCCCGGAGGCCGCGATGGCCCCGAACCACGACGCGACCGCGCCCGAAGGCGTCGAGAGGCTCAGTCCGCTCTCGACCATGACCTGCACTACTCGACACGCGCTTCTTCCTCGTTCCGGGCGCTGGCACCGTCTACGTGGACTCCAAGCTCTCGGTGATTCGAACACGCGCAGGTCGGGAGGCCCGAGCTCGGCGGGAACCCGAAAGCCCGAGCTGCGGACGGCGGCGATCAGCAACACCCGGACGATCAGGTCATTCGCCTCCTGCAGGCTGTCTCCGTGACCCGAAGTCACGCCGACGAGGGAGAGCCTGCAACGTCAGCCGCAGCGTAGGAGTCCAGGGGTCGTCCACTCGCGAAGTGTGACCGGGGCAGCGGGGGCAAACCTACCGCGCCCAACGGTCCGCCAACGCCAAGACGCCTACGATGGAATCGAAGTCTTCACGCAGCTCGGACTGAGCCCATTTTCTAGACTCGAGCCGTGACGTACTCGATCATCGGGCGCGATCACGACTCCGGCGAGGTGGGCATCGCGGTGGAGTCGCGGTGGTTTCACGCCGGCCAGGACCTGGCCTGGATCGAGCCCGGTGTCGGTGCCGTCTGCACCCAGGCGATGATCGAGCCGGCATATGGATTCCGCGGGCTCCAGCTGCTGCGCGACGGGCACAGCGCCGAGGATGCCCTCGCGGAGCTGACGGCGGCGGACGAGGGCCGCGACATCCGTCAGGTAGCGATCGCAGACGCCGACGGGCGGTACGCGCAGCACACGGGTGCCGGCTGCGTCGCAGCGGCGGGACATGCGACGGGTAAGGATTGTTGTGCCCAGGGCAACATGCTCGCCAGCGACACGTGCTGGGGCGCGATGGTCGCAGCCTTCGAGGAGACCGGCGGCAATCTGACCGACAGGCTCCTCGCGGCGCTCGCTGCCGCGGAGCGGGAGGGAGGCGACGCACGCGGACGGCAGGCGGCCCGGATTCTCGTGCGGCCCGCGCAGGCGACCGGCATTCCCTGGCAGGATCGCGTGGTCGACCTCCAGGTGGTCGATCACCCGGATCCCGTGCCCGAACTGCGCCGGCTCGTGAACGTGAGTCGGGCCTACGACCATCTCGGGAGGGCGTTCGAGCGCGTGGATCGAGGCGACGTCGCCGCGGCTCTGAACGAAGCCACCGCTGCGCATGCCCTGGCTCCGGCTGACGACCAGATCACGTTCTGGCGGGCGAGCTTCCTCGGCTTGGCCGGGCGGATCGATGAGGCGGTCGCAGCCGGTCGCGAGGCAACGCAAGCTCACTCGGGCTGGCCGGAGTTTCTGCGCAGGTGCGCCGACGCCGGCCTCGCGCCTCCCGAGGCCCGCGCCCTCGCCGACGCGATCGCCTCGTGACGCCTTCGGAGCGAGCATGCAGTACGTGAGCCTCGGCCACACCGGCCTGCGCGTGTCGCGCGTGTGCCTCGGGATGATGAGCTTCGGGCGGCATGACGAACGCCCCTGGGCGCTCGGCGAAGCGGAGGCGGAGCCGATCATCCGTCGTGCGGTGGACGGCGGCGTCACGTTCTTCGACACGGCGGACGTCTACAACGGCGGCGAGAGCGAACGGCTCAGCGGCCGCATGCTCCGCAAGCTCTTCACGCGCGAGGAGTACGTGCTCGCGACGAAGGTGCACGGGCAGACCATGCCGGGGGAGAACGGACGCGGGCTCGGACGCAAGCATGTCCTGGCGTCGATCGACGCATCGCTCGAGCGCCTCGGCCTGGACTACGTCGACCTGTATCAGATCCACCGCTGGGACAGTCGCACGCCGATCGAGGAGACGATGGAGGCGCTACACGACGTCGTCAGGTCGGGGAAGGCGCGCTACATCGGCGCAAGCAGCATGTACGCCTGGCAGTTCGGGAAGGCACAGGCAGTCGCCGAGCGGCATGGGTGGACGCGCTTCGTCTCGATGCAGAACCACTACAACCTCGTGTACCGCGAAGAGGAGCGGGAGATGATCCCGCAATGCCTCGACCAGGGTGTTGCCGTTCTTCCGTGGAGCCCGCTGGCGCGCGGCCTCCTCGCCGGCAACCGGACCCGCGAAGGCGAGCGTCTCACCGTGCGCGCACAGACGGACTCGTTCGGGGACTCGCTCTACGTGCCCGAAGTCGACTTCGCCGCCGTGGACCGCCTCGGCGAGGTCGCCGAGGATCGTGGGGCTCCGCCGGCGCAGGTCGCTCTCGCGTGGCTGCTCGGAAAGCCGGGCGTCACGGCGCCGATCGTCGGCGCCACCGCTGCCGGACATGTCGACGACGCGCTCGCGGCCGAACAGCTCGAGCTGAGCCCGGAGGAGGTCACGCGGCTCGAGGAACGGTATGTCCCGCACGCGGTCTCCGGCCACACGTAATCGAGGGGCCTGCGCTTGAAGACTCGGGTAGCGACGCTCGCCCTCGTCGGCTCGCTCGTAGCCGCGCTCTCGGCGGCTGCGGTCGCGTCTGCGCGAACGGTATTGCTGGGCCGCTCATGGCAGGGCCGGCCGATCCGGGCGGTCGAGGTCGGCAACCGGTCAGCAACGCCGGTGCTCGTGGTCGGCTGCATCCACGGGAACGAGACCGGAGGAATCCCGGTCGCTCGAGCCCTGGCTCGTCTCTCCCCGAGTGATCTTGACCTCTGGATCGTCCCCGACCTGAACCCGGACGGACTCGCCGCCGGGACGCGGCACAACGCGCACGGCGTCGATTTGAACCGAAACTTCCCCTTACGTTGGAGGCCGATGGACGGCGTCTACGAATCGGGGCCGCGACCGTTATCCGAGCGGGAGGCGCGGATCGCGCAGGCATTGATCCTTCGCCTGCGACCTCACGTCACGATCTGGTTCCACCAGCACCTCGATCTGGTCTGGGCGTCCGGCGGCAACCGGCGAATCGAGAGAGTGTTCGCGCACGTCTCCGGGCTGCCCTATCGTCCGCTGCCGCAGCTCCCCGGCACCGCGATCACCTGGCAGAACGCGGCACTGCCCGGGACGACGGCGTTCGCGGCCGAGCTGCCCGCGGGACAACCCGGCCCGGCGACGGTTGCACGGTACGTCCGCGCCGTTCTCGCGGCAGCACGGGTGCGATGAGCTCCCTTGGAAAGAGGGGAGGGATCGAGGCGAAAGCGTTCGCCTTCGCCTCGCAAATCCTCCGTCAGTGCGGGCACTAGATGCTCTGGGTCTCGGGCTGGCCCGGCGCTTCGCCGGCGCGGAGCCGCTCGATCAGGTCAGAGACGTCGGCGAGCTCCTGCTCGAGGTCGCGCTGGTAGCTCTCGAGTCGCTCGAGGACGTTGTCTCGGTCATACCACCGGCGGCCGAGGCCGCCGTGATGTCGTCTGCGTCCGTGGTGCATGGTCACCTCCCTTCGTGTCGCTCGAGGAAGGTGTCGATCCGATCGCGTGAGCGGCGGAGCGCAGCAGCCCACTCGTCGAGCAGGCGCTTCCCTTCCGTGGTCAGCTGGTAGATGCGTTTTGCGGGCCCGGGCTCGCCGGCCTCCCAGCGCGAGGTGACGAGGCCGTCCTCCTCGAGCGCTCGGAGAACGCGGTAGAGATTGCCCATGTCGACCCGCGACTCGCCGGTCAGCGCCGGAAGAGCTTCGAGGAGCTCGTACCCGTGGGCGGGCCGCTCGCGCAGGAGCAGGAGGAGAGCCGGCTCGCTGAACCGCTCGACACGCGCGCGCACTCCCCAGTGCCCGGGATGAACCATTCGCCGGCACCGGGCGCCGCGTCCGCCTCGGCTCCTCATCGCCCATCTACATGTAAAACACACATGTAATCGACTCTAGCAAGACTTGCAAGGCGCGAGGCGTTGGCTAGGGTCCAAGGCCGGTGCGACAACTGACCCGCCAATCCGTCAAGCAAGTCTGCGCCGTTTGCGAGCGGACGCTGCTGACCGGGGAGCGCGCGCTTCGCTTCTCTTCCGACGGCGACGAGTTCGTCGACGTCTGCCCCCTCTGCCAGGACCTCGCGATCGAGCACGGTTGGATCAAGGAGGGGAGCCCGACCTCGCCGACCGTGCCGAGCCAGCGCCGGCGCCGGAGGGGGCTCGCCTCGCTGTTCGACCCGAAGCGAGAGCCGCCGGACCCCGTGCTCGCGGAGCCGATCCTGCGGCGCCTTTCGGCGCCGGAGCAGCAGATGGTCGAGGCCTCGGACATCTTCAACGCGAGCGACTACCGGCGGACGGTCGCCGGGATCGCGAAGAGCCTGGGCGAGCCGCGCGCCAGCATCGTCCCGCTCTCCGGGGGCCGCGGCGAGCTGATCGTCACCGTCGGCTGGGACATCTCGTGGTACCAGTACCGCGTCACGCCCGACTCCGCACAGCCCGTCCGGCTGGCCGAGCGTGGGCACGAGCTCGCGGAGCTCGACCCCGGCTACAAGCGCTGGAACGCGCACATCGAGCAGGACGGGCGGCTCGTCCCCGAGATCTCCCCCGTCTAGCGCGTCCGTCGAAGGCTCCTACAATCAGACGGTGATCTATTGCGTGATTCCGCCGGAGCTCGCCGACGAGCTGTTCGACAAGATGACTGAGTACTACAAGGACAACCCGAACGTGACGGTGATCATCGACCGGCGGTCGGGCCCGGATCGCCGGAACCGGAAGAGCGGGGGAGATGCGGACCACGAGCAGCGGACGATCCGCGACCGGCGCCGGGCGCGGATTCCCGGGACGTTCCCCGGGACGGACGGCCCGTCTGAGTAGACTCGCCCCGTGGCGCTGACCGGGACGAAGACCTTCCAGAACTACATCGGCGGCGAATGGGCTGACGCGGCCTCGGGCGAGACGTTCGAGAGCTTCAACCCCGCGACCGGCGACTCGATCGGCACGTTCCCGCGCTCCGGCGCGGACGACGTAGATCGCGCGGTGGCTGCGGCGAAGGAGGCCTACGAGGACTGGCGGCTCGTCCCGGCGCCGAAGCGCGGCGAGATCCTCTATCGCTTCGCCAACCTCCTGATGGAGGAGAAGGATGACCTGACCGACCTGATGGCCCACGAGATGGGCAAGGTCAAGGCCGAGGCCGGCGGCGACGTGCAGGAGGCGATCGACATGAGCCTCTACATGGCCGGAGAGGGGCGCAGGCTCTTCGGCCAGACCACGCCGTCCGAGCTGCGCGACAAGTTCAACATGAGCGTGCGCATGCCGATCGGGGTGATCGGCGTGATCACGCCGTGGAACTTCCCGATCGCCATTCCCTCGTGGAAGATCACGCCGGCACTGGTCGCCGGGAACACGATCGTCTTCAAGCCCGCCACCGACACGCCGCTACTCGGCGAGCGCTTCGTCCAGCTGCTCGACGAGGCGGGGCTGCCGAAGGGCGTCGTCAACATCGTGCACGGAGGCGGCGGCGCTGTCGGCGACCGGCTCGTTCGGCACCCCGACGTCCCCGTGATCACGCTCACGGGCTCGCGGGAGACCGGCGTCGAGGTGATGCGGAACGCTGCCGAGAATCTCAAGCACGTCCATCTCGAGCTCGGGGGCAAGAACGCGATCATCGTCCTCGACGACGCCGACCTCGAGCTCGCCGCCGACGGAATCGTCTGGTCGGCGTTCGGCACCTCCGGGCAGCGGTGCACGGCCGCGTCGCGCGTGATCGTCCAGGAGGGCGTGTACGACGAGTTGCAGTCCCGTCTTGTGGCGGCCGCGGAGAAGCTGCGGCTCGGCCCGGGGTGGGAGGACGACACGGACGTCGGCCCGGTTATCAACAAGAAGGCGCTCGACAAGATCCACTCGTACACGGGCATCGGCAAGGACGAGGGCGCCAGACTCCTCACCGGCGGCGAGGTAGCGACCGGCAACGGGCTCGAGCAGGGCACCTTCTACCGCCCGACGATCTTCGGTGACGTCGATCCGCAGATGCGGATCGCGCAGGAGGAGATCTTCGGCCCGACCACCGCTCTGATCCGCGTTCGCGAGGTCGACGAGGCGATCCGCGTCTCGAACGGGATCAAGTTCGGGCTGTCGTCCTCGATCTTTACGCGCGACGTCAACAAGGCGTTCCGTGCGATGCGCGACCTGCAGGCTGGGATCACTTACATCAACGCCGGCACGATCGGCGCAGAGGTTCATCTGCCGTTCGGCGGGACGAAGGACACGGGCAACGGCCACCGTGAAGCGGGGCAGGCCGCACTTGACGTCTTCACCGAGTGGAAGTCGATCTACGTCGACTACAGCGGCAAGCTGCAGCGCGCGCAGATCGACACAGAGATCTGAACCGCAAGCTCGTCGTCTTCGTTCCGCGCGAGGCACTCGAGGAAGTGCGCGACGCGCTCTTCGCGGCCGGTGCGGGGCGCATCGGCGACTACGAGCGCTGCTCCTGGTACACGGCCGGGACGGGCACCTTCTTCGGCGGGGAGGGAACGGATCCGGCGATCGGGGCGGCGGGCCGCGAGCAGCGGGTCGCGGAGCTCCGGCTCGAGACGGTGTTCCCGGAGGAGCGGCAGGACGAGGTCGTCGCTGCGTTGCACGGCGCGCACCCGTACGAGGAGCCGGCCTTCGACATCTACGCGCTGCTGTGAAGGCGAAGCTCTTCACCGACGGAGGCTCGCGTGGAAACCCGGGGCCGGCCGCGTACGGCTACGTGCTGGAGGCGGACGACGGAACGGTGCTCGACGCCAGGGGCGAGGCGATCGGGCGCGCGACGAACAACGTCGCCGAGTACAGCGGGCTCGTGGCGGGGATGGAGAAGGCGGTCGAGCTCGGCGTGCGCGAGCTCGAGGTGGTCTCGGACTCGGAGCTGCTGGTAAAGCAGATGCGCGGCGAGTACCGCGTCAAGAACGCCGCCCTGCGCGAGCTGTGGGAGGAGGCGACTGATCTCGAGCGGCAGTTCGGGCGCGTGCGCTTCACGGCCGTGCGGCGTGAGCACAACGAGCTCGCGGACCGGCTCGTGAACGACGCGCTCGACGCGGAAGCCTGACGGGGTCGCCTCGGTTTTCCGGCGTCGCGAGGCGGCGGGGGAGCCGGGCTCCGCCCGGCGGGAGCCGCTGCCGGCGGGAAAAGCGAGGCTATACTGGCCGTCGTTCGCGGATGTAGCTCAGTTGGCTAGAGCGTCTGCTTGCCATGCAGAAGGTCGTGGGTTCGAGTCCCATCATCCGCTCTCGGAAAGCCCCGCAAAAGGGGCCTTTTTGTTGCCGGTGCCGTAGACGACTTTGGTGAATCTGGCTCCTGGGTCAGCACTTGGGTCAGCAGCAGGCTTTGCCTGCCCTATGCATAAGGAACGCGCTAAATCGGCGCGGCCCAGCACTGAAGCAGCACGACAAACCAGCCTCGCTCGCGCGGATCTCCGTCCGGGCGAATCGATTTCCGATGACCAATCACGTCAAGGACGTCCGCGATCGAGCGACAACCTGACAATCTTCTCTAGGCCTTGGTCGAGCAATCACTACCGGTGCTGAAGGGTCACCCCAACATCTCTTGCTGCTCCGCGCCCACGACCCAGATTACTCGGCACTCGTTCAGATGGCCCAGTCGCTTAGCCGACCTAAGCAGCGTCCATTTCGGCGATGTCTTGTTCGATGCGCCGACCGCCGCGGGCGGACTCGAACTCGTGCGAGTAGCGTTCGAGCACTTGGAGCGCGCCGCGAACCGTGCGGCATCACTGCACGCGCGCACCCAAGCTGTAAGCCTTTGGTCCCGCGCGGCAACTCTTGCGAAGCGGATGGACGATCCGCGGGCTCGGGAGCGGGTCGAGCGGCGGCTCTCGGAGCTCAGCGTCTGAGCTGCGCCTGCCGCGGCCCTTGCCAACGGTAGACACAGCGGGCGCTTGCCGGCACGTCTTCGACGATGGAAGGAAGCTCCCAGACCAACTCCTCCCAGCGGCTCACGTCGGCCACGTGCTGCTTCGCCAGGTCAAGCGCCTTCTCCCGTGCCCCTTCGCCTTCGAAGACGAGGAAGACCCTGTCGTCGCTGAGATAAGCCGAATGGGCCGACAGACCGGCGTTGCCCGGATCGAACGGGGGGCCCGCTGAAAGGAGTTCTTCTGCTGCGGGAGCCGATCCAGGCTTGATCCGTGTCGTGACGACGTACCGCTCCATAGTCCTCGTGGGCAGAATCTAGAGCAAGCGGAGCACGAACGTCCGTGTTGCGGGTGCGCCCAGCGCGTCCGTTACGTGCAGTGAGACAGACCCGAAACACGCCGACGTGCCGCAGAATGCCGCCAATGCTTCGGTTCGGCAGGGACGATCAAGAAGACGATCTGCCGTGCTGGCTGTACCGCGAAGATCCGTCCACCGACCAGCTACACGAACGCTCTGAAGCTCCAGCAGATGGCGCAGTACGAACTGACGGGCTCTCCCTCGGACTACGAAGAGGACCACCTGATCCTCCTCGAGCTCGGCGGCGCGCCGCGCAACGAGGATTTGCCCGCCGTGAAGCACGGTGGACGCCGCAATACAAAGTCGCGCGACGATCAGGGATTTGTGGCAGTGGTGATCGGTGCCGGCCCCGATGTAAGGGCACCAATGGCGCGACATGGTCCGTACCGACCCGCAACCACGTGGGAGGTGTAGCTATGTCTGTTCATGCTCAGAGTCGCGGCGCTCGCGCGAGCGGCGCGCCGTCTACCTGTCCTTACTGCGGCCAGCCGCTTCTCGACCACGAGGCGATCAAGCGGCTTGAGGAGAGCGAGCGACGTGCTCAGGTAGCACTCAACTCAGCCGTCCAGCGTGAGGCGAAGGCGCTAGCCAAGAAGCTCGCGGCAGCGAACGAGACGAAGGTTGCGGACCTGCAGGCGCGCCTATCTGGACTCCAGGCATCACATAGGCAGGAGCTTCGAGATGCGGTCATTCAGGAACGGGCCAAAGCCCAGGCCGAGGCATCACGTGCAGCAGAGGTGAAGGTGGCGAAAGACCTGAAGCAGAAGGATCGGGCTCTGAAGCGGTTTCAGGAACAAATCGACCTTCAGCAGCGCCAAATCGAGCACCTGACCGCCGATGAACGCGGTGACATGAATGAGGAAGCGCTTCTCAGCGATCTACGCGCCGCGTTTCCGGATGACCAGCTAGAGCGGCTCGGACGTGGCAGAGCAGGCGGGGACATCTTGCACCGGGTTTGCGTCCGGGCCGGCGACGGACTCCTAGCCGAAGCCGGACTGATCGTCTACGAATGCAAGGACACGCTCAGTTGGGGGACGAACTTCCTCGAGCAGGCACGGAAGGAAGGCCTCCGACACAAGACCCCTTACTTGGTGATTATCAGTCGCGCGTTCCCACGCGGACAGAAGATGCTCTGCGTCAAGGACGGCGTCGTCGTCGTACATCCATCGCGAGCGGTCGATCTGGCGCACGTCATGCGCCGGATGGTCGAAGAGGTACACCGAGCGGCCCTCACGGCAGCAGACCAGGCGACAAAGAGCGTGGAGCTGATCAGCTATCTCGGAAGCCCCGATTTTCGCCAGGCGTTCGAAACCCTCATCTCGAGCTCGGAAAAGCTGACAGGTCTCCTTGGGAAAGAGCGCGATTGGCACGAGCGCACCTGGTCGAAGCGACAGGCCGCTTATGACGAAATCCGAGCGAGGACGTCTGCGGTCGACGCTCGCATCCGAGCGATCATTGAGAAGGAGCCAGCGAAGAACGGAAAGGTCGTCGCCCTGAGAAGAACAGCTACGCCGTCAGCGGTTGGGCGGTGAGGCGATGAATCTCCTGCGCAGCCTTTTCACGAAAGCGGAACAGCAGCCGACGTACATGGAAGGCTCGCTGTACCCGGGAACAAAGCCATTGGAGGTCGTCGGCGAGTCACACCACCAAGACACACTCTGGAAAATCGTTGGCGGTCTAAGCAGCGAGCCGATCAGACATCAGACACACGCCGTACTCGTCCCAGACCCTCACAACTCGCACGACCCCAACGCGATCAAAGTGCTCGTAGATGGGCTGCACGTCGGGTACTTGCCGCGCGACGCCGCGAAGGCATACCGCCCAGGGCTACTCGAACTCATGGCAAGAAGCACTAACCATGCTGTGGTGCTGCAGGCGGAGATCGTCGGCGGGGGCCAGCGGCCGGATGGGCTGGGACTCCTCGGCGTATTCCTCAGCCACGACCCAGCCGACTTCGGGCTCACAGTGTCGACAGCGGCGACAGCACGGAGCAGCGGCGGCTTTAGGACCGGGTTCTCGACTGCGGCAGCGACCGACGCCCAAGACGATCGCTATGACCTCTCTTGGTACCGCGACCTCTCACCCGACAATGTCGCGGCTATCAAGCAACTCCGCTCCGATCTTGCCGAGGAGCGTGAGGTCATCGACCGCCACTACATGTTCTTGGAGCTTGAGAGGCGGCTGTACAAGTGCAGAGACGTCTTCTCGTCTGCGCTGGAAGAGTACGACTCGGTTTGCCGCCAGCATTACGCCGAGATGGCAGCGATCAAGCCGGCGCTGCTCGAGAAGTTCGGAGCGGTGCCGGTGATCGACACGTATCGGCAGGCCGCGATCCGCTGCAAGAAGGCACATGACTGGCGGGGCATGCATGAATGGGCTGAGTGCGGTCTGAGCGTCTACGGAGAGGAGGCGGCACGCGTGGAGGCTGTCGAGGATCTCCGGAAACAGCTCGCTTACGCGACGGCGAAACTCAGGTCGAAACAGCCGGACCGCGCGGGGATGGGTTGACCATCGCGTGGGAACGCCGCTTCGTTCGTAGCTTGCCGCCAGCAACCAACTTGAGGGCCGGCTGCGGGGGACGAACATCTCGGCGTGGTGGGGGCGAGGATTGTGTCGAAGCCCAGGTCAGGGTCTGTAGATGCGGAAGATCCAGGTCGCGTCTGTTGTTTCGGTACCGGTCCGGCTTCGGTATCGAAGCGCGTGCGTTCCGCGGCTTGGCCCGACGAGCATGACTCTCCACTCGCGCAGGGTGGCGTCCTTTCCGCCAGCGGGCGGAAACGCGACGGGTGTGCGGTCTGAAGTTCCGAACGCAGGCAGAGCAACGCGGTGACCATCGAGCCACATCTGCCATCGCGTTGACTTCCAATATGCGTTGAGTTCAGCCGCATCCGTGAAGAAGGCGCCGTAGCCGACGAAGAGGCGTTGGAACTGCGGTATGCGCGGGCACACCCGTGTGTATCTGCCGGGCTGTTTGATGATCGGATCGCAGAAGTCGAAGAGTTTGGCATCGGCTCCCGCGGCCACGCCGCGTGCCAAGCGCATCGTGCCGATCTTTCCGCCCGGCCCAATCGGCGGTGGTTGGGCGCCACCCTGGGCTGACGCGATCAGTACAAGGAATAGGACCGCGATGAGCGGCGTCTTGGGAGGCCCTCGGAATCGTGACTTGGCCACCGGCGTCCTCAAGCCAGTATCCGCTTTCGGGGCCAGGCCGTCTACGGATGCCGCGACCCGCGAGACTTCTCTCTCTTAGGACCGGCGCGGGGCATGAACATCCCGGCGCCTTGGCGCTGGAGCCCCCGCTAGTGCCGGCCTATTGCGCCATCAAGTCCTCTTGCTCTCTGATGCCATCTAGCGGTGGGGCGGCTGTTTCGCGGTATAAGAGTGAGCGATGGCCGGCGAGTTAGCCTTTAGTCAGCCTTTGGGGCGCTGGTGTCAAGCCTTCGGCCCCTCGTGGGGGACTGACGTGAAGCCGTGGACTACGCCGGCACACCTGGCGGTTCATTCCTGATCTCACCCGGTTGGGATCTTGCAACTCTGTCTGCGTAACTGGAGAATCGGCAAGGTGCATCGTTACATCATCACCATCGAGGGGGCGAACTTCGAGGAGGTCGACAAGGTCGAGCTGCCCGCGCCGCCCCAGCCTGGCGAGCCCATCGAGACGAACCTCGGAACATGCATCGTCACTAGCACGGAGTCGATGCCAGCCGAAAGCGGATACGCCGGCAAGATCATCTGCCGTTTCCCCTGAGCCCAGCTCGCCTGCCACTGGCGGCGGTCACAGGCTCGAACATCGCTGGCTCTTGCCATGCAGAAGGTTGTGGGTTCGAGTCCCATCGTCCGCTTTCCTATAGCTCTGGAACAGGGCTACTTTGTTGGCAGCCCGATGGGCAGAGCTCATGCGGGCACGGATGCGGGTATTGCGGGTATTGCCATCTGCCTATACACGTCCGACCCGGGCTCGCACAATCCACTCGTGGCCCGAGATGCGCTTCACGAAGAAGAGGTCGAGTCGCGCTGGGAGGCCGCGCCTGCCGTTGGGCTGGTGATCGCCTCCCAGCTGCTGCTCGCGCTCCTCAGCCGCGCGGAACAGTGGAGGCTCTGGGTGCTGCCCTGGTGGGTGTGGCTGATCCCGATCGGCCCCGAGCTCGCGCTGCTGATCCCACTTGCCTGGCGTCGGCCGCGTCGGCGGCTCGAGCAGCTGGGTCATCGCCGCACGGTTGCGCTTGTATTGCTCGGATTGATCAGCCTCGCGAACACCGTGCTCCTGCTCGCCGTCATTGCCTCACTCGTGCGCGGGGACGAGAAGAGCGGTGCCCAACTGCTGCTCAAGGCGATCACCGTCTGGGGCACGAACGTGATTGCTTTCGGCCTCTGGTACTGGGCCTTCGACCGCGGCGGTCCGGTCCGGCGCCTACGGTCCGAACCCGCCGCCCCCCGACTTCCAGTTTCCCCAGATGGAGAATCCTCAGCTTGCTGCGCCTGGCTGGCGCCCGCACCTGATCGACTACATCTACGTCTCGTTCACCAACTCGATCGCGTTCAGTCCCACCGACTCGATGCCGCTCAGCAGGTGGGCGAAAGTACTGATGCTCTCCGAATCGGCGATCTCGGCGCTAACAGTGCTGCTCGTCGCCGCACGCGCGGTCAACATCTTCAAGTAGCTGCTGCTCGTCAGGATCCGGAAAAAGCCCAGCAGAAGCAGCTCGCCCGCCGGCACGAATACTTGTCGCCCGGCAACCCGTCGAGAGCAGGCCGGTCACCGGCGGATACTCATCGTCCCCCAGCCAACGATCAAATCGTCCACCCTGCCCAGTCGCGACCCGGCGCCGTCGTGTACGTGGGCCTCGCGACTTTCGGCGGCTGGTTGCACTTGGTTCTCTATGCCCCGGCTCAGGACACTCCCTGATTTCGGGGCCGCTTGGCCAAAATCATCAGTAGTTTCAACTAACGCGGTTCCGAAAGCCCGCTGATTCGCCGGCTGCCGCAAGGAGAGATGCTCACGTGTTGATGGGGTTCTAGGCGATACCCCCGAGTCAGAGAGGTGACATATGTTCACCTATGTCGGGCTGTTCCGCGTCGCGCCGGTCGCGCGGGAGCACCTCGAGAAGACCCCCGAGTACTTCGACAAGATCCACAAGATCGTCGAGGGCGAGGGCGGCACTGTCGAGCGGTTCCTCGCAGTGATGGGCCCGTGGGAGTATCTCGGCATCTTCGAGTATCCCGATCTCGAGACGGCGTTCCGCGTCCTCGGCAAGATCGCGAAGCTCGAGATGTTCGAGACCGAGACTTTCCCGGCCGAGGACGTCAAGCTGTTCTGGAAGGAACTCGTCTAGCGGCGACTTCCTCACCGGACGACCGAGGCCGCCTATCAGGGCGGCCTCCGTCTATCGGCGCCGAGTGCCTCGACTGCTCCTCTTCGTCGCCTTCGTCTATCGGATCGAGCGCACGCGAACCCGCTCGCCGGGGCTGAGGCACGGGTCGTTCATCATCTTGTGGTCGTGGCGGACCGTTATCCGCCGGCCGGACGCGAGGCGAAGGATGTTCGAGCAGTGCGAGACGCCGTTGCGATCGGCCGCGCAGTCGGTGTCGGTGAGGACGGTCGCCGTCGTCGGCCTCCTCGGCATCGTGCCCTTCGTCAGATAGACGAGTTCGAGCCCGCCGACGCCGTTCACGCATGCGCGCGGGCGGTTGAGGCAATCGCGTGTGCGTACGAACCGCGTGTCGGGGAGTGGGCGTGCCGCTCCGGCGACGAAGACCGTCCTCGGAGAGGACGTTCGAGGTTGAGCGGGAGCGGTCGCGACGGCGACGAAGGGCGCTCCCGCGACCAGGACGCCCGCGAGTAGCCTGAGGAGCGTCAATCGACCGTCACGATCAGTCGCAGGTGGTGTGGACTCATTGTCTTGACGTCCATGCCTCCAGGAGATTGCGCATTCGAATTCGAGCACCTCCGTCTGTCGTGCTGCGTATCCCCGCAGAGTGCTCCGAGACGGATCTCGTGGCATTGGGGGCAAGTACGCGATCCGATCAGTGGTTTCCCGCACGGTCTTCGTCCTGGGCGTGGTCGTTTACGCAGGCGTTCGCCTGGCGCAGCGGCCTCCCGGCGGAAAGCATCGTAGGATCGAAGCAAGATACCCCGAGTGGGTATACTGTCCGACCAATGGTCGAGATGACGTACAGCGTCCCTGGCATGAGCTGTGGCCACTGCGAACGAGCCGTCAGTTCAGAGCTGCAACGGATCCCCGGAGTCGCGAGCGTCGAAGTCGACCTCGAGACGAAGCTCGTCACCGTCCGCGGCTCACGGCTCGACGACGAGGCCTGGCGCGCCGCAATCGGCGAAGCCGGCTACGACGCGCTGCCGGGCTAGCCTCGCGAGTCGGCGCGCTGCGCCAGGTCGGCGCGAGCCCGCAAGAGGGCAACCGCCGCCATCACCGTCATCAGCGAGTCGCTGGCGATGCACCACTCGCAGACGGCATCGATCACGGCCAGCTGCACGATCACCAGGTACGCGGCGAAGATGAACCCCGAGACGGCCAGCGCCACGCCCGCTGCACGCCCGTAGAGGTCGCCGCGAACGAGAGACACGAGGATCGCGACCGCTCCGACCATGCCGACGAGGGCGACCGGGATCCCGAAGATCTCCGAGTAGCTCGACTGCTGGACGGTCTCGCAGCCCCCGGTCGAGCAGACGATCGAGCCGCCCGAGTAGTGAGCCTGGAGGAGATACCCGGCGATCCCGACGACGGCGGCTGCGAGCGCGGCCATCACGAGGCGGAGCGCGCGGTCGCTCATCCCTGCAGCGCTCCGTCGAGTGCGGCCCGGAACTGCGACACGTCGAGCGTGCTGAGCGCCAGCCGTTCGAGTCGCGCTCCTCGCCGACCGAAGAAGAACGTCGGCGTGCCGGTGACGTTGTTCGCGTTCGCACTGCTCGCCCAGCTCTGGAGCGACCGAGTCACAGCGGCGCCGTTACGCGTGGCGAAGACCCGGGTCGGGCTCGCTCCCGCCGCGGTGACGATCGACCGCAGGAGCCCGTCACTGACCCACGCATTCTCGGTGCCCTGATTCGCGAAGAGGAGCTCGACGACGTTCCACATCCTGTTCTGCGCGGCTGCTGCGGTAGCCGTTCGCAGGGCGCTGACCGAGTCCGGCCCGATGAACGCGAGCCCGCGGTAGACGAGCTGCACCTTCCCGGTTCGGACGTAGTCCCGAATCAGGGTCGGCAGAACGTCGCGCGAATAGAGGCCGCAGTACGGGCACTGGAGATCCGCGTACTCGACAAGCTGCACGGGCGCCTTCGGCGAGCCCAGCGTGTTCCCACGCTGGGGAATCCCGTCGAGCAGCGCGGCAGTCGGCGCGATGGCGGTGACTCCTCCTGAGGGAGTGCCCGGGCCCGTCTTACCGCGGTGGACGGAGAGCTGGCTGAGGCCGACGAGCATCGCTCCGATCAGCAGGGCAGTTCCGAGTGCGTACGCATAGACCCGGCCGGGACGGCCGGCCCGAGCTACGGGCCGAGCCTGCCGAGCCTGGGGCCTCACGGGCGCCGGGACGCGCACGCGCTTCTTTGCCGCGCGCTTCTTCGACTTCGAAGCAGCTTTGGACGCCACGTCTCCATCGTGTCCCAGGCCCCGGCAGGGGCGCATCCGGGTAAGCCGCGGTGGCGCGCTGCGGAGAACTACGGAGAGTGGAAGCGGCCTAGACTCCCGGCGTGAACTGCTGCGGATCCCCTCGGTACGGAGACGTGTTCGACGAGAAGGTGGCGCGTCGTGACGCCGAGGGCTATCGGCGCCGGGGCCTGGGGGCGCCCGCGCAGTGGATCGTCGATGCGCTCGTCGCCGAAGGAGTCGCCGGCGCGAAGGTGCTCGAGGTCGGCGGCGGCGTCGGGGCCATTCAACTCGAGCTGCTCGAGGCCGGCGCTGAGAGAGCCGTGAACGTCGAGTACTCGCCCGGTTACGAGGCGGCGGCGGCGGAGCTCGCGGACGAAGCAGGCGTCGCGGAGCGCATCGACCGGGAGATCGGTGACTTCGCCGAGGACGGCCGATTCGGCGACGCCGACGTCGTCCTCATGCATCGTGTCGTTTGCTGTTATCCGGACTACGAGCGACTCGTCGGCGAGGCCGCGCGCCACGCGCGCCGCACATTGGTCTTCAGCTTTCCGCCCCGCAACCCGGTCTCCCGGCTCGTCAACACCTGTTCGAACATCTGGATGCGCGTAACGGGCAGGGACTTCCGTAGCTACGTGCACCCGCCCGGCCGGATGATCGACATCGCTCGCGACCACGGCTTCAGGCCCGTCGCCCGGCGACGCCGGCGAATCTGGCTCGCCGTCGCGCTCACGCGGGACTAGGAGCTCAAAGGCCGAGCGGCACGCGTGTGCCGCTCGGTGTCGAACCGCGATCACGCATCAGCCGCAGTCGCTAGGCCTCCTTTCCCAGGCGCCGCAGGCCCAGACCGAGGGCGAGCAGAAGCCCGCCGCTGAGCGCCGGCACCCAGTCGGACGCGCCGGTGAACGGAAGGGTCCCCTTCGCCGGCGGAGACGATGCCGTCGCACCCGCGACACCAGAAGCCGGGGGCGGCGTGCTGCTCGTAGTCGTCCCGGCAGCCGCCTCGGTCGTCGTAGTCGTCGTCGAGGTCGTCGTCCCGGAGTCAGTCGTCGTGGTCGGGACGCTCGTCGTCGTGGGCGTGGTGGTGGTCGTGGGCGTGGTGGTGGTCGTGGGCGTGGTGGTGGTCGTGGGCGTGGTGGTGGTCGTGGGCGTCGTGGTGGTCGTCGGCGTCGTGGTGGTCGTCGGAGTCGTGGTTGTGGTGGGAGTCGTGGTCGTCGTGGGAGTCGTGGTCGTCGTGGGAGTCGTGGTCGTTGTCGTCACGGGCTTGCACCCGTTGTCGTAGATGGCCCGACCCTCAGCGGTCCAGTTGAGCCCGGCGAACGCACCCCACGCGTCCGTCGGCTTGCCCTTGTCATTGACCTTCGAGCCGGCAGGGAACGGCGGAATGATGTCGCCCCAACCGGCGGCGGGGAAGACCGGGCCGACGTGGAGCCCGTGCCCGTTGACCGTACCGTCGACGTTCGCGATCGAGTTCTTCGACGGCGTCTCCACGATGTACGGGTTCTTGACCGCCGAGCTGGCGTGGCAGATCATGATCTTGGAGTCGTCGGCGGCCGGCCCAGACGCGCCCCCTATGGACACGCCGGCCGCCGCAAAGCCTCCGAGGGCGAGCATCGCCCCGATGAATATGAGCCCTATGCGTCTCATCGCACCTCCTCACGGAACGCGGCGCCGCAGGCCGCGCTCCGCACACACAGAGAACGGGCCGTCGTGCTCTGGCTTCGCCTCCGACCCTCAAAGCCGATCCGCACAACGGCCTCCTTCGAAGGCCCGCAGACAACCCTCGCAGCCTTCTACCCAGACCATAGGAGCCGACTCGCCGGGCCGCCTCCGCGCGGCCGCCGAATCGTGATCCGGGGAAGTACGGATTCCGAAACCACGCTCTCGTGCCGAGAGCGTCCCCGAACGACGACGGCCCCCGCTCCCGACCTGCGGGAACCAGGGGCCCGTCGCCCTGCGGCCTCGGTGCGCGGGCGTCAGCCCTTCGACCAGTTCTCCGCGTTGAAGCTCGGTCCCTGGCTCGAGGCGTTGTCGACCAGGCCCTTGACCGACGTCTTGTAGACGAGGTACGTCGGGCGCTGGAAGAGCGGGATCATGGGTACGTCGTTGCCCATGATCGCGCCGGCCTTGTTGACGAGGGCGAGTCGCTTGGCGTCGTTGAGCTCACGGTCAGACCGCGCGAGCAGGCTCGTGACTTTCTGGTTGCAGTACTCCGTGTAGTTGCTCGCGTTGCCGCACGAGAAGATGCTGACCACGTAATGCGGATCGACCGTGACGAGCTGGGTGAACATCGCCAGGTCGAAGTCGTGGTTCGGCAGCTTGCTCCCGAACAGCGTCCCCGCGGGCACGAACGCGTTCCTCAGCTGGATGCCGGCCTTGGCGGCCTGATCCTGGAAGATCGTGAACGCGAGCGCACGCAGAGCGTTACCCGTCGTCGAGGCGAAGTCGAACGCGACCTTCGTCCCGTTGCAGACGAAGATGCCGTCACTGCCCTTGGCGCACCCGTGCGCCGACATGATCGAAGCCACCTTGGCGGGGTTGTAGTTCCACTTGCTGAAGTGCTTCGGGTCGTACGTCTTCTCGTTCGTCAGGCGCGTCAGGCTGTTGAGGACGCCGACCTTCGGGTTCAGCGTCCCGTACAGGGCCTTGGCCGCTGCCCCTCGGTTCAGCGCCGTGATCAGCGCCTGGCGTAGCCACTTCTGCTTGGCGAGCGGATTGCCCTTGGCGCCCTGCTCGATCTCGATGTGCTCCCACTGTAGGCCGAGGTGGGTCACGACCTTCAGCCCCGCCTGATTCCTCAGGTCGGCAAGTGCGAGCTGAGGCTGCGGGTAGATCGCGTCGACCTCACCGGCGCGGATGGCCTGGATCTCGGAGTTCGTGTTCGTGATGAAGCGGAACACGATCGAGTCCAGCTTGGCCTTCGCGCCGTACCAGCCGTTCTTGTTCCTCGAGAGCGTGATCCCGGAGCCGCGGTCGAATCGCGTGAGGAGGAACGGCCCGTCGCTGATCGGGGCGTTGCCGTTTTTCGGGTTGCAAATGCAGTCGTTCCAGACCGTCAGCATGTCCTCCCCTTGGAGCGCATGGGCGGGCAGGACGTAGGTGAAGAGCCCTTTCCACGCCGCGAAGTTGCGTTTCCAGGTGACGGTCACGACCTTGCCGTTGCCCTTGACGCTGGAGATGTCCTCCCAGCCCAGCGGGTCGATGTGATCCTTGTACTTCTGGCTGACGGCCGTCTGCCAGGTGAATCTCCAATCCTTGCCGGTGACCGGCACGCCATCGCTCCACCTGGCGTTCTTGCGGATGTAGTACGTCACCCGCTGTGGATTGAGCTTCAGGTCGTACTTGCTGATCAGGTCGGGCTGGTACTTGAACGTCGGGGTGAAGAGGAAGGCGCCGCGGATGACCGGCGTCTGGAAGACGACGTTCCAGAACGCGTTGCAGTCCACGTCCAGGATCAGGTTGAGACACCAGTCCGGACCGCCTCCCTGCTCGGCTCCGAACACGAGGGTGCCCGCCTTTGACGCGGACGCGCCAGCGGGCCCAGCCACCCTCGCCGAGCCGGTGGCCGCGAGCGCGAGCGCCGCGAGTGCCACCCCGGCCGAGAGCCAGAGCTTCCGTCGATGCATCGATCCCTCCTTCTTAGGCCTCGATCTGCGAGCCGGACCGGCGCGGCGCCTTCAGGCACACATTCCGGCTCGCAGTCATGCGCATTACTCCAACCGAGACTCGACGCGCGAGAGCGAGTTAGCCGTGATTACGACACCGAATCGCGTGATCAGATCCCGTAGCGCGCCAAAGGCGCACACGGGCCGTGCGCCTTTGGCAGGAGAGAGTTGGATGCTCCGACGTCGGAGGGCGGAACCTACTCCGCCGGCGCATTCCTCTCGAACATATCCACAGCGAAGGCCGCCGCCGCCGCGTCCTGCTTATCGCTGCTTTTCAGATCGCAATGGTGCTCTCGCCGGCGGCGCGGCGTGGGGGCGGGAGGGAGGTGAGATTCTCGGTTCCCGTGACGACGCCGTCTTCCCAGAGGCGTGCGACGATCTTTCGCGTTGTCGCCACGAACACCCGCGCCGCCGGAACGGACGACAGGTCTCGGAGCCACGCGAGCCCGATCACGCGTGGCGGGAGTTGGGCCTGGAAGCGGAGCACCGCGAACTCGTTCCCCCAGAGACTCGCGGCGAGGCTCGGAATCAGCGCGGCCCCGAAACCGGCGGCCACGAATCCCTGCACGACGCTGTTGTCGTCGGAACGAAGCGCGAACCGAGGCTCGATGCCGCGGCCACGCAGATAGGCGATCACCCGATGGGTGCTCCCCGAGCTCTTGAAGCCGATCAGCTCGGACTCGCTTAGCTCGGCGAGCTGCACGGGCCGACCCCGGCGGGCGCGCGGAGCGTCGTGGGGGAGGACGAGCACGTATTCGTCGCTCGCGAGCGACTCGGTCGCGTAGTCGCGCGGCAGTCGAAGCGGAAGATCGACGAAGGCGAGGTCGAGCTCTCCCTGGTCGAGGAGCCGCGCGAGCTTCTCGTCCTCGGGAGTCTCGGTGAGGAGCAGGCGGACGCTCGGAGTCTTGTGGGCGAGCTCCCGGAAGACATGGGGCAGCAGGTGCGCCGCGATCGTCTGGTACGCGCCGATCCGCAGCGGGCCGCCGTCGGCAGCGGCGAGGAGGTCCGCCTCCGCCACCGCAAGGCTCGCCTGGATCGCGCGCGCGCACGTGAGGACGCGCTGGCCGGCGTCGGTCAGCGTCAGCGGCTGCGAAACGCGAGGCCGGTTGACCAGCTTCTTGCCGACGATCCGCTCGAGCGCCGCGAGCTGTTGGCTGACGGCGGGTTGGGAGTAGCCGAGCCGACGGGCGGCGCCGCGGAACGACGTCTCCTCGGCGAGGGCCTGGAGCGCCGCGAGGTGACGGACTTCGATGCCTTGCCAAGCGCTGCGCCCGCCCTCACTCATCTCGTCGCGCTCACTCCAGGTCGAGTATCGATGGGGATATCTCGATGGGACGCCACGGGGCGCAAGTGGTTAGGAATTTGTTTGGAGCCTTCGGCCGGAGGAAGGCCCGCGCGGGTTAGGGTCGGCGGGTGCAGGTCTACTTCGCCGGTCCGCTCTTCACGCCCTACGAGCGCTCGTTCATCGACGACTGCGCCTCGCGCGTCCGGGCGGAGGGCATCGACGTCTTCGTCCCTCACGAGAACGCGCTCGCGACCGGCGACACCTCTCCGGCCACCATCTTCGCGAAGGACTGGAAGGGCCTCTCGGAATCAGACGCGGTCGTCGCGCTGCTCGACGGCCCCTCCGTCGACGACGGCACGGCCTGCGAGATCGGCATCTTCTACGCGTTGATGCAGGCCGACTCGTCGAAAAAGGGCATCGTCGGCCTCCTCACCGATCTGCGCAGCACGCTCGGCCACGAAGGCCACGGCCTGAACCTGTTCGTACACGGATGCGTCGAAGCGGGGGGCCGGATCTGTCAAACGCTCGACGAGGTGATCGGCGTCCTGAACGGCTGGCGCAGCTAGTAGTCGCGGGTCTCTCCGCATAGGCTTCTGGTCGATCGTGAACCGCACTGTGAGAGCGGGGGCCGTGGCGTTCGGCCTCGTCGGGTTGCTGCTCGTGGTCGCCCTCGCGGCTCGGGGAGGCCATCCCGGCAGCGACGGTCACGTCACGACGCGTTCCGTTCCCGCATCGCTGCAGAACAGCCTCGTGACCCTGCTCGCGATCGTCTACGTCCTGATGATCGTCGGCGTAATCGTCCTGTTCTTCCGTCGGCGCAAGTCGTGGCAAGAGCCGTTGGAGTCACACTGGCTCAAGAACTTCGCCAAGGTGATGGTCCTGATGCTCGTCGCGACCCTGTTCGGTTACTGGGTCGCGACGCACACGCACTTCCATCGCCATCAGATCTCGAAGCCGCAGGTCGTCGTGGGTGCTCCTCAGCAGCCGGCAGGCGGTGCGCGGATCGCAACGGGGGCCGTGCGGCCCGCGAAGTTCGAATGGCCGGTCGCCGCGGGACTCGCGGCCATCGTCGTCCTGGGCGCGGTTGCGACCGTCCTCGTGCGGCGGCGCGAATCGTCCCGGCCCGAGGACGAGGAAGCCTTCGAGGCGCAGCTCGCCCGGGTCGTCGAGGTGACCATCGACGACCTCCGGCGCGAGCCGGATCCGCGCCGCGCGGTCGTGGCCGCGTACGCGAGCATGGAGCGCGTGCTCGGCTCCCACGGCCTGCCGCGCTCGCCGGCCGAGGCGCCGCTCGAGTACCTCGGGCGAATCCTGCGCGACCTCGACGTTCGCGAGAGCGCCGTCGCGACGTTGACGCGGCTGTTCGAGTACGCGAGGTTCAGTCCTCACGAGATCGGGCCGGAGCTGAAGGACGATGCGCTCGCGGCGCTGGCGGCCGTCCGCGCGGACCTGCTCGCGCCAGAGAGCGCTGCCGCATGACCGGCGGCCGCCCATGAGCTGGATCGTCGTCCGGGCGTTGAAGGTGGCTTTCGTCGCCAGCATTGCGGCCGGGATCGCCGCCTACCTGAGCAGCGGGCTGCGCTCCTTGTTCCTCGATGTCTACCTGGTGGTCATCTGCGGCGTCCTTCTGCTCGCGCTCGTGCGAGTGACGAACGTGAGGGCGCCCGCGGCCCTGCCCTCGGCTTTCGACCGCGCGCTCGCCGAGATGAAGCGCCGCCCGCTCGATACCGGCGAGACGGCACTCGCTCGCGACGTCGATCTCTCGGTGCTCGGCGCCTTCCATCTCCACGCCCGCCTGCGTCCGATCCTGCGCGAGATCGCCACGCACCGGCTGAGACTTCTCTACGGCGTCGACCTCGACGGCGAGCCGGGGCGTGCACGAGAGCTGGTCGGTGCCGATGCGTGGGAGCTCGTCCGGCCGAACCGGCCTCCTCCTGCCGATCGGCTTGCGCCCGGGCCGCCGCTGTCCGCGCTGGCCGAGGTCGTCACCCAGCTGGAGCGGATCTGAGTGCTGACCGTCGCCGACGTCGCCGCGCGTAGCGATCGGGTGCTCACGGAGGTCGAGCGTGCCGTCATCGGCAAGCGGGAGGCACTCGAGTTGGTCCTGCTCGGCTTCCTCGCGGACGGCCACGTCCTGATCGAGGACTTCCCGGGCCTCGCGAAGACGTTGATAGCGCGCTCGTTCGCGCAGGTCCTCGAGATGGACTTCGCGCGCGTGCAGTTCACGCCCGACCTGATGCCGAGCGACGTGACCGGCTCCTCGATCTACGACCAGCGTGCTGGAGAATTCGAGTTCCGGCCCGGGCCGATCTTCACGAACCTCCTGCTCGGCGACGAGATCAACCGTGCCCCCCCGAAGACGCAGGCGGCGCTGCTCGAGGCGATGCAGGAACGGCAGGTCACGATCGACGGGGAGACGCACCCGCTCGAGCCGCCGTTCCTCGTCATCGCGACGCAGAACCCGATCGAATACGAGGGCACCTATCCGCTGCCCGAGGCGCAACTCGACCGTTTCCTTCTTAGGCTCGGGGTTGGTTATCCCGAGCGGGACGACGAATGGGCGCTGCTCGAGAACCGGATCGAGCGTGCCGCGGACGAGATCCGGCTCGAGCGCGTCACGGACCGGGCCGGGCTGATCGAGCTGCAGCAGGCGGTGGAGCAGGTCCATGTCTCGAAGCCGGTCGGCTCGTACATGGTCGACATCGTCGCCTCCACGCGCGCCAGCCGCCGGGTGCAGGTGGGCGCGAGCCCGCGCGGCTCGCTCGCTCTGCTCAAGCTCGCCCGCTGCAAGGCCGCGCTGGCCGGTCGCGATTTCGTCACGCCCGAGGACGTGAAGGCGGTCGCCGTGCCCGCCCTTGCGCATCGCCTGATGTTGCGGCCTGAGCTGTGGGTTCAGCGCGTGCGTCCGGAGGATGTCGTGCGCGAGTCGCTCGAGACGGTGCCGACTCCCGCGGCCGAGGACCTCCCCGCGCCCTCGATGTGACGCGCTCCGCGACGCCGAAGCTCGTCGCTTACGCTGGGCTGGCGGCCACCGGGCTGCTCGCGGCACTCGCCGCCCGGCTGCCGGAGCTCGTGGTCGTCGCCGGCCCGTTCGCCGTCGTCGTCGCCGTCGGTCTGCTGCTCGCGCGCTGCCCGGACGTGGAGGTAGCCGTGGCGGTCGATCGCGAGCGGGTGATCGAAGGCGACGACGTCCTGGTGGACGTCCGGCTCGAGGTCGGGGTCGGCGCCGAGCGCGCCGAGGTCCTGCTCGAGCTTCCGCCGGACCTGGAGGCAGAGGGCGACAACCCGGTCTTGCTGCGGCTGAAGGACGAAGAGCGGCGGGAGCTCTCCTACCGCCTCCGGTGCAGGCGCTGGGGCGGATTCCGCGTCGGCCGCCTCTACGTGCGGACCCACGACGCGTTCGGCCTGCTGCGACACGAGAGCGAGCTCGACGAGCGCGTGCCGCTGAAGGTCTATCCACGCGAGGAGGAGCTGCGGGCACTGCTCCGCCCGACCGAGACGCAGGTCTTCTCGGGCAATCACGTCGCGCGCCAGCGAGGGGAGGGGATCGAGTTCGCCGACCTGCGCCCGTTCGCGCCGGGTGACCGGGCGCGCCGCGTGAACTGGCGTGCGAGCGCCCGAAGGGGCGCGCTCTGGGTCAACGAGCACCATCCCGAGCGCAACGCGGACGTCGTCGTCTTCCTGGATTCGTTCGCAGAGGCGCGCCGCGCTGACCGGAGCACGCTCGACGCGACCCTGAGGGCGGCCGCGAGCCTCACGGGTCGCTACCTCACGCAGAAGGACCGGGTGGGCTTCGTCAGCTTCGGCGGGATGCTCAACTGGCTGTTGCCGTCCACGGGCGCAACCCAGCTCTACCGGATCGTCGACGCGATGCTCGACACGCAGATCGTCCTCAGCTACGCGTGGAAGAACGTCGACGTGATCCCGCGCCGGACGCTGCCGCCTCATGCGCTCGTGATCGCGTTGACGCCGCTACTCGACGATCGCTCCGCTCACGCGCTCCTCGACCTGCGCGGCCGCGGGTTCGACATGGTCGTGGTGGAGGTCTCGCCGCTTTCCTTCGTGCCCGAACCACGCTCCGAGCTGGACGCGGTTGCCGACCGGCTGTGGCGACTGCGCCGCGAGGCGGTCCGCGGATGGTTCGAGCGGGCGGGCGTGCCGGTAGCCGTCTGGGACGAAAGTGACGAGACATCTTCGTTTGCCGAGGCGCTCGAGGAGGTGAGCGCATTCAGGCGACACGCCCGACTGGCACCCGTGTAGCGACGGCCGGCTGCTCGATCGGCCTTCTGTGCGGGGTGGTCGCGTATGCGGTCGCGGCGGGAGAGCGCCTGCCGCAGGTCGTCGCGGGAGTCGGCGCGGCCGGCGCTCTGACCACTGCGGTCGCGTTGGTGCTCCGCCGTCCCAGCGTGCTCCCGGTCGGGATCGTCGGGGTGGGGGCGGCCTACGCGGTCTTTCTCGCGCTCCGCCACGGGACGGTCGACACGCGTGCCCCGTTCGTCGCCGCCGCGATCTTCGCCGCCGCCGAGACGGGCTTCTGGTCGGTCGAGCCGCTCGCAGCAAGAGCGACCCGGCAGGCGACCGTGCGACGCGCCCTGCTGATCGCCGGCAGCGCGCTCGTCGCGGCGCTCGCGGGGAGCCTGCTGCTCGTGATCTCGTCGGGCGTGAGCGGAGGCGTGGCGCTCGAGGCCGTCGGGGTTGCCGCGGCCGTGGCGACAGCGGCCGTCGTCACCGTGGTCGCGTCCCGTGCCGGCGGATCGCGCTCGTCCTAGGGCGCGTCGTCCTCGCCGAGCGCGTCGGCGAGCAGGCCACAGGCAAACGCCCGCCAGGCGACCTCGGGGTCACGCAGGTGCTCGACGGAGCCGGGCTCTCGTTCGACGCCCGTCAGCGCCTCGGCGAGCTGGCGCCGCCTCGTGGCCGAGTCGAGGTCGCGGGCGAGCTCGAGGACGGCGGGCTCGTCGAGCCCCGGTTCGCGATGAGGGTCGCCGCCCGCCGCGAAGACCAGGAGCGCGCGCCGGATCGCGGCGTTCAACTCGTCCGCGGGGACCGTGACGTCACGGCCTGCGACCCAGGCGCGGACGACGAGCTCGACGTCGGCCGGATCGGCGCTCAGACGGTGTGCTCGTCCGCGATCGCCAGCGCCTCGTCCAGGATGGCGACACCCTCGTCGAGCTCTTCGCGGGTGATCGTCAGCGGCGGGCAGATCATGATCATGTTCCAGTGGGTCATGAGGTAGAGCCCGCTGTCGAGCGCGGCCTTCGCAACCCGTGCCATCGGCGCGAACGCCTCGCCGGTCGCGTTGAACGGGACGAGCGGCTCTCTCGTCTCGCGACTCCTCACCAGCTCGAGCCCCCAGAAGCATCCCAGCCCGCGGACGTCGCCGATCGAAGGGTGGTTCTCCTGGAGCCCGCGCAGCCGGGCGGCGAAGACGCCGCCCATCTCGGCGGCGTTCTCCACGATCCCTTCCTCCTTGAAGGCTTCGATCGATGCGACCGCCGAGGCGCAGGCGAGCGGATGGCCCGAGTAGGTGAGCCCGCCGGCGAAGTACTTGTCGCGCACCCAGTCGGCGATCGGCTCGCGCACGACCATTGCGCCGAGCGGCACGTAACCGGAGTTGATTCCCTTGGCGACCGTGAGGATGTCGGGCACGACGTCCCAGTTGTCGACGCCGAACCACTTGCCTGTGCGGCCGAAGCCCGCCATGACCTCGTCGGCGATCAGCACGATCCCGTGCCGGTCGCAGACCTCGCGGATCGACTGCAGGTAGCCGTCCGGCGGGACGATGATGCCGTTCGTCCCGACGATCGTCTCGAGGATGACGGCGGCGACCGTGTCGGCACCTTCGTACTGGAGGATCTCCTCGAGGTGCGGCGCCCCGGAGCACACCGGGCAGGGGTCGGGATGCCCGGCGGGGCAGCGGTACGTGTACGGGTCGAGCATGCGGACGACCCCGGGCAGCCCGGGCTCCGCGGGCCAACGGCGCGGATCGCCGGTGAGCGTGATCGCGCCGCCCGTCGCCCCGTGATAGGAGCGGTAGCGCGCGATGATCTTGTGCCGCCCCGTGTACCAGCGAGCCAGCTTGATCGCGTTCTCGTTCGCCTCCGCGCCGCCGTTCGTGAAGAACGACAGCTGGAGGTCGCCGGGTGTCACCTCCGCCAGCAGGCGCGCGAGCGTCGAGCGCGGCTCCGTCGCCATCGGCGGGCCGATGGTGCAGAGCTTGTCGGCCTGCTCCTTGATCGCCGCGACGATCTTGGGGTGCTGGTGCCCGATGGAGACGTTGACGAGCTGCGAGGCGAAGTCCAGGTAGCGCTTCCCGTCGTAGTCCCAGAAGTAGCGGCCCTCGCCGCCGGCGACCGGGATCGGGTTGAGCGCGTTCTGCACCGACCATGAGTGGAGGACGTACTGCTTCGCGTCGCTGACGATCTGCCGGCCGAGCTCGGTATTCGTCTCGAGGGTCGCCACGCTCAGAGCTTAGTGCTTCCGGCCGTGAGTACGGTCTTGATTGGCTGGCGAACAAGCGAGCCTCGCAAGGACGCAGGGAGCGCTCGTACTGGGCCAGGTACGGGCGCGACCGAGGACGAAACGAGGCGACGCTTTGCAGCCGGCCAGGCTGGGCGTATTCGCGGCCGGGAGCACTTAACCCGTCGGAAACCTGGACGGGATCACCGACGGCGGCTTGCCGACGACGATCGCGATCTCCCTCTGATTCGTCAGCTGGATCGCGCGCGGGTCGCCCCGATACGGCTTCCCGTCGACGTAGAAGCGCGCCGAGCAGTAGCCGCCGACGCACTTGCTGCTGAGTCGAACCCTCCACTCGGTGAAGAACTGGCCGAGCCGGTTCGGACGGTTGTTCTGAGACTCCGTGTGCAAGACGCCGTCGCTCGCATGGGTGTGGAGCGGCGAGATGCAGGCCGTCTTGCAGGGCGGGTCGATGCCGCCGAAAACGAAGGTGCCGTCCTTGAGGCGGGCCCGCCGCACGGCAGGGTTGGCGATGTCGATGCCGATTCCCCCGGGGACCCGAATCCGGTGCGCGTTGACGAAGATGTCGAGGTGCGCATGCACGTGGTAGTCGAAGAACTCGTGGGTCTCGGGCTTGAGGCCGGCCGCCACGGTGAGGCGCAGCGTGTCGTTCGGCCGGGGCCAGGGCCCCTTGCTCGTTCGCGGGGGAGATGCCGCTGCGGCGACGGCAGATGACAGCGCGGCAAGCACGATTGCGACGGCTACGGCCCTCATCGCAGGGAGAGTATCCGCGGTACCCTGGGCGGGTCACTCGAGGAGGATGAAATGACGGAGCTAGCGGCCCCACCGGTCGAACGACAACAGGACATCAAGCGCATCAGCCACTGGATCGGCGGCAGGATCGTCGAGGGCGCTTCCGGTCGAAGCGGCCCCGTGTACGACCCGGCCCTGGGCAGGCAGACAGGGGAGGTCGACTTCGCGACGGCCGAAGAGGTCGACAGCGCGGTCAAGGCAGCGCGGGAAGCCTTCGAGTCGTGGCGCTCGATGTCCCTGTCGAAACGAACGGCCATCCTCTTCCAGGTCCGCGAGCTCGTGCACGAACGGCACGAGGACGTCGCGCGGATCCTGACGGCGGAGCACGGCAAGGTGCTCTCCGACGCCATGGGCGAGGTCGCGCGCGGCCTCGAGGTGATCGAGTATTGCTGCGGCATCCCCGAGTTGATGAAGGGCGGCTTCTCCGAGCAGGCGTCCACGGGCATCGACGTCTACTCGATCCGTCAGCCGCTCGGCGTCGTCGCGGGAATCACGCCGTTCAACTTCCCGGCGATGGTGCCCATGTGGATGTGGGCGCCCGCGCTCGCGTGCGGCAACACGTTCGTCCTCAAGCCCTCCGAGAAGGATCCGTCCGCGTCGCTCTACGTGGCCGAACTGCTGAAGGAAGCCGGCGTCCCGGACGGCGTGTTCAACGTCGTCCACGGAGACAAGGTCGCGGTCGACGCGGTGCTCGAGCATCCGGACATCGACGCCGTGTCGTTCGTGGGCTCGACGCCGATCGCACGCTACGTCTACGAGACGGGGACGAAGCGGGGCAAGCGCGTGCAGGCGCTCGGCGGCGCGAAGAATCACATGATCGTCCTCCCGGACGCGGACATCGACATGGCGGCCGATGCGGCGGTCAGCGCCGCCTACGGTTCCGCCGGCGAGCGCTGCATGGCGATCTCGCAGGTCGTGGCGGTCGGAGACGTGGGCGACGCGCTTGTCCAGGCGATCCGCGAACGGCTGCCCAAGATCAAGGTCGGCAACGGGCTCGAGCCCGACGTCGAGATGGGGCCGCTGGTGACGCGGGAGCACCGGGACAAGGTCGCGTCCTACATCGACGGCGCGCGCGCGCAGGGAGCGGACGTCGTTGCGGACGGCCGGGAATCCGCGCCGGACGGAGACGGGTTCTTCCTCGGCGTCTCCCTGATCGACCAGGTGACGCCGGAAATGGACGCGTACAGGGACGAGATCTTCGGGCCTGTGCTCGGTGTCACGCGAGTCGCCACCTACGACGACGCGGTCGAGCTCGTGAACGAGAACCCGTTCGGGAACGGCACCGCCATCTTCACGCGCGACGGCGGTGTGGCACGGCAGTTCCAGTTCGACGTGCAGGCGGGCATGGTTGGCATCAACGTGCCGATCCCGGTCCCAGTCGCGTACTACTCGTTCGGCGGCTGGAAGAACTCCCTCTTCGGCGACACGCACATCTACGGCCCGGAGGGGATCAACTTCTACACGCGGGGCAAGGTTGTCACGTCTCGCTGGCCGGACCCGTCCACGTCGAAGGTGGATCTCGGCTTTCCGCGAACGCGGTAGGCACGGCTAGCGAGGAAGCTCGGGCGCGTCGTTCGCGACCGTGAACGTCAGCCTGCTCGTCGCCTCGTTGCCGCGGATGTCCCACGCCGTCACCCAGACGGTGTGGAGCCCGTTGCCGAGCAGCGTCGTGTCGAGGTCGTGCGCGAGCCAGAAGTAGTACGTGCCGGGGCGGTCGGGAAGGTTCTGGCGCGTCCCCGGCGCGTAGACGTCCTCGAGCGGCCCCTGCCACAAGTGGTCGAACTCGACGGCCTCGCGTGCATGGAGCGGCTGCCACCCGTGCGAGTAGAGACCGCCCCAGCTGAGCCGGAACGGCGGCTGGACCTCGTTCGCCCACTCACCCGACAGCCGCATCGCCGGCGGATCGGAGACGTTCGCGACCAGATCCACGCAGCCCGAGATGTCGGTCGGGACGATCTCGCCGAAGGACGTGCACGGACGTAGCGCCAGCGAGTTGATCACCGGCCTCGTGTGGTCTCGGTACGGGCTCAGCCCGCCAAGGCGAAGCGGGTTGACGTAGCGGCCGAAGCGTTCCTCCGACAGGTGGACGTGTCCCGCTCCCGGGCGGATGAACCCGAGCAGCTGATGAGCCGTCACGGTCTGGTGGTCGAAGACGACGGGATCGAGGTGCCAGTAGCCGAACGACAGCGGCGCCGACTCCGACCAGCTCGGGCTGACGACCGCCACGGCATGCGGATTGACGATGAAGGCCTGTCCTCCGGCGATCGCGTAGACCGGCGTGCCGTCCGGGGCCTGGATGTCGACGCCGTCATGGAAGGACTGCGGGTTCGTGGGGTCATGGTCGACGCGGCCCGTGCGCGTGCGAGGGTCGTCGAACGTCCCGCGAACCGGGTGCTGGCGGTCGAACGGCTTGACCGGCCAGTCGTATGCGCGCGCGGTGCCGGAGAAGGCGAGAGCGGCGAGCACGAAGACGGCGACTCCCAGCACCGCAGCCTGAAGAGCGCGTTCGATCGGCGAACACTACGCCGGTCGATCCGGCCTCTCAACTGGCCCGGCGTACAGTACGCGCGTGCCGGATCCCCACCACACACCGCTCGACGCCCAGCTGATCCCGCGGTTCGCGGGTATCCGGACGTTCATGCGCGCCCCGCACGTGACCGATCTGCGCGGCGTGGATGCCGCCGTCTACGGAATCCCGTTCGACACGGCGACGAGCTACCGGACGGGCGCGAGGTTCGGCCCGGAGGCGATCCGGTCTGCGTCGGCGCTGATCCGCCCGTACCACCCGGCGCACGACGTGAACGTGGTCGAGGCGCTGTCGATCGTCGACTACGGCGACCTGCCCGTGTCGCCCGGCGACACCGAACGGACCTACGGGCAAGTGGAAGAGGCCCTGAAGCCGCTGGTCGAAGCCGGCGTGTTCGCCGCCGCGCTCGGCGGCGACCACTCCGTCACGCTCGCCGAGCTGCGGGTGCTCGCGGAGCGCCACGGGCCGCTCGCGCTGGTGCAGCTCGACTCGCATGCGGACACGTGGCACGAGTACTTCGGGCAGAAGTACTTCCACGGCACCACGTTCAGGCGTGCCGTCGAGGAAGGGCTCCTCGACCCGGCGGCGTCGGTACAGGCAGGCATGCGCGGTTCGGTGTACGCGGCGAGCGACGTCGAGGACGCGCGAGGTCTCGGGTTCACGGTGATCCAGAGCGAAGACCTGCGCGCGCTGGGACCGGTGGACTACGGCGAGATCGTCCGGAAGAAGGTCGGCGGCCGCCCGGTGTTTCTGTCGTTCGACATCGACTTCCTCGACCCGGCGTTCGCTCCCGGGACGGGGACGCCCGAGGTGGCCGGGTTCTCGACGGTCGAGGCGCTGGCGTTCCTGCGGGCGCTGAGGGGGCTGAAACTCGCCGGCGTGGACGTGGTGGAGGTGTCACCGGCGTACGACGGACCGGGACAGATCACCGCACTCGCCGCGGCGAACGTGATGTACGAGCTCCTCGCGCTCCGCGCCCTGGGCGGGCCGCCCTGAACCGCCTCAGGCGCTGAGGCGATCCTCGAGGTCCGACTCGACCGGCTGGTCCGGCACGAGCTGGAGATGCGCCAGTGCGGGCGGCCGGAGAAGGCCCTGCTTCGCCTTTCGTGCGAGCAGCAGGCAGATGACGGCGAGCGGAACCTCGACGATCGCCGCCTCTCCGATCGCCTCCAGCAACTCCATCCGGGTCGAGGTGGTCAGGACGTCGAACCACGCGTCGGTGAGGAGCAGCGTTGCCGCCGCAGTGGCGGTCCCTTCGAGCCAGGGGGAACGGCGGAGCGCCGCGAGCGCGACGGCGAGGAGGAGCAGCGCGAGCGCGACGTCGAGCCCGCCCCAGGCGACGTTCCAGTGAGCGGCTCGATGCTGCGCCGGCAGCGCGCTGATCCGGAGCAGGATCCACGGCAGGAGGGCGACCGCGGCCGCGCCGAAGAGGAGCACGACCCAGCCCGGCGGCCGGAAGCCCTCGAGGGATTCCCGCCTCGCCTGCAAAATGTCCGTCCGTCCGTTTGGCGCCATGTCTTCGGGTGCCAACGAATCGCGGCCGTGCCTGATTCCGGGGAGGCCGCGGCTGCTACGGCCAGGCCCGGAAATTCAGGGTCTGACCCCGACCTTCCCGCCCCGGCCGGTCAGGCCACGACTGCTACGGGGCGCAGCTCCTCGCCGAACTTCGCGCGCCTCACGAACTGCCCGATGCCGGGCTCGGCGACGAGCTCGTCGCCCTCGACCAGGATGTGGCCGCGGAGCAACACGATCTCGGGCGTGCCGGTGACCTCGGTTCCCTCGTAGAGGTTGTAGTCGGTCTTCGACCGCTGCGTCGCCGCCGAGATCGTCACCTTCTTCTCGGGGTCGAAGACGACGAGGTCCGCGTCGGAGCCGACGGCGATCGTGCCCTTGCGCGGATAGAGGCCGAAGAGCTTGGCGGGGTTCGTCGCCAGGAGCTCGACCATCCGGTTCAGCGAGATGCGGCCCGCACGGACACCGAACTCGTGGATCATCTGCAGCCGGTTCTCGAGGCCGGGGCCGCCGTTCGGGATCTTCGAGAAGTCGTCCTTGCCGAGGGACTTCTGCGTGTCCCACCGGAATCCGCAGTGGTCGGTCGAGATTGCGGAGAGGACGTCGGTCCGCACGGCGTTCCAGAGCACGTCCTGGTTCTCCTTCGGCCGCGGCGGCGGGGTGTAGACGTACTTCGCGCCCTCGAAGTTCGGCCGCTCGAGGAACGTGTAATCGACGAAGAAGTACTGCGTGCAGGTCTCACCCCAGACGTCCCAGCCCTTCTCGCGCGCCAGCGCGATCGGCTCGACCGACTCCTTGCAGGAGACGTGAACGACGTAGAGCGGAGCGCCCGCGACGCGCGCGAGCTGGATCGCCCGGTTCGTGGCCTCGCCCTCGGTCTCGGGCGGCCGGGTCAGAGCGTGCCAGTGCGGCTCGGTGTGTCCTTCCGCCAGCGCCTTCTTGACGAGCACGTCGATCACATCGCCGTTCTCGGCGTGCACCATCACGAGCGCGCCCGTCTCGGCCGCGACCTCCATCGTCCTGAAGAGCGTCTCGTCGTCGACCATCAGTGCGCCCTTGTAGGCCATGAAAAGCTTGTAGGAGGTGATGCCCTGGTCGGGCAGGGAGGCGAGCTCCTCGAGCGTGCCGCCCTCCCGGAGATCGGTGACCGCCATGTGGTATCCCATGTCGATCACCTGCTTGCCGTTCGCCTTCGCGCGCCAGTCGTCGATCGCGTCGGCGAAGGACGAGCCGTGCGGCTGGATGATGAAGTCGACGTGGCACGTCGTGCCGCCGAAGGCAGCCGCGGTCTGCCCCGACTCGACGTCGTCGATAGTTACTGTCCCACCGAACGGCATGTCGAGATGCGTGTGGGGGTCGACACAGCCGGGAAGCACGTACTTCCCGGCTGCATCGATCACTCGCTCGGCCTGGAGATCGAGCGACTCACCGATCAGGGAGATCCGCTCGCCCTCGACATAGATGTCACCGACGTAGTCGTCCGCAGCCGTGAGGATGCGGCCGCCTTTGATCAGTACGGACATCGCGGGTCTCCTTTTCTCGGCGTCGTGTCTACTTGCCGCCCTCGGTGAGCGTCACCTTCGCCTTCTTCCACTTCTTGCCGTACACGTCCAGGCCCTGCGCCTTGAGCTGTGCGACGGCGGCTTTGGCAAGGTCGCCGCGGTAGGCGCCGTTTCCGGCCGGCTTCTTGATCGCGCCGAACTGCTTCGCGATTTTCGTCGTCCGAGTGTAGGCGGCCTTGTCCATGATCCCGATGCCGAGCTTGCTCGGCCAGATGAGCGCGTTGATCTCGTTCATCTGCCACTTCTGATGTCCGCCGAGGAGCGTCGGGCCCTGTGCGAGGACGGTCTTCACACAGTCGGCCGCGTGGTCACGGCACCAGATCCAGCCCTTGAACGAGGCGGCCAGGAACTTCTTCGCGATCGCCTGGTTGCTCTTGCTCTTAATCCAGCTCTCGGTCGTGAAGAGGCCGTCCTCGAGCATTCCGGTGCCGATGTTCTCCATCTTGATCACGTTGAGCTCGCTCAGCTTCGTGAGCTTGCCGGTCTTCGGGTTCTTGGTCTCGAGCACCTGCGCGAGCTCGTTGTACGTCATCGCGGAGGCCGAGTCGATCTGCCGGCTCATGAACAGGTTCATGTCGAAGGGCTGCTTGACGATCGTCACGCCCTTGTTGTGAGACGGGTCCATGCCTGCTCGGGTGAGCGCCGCGAAGAGCTCGTATTCGTTCCCGAGCAGCCAGTTGCCGACCTTCTTGCCCTTCATCTTCGCGATGGTGTTGATTCCGGAGTCCTTCCACGTCAGCTGCGTCATCCCGGACCGCGAGAACACCTGTGCGATGTTGATCAGCTTCGTGCCCTTGTCGCGGAATGCCAGGAGGCTCGGCAGCCAGTCGAGCCCGAACTGGGCCTGACCGCCCGCGACGACCTGCTCGGGCGTGATGTCCGGGCCGCCCACCTTGAGAGTGACGTCGAGCCCAGCCTGCTTGTAGTAGCCCTTGGCCACTGCCTCGTAGTAGCCGGCGAACTGCGCCTGCGTCACCCACTTGAGCTGCAGGGTGACCTTCGTCGCCGCCGCCTTCGAATGAGTCGCCGGTGCCGCGCCCGCGCCGGCCACCCAGACGGTGCCGACGATGATGAGCGCGGCGATGCCCCCGACCCAATACCTACGGTGCTTCATCCAATCCCCTTTCCTGTTCTCTTTCCTCGACGATTCTGACCCCTTCTCACTCCGATGTCGACGGAACCCAACGGAGCGTCAGTCGCTCCACCGCCGACACCGCCAGGTAGAGCGCGATGCCGAGCAGGCAGGCGAGCACGATGCCCGCCCAGGCTTCCCGGAAGTCCGCGACGCGGGCCCTGGTGAGGATCTGGACGCCCAGAGCGTTGAGCGCGCCGCCGAAGTACTCGCCGACCACCGCCCCGATCATCGCGAGCACGGTCGCGACCTTCAGGCCGGTGAAGATGAACGGCAGCGCGGCCGGGATGCGCACGCGCCTGAAGATCTGCACCTGCCCGGCCGCGTACGACTCCATCAGCTCGATCGCGCGCGGATTGACTGAGGTGAGGCCACGCAGCGTGTTCACGAGCACCGGGAAGAAGCAGAGCACCGCGACGATGCTGATCTTGGAGCTCTTGTCGAGCGGCGAGAACCAGGTGTTCGTGATCGGCGCGAAGGCGATGATCGGGATGGCGTTCGCCGCGATCGCGTACGGCATGAAGGCCGACCCGAGTGCCCGCCAGCGCGCGAGCACGATCGCGACGAGGATCGCGAACCCGCAGCCGAGCACGAAGCCGCCCAGCGCCTCCTGGAACGTGAACCAGCCCGCAGACCACAGCTCCGACCTTGTGCTCCAGAACGTGCTCGCGATCGCCGACGGCTTCGGGAGCAGGAAGTCCTGGACGTGGAACGCCCGCGTCAGCGCCTCCCAGAGCCCGGTCATACCCACGAGCACGATCGCGGCCGGCAGCCAGTCCACGAGGCGGCGTCCCACGAGTCGCGCCATACCGCCCCGCGGCACGGGCTGAACGGCTGTAGGCGCCGTCGTCATGCGGGCGCCCCGGCCGCGCGGTCGGCCTCGTGTCCCAGGTGCAGCGCCTCCCGCACCCGCGTCACGAGCTCGAAGAAACCCGGCTCCTCCCGGGTCAGCGCCGTGCGCGGCTGCGGCAGGCCGATCGGAATGACGTCCGAGATGCGTCCGGGCCGGGGCGACATCACGACCACCCTCGTCGAGAGGAAGACCGCCTCGGAGATCGAGTGCGTGACGAAGACAACGGTCGATCCGCTCGCCTCCCAGATCCGGAGCAGCTCCATGTTGAGCCGCTCCCTCGTCATCTCGTCGAGGGCGCCGAACGGCTCGTCCATCAGCAGGAGCGGAGGATCGAACGACAGGGCACGCGCAATCGACACCCGCTGCTGCATGCCGCCGGAGAGTTGCCACGGGTGATGGCTCTCGAAGCCGCCGAGCTCGACGAGGTCGAGCATCTCCTTCACCTTCGCGGTCCGGCGGCGCCGGTCCCAGCGCGCGAGTTCGAGCGGCAGCGCGATGTTCTTCGCCACCGTCCGCCAGTCGTAGAGGACGGCGTCCTGGAAGACGATCCCGTAATCACGGTCGATCCGCGCCTGGCGGGCCGGCTTGCCGTTGACGAAGGCGCTGCCGGCCGTGGGCTGGATCAGGTCGCCGATGATCCTGAGCAGCGTCGACTTCCCGCACCCTGACGGCCCGATCAGCGAGACGAACTCGCCCTCCTCGATGTCGAGCCCGATGCCCTGCAGGGCCGTCGTCTCGCCGAACCGCTTCGTCACGTCCTTGATCTCGACGACGCTCATGCGACGTTCTCCGGCGCACGCCGCACGACGATCCGCTCGGCGGCGAGGACGACCAGGAAGAACGAGATCCCCAGCGCGGCGGCGATGACGTTCGTCGCCCACAGTCCGGTCGGCTGGATCGTGTAGTACTGGCTGTAGTTGATGATCTGGCCGCCGAGCCCGTCCTGGATCGAGGAGGGGAGCTCGCCGATGATCGCGCCGACGACGCTCGCCGTGGCAGACACCTTGAGCGCCGCGAAGATGTACGGCAGCGCCGCGGGGACGCGGAGCTTCCAGAGAATCCGCCAGTCGCCAGCCGCGTACGACCGCATCAGCTCGAGTGCCTTCCGATCGGCGGAGTGGAGCCCGCGGATGGTGCTGATCGTCACCGGGAAGAACGTCAGGTACGCCGCGATGACGGCGACGGCGCCCCAGTCCTTGAGCGATCCGGGCAGCTTCGGGTTCAGCCAGACGACGACCATCGGGGCAACGACGAGAATCGGCACGGTCTGGGACGCGACGACCCAGGGCAGGAAACCGCGCTGCAGAATGCGGAAGTGGGCGAGCAGCACGCCCAGGGCGAAGCCGAGCACGGCCCCGAGCGCGAAGCCGACAGCGGCCTCCTTGGCGGTGAAGAGCGCCGCTTTCGCGAGGATCGTGATCAGGCGCGGTCCGACGCCACCCGGGCGGGCGTGGTCGACCAGCGCCTGGAAGATGCGGTGGAGGTGCGGCATCGCGTTGTCGGTGACCGTGAACGGCCAGCTCCAGCGCTCCCGGATCCAGAGCCAGCGGTAGCCCTCCCAGAATCCCCAGAGCGCGGCGCCGACGAGCACGAACAGCGCGGCACGCCCGACGCCGCGGCGCACGGCCGGTCCCCGGGCACGCGGCCGTTCCAGCGCAATCGCCGACATCGGGGGATGCTTACCACACACGAACCTCGCGGGTTAGAGTCGCGCAGTGCCCCTGCAGCCGACCCGGACCGTCGCCGAGCTCCGTGAGCTCCAGGAGCTGACCGGCGACGAGAACGGGGCGCAACGGGTCGCCTGGACGGACACATGGGAGGAGGCGCGCAAGTGGCTTCGCGGCAAGGTCGCCGAGACCGGCGCCGAAGAGTCGGTGGACGCGGCCGGCAACCAGTGGTTCACGCTGCGCGGGGACGCCGACCGGGCCGTTCTGATCGGCGGGCACATCGACTCTGTCCCGAACGGCGGCTGGCTCGACGGCGCCCTGAATGTGGTTGCCGGGGTCGAGGTCCTGCGCCGGATCGCCGCGGACGGGACGCCTCCGGCCACGGTCCGGCTCGTCAACTGGGCCGACGAGGAAGGCGCCCGGTTCGGCCGCTCGCTCTTCGGCTCGTCCGCGGCCGCCGGCTCGATGGCCGACCAGGAGGAGCTACGCGCCCGCACGGACGCGGCCGGGATCTCGCTCCCCGATGCGCTCCGGCAGCACGGCGTGGAGCTCGATTCCGCCCTCGACGCCCGCGACGAGCTCGCCGGCGCCGCTGCGTATCTCGAGCTCCACATCGAGCAGGGACCGGTGCTCGAGTCGATCGACGTCCCGCTCGGCGTCGTGCTCGGCACGTTCGGGGTCGAGCGGCACCAGGTCACGTTTCGCGGGCAGGCGGCACACGCGGGCTCGACCCCGATGGACAAGCGCCGCGACGCGTTGGCGGGAGCAGCGCTGCTCGATCTCGAGCTGCCGCAGATCGCGAGCAAGGCGGGCGGCGGTGCCGTCTGCACGATGGGGGGTGTGGTGACGAAGCCCGGCATCGTCACCTCTGTCGTCGAGACTGCCGAGTGCCTCCTCGACCAGCGCCACCTCGATGCCGCGACACTCGCCGCGATGCTTGCCGACGCGAAGGAGGCGTCGGAGCGATTCGCGCGAGAACGGAACCTCGAGGTCGAGTGGGAGCGAATCTGGACCATCGAGCCGATCCTGTTCGACCCGGACCTGATCGAACTCGCCGACGAGTCGATCCAAGAGGTCACGGGCTCTTCCCACCGCCTTCCGAGCGGGCCGCTACACGATGCCGCCGAGGTCTCGCGGGCGGGAGTGCCCACCGTCATGCTGTTCGTCCAGTCGCTCCGCGGGCTCTCTCACACGAAGCTCGAGGACACGAAAGAGGAGCACCTCGAGCTCTCGGTGCAGGCGCTCGACCGCCTGGCGGCGAAGACGATCGAGCGGATCGCCGCGCGCCCGTAGCTCCTATTGTGAGCCGGACGACCTGGAAGGCGGCGGCCCACCTCCCGTCCATCCGGCTCATGCGGCGGGGGAGAGGTCCCAGCACCCGCGCGCGAGAGTCAAGGTAGCGCGGCACCGCCGTCCTGCGCGACGAGGGTGGAGGGGAAAAGGGGAGCGCCGGCGGTCCCACCGGCTAGCCGCTTTTCGGGGAGTCTCCTCCCTCACCCGCGGTCCCGCTAGACGCTCTCCCCGACGTGGAGTCTCCGCCGATCACCCGCCGTTTTCAAGCCCGATGTTGCCGATGTTTCCCGGCGATATGCTCAGTCCCCCGCAACGCGACTCGGGAGGCGCAATGCTCAGCTTCGGCGTAACCGTCCTGCCGGACCCGCCCTACCAGCGGATGATCGAGCTGATGAAGCTCGCCGAGCAGCACGGGTTCGAGTACGCCTGGACCTACGACTCGCACATCCTCTGGGAGGAGTCGTACGCGACGATGCCGCTTGCCGCCGCGCAGACGAGCAGGATCAAGCTGGGCCACTTCGTCACCAACCCGGGCATCCGCGACCCGACCATCACGGCGAGCTGGTACGCGACCATGCAGGACATCTCGAACGGCCGCATGGTGATGGGAATCGGCCGAGGGGACTCGTCACGCAGGGTCGTCGGCCTGAAGCCGGTGCGCGTGGCGGAGTTCGAGCGGCGCTGCGCCATGATCAAGGACCTGATGAACGGACGCGCCGTCGACTGGAACGACAAGGAGCTCGAGCTCAAGTGGGTGCGGGAGGAACTGCCGGACGTGCCCATGTGGATCGCGGGCTACGGGCCGAAGGCGCTCGCAGTGGCGGGCCGCGTCGGCGACGGCGTGATCATCCAGCTCGCCGACCCGGTCATCATCAAGTGGATCATGGACACCGCCCGGAAGGCGGCCGAGGAGGCGGGACGCGACCCGAGCGAGCTCAAGTGCATCGTCGGCGCCCCGAGCCACATCTCGGACGATCTCGTCGACGCACGTGAGCAATCCCGCTGGTTCCCGGCGATGGTGTCGAACCACGTCATGGACCTGATCGAGCGGTACGGCGAGGACTCGGAGATCCCGAAGGATTTGACGGAGTTCGTGAAGGCGCGCAAGTTCTACGACTACAAGGACCATTCGCGTGTCGGCGCCGCGCACGGCGAGTTCGTGACCGACGAGATCGTCGACCGCTTCTGCGTCCTCGGCACGGTCGAGGACGCGACGGCGAAGCTGAGGGAGCTCGAGTCGGTCGGCGTCGATCAGTTCAACGTGTACCTGATGACCCGCGGCCAGGAGGAGACACTCCAGGCCTACGGCGACCAGATCATCCCGCAGTTCAGCGGGGTCGCAGCCTAAAGCCCGGGGGCTGCGAGCCGATACCGGCTCCGTGCGACGCCGAACGTTCCTGCTGGCGGCATTCGTCGCGATGCTGACCGTCCCCGTTTCCGCGGGGCAGGCAGGGCATGCGAGCTCGGTGACGATCCGCATCCTGTCCGTGACTCGGACGTTCACCGCGAAAGACGTCGTGCCGAAAGGGCTCAGCGCAGGCGACCAGGTGCGGACGACCGACCGGCTCTACAACGTGGTTCCGCAGTTCGGGAAGCCGAAGGGAGCGCTCGTCGGGAGCGATCGGGGAATCATCACGGTCCGGGCAGACAGGCGGTCCGGGGACTTCCGCGGCGTTGCGACGCTGCCGGGCGGGACGATCACGGCCGCCGGGCGCGTGCCCCTCGACGGGACGCCGTCGAGCGCCGGTGTCGTGTCCGGTACGGGACGATTCGCGAGCGCGAGAGGGAGCGTCGCGATCAGCACACTCCCGGGCCGGGGTCGCGCGGCGAACGTCTTCCACCTCACTTTCCCCTAGCGCGAACGCTCCAGCTAGCCTCGGGAGAGGATGCGATGGCGCGTTCTGGCGGTGACCCTGCTCGTGGTGCCCGCGGGGCTCGCGGCCGGGTGCGGCGGCAAGGCCACGAGCGACAGCGGCGTGACGACGTACGCGGTCGAGACCGTCGAGACGTCGACCGTGGGCGCGGTGAGGCAGTGCGACGGCCTGGGGAAGGCGAAGCAGGCCCGACAGCGGCGCCTGCTCGAGCGTGACCTGCGGCAGCTCCGCGCCGCGGCGAAGACGATGAAGCACTACGCCCAGGACGGCACGCCGGCGATGAACAAGGCGCTCGACCGCTTCTCGATCGACATCGCGAAAGAGGCGCTGCCGGTATTTGCGCGCTCGCGGTTCATCGACCGCGCCGCGGCGATCGTGGCGCCGCTCTGCTTCCTCTGCTTCCAGACTCTCGAGGACAACCGCCCCGTGGCGGCGGGCGCGAAGCTCCCCTGCGACTAATCTCCCGCGCGTGTCGACGCTCCTCGTCTTCGGCGCCCGCAACCTCGGGCGCGTGCTCGCCGGCGATCTCGCGGCGGACGGCTGGCGGGTCGCCGGCGTCGCGCGAAGCGAGGAGACGGTCAGGGCGTTCGAGGAGGACGTCGTGGGCGGCGTCGGGCTCGTTGCCGATGCCGCCGACGCGCAGGACGTGGAGCGGGTCTTTCGCGACGTCGGCGACGTCGACCTCGTCGTCAACGCGATCACCACGACGCCGGCGTTCGGCGGCCCGATCCACGAGGCGCCGCCCGAGGCCCTTGACGCGTACGTCGGAGCGCTCCTGCCTGGGATCTTCAACGTGCTCCGGGTCGGCGGCCGCGTGCTCGCGCAGCGTGGCTCGGGCACGCTCGTGCAGGTCACGGGAGGCTCGGCGCGCCGTGGCAATCCCGGTCGCGGCCCGTGGGCGGCGGCGGCCTTCGCGACTCGCGCTCTCGTCCAGTCGCAGGCCGCGGAGCTCCGGGAGAAGAACGTGCACGCCGCGCTCCTGATCGTGGACGCGGTGATCGAGAGCGAGAAGACCGCGCACTGGCTCGAGGACGCGCCGCCGGAGCAGTCGGCGTCGATGGAGGAGGTCTCGAAGGCGATCCAGTACCTCCATGCCCAGGGGCCCCGCGGTTGGACCCACGAGCTCCAGCTCACGCCCGCGCTGGAACGGTGGATCCCCTAAGGACAGCCGCGCTGCCTGGAGGCGATCACTTGCCTCTTCCAGCTCCCGTCGTCCGGGAATCTTTGGAGGCAAGACCCGGCGGCCCGCTGTGGTCGTGGTTGGTGTCCCCGTAGCCATGTCCCGGGTAACAAGCGTCGGAGGCGCGACCCGGCGGCCCGCTGTGGTCGTGGTTGGCGTCCCCGTAGCCGTATCCCGGGTAACACGCGTCCGACCCCGACGAGGACGTCACGGTCACCGTGAAGCTGCCCGTGTTGTCGACGAACAGGTCGTCGTTCACCGCAAACTCGAGAACGCCGCTTCCGGACACCGTTGTCGGCCCGCTGCCGATCTGCATCCAGGGCCCGCTCCCCACACGACCGACGAGTCCCCAGGCGGGCGCGCCGGGGAGCACGAATCCGCCGTAGAGGCTCTGCGTCGTATCCACCGACGGGTCGCCGTCGGGACCCACGCAGAAGCTGCTGCCGAACGGGCAAACCGAGCCCGTGGCGGTGACGCTGACGCTCTGGCCGCTCTGCAGGACGAGCCCGGTGTCGACTCCCGGGACCGACAGCGCCCCAACGGTGTAGGTGCTCGAGACCGTGGCCGCGCCGGTCGCGGTGCCCTGCGCCGCCACGGCAAGTGCGACGGCGGTGACGACGACGAACCCTTTGATCCTCATCAGGCTCTCCCCTTCTGTCCTAGTGCGTTACGAAGGCTGCAACGTCGGCGTGATGGCTAGATCGGCCGCACGGCAAGGGGGATCAATCCCTGAGGCGTGTACTTGTGGCAAGGCCTGCTCCGCGCCGGGTTGCCCGTACCGGTATGGGAGAGGATCAGAGGCGCCGACCAGAATCGAACTGGTGTACGAGGCTTTGCAGGCCTCTGCCTAGCCACTCGGCCACGGCGCCGTGCCGCGGGCCATGGTATCTCCGCCTCTCCCAACGGCCTCCGGGGCTTCGCCGCGCCGCGTGCTGACATTTGAGAGGGTTCGGGCTGCTCGCCCGTGCCCGAACCGCTCGACTTCGCCCTGCTCACACGGCTCCGTGAGGTGAGGGAGAGCCGTGCCACGGAAACGGAGCTGCGCATGCTGAAGGAGCAGGCCGAGGCGTGGGCGAGAACCGTGGGCGCCCAGCTCGAAGCGAGCGAGCGAAGGCTGCGCAGGCTGACCGCGAATCCGTCCAGCTCGCTGGCTCAGATCGCAGGCGAGCTGCGCAGGGTGGAAGGGCTGCGGCCCCAGCTGAACGAGGTGCGTTCGCTCCTGGCCGATCTCGAGAACCGCGCGCGCGAGTTGCGCACGGAGTGGCTCCTGTCGCAGGCGGCCGCCGTGAAGGCGTCTAGCCGGCGACCAGACGATCGCCGACGCTGAGCCCGCGCCGGCTCGCCTCGCCGGACGGAATCTCGAGGACCGCCTTGGACCCGCGGGCCCCGGCGACGCGCCACGGCTGAAGGTCCGCCGCGACCTTGACGACGCGTGAATCGCCGTCGAGGAACACGGCGTCGATCGGGAAGCGCATGAACGCCATGTGCACGGACGACGCCGGCTTGAGCAGGATTCCTTCCCCGCTCGGCAGCTCACGCCGCCCGAGCAGCCCCCTCATGCGCGCGAGCGCCGTGTCCGCCAGGACACAGCGCTCGCACACGATGTTGCCGTCTTCGCGACGAAGCGCGATTTCCGTCAACTCAGTATCCGATGTGGATGTGGTTGTAGTGATCTGCCAGCGGGAACGACGGACCGCCCAGGCCGAGGAGCGAGATGACCTGACGCGGCATGATCTCAGTCGGCGCGAACAGGATGTCGCGGACTGCCCTCTCGGTGAGGCCGCCGGGCTGCTGGTGGCCCAGGATCGAGACTCCGCCGAGGGCCGCGATGTCGACCGCATGGCCCGAGACGTGAGCTGAGATGACGCCCGGCCGCGCGTACAGGCGGTGACCGGAGATCAACGATGAGATCGTCACCTGGCCGAACGACTCGCGCAGGTACGCGATCATCGCCAGCACCCGGACGTCGACCTTGTTCGCGACGATGTCGGCCCGCCCGCCGGCGTAGATGTCCACCATCTTGTCCGCCAGGAGGCGCGTTGCGATCGCCTGCTTCGCCGCTTCGAGCCCGTTGACCAGAGCGTCGAGGCCGACTGCGCGGTCGTACCGCGCGAGCGCCGACGCCTCGTCGGCGAAGTTGTTGTCGCCCGCGTAGGCGACGATCGTCGCCCAGTCGCCCTTCGTCGGCCCGTGCGAGCCGAGGCGATCGGCGAGCTTCGAGAGCGTCCCGCGATCGGCCGGGAAGTGACCGGTCGCTCCGCGTGCCCGGAGCACGCCGAGCATCACGGCCCAGTCGACTCCGGCACCACGCGCCGCCGCCTTGAGGTTGGCGGCGAACTTCGGCGAGAGCCGCATCGCCGGAGGCGTCGGATCCGGGAGGGGCGTGTTCAGCCAGACCGTCGCTGCCTGGGCCGGGCCTTCGATCTCGGGTTTCGGCGCCTTCTTGACCTTCGGCAGGAGCGCCCACTGCAGGGCCTGCTTCTTCGCGCGCGCGAGGCGGGCCTTCTTCGCAGCGGAGCCCACGGGCTTGCCGGTCGGCGCGACCTGGGTGGCCGGAAGCGACGAAGCCGACGGGCCGGTGGGGCGCACCGCGTCGTTCGCCACCTGGCCGGAGGTTGCATCGGTGGGCGTCGCGGCGTCCGTCTGCGCTGCGGCATCCGTCTGGGCCACTGTGGCGTCGGGAGTGACCGCGTCAGGCGCGGCGGCGGGAGCCGCCGTTGCGTCGGGTGCGGCCGCGACGTCGGTGCCCGAGGGCTGCGCCGATGCGGACGCGTCTGGGGTGTTGCCGGTCGGCTGCGCGGACGCCGACTGATCGGGGGACGAATCACTCGCGACGTACGCGAGCTTGTCGCCGGCAACGGCCGCCAGGGAGGCGCCCGAGAAGAAGACCGTGGTGAAGATGAGCGTCGCGGCAAGCCTGCGCTTGCGCGGCTTCGGGGTCTCGCCGGCGTCCGTGGGGTCGGCCGTTACTTCGCCGAACTCCCAATTGTCACTGCGAATGAACCGTCGTGGCATTGCCTTTGCTCCTTTTGTAAAGCGCCCAGGCCGCCACCTCGGGCGCGAATCCTGCGGTGATCCGCACTCGCGTAATCGGTCTTCTGACTATCGATCTCTGAGGGAAGCGCCCTCTCCCTCACTTAAGGGAACGTTCCAAACGATTCACCCGAGCGGGGGATACGCGGCCGGCGGTCCCGAGGACGATGAACGGGACGAGGTTGAACGACCTTTTCCGCACCGAATGCCTACCGATTTTTCACTGCGCGCGAGCGCGCGCCCGAGATGCCGAGAGGAGGTGAATCCATGCTGTCGTTCCAGGAGCTGATCTCTTACCTCCGCGCACGTTTCGAGGTCGAGGAGGGTCAGACGATGGCCGAGTACGGCGTCGTTCTGGCAGTGATCACCATCGGCGTCTTCTTGGCGCTCGGTTTGCTCGCGGGCAACATCACGAACGCGATCAACACCGTTGCTGGCTATCTGTAAACCGCAATCGCACTCGAGAACAGGGAGTTGATCGTGCACCACATTCGGAAGCAACGCATCGACAGGCTCATCGCATCACTTGCGCGTGAGCGTGCCCAGGCGAGGCCCGAATACACGGTCACTCTCGCGGTGATCAGCGGCACTTCGGTTCTGCCGTTCACCGGCTTCTCGGCCAACGCTGCGAGAGCAATCACAGGCCTGGTTCGGCTGTTCGTCTAGCCGCCCAGGCATGCGACGGGGCCCTCTCCCCCTTGGCGAGGGCCCCGAAGTTTCCCCGACTTACACCCCGACGGAGACCTACATGCTGAAGATGACGAAGTTCAGAAACGAGCGAGGGCAGACCATGGTGGAGTTCGCCCTGGTCCTGCCGATTCTCCTCGTCCTGCTCCTCGGCATCTTCCAGTTCGGGGTTGCCTTCAACAACTACGTCACCCTGACCGACGCAGTGCGCGCCGGCGCGCGCAAGGCCGCCGTCTCGCGGCAGGCCTCGAACCCGTCTGCGGCCTGCACCGCCGAGGTGATGGCCGCAAAGGGCGGCCTCGACGCGACGGAGCTCGGGAAGAACCTCTCGTGCTCGTCGAGCTGGGCCGCGGGGTCGGACGTCACGGTGACCGCGGACTACCCGTATTCGATCAGCTTGCTCAACTGGAAGATCGTCAGCGGCCGGTTCAGCTCGACCATGAAGGAGCGTGTGGAATGAGTCTCCGGAAGAACGAAGACGGCCAGGCGATCGTCCTCACCGTCCTGGCGATGGCCGCCGTGCTCGGCATGTGCGCCCTCGTCCTCGACGTCGGCTCGTGGTTCCGCACGCACCGCCGGCTGCAGGCGACGGCCGACGCGGCCGCTCTCGCCGGCGCGCAGTCGCTGCCCGCCGACCCCACGGGTGCGAAGTCACTCGCGCTGAGCTACGCGAACAAGAACGGTGGTGACGTCCTGTCGGCGAACATCGTCGTCTCGTCGACGTACAACGCGAACGACACGATCTCGGTCAAGGCGGAGAGGTCGGACTCCGGCAACTTCACCAGGGTGCTGGGCATCGTCACGCCGCAGAAGCTCACGGCGAACGCAAGGGCGCGCGTCGACGCGCCGGCCCAGGCGCTGCACGTGGCGCCGATGGTCGTCAACTGCAACCACCCGCTGATCCAGAACTGCAACGGCAACCACACGCCGACGTTCGACGTTCCGACCACACTGGATTACGACCCGCTAGGCGCGCCGGGAGCCTTCGGGATGCTGAACCTCGACCCGAACGGCTCGAACCCGGGCACGAGCGAGGAGGCCCAGTGGATCCTCACGGGCTTCAACTCGTACCTCGGCCTCGGGAAGTACCGCTCCGACCCGGGCGCGAAGTTCTCGTCGCAGAACATCCAGGACGCTCTCCAGCAACGCCTCAACACCGTGTTGCTGTTCCCGGTCTTCAAGACCCTGAGCGGCACGGGGCAGAACGCGCAGTACGACATCATCGGCTGGATCGGCTTCAAGATCACCGGCTACGTCATGCACGGCAACAACGCCACGCTGACGGGCACGTTCACCGAGTACATCGCTCAGGGGATCCTTGCCGGAAGCGGCTCGGGAAGCCCCGCAACCTTCGGAGTGAAATCGATTCAACTCATCGGCTAGTCCCTCAGGCCATCTCACGAAAGAGAAAGGACTATGAATTACCGCGCCAAGAACATCGGGATCGCCGTCGGTCTGGCAGCTCTTGCCGCCGTCCTGACGAGCGTGTACGTCGTCAACTACAAGCGCCATGTCCAGCACGGCGAGGGCAAGGTCACGGTTCTCGTGGCTGCCAAGGACATTCCGGCCGGCACCAGTGGCGCGGACGTCAGTCATAGCATGCTGCGGAAGGAGACCGTCCCGCGCAAGGCAGTCGTCGCGGGCGCGATCTCTTCACCAGACCAGCTCGCCCAGTACGTCGCCACCCAGGACGTCTACGAGGGCGAGCAGGTCACGACGACGGCGCTTCGCCCCCCCGACGGAGCAGGGGATTCGCGCGCAGATCAAGGGAACACAGCGCGGGTACGAGTTGGCAGGGGATCCGCATCAGCTCCTTGCCGGCACGCTCAAGGTCGGCGACCACGTCGACGTCGTCGGGAGCTGGGACACCGGCGGCGGCGGCTTCGCGTCCGGCGGCGGCAATAACGCTTCGGTCGTGAGCCGTGTGATCCTGCGCAACCTGCTCGTGCTGCGTGCGCCTGAAGCCGTCAGCGGTGGGGGCGCGATTTCGCCGTCGGGAGGCGGGGCGAACATCCAGCTCCGGCTGACCGACGCGCAGACGCAGAAGCTCCTGTGGATCGAGAAGAACAGCGTCGACAGCGGTAAGGGCTGGCACCTTGCTCTGCGCCCGCCGACGAACTCGCTCGACAGCGCGAACACCGTTCAGGACTCGCGCACCATGCTCCTCGACGGACCCGGAAGGAGGCTCCCATGACGCCGGGTAACGACACGAATCACCGCGAGCGCGTGCGGATCTTCGCGACCGGCTCCTGCGAGGGATTCGAGAAGCTCCGCGACTCGCTCGCCAGCCATCCCGAGATCGAGATGGTGGGATCGAGCACCTCTGTCAACGACGGAGCCGGAGCGCTGGCAGGAGGTCACCTCGACGCGATCCTGCACGCGACCCGTGACTCGGCCCTGCCGAGAGACGAGCTCGCATCCATCCGCGAGCACAGCCGGGCCCCGATCCTGCTCGTCGCCTCGAACAGCTCCTCGGGGTTGCTCGAGGAAGCGCTGAACTCGGACGTCGCCGACGTCCTGCTCCTGCCGCAGCTCGTCGAGAACGTCGTCTTCGCCGTCCGCAAGGCGACGCACACGAAACGGAACGAGTTCTCAGGGGGCGGACGGCACGGCAAGATCGTCACCGTCTTCGCGCCGAAAGGAGGCACCGGGAAGACCGTCACCGCGACGAACCTCGCCGCTGCCTGCGCGAAGTTCGAGAAGCGGAAGACGCTGCTCCTCGACCTCGACCTGCAGTTCGGCGATGCCGCGATCATGCTCGGCATCGAGCCCGACAAGACGATCTACGACCTGGTCGTCGCACCGGGCGAGCTCGACTCGGAGAAGCTGGCCGGCTACACGACGAAGCACGCGTCGGGCCTCGAGGTGCTCCCGGCGCCGCTCCGCCCGGAGGACGCCGAGCTCGTGACCGAGGCCAAGCTCGGCCGGCTGCTCGAGGTCGCACGGGAGTCGTTCGACGTGATCGTCGTCGACACTTCCCCGTTCTTCCACGGGCCGATGCTCGCGACGCTCGACCGCACCGACGAGCTTCTGCTCATGTGTGCGCTCGACGTCCCGACCCTGAAGAACCTGCGCCTGGCGCTGCAGACGCTCGACCTGCTGTCGTTCCCGAAGCAGCGCGTCAGCATCGTCCTCAACCGTGCCAACTCGAAGGTCGGCATGAAGCCGAACGAGGTCGAAGGCGCGCTGGGGATGAAGGTTCGCTTCGAGGTGCCGTCCGACCGGGCCGTGCCGCTGACAGTGAACCGCGGCATCCCGGTCGTGCTCGCCGAGGAAGGCGCTGACGTCTCCAAGGCGATCAAGTCGATGGCGAAGAACCTCTTCGCCGCACCGAAGGAGCAGGGCAAGAAACGGCGACTCATGCCGGCTCTGGCGAGGTCATAAGCCATGGGCCTCCACGACCGTCTCAAGACCTCCAACGGAGGCGGCTCCCTCGCAACCGCTGAGGCGCTCAACGGCGGCTCCGGGCTCGAAGCACCGGAGTCGTCGGCGGCGCACGACCCGTACGGCGAGCTCAAGACCCGGATCCACCACGCGTGCATCGCCACGCTGGGCGCCGAGCTCTTCAAGCGGGAAGCGACAGGCGACATCACCGAGCGCGTCACGCGTGCGGTCACCGAGCAGCTCGTGCTCGACCGTACGCCGCTGACGCGCGAGGAGCGACGCCAGATCATCCGTGAGCTCACGGACGACATCCTCGGCTACGGGCCGCTGGAGCCGTTCCTGCGCGACGACACCGTGACCGAGGTGATGGTCAACGCCTACGACCGGATCTACATCGAGCGGCTGGGCAAGATCGAGAAGACACAGGCCGCGTTCGTCGACAACTCGCACCTGCTGCGGATCATCGACAAGATCGTCTCCCAGATCGGCCGCCGGGTCGACGAGGCGTCGCCGATGGTGGACGCCCGGCTCCCCGACGGCTCACGCGTGAACGCGATCATCCCGCCACTCGCCCTCAAGGGCCCGACGCTGACGATCCGGAAGTTCGCGCGGGACCCGTACACGATGAACGACCTGATCTCGTTCGGGTCGATCTCACCGCGGGCGGCGCAGTTCCTCGCCGCGTGCGTGAAGGGAAAGCTCAACATCCTCATCTCGGGCGGTACCGGTACCGGTAAGACGACGACGCTCAACGCGATGTCGGCCTTCATCCCGGGCGACGAGCGCATCGTCACGATCGAGGACGCGGCCGAGCTCCAGCTCCAGCAGGAGCACGTGATCACGCTCGAGTCGCGGCCCCCGAACATCGAGGGCCAGGGCGAGATCCGCATCCGCGAGCTCGTCCGCAACGCCCTGCGCATGAGGCCCGACCGGATCATCGTCGGCGAGGTTCGAGGCCCCGAGACCCTGGACATGCTCCAGGCGATGAACACGGGCCACGAGGGCTCGCTCACGACGATCCACGCGAACTCGCCCAGGGACGCCCTGTCCCGGCTCGAGACGCTCGTGATGACCGCCGGCGTCGAATTGCCGCTTCGGGCGATCCGCGAGCAGGTCTCCAGTGCCTTCGACCTGCTCGTGCAGATCACCCGTCTCGTCGACGGCTCCAGGCGGATCTCGCACATCACCGAGGTGCTCCGGATGGAGTCGGACGTGATCACGCTGCAAGAGGTCTTCCTGGCGAAGCCGCCGGACGAGGGCGAAGCAGCAGCGGCGTCCGGCACTGTCCGGCTCCTGTCTCCGCTCGCCTGCACGGGGCTCAAGCCCAACTTCCTCGACAAGATGGCAACGAACGGCGTCGTCCTGCAGCCGAGCTTCTTCACGACCGAGGACACGGAAACAGCTGCGATGGGCGTCGGCCACCAAGCGTCGAAGTTCAAGGGGGCATTTCAGTGAGACGCACCCGGCTGATACTGGCCGGGACCGCGATTCTCGTCCTCGCTCTCCCGGCCGCCGCAGCGGCGACGGTCAACCTGAGTGCGCTGGACCAGACCGCGTACCCGACCATCCGTGCATCCGTTGTCTCCGACACCGGGACTCCGCGGGCTCCTGCCATCACCGAGAACGGCGTACCCGTCTCGGACCTGCAGGCCCAGAACCTCGGCCGCTCGAAGGCAATCGCGATGCTCGTCGACCACTCGCAGTCGATGCGGGGAACGCCGCTGGCCGACGCGAAGTCGGCGGCGCGCACGTTCGTCCAGTCCAAGCAGTCCTCCGACGAGATCGCCGTGATCGCGATCGGCTCGCGCTCGGCGACGCTTTCTCCGTTCTCGACCGCGGCGGCCGATTCCGACACCGCGCTGGCGCACCTCAAGACCGACTCCGTCAAGGGGACGGCGCTGTACGACAGCATCGCGTCGGCGGCCCAGCAGCTCCAGGGGAACCCACTCCCCGGGCGCGTGATCATCGTCCTCACCGACGGTGCTGACAACGCCAGCAAGACGAGCCTGAAAGAAGCCGTCGCCGCCGCGCGTAAGGCGAACGTCGCCATCTACGCAATCGGCATCGAGGGCCAGGGTTTCACGTCCGATCCGCTCGTCCAGCTCTCGACCTCCACGGGCGGCCAGTATTTCAGCGCCTCTTCGACGTCCGCTCTTCGAGGGGTCTACGCGACGATCGCGGACACGCTCAGGCGGACGTGGCGCATTCAGTACGTGACGTCGGCCCGCCCGGGCGACGAGATCAAGGTCGATGCCTCGGTCGTCGGGCAGGGGTCGTCGGCGCAGTCGCTGAAGATCGGCGGCACCGCGGTGTCCCCGCCGTCGAGCCTGCTGCCGAAGGGCTTCTTCGGGCCAGGCGGTCCGTTTGCGATCGCGCTCGCGGTCGCGGTGCTCGTGCTGTTCGCGGCCCTGTTCTTCCTCGCCGGCATCAGAGGCTCGTGGGTGCGCAACCGCATCTCGGCCCACGTCGGGGAGACCAAGGGCTCCAGCAAGGAGCTGCGCAAGCAGCGCCGCACCGAGGCTCTGACCCGGCTGTTCGCGGCCACCGAGAGTGCCCTCGGCAACCTCAAGCAGTGGCGCTGGATCGGCCGCATGCTCGAGCGCGCCGATGTTCCGCTCAAGACGGTCGAGTTCTTCTGGATCTCTGTGGCAGCGGGCCTGGGAATGGCGATCGTCGCGTTCGCGCTCGGCGTCTCGCCGATGTTCGGAGTCGTCCTGGTCGCCATCGCGGGCGGGATTCCGTTCGCGTGGGTCTGGTTCAAGATGAAGAAGCGCATGAAGGCATTCGAGGACCAGCTCCCCGACTTCCTCATCACGATCGCGGCCTCGCTGAAGGCCGGACACTCGTTCAAGCAGGGCCTGAACGCGGTCGTGGAGGAGGGGCAGCCGCCGGCGAGCCAGGAGATCAAGCGCGTCCTGACCGAGACGTCGCTGGGCCGGCAGATGGACGACGCGCTTTCGGACATGGCCGAGCGGGTCGGCTCGAAGAACTTCGAGTTCGCCATCACGGCCGTGACGATCCAGCGTCAGGTCGGTGGATCGCTCGCGACGCTGTTCGACATGGTCGGAGACATGGTCCGCCAGCGTCAGCAATTCGCGCGCAAGATCAAGGCTCTGACGGCGATGGGGCGAATGTCGGCCTACACGCTGATCGGAATCCCGTTCTTCATCGCGGGCGTGTTCACGCTCATCAATCGCTCCTACATGCGCCCGCTGTACTTCAGTTCGACCGGACACATGCTGATCCTGATCGGGCTCTGCATGATGGCGTTCGGATCTCTCATCCTCAAGAAGATCGTCTCCTTCAAAGGTTGATGCCATGCTGCTGATACTCGCCATCGCAACCATCGGCGCCGCTGCGTTCTATTTCGCAGAGGTCGCCACCGCACCGATGCGGACGCGCCGCGACCTCGTGCACCGCGCGACGAGCTACGGGCGTGTCAACCAGGTGACCGGCAAGGAGCTCGCCCGCTTCCGCGAGCGTGCTCTGGCCCCGTTCGTCGCCAAGGCCGCCGCCGTCATGCTGCGTGTCAACCCGAAGACGACGACGGCGTCGGTCGGGACGAAGCTGATGGCCGCCGGGATGCGCAACACGTCACCGACGACCTTCATCGGGATCAAGGGCCTCCTGGGGGCAGGCGGGCTCGTGCTCGGCCTGGTCTTCGGAGGAGCGGTGGCCCCGAGCTACGCGCCGCTGGCCGCGCTGTTCATGGCTCTGATCGGCTTCATGGCGCCGAGCTTCGTCCTCAACAGCCGTCTGCGTCGCCGCCAGGTGGAGGTCGCCGCAGCGCTGCCCGACGCCCTCGACCTCCTCTCCGTGAGCGTCGAGGCGGGGCTCGGGTTCGACGGAGCGGTGCAGAAGCTGACCGAGCATATGGAGGGACCGCTCATCGAGGAGTTCGACTTCGCCCTCGGCGAGATGAGAATCGGCGAGAGCCGCCAGGACGCACTGAAGAAGATGGCCGAGCGGAGTGCATCCCCCGAGATGTCGAGCTTCGTGCGCGCGATCATCCAGGCCGACCAGCTCGGTATCTCGCTCGGACGAATCCTCCGGGTTCAGGCGGGTGATTCCCGACTCAAGCGTCAGATGCTCGCCGAGGAGAAGGCGATGAAAGCGCCGATCAAAATGCTGTTCCCGACGGTGCTCTTCATCTTCCCCGCGATGTTCCTCGTCGTTCTCGGCCCCGCCTTCCTCAACCTCGCCAAGGTCTTCGGATAGGCGACTGAGGGCCCGATGACTCCAGGTCACGGCACTGAAGGGGGGTTCGGCTCAGGTCTTCGCGCCAAGCTCACCGCGAAGGATGATCCGGGTCTCGCTTCGCCCGACGACGCGATCGTCGACGCGGACGCGTCGACGGCCGGCCTGGAGCGAGACGACTTCTTCGCTGACGGCCTCAACGGCGGCGTCTTCGGGCTCGAGGCGGAGCCGCATCAGGCGTCCCTCAACGGGCACGGCGGTGGAACGCAAGTTGAGGACGACCGGCGTGAGCTCGAGCTGGAGGAGCAGGCCGCGGTCCTCGCCAGGCGGGCGTCGGAGCTCGCGTCGACCGAGCTCGAGCTCGAGAAGCGAGAGGAACAGATCGCAGCCCGGCTCGCGGAGCTCGCCGGTGTGCTCGAAAGACAGGAAGAGCTCGACGACGCGTCAGCGCGCATGCGCGAGCGGGAGCAGCTCGTCGAGCAGCGGCTCGAGGAGCTGACGGCGAACGAGGAGAAGCGCCTCGAGGCTGCGAAGGAGCTCGAGCGAACGCGGGAGAGCCTCGCCGTCCGCGAGCGCGCGCTGCGTGAGGAGGAGGCACGGATCGCGAGCGGGCGCCAGCAGGCGGAGGCGGGACAGGCCCAGATCAACCTCACCGTCCAGGAGAGCGAGGCGAAAGTTCGAGCCGCCGAGGACAAGGCGAAGTCGCTCGAACAGGAGCTCGCCGAACGGGAGGCGAAGCTCGCGGCCGTCGAGCAGGAGGCGAAGCAAGTCGACGCCAAGCTCGAGGCCCGTGAGAAGCAGCTCGTCAGGCGGGAGCAGGAGCTTGCGAGCAAGAGCGGCCGGGGCGAAGAGGAGCTGTCGGCGCGCGTCAAGGAGCTCGACCGGCGAGAGCTGGAGCTGTCCACGAGGGCGAGCGAGCTCGCCGCGAGCCTGGAGCAGCTCAGGCGTGAAGCCGACGAGCGCGAGGGCGCTGCGCTGCTCGAGCAGAAGCTCGCCGAGAAGTCCGCCTCGCTTGCGAGCGCCGAGGAGCGGCTCGAACAGCGCGAGCGGGAGCTCGAGCGGAAGCTCCAGGAGCTCAACGCAGACGAGGCCAGGCGCTCGGCCGCGTCGGAGGAGCTCGAGCGGAAGCTCGCCGAGGTCGCAACGCGCGACCGCGAGCTGACCGCGGCCGAGGCGAAGATCGCGAGCACACTCGTTGAGGCCGACAGCGATCACACCCAGCGTGCGCGTGCGTTGCAGGAGAACGAGGAGAAGCTTCGGGCGCAGCGGGCCGAGGCGGCGTCGGTCCAACAGAGGCTAGCCGAGCGCGAGGCGGCGGTGGCCGAGGCCGAGAAGAACGCCGCTCAAACCGCCAGCAAGGCCCAGGCCGAGCTCGAGGCGAAGCTTGCTCGGGCCGAGAAGGACGCCGGCCAGAAGGCGGCCCAGGCCAAGGCCGAGTTGGAGGCCCGCGAGAAGCTCCTGGAGCGGCGAGAGTCCGAGCTCGCGGCGAAGCAGGGGCGCGAGGAGGAGCAGCTGGGAACTCGCTCCGATGCCCTCGACCAGCGGGAGCTGGAGCTCTCGACGCGTGAGACCGACCTCACGGCCAGGCTCGAGCAAGTTCAGCGCGAGGCGGACAAGCACGGCTCGGCTGCGAAGGAAGCGCTCGCCACCGTCGAGCGCCGCGCGAAGGAGCTCGATGCCCGCAAGGCCGACCTGGACACCCGCGAAGTCGAGCTCCGCAAGCAGGCCGAGGCGGCCGCGGCCGAGCCGAAGGTCGACGAGCTCGCCGAGCGCAGGATCAAGCAGCGCGACGAGGAGCTGACCGTGCGCGAGATCGCGCTCAACAAGGCCGAGCAGGCGATGCTGGCGTCGCGAAACCGCAGCGAGGGCAAGGAGAAGGCCCTCACCGAGCGCGAGCACGTCCTGGCGTCGCGCGCCAAAGAGCTCGAGGAGCGGGAGGCCGCACACAACCTCCGCGAGGCTCAGCTCGAGGCGGAGTTCGAGGTGCGCGAGCAGAGGCTCGAGCAGCGCGAGCAGGTCGCCGCCGAGCTCGAAGCAGCCCTTCTGAGCCGCGAGAGCGACCTCTCGTCCTACGTCGCTCAGCTGCAGGAGAACTTCGACCGCCGCGAGTCGGAATGGTGGTCACAGCGCCTCGGCAACGACGCCGGCGCCCCCCCGGCTGCCTGAACCAGGCCTCGGCCGGGCGTCGCCCTCGACCTCTCGACGCGTCACAATCCGGCTGATGGCCTCGACCCTCAGCGATAGCGAGCTCGTCGCAAGGTGCCGTGCCGGTGACGAGCAGGCGTGGTCAGAGCTCGTCGAGCGCTTCTCGCGGTACGTGTACGCGATCGCCGTTCAGGCCTTCCGGCTGTCCGATGCCGATGCCGAGGATGTGTTCCAGGAGGTGTTCGCACGCGCGTACGAGCACCTCGACCGGCTTCGTGACGACGCGGCCGTGCGGCCGTGGATCGGTCAGCTCACACGCCGGCTCTGCATCGACCGCCTGCGTGCGTCGACCCGCGAGCGGCCCGCCGGCGAGGACGACCTCGACGCCGTCGACCCGGAAGACACGCTCGCGATGCTCGACGACGCTCTGACGGTGCACGAGGCCCTCGCGGCGACCCCGGAGCACTGCCGGGAGATCCTCGACCGGTTCTTTGCCCGTGACGAGAGCTATCGCACGATCGGAGACGCCCTCGAGCTCCCCCCGGGGACGATCGCAAGCCGGATCTCGAGGTGCCTCGGACGTCTTCGTGAGTTCCTCGATGGAAGAACCGATCCCGGTCCAGCGTCTAGTTCCCGATGAGCACATTCGACGAAGAACGACTCGCGCGCCTGATCCGCGCACTGCCGCCGGCCCCAGAGGGCTGGGTGCGGGCGGCACAGGAGCTTCCGGCCGTCAGGGCGGAGCTCGACGAGGTCCTCGCCCGCGCCGAGGCGGATGCCGCATTCCGCACCAGGCTCGTGGCGGACCTCGAGGCGGCGCTCGAGGCCGAGGGCTACGAACGGAGCCCGCGCGTCGTCGAAGAGCTGCGGATCAGGTTGCAGGACAACCGGGCGAAGTAGCAGCACCGAGCAGGAGGGGAGAGAATCCCCGCATGACCCTGCTCGAGCTTCGCCTGACCGAGTTTCTCGACGAGGTGTCGGGCACGGCGCCGACACCGGGCGGAGGCTCCCTGGCCGCGCTCGTGACGGCTGCGGCGGCCGGGCTGCTCGCGAAGGTCGCCAAGGCCTCGAAGTCCGAGTGGGGCGAGGCGGCGGGCATCGCGGCCCAGGCGGAATCGCTGCGCGATCGGGCCGCCCCGCTCGCGCAGATCGACGCCGACGAGTACAGGGCCGCTCTCCGCTCGGTCGCCGACGCCGGCGACGAGCCCGGAGAGCGCCGCGACTTCGCCGTCGGCAAGGCGTACGCACGTGCCGCCGAGCCGCCCTTGAGAATCGTCGAGGCAGCGACGGACGTGGCCGAGCTAGCCGTGATCGTGGCCGAGAAGGGAAATCCGAACCTCCGGGCGGACGCGGTCGCGGCGGGGATCCTCGCTGCCGCCGCGGCCTCGGCGGCCGCCGAGCTCGTCGCCGTGAACCTCACGGCCACCGACGACGACGCAAGGGTCGTCCGCGCACGGACGATGGCGGGCTTCGCCGCCCGTGCCGCCGAGGAGGCGACGGCGGGCGGCCGAGAGCCCTGGGAGTAGATCAAGCGGTGCGAATCGCAGCCGGCCGCGCGCCCACCCTGCGCGCGGCCTCCGCCAAGTGGCGGAAAGCCTGGAGCCGTGGCCCGGCGAACGCCGGCCGGGAGGAGTCGCCCTCACGGGCGATGGAGGCCAGACGTTCTCGCGTTGCCTCGCGGAGAAGGTCCGCGTGGCGGGCACGGGCAAGCTCTTGTGAAGACTGCGGAAACACTCCGAACACAGGACGCCGTCCCGAGCCGGATTCTTCCGCACTGGAACCGAGCGCCCCGGCCTCGTACGCTGCGTCGATGAGCGCGGAGCAGCAACCGCTTCCCGAAGAGCCGACTGGCGCCGCCCCCGAGGAGCCGCTTCCCGCCTGGAGCCTGCCGGCAGACGCGGTCGACCGGATCTCGCTGCCCGAGATCTGGCCGGGCGAGATCACGCGGGATTGGGCCTGGGGCGGTGCGACCGGGGCGGGCGTTCGAGTCTGCGTGCTCGACAGCGGCGTCGAGACGGGACATCCGCTCGTGGGCGACGTCCAGAAATCGGTCGCGATCTCGATCGACGGCGACGAGGTGCTCGTGGAGGACCCCGACACGGCCGGTGATCTTTGCGGGCACGGCACGGCCTGCGCGGGCGTGATCCGTTCGATCGCGCCGGAGTGCGAGCTCGTGAGCGTCCGTGTCCTCGGCGCCGGCTACACCGGCAGCGGGCCGGTGCTCCTCGAAGGCCTAAGGTGGGCGATCGAGCAGGGCTTCGACGTCATCAACATGAGCCTGTCGACGACGAAGGCGAAGTTCACGGGGTTGCTGCACGAGCTCGCCGACAACGCCTACTTCAAGCGCACGATGCTGGTCGCCTCCGCGCACAACATGCCCGTCGAGAGCTATCCCTGGCGGTTCTCGAGCGTCATCTCGGTCGGCAGCCACGAGCAGCCCGATCCGCTCGCCTACTACTACAACCCGGCGCCTCCAGTGGAGTTCTTCGCGCGGGGCGTCGACGTCGAGGTCGCCTGGATGGGCGGCGGCCGGCTCATGTGCACCGGCAACAGCTTCGCCACGCCTCATATCGCGGGCATCGCCGGGCTCGTGCTGTCGAAGCACCCGGAGCTGACGCCGTTCCAGCTCAAGAGCGTGCTCTATCTCTGTGCGTCCAACGTGGGAGGAGGCAAATGACCGACGACCTGCACGCCTCCGTAGCCGCGGGAGTGCTTGGAACGGAGGCGAGCTACCAGGAGCTGCTCAACTCCATCGTCGAGGTCGCCAGGGCGATCTTCAAGGCGAAGGCGTCGTCGATCCTCCTGCTCGACGAGGCGACGGACGAGCTCGTCTTCGAGGCCGCCGCCGACGAGGAGTCGGAGAAGCTCGTCGGGATGAGATTCCCGTCGAGCACCGGCATCGCGGGCTTCGTGCTCGTGAGCCGGCAGCCGCTCGTGATCGAGGACGTCCTCGCCGACCCGCGGTTCTCCCGCGAGACGGCCGAGAGCACCGGGTTCGTCCCGAAGGGCCTGATGGCGGTTCCTCTCCTGCACGAGGAGCGCGCCCTCGGAGTGCTCGAGGTGCTCGACCGGCCGGCGGATGCCCGGTTCACCCTGGCGGAGATGGAGCTGCTGGGCCTGTTCGCGAACCAGGCTGCGATCGCCCTCGACCTGCTCCAGCGGGCCCGGCGGGCCCAGGCGGCGCTGGCGGGAAGTGGAGATCTCGCCGTGGTGGCCCGCCTTGCGGCCGCGCTCGAGCGCCGTCGCGAGGAGGACGAGCCGGACACCGCCTTCAGGCTGCTGGACGAGCTCGAGCGTCTCCTGCGCTAGTAGGCGCCGAGAACGACGAAACCCGGGCGGTTGCCCGGGTTTCGTGGAACAAAGGGAAGCGCTGTGGCTAGGCCCGGCGCCGGTGTGCCTCGACGTCGTCGTCTCCGTCGTCGTCGTCGGCTGCTGGCTCGTCTGCGAGCCGCCTCTTGTGTGCCTCGAAATCCTCCTCCTCGGCCTGAACGCTCTCTTCGAGCCGCTCCTCGTCCGTCATCAGAGGCCTCCTTCCGGAAGGGTCACGTTAACGTTGACAACCACTAGACGCCCGACTCTCCCCACATCTTCCCGCCCGGGGCAGATGACCGCAAACATAGGATGCTCGCCCCATGGGGATGGGGAAGCGGCTGGGCGAGGCGCGGGAGGCATTCGGCGGGGTGCTCCGGAACGGCGCTCTGCTGCGGCTCGAGCTGGCCTGGGCATTCTCCATCATCGCGGCCTGGGCCTACGGGATCGCGGTCGTCGTGTACGCGTACGAGCAGGGCGGGGCGCGGGCCGTCGGGATCGTCGGGCTGGTGCGCTGGGGGGCCGCCGCGGTGGTATCGCCGTTTGCCGCCGTCCTCGGCGACCGCCACGACCGCCGGCGGGTCATGGTCGCCTCGGATCTCGTGCGCGCCGGGCTGATCGTCGGCGCAGCCGCAGCCGTCTTCACGTCGGTAGCCCCGGCGCTCGTCTATGTCCTCGCCGGACTGGTCAGCGTGGCGGGAACACCGTTCCGGCCCGCCGAGGCGGCCTACACCCCGACACTGGTCGAGACACCCGAGGAGCTGAGCGCCGCCAATGTCGTCGCCGCCGCGATCGAGAGCGTCGGGATCTTCGCCGGCCCTGCGCTCGGCGGCCTCTTGCTGGCCTGGACGGGTACAGGCACGGTCTTTCTCGTGACCGCCGGCGGCGTCGCTGTCTCGGCCGCCCTGCTCCTCGGCATCCGGCATCCAGCGTCGAGACGTGAACACGACGAGCGGCCTCCGGAGAGCGTCGCGCGAGAGCTTCTCGCGGGGATACGGGCGATCGGCCGGAACCGCAAGATTGCGGTGCTGGTCGGACTCTTCGCCGTCCAGACGTTCGTCGACGGGCTGCTCGGAGTCCTGATCGCGGTCGTTGCCCTCTCGTTCCTCGACGCGGGGGCATCCGCGGTCGGGTGGCTCAACGCCGCCTCGGGGATCGGCGGGCTCGTCGGAGCCGTGGCGGCCGGTGCGCTCGTCGGGCGGGGCCGGCTCGCCGGCGACTTCGGCCTCGGCGTGCTGCTCTTCGGGATCCCGCTCGCGTTCGTCCCGGCCTGGCGCGACCTCGGCTTCGCCCTCGTGCTCTTCGGCATCGTCGGCGTCGGAAACACACTGGCCGACGTCTCGGGGATGACGCTTCTGCAGCGGGCCGCACCCGATGAAGTGCTCTCCCGGGTGTTCGGCGCCCTCGAGAGCCTCCTGCTCCTCACGGTCGGGCTCGGGGCGGCCGCCGCGCCGGCGCTCGTCTCCGCAATCGGCATCCGCGGGGCGCTCATCGTCTCGGGCCTCGTGCTCCCGGTGTTCGTGATCCCCGCCTGGGGGTTGCTTCGGCGGATCGACGCTGAAGTCGTCGTCCCGTTCTCCCGCATCGAGCACCTCCGGGCGGTCTCGTTCCTCGCGCCGCTGCCGGAAGCCACGCTCGAGCAGCTTGCCCGCGCCGCGGTCGAGGAACGCGCCGCCGCCGGTGTGGAGCTCGTGCGCCAGGGCGAGGCCGGCAACCGTTTCTACCTTGTCGGCTCCGGGTCGCTGGTCGTCTCGGTCGACGGCACAGAGGTCGCGACCCTCGGGCCCGGAGACTCGTTCGGGGAGATCGCGCTCTTGCGAGACATGCCGCGCACGGCCACCGTGACGGCCCGCTCCGACGCCGTGCTCTACACGCTCGGAAAAGAGGATTTCGTGCCAGCGGTCTCCGGCTACGCACCGAGTCGCGCCTCGGCTGACGCCGTCATCGGGCTCAGGCTCGGGCCGCGTCCGGCCGGGATCGTCCGCGCCTAGTGCCCCTGCAGGGACTGCCGGCATGCATTGCCTGGAGGGGCACTAGATGGCGCCGCTGCTCGGGAGCGACCCGAGACGGCTCGTCACGACGGCCTGGGCGGCCTCCGCGCTGGCCGGGTGGCCGGTCACCGCGCCGATGAACTCGTCCCGATCGAGCGTCAGCAGGTCGACGTCGGTGGCCGCCGTGACGGTGGCCGTGCGCGGGACGTCGTGCAGCAGCGCGATCTCCCCGAAGGAGTCCCCGGCGTGCAGCCTTCCGGGCGGGCGGCCGTCGGCGCGGACGTCCACCTCGCCCGCCGCGATCACGTAGAAGCGGTCGCCGGCCTCGCCCTCACGAATCACGTTCGTGCCGGCGGCAACGCGCATGGGTTGGAGCTCGAGCGAGACGAGCTCGAGCGTGGCGGGCGGAAGCGGGCGGAAGATCGGGATGCCGCGAAGGAGCTCGAGGCCCTCGGTCGGTGCTGCGATGCTCGCGTCGAGGGCACGAAGCTGCCGCCAGGCCAGGGCCGTGCAGACCGGGAGCGGGGCGCCCACTGCCAGGAGCGCACCGCGGTCACCGAAGGCGGAGATGAGAACAGGCGCGATGATCGCGCCGAGACCGAGCGTCCCGACGAACACGCTTTGCGCGACGCCCATCACCCGGGTCAAGACGTCGTCGGGCACGGCGCGCTGCAGGAGCGTCAGCCCGGCGACGTCGACGACGGTTGTCCCGATTCCGACCAGGGCGAGCAGGACGAGCGCCGGCGCCGTGTGGGGGAAGGCCGCGATGAGGGCGATCGGCAGCCCGACGAGGGCAAGGCCGAGCCCGAAATCGGAAGCCAGGCGAATGCGGCCGACGAGGCCGAGCGCGACGAAGCCTCCGAGGAGGCCGCCGACGCCGACGCCCGAGTTGAGGAAGCCGATGCCGGCCTTTCCGAGGTCGAGGAGCTCGAGCGCCATGACGACGATGAGGACGTTGAGCGCTCCCGCCGCCAGCGTCTGCATCCCATAGAGGCCGAGGATCAGCCTCAGCCGGGAGTCCCGCGCGACGGTGCCGAAGCCGGCGAATGCCTCTCGGAGGAAGCCGCGCCCCGACGGCCGCCGCGCGAGGCCGTCCCCGGGATGGACGCCGACCAACAGGACCGCGGCGAGCAGGAACACGCCCCCGGTCACGGCGAAGACTGTGTCCGTCCCGGTCACCGCCAGCAGCAGCCCTCCGATCGCCGGCCCGATGAAGATGCCGACGCTTTCGATCGTCGTCAGGACGAGGTTCGCCGCCGTGAGCTCTTCGGGCGACCGGGCGAGCTGCGGGAGCAGTGCCGCCTGCGTCGGCCGGAACGTGGACTGGAGCAAGCCCATCAGGCTCCCGAGGGCGTAGACGATTCCCGCCGGCGCCTGTGCGAAGGCGGCCACCGCGGCGAGCCCGATCGTCACGCTGCGCGCCACGTTGATGGCGACGATCACGCGTTCCCTTCGGTAGTGGTCGCCGAGCACGGCTCCGAACGGGGCCGCGACGACCGACGGGAGGGTGCGGAGGAGCCAGACGAGGCCCACGGCGCTCGCCCCGCCTCGCTCGTAGGCATAGAGGGAGAGGGCGACGATGAAGATCCAGTACGCGGTGACCGTGCCCGCCCACGAGACCTCGACCCGCCTCAGGTTCGGGTTCGTGAAGACGGACGAGAAGGCGCGGCGCGACTCCTCGAGCCGCTCCCGAAAGGCCTGGAGCATCGGGCGATCGTAAAGGGGTTTGCGTTTTCCCGGAAGACAGGGAAGATATGTCGGTGCATCACCGTCTAGTGCAAGAACACGCCGGTGTGGGATCTGGCGGTCGACAGGAGGAGGAGTAGTGGAAGAGAACATCGAGCCAACGACTCCCGAGAGCGAGGAAGTCGAGGCGCATCTGCTGAGCCCGCCGGGTGAGCGGCCACCGGTCGAGGCGAGCACGGAAGGTCCGGAAGTCGAGGCGCATCTGCTGAGCCCGCCGGGTGAGCGGCCACCGGTCGAGCTGTTGCCACCGAACGAGCGGCCCCCGGTCGAGGCGAACACGGAGGATCCCGACGTTGAGCTGCACGCTTTCGTCGAGCGGCCCCCGGTCGAGCGGCCCCCGGTCGAATAGCGCTTTCCGGCACTGGTCTTCGTCGGGGCGGCTGTGGCCGCCCCGACTGCTGTCTGGGCCCAGCTCGGTCAGCCGAGGAGGATGCGAGCCGGGTTGATGGCGAAGATCAACTGATCTTCGCCATCACGTGCTTGATCTGGGTGTAGTCCTCGAGTGAGTAGGTCGATAGGTCCTTCCCGTACCCGGACTGTTTGTAGCCGCCGTGCGGCATCTCGCTCACCAGCGGGATGTGGTCGTTGATCCACACCGTCCCGAACTGGAGCTTCCGGGCGGCGTTGAGCGCCCGGCCGATGTCCCGCGTCCAGACTGACGCGGCGAGGCCGTAGTTGACGTCGTTGGCCCACTCGATCGCCTGGTCGTCGTCGGCGAACCGCTGCACGGTGACCACCGGCCCGAAGACTTCGCGCTGGACGATTTCGTCCTCCTGGCCGACGTCGACGACGACGGTCGGCTTGACGAAGAAGCCGCGATCGCCGTTCGTGCCGCCCCCCGTGAGGAGCGTCGCGCCCTTCGCGCGATCGAGGAACCCGAGCACCCGCTCCTGTTGTGACTTGGAGATGACGGGGCCCATCTCGATCTCGTCGCCCTCGGCGGGATCGCCGACGTGCAGCGACTCGACCGCGGGCACCAGGGCCTCAAGCAGCTTGTCGTAGACCTTGGGGCCGGCGACGACGCGGGATGCCGCGGTGCAGTCCTGCCCCGAGTTCCAGTAGCCGCCGATCTTGATCCCCTCGGCGACGGCCTCCGGGTCTGCGTCGTCGAAGACGAGCACCGGCGCCTTGCCGCCGAGCTCGAGATGGACGCGCTTGAGGTTGTCCGCGGCAGTCCGGGCGATGATCTTGCCGGTCTCGACGTCACCGGTCAGCGACACGAGCCTGATGTCGGGGTGCTTGACGATCGCTTCGCCGACGGGAACGCCGTCACCCGTGATCACGTTCAGCACGCCGGGCGGGAGGATGTCCGCCGCGAGCTCCGCGAAGCGCAGGGTCGTCAGCGGGGTCTGCTCGGACGGCTTCAGGATCTGGACGTTCCCGGCGGCCAGCGCGGGAGCGAACTTCCAGACCGCCATCATCAGCGGGTAGTTCCAGGGTGTGATCCCGCCGACGATCCCGATCGGCTCGCGGCGCAGCCACGAGGTGTAGCCGCGCATGTACTCGCCGGCCGATTTGCCCTCGAGCACGCGCGCCGCGCCCGCAAAGAAGCGGATGTTGTCGGCGCAGACCGGCATCTCGTCCTTCGCGTACGACAGCGGCTTGCCGACGTTACGCGACTCGATCTCGGCCAGCTCGTCGGCGTGCTCCTCGATCGCCGCGGCCAGCTTCAGAAGCATCTCCGCCCGCTCGCCGGGAGTCGTGTCGAGCCACTCCGGAAGCGCCTTCTTCGCCGCCTGGACCGCGTTCTCGACGTCTTTCGCCGTCGCACTCGGAACCTCGGCGATCGTCTCTCCGGTCGCCGGATTCAGGACCTCCATCGTCTCGCCGCCGGTCGAGTCGACCCACTCGCCACCGATGAAGTTCTGGTGCTTCGAAACCGTTGTGCTCATGCTGCCTCCTTTGTCACTCGTTGCGGAGGATGCCCGACTCTCGGGTGAGGCGCTGGGCGATCGTCACAGGGATGATCGTCACCAGCAGGATCACGAAGACGATGACGTTGACCTCCGGGAGCTGCTGGCCGATCCGGATGTTCCCGAAGATCCAGATCGGCAAGGTGTTCTGGACCCCGGCGGTGAAGGTCGTCACGATCACCTCGTCGAACGACAGCGCAAACGCGAGCAGCCCGCCCGAGATCAGCGCGGTGGAGATGGCAGGGAACGTGACGAAACGGAAGGTCTGCCAACCGTCGGCGCCGAGATCCATCGACGCCTCGGTCAGCGACGTCGGCGTCCGCCGTAGCCGGGCGATCACGTTGTTGTAGACGATGACGATGCAGAAAGTCGCGTGGCCGACCACGATCGTCCAGAGGCTGAAGTTCGTCTTCCAGAAGGTGAAGAACGAGTTGAGCGCCATGCCGGTGATGATCCCGGGCAGGGCGATCGGGAGCACGAGCAGGAACGAGATCGCCTCCCGGCCGAAAAACTTGAAGCGGTGCACGGCGAATGCGGCCGCCGAGCCGAGGAGCAGTGCGATGACCGTCGCGCCGAGCCCGGCCTTCAGCGACAGCCAGAGCGCCTGCTGCATCTCGCCGTTGTGGAGGGTCGGGCTGAACCACTTCGTCGTCCAGTTCGTGATCGGCCAGCCCTGCGCCGTCTGAGCGTTGAACGCGTAGAGGATGATGATGACGATCGGGAGGTGCAGGAAGAGGATGACGAGGAGCGTCCACACCCGCAGCCCGAATCTCGTTGCCCGCGTCTCCATCACAGGGCCTCGAAGGCGCCCGATCGCCGCGCGAGGGTGAGGTAGATCGCCATGACGACCAGCGGCACCGAGGCGAACGCCGCCGCGAACGGCAGGTTCCCGGCTGCGCCGAGCCCGGTGTTGTAGACGACGTTGCCGATGAATGTCGAGCTCGCGCCGCCGACGAGGGTCGGCGTGATGTAGTCGCCGAGCGTCAACGAGAAGGTGAAGATCGAGCCGGCGATCACGCCCGGCAGCGCGAGCGGGAGGATGATCGTGCGGAACGTCTTGAAGCTCCTGGCGCCAAGGTCGCGCGACGCCTCGATGTAGGAGTCGGGGATGCGCTCGAGCGCCGCGTAGACGGGCAGGATCATGAACGGCAGCCAGATGTACGAGAACACGAGCCACATCGCGGTGTTCGTGTAGCCGATGTTCGCGGCGGGGAGCCCGGCTTTCTGGAGCGACCAGTTGAGGATCCCGTCCTGCGCGAGGATCACCTTCCACGCGTAGACGCGGACGAGGTAGCTCGACCACAGCGGGAGCAGAACGAGGACGAAGAGAAGAGCCCGGGTTCGCCCCGAGGCGATACGCGCCATGTAGTAGGCGAACGGAAACGCGATGACGGCGTCGGTCAGCGTGACGAGGAAGGCGATGACGACCGTTCGCGTGATCACGCGCCGCCAGGCAGAGCTGGTCACGATCTCCCGGAAGTTGTCGAGGCTCCAGGTGTGAACGACCTTCGTCGTGAAGACGTCGACCGACCAGAACGCCGACACGAACAGAGCCGCGAGCGCCGCGACGTAGAGCAGCAGAAACCAGGCCATCGGCGGCAGCAGCAACGCGATCCCGCGCAGCCAGGGCAGCCGCCAGAGCGGTCTTGCAAGCCGACGGCGGGCCCTCGTGAACGAAGGCCCGCCGCGGCGCGCAGCTAGGAGGTCGCCTGAGTCCAGGCGCTGACCCACTTCGTGTAGTCCGTGCAGTCCTTCTTCCCGTTGCCGCAATCGGCCACAGGTGTCTTCCAGAACTTGATCGAGCGGTAGTACGACTCCGGCGCATCGGCGTGGTAGGCCTTACAGGAGCCCTTGCTGAGCTTGTCCATCTCCTTACAGGCGAGCTTGTTGACCGGGGTCTCCCCGTAGGTCGTCGCCTGAAGCGCCTGCACCTTGGGGCTCGAGATGTAGGAGTACCACTTGTAGGCGCAGTTCGGGTGCTTCGCCTTCGCAGAAAGCATCCACGTGTCGAGCCAGCCGGTCACTCCTTCCTTTGGGATGATCTCCTTGACGGGAACCTTCGCCGCCTGGATCGTCCCCGTCGTCACCGGCCAGGAGGCGCCGAGCCAGGTATCCCCGTTCTTGAAAAGGCTCACCTCGTCAGAAGAGAGGCCCCAGTATTTCTTGATCAGCGGCTTCTGCTTCTTGATCAGCGAGATGGCCGCATCGAACTGCTTCTTGTTCAGCTCGTACGGGTCCTCGATTCCCAGTCCCGGCTGCGTCTTCGACAGGTAGAGCGCGACGTCTGCAATCTGGATCGGGTTGTTGGGAACAGTGATCCGGCCCTTGTATTTCGAGCTGTAGATCGCCGACCAGCTCGTGGGCGCCGGCTTCACTTTCTTCGTGTTGTAGAGGAGCGTATTCGGCCCCCACTGGAGCGAGATGCCGTAGTGCTGTCCGCCTACGGTGTTGTTCGGCGGCCCCTGGAAGGCCTTGAAGAACTGACTCCAACCCGGGACGAGCTTCGTGTTGACCGGCTGGACGTCCTTCCCGTAGATGAGGCGCAGGCTCGCATCGCCGGAGGCCGACACCATGTCGTATTGCCCGCCACCGCCGGTGCGCATCAGCGTCACCATCTCGTCAGACGAGCCGGCGTACTTCGCCTGCACCTTGCACCCCGTCTGCTTCTGGAACGGCTTGACCCACTTCGCGTCGAGATAGCCCTCCCAGGCGATCATCGTCAGCTTGCCTTCGCCCTTGCCGACCTTGGTCGGCAAGCCGGTCGTCTTCCCGGCACCGGCGGCAGGGACGCACAACGCCGCCGCCAGCAGGGCGACGAGAACGTGTGCTTTGCGGATCTTGCTCATGTACCTCCTCCTGATTCGATCTCGAAGGTGTGCTCGGGGCGCCACTCGAGGAGCACCCGCTTCCCCCTGTGCTCGAGCGCCTCCTGGGAGGAGGTCTCGAGGTTCTGGCGGACGACTGTGAGCTCGCCCCCCGAGTCGAGCTCGACGATGTACCTGGTGAACATGCCGACGTAGATGACGTCCTTGATCCGGCCCGGCTCGACTGCGTCCGGCGTCGACGCGTCGTCGTCCAGGTCGAGCATGTGGATCTTCTCCGGGCGAACGGTGAAGCGCCTGCCGTTCCGCTCCAGCACGTTCGAGACGCCGACGAAGCCGGCGACGAACTCGGTGGTAGGACGCTCGTACACCTCGGCCGGCGCGCCGACCTGCTCGATCCGGCCGTTGTTGAAGACGGCGAGGCGGTCGCTCATCGTGAGCGCCTCCTCCTGGTCGTGGGTTACATAGACGAATGTGATCCCGACGTCGCTCACGGCCCGCTGGATGCGCTTGAGCTCGACCTGCATCTCCTGGCGAAGCTTCAGGTCGAGCGCGCCGAGCGGCTCGTCGAGCAGGAGCACCTGCGGGCTGTTGACCAGCGAGCGCGCGAGCGCGACCCGCTGCCGCTGGCCGCCGGAGAGCTGGATCGGCTTGCGGTTGCCGAGGCCGGGCAGCCGCACGACGTTCAGCGCTTCCTCCACGCGCCGCTTGCGCTCCGATCGCGGCACGCGCTTGACGCGGAGGCCGTAACCGACGTTCTCCGCGACGGTCATGTGCGGGAAGAGGGCGTAATCCTGGAAGACCGTGTTCACGTCGCGCTCGTACGGGGGCTTGCCGCTGACGTCGACGCCGCGCAGCTCGATGCGTCCCGCGTCAGGGCGCTCGAAGCCGGCGATCAGGCGGAGCGTCGTGGTCTTGCCCGAGCCCGACGGCCCGAGGAGCGTGAAGAACTCGCCGGTGGCGATCACGAGGTCGACGCCGTCGACGGCGACAACGTCACCGTAGGACTTGCGCACGCCGACGAGCCGGACATCAGCTGCCGCAGTTGTCGTCGCCGGCGGCGGCGTCTCAGCCGGGGCTTGCGTCGCCAACGGCCTCCTCCAGCAGGTCGAGACCGCGCTCGAGCAGCGCGTCGTCGATCGAGAGCGGCACCAGGATACGGATGACGTTGCCGTAGATGCCGCAGGACAGCAGCACGAGGCCACGGTCGCGAGCGGCGGCGGTGATCGCCTTCGCGAGGTCCGGGCTAGGCTCGGCGAGCTCGAGAGCGAGCATCGGGCCGAGCCCGCGCACCTCGCCGAGCAAGTGGCTCTGAGCCACAAAGTCTTCGAGTCGTCCCCGGATGCGCTGCCCGAGCTCGTCGGCACGCTCGCGGAAGCGGTCGGTTCGCACCTCTTCGAGCACGGCGGCCGCTGCGACGCAGGCGAGCGGATTCCCGCCGAAGGTTCCGCCGAGCCCGCCGGGAGGAACGGCGTCCATCAGCTCGGTGCGTCCGGTGACGCCGGCGAGCGGAAGGCCGCCGCCGAGCGATTTCCCGCTCACCAGGAGGTCCGGCTCGACGCCGTAGTGCTCGATCGCCCAGACCGGCCCGGTCCGTCCGACACCTGCCTGCACCTCGTCGTCCACGTAGAGGATCCCGTGTTGCTCGCAGACCTCCTTCAGGCGCCGTGGGAAATCGTCGGGCATCGGGATGAAGCCGCCCTCGCCCTGCACCGGCTCGAGCACGACACACGCCACCTGTCCGGGATCGACATCCTGTTTGAACAAGTGGCTCAGAGCCACAAGCGCATCGTCGGAGGTGACGCCGCGGTATGGATAGGGCGCGGGAGCCCGGTAGATCTCGGGAGCGAACGGCCCGAAGCCGCGCTTGTACGGATCGACCTTGGCCGTGAGCGCCATGGTCAGGTTCGTCCGGCCGTGGAAGGCGTGGTCGAACGCGACGACCGCGGTACGTCCGGTCGCAACCCGCGCGATCTTCACGGCATTCTCCACCGCCTCCGCGCCCGAGTTGAGGAGCAGAGACTTCGTGTCGGCCGAGCCCGGCCACGTCTCGTCGAGCAGCCGGCAGACCTCGACGTACGGCTCGTACATCCCGACCATGAAGCACTGGTGGAGGTAGTTGTCGAGCTGCTCGCGGATCGCGGCTGCCGCGAAGCCGTGCCCGGTGTTCTGGCAGCCGAGCCCTCCTGCGAAGTCGACGTACTCGCGGCCGTCGACGTCCCAGAGGCGCGCACCTTCGGCGCGCGCGACGACGAGCGGTGTGGTCGCTACCCCGCGCGCGACGAAGCGCTCGCGCTCCGCGACGATCTCCGCGCTCTTCGACGCGGTCTTTTCTGCGCTAGACAACGGCGGCGCTCCTCTCTGCGATCCCGTAGCTCCACCCGGAAGCTTGCATGCGATCGAGAAACGGCTTTGCGTCGAAGTCCTCCGGCGCGAGGACGCCTGTTCCGCGCCAGCTCCCATCCGCGAGCAGCTCGAGCGCGAGCACCGGGTTGATCGCCGTCTGCCAGACGACGGCCTGGCACCCGTACTCGGCCATCGTCTGCTCGTTGTCGGCGACGTGGTAGAGGTAGACGGCCCGGTCGGCGCCGTCCGTGCCGACGCCGGTCACGAACGTGCCGGCGCACGTCTTGCCGGACATGCGCTCGCCCAGCGTTGCCGGATCGGGCAACGCGGCCGCGACCACGTCGCGCGGAGCGACCTCGTGCCCGCGGACGCTCACCGGCTGCGTCGAGTCCAGCCCCAGCTTGTGAAGAGTGCGCAGCACCCCGATGAACTCCTCTCCGAGCCCGTATTTGAACGTGACGCGCCGGCACTCGACGGCACGGGGGACGAGCACGACCTCCTCGTGCTCGACGTTCACGCACTCGACGGGGCCGATTCCCTCGGGGAAGTCGAAGATCTCGGGCTCCGAGAAGGGCTCGGTGGTGTACCAGCCGCGGTCGCGCTCCCAGACCAGCGGCGGGTTCAGGCACTCCTCGATGGTCGTCCAGATCGAGAAGGTCGGGGCGAAGTCGTAGCCCTCGACCACGAGGTTGGCTCCGTCGCGGACGCCGATCTCGTCGATCGTCTCGAACAGGTGGTCGGAGGCGTACCGGGCGAACACGTCCGAGAGGCCCGGCTCGACCCCCATGCCGAGTAGCGCGAGGAGACCTGCGTCGCGCCAGCGCTCGTGCTCGGCGAACTGGCGGTCTCCGAGCTTGACTCCCGGCTCCTCGTAGGGGCGCGTGGCGTGGGGCTCGGAAAGGGTCATCGCCATGTCGAGGTAGGTGCAGCGGGCCTCGAAGGCGGCAGCGAAGATCTGCGGGTTGAAGCGCGGGTCGGCCGCGTTCACGATCACGTCCGCACGCTGCTCGCCGGCTGCGGCGGCGACGGCGGCCTGATCGGACGCGTCGAGCCGAATCGCCGAGAACCGGTCGGGCTCGCCGAGAGGGCCAACGGCGCGCTCGGCGCGAGAGTGGTCGATGTCGGCGATCGTCACGTGCTCGAAGAAGGACCGCCGCTGAGAGATTGCCGCGATCGCGGATCCAACGCCCCCAGCACCGACGACGAGAGCCCTCACAGGTGCCGAGGATCCCCGATTCGCCTCACGAGTTCAAGTTGGAAGGTGCGCATTCCGCATCGAGATGCGCCTCTCGATTGACCGAATGCGGAGAGAGTGGTACGAATCGCCTCGGATTGCGCAGGATCGAGGCCCAGCGTCAGAGCAGCCCCCGCCGACGGGGCCCCGTCCGCGGGGCTCGCCGGATCGACGCCCTCGACCAGGGGATCATCGAGGCGCTCCAGGCCAACGGCCGTGAGTCGTTTCGGCGCATCGCCGACCGCCTCGGCGTGTCGGAAGGCACCGTCCGCGCCCGATACACGCGGCTCGCGTCCGATGACATCCTGCAGGTCGTGGGCGTGACGAACCCGCTCGGGCTCGGCTTCGACCAGGCGCTCGTGGGCGTGAAGACGGCCGGCTCGCCGCAGCCGGTCGCGGACGAGATCGCGAGCTGGGAGGAGGCGGACTACGTGGTGATCACCGCAGGGCAGTACGACCTCGTGGTCGAGATCGTCGCCGAGCACCGGCGCGAGCTGCTCGAGCTGACGAACAGAATGCGCGCGCTCGACGGCGTCGTCTCGACCGAGACGTTCCTCTATCTCGACATGGTGAAGCAGCTCTACGACTGGGGCGCACGGGTGGCGGTCGCCACATGACGACTGCAGCCCCGGCCGCGGCCGACCTGCAGCGCGCGGCGCGCGAGCACCTCTGGATGCACTTCACCCGGATGGGCGGCTACGCCGACGGGGAGGTCCCGATCATCGTCCGCGGTGACGGCTGCTACCTGGAGGACATCCACGGCAAGCGCTATCTCGACGCGCTCGCCGGGCTCTTCTCCGTCAACATCGGCTACGGCTACGGCGAGGAGATGGGCGAGGCGGCGGCGGCCCAGATGCGCGAGCTGCCGTTCTACACGAACTGGTCGTACGCTCATCCCCGGGCGATCGAGCTCGCCGCGGAACTGGCGTCGCTCGCCCCCGGCGATCTGAGCCGGGTCTTCTTCGTCTCGGGCGGATCGGAGGCCGTCGAATCGGCCTGGAAGCTGGCGAGGCAGTACTACGCCGCGCGCGGCGAGAGTCGTACGCGCACCGCGAGAATCGCCGGGCAGAGGATCGACCCGGTGGTCGACTTCGAGGCGGTCGAGGCCGCGACTCACGTTTCGGAGCGCCGCTGGAAGGCGATCTCGAGGCACATCGCCTACCACGGCACGACGATGGGGGCCCTGTCGATCAACGGCATCCCGGCCCTTCGAGCGCCGTTCGAGCCGCTGGTGCCGGAGGTGCTGCACGTCCGCAATACGAATCGCTTCCATCGTCCGCCCGACGAGACCGAGGAAGAGTTCACCGCGCTCCTGCTCGCCGACCTCGAGCACACGATCGAGGCGGCCGGGCCGGAGACGGTGTCGATGGTGATCATGGAGCCGGTGCAGAACGCGGGCGGCTCGTTCACTCCCCCTGCGGGTTACTGGCGCGGCGTGCGTGAGCTCTGCACGCGCTACGACATCCTCCTCTGCGCCGACGAGGTGATCACGGGATTCGGCCGGCTCGGCGCGTGGTTCGGCTCGGAGCGCTACGACATCCAACCGGACCTGATCACGATCGCGAAGGGCCTGTCGTCGTCCTACGCGTCGATCGGTGCCGTCGTCGCGACCGACCGCGTCGTGGAGCCCTTCATGCAAGACACGAACATGTACTCGCACGGGATCACCTTCGGCGGGCATCCGGTGCAGGCGGCCGTGGCGCTGAAGAACATCGAGATCATGAAACGAGACCGCATCGTCGAGCACGTGCACGAGACGCAGGAGACGTTTCGCGCGACGCTCGAGCAGCTCCTCGACCTTCCGATCGTCGGCGACGTGCGTGGGACAGGGTTCTTCTACGCGGTGGAGCTGGTCAAGGACAAGGAGACCCGCGCGAGCTTCGACGACGAGGAGTGCGAGACGCTGCTGCGCGGCTTCCTCTCGCCGGAGCTGTACGAGCGCGGCCTGATCTGCCGCGCGGACGACAGAGGCGACCCGGTCGTCCAGATCTCCCCGCCGCTTGTGGCCGGCCAGGAGGAGTTCGACCGGATCGTGTCGATTCTCGGTGACGCGCTGGCCGGGGCGTGGAGCCGGATCGGGTCGTGACCGTCGCCGACGAGCACGACGCACTGCCGGCCGCGGCGCCCGTGATCACCGGCCGGGACGACGTGCGGCTGGTCGAGGTGACGAAACGCTTCGAAGACGTCATCGCGGTCGACTGCCTCAGTCTCGAGATTCCGACAGGAAGCTTCTTCGCCCTCCTCGGACCGTCGGGCTGCGGGAAGACGACCACCCTGCGGATGATCGGAGGCTTCGAGGAGCCGACCGAGGGTGCGATCTTCCTCGGTGAGCGAGAGGTCAGCGGCCTGCCGGCGTACAAGCGCGACGTCAACACCGTCTTCCAGTCCTATGCACTCTTTCCGCACCTCTCCGTCTTCGAGAACGTCGCCTTCGGGTTGCGGCGCCGAGCGGTGCGGGGGGACACCCTGCGTGGCCGCGTGGAGGAGATGCTCCGCATCGTCGGTCTCGAAGGGCTGGGCAAGCGGAAGCCTCGCCAGCTCTCGGGTGGGCAGCAGCAGCGGGTCGCGCTCGCGCGCGCGCTCGTCAACAAGCCGCAGGTGCTCCTCCTCGACGAGCCGCTCGGAGCGCTCGACCTCAAGCTCCGAAAGCAGATGCAACTCGAGCTCAAAGCCATCCAGCACGACGTCGGCATCACCTTCGTCCACGTCACTCACGACCAGGAAGAGGCGATGACGATGGCGGACCGGATCGCCGTCATGAACCAGGGCCGGATCGAGCAGCTCGGAACGCCGACCGAGCTGTACGAGACCCCCGCATCGGCGTACGTCGCCGGGTTCCTGGGAGTCTCGAACCTGATCCCCGGCACCGTCAGCGGTCCCGACACCGTCAGGCTGCGGAGCGGGCAGGAGGTCCGAGTGAAGCGCGACGCCCTGGGCGGGCGAACGGGCAGCGTCGCCGTCGGGATTCGGCCCGAGAAGATCGAGCTCGGAAACGGGCAGATGAACACCCTCGACGGGAAGGTCGTTGAGCAGGCGTACGTCGGGGTCGCTACCCAGTACATCGTGGATACGGACTGCGGCCGGCTAACCGTCTACAGGCAGAACGCGTCGCCCGGGCTCAACGGCGCCGCGTCTGGACAGCCGATCACGCTCAGCTGGAGTCCCGATTGCGCCTTCGTCGTCGACTCAATGGAGGGATCCGAATGACAGATCTCCTGACGCGCCAACAACTGCTCCGGCGGGCGGCCGGGGGCGGCGCCGTCCTCACGCTCCCGGGCCTCCTGGCGGCCTGCGGTGGGAGCTCGAAGTCCGCCGCCACAACCGGCGCCGCGAGCGCGAAGCTCGCCAAGACCCTGCGTTTCTCGAACTGGACGCTCTACATGGACAGGAACAACAAGACGCACAGCTATCCGTCGCTGGTCGAGTTCGAGAGGAAGTACGGCGTCCATGTCGACTACACCACGGACATCAACGACAACGCGTCTTATTTCGGCAAGATCCAGGGCGCGCTTTCGCGCGGCCAGTCGATCGACCGCGACATCGTCGTCCTCACCGACAACGACCGGTATCTCGGGCTGATGATCAGGAAGGGCTGGGCCCAGAAGCTCGACAAGTCGGCGATCCCGAACTTCAAGAACCTGATCCCGGTGCAGCAGCATCCGAGCTTCGACCCGAACCGCGAGTTCAGCCTGCCGTGGCAGTCCGGCATGACGGGCATCGCCTACAACGACACGCTGACCGGGCCGGTGCTAACGGTCGACGACCTCTTCACGAACCCGAAGCTGAAGGGCAAGGTCACGTGCCTCAACTCGATGGGGGACGCCCTGACGCTCGTGATGCTCGAGAACGGCGACGACCCGACGAAGGTGACCGACAAGTCGTTCAACGCGGCGATCTCGAGGGTCAAGAAGGCCGTCGACTCGAAGCAGATCCGCCAGTTCACGGGCAACGACTACGCGCCGCCGCTGGCCAAGGGCGACCTCGCCGCGGCGATGTCGTGGTCCGGCGACATCGCGCAGCTCGGCAACAAGCACCTCCACTGGAACGTGCCCACCAGCGGCGGAGCGCTCTGGACAGACAACATGCTGATCCCGAAGGGCGGCGACGTCTACACGGCGTCCTTCTACATGAACTACGTCTACGATCCGAAGGTCCAGGGCCTGATGGAGGCCGGCGACCCGAAGAGGAACATCACGGGCATCTACTACATCCCGGCCGTGGCCGGCGCGGGAGAGTGGGCGAAGAAGTACAACCCGGCTGTCGCAAACAATCCGCTCATCTTCCCGTCGAAGGAGACCCTCTCGAAGGTCAAGATCTTCGACTCGAACGCGCTGAACAACGAGAAATACCTCACTGCCTGGCAAAACTTGATCTCGGGGTAGCAACCCTTTGGGCTTCCTCCACCGCCACCGGCAGCTGACGCCGTACCTGCTGCTCGCGCCGGGGATGCTCTGGCTGAGCGTCTTCTTCCTCGTGCCGCTCGGCTTCCTTGCCTACCAGTCGCTCCAGTCGGGCAACTTCGACGTCGGCTACGCCTTCACGTGGGCCTGGGGCAACTACTGGCACGGGCTCCGGGACTACCGCAGCCAGTTCATCCGGTCTCTCGAGTACGCGGGCATCGCAACGCTCCTCGCGCTCTTCCTGAGCTATCCGGTTGCCTACTGGATCGCCTTCCGCGGCGGCCGCTGGAAGAACCTCCTGCTGCTCTTCATCGTGGCGCCGTTCTTCGTCACGTACCTGATCCGGACGCTCGCTTGGGAGACGATCCTGTCGGACCACGGCTTCGTCGTCCGGACCTTGCAGCACCTGCACGTCCTCGGCTCGGGCGGCCGGCTGCTCGCCACGTCGACCGCCGTCGTCGCGGGCATCACGTACAACTTCCTGCCCTTCATGGCGCTGCCCCTGTACGTCTCGCTCGAGCAGATCGACGAACGGCTGATCGAGGCGGCGCAGGATCTCTACGCGAGCAAGTGGAAGGCCTTCCTGAGGGTGACGCTTCCGCTCTCGCTCCCGGGCGTCGTCGCGGGCACGTTGCTGACGTTCATCCCGGCCGCAGGCGACTTCATCAACGCACAGCTGCTCGGGTCGCCCCAGAACCACATGATCGGCAACGTCATCCAGTCGAAGTTCCTGGAGCTGACGGACTATCCGGCAGCGGCGTCGATGTCCTTCATCCTGATGGCGGCGATCCTCGTCGCCGTCTTCGCCTACGCGCGCGCTGTGGGGACCGAGCAGCTCACGGGGACCGTCGTATGAGCGCCGTCGCCGTGGAGGCGCGGCGGCCCAAGCGCGACGTCCTCTCCGCGGTCTGGGCGTTTGTCCGGTATCACGTCCTGACCCTCTACTCGTTTCTGTTCTTCGCGTACCTGCTGCTGCCGATCGCGATCGTCGTCGCGTTCTCGTTCAACCATCCGACCGGGAACTTCAACTTCACCTGGCAGGGGTTCACGTGGGACAACTGGCACTACTGGGACGGTGTGCCCGGGATCCGGAGCGCGCTCGTCCTCTCCCTTCAGATCGCGTTCCTCGCGAGCCTCGTCGCGACCATCCTGGGAACGGCGATCGCGCTCGCGCTCGTCCGCTATGGGTTCAGGGGCCGAGGCGCCACCAACATCCTCATCTTCCTGCCGCTGTCGACGCCCGAGATCGTGCTCGGCGCCTCGCTGCTCACGCTCTTCCTGAACCTCAACGTCGTGTTCGGGTTCTGGACGATCCTGATCGCCCACGTGATGTTCTGCATCAGCTTCGCCGTCGTAACGATCAAGGCGCGCCTGGTCGGGTTCGACCGGCACCTCGAGGAGGCGGCGATGGACCTCGGCGCGAACGAGTGGGTGACCTTCCGGAAGGTGACGCTGCCGCTGATCGCCCCGGCGATCCTCGCCGCGCTGCTTCTCTGTTTCGCGATCTCGATCGACGACTTCGTCGTCACGTACTTCAACTCCGGGTCGCGGGTCACGTTCCCGCTCTTCGTGTGGGGCGCGGCGCGGGTGGGCGCACCGCCGCAGGTGAACGTGATCGGGACGGCGATCTTCGCGGTCGCCGTGATCGGGATGCTCGCCAACGTGCTCATCCAGATGCGCCGCCAGAGGACCGCCTGAGCGCCTCGCCGCTGCAGGCGGTGCCGTGGTGGCTCGACGAGGCCGGTCCCTTCTCCCCGGCGCCGCCGCTCGAGGGCGAACTGTCGGCCGACGTCTGCGTCGTCGGCGGCGGCTTCACGGGGCTCTGGACGGCCCTCGCCCTGAAGGAGCGGGAGCCGTCGCTCGGCGTGGTCGTCCTCGAGGCTGAGACGTGCGGCGCCGGTCCGAGCGGCAGGAACGGCGGCTTTCTCCACGGGTACTGGGCGTCGCTCGGCGAGACGCTTCCTCTGCTCGGGCGCGACGGGGCGCTCGAGCTGGCGCGTGCCGCCGAGCGGATCATCCCGGCGGTGCGGAGCTTCGTCGAGGGGCGGGGCGAGGACGTCTGGCTGCACGAATCGGGGCTCCTCATGGTGTCCGGCGCCCCGGCGCAGGACACCGCGATCGAGCATGCCGTCGAGGCGGCGGCCTCGGTCGGGGCCTCCGACCAGGCGGTGCCGCTGTCGCGGGAGGAGGTCGCGGGTCGCGTTCGTTCGGCGACCTTCCGGTCCGGCGTCTTCTTCCCGGAGTGCGCGACCGTGCAGCCGATGCGGCTCGTGAAGGCCTTGCGCCAGGCCGTCCTCGATTCCGGGATCGGGCTGTACGAGGGGTCCAGGGCCCTGCAGATCCGCGACGGCGAGGTGGTACTGGCGAATGGCCGGGCCCGTGCGCCGGAGATCGTCGTGGCGATCAACGCGGCCGCGACGGGCTGGCGTGCGGTGGCGAGGCACGTGACGAACTTCGGCTCGTACGTCGTGCTCACCGAGCCGGTTCCGCACCTGCTCGAGGAGATCGGCTGGACCGGGGGCGAAGCCGTCGTCGACGGCCGGATGTTTCTGCACTACTTCCGAACGACCGACGACGGGCGCGTGGTGATGGGCAGCGGCTCGGGCCCGATCGGCTTCGCGGGGAGGCTCGACGCACGGTTCAGCACAGACCAGCCGACGGCCGCCCGCGCCGAACAGGGACTGCGGCGGCTCCTTCCGGCCCTCGCAGGTGTCCGGGTCGAGCGGGCGTGGGGAGGCCCGATCGACGTCGCAGCGGACCACTTGCCCTTCTTCGGCACCGTCCGGGAGAAGCGGATTCACTACGGTCTCGGGTACTCGGGCCACGGTGTAGGCCCGAGCTGGCTCGGCGGTCAGATCCTGGCGTCGCTCGCGCTCCGGCTCGAGGACGAGTGGACGGCTCTCCCGCTCGTGACCCGAAGAGTCCCGTCGCTGCCCCCGGAACCGCTCAAGCGTCTCGGCGGCGGCCTCGTGCGCTCGGCCATCCTCGCCTGTGAGCATGCGGAGGAACAGGGTCGCCGCGCTCCCCTGCCGGCACGCCTGGGCGCGGCGCTGCCGCGGCTGCTGGGGATGCAGATCGGCACTCGCTAGAGCCCAAGTGGCTCAGAGCCACAAAGTCGGCAGCTCAGCTCAGCGAAGGCCGCCGAGCTCGTGGTGCGCGCGGAAGAAGTTCTCCGACCCTGCCGTCGCCATCGCGGCGCTCGCAGAGATCTCGAGCGCGAGGGTCGCCGCCGCGACGATCTGGGCGAAGCGGTAGACCTTTCCGGCGCCGGCGCAGCCGAGCAGCTCGAGCCACTGCCGTGCGTACGGCAAGGTCGTCCCGCCGCCGATCGTGCCGACCTCGAGGCCGGGAAGCCGCAGCGCGCAGTGGATCCCTCCCTCGACCCGCCGGCCGGTTCCGTGTGCCATCGAGCTCGTCCCGACCATGCCGAGGTCCTGACCGGTGGCCGCGAAGATCGCGGCGATCGCGGACGCGGGCGTGAAGGCCACCGACTGCATCCCGGACGCGACCGCCCCGTGCGTGCCCGCGAACGACAGCTCGAGGAGGTCGTCGACCGTGGTTCGCAGGACCCGTCTGACGGTGTCGTCGGTGAGCATGACCTCGGCGAGGACGGTCTTGCCGTGGCCGCCGCGTTCGAAGTACCGGTGGGACGGCTTCTTGTCGCCGCCCATGTTCGCCTCGAGCATGACCCGCTCGGGCTTGACGGGCGCGTGCTCCAGCACGTATCCCATGTTGAGCGCGTACGCGTTGCGGGTCATCATGTTCGGCCCGCAGGCGTCGCCGCTCGTGAACGCCCACATGACGTGGCACATCGAGCCGACGACGTGGGTTTCGACCTCGCGCAGACGCGCGTACGACGAGATCCACTCCTCCTCGCGTTCCGCGAGCCAGCGGCGCATCTCCGCGACGTGGGCGTCGAGGTACCGGGCCAGGTGGACGGCCTCCTCGGTCGATTTGCAGATGAAGCAGGATGCTCTGGTTATCCGGTCTCCTATCACGAACGTTCGGAAGCCGCCGGAATCTCCGGCAGCCCGCGCGCCGCGATAGAGCGATGCGGAGAGCCCGCCCTCGGTGTGCGCCAGCGGGACGTAGACCTGCTCGTGCGCCCGGCCGGTCTCCGTCACACGGCCGAAGGGCTCATCGAGCTCGTACTCACCGAGCTCGACGTCGAGCGGCCCGACCACCGAGACCGGAATCACGGCCGCGCCCGTGAGCATTTCCTGGGCACTCGCGAACGGTGTCAGGTCGATGCCGGTGACGCCTCCGTCGAGCCCGAGAGCCTCCTGGCGTTGGCGGATCGAGTCGGGATCGTTCTTCCGCGGCCAGCGTTTCGCCTCCACCCGGTGAGCTTACGTCCCGCAGCCGGTTAATCTGCAGACATGGCGACCGGACAGCTGATCGAGATGACGCCGGAAGGACGAGAGGGCTTTGCGGGTGTCCTTCGGTTCTACGAGCTCGCCAAGCGCCAGGAATGGCAGGTGCGCGATCTCCCCTGGAACGAGCTTCCGCCCATTCCCGAGGGAAAGGGAACACCGGAGCGGCGCGCGCGCCGCAAGGACATGTGGCGCTCCGTGCTCACGCAGCAGCTGCAGGCGGACATGCTCGCGTGCGACATGGCGTCCCAGCTCCTCAACATCGCTCCGGACGTCGAGGCCAAGCTCTACTACTCGACGATGGTGCAGGACGAGTCGCGTCACACCGAGGCATGGCTGAAGCTCGTCGCCGAGGCCGGCGGAACCGCCGAGCGCGACCCGCATCTCGACAACCTCGCGCACATGACGCTGGAGGCGGACACGCTCGAGGAGAAGGTGTTCCTGATGCAGGTCTTCTACGAGCGACTGATCATCTCGCGGTTCCGGCTGATCGCCCGGTCGTCGCGCGGCACCGTGCTCGAGGATCTCTGCAACCGACTGGCGACCGACGACGGCATCCATCACGGCGCAGGAATGGCGTACGAGCGCGTCCTCCTTCAGGACCTCTCGAAGAAGATGAACAAGACGCTCGTCGACGCTGCGAATCGCCTGCTGCCCGAGTTCACGGCGCACGCCCTCTGGCGCCCGCGCGAGCGCGCGTGGATCGGGCGGGCGATGGAGTCGCGCGACGTCGAGCGGCTCCGCGAGGACCTCCTGCTCGGCGTGAGGCTCGCACAGTCGCTCGGGCTCGACGTCGCCGGCGTCGAGCTCTCGCTTCCCTAGTCCCGTGCCTGCAACGATCATGGACGGCGCCGCGCTGGCGGCCCGCATCCGCGGTGAGCTGAAGGACGAGATCGCGACGCTCGGGCACGTCGGGCTCGCGACCGTCCTCGTCGGCGACGATCCCGCCTCGGCGGTCTACATCCGCAACAAGCACAGGGCCTCACAGGAGGTCGGGATCGACGCGGTCGACCACCGGCTCGCTGCGACGACGTCCGAGGAGGAGCTGGTCGAGCTCGTCGAGTCCCTCAACGCCGACGACCGGATCGACGGGATCCTGGTCCAGACACCGCTGCCGGATCAGATCGACGAGGAGCACATCATGCGGGCGCTCGACCCGATGAAGGACGTAGACGGCCTCCATCCCTTCAGCGCCGGCCAGCTCTACCTCGGCAACCAGACCCTCGTTCCCGCGACCCCGCTCGGAGTGATGTCCCTCCTGGCGGAATACGAGATCCCCACGGCCCGAACGCGGGCCGTCGTCGTCGGCCGGAGCTCCCTGGTCGGCAAGCCCGTGGCGATGTTGCTCCTTCAGGCGAACGCGACGGTGACGATCTGCCATTCGCAGACGGCGGACCTCGCCCGGCACACGCGCGAGGCGGACATCCTCGTCGCGGCCGCAGGCAGTCCGGGACTGATCACCGAGGAGATGGTCAAGCCGGGAGCAGCCGTTGTCGACGTTGGCATCACGCGCACCGACGAAGGGCTTCGGGGCGACGTCGGCGCGGACGTGGCCGAGGTCGCGGGCCACCTCACGCCGGTCCCCGGCGGTGTCGGCCCGATGACGATCGCCGCTCTGCTCGGCAACGCGTTGCGAGCCGCGCGCTTCCGCGCCGGCATGCTTGCGTTCCCCTCCATCTGAGCTACACTCCGCCCCGCTGTATCAGGTAGTGGCGGCTCGGTGCCCGGGCCGTCGCGTGTTTTTGAAGGAGGAAGTAGTTGGCTCAGGGCACCGTGAAGTGGTTTTCGAACGAGAAGGGCTACGGATTCATCGAGCGCGAAGGTGGAGAGGACGTCTTCGTCCATTTCTCCGCGATCGCGCAGGAGGGCTACAAGTCGCTGACCGAAGGTCAGCGGGTTGAGTTCGAGGTCGTGCAGGGCCCAAAGGGCGCTCAGGCCGCGAACGTCCAGCCTGTCTAGCTCTCCTTTCGGAACCCGATAACGAGGCCCCCGAAAGGGGGCCTCTTCTTTTGGGAGGATGCCTGTCGATGGCGATCACCAGAGAGGACGTCCTGCACGTAGCGGCGCTGGCCCGCCTCGAGCTGACCGAGGACGAGATCGCTCGGCTCGAGGTGCAGCTCAGCGACATCCTCGCGGCGGTCGGCAAGGTGTCCGAGCTCGATCTTTCCGACGTGCCGCCCACGTCGCACCCTCTCTCCGTCGTCAACGTCTTCCGCCCGGACGAGCCGCGGCCGTCGCTGCCCCTGGAGGACGTGTTCGCGAACGCGCCCGAGCGCGACGGCGACCATTTCCGGGTTCCGCCCACCGGGGTCGCCGAGTCGTGATCGACACCCTCCGGCTGACCGCGGAGGAGGCCATGGGCCTGCTCGAGCGCAAGGAAGTCTCCGGCGACGAGCTGCGCGCTGCGTATCGCGCGGCGATCGACGCCCGGGATGAGGAGCTCCACTGCTTCCTCACGCTCGTCGACTCGGACGAGAACAACGGCGTGCCGATCGCGCTCAAGGACGTGATCTCGACGAAGGGCGTGCGGACGACCGCCGGCTCGAAGATGCTCGAGAGCTACGTGCCGGTCTTTGACTCGACGGTCGCGGCGCGCTGCAATGCCGCCGGCCTTCAGCTGCTCGGCAAGACGAACACGGACGAGTTCGCGATGGGCTCGTCGACCGAAAACTCGGCCTTCGGGCCCAGCCGCAATCCGTGGGACCCTTCCCGCGTCCCCGGCGGCTCCGGCGGCGGCTCTGCGGCGGCCGTGTCGGCGGGCCTGGCGCCGTGGGCGCTTGGCTCCGACACCGGCGGCTCGATCAAGCAGCCCGCCGCGTTGTGCGGGAACGTCGGCCTGCGTCCGACGTACGGCACCGTCTCGCGCTACGGCATCGTCGCCTTCGCGTCGAGCCTCGACCAGGTCGGGCCCGTGACGAGGACCGTGCGCGACAACGCGCTCCTGTACGGGATCATCAGCGGCCGAGACGAGTGCGACTCGACGACCGTGAACGTCCCGCCGGTCGAGCTTCCGTCGAAGGAAGATCTCGCCGGCCTCCGTATCGGGATCCCGAAGGAGCTGAACGAAGCGGAAGGAATCGAGCCGGGCGTGGCAGAGGCCGTGCGGCGCGCGATCGGCCTCTGCGGGGAGCTCGGCGCAGAGCTCGGCGAGTGCGAGCTTCCGCGCTCCGTCGAGTACGGCCTGGCCTGCTACTACCTGATCGCCCCCGCCGAGGCCTCGTCGAACCTCGCGCGCTACGACGGTGTTCGCTACGCCCTGCGCCGGGAAGCCGAGGGCTACTACGAGATGGTGTCTCGTACGCGCGACGCCGGCTTCGGCGACGAGCCGAAGCGACGGATCATGCTCGGGACGTACGCGCTGTCCGCCGGCTACTACGAGGCGTACTACGGCCAGGCCCAGAAGGTTCGGACGGTCATCTCTCGGGAGTTCGACGCAGCCTTCGAGCGTTTCGACGTGCTCGTGAGCCCGACGTCGCCGACCGTTGCGTTCAAGCTCGGCGAGAAGACGGAGAACCCGCTCGCGATGTATCTCGCGGACGTCCTGACGATCCCGCCGAACATGGCCGGACTGCCGAGCCTGTCGATTCCGTGCGGGCTCTCGGAGGGGCTCCCGGTGGGCCTGCAGCTGATCGGCCCGCAGTTCTCGGAGAACGCGCTGTTTCGCACCGGCCACGCGCTCGAGCGCGCACTCGACTTCGACACGACGCCGGAGCGCCTGCGATGAAGACTTTCCACGACGCCGCAGCCGACTTCGTCCTCGCCGTGGAGCGGGTCTTCGGCTCGCGGCCGCGCGTGCTCGACGGATCCCGCGTAGTCCAGATCGACGACGTCCGGCTCTCTCTCGAAGCGGGCGAGCGGGAGCTCTGCCTCATTCGGATGCACGGCGCGCTCGAGGAGTACGTCGAGATCTTCGAGGTGCGCGGCGACATCGAGGTCGCCCTGCTCGACGCGAAGAGGAGGCTCGACCATTCCTGAGTGGGAGCCCGTCATCGGTCTCGAGATCCACGTCCAGCTGAAGACGCGGACGAAGATGTTCTGCCGGTGCGAGAACGGCTTCGGCACGACCCCCAACTCCCAGACCTGCCCGGTGTGCCTGGCGTTCCCGGGCGCGCTGCCGACCCCGAACGAAACGGCCGTCGACTGGACGCTGAAACTCGGGCTTGCGCTCGGGTGCGACATCGCGCCGCGCGCGCTCTTCCACCGCAAGCACTACCCGTACCCGGACCTGCCGAAGGGCTACCAGATCTCTCAGTACGACGAGCCGTTGTGCGTCGAGGGCCGCTTCGTCGTCCCGGGATCGGATGGCGACTTCGAGGTCGGGATCGTGCGCGCCCATCTCGAGGAGGACGCGGCGAAGACCATCCACGTCGGCGGCGCGACCGGGCGGATCGTCGGCGCGGCCCACTCGAACATCGACTTCAACCGCGGAGGCACGCCTCTCGTCGAGATCGTGACGAAGCCCGACCTCCGCTCGGCCGAGCAGGCGAGGCGGTTCCTCCAGCTCCTTCGGCAGACGGTCGTCGAGCTCGGCATCTCCGACGCGGAGATGGAGAAGGGCCAGCTGCGCGCGGACGCGAACGTCTCGGTGCGGGAAGTGGGGGAGACCGGCCATCGCACGCGCACCGAGCTGAAGAACATGAACTCGTTCAACCACATCGGCCGTGGCATCGAGGCCGAGATCCGGCGCCAGATCGGGCTGTGGGAGTCCGGCGAGACGGTTGTCCAGGAGACGCTCGACTACGAGGTCAAGTCGGACACGGTCACGCCGCGCCGGCGCAAGGAGGAGGCCGACGACTATCGCTACTTCCCCGAGCCGGACCTCGTACCGCTCGAGCCGGAAAAGGAGAAGCTCGAACGGCTCAGCGCGGAGCTACCCGAGCTCCCGGGCGCGCGGATCCGGCGCTTCGAGCGCGATTACGGCCTGTCCTACTACGACGCGGAGGTGCTGAACGGCACGGCCGCGCTCGCGGCGCTCTACGAACAGGTCGCCCTGGACGGCATCGACGCGAAGGCCGCGTCGAACGTGCTCACGAACGAGTTCTCCGCCACCGGGATCGACCCGGCCGTCGTCAACGGGGAGGAGCTCGGCAAGGTGATCGCCGCCCGGTCGACCATTCCGCGCGACGCGTTCATGCGCGCCCTCTCCGAAAGCGGCGACCCCGACTTCCGAGCCGACACCTATCTGGGCGAGACGGTCGTCGCGGACACGTCAGAGCTGGAACCGCTCGTCGATCGCATCCTCGCCGGCAATCCCGATCAGGTCGCGTCGTACAGGGGCGGCAAGCAGGGATTGCTCGGCTACTTCGTCGGCCAGGTGATGAAGGAGACGCAGGGCAAAGCGGACCCGAAAGTCGTCAACGAGCTGCTCCTCCGGAAGCTCGCTTAGTACTCCCCCAGAGCACTAGGTTTCCTTCTCCCGCGTCGGGGTACGGCCACAACTCGCAACCGAAAGGAGTCGAGACATGGCTACGTGGGCCTGGATCCTGATTGCCGCCGCGGTGGTTTGCGTCCTCGTTCTCGGTGCGACGTTGGCATCGGTGCGAACGCGGCGAACCCGCGCCCTGCAGGACCGGTTCGGCAGTGAGTACGACCGCACGGTCGACAAAGAGGGCGGTCGTCGCGGCGCAGAGCGAGAGCTGCGGGAGCGGGAGAAGCGGCACGACGAGCTCGAGCTGCAGCCCCTATCCGCGGAAGCCCGGTCCCGCTATCTGCAGAAGTGGCACGCCACGCAGGAACGGTTCGTCGACGATCCCAAGGGCGCGGTCGCCGAAGCGGATCAGCTCGTCCAGCAGGTGATGAGGGACCGCGGCTATCCGGTCGAGGACTTCGACCAGCAGGCGGCCGACATCTCCGTCGACCATCCTGACCTCGTCGAGAAGTACCGGACCGCGCACGGCATCGCGATGGCGAGCGAGCGGGGCACGGCGAGTACCGAGGATCTCCGCCACTCCGTGCGGCACTACCGCGCCCTCTTCGTCGAGCTGCTGGGAGCCGGGGCCGACGGCGACGTCGAGAACGTCGACGACGTCTCCAGCCGGGACAGCGGTCTGGCCGACCTGTCCGAGAGCGAGCGTCTCACGCGCTGAAGGGGCGCTAGGAACCATGCAAGAGCAAAGGCTTTCGCACGGGCCTAGATGAGGCCGCAGTAGCGCGCCGTGTTCGGCCAGGGGTAGAACCCGCGGCCGGCGCGGTGCGCTTTCTCTGCCGCCCACATCTGCTCGAGGGGGGTCCAGCGGTCCGCCGTGCCCTTGCTGTGCAGGAGGCCCGGCGCATACGTGCGCTGGAACATCAGATCCATCTGGAGCCCGCCGTAGTACCCGTTCCCGCTGTTCGAGTGCCAGCCGCCCTCGAAGCGGTGGATGCAGAGCCACTGCCGCCGGTGCGGCGGGTTCTGGGCCGCGTACCGGGTCCGGACCGCGATCCGCTTCCAGACCGCGACCTTGGCCTCGACGTCCGCAGGCGCGTCGGCCAGCTGCCGCGTGAGGCTTCGACCCATGAGCCGCTGCCAGCGCCAGGTCTCGTGACGGAAGCGGTCGATCCGCCGCTGGATCACCCACTGAGGCCGGACGACGGACGCGGGTATCGGCCCTCCGGCCGTTCCGCCGGTCGTTGTCGCAGGCGGGTCGGGGGTCGTCCCGGCCCGGAGGCTGGTGGCCGCCGCAAGGGCAATGATGAGGGCGCAGGCGCACGCCAGCGCAAGTGTTGGTTTCGAAAGCATCTGAGGATTCCCCCCGGATCAACACCGTCCCGCGACTGTGCCGCAGTGGGGACAGCTGGTTGTCGAGGGGATAAGACGGCCCGCTTGCGAAAGAGTTAGCACGCTCGTGCCGATCAGCACGACCGTTGCCAGGGCGGAGCGCACGTTAGGGTCGGCTGAATGCCGCGTGCTCTCCTGCTGGCCGCGTTCCTCGCCCTCCTGCTGCTCCCGGCGGCCGGCGGTGGTGTCAGCCGGGACTACGCGGCGGTGGCGCTCAACGTTCTTCCGCCCGGCCAGTCGGGCGACCTTCGCTTTCCACCGACGGCCTCGGACCAGCTCCGGCTCTACGACGGTCTGACGCCTCTGTTCGACCGGGTGCGGCCTGCCGATCTCGGCCGTTACTTCAAGCCCGAGGGCTTCGGCGTCACCGGGAAGGTCGTCCGGACGGAGCGTCCGCGGCGGGGGCTGCGCATCCTGCGCGACCGCTGGGACGTGCCCCACGTCTACGGGCGCACGCGCGCCGACGTCGAGTTCGGCGCGGGGTACGTGACCGCCGAGGACAGGTTCGTCCTCCTCGAGCTCCTCCGCGGGCCGGGGAGGCTTGCCGCCCTCGACGCTCCGGGCATCGACCCGTTCGCCCTTGCGACCTCCGGGCGCCAGTTCGTTCCGAGCGCCGCGGCCGACGCGCGGCTCGCCACGGAACTCCAGCTCGTCCGGTCGGCCGGCGCGAGGGGAAGGCAGCTCTACGCGGACGTGCGCTCGTACGTCGCCGGTATCAACGCCTACTACCGCAAGAACGGGCAAGGACTGCGGCCGTGGACGACCACCGACGTGATCGCCGTCGGCGCGCTCCTCGGGGCGAACCTGGGCGTCGGCGGCGGCGACGAGACGCGGCGCTCGATGTTCTACGACGCGCTGCGGAAGCGCTTCGGCGCAGCCTCACCCAAGTACTGGGACCTGCTCGCCGAGCAGCACGACCCGCAGACACCGGTGAGCGTCGACGGCGTGTTCCCGTACGACCAGGCGGCGCGGGGTTCGGGGAACGTGATCCTGGACGACGGCAGCTTCCACACGAGCGGCTCGACCTCGTCCTCGCAATTCCACTTCGCGAGCCCGGTCGCCGCGAGCAACGCGCTGCTCGTCTCCGCCCGCCGCTCGGCTACGGGGCACCCACTCTTCGTGGCGGGCCCGCAGGTGGGCTACGCCTATCCGGAGCTCTTCCTCGAGCTCGACCTCCACGGTGGCGGCATCGACGCGCGCGGAGCTGCCTTCCCCGGCCTCTCGTTCTACATCGAGCTCGGCCGCGGCAAGGACTACGCCTGGAGCGCGACCTCGGCGAACTCCGACATCGTCGACCACTACGTCGAGACGCTCTGCGGCGGCGACGACGTCCACTACCTCTACAACGGCACATGCACGGCGATGACGACGCTCGATGCCGGTCTCCTCAAAGGAACCGTGACGACGCCGGACCGTGAGATCACCTTCCGCGAGACCGTGCACGGCCCGGTGCTCGGCTACGCCAGTGTCGACGGTCGCCGCGTGGCGATCTCGACAAAGCGCTCGACCCGCGGGCGCGAGCTGCTCTCCGCGCTCGCCTTCCAGGACCTGAACACGAATCGCGTCCACGACGCCAGGAGCTTCTTCCGGTCGATGAACCAGCTCGAGTTCACCTTCAACTGGTTCTACGCCGACAACCGCGACATCGCGATGTTCTCGAGCGGCCGGCTGCCGAAACGTGCGCCGGGGGTCGCCAGCGGGCTCCCGACCGACGGCACCGGCGGCTACGAGTGGCGGGGGTTCGAGCCGCTGACGCGACACGTAAGGGGCATCAACCCGAAGAGCGGGGTCATCCTCAACTGGAACAACAAGCCCGGACGGGGCTTCTCCTCGTCGGATGACACCTGGACGTTCGGCCCCGTCCAGCGCGTGCAGCTCCTCTCGCGCGCTGTGGCGGCGCGGAAGACGCACACGCTGACGACGCTCGTGGCGGCAATGAACAAGGCGGCGACCCAGGATCTGCGCGCCGTGGAGGTGCTGCCGAGCCTCGTCCGCGTCCTCGGCAACACCCCGAACGCCCGCGACCAGAAGATGGTGGAGCTGATGACGGCCTGGGCGGCCGCGGGAGCCAGCAGGCTCGACCGGGACCTCGACGGCAAGATCGACGATCCTGGAGCGGCGATCATGGACGCCGTGTGGCCGCGTGTCGCAGACGCGCTGATGCGGCCCACCCTCGGGCCGCTGACCGACCGGCTCAGGGCGCTCGTTCCCGTCGACGATCCCGCCAACTCGAACGGCTCGTCCTATTTCGGCGGGTGGTACGGCTACGTCGTCCGTGATCTCGCGAATGCCACCCCGGCCTTCTGCGGCGGCGGCGACGCTGCGGCCTGCCGGGACTCGCTCTGGCAGGCGGTCGACGCCGCGGGCAACCAGCTCGCGGCCGCCCAGGGGCCCGACCCGGCGACGTGGCGGGCCGACGCGACGGCGGAGCGGCTCCGCTTCGGCTTCCTGGCGAAGACGGCGCGGTGGACGAACCGCCCCACCTTCCAGCAGGTGATCAGCTTCGACCGCCACAGGCCTCGCTAGGCTCAAGCCGGATGGCCGAGAAGCGGTATCTGCTCACCCCGGGCCCGACACCGGTGCCTCCCGAGGTGCTCGCCGCGCTCGCTCAGCCGATGATCCACCATCGCGAGCGCGACTACCGCGAAATCTACGATCGCTGCCTGGCGCGCCTGCGCGAGGTGTACCGCACCGAGCACGACGTCCTCATGTTCACGACCTCGGGGACCGGGGCGTTCGAGTCGGCCGTCGCCAACCTGACCTCGCCCGGCGACCGGCAGCTCGTGCTCTCAGCCGGGAACTTCGGGGAACGCTGGGCCGGTCTGGCGAAGGCGTTCGGCGCCGATCTCGTGCACGCGCGGCTCGACTGGGGGGAGGCGCCCGAGCCGGACGACCTGCGCGCCGCTCTCGATGAAGCGGGAGACGTGCGCGTCGTCTACCTCACGCATTCGGAGACCTCGACGGGAGTCGTCTGCGACGTCCAGGCGCTCGCCGCCGTCGCGAAGGAAGCAGGTGCTCTCGTGGTCGTCGACGCGGTCTCGAGCCTCGGCGCGGTCCCGCTCGAGAGCGACGCCTGGGGGATCGACGTGGTCGTGTCCGGCTCGCAGAAGGCGCTCATGTGTCCGCCCGGCGTGGCCTTTGCCTCGGTCTCACCCGCGGCGCTCGACGCAGCCGCGAACGCGACCTCGCCTCGCTATGTCATGGACTGGGAGCGCACGCGGAAAGGGCAGGAGAAGCTCGACGCGCCGTTCACCCCGGCGATCTCGCTCGTCCGCGCCCTCGACGTCGCTCTGGGCCTCTTGCTCGAGGAAGGGCTCGAGGCGGCGTTCGAGCGGCACGCCCGGCTGGGCCGTGCCTGCCGCGAGGGCACCAAGGCGATGGGTCTCGAGCTGTTCTCGCCGGACGAGGAGCGCTCGGCCGTCGTGACGGCGATCCGCACGCCCGACGGCATCGACGGAACCGAGGTCGTCTCCTCGCTCCGCGACCGGTTCGGGATCACGATCGCGAACGGCCAGGGAGCCATCAAGGGCAAGGTCTTCCGGATCGGCCACATCGGCTGGTTCGACATCTTCGACATCACGACCGCGCTCGCGGCAGTGGAGCTCACCCTGGCCGACGCCGGCGCGGTGATCGAGCGGGGCGTCGCGGTGACCCGAGCGCTCGAGGCCTGGGCCGAGCACACCCCGGTGTGACCAGAGTCCTCGTCCGCGAGCCCATCGCGGAGGCCGGCATCCGCCTCCTGCGCGAGCGCGGGTTCCAGGTCGACGTCGACGGTGACTCCGATCTCGCCGAGGCGATCGGGCGGTACGACGCCATCGTGATCCGCTCGGCGACCAAGCTGACCTCCGACTTGATCGAGCGCGGCGAGCGGCTCAAAGTGATCGGCCGGGCGGGCGTAGGCATCGACAACGTCGACGTCGACGCTGCGACCCGGCGCGGGATCGTCGTCGCGAACGCGCCCGAGTCGACGGTCGTCTCCGCCGCCGAGCACACGATCGGGCTTCTCGTCGCGCTGAGCCGCAACATCCCGCAGGCACACGCTGCGCTCAAGCAGGGACGCTGGGAGCGGAAGGCGTACGGGGGTGTCGAGCTCGCCGGCAAGACACTCGGCGTCCTCGGTTTCGGGCGGATCGGGCAACAGGTCGCTCGCCGCGCAGCCGGCCTCGGTATGCACGTCGTCGCGTATGACCCGTTCGTGACCGCCGACCGCTTTCGCGAGCTCGGCGTCGAGCAGCTCGATGCGGTCGAAGACGTGTACGCGGCCTCCGACTTCCTCACGCTGCACCTCCCGCTCACCGACGAGACGCGAGGGTCGATCGGCGCGGGCGCGTTCGCGAAGATGCGCGACGGCGTGCGCATCGTCAACGCCGCCCGGGGCGACTTGATCGACGAGGATGCGCTGCTCGAGGCTCTCCAATCGGGCAAAGTGGGCGGGGCGGCCCTCGACGTCTTCTCGGCAGAGCCGTACTCGGGACCGCTGCTCGAGCTCGACACGGTCGTGGCGACGCCGCATCTCGCCGCCTCGACCGAGGAAGCACAGGATCGCGCCGGCGTCATCATCGCCGAGCAGGTTGTCGCCGCGCTCGAAGGCGGACTGGTCACGAACGCAGTGAATATCCCGGTGATCGGCGCGGAGGATCTCGAGGTGCTCGGCGCCTATATTCCGCTGGCGGCGAAGCTCGGGCGCCTGGCGATGGAGCTCGCAGGCGGACGAGTGGAAGAGCTTCGGCTCACCTACTTCGGAGCGCTGGCCGCGTATGACACCCGTCTCCTGACCGTCGCGGCGCTCAACGGCGCGTTTCAGGGCCGATCCGACCAGCCGGTGAACTACGTCAACGCGCCCGTGATCGCCGCGGAGCGCGGGGTGGAGGTGAGAGAGGAGCGCCGCCGCTCGTCACGCGACTACACGAATCTCGTCCGCGTCGAGGCGGTGTCCGATGGAAAGGAGCTGCGCGTCGCCGGTACGACGATCGGGAACGACGACCGGCTCTGGCTCGTCAGCGCGCTCGGCTTCGAGCTCGACCTCGAGCTGGCGCCACGGCTCGTGGTCTTCCGGTACGACGACGTGCCGGGCGTGATCGGAAAGGTCGGGACGCTCTTCGGGCAGGCGGGTGTCAACATCGCCAACATGACCGTCTCTCGCACGCGACAGGGAGGTCAGGCACTGATGGTGCTGTCGATCGACACGCCGGCGACGCCCGACCTCGAGGAACGCGTCCATGCGGAGTTCGACGATGCACGTTTCATCTCGCTGGAGTGAGCTCCGCGACCGCGGCGTCGGCTGGGTCGTCGCGCAGTTCGCACTGATGGGGGTGATCGCCGTCGCGTGGCTCGTGCCCCCACAATGGCCCGAGCCGGTGCGGACGCCGTTTCGCATCGTCGGGATTGCGCTGGCGCTCGCAGGCGTCGGGCTCGCGCTCTGGGCGCACCGTTCGCTCGGTAGCTCGTTCACCGCCTTCACCACGCCCCCCTCGGGCGCAGCACGGGTCGAATCGGGGCCCTACCGGTACGCGCGACACCCGATGTACGGCGGTGGCATCCTCGTCTTTGCCGGGTTCTCGCTGGCGCTCAGCGTTCCGTCGCTCGTCCTCGTGGCGGCGCTCGCCGTCCTCTGGCGGGCGAAGTCGGGAGTCGAAGAGCGTGCGCTCGCGGCGCGGTTCCCCGACTACGCCGAGTATCGGCGACACACACCGCATCGCTTCCTGCCCGGGCTCTTCTGACCATGTGGCCAGAGCCGGTCGAGCGGATCGCCGCCTTCCTGCGGGCCGCCCACGTCGAGGGGCGCATCGAGGAGCTCGCGCCGGGCGTCGACTCGCCCGCAGGGACTATGTTCTTCGCGGCCGGCTTCGAAGCCGACGGCTCGACGGTCGTCGCCATCGTCCCGGGGGCGCGTGAGGTCGATCGCGGCAAGCTCGCTGAGGCCGCGGACTCGCCGGGGCTGCGTCCCGCGCCGGCTCCGGCCTTCCCTTTCGAGAGCGCCCGCGTCCTCGTCGACCAAACGGCGCTCGCTGGGCGCATCGTGTGGCTCGAAGCGGGCTCGGGCCGCCACATCGTCGGCCTGGCACCCCAGCAACTCATCGGCCTGACGCGGGCCGAGACCGCCGACCTGCTCCTGGACCAGCAGTCCGGGGGAGGTTGACGGCAGGTCTCACGGCTAGAATTTGGTCTCCGCCCAGCGGTCCCTCCCAAAGGAGAAGCGTCGAATGCAGGAACTCGAGAAGATCTGGATGAACGGCGAGCTCATCGACTGGGGCGACGCCAAGATCCATGTCGGCTCCCACGGGCTCCACTACGGCTCGGGCGTGTTCGAAGGCATCCGTGCGTACGAGACCGCCAAGGGCAGCGCGGTCTTCCGCCTGACCGAGCACCTCCAACGTCTGCAGAACTCCGCGCAGCTCCTGAACATGACGCTGCCGTACACCGTCGCCGACCTGCACGCGGCCTCGTTGGAGCTGATCAGGACGAACGGCGTCGACGAGTGCTACCTGCGGCCGCTTGCGTTCTTCGGCTACGGCGAGCTGGGCGTAGCCGCGGCCGACAATCCGGTCGACGTCGTGATCATGAGCTGGCCCTGGGGCACCTACCTCGGCGCCGAGGGGATCGAGAAGGGAATCCGCGCCAAGATCTCATCCTGGGCGCGTGTCGGCCCGAACGTCATCCCGCACGTCGCGAAGGCTACGGGCATCTACCTGAACTCGATGCTCGCCGTCATGGAGGCGAACCGCGCCGGCTACGACGAGGCGATCCTCCTCACCGAGGACGGATTCGTCGCGGACGGCTCAGGCGAGAATGTCTTCCTCGTCAAGGACGGGACGATCTACACACCGGACCTGTCGGCCTCGATCCTGCCGGGGATCACGCGCGACACGATCATCCAGATCGCACAGGACCTCGGCTTCTCCGTCGTCCAGAAGCAGTTGATCCGCACCGACCTCTATCTCGCGGATGAGGCCTTCATGACCGGCACAGCCGCTGAGGTCACGCCCTTGCGAGAGGTCGACGACCAGCCGATCGGGCCGCCGGGGCCCGTGACGCTCGCGATCCAGAAGGCGTACCTGGACACGGTGCGCGGCAAGAGCGAGCGCTGGTCGCACTGGCTCGAGTACGCGACGACGGAACCCGCCAAAGCGAACGCGTGACCGAGGTAGTCCGGGAAAGCCTTCCGCTCTCCCGGCCGTGGCTCGACGAGCGAGAGGAGGAGCTTGTTCTCGAGGTGCTGCGGTCCGGCCGCCTGTCGCTCGGCCCGTGGATCGACCGCTTCGAGGAGCAGGTCGCCGAACGGGTGGGCGCCCCGTACGCGGCAGCGCTCTCCAGCGGGACGGCGGGCCTTCATCTCCTCTGCCGGATCGCGGGGCTCGGCGCGGGAGACGAGGCCATCACGTCGCCGCTGTCATTCGTAGCGTCGGCGAACTGCTTCATCCTCGAGGGAGCGAAGCCGGTCTTCGCGGACGTCGACCCGGTGACGCTGAACATGGACCCCGCCGCGGTCGAGGCGGCGGTCACGGAGCGGACGCGCGCGATCGTGGCCGTCGACATGTTCGGGTACCCGTGTGAGCTCGACGAGCTGCGCGCGATCGCGGAGCACCACGGCCTGCGGCTGATCGAGGATGCCTGTGAGTCGCTCGGCGCCGAGTACCGAGGCACAGCGCTCGGCGGTCACGGGCCTTCGGCGGTGTTCGCGTTCTATCCCAACAAGCAGATGGCGACGGGCGAGGGGGGCATCGTCACGACGCACTCCGAGGAGGAATGGCGGCTGCTGCGGAGTCTCCGCAACCAGGGACGGTCGTACGACGGTGGTGGCGGCTGGTTCCATCACGTCCGCCTGGGCCTCAACTACCGCTGGACCGACGTCCAGGCCGCGATCGGCCTCGCGCAGCTCGAGAAGCTGGACCGCATCCTCGAGCTGCGGGCGGCAGCCGCGCATCGCTACGGGGAGCTGCTCGCCGGCGTGGACGGTGTCGAGGCTCCCTCCGCGGACGACGCGGAGCATCGGCGCTCCTGGTTCGTCTACGTCGTCAAGCTCGCAGCCGGCCTGGACCGTGCCGCGGTGATGGACGCGCTCAGGCGCGAAGGAGTGGCGACGGCGGAGTACGTGCCGTGCATTCACCTGCAGCCGTACATGCGCGAGCGCTACGGCTTTGCGGAGGGACTATGTCCGGTGGCAGAGGACACGGCCGCACGGACGATGGCGCTGCCGTTCTTCACGCAGATCGAGCCGGCGGATCAGGAGCGGGTGGTCGAAGTCCTGCGCGGCGCGCTCGCATAGCTCGTAGATAATCCAGCCATGGCGGAGGCGACGCGCATGATCTTCCTCGGCTTTGGCAAGTACGCGCGCGCCGACAAGATCTACGCTCTCGAGCCGCTCGGTGAGGGCGAGCGGGGCCACGGTCGCCGCACCCGCGTGTGGATCGAAGGAGTTCCCGATCCGATCGTCGCCTCCCGGACGGAGCGCACCATCCTGCACGACATGGGCCACGACACCGTCGGCGGCTCGCCGATCGTCGACCAGGCTCTCGACCTCGCCGAGCGTCTCGCCGAGCAGACCGAGCAGGGACGGGTCGACCTGAACGACCTCGGCCGCCGCGCTCGCCGGCTGCTCGAAGCCAGCGCGAAACCGGACGACTCGAAGCTCTTTTGACAGACGAGCCAGGCGTCGCCGCGGCGGAACGTCGCAGCTGGCGCCAGCGTGCATCCCGGTTCGCGCTCGACGTCACGCCGCTTCGCCGTTACCCGGCCTTCCGCCGCTTATGGTTCGCGCAAGGCATCTCCTTCATCGGCACGGAGATCGCCGAGATCGCGCTCGCGTACCAGATGTACCAGCTCACAGGATCGACTCTCGCAGTCGGCCTCATTTCGCTGACCCACCTCGTCCCGCTCGTCACGCTGACGGTGATCGGCGGCGCGCTCGCCGACGCGTTCGACCGCCGGCGCGTGATGCTCGTGCAACAGTCGGGGATGGTCGTCGGGAGCCTCGGGCTCGCGGCGAACGCCGCGCTGAGCAACCCGCACGTCTGGGCGCTCTATGTCTTTCAGCTCGTCATCTCGGCCTCGTTCAGCATCGGCGTCGGCGCCCAGCGGTCGATGACCCCGCAGCTCGTCGACGAGCCCCAGTTCATGGCGGCGTCCGCGCTGAACAGCGTCACGTCGCAGCTCGGGGCGGTGGGCGGCCCCGCGGTCGCGGGCGTCCTGATCAAGCTCGTCGACCTGAAGTGGCTGTACCTCGGCGACTCCCTGTCGTACGCCGGGGCGATCGTCGCAGTCGCCCTGCTGCCCCGCCTCGTCGCGCGTGAGGACGCCGACAGGCCGAGCTGGAGCTCGATCGCGACGGGCTTCCGCTACGTCCGGGGTCAGCCCGTGATCCTCGGCTTCTTCCTCGTGGACACGACGGCGATGATCTTCGGCATGCCGACCGCGTTGTTCCCCGCTCTCGCGGCGCACCGGTTCGGGGACGCGTCGCTCGTCGGATACCTGTACATGGCGCCGGCGGCGGGCGCCCTGATCGTCTCGTTGCTCTCGGGACCGTTGCGACACGTACGCCGACAGGGGCTCGGCGTCGTCGTGACCGCATCACTCTGGGGGGCGGCGATCGCAGCGTTCGGGTTCGCGCAGCAATTCTGGCTCGCACTGCTCCTCCTTGCCCTCGCTGGGCTCGGCGATCAGATCAGCGCGATCCTGCGCTCGGTGATGCTCTACAGGATCACGCCGAGCGAGATGCTCGGGCGCGTGTCCGGGATCGAGTTCATGCAGGTTGCGGCTGCCCCGGCCGTGGGGAATCTCGAGGCGGGCGGGCTCGCCGCGGCGACGAGCGTCCGCTTCTCGATCGTCTCCGGCGGCGTCGCGTGCGTTGCCGGCTGCCTGGCGCTGGCGGCTGCCTTCCCTGCTCTGGTTCGCTACGACTCACAGACACATGCTGACCCGTGAGTTCTTCGCGCGGAGCGTCCACGAGGTCGCTCCAGAACTGATCGGCGTCACGCTGTTCGTCGACGGGGTCGGAGGGCGGATCGTGGAGGTGGAGGCCTACGATCGGGAGGACCCGGCGAGTCACGGCCACCGCGGTCGGACGGAGCGGAACGCGGTCATGTTCGGGCCGCCCGGCCACGCCTACGTCTACCGGTCCTACGGAATCCACTGGTGCCTGAACCTCGTCTGCGGCGGCGAGGGCGAGGCCGAGGCGGCCCTGATCCGGGCGCTCGAGCCGACGGCCGGTCTCGACCTGCAACGGCGACGGCGCGGAGTGGAGGACCCGCGCTCGCTGTGCTCGGGGCCTGGGAAGCTCTGCGAGGCGCTCGGCGTCACAGGCGGCCACGACGGGCTCGCGCTCGACGCTCCTCCGTTCCGGCTCGAGCGGCGCGCCGCCCGGCCCGAGATCCTGACGGGGCCGCGGATCGGCATCACCCGCGCGGTCGACTTGCCGTGGCGCTACGTCGAGGCCGGCTCGCCGTACCTCAGCCGTGGCCGACGACGAGCCTGATCTGCAAGCGCGTCGCGCCCGCGACCCGCGGCGGCGGCGTCTGTGCCAGCACGAGGCCTGCCGGCCCGTCGGCCGTACGGTCCTGCACGGGGACGAAGCCGAGCGCCCGGATTCGGGTGCGGGCCTGCCGGATCGTCAGCCCGACCACGTTCGGGACGACGCCGTGCTGCGGCTTCGCGAGGACGAGGGTGATCTTGTCGTATGAGGATGCACGCCCGCGCTTCGGGAACTGGGCGAGCACGAGGTCGAGCCGTTGCTTCGGCTGCGCGGGCTTGTAGACGATGTTCGGAGTCAGCGGTTGCGCAGCGAGTCGGCGCTTCGCACTCGAGATCGTCATGCCCACGACGCTCGGGATATCGACCTCGTTCGGCTTGCAGTCCGCCGTGCGGCTCGGGCCGCGGCCGCTGAAGTACGAGACGAGAGACGTGGACTTGCAGTAGCCGTTGTCGAGCTGCAGCCGTCCGTCACGCCAGACGACGCGCCTGACCGCCGACGACTGGTACGGATACGCGGGGAACGAGTCGGGCGGAGTTCCGGCGAGGGCCATCTGGTTGAAGACGCGCCAGATCTCCGCAGGGAACGTTCCGCCTGCGACGGCCTGCCCGTGGTATTGGCTGAGCATCGGGACGAGCTTGTTCGGATAGCCGACCCAGACTGCGGTCGCCAGGTCCGGCGTGTAGCCGACGAACCAGGCGTCGCCGTAGTTCTCGGTCGTCCCGGTCTTGCCGGCGGCGACCCGGTCGGGAAGCTGCGCTCGGCGGCCCGTGCCGGAGCGGATCACGTCTTCGAGGATCCCGGTCAGCACTGCGTCGTCGCCGGGGGAGAGGATAGGCCGGTTCACAGGCCGGTTGTCGTCGACGAGCCGGCCGCGCTCGTTGTCGACGCGCAGGATCGCGCGCGGGAGGTTCCCGAACGCAGCCCCGTCGATCCGGCGGCCGCCGTTCGCGAACGTGGAGAAGGCGCGCGCCATCTCGAGTGGGCTGACGGGATCGGCTCCGAGACCGATGGCGAAGTAGGGATTCAGGTGCCGGGTGATCCCGAGCCGGCGCGCGGTGCGTGCGACGTTCGCGGGCCCGACGAGCTGCGTCAGTTGCGCGTAGATGCTGTTGTCCGACACCACCGTCGCCGTCGCCAGGCTGGCCGAGCCCATGTACGAGTTCTCGTAGTTGTGGACGGGCCAGTACTTGTCCCCGATGAAGATCGAGACCGGCTTGGAGGCGAAGGTCGTCGTCGGCGCGATCCCCTGCTGGAGAGCGGTGGCCAGCACGAAGGGCTTGAAGGACGAGCCGGGCTGGCGCTCGCCCTGGACAGCGAGGTTGAACTGGCTCTGTCTGAAGTTGTCCCCGCCGTACATCGCGAGGATCTCCCCGGTCCGCGGGCGAATCGCCACTAGTGCGGCGGACGGCCCGTTCGGTTCCTTCAGCACCCGTTCGATCGCGAGTCGGGCGAGCTTCTGCAAGCGCAGGTCGATGCTGGTGTGGACGTTGAGGCCGCCGCCGAACACGCGCCGCGTTCCGTACTGCTCGATCAGCTGTTCCTTGACGTAGTTGACGAAATACGGCGCCGGCCCCTGGATCCCCGGCAAGCGGACATCCGACGCGCGAGGCAGGGCGGACCGGTCGGCGGCCTGGACGTCGAGCTTCGTGATCTCGTTCTGCCCCTGCATCGCGTCGAGCACCTCGAGCCGGCGTGCCCGCGCGGTCTGCGGATTCGTGACCGGGTCGTAGCGGGTTGGATCCGCTGGTATGCCGGCCAGGAGGGCGGCCTCGGGCAGTGTCAGCTTCGACGCGGGCTTGTTGAAGTACGTCTGCGCCGCCCGCTGGATCCCGTACGCGCCGTTCCCGAAGTAGATCGTGTTCAGGTACGCGGTCAGGATCCGATCCTTCGACCAGCGCTGCTCCAGCTGCCACGCGAGTGCCGCCTCCTTCAGCTTGCGGCTGATCGTGCGCTGCGAGGTGACGCATGAGTTCTTGACGAACTGCTGCGTGATCGTGGAGCCGCCCTGCACGACCTTCTTGCTCGTGATGTCGGCCCAGACCGCGCGCCCGATCCCGCGCAGGTCGACGCCGCGATGCCGGTAGAAGCGCTTGTCCTCGATCGCCACGATCGCCTGGCGCATGATCGGTGCGATCTGGTTCGAGCCGACGAGAATCCTGCTCTCGGCACCGCGGAGGGTGGCCAGAATCGTCTTGTTGTCGCCCGCGTAGATGTGGCCGTCGACCTCCCGAGGGACACGCGCGGGATCGCAGTTCGGGATCTGGCTCGCGACGGCCGTGATCATGCCGAACGTGAACGACGTGACCCCGAGGAGCGCGAGGATGAGGAGGATGACGGTGAGCCGGAGCTTGCGGATCCTCCGGCGACCGGCTCCAGCCTTGCGCTTACGCCCGAACAAGCGGCGAACTCTAGCTCTGAGCGCTGCTCCGGACGACGACGAAAGGTGTCTGGGTGGGAGCTTTGATCCTTGAACAGGCCGGCCGGGCGTGGGGCGCCGCCGTCGGCCACCCACGCCTCATAGGTGCGCCCCGAGCCGGGCTGCGCCAGATTGCGGAGCAGGAGGGCGGCCTCGCCCGCGCTGGTGACGACGAGGCTCCCACGGGGGAAGATCCACAGCAAGCTTTTCGCGGTGGGCGCACTCGCGCTCTTCGCCGGCTTCACTGCGCTCTCGATGGCGGTCCTCTCGACAGGTTGGGGCGCGGCCCTCGGCTCGGCCCCGGTGCAAAGGTCGTATCACCGCGTCGCACCCATGATCGGCGGAGCGAGCCTCGCGTGTTGGGGGTCTGGTACGCGCTCGGCGCCCCGGGGCTCGTCACGTACGTCCTCTGAGCAGTTGCGGTACGTTGGCGGCCGTGGCAACCATTGCCCCGTACGGTTCCTGGCGCTCTCCGATCACGACCGATCTCGTCGCGAGCGAAGGCTCGGTCTCCTTCGGCTGGCTCGACGTCAGCGACGAGGGGATCTACTGGACGGAGAGCCGCCCAGAGGAGCAAGGTCGGACAGCGCTCGTGCTCCAGCTTCACGACGGCGCGGCGGTCGACGTCGTCCCGGCCGGCTTCAACGTCCGGACCCGCGTGCACGAGTACGGCGGCGGTGCCTGGTTCCGGGACGGCCGCACGGTCTTCTGCTCGAGCTTCGACGACAGCCGCCTCTACCGGATCGACGCCCCTGGGGAGCAACCGCGCCCGATCACGCCTGAGCCGAACGCCCCGCACGCGCTGCGCTATACGGATGGACGCGTGTTCGCCGAAGGCCGGCTGATCGTCTGCGTTCGGGAGTCCCACGGCAACGGAGAGCCCGTCAACGAGCTCGTCGTCGTTCCGACCGACGGCTCGGCCGAACCGCGTGTCGTCGCCGCCGGGCACGATTTCTACGCGGCGCCCAGGCCGAGCCCCGACGGCACACGGATCGCGTTGCTCGCCTGGGATCACCCGCGCGTGCCCTTCGAAGGCACGGAGCTGTTCGTGGCGGACATCGCCCCTGACGGATCGCTGACGGGCGACCGGCTCGTCGCCGGGTCGGACAAGGAATCGATCTTCCAGCCGGAGTGGAGTCCTTCCGGGGTCTTGCACTTCGTCTCCGATCGGACCGGCTGGTCGAACCTCTACGTCGAGCGCGACGGAGAGGTGCGCGCGCTGACTTCCGAGCGGGCGGAGCTGGGCTTCCCGCAGTGGGTCTTCGACCTCACGCGCTACGCATTCCTCGCCGACGGGAGGATCGCGTGCGTCTTCACCCGCGACGCCGTCGACGGCCTGGACGTGCTCGATCCGGACAGTGGCCGGCTCGAGCACGTCGACCTCCCGTACAGCAGCTTCTTCTCGCCTTCACTCCGAAGCGCGGGGATGCTCGTCGCGTTCCCCGCCGCCTCATCGACGACTCCAGTCGAGATCGTCAAGCTCGACCTGGCGTCCGGCACGCGGACGGTGATCAAGCGCTCGACCGACCTCGAGCTCGACGATCGGTACCTGTCGGTCGCGGAGCCGATCGTGTTCCCCGGCGCCGACGATCTCCCGTCTCACGGGTTCTACTACTCGCCGAGGAATCCCGACTTTGCCGGCCCACCGGACGAGCTGCCGCCCCTGATCGTGTCCGTGCACGGCGGGCCGACTTCGAACGTCTCCTCGGCGCTCGACCTCGACATCCAGGCGTTCACGAGCCGCGGGATCGCCGTCGTCGACCTCAATTACGGCGGGAGCACCGGCTACGGACGGGATTACCGGGATCGTCTGCGCGGGCAGTGGGGCGTGGTCGACGTGGAGGACAGTGCCGCCGCCGCCCGGTTCCTGAGCGAGCGGGGCGACGTGGATCAGGCGCGCGTCGAGATCACCGGCGGCAGTGCGGGCGGCTATACGACTCTCCTGGCACTGGCGCTCCGCGACGAGTTCGCCGCCGGGGCCTCGTACTTCGGCGTCGCCGATCTCGTCAGCTTCCACGACGAGACCCACAAGTTCGAATCTCAATACGACGCGTATCTCGTCGGGCCCTGGCCGGAAGCGATGGAGCTCTATCGTGATCGCTCCCCAATCACTCACGCCGACTCGATCTCGCGCCCTCTGCTGCTGCTTCAGGGGCTCGACGACAAGGTCGTTCCACCGGCTCAGGCCGAGGTGTTAGTCGACGCGCTCGAGCGTCGCGAAATTCCCTATGCCTACATCGCGTTCGAGGGCGAGGGTCACGGCTTTCGCAAGGCGGAGAACGTCAAGCGCGCGCTCGAGGCGCACCTCTCCTTCCTCGCGCAGGTGTTCGGCTTCGAGCCCGCGGACGGCTTCGAGCCGATCGAGATCGAGAACCTGTCGAAGACAGCGAACTAGACTCGCGCCCGTGAGCATCGCTGATCTCACGCGCCACGCGGTCGACGTCCTGCCCGAAGGTGAGCTCGAGCGGAAGCTGAAGCTCGGCCGTCCGCTGCGCGTCAAGCTCGGCATCGATCCGACCGCACCGGACATCCACCTCGGGTTCGCCTGTGTGCTCGACCGGCTCGCGGGGTTCCAGCAGGCAGGGCACACGGTGGTGCTCATCATCGGCGACTACACGGCGCGCATCGGCGATCCCTCGGGCCGGTCCGAGGAACGACCGGTCCTGCCGGGCGAGGAGCTCGACGCGAACGCGACGGAGTTCGCGGAGCAGGCGTTTCGAGTGATAGACCGCGAGCGCACGGAGATCCGCTTCAACGGCGAGTGGCTCGGGAAGCTCTCCTACGCGGAGGTCGTGCGGCTCGCACGGACGATCACCGTCGCGCGTATCCTCGAGCGCGACGACTTCGCAAAGCGCTTCGCCGCGCGCGAGCCGATCTCGATCTCGGAGCTCCTCTATCCGCTCATGCAGGCGTACGACTCGGTTGCGATCGAGGCCGACATCGAGATCGGGGGAACCGACCAGCTCTACAACCTGCTCGCCGGCCGTGACGTCATGCAGGACTACGGCTTGGACCCGCAGCTCGTCATGACCTATCCGCTCCTCGTCGGGCTCGACGGGGTGGAGAAGATGTCCAAGTCCCGGGGGAACTACATCGGCATCAACGAGCCACCCGAAGAGATGTTCGGCAAGACGATGTCGATCCCGGACATGGCGCTCCCCCAGTGGTGGGACCTGCTCGCCGACGGGGGGACGCATCCGGACGATCCGATGCGGTGGAAGCTCGAGTTGGCGCGCCGAATCGTCACGCGCTGGCACGGTGAAGACGGCGCACGGGGCGGAGAGAAGCACTTCACGCGCGTCGTCCGCGAGCACCAGGCGCCCGACGACGTCCCCGAGGCACACCTGCCGGAGGGCGATCCGGTTCACCTCCCGACGCTGCTCGTCGCGCACCTCGGAATCGGCTCGACGAGCGAGGCCAGGCGGCTGATCGCGCAGGGCGGCGTCAAGGTCGACGGGGAGGCGGTCGCCGAGAACGATCTTCCGAGGGCACGGCTCGAGGGCGCGCTCGTCCAGGCCGGAAAGCGTCGTTTCATGCGGTTTTCTACTGCTTGACGGAGCCCTCTCGGTTGCTATCATTCCCCGGCTGCCCGATAGGGTGGTGTAGGACGGTTTCCGTACCTCGACACTGGAGCGCCCTCAGGACGCAGCGGATACGACGAAAGTTTCCGAGCTTCCCTGGGCCTCTGGCGCGAGTCGGAGGCTTTTTTACGCCACACGCAGCGCCGGTCTTTGAAAACTCAGCAGCGTTTACGTCGAGACCTCGGCGACCCGTTCTCGGGCCGACGAGGCTTTAACCTGTCATGCCTCTGTTGCAGAGGCAGACTTTGAGCACAAGCTCAAGGTGAAAAGATCGCCGGCACCCTCGTGGAGTCGGCAATCACTCTTTCACGGAGAGTTTGATCCTGGCTCAGGACGAACGCTGGCGGCGCGCTTAACACATGCAAGTCGAGCGAGAACCAGGGCTTCGGCCCCGGGGAAAGCGGCGAACGGGTGAGTAACACGTGGGTAATCTGCCCTCGGTACTGGGATAGCCCGGGGAAACCCGGATTAATACCGGATGGCCCTTCGAATTTTCGGATTCGACGGAAAAGGTAGCTTCGGCCTCCGACCGAGGATGAGCCCGCGGCGGATTAGCTTGTTGGTGGGGTAACGGCCTACCAAGGCGACGATCCGTAGCTGGTCTGAGAGGACGATCAGCCACACTGGGACTGAGACACGGCCCAGACTCCTACGGGAGGCAGCAGTGGGGAATCTTGCCCAATGGGCGAAAGCCTGAGGCAGCGACGCCGCGTGCGGGAAGAAGGCCTTCGGGTTGTAAACCGCTTTCAGGAGGGACGAAGCCACTCGGGTGAATAGCCCAGAGGGTGACGGTACCTCCAGAAGAAGCCCCGGCTAACTACGTGCCAGCAGCCGCGGTAATACGTAGGGGGCAAGCGTTGTCCGGATTTATTGGGCGTAAAGAGCGTGTAGGCGGCTGGATAGGTCCGTTGTGAAAACTCGAGGCTCAACCTCGAGACGTCGACGGAAACCCTCCAGCTAGAGTCCGGAAGAGGAGAGTGGAATTCCTGGTGTAGCGGTGAAATGCGCAGATATCAGGAAGAACACCCGTGGCGAAGGCGGCTCTCTGGGACGTGACTGACGCTGAGACGCGAAAGCGTGGGGAGCGAACAGGATTAGATACCCTGGTAGTCCACGCTGTAAACGATGGGTGCTAGGTGTGGGCGGTGTCGACTCCGTCCGTGCCGAAGCTAACGCATTAAGCACCCCGCCTGGGGAGTACGGCCGCAAGGCTAAAACTCAAAGGAATTGACGGGGGCCCGCACAAGCAGCGGAGCATGTTGTTTAATTCGACGCGACGCGAAGAACCTTACCAGGGCTTGACATGCACGGGAATGTCGTAGAAATACGGCAGCCCTTCGGGGCTCGTGCACAGGTGGTGCATGGCTGTCGTCAGCTCGTGTCGTGAGATGTTGGGTTAAGTCCCGCAACGAGCGCAACCCCTGTCCTATGTTGCCAGCGTGAAAGACGGGGACTCATAGGAGACTGCCGGTGACAAATCGGAGGAAGGTGGGGATGACGTCAAGTCATCATGCCCCTTATGTCCTGGGCTACAAACGTGCTACATTGGCCGGTACAAAGGGCTGCAAACCTGCGAGGGTGAGCGAATCCCAAAAAGCCGGTCCCGGTTCGGATTGGAGGCTGAAACTCGCCTCCATGAAGGCGGAGTTGCTAGTAATCGCGGATCAGCAACGCCGCGGTGAATATGTTCCCGGGCCTTGTACACACCGCCCGTCACACCACGAAAGTCGGCAATACCCGAAGCCGGTGGCCTAACCCGCAAGGGAGGGAGCCGTCGAAGGTAGGGTCGATGATTGGGGTGAAGTCGTAACAAGGTAGCCGTAGCGGAAGCTGCGGCTGGATCACCTCCTTTCTAGGGATTCCGGAGCTCTTACTCCGGAGGCTCCTGGCTCGTCGATGGCGAAACCTGCCGTCCGAACAACCAGGCCGCCTAGAAGAATGTCGACCTCGAATAGACGCTGCTGAGTTTTGAGAGACCGTCCTGTCGGGCGGTTTTCTCGTGGGCGAGCGTGCCCGCTGCACCTTGAAAACTCCATAGCGACACACAACGTGTTCTTTTCGATCAAGAGAACAAGAGCACACGGTGGATGCCTTGGCGCCAAGAGCCGATGAAGGACGTGGGCGGCTGCGATAAGCGCGGGGGAGGTGCTGACCAACCTTTGATCCCGCGATCTCCGAATGGGAAAACCTACGCGTGGTAATGCGCGCGTACTTCCAGCTGAATCCATAGGCTGGAAGAGGCAAGCCGGAGAACTGAAACATCTTAGTACCCGGAGGAAAGGAAAGAAACCTCGACTCCCTGAGTAGTGGCGAGCGAAAAGGGAATAGCCCAAACCTGTGTGATGTGACAGGCGGCAGCCGTTGTCACGCAGGGGTTGTAGGGCCTGATTCGATCCGCCTGCCGGCGGGTCGGGAAGTTACAAAGTTGCGCGTTAGCCGAAGTGGATGGAAAGCCACACCACAGCGGGTAATAGTCTCGTAGGCGAAAGCGCGCAGCCTTCCTGATCAGGTTCCTGAGTACGGCCGGGCACGGGAAACCCGGTCGGAACCCGCGGGGACCACCCCGTAAGGCTAAGTACTCCTTGGCGACCGATAGTGAACTAGTACCGTGAGGGAAAGGTGAAAAGTACCCCGGAAGGGGAGTGAAATAGCACCTGAAACCGTGTGCTTACAAGCGGTCGGAGCAGCTTCGTGCTGTGACGGCGTGCTTTTTGCATAACGAGCCAGCGAGTTACTCTTCAACGGCAAGGTTAAGGAAACGGAGCCGTAGCGAAAGCGAGTCTGAATAGGGCGTCTAGTCGTTGGAGGTAGACCCGAAACTGAGTGATCTATCCATGGGCAGGTTGAAGCGGGGGTAAGACCCCGTGGAGGACCGAACCGACCTAGGTTGAAAACTGGGCGGATGACCTGTGGATCGGAGTGAAAGGCTAATCAAACTCAGAGATATCTGGTTCTCCCCGAAATATATTTAGGTATAGCGTCATGCGTTCAATAACGGTTGTAGAGCACTGTTTGGGCTAGGGGGCCTACCAGCTTACTGAACTCAGGCAAACTCCGAATGCCGTTATTCCAGAGCATGGCAGTCAGAGTGCGGGGGATAAGCTTCGTGCTCAAAAGGGAAACAGCCCAGACCGTCGGCTAAGGTCCCTAATTTCCAGCTAAGTGGGAAACGATGTCCGATTGCAAAGACAACCAGGATGTTGGCTTAGAAGCAGCCACCATTCAAAGAGTGCGTAACAGCTCACTGGTCAAGTGGTCGGGCGCGGACAATGTAACGGGGCTCAAGTTGGAAACCGAAGCCACGGACTCCTTCGGGAGTGGTAGGGGAGCGTTCCCAGGCCGGAGAAGCGGCGGCGGAAGCCTGCCGTGGAGGGCTGGGAAGTGAGAATGCTGGCACGAGTAACGAAAGACGAGTGAGAAACTCGTCCGCCGAATGCCTAAGGGTTCCTGAGTAAAGCTAATCTACTCAGGGTTAGTCGGGACCTAAGCCGAGGCCGAAAGGCGTAGGCGATGGCCGACAGGTTGATATTCCTGTACCACGTAGCCACCGCTATCACCGATGGCGGGACGGGGTAGGCTAAGGAAACCCGGGCGATGGTCGTCCCGGGGTAACCGCGTAGGGCGGCCGGTAGGTAAATCCGCCGGCCACTAAGCCTGAGACGGGACACCGAGCCCCTTCACCGGGGCGAAGTTCTTGAAGCCATGCCTCCTAGAAAAGCGTCTAGGGAGGTGGCGCGTGCCCGTACCAAAACCGACACAGGTAGGCAGGTAGAGAATACCAAGGCGATCGGAAGAACCCTCGTTAAGGAACTCGGCAAAATGGTCCCGTAACTTCGGGAGAAGGGACGCCCCGGTAGAGTGAAAACCCTTTTCGGGTTTAGCTCGAGGGGGCCGCAGTGAAACGGCCCAAGCGACTGTTTACCAAAAACACAGGTCTCTGCGAAGTCGAAAGACGACGTATAGGGGCTGACGCCTGCCCGGTGCCGGAAGGTCACGAGGAGAGGTTAGCCTTCGGGCGAAGCTTTGAATCCAAGCCCCGGTAAACGGCGGCGGTAACTATAACCGTCCTAAGGTAGCGAAATTCCTTGTCGGGTAATAGAATTGCCCGAGCTGGAAGTAATTCCAGTGGAAAAACCGGCTAATAACGGGGAAGCCCTCCTCGTATGCGACGCTTCAAGGACGCCGCGACGCGAAAGGGTAATCCCGTGGGAAGTCGGCACAATCTGTGCCTGACCCCGTAACGACTGATCGTCCGTTTTGGACGTGAGATCGCATCTCCGTCGTCCGCATCGCGGGCTTCAATCTATGAGTGCGATCATACGCCGGCCCCAGAAGCAGTCGCGAGTTCCTCTCGGCCTATATCTCCGGGTTCGTCGACGGAGAGGGGTGCTTCACCGTATCCATCTCACCTCGCGTCACGCTCGCGGTGGGATGGGAGGTGCGGCCGAGCCTCTCAGTCAGTCAGAACGGAGACCGGGCCGAGGTGCTTCAGCTGATCCAGGCTCATCTCGGGTGCGGAAGCATCCGGCCTGACCGCAGCGATAAGACCCTCAAATGGGAGACACGGCGACTCAAGGACATCCTCGGGCGCGTGGTCCCCCACTTCGAGCGGTACCCATTGCTGTCGGGAAAGCGGTTGGATTTCGAGCGTTTCGCAATCGTCTGCCGGTCGATGGCAGTCGGCGAGCACCGAACTACAACCGGTCTGATCGGTATCGTCGAGCTCGCCGCGCGCATGAATCCGAGCGGCAGGCGACGATACGACGCTGAAGCGATTTTCGCGAGTCTGCGTCAAGGGTGAAGGGATAGTCTGCGCCTCCGGAAACGGAGGATTCACGCGAAGTTCCGACCTGCACGAATGGCGTAACGACTTGGGCACTGTCTCAACGAGGGATCCGGTGAAACTGTAGTCTCGGTGAAGATGCCGAGTACCCGTGGTTGGACGGAAAGACCCCGTGAACCTTTACTACAGCTTGACGTTGAAGTCTGGTGTTCGTTGTCCAGGATAGGTGGGAGGCTGTGAAGCGGGGACGTCAGTCCTCGTGGAGCCAACCTTGGGATACCACCCTGCGGATTCTGGGCTTCTAACCAGAGGCCGTTATCCGGCTCTGGAACAGCGTCAGGTGGGTAGTTTGACTGGGGCGGTCGCCTCCTAAAATGTAACGGAGGCGCGCAAAGGTTCCCTCAGCACGGTTGGAAATCGTGCGTAGAGCGTAATGGCATAAGGGAGCTTGACTGCGAGACTGACAAGTCGAGCAGGTGCGAAAGCAGGCCATAGTGATCCGGCGGTGAAGCGTGGAATTGCCGTCGCTCAACGGATAAAAGGTACTCCGGGGATAACAGGCTTATCCTTCCCAAGAGTCCACATCGACGGAAGGGTTTGGCACCTCGATGTCGGCTCGTCGCATCCTGGGGCTGGAGCAGGTCCCAAGGGTCGGGCTGTTCGCCCGTTAAAGCGGTACGCGAGCTGGGTTCAGAACGTCGTGAGACAGTTCGGTCCCTATCCACCATGGGCGCTGGAAGCTTGAGAGGAGTCGCTCCTAGTACGAGAGGACCGGAGCGAACAGACCTCTGGTGTATCAGTCGTCGTGCCAACGGCGCTGCTGATTAGCCACGTCTGGATGGGATAACCGCTGAAAGCATCTAAGCGGGAAGCCCACCTCGAGATGAGGCTTCCCATCCCCTAGAGGGAGTAAGAGCCGTGGGAGACCACCACGTTGATAGGCGGGACGTGCAAGCGTGGCAACGCGTTTAGCGGACCCGTACTAATTGCTCGAGGTCTTGATTTTGAACACCGAGTGTGGAGCTATGGAGTTTTGAGGGTGCGCGGGAAGCCGCGGCGCTCTTGAAAATTGCGCGTCGAAGCCGGACTGGGGTCTGGCACCGGAGTGCGGTAAAGCTTCGGCGGTCAAAGCGGCGGGGAAACACCTCTTCCCATTCCGAACAGAGAAGTTAAGCCCGCTTGCGCCGATGGTACTCGGAGGGCAACCTCCCGGGAGAGTAGGTAGCCGCCGATTAATTCCGAAGCGGGAGCCGCATCGCGGCTCCCGCTTCTCTTTTTGCCCGCCGACAGCAGTCGATCAGACGCGGGACTGCAACCGCTTCACCTCACGATCCAACTCCGAGCGCGACACCGGACGGCGGATGTACCGTCCGACGGGCCCGATCGGCGGCCCGAGGTACGTCCTGAGGGCGTGGGCTGCGAGGATGATGAACCAGATCCCCGCGACGAAGAAGAACCACGGATCCCACGTCCCAGCCACATCGGGGGCGGAAGCGAACCGACTCGGCCAGGTGTGCTCCTCGTAGTACTCCGTCAGGACCCACACGCCTCCGAGGATCGGAAGCCCGAGCGCGAACGCGACCAGGTGCAGCTTGAACCTCCGCAGCCTGTGGATTCGCTCGATCGCGAGCGCCCGGAGGTGGGACTCCACCTTCGGTTCCCCGATCACTGGAGCCAGCTCCGGAGTCACCCGCCCGTTCTTGGTGAGGGTCTCAGTGGGCATCGACAAATCACCTCCTCCTGAGCTCTCCCAGCATCACAGGCCGGCCGCGTCAGAGCATCCGGGAAAAACCGGATCGCCCGTTGGACTTCCACGCGAGCCCTCTAAGCGGGTGGAAGCCCTGCCGCCGGCGCGACCGGCACGACGCCGTCCTCGACCACGGCCGTCTCGTCGCTCGACGCCGGTGTGTGGCGGCGCTTACGCCGCAGGAAAGGCTTCTCGACGAGCTCGTACGATGCCACCGCAAGCGCGACCGAGATGAAGAGACGCTCGGCGACCGAGAAACGCGTCGCGGGCCAGAGTGTCAACATCGCGTAGTGCCAGATGTAGAGCGCATACGAGATCTCGCCGAGGTAGACAACGGGCCGCCAGACCAGAAAGCGGATCGGCAGCACCGGACGCTCGTCGATCGCGGCGTAGACGAGCACGACCGCTGACGCGGCTATCACAAACAGGCCCACCGTCATTCCCCAGTTCGAATACGGCGCGCCGCGGACCGACACCAGCACGAGCACGACGGTAGCGATCGGGACAGCGGAAAGCAGGAGTCGGCGCACGGTCTCAGGCCCCGGGAGCATCCGCCACGCATAGGCCAGGCCGAGCGCACATCCGAGCAGCAGGCCGTCCGAGTGCAACGGGCTGTAGAAGAGCGTCTTCGCGGACGCCGAGTCAGAGACGGAGAGAGCGATCCTCGCCCCGGCAAGTAACGCAGCGCAGGCAACTGCGACTGTCAGGACGAGAGATCGTGGCGCCCTCAGCCAGAGCAGCACGACGAGAAGCACCGGCCAAACGAGATAGAACTGCTCCTCCATCCCGAGTGACCACAGGTGGGGGAGCACGAACTCCGGCCGGTGGAGTGTCTTGGCGATGTTCCCGACGAAGAGCGCCGACATCCAGACCGAGTGCAGCAGCGGACGGCGGAGCGAGGCCGGCTGAGCAATCGGCGCCAGCGCGAGCATGGCGACGAGGAAGGCTGCGAGCGCCGGCAAGAGCCGTAGCGCCCGCCGAACGTAGAACTGCCGCAGTGAAACGCTGCCCGTCCGCGCGTGCTCGCCGACGAGCAACGACGTGATCAGGAAGCCGCTGAGGACGAAGAAGATGTCCACGCCCGCGAATCCGAAACTGAACGCGCTGATCCCCGCCGCCTCGCCGGCATGGCGCCCCACGACGATGACGATCGCGACGGCACGCAGACCCGTCAGGGCGGGGCGCTTCCCGAGCGGGCGAACAGAGGCCGACTGCACTCGCCGACGAAGCTAACGCGACCGTCAGACGAATGGAAGCGTTACGCCGGCAGCGTCAGGCTCTCGAGGTCACGCGGGTAGTACGTGAGGAACTCGATCCCGTCGCTGGTCACTGCGACGGTGTCCGAGTGGCGGAAGCCGCCGAGACCGGCAGCGTAGAGGCCGGGCTCGACGGTAAAGACCATCCCGGGCTTGATCTCCGTTTCGTCTCCGATGTCGAGGAACGGCCCCTCGTGGTAGCGGAGGCCGATGCAGTGGCCGACGTGGTGCTTCCAGGAGCCCCAGAGTCGGTGCTCGTCGTAGTACGCCCGCACGGCTCGGTCGACGTCCGCGCACCGCGCTCCCGGCTTGATGGTTTCGAAAGCCGTGTCTTGGAGGGCCACCATGTGGTCGAACATCTCGCGCTGCTCGGGTGAGGGCTCCCCGATCACCATCGTTCGCTCGAGCTCCGAGAGGTAGCCCCAGACGGGAGCGCTCGCCCCGGTGACGAGCACGTCGCCCCGCTCGAAGGTGATGTTCGCCGTCAACGCGTGCGGAATGGCGGCGTTCCGCCCGATCTGTCCGCGGTAGCCGGCGCTCGCGCCCTCGAAGAAGGGACTCTGGGCTCGGTAGATCGGCCCGATCGCGTCGAGCATCGCAAGGGTTGCCTCGTTCGTCGCGCGCTGCGACACCTCGACCTCGGTCAAGCCGGGGCGCGTGTACCGCTGCAACAGCGTGTGCGCCAGGTTTCCCCACTTCGCGCTCTCGCGGATCAGCGCGATCTCGGCCGGGCTCTTGACCGCAAGCTGGTCCTCGACCAGAGCGGTGATCTTCTCCGGCGTCGTCCCGGTCAGCTCCGTGAGCGACGGCCCGCGATAGCCGAGGATCCAGGGATACCCGTCGTGGTCGGACCCGAGCCCGCCGCCCTCGAGCTTCATCGCGCCCAGCAGCTTCCGAAGCGACTCCATCGGGTGGATCTCGGACGGGTACTCGGGGTAGTCGGCAACCTCGCGGACGAGTGCATTCGCCTTGGCATGCTCGCGCTCCAGTCGCGGCACCAGCATCCCTCCCTCGCCGTCCGACGTGAGCACGAACGCCATCGGCCGTTCCGTCGGTACGAAGGCGAAGCCAACGTAGTAGAGGACGTAGGCCGGATCGAAGAGTACGGCCCCGGCGAGCCCTCGCTCAGCGAGGGCGGCCCCCAGCGCGGCAGTCCGCTGCTCGTACTCGGCTTGCTCGATCGCGAGGCTCACGCCGCGCGGAGCCTCTCACGCCATTCGGGGTCGAGCTCGCGCAGACGGCGAACACGCTGCCCTACCGGCGGGTGGGTGACGAACAACGCCGCGAGCCCCTCCTCCATGAAGGGGTTGATCGTGTACAGGGGCTCCGTCGCGGGGCTGCCGGCGAACGATACGAGCTCGGACGCCTGGTCGAGGCGAAGGAGGGCGTCCGCCATAGGGTGCGGGGTGTCGCACATCACCGCGGCGGCGCGATCGGCGAGAAACTCGCGCTTCGGCGAGAGCATCAGGTGGACGAAGGCCGCCGCGATCGGGCCGATGACGAAGAGCAGGGCGCGCGAGAACCAGCCACCCGCGCGTGTGAGCTCGAGCAGCGTCGCGGCCAGGACCACGACCGATGTCTGGACGACGACGTCGCGGTGACGGACGTGCGCGAGCTCGTGGGCGAGCACGGCCTCGAGCTCGGCCGGCGTGGCGACGGAGAGGAGCCCGGAGCTGACGGCGAGAATCGAGCCACCCGGGCCGCGCCCCGCTGCGAGCGCCCGCGGCAGGCCGTCGTCGATCAGGTAGAGCCGCGGCTTCGCGACACCTGCCACCGCGGCGAGACGCTCGACGGTCGAATGAAGTCCGGGGGCCTGGCCGACCGGAAGCTCCCGCGCGCCGACGAGCCCGACGGCGGCCCGATCGGAATACCAGTAGAGCGCGCCGGCGAGGAGCACGCCGCAGAAGACGAAGATCGAGAGGAGCTGATACCCGCCGAGCACCCAGCCCAGGGCGCCGAGCACCGCGCACGTGCCAAGCAGTAGGGCCCACGCCTTCGCAACGTTCCGAACGACGAGGAGCCGGCCGCCCATGCCAGAGGGATTAGTTGTTGCCGTCTTCCTGCTCGAGCCCGCGCGGAGGCCAATCGTCGTCGGGTGCGTCGCAGCGGCTCGAGCAGTGCAGCGAAGCGATGTTCTGGAGCGGAACGAGGATGTGCCCGTTCAGCTCGATGTGGGCGACGTCCTCCACGTAGCAGTAGGCGGTCAGCACGCCTTCCTGGTACTCGCCTCCGAAGAGCGCCACGTCGACCTGCTCGCCCTTGTACTTGTTCGTGTAATCCTCCACCCTCCGGAGCCTAGCGCGATGCCGCATTTCTCCGGGGCCGTCTAGGCCGTAAAGGCCGCTAAATGCTGTGCCCGTGTGGTCTCGGTGTGGTCTCGCCCAAGCGCCCGGAGTTGCTCATCGGTCGGCGCGTCCCAGCGGTCGGCGTCCGCGGATCCTTCATTTAAACGCTTGTTAGAGTGTTTGCGTGCCAGGGAAGGACGGCCAATGCGAGCTTCTCTGCCTCGACCTTCCGCTCGCCAAACGCCTCCGCAACGAACGGATAGAGCTACAGGCTGCTGCCCTGGTAGCCGGTCTTGCTGGCGCGCTTGGCGATCCGACGCGCGTGGCTGTGGCCTCGACTCTTCTACAGGCGGACGAACTGTGTGTCTGTGATCTGTCCTGGATCGTCGAGCGTCCGCAGGCGCTTGTCTCGCATCATGCCCGGGTTCTGCGTGAGCGCGGGCTCGTGCGTTCACGGCGCGAGGGGAAGATGGTCCTGTACTCCGTAACCGACCAAGGACGGGCTTTGCTCGGCTCCGTGCTCGCATTGACGAAGCCCGCGTATGTCTAGCCACGCAGGAGGCGGTCTGATTCAGCTTGGGACTGTTCCGCCCGGTCCGGCTGCTGCGCTCGGTCTGTCAGCAGCGGAGCGGTCGCACTGGGAGCATCGGGCTCGGCTGCTTGCATGGAGCGGGATCGCGTGGCACGTCGTCGAGTTCCTGATTGCGCTCCTCGCCGGTCTCGCCGCGGGCTCGATCGCGCTCATTGGCTTCGGCGCCGACAGTCTCATCGAAGCCATCGCAGGATTCGTCGTCATCTGGCTGTTCACCGGGCGTCGGATCGGTTCGAGCCACGCCGAACGACGGGCGCAGCAGATGATCGCCGTCAGCTTCTACGTCCTCGCCGCCTACGTAAGCGTTGAGTCGATACGTACGCTCGTCAACACCGATCACCCACAAGTGAGCTGGGTCGGGATCGGCTTGGCGGCATTCACCGCGATCACGATGCCGCTGCTCGCCCGTGCGAAGCGGCATGTCGGAGCGAAGCTGCACTCGGCCGCGACCGTGAAGGAAGCGTCGCAGACGAGCCTGTGCGCGTATCTCTCTGTGGCCCTGCTCGTCGGGCTCGGCGCGAATGCCCTCTTCGGCTTGTGGTGGGCCGACCCACTCGCTGCGCTCGTGATCGCGGCTTTCGCCCTCAGGGAAGGCCGCGAGAGCTGGCGTGGCGAAGGCTGCGCCGACGGCTGTTGCTGACTGACTGCGGCCTCGCTCCGCCGATGCCGCGGCGACTGGTTCGGGCGCTGTCCAGGACTATGCTCGTCTCGGTAGACGGACACGGCGCAATGGACCAACCGGGGCGTTTTGACCGCCTGGAGGTAGATGAAAGTTCTTGAAGGATTGTCCGGGGGCATCGAGGCCGGGAGCACCTTGTCGGTGGCTGATCTGGAGCTTCCGGTGAATGGCACGAACGGTGTGCTCCTGGTCTTCTGGAAATCGACCTGACAAGGCTGTCGGCAGGAGTCTCCTGCCGTCGTCAGGCTCCATGAGCGGTTCGCTGGGGACGGGCTCGAGGTCGTTTACATCGGTGCGATCGAGACCGAGGACTCATGTCGCGCCTGGAAGGAGGAGTTCGGTCTCGAGTTCCCGGTGATCCCGGACCGCGAAGGGGAGCTGTTCCGCGCGCTCACCAACGGGTGGGTTCCTTGGAGCGTTCTCGTGGGACCTGACCGCAGGGTCGTGTTCTCAGAGAACGAGTTCGACGAGTCGGGCTTCTCGATCGCCATCCAGCAGATGTATCAGCGTCCCACCGTGGGGAAGGCGAGCTCCCGCCGCACCACTGGATCTGCCGGCTGCACAGTGGTGCTAGGCGGTGGAACCGGTGGGTTGGTTGCCGCGAACGAGGTTCGGCGCCGGCTCCCATCCGAGCATCGGGTCGTGCTCGTCGACCGCGCCGCGGCGCACGTGTACCAGCCGTCGCTGCTGTGGCAGATGGTGGGCGAGCGTCGCCTGAGCCAGTTCACGCGGCCGCTTGCAGGGCTACAGAAGAAGGGGATCGAGTTCCGCAACACGGAAGTCCAGATACTCGACCTCGACAACCGGGTCGTCGTTACCCCGTCCGGAGATCTCGACTACGACTCGCTGGTCGTCTCGTTGGGCGCCCAACTTGTGCCCGAGACGGTCGAGGGCTTCGACGAGATGGCCCTTAACCTTTATAGCCCCGCCGGGTGCGACCAGATCCACAACGCCCTTCGGGGCTTCACAGACGGCGTCGTCGGAATCCTCATCCCGGAGCTGCCGTTCAAGTGCCCCGCCGCGCCATACGAGGCCGCTTTCCTCGCTGAATCGTTTCTACGCAAGAAGGGGATCCGCCGGAACGTCGAGATCCACCTGTTCACGCCCGAGCACACGCCGATGCCCGTTGCACCCGCGACTCTTGGTGGCTCGATCGCAGACATGCTCGCCGCGCGCGGTATCCATTACCACCCACTGTTCACCTTCGAGAAGCTTCGGCCCGAGACGCGGGAGGTCGTCGCCTCAGACGGCCGTACGCAGCAGGTCGACCTGCTGATCGGCGTCCCACCCCACCACGCCCCTGAGGTCGTGCGGTCGTCACCGCTCCTCGGGGTTTCGGGCTTCGTACACGTTGACTCGCTGACCCTTCAGACCGATTTCGAGGACGTCTACGCGATCGGTGACGTGGCGACCATCAAGCTCTCCAACGGTAAGGCTCTCCCAAAGGCGGGTGTCTTCGCCCACGCCGAGGCCAAAGTCGTAGCGCGTCGGATTGCCGATGCGGCCGAGCGCAAGACGTCCGGGGCCGTGTTCGACGGTCACGGCTACTGCTGGATCGAACTGGGCGACGGTCGGGCTGGATTCGCTGGGGGCAACTTCTACGCCGAGCCCGATGCCCGGGTCAAGATGAGACGACCTCGGCGCACGCTCCACTGGGGCAAGGTGGCATTCGAGAAGTGGTGGCTGCACCACTGGTTCTAAGACTGGTCAGTTTGCGCCGTTGAGGCGCTGGTGCGAGCCTTCTCCCAAGTGGAGCAGACGTTCCTGGAGCGCGACCGCGAGACGGAGGCACTGGGCCGCTGGCTCGATGATGTCGGACGCTCCGGTGCAGGCCACTTCGTCCTTGTCGCAGGGGAAGCGGGTATCGGCAAGACGACGCTAGTGCGTCACTTTTGCGAGAGCCGCAGTCGCTCGCGCCTGTTCTGGGGCCTTTGTGATCCGCTGGCGACGCCTGCTCCTCTGGGGCCGATCGTCGAGGTCGCCGCGCAGCTGGACGGCGCGGCTGCCGAAGTCGTAGCGGGGGTGGCGCGGCCGTACGAGGTCGGCCGAGCAATGCTCGAGGATCTGGCCGGCCAGAGGTCGGCGATCGTGGTGCTCGAAGACCTCCACTGGGCCGACGACAGCACGATCGATGTCCTGGTCTATCTCGCGCGTCGCATCGACCGCGCTCCAGTGCTTCTGATCGGCACGTACCGAAACGACACGGTCGATGAGTCGCACCGGCTTCGGCTGGCGCTCGGTCTGCTCGCGACGGCGCCGCGAGTCGAGCGTCTCTCCCTGCGGCCGCTCTCGCTCGAAGCGGTTCGCAGTCTTTCGGGCGCGGCAGGGCGGGATGGAGATGTCGTGTTCGCAACCACCCGCGGCAATCCGTTCTTCGTTAGCGAGCTACTCGCCTCGCCTTCTGGCGAGCTCCCGGCGACCGTGCGCGAGGCCGTGCTCGGCCGCGTGTGGCGGCTGGACGAGGATGCGCGGGCTCTGCTCGATCTCGTGTCGGTGGTGCCGCCTCAGGCCGAGCTCTGGCTGGTCGATGCGATTCCGGGCGCAGCGAGTGGTGCGGTTGAGCGGTGCCTGATCGCCGGGCTCCTCGAGCGCGACGGGCAAGCGGTGTCATTTCGCCACGAATTGGCAAGGCTCGCGGTCGAGCAGGCGCTGAGCCCTGAGCGGGCGGCGAGGCTCAACGAGCAGGTGATGCGCGCGCTCGAGGCTGCCGGAGCTGAGCACGCTCGGCTCGTCCACCACGCCGAAGCTGCCGGCGACGCACCTGCGCTGCTCCGGCATGCGACCGCTGCCGGCAAACGCTCGGCGGAACTCGGGGCCCACCGCGAGGCTGCAGAGCAGTACGGTCGCGCGCTCTCGGTCGCGGCGTCCTTGCCCGATGTGGAGCGCGCGGACCTGCTGTCCCGCTACTCCTTCGAGCGCTACCTGACTGACCGACTCGATGAGGCGATCCTTGCGCAGCGACAGGCCGTCGAGCTCTTCGGCGCTGCGGGCGACCGCGAACACGAGGGCGACGGATTGCGCCGTCTCTCGCGCTACCTCTGGTTCGGCGGCCACAACGAAGAGGCTGAGACAACAGCACACGAGGCGGTGACGGTGCTGGAGCAGCTTCCGGAGGGCGCAGCGCTTGCCCGTGCGTACAGCAACGTCTCGCAGTTGCGGATGCTGGCATACGACAGCGGCGCGGCGATCGACTGGGGCACACGCGCGCTTCGTCTCGCAGAGCGCTGCCAGGCGGACGACATCGGCATCCACGCGCTCGCAAACATCGGCTCCGCCGAAGTGCTCATCGGACGCGAGGCGTCCGGTCGCGCGAAGCTCGAAGCCAGCCTCGCACGAGCCCGCGCCCTCGGGCTCGACGACGACGCTGGCCGTGCCTATGCCAACCTGGCCACGCTGGCGGTCGAGCGGCGCCAGTTTGCGCTCGCCGATCGCTACCTCGCGGAAGGGATTGCGTATTGCGACGAGCACGACCTCCTTTCATACGGCCTCTACCTCCGCGCTTGGCGGGCGCGCCTCGCGCTCGACAGCGGCCGCTGGAGCGCGGCCGCGAAGCTCGCCGCGGAAGTCCTGGCGCACCCACAGGCGTCAGCGCCGACGCGAATCGTCGTCTCTGTCGTCGGCGGGCTCGTCGCGGTTCGCGTGGGCGAGGCAGAGCGCGGGGAGGCAATGCTGGACGAGGGGCTGGCGACAGCTGCGCCGACAGGCGAGCTACAACGGCTGGCTCCAGTCGGCGCCGCGCGGGCGGAAGCAGCCTGGCTTCGCGGAGACTCAGCGGGCGTGGACGAGGCAACCGCCGCCGTCGCCGCTCTTGCAGCTCAGCGGGGTCAGCGCTGGCTGCTCGGCGACCTCGCTGTGTGGCGGCAGCGCTCCGGGCTGACGACGTCGGCCGCCCATGTGTCGCCACCGGCCGAAGCCGAGCTAGCTGGTGATTTTGTGAGGGCGTCTACGTTGTGGGGCGATCTTGGCTGCCCGTACGAGGCGGCGCTTGCATTAGCAGGGGCCGAGGAAGAGCCAGCACTACGGCGGGCGCTCGGAGAGCTGCAGCGGCTCGGCGCGACGTCTGCGGCTCGGATAGTCACGAGGCGGCTGCGAGCACGAGGCGTGCACGACGTCCCGCGCGGCCCCTACCGAGCGGCGCGGCAGAACCCGGCAGGACTCACTGCACGCGAGCTCGACGTGCTCGCACTGCTCGCACAACGGCTGAGCAACGCCGAGATCGCCGGCCGGCTCGTCCTTTCGCCGCGCACGGTCGATCACCACGTCTCACGGATCCTGGCGAAGCTAGACGTCCACACACGCACGGAGGCCGTCGATGCAGCGCGTGAATTAGGCGTCGTGAAAGACCAGGTGTCTCAGCGCGAAAAATAGGCGGTCCCTGCCGATTCAGCCGTGACACAGCCGCGCGACCATCAGGGCGTCCCGACTCAAGAAGGAGGCTCCGATGGACGGAAACGGAAACGGCAAAGTGGTCGTCAACCTCGCGACTGGGCTCGAGGATCCCGAGCGGGTGACCGTGGCGTTCCTCGTCGCCGGCGCAGCCGCCACACAAGGCAAGGACGTCACCATCTTCCTGACCAAGGAGGCAGTGCGCCTCGCACTCCCGGGTGTCACCGAAGGCACCGCCTGCGACGGCTGCCCGCCTCTTCCGACGCTGGCGGCGCAATTCGCGGAGGCCGGCGGGAGACTGCTCGTCTGTCCGATCTGCCTCGGTGCGCGCAAGCTCAGCGAGGACGGCCTCATCGATAACGCGCAGCTCGGCGGTGCGACGCCGCTCTGGCAGTGGATTGGCGATGGCGCGACGGTCTTCAGCTACTGATCTGGGAGCGATGTTCGTCGGGGCGCTCACCGAGCGGGACTTTGGCCGGCTCGCCGGCACGCTCGCGCCAGACGTACGCATGCGTGCGCTGATCCCGCCCGGCCTCAATGAGCTCTCAGGGGCTGGGGCCGCAGCCGCCAGGTTCGCCTCCTGGTTCGGCGAATTAAACGGGCTCGAGCTCGTTCGCTCGGACAGCGACGAGATCGGCGATCGACTGCATGTCTTCTACCGACTCCGAGTGAGGAGGCCCGGAGATGCCTGGAAGGTCGTCGAACAGCACCTATTCTGCGCCCTCGACGAAGGCCGCATCTCCGCCCTCGATTAGTCTGCTCGGGCTTCCGTCCGGACGCGGCTGGAGCACGTTTCGCTCAGGTGATCCCACCGCCCGGACACGCCGCGACGGCCGCCGGACACTCGCAGCTGACTAGCTCATCCCTCCTGTTCAGTTGGGATTAGCGGGTTCCACTGGGCTCCGCTCGCCAGCCTCCCGGCATGTTCGAGCCGCAAAAACGCGACGCGGCGAAATGACCCCGCTAACTCCCTGTGTCTACCGGCCCGAGTTTCCCATCCCGGACCGCGTAAAGGGCCACGGCACAGTTGGGCACGGCCGGTATCGACCTGTGATCACGGACGTAGTCGAGGCCCGCGACGAGCGCGTGGATCACCCGGATGGAACCGCCGTGGGAGACGACCAGGACCTCCTGGGCCGGATGCCGCTCGAGGACGTCCGCGACGAAGCCGTTCACGCGCGCGGCGAACTCGTCGAACGGCTCGGCGTCGTCTGCTCCCGGGCCGTCTCCGGCGCGCCAGCGGCGGTGGGCGTCGGGGAATCGCTCCGCGATCTCGGCGGAGGTGAGGCCCTCCCAACTGCCGAAGCGCCGCTCGCGGAGCCTCGGGTCGAGGTGGATCTCGAGCCCGAGCCGCTCAGCGACGATCTCCGCCGTCTCGCGTGCCCGGGCGAGATCGCTGGAATAGAGGACGCCGATCGAGCCGTCGAGCTGCGCGGCGAGCGCGCCCGCCTGTTCCCGGCCGAGCTGGTTGAGGTGCGTGTCCGATCCGCCCTGCCAGCGCCCCTCACGGTTCCAGTCGGTCTCGCCGTGGCGGACGAGAAGGAGCGTCGTCATTGCAACTAGGCTAGCGAGCCGATGGATCTCGGCCTTCGCGACCGCGTCTGCCTCGTCACCGGGTCGACCTCCGGGATCGGGCTCGAGGTTGCCCGGCTTCTCGCCGCCGAAGGAGCGCGAGTCGTCGTCACCGGCCGCGATCCGGGGCGGGTGGAGGCGGCTCGCCTCGAAGCGGACGCCGCCCTCGGGGTCGCCTGCGACCTCTCCGAGCGGTTCGCGGCGACCGCCCTCGTCGAGCGGGCTACCCACGAGCTCGGGCCTGTCGCCTGTCTCGTGAACAACGTCGGCGAGGCCTACCAGGCCTCCTTCGAGGAACTGACGGACGAGCAGTGGGACGCAATGTGGCAGCTCAACGTCATGAGCCACGTGCGCTGCATCCGCGCCGTGCTCCCGGCCATGAAAGCCGCGGGAGCGGGCGTGATCGTCAACGTCTCGTCGACAGCGGGGAAGCGGCCGTCCACGGGAATGCCGAACTACTCCGTGACCAAGGCGGCAGTTCTGTCGCTCTCGCGCCTCGTGGCAGACCTCTATTCGAAGGACGGGATCCGCTGCAATGCCGTCACGCCGGGGCCGACGGCGACCAAGGCCTGGCTCGGGGCCGGCGGGTTGGCCGACCAGCAGGCGGCACGCTCGTCGAAGACTCGCGACGAGGTGCTCGACGCGGTCGGCTCGGGCCGCCCGCTCGGACGCCTTGCCGAGCCCGGGGAGATCGCGTCGGTGATCGTGTTCCTCTGTTCGGACCGCGCGTCGTACGTCACCGGAGCCGCGTGGAGCGCGGACGGCGGAACCGTCCCGATCATCATCTAGCCTGAGCTCATGCCGTCCGAAGTTGCGGGAAAGGTCGCGGAAGCCTTCGAGGCGCGGGTGCGGGAGCACGAGGAGGGCTGGCTGTCTCCGCTCGCCATTCGGTCGTACGAAGCCGGCGGCCGTCTCCGCGAGGAGGACGACTGCAGGCTGCGCACTCCGTTTCAGCGCGACCGGGACCGGATCCTGCACTCGAAGCCGTTCCGCCGCCTCAAGGGGAAGACCCAGGTCTTCATCGATCCCGCCGGCGACCACTACCGGACGCGGATGACGCACACGCTCGAGACCAGCGCCATCGCGCGCGGCGTCGCGCGTGCGCTCCGCCTGAACGAGGATCTCGTCGAGGCGATCGGGCTCGGGCACGACACCGGCCATCCGCCCTTCGGGCATGCGGGCGAAGAGGCGCTCGACGACGCCCTGAACGACCGCTTCGGCCGCCGCTTCCGGCACAACGAGCAGTCGCTTCGAATTGCAGAGTCCCTGAACCTCACCGAGGATGTCCGCGACGGCATCCTCACCCACACGGGCCCGCTCGAGCCCTCGACGCTCGAGGGCAAGATCGTCCGCATCGTCGACCGCGTCGCCTACATCAACCACGACATCGACGACGCCGTGCGCTTCGGAATCCTCGACCCCGCCGACCTGCCGCAGGCCGAGGTCGCACTGCTCGGCGAGCGGGGGTCGCGCAGGATCGACACGCTCGTCCACGATCTGGTCGAGAGCTCCGAGCGCGCCGGCGACATCGTCCAGAGCGAGGAGATCGGCGGCGCGATGCACGCCCTTCGCGCGTTCATGTTCGACCACGTCTATCTCGGCCCTCACGCGCGACTCGAGCACGAGCGCGCGCGCGTCACCATCCGCCGGATCTTTGATCATCTCGCCGGGCGCGGCGACGAGCCGGAGCAGATCGCCGACTTCATCGCAGGGATGACGGATCGCTTCGCGTTGACGTACGTCGCGGAGCTCGAGTAGTGGCCCGCATCAAGGACGCGTCCGTCGAGGAGGTCAGGGCCGCCGCGGACATGGTCGCGGTCGTCTCGGGGCGGACCCAGCTGCGCAAGGCGGGCGCGCGATACCTCGGTCGCTGCCCGTTTCACGAGGAGCGGACGCCGAGCTTCTCCGTGAACCCCACGGACAAGCTCTACTACTGCTTCGGCTGCGGCGCGAAGGGCGACCTGATCACGTTCGTGCGCGAGACCGAGCAGCTCGACTTCGCCGGCGCGATCGAGTGGCTCGCGGACCGGTTCAACGTCCTGATCGAATACGAGGAGACCTCACCGGCTCAGGACGCGCGCCGCCGCCGCCGCGAGCGACTGCTCGAGCTGCTCGACGCCGCCGCGTCGTTCTACGAGCGCTACCTGTGGGACTCGCAGGCGGGCTCGCTGGCGCGTGACTACCTCGCGGGGCGTGGTCTCGGGGAGGAGGTCTGCCGCGAATACCGGCTCGGCCTAGCCCTCGGCGGGACGACGCTCGCCCGCAAGGCGGTCGAGCGGGGATTCACGCGTGAGGAGCTGCTCGCCGCCGGCCTGCTCAACCGGCGCGGAAACGACTACTTCTCCGGCCGGCTGCTGTTTCCGCTCGGGGACGCTCGCGGTCGTGTGCTCGGTTTCCAGGCGCGGAAGCTGCGGGAGGACGATCCGCTCCGGGCGAAGTACGTCAACTCGCCGGAGGGCGAGCTCTTCCGCAAGGGCGACCTCCTTTACGGCCTCGACAAGGCTCGCGCCGCGATCGCCAAACAGGAGCGCGCGATCGTCGTCGAGGGGAACACCGACGTGCTCGCGTTGCACCAGGCGGCCCTCGAGCCCGTGGTCGCATCGATGGGGACCGCCCTGACAGAGCGCCAGCTCAAGGAGCTCGGCCGGCTGACGAAACGGGTCTGGCTCTGCTTCGACGGCGACGCTGCCGGCGAGGCCGCGACGCTGCGCGGGATGGAGCTCGCAGCTGCGCAGGGTCTCGACGTGCGGGTGGTCGCGCTCCCGTCCGGGTTCGATCCCGCCGACCTGGCCGACGGGTTCGACCAGCGGCTTGCACGCGCCGAGAGCTACCTCGGCTACAGGGTGCGGCTGGAGATCGAGCGGGCGGCGGACCGTCAGGAGGCATTCGTCCGCGTCCGCGACGTCCTGTCGCGCTTCGACGAGTCGCCGGAGCGCCAGGACGCGATTCGCTTCGCCGCCGACAAGCTCGACCTGCCGAAGGAGACGCAGGCGGGCCTGGCTCCGCGCCTCGGAGCGCCGGCGACCGGCACTGTCTCGCCGCGCCTCCTCGATGCGGGCGAGCGGCTGGAGCGCGACGCCCTCGCCGGAGTGGCCGCGCACCGCTCGCTGGTGCGGATCCTCGTCGAGCTCGGGCCTGAGCACTTCGACTCGGAGACGTATCGAAGGGTTCGTGAGCAGCTCGTGTCCGAGGCCGAGCCGGTTGAGGAGCTCGTCGGCCTGCTCGCCGAGCTGGACGCGCGGGCGGCCTCCGAGGGGATCGACGAGCGCACGGCCGAGGAGCTGCTCCTGCGCCTGCGCGAGCGGCGCCTTCGCCGGGAGCTGAGCGACGCCGATCCGAGCCGCACCCTGGAGCTCCAGGCGGCCCTGGAGAAGATCGTCCGTGCGATGGAGGAAATCTCGACGGCGCAGACCCTGTCGCGCTGATTTGGCGCTCGGGAGCAGCGGCTACACTAGCCCCGCTGCCGTCCCCAGTAGCTCAATTGGCAGAGCATCCGGCTGTTAACCGGAGGGTTGTTGGTTCGAGTCCAACCTGGGGAGCTACGAAGACGCTGCTGAGGGCCAGAAACGCGAAGGGCGCCCGTGTGGAGCGCCCTTCTTGGTACCGGAGTTGGTACCTCAGCCGCGGAAGAACAGCGCGACCGTGAAGGCGGCGATCACCACGTCAGCCGGCGTCGACCAACGCGAGCAGCTCCTTAGCCATCTCGCCCATGAAGTTGCTTGCGCCTGCCGGAAACTCGACGACGACATCGTCGACCGGCCCCAGCTCAATGCCTGCCAACGTCTTCGCCCTAGGCGACCTGGGCCGCCGACGGCCTCATGAAGGCGCCGAAGATCCAGAGCACCGGGAAGAAGATCCCGAAGAAGAACATCCACCCGTGCCCATTTCGGAGCGTCATCAGGCCGAGAGTGAACGCCACGATCAAATACAAGATGGCGCCGCCGATACCGATTCCCCACCACATAGTTCCTCCCTCGATAGGCAGGTCGTTCCGATTCCGGCCTCGACCGTGACATGGGGAACAAACCGGCGCATCATCCGATCAGGACGAGGTACACGCTCTCGCTGCCGCCGCGGTTGCCGCGATCGGGGTAGGAGGGCTGACGTCATCGCCTATCCAAAATTGGTTCCGCGTTTGGTACGGAATCCAGATGATCTGACGTGACCTGGCAGGCCCTATCTGCGCTTAACCGTGCGGAGCCGCAGGACGTGACCTTGTACGAGTCGGCTGTTAACCGGAGGGTGTTGTAGGGGCGGTTAGCAGCGGGAGCGGACGGGACTCGAACCCGCGACCTACGGCGTGACAGGTCGGTACGTGCTCAACCGGCGCCACCCAGCAGAGCCTGCGTAGTACGTGTGTAAAGCGGTGGTTCATCGTCCGGAGCGGGTGGTTTTCCAGCGGGCTGTCGCCCCTCGTGAATCCACGCTCTCTCTTGCACGGCGAGGGGGTTGCACGCGACCGTGTGGGTGTCGCATAGTTGCGGGGCCGTGATCCTCGCGATCCACGAGAACCCGTTAATTCGTGCGTCTTGTCCGGGCGAACTGCAGGGTTCGCTACATCCGGGCGCCGAATCTTGAGCGCACGCTCGCCAGCCAAGGTCCTCCATGAGGCCCGACTGCGGCCGATACCGGTGCGAGCCGCCCTTGGTATTGGGGGCGGACTCCCGGTCGCAGCCGGAGCGAAAGAACGCGATCGCGCCCGGAAACCCGCAGCGAAGTCCGCACCGGAGGCTTAGATGACCGACCAGCCCACTGTCCCGGCTGAACCGGAGAAGAAAAGCGGGTTCACGCTTCCGTCGGCGTACACGATCTTGTTCGCGCTGATCGTGCTGGCGGCGATCGCGACGTGGATCATCCCGGCCGGCATCTACAACCTCAACGCCGCGGGCGAGCCGATTCCCGGGACGTACCACGAGGTGCCGTCGCATCCCGCGCGAATCCTCGTCGACTCGCTCACGGCGCCGATCAACGGCCTCTACGGGATCGAGAACGCGAAGGGGAACATCAATTACTACAACTCGGGATCGCTCTTCGGCGCGATCGACATCGCGCTGTTCATCCTCGTGATCGGCGGGTTCCTCGGCGTGACGATGAAGACCGGGGCGATCGAGGCCGGCATCGGCAAACTCGTCCAGCGGATGCAGGGCAAGGAGCGATGGATGATCCCCGTCCTTATGAGCGTCTTCGCCCTGGGAGGTACGACTTTCGGGATGGCCGAGGAGAGTCTCGCCTTCTACGCGCTCGTGATCACCGTGATGATCGCCGCGGGGTACGACGCGCTCACGGGTGCAGCGATCGTCCTAGTCGGCTGCGGGATCGGCGTGCTCGGTTCGACGGTCAACCCGTTCGCGACCGGGATCGCATCCGGAATCGCCGGCATCCCGATCAGCGAAGGCATCGTCGGACGGCTCGTGATCCTGCTCGTCGGGCTGTTGATCGGCATCTTCTTCGTCCTGCGGTATGCCGACCGGGTGAAGCGCGACCCGTCGAGATCGCTCGTCTACGCGATGAAGGCCGAGAACGAGGCGCGCTTCCGGACCGAGAGCGGCGCCGGCGCCGTCACGCTCACCGGCAAGCAAAAGACGGTTCTGGCCGTCTTCGCGCTCGCGTTCGTCGTGATGATCTACGGCGTCGTTCCGTGGGAGGACATCGGGATCCCGTTCCCGACCTGGTGGTGGTGGTTCCCCGAGATGACCGCCTCCTTCCTGCTCTTCGCGATCATCATCGGGGTGATCGGCCGGATGGGCGAAGGCGCGCTGACGACCAGCTTCGTCGACGGTGCGCGCGACCTGCTCGGGGTGGCGCTGATCATCGGCATCGCGCGCGGCATCACGGTGATCATGAACAACGGCAAGATCACCGACACCATCCTGCACTGGGTCGAGAAAGCCCTGGGAGGGACGGGCGCCGTTGCGTTCTTGATCATCATGTTCCTGCTCTTCCTGCCGCTGTCGTTCGCGATCCCCTCGACCTCGGGGCTCGCGACCTTGGCGATGCCGATCATGGTTCCGCTGGCGAGCTTCCTCGGCGTCTCGGCGGCGCTCGTCGTGACCTCCTACCAGAGCGCCTCCGGTGTCATGAACCTGGTCGTGCCGACGTCTGCGGTCGTGATGGGCGGCCTCGCGATCGCCCGCGTCCCCTACGGCACCTACCTTCGCTGGGTCTGGCCGCTGCTCGCGTTGCTGAGCGCCCTATCCGTGATCGTGCTCGCCATATCGGCGGCGGTGTGACGTGCGCACGTCGACCCTAGGAGAGGAGGACCGAGATGCGACGTGGCCTTGAATGGGTGCTCATCCTGGCGGGCGTGCTGCTGCTGGTCGGCCTGATCGCGTACGCGCGCGGTCCGAAGCATCACCGCGGCGACGAGGTCGGCACTCACGGCACGAAGATCGTTGTCGTGCACATCGTCCCCTGACCGGGAGGAAGCCTCGATGGCTACCCGGCCCGCAGTACTAACGGGAGTCGAGCCCGGCGCTTGCTGGCGGCACTTTGAGACCTTGACCAAGATCGCGCGCCCTTCGCGGCACGAGGAGCCCGTGATCGAGCACATTCGCGGGTGGGCTGTCGAGCACGGCTTCGAGCTTCGTCAGGATGCGGCCCGCAACCTCGTCGTGCGTGTGCCGGCGACCGCGGGTCGTGAGTCGGCGCCGGTTCTCGTCCTGCAGGGGCACCTGGACATGGTGTGCGAGCGTCGGCCGGACAGCCTCTACGATCCGGCCGAGGGCAGGATCGCGCTTGTTCGCGACGGCGATTGGCTGACCGCTGACGGGACGACGCTCGGCGCGGACGACGGCATCGGCATCGCGGCGATGATGGCGCTGGCCGAGGACGAATCGTCGCCGCACGGCCCGCTGGAGCTGCTGATGACGGTCAACGAGGAGGTCGGTGGCCCCGGCGAGGGTGCGAGCGGGCTCGACCCGAGCCTTGTGAGCGGGGCGACGCTATTGAACCTGGACAGCGAGGAAGACGGGAAGCTGACCGTTGGCTCTGCGAGTAGCACCGACACGTCGATCCGGGTCGAGAGGCCGCGGAAAGCGCGCGGCCCGGGCGCGGTGACGCTGTCGGTGACTGTGAGCGGAGGCCTCGGCGGGCACTCCGGCACCGACATCGCCCACGGCCGCGCGAACGCGATCAAGGTGCTCGGGCGCGCGCTGCGCGAGGCGCTCGCCGTTGCCCCGTTCCGGCTGGCTTCCCTGCAGGGTGGCAAGAGCTGGAACGCCATTCCTCGGGACGCCACCGCGATCTGCTCGTTGCCGCCCGAGCGAGAGCCCACCTTCGGAGTCGCCGTCGCAAGCGCCGCAGCGGCGATCGGCGACGCCTACGCGGACACCGATTCGGGCGTCACCGTGAGGGTCGCGCGCGCGGCCGACGCGGCGGAGGCCTGGACGGCAGACGGGACCCGCGACGTGCTCGACCTCGTCGCAGTTGTCCCGAGCGGGCCGCTCGCCATGAGCCCGCACTTCGAAGGGCTCGTCGAGACGAGCACCTCGATCGGCGAGGCGGTCACCGACGGGGCGACGCTCACGCTGCACAGCCTCTCGCGCTCGTCCAACGCCTCGGCGCTTCCGGAGGTTGTTGCCGCGCTCGAAGCCGCCGCTCGCCTCGCAGGGGGCTCGCTCGAGATCGGGCAGGCCGACCCCGGCTGGCGACCCAACCTCGACTCCCCTGTCCTGGACGTTTCCCGTCATGTCTACGAGCGGCTCTTCGGCGGGCCCCCGATCGTCACGGCGGTACACGCCTGGCTGGAAACGGCCGTGATCGGCGACCGGGTCGCCGGCCTGGACATGGTCTCCTTCGGCCCGCAGATCGAGGCGCCGCACTCGCCCGACGAGCGGGTCAGTATCCCGACCGTCGAGCGATTCTGGCGGCTGCTCGAGGGTGTCGTCGACGAGTTCTCAGCCGCTTGAAGTAAAGGGACGCGGCTGGCCGTAGGCGAGCGGGCTCCTCGAGGCGACTCGGGTATGCCGGCGCCCAGGAAAGGCGTAGCACTACTCCAGGGCGCTGATCGCGAAGGCGAGCCCGAAGCCGAGTGTCGTGACGACGCCGACGAGCTTTCCCCCGTGCTCGAAGGCCTCCGGCATCATCGTGTCGGCGAGCATCGTCAGAATCGCGCCCCCGGCGAATGAGAGCACGAACGCGATCGTTTCCTGGGAGGCCGAATCGAAGACCGCGAAGCCGAGCAGCGCGGCCAGACCGGACACCGCCGCGACCAGCGTCCAGAGGCCAATGATGCGGCGCGTAGCCCAGCCTGCTTGCGCCAGCCCGGTGCTGGCGGCGATCGCCTCGGGCACGTTCGAGAGCGCAACGGCGATGAGGAAGGCGGCGCTGACGCTTCCGCTGACGACGATGGTGAGCCCGAGCACGATCGACTCGGGGATGCCGTCCAGCACGATGCCGAGGACGATGGCGAGCGCGGAGCCCGCGGCCTGGCGGCCGCCCGAGTGCTTGCGGTCGGAGCCGCCCATTCGGTCAATGAGAGAGTCGCCTGCGAAGAAGGTCAGGGACCCGGCACAAAGGCCTAGGGCGACGGCTCCTTTCCCGCCGGCCTTGTTGAACGCTTCCTCGACGAGCTCGAAGGCGACTGCGCTGATCAGGACACCGCTCCCGAAGGCCATGACCATGCCGAGCGCCCGCTCTCCCACCGGGTAACGGAGTGCAAAGGCCCCGCCGACGATCAGGGTCGAGGCGGCGATAAAGCCCCAAGCGAACGAAGCCAGCATCGCTCCGAATCATCAACGCTCTGCTCCTACGGTGCCAGCTGGAATACTCCTCGGGATGGCACGTGAGGCGGATTGGCCGGCGCCGGCCACACCTTGAGTGCAGTCGGGGTCGAGGAAGATCAGGTTCCCCACTGAGTTCACCGTGCTCGCCGCCGTCCTGCTGTTCGTCTGGATCGCATCGTTCTTTGTCCCGGCCAACCCGTCGGCGGCGATCTCTCGCCTCGCGCTCGCGGTTGGAGCGTTCATCATGGTGACGATGAAGACGGGCGCGATCCAGCCCGGGATCGGTCGTCTCGCTGCGCCCTGGCCGCCTTCATCGTCGTCTGCGCGTTTCGTCGGCATCGCCGCCGCGACCGGTTGAGCATGAAAGGAGAGAACGCATGAGCACCGCCACCGACACCGTTCTGGGAACACATTCCGAGGTCGGAAAGCTGCGCATGGTGATGGTGCATCGGCCCGACCTTGCGCACGAACGCCTCTCGCCGAGCAACTGCCACGAGCTGCTCTTCGACGACGTCATCTGGGTGCGGCGGGCGCGGCAGGAGTTCGACGCCTTCGTCGACCTGATGCGCGAGCGTGGCACCGAGGTCCTGCTCCTGCACGAGCTGCTCGCGCAGACGCTCGAGGACGCCGAGGCGCGCGAGTGGCTGCTCTCGCGGCGAGTCCGCCCTGAAGAGGTGACGGTGATGTTCACCGAACCGCTTAAGGACTGGCTGACCGAGATGCCGGCCGAGGAACTGGCGACCCGCCTGACCGGCGGGATCACCGTGCTCGAGCTCCCCGACGAGATCAAGTCTGCGATTGGGCCTGCACTCGGCCCGACGGACTTCGTGCTGCCGCCGCTGCCGAACCAGCTCTTCACCAGAGACACGAGCGCGTGGCTCTACGGCGGGGTCAGCCTCAACCCGATGTTCTGGCCGGCCCGGCAGCTGGAGACGCTCAACGTCGAGGCGATCTACCGCTTCCACCCGCGCTTCCGGGAGGCGGACTTCCAGATCTGGTTTGGCGGCGCCGACCACGACTGGGGCACCGCGCGCATGGAGGGCGGCGACATGATGCCCGTCGGCGACGGCGTCGTCCTGATCGGCATGGGCGAGCGCAGCACGGCGAAGGCGGTCAGCATCCTCGCGCGCACCATGTTCGAGGCCGGCGCGGCGCGCCTTGTGATCGGGGCGCAGATGCCGCGCGATCGGGCGGCCATGCACCTCGACACGGTCTTCACGTTTTGCGACCACGACATCGCGACGCTCTACGAGCCGGTCGTCTCGCAGATCCGGCCGATCCTGTTCCGGCCCGGCGGCCCGGCCGGCGTGCAGGCGGAGGTGTCGGAGCGCGCCTTCCTCGACGAGGTGAAGGACGCGCTCGGCCTCGAGCGGCTGAAGGTCGTCCCGACCGCGGGCGACGAGTTCGAGGCGGAGCGCACGCAGTGGGACGACGGCAACAATGTCGTGGCGCTCGAGCCCGGCGTCGTCGTTGCGTATGAGCGCAACGAGGCGACCAACGCGAAGCTCGCCAAGGCAGGAATCGAGGTTCTCACAATTGCTGGGCAGGAGCTCGGCCGCGGACGCGGCGGTGGCCACTGCATGACCTGCCCGATCGTCCGGGAGGCCTGAGGAAAGGAGCCGAATCATGAGCACCGTTGTCGACCTACGAGGCAAGCATCTGCTGAAGCTGGCCGACTTCAGCCCCGAGGAGATCACCTACCTGATCGAGCTCGCGGCGGAGCTGAAGGCGGCCAAGAAGGAGGGTCGGGAAGAACAGAAACTCGTCGGTAAGGAGATCGCACTGATCTTCGAGAAGGACTCGACCAGGACGCGATGCGCGTTCGAGGTCGCTGCCTACGACCAGGGCGCCCACGTCACCTTCATCGGGCCTTCCGGCTCGCACATGGGACACAAGGAGACCGTGAAGGACACCGCGCGGGTGCTCGGCCGCATGTACGACGCGATCGAATACCGCGGCTTCGGGCAGGAAACGGCCCAGGAGCTCGCGCGCTGGTCCGGCGTCCCGATCTACAACGGGCTGACCGACGAGTGGCACCCGACCCAGATCCTGGCCGACTTCCTCACCTTCAGGGAGCACATCTCCAAGCCGCTCAACGAGGTCGTCTTTTGCTACCTCGGCGACGCGCGGTTCAACATGGCGGACTCCTACCTGATCGGCGGGGCGAAGCTCGGGATGGACGTCCGCGTCGCCAGCCCGAAGTCGCTCTGGCCGCGGGACGAGATCGTCGATCTGGCGCGCTCCATCGCGGGCGAGACCGGCGCGCAGATCACGATCACCGAGGACGTCGCCGAGGCCGTGCGCGGCTGTGACGTACTGCTGACCGACGTCTGGGTCTCGATGGGCGAGCCGGACGAGGTCTGGGCCGAGCGAATCGACCTCCTGAGGCCGTACCAGGTGAACGCCGAGACGATGGCCGCGACCGGCAATCCGGACGCGATGTTCATGCACTGCCTGCCGGCCTTCCACAACACGGAGACCCAGGTCGGCAAGGAGATCTTCGAGAAGTTTGGGATGGACTCCCTTGAAGTAACCGAGGAGGTCTTCGAGTCCCCGGCGTCGCTCGTCTTCGACGAGGCCGAAAATCGGCTGCACACGATCAAGGCCGTGATGGTCGCGACTCTCGGGAGCTGACCATGCGCGTCGTTGCCGCACTGGGCGGGAACGCCCTGCTTCGGCGGGGGGAGCCGCTGACGGCCGAGAACCAGCGTGCCAACGCGCGTGTGGCGTGCAAGGCACTCGCTCCCGTGGCGCTCGAGCACGAGCTCGTCATCTCGCACGGCAACGGGCCGCAGGTCGGCTTGCTCGCCCTGCAGGGCTCCGCCTACACCGAGGTCGAACCGTATCCCCTCGATCTGCTCGGCGCTCAGACCGAGGGCATGATCGGCTACCTGATTCAGCAAGAGCTCGGGAACGAGCTTCCCTTCGAGAAGCGGCTCGCCTCGCTGTTGACCCTGATCGAGGTCGATTACGAGGATCCCGCGTTCCAGGATCCGACGAAGCCGATCGGCCCGATCTACGAGAAAGCCGAGGCCGACCGGCTTGCAGAGGCTAAAGGCTGGGACTTCAAGCCCGACGGGGATAGCTTCCGCCGCGTCGTGCCATCACCGCTGCCGCAGCGGATCTTCGGGATCGAGCCGGTCGAGTGGCTGCTCGAGCACGGCGCAGTGGTCATCTGTGCGGGAGGCGGCGGGATTCCGGTCATGTACACGAACGCACCGGCGACCGCAGGGCGCCAGCTCGTGGGCGTCGAGGCCGTGATCGACAAGGACCTCGCGAGTGCGCTTCTCGCCAGGGATCTTCATGCCGACGCGCTCCTGATCATGACCGACGTCGACGCCGTCTACGCCGACTGGGGCACGCCCGAGCAGCGCGCGATCCGGCGGGCGACCCCGGACGCGCTCGCCGCGACGGAGTTCGCGGCCGGATCGATGGGGCCGAAGGTGCGGGCCGCCTGCTCGTTCGTCGAGGAAACGGGCGGCCTGGCCGCGATCGGCTCCATCTCCGACACGGCGGCGCTGCTCCGCGGCGACGCTGGTACGACCGTCACGCTCGACGCATCCGGGCTCGAGGTCGGGGCGCTGCACTGAGCGAACGAGGGGCTGCGAAGGAACCCACGGAAGGAGACCGCGACATGGCGACGGCAGAAGAAGCACCCGCTGCGACCGACGGGCTGGGGGATGCGCGGTCGGTTGCATGGCACACGCTCGCGCCCGACGACGTCGGCGGCCGCCTGGGCGTCGACCCTGGGAGCGGCCTCTCGGCCGCCGAAGTCTCGTCGCGGCGGGCCTCGGTCGGCCCCAACAAGTTCGCGGAGGTGGCGGTCGAGCCGCGCTGGCGCGCGTTCGTACGCCAGTACCGCGACCCGATGCAGATCGTGCTGCTCGTCGCGGGGATCGGCAGCCTCTACCCGCTGAAGGAGCTCGGCACCGGCCTCGTCCTGCTCTTCCTGACGCTGTTCAACGCCGTGCTCGGCCTGCGCCAAGAGGGGAAGGCGGCCGAGGCGGTCGCGGCGCTACAGAAGATGATGATCGTAAAGGCGCGTGTGCGCCGCGACGGCGAGCTCGTCCAGATCCCGGCCGAAGAGCTGGTGCCCGGCGACGTCGTCTCGATCGAGGCGGGAGACGTCGTGCCGGCCGACGGCCGCCTGCTGTCGGCGGCGACGCTCGAGGTTGCGGAGTCGGCGCTGACCGGCGAGAGCATGCCGGTCTCAAAGGGCGTGGACGCGGTCGAGTCAGCCGAGACGCCGCTCGGTGACCGAACGGACATGGTCTACATGAACACGAACGTGACGCGGGGCGCGGGCGCGTTCATCGTCACCTCGACCGGGATGTCGACGGAGGTCGGGCACATCTCGCACATGCTCCAGACGACCGAGGACGCGGAGACGCCGCTCACGGTCCAACTCAAGAAGCTGACCAACCAGATCTTGTTCATCGCGGGCGGCGCGGTCGCACTCTCGATCATCCTCAACCTGTCGCGCGACCAGAGCTTCGACACCGTCTTCACGGCGGCGATCGCCTTCGCGATCTCCGCGATACCGACAGGGCTTCCCGCGGTCGTGACGACGATCCTCTCGTACGGGACGCAGATGCTCGCGAAGGCGAACGCGATCATGAAGCGGCTCCGGTCGACCGAGACGCTCGGCTCGACGTCGGCGATCAACTCGGACAAGACCGGGACGCTCACGCTCAACCAGATGACCGCCGTCGAGCTGACCATCCCCGGCCGCCGCTACACGATCTCGGGCGGGGGCTACTCGACCGAGGGGACGATCAAGCACGTCTTCGGCCCGCCGGAGGTGCCGCTCGAACAGTTCCTGCTGCCGATGGCCCTCTGCGCCGACGCCGTCGTCAAGGACGGCGGCCTGGTCGGCGACCCGACCGAGGGGGCGCTCGTAGTACTCGCGGAGAAGGGCGGCCTCGATGCGGCCGGGACGCGGCAGGACTACCCACGCGTCGCGGAGCTCCCGTTCGACTCCGCGTACAAGCTGATGGCCACCTTCCACCGGATGCGCGATGAGAACGGCCGCGATGTCGTCCGCGCCTTCGTCAAGGGCGCGCCCGACCAGTTGCTCGCCCGGGCGGCGTCGCGACCCGACCCGGACGACCTGTCGATCGTCCCCGCGGACGACGCGTTCAAGCAGCGCTACATGGACGAGAACGAGCGGCTCGCGAGCCAGGGCCTGCGCGTGCTGGCGACCGGACGCAAGGACTTCGACCCCGACGAGTTCGATCCGTCGGCAGATCTCCTCCCGCTCCTGGACGGCCTGACCGTGCTCGCCGTCGTCGGGATCGTCGACCCGCCGCGGCCGACGGCGAAGACGGCGATCGAGACCGCGCACGCAGCAGGGATCCGCGTACGGATGATCACCGGCGACCACGCCGTCACGGCCGCGGCCATCGCCAAGGAGCTCGGCATCCCCGGCAAGGCGATCACCGGCGCCGAGTTCCAGGCCATGTCCGACGACGAGCTCGACACCGCGATCGACGACATCGGCGTGATCGCGCGCGTAGCACCCGAGGACAAGGTCCGCCTCGTTAGCTCGCTGAAGCGCAAGGGCCAGATCGTCGCGATGACCGGGGACGGCGTCAACGACGCGCCGGCCCTCAAGAGCGCCGACATCGGCATCGCGATGGGCATCACCGGCACGGAAGTCTCGAAAGAGGCGGCGACGATGATCCTCACCGACGACAACTTCGCGACGATCGTCAAGGCGGTCGAGCTCGGCCGCGGCCTCTACGACAACCTGACGAAGTACATCCGCTTCCAGATGGGCGTACTGGTCGGCTTCATCGTCACGTTCCTCGGCGCGAGCATCTTCAACATCGTGGGCGGCGTCCCGTTCGTCCCGCTCCAGACCCTCTACATCAACTTCACCACGCAGGTGCTCCAGGCGATCGGCCTCGGCTACGGCCGGCCGGCCGAGGGCCTGATGAAGCGCAAGCCGCGTCCCTCCGACGAGCAGATCCTGCCGCGACCACTCCTGATCTGGGTCTGCATCGCGGGCCTTGTCCTCGGCGGGGCCACGCTCGGCGTGATCGGGTGGGCGGACGACCACTATGGGAGCAGCGCGATCGCGCGCACGATGGGGATGACGACGTTCGCGATCAGCAACGTGGTCTTCTCCCTGGCCACGCGCGACGAGCGGCGCTCGATCTTCTCGCTCGATGTGCTCGAAGACCGGATGTTCCTAATGTGCACCGGCGGCTCCTTGGCGGCGATCCTGTTCGGCACCGAGCTTCGGGTCTTCCAGCGGATCCTCGGCACCGTCCATCTCGACCTCCATCAGTGGCTCGTCTGCATCGTGGTCGGGCTCGCGATCGTGCCGGTCTCCGAGGCGAGACGGCTCCTGCTCCAGCGGCGCGGCTCCGCGGCGGGCCCGACAGAGGAGCCACCTGAGGGCGTGCCGGCGGTGAGCCCCTCTCTGTGACGACGATGGCGGTGCCGTGACGGTGGGCGCCGACCAGGAACGAGGCCAACGACCGCCGACCCTGCTCGACGCGATCCTCCCCGTGGTTGTGCTGATCGCGCTGATCGCGCTTACGATTGTTCTCTTCGGCGTCAGCGCCACGGACGGGCCTCTGCAGGTCGCGCTGCTGCTCAGCGCGGCCTTCGCGAGCCTGATGGCGCTCAAGAACGGGTACACGTCCGCTGCGGTCGCCGACGCCGCGATCGGCGGCGTGACGACGGCGATGAGCGCGATCTTCATCCTGCTTGCGGTCGGCGCGCTGATCGGGACCTGGAACATGGCCGGCACGATCCCGACCGTCGTCGATTACGGCGTGCGGCTGCTCAACCCGACCATCTTCTACCTAACGACCGCGGCGATCTGCGCCGTCGTCGGGATGGTGACCGGGAGCTCGTGGACGACGGCGGGAACCCTCGGCGTCGCCTTCGTCGGGATGTCCAAGGTCATGGGCCTCTCGGAGGCGACGGCCGCTGGTGCGGTTATCTGCGGCGCCTACTTCGGCGACAAGATGACGCCGCTCTCCGAGACGACCATCCTGGTGCCGAAGCTGGTGGGCCGCGGCCTCACCACCGGCCAGCACATCCGGAACATGTTCTGGACCGCAGGCCCCGCACTCGGCATCAGCCTGCTCATCTTTCTCGTCCTCGGACTGACCGCCGAGCCGAAGGGTGGCGTGAGCACGGACGCCGCGCTCGACGTGCTGGAGCACGAGTTCAACATCACTGTTCTGAACCTGCTGCCGCTCGCGCTGCTGGTCGTCTTCACCGTCAAGAAGGTGCCGCCCTTTCTGGCCATTCTGGGATCGGCGTTATTCGCCGGCATCCTCGCCTGCTTCACGCAGTGGACCGTGGTGAAGGCGTTCGTGGACGAACCGGGCCGCAGCGCCGTCGGAATCGCCATCAAGGGGGTCTACGCGGCGATGGCGACCGGCTTCGTGAGCAAGAGCGGCAACGCCGCGATCGACACGCTTTTCTCACGCGGCGGAATGGCGAGCCTGCTCACGACCATCTGGCTCGTCCTCGCGGCGCTGTCGTTCGCGGCGATCATGGAACATGCCGGCTTCCTCGAGCGCCTGCTCCGGCCGGTCGTCGCGCACACCCCGACCCGCGGACGGCTGATCGCCGCGGTCAACGGGAGTGGCATCGGCCTGAACGTGATCGCCGGCGACCAGTACGTCGCCGACGTCCTCCCGGCTCGGATGTTCCGGACGGAGTTCGAGCGGCGCGGCCTCGCGCCGCAGGTGCTCTCGCGCGCGGTCGAGGACTCCGGCACCGTCACGTCGGTGCTCGTCCCCTGGAATACGTGCGGCGCATACATCTCCGGTGTGCTCGGCGTGTCGACGGCCTCCTACTTCCCGTACTGCTTCTTCAACTTCCTGAGCCCGATCCTCGATGTCATCTACGGGTTCCTCGGTTTCAAGGTCCCCGTGGTCACGACCGCAGCGCATGCGCCAGACGTCGAGGAGCCCCGCGAGGCCGAAGGAGCCCGGACGGCGCCCGAGAGCGGACCCTCAGGCTGAGTAATGGGCTGAGGATCCATACTTCATCAGGAGCGACTTGGGCGACGAAGAGGCCTCACGTGTCGGAGATGCTCGAGCCGTAGACGTAGGCGGAGTTCACGAGAGCACCGGAGCCCGCTGAGTGGGCGGCCCACATTGGTGAGGAGGCGCTCGTTCCTCCCACGGTCCACCAACCCTGCTGTCCCTGGTAGCGGGTTGAGTCGTACACGGACAGGCCGGAGGCGGGATCGGCGTCGAGCGGGACATCTGGTGTGTCGCGCGTGCCGTTGCAGTTGACGGAGCCTGTGTTCTGCGCGGAAGGCTTAGGTTCGTACGCGCTGCAGGTGCCGCGTGAACCGCTCCAGCCCGTCTCGCTCTGGAACGAGCCGCCGCTGAAATTGAGCCTTGTACCCCCGACGGAGATCACATTGGGCGAAGCCGACGGGTACTGCGCCGGCAGCCCCGAGTCGCCGGAGGAGGCGAAGAAGCTAACGCCGGTCTGTGAAAAGTGGGAGTCGTAAGCCGACTCGCCGCTGAACTCGGAGGAGCCCCAGCGGTTCGAGACGTACTGCGCGTGCGTCTTGGCGTAGTCCTCGGCCGCGAGGAGGTTCGCGAAGCTGTTCGAGTAGGCCTCGACAAGCAAAATCTTCGCTCCGGGCGCAATGGCGTGCGCCCATTGGACGTCGAGGGAGATCTCGGGCGCCCAGCCAGGGTCCTTGCGCGGATAGGAGGTTCCTCCGCGCTGGCTCACCTTCTGGAAGCACCCGTTCGCCGTGGTGCAGGAGGGCAGGCCGTATTGGCTGGAGAAGACGGCGAGGTCGCTCTCGGCCGTCGGATCGTCGGTGACGCGAGCTCAAGCGGCGCTCCGGGCGCTACCAACGTCGTCGGAGTGTAGTCCCGAACTTGCCGAACGCCATCCCTCGAAGGTGGGGGTGGGTGCTTGCCCCGGAGCCCGCTAGCGCGACGTCAAGAACCAGCGGCAGACGCCCGCTTTCGTGTGACGTTCGACCTTGCCTTGAAGCTGGAGAGAGCGAAGCTTGGTGCCGATCCGCTGCGGGAGATTCCGAATGGTTGCTGCTCGCTCGCCGAGTAGCTCTCGCCCGACCTCTGCGGCGGTGGCTCCGCTATCGCCGCCCAATCGATCCAGAGCCCCGAGGAGCGCTTCTTCCGTGATCGCAGCGATCGCAGACGGCTTCGGGCTCTCCGCCGACACTGGGACCGCGGCTGGCTCGGCCGGGGCCCCCTCGTATCCGGCGATCGCCGGCCCGACGATCCGCCAGCCACTTTGGACGAGGTCGTCGACGAGCTCGGCGAGCGCCGCTGTTGCCGCGGGCTGCTCATTCACCGGAGCTCTCCTTCGCCGAAGCGTCCATGTACGGAACATGGGTGAGCACAGAATGGCCGCGCCAGGGTCAGACACATAGGCGTAGAACTGTCCCATGACGTACCCCTGCCAGAAGCCGACCCGGCACTCGGGTCGGTCGCTGGCTTCACTGAGTGGTCCCTCTTCGCGGCGCATCCGAATTCGCTGGAGGCGGTAGCCAAGAGCCGGTGCCCGAGCGCCGCAGTCTCTCAGGCGGCCGATCTCCTCGAGCCGCCAGGCGCAGATGACGCTCTCACAGCAGAACCGCGGAAACAACTAGTCCTTCTGTCAGGTTTGTTCGCGCCGCACCTTGCTCCGGGCCAGGGTCGCGAGATGCGTTACGTTCTTGACAGTGGCCAGCGGCATTTGGGCAAATAGCGCATGCTCCTGAGGGAGGTCGAGTACGCTCGCCCGGCGAGCGTCGAGGACGCCGTCCGCCTCCTCGGCGAACACGAGGGCGCGCGCTCGCTCGCCGGAGGCCAGACGTTGATCAACGTCATGAAGGCCCGTGCAGCCTCGCCCGACGTCCTCGTCGACCTCAACTCGCTCGCCGACCTGAAGGCGATCGAGCTCGGCGCCGACGGGACGCTCGAGCTCGGGGCCATGGCGACGTACTCCGACGTGATGGCTTCCGCAGAGGCCCGCGCCAGGCCGATCCTCGGAGAGGTGTGCTCGCAGATCGCGGATGTCCAGGTGCGCAATCGGGGCACGATCGGCGGCAACGTGTGCTCGAACGATCCGACGAACCACCTGCCGCCGCTCCTCGTCGCGGTCGGCGCGTCGATGACGATCCTGGGGGCCGGAGGAGAGCGAATCGTCCCCGCCGGAGAGTTCTTCCTCGGTGTCTACCTGACCGCCGCCGGGCCCGGCGAGCTGCTGACGAAGGTTTCCGTGCCGCCGGGGAAGAAGGACGGCTTCGCCTCGATCACGATCGGCGCGGAGGGAACGTGCATCGTGAACGCGGCCGCCTCTCTGGAGGACGGCTCCCTGAGGGTTGCGCTCGGATGCGTCGATGCCGTTCCTGTCGTCGTCCTGCCCCAATCGGCCGATGCGGACGCCGTGCGCGCCGCGGTGAAGGCGGCCGCCCTCGAGCCACCCTCGGACGTCCACGCGTCGGCCGAGTATCGCCGCCACCTCGCCGGGGTGGTCGCCGCGCGCGCCGTCGCCCAGGCCTCGTCAGGAGCGAAGTAGTGGAGCCCGTCTCGAGCGCGATGATCAGCGTTGCGGTCAACGGCGAGACCTACGAGCGCGAGGTCGACGCGCGCCGCCTGCTGATCCACTTCCTGCGCGACGAGCTCGACCTGACCGGCAGCCACATCGGCTGCGACACCGGCAACTGCGGCGCCTGCTCCGTCCTCGTGGACGGCGTGCTCGTGAAGAGCTGCATGATGCTCGCGATCCAGGCCGACGCGGCGAAGGTCGAAACCGTCGAAGGGCTGGCACAGGACGGAGAGCTCACGGTGCTTCAGCAGTCGTTCTCCAACCATCACGCGCTGCAATGCGGCTACTGCACGCCGGGCATGCTGATGAGCGCGACGGCCCTGCTGCGGGCCAACCCGCATCCGTCGGAGCCGGAGATCCGGAAAGGGATCCAAGGGAACATCTGCCGCTGCACGGGCTACGTCAACATCGTCGAGGCGATCAAGGCGGCCTCGGAGTGACCGAGACGACCGTCAGCCCGGAGCGACCCCTCGTCGTCGAGGAAGGCGAGGCGCAGCGAGGTTTCATCGGCCAGAGCGTCCGCCGCAAGGAGGACAAGCGCCTCGTGCAGGGCGAGGGTGTCTTCTTCGACGACATCAAGCGGCACGAGATGGGGTTCGTGCACTTCGTCCGCTCGCCGTACGCGCACGCCCGCATCAAGTCGGTGGACGTCTCGAAGGCCCTCGAGCTCGACGGCGTCTACGGCACGCTCACAGGCGACGAGGTCGCGATCCTCACCGACCCGTTCTTCGAGCTCTCAACGCCGCCCGGGGCAAACATCAAGGACTACGCCCTGGCGGTCGGCAAGGTGCGGCACGTCGGTGATCCGGTCGCCGCCGTGGTGGCGCGCACTCGAGACCTGGCGCGCGACGCGGCGGAGCTCGTCGAGGTCGACTACGAGCCGCTGCCCATCGTGCTCGACAGCGAGGAGGCGCTGAAGGACGAGGTGATCCTGCACGAGGACGCCGCCTCGAACACCGTGTGGTCGGGCGTCTTCGACTGGGGCGACTTCGACGCGGCGCTCGCGGACGCCGACCACGTGGTGCGGATCGAACGCCTCCATTTCGACCGGTTCTCCTCGACGCCGCTCGAATGCTCGGGCTGCCTCGTCGAGTACAACCGCGGCACGGGCCAGTGGACGATCAACGGGACGCACCAGATGCCGGGCGTCGGTGCGATCTGGATGGCGCCGGCCCTTCGCGTGGGCATCGACAAGCTCCGCTTCGTCAGCCAGGACATCGGCGGCGGCTTCGGCAACAAGATCACGCTGCATCCGCAGTTCACGGTGTGCTGCCTGCTGGCGCGGAAGCTCAACCGGCCGGTGCAGTGGACCGAGTGGCGAACCGACCAGCACACGGCCAACACGCACGGGAACGAGCGGACGTTCCTCGACGTGATCGTTCCCGTGAAGGCCGACGGAACGATGCTCGGCTTCTCGGTGCGTGCGATCGACGACTGCGGCGCGTTCCCGCGCTACGAGCCGCTCGGGTGCATCATCTGGGCGCAGGTGACGCCGGGCTGCTACCGCTGGCGGAACGTCCGCGTCGACTTCACGCAGGTCTGCACGAACAAGTCGCCGGTGGCGCCGAACCGCGGCTACTCCCGCATGCAGCACCTCTGGCTGACCGAGCGGATCGTCGACATCGTCGCGCGTGAGCTCGGCCTCGACCCGGTCGACGTCCGCAAGCGCAACTACGTCAAGCAGGAGGAGTTCCCGTACGAGACGCCCAACGGGTGCGTCTACGACTCCGGCGACTATGCGCGCTGCCTCGACATGGCGCTCGAGCTCGTCGGCTACGAGTCGATCGAGGAGAAGCGCGCGGACGCGGAGGCGCGCGGCAAGCTGCTCGGCATCGGGATCGGGTCGACGCTCGACTCGGGAACGAACAACTTCGGTCAGTCGATGATCCTGAACCCCGAGCTGCAGTTCTCCGGAAACAACGAGGTCGCTACAGTCAAGCTCGACATCTTCGGCGAGGTCGTCGTCACCCTCGGGACGGTGCCGCAGGGCCAGGGGCACGAGACGACGACGGCGCAGGTCGTGTCGGACATCCTGGGCTGTAGCACCGACGACGTGAACGTCCGCGCCGGCCACGACAGCTACTGGAACTCGTACGCGGGCTTCTCCGGCACCTATGCGTCGCAGTTCGCCGTCTCCGGGCTCGGCGCCGTGAAGGGGGCAGCCGACAAGCTCGCCGCCGAGATGAAGCTCCTCGCGTCGGCGGTGTTCGGCTGCTCGGCTGACGACATCGAGCTCGCAGAGAGCCAGGCGCGCATCAAGGGAAATCCGGAAGCCGCGCTGCCGTTCATGGCCCTCGGCGCGATCCTGAACGCGAACAACGCGGGCCTGCCGCCCGAGCTCGACATCACGCTCAACGTTCGCCACGTCTACCGCCCGCCCTTCGAGAAGCCGGATCTCGAGCGAAAGTTCGGGAACCTCACGCTCACGTACGCGACCCAGATCCACGCCTGCGTGGTCGAGGTCGATCCGGAAACAGGGGTTTACGAGCTCGTCGACTACGCCGCGGTCGACGACTGCGGCAAGCGGATCAACCCGCAGATCGTCGAGGGCCAGGTGCACGGGGCGACGGCTCACGCGCTCGGGGCGGCGACGCACGAAATCTTCACCTACGACGAGGAGGGCAACCTGCTCACGCCCAACTTCTACGACTACCACGTCCCGCACGCGCTCGACATGCCGCCTCTGAAGACCGGCTATATCGAGTCCGAGTCGCCGTTCAGCCCGCTCGGGACGAAAGGGATGGGCGAGGGCGGCGGCGCCGGCATCCACGCGGTGTGCGCCGCGCTGCAGGACGCTGTGGGACGGCGGGGCGAGGGTCCCATCGTCTGGCGTAGCTGCAACCCGTATCACCGCGTGTGGGAGCTGCTGCAGAGCCCGGGCGACACTCGCAGGCTCGTCACCGTGGAGAGCCGATGAAGGTCACCGGTGAGCGCGTGTTCGATGCCCCCCTCGCCACCGTCTGGGAGGTGCTCAACGACCCGTCGCGGATGGCGAAGACGATGCCCGGTGTCGAGTCGTTCGACATCCAGGACGACAGGCACTGGCGCGCGCACGTGAAGATCCCGCTCGGCCTCGGCGGCCTGCGGATGTCGATCGACTTCGAGAAGACGGAGGAGCGCGAGCCGGAGTTCGCCAAGCTGCACGCGAAGGGGAACGGGGTCGGGGCGATCATGAACATGGACACCGCCTTCCACCTGAGCGATCAGGGCAACGGCACGAACATGCAGTGGGAGGCGGAGGTCCACATCCTCGGCCCGGTCGCGTCGATGGGGCAGCGCGTCCTGCAGCCGATCGTGAATCAGCAGGTGTCACAAGTCCTGGGCGCCCTCGACGGGCAGGTTCAGGAGGCCGCCGCGGCCAAGGCCGAGGGCTCGTAGCAGCGTCGGCTCGCTTTCGCACAGTTCGACCCGCGGAGGCGGACGAGATCTGCGCGAGCCTGGCGGGGCTTCACCGCGAGGCGCTTCGATCCGGCATGGCGCTCGGGTCGCTCGAAAAGGTGCGGCAAGCCACGCTCGAGCGGTCCTATCGTGACGTCGTCGCCGGGCTCGGCGACGCGCGGAGGCTCCTCCTCGTGGGCGAGGACGGCAAGGCCATCGTCGCCATGGCACAGCTCGCCTTCAGCCCGGAGACGAACGCGGATCACCGCGCCGAGGTGCAACGCGTCGCAGTCGCGGTCGAGTCACGCGGCGGCGGAGTCGGCCGGGAGCTCATGTCGGCCGTCGACGCGGCCGCCCGCGAGCACGGCGTCACGCTCCTCTGGCTGACGACGCACGACGGCACCGACGCGTGCCGCTTCTACGAGTCGGTCGGCTATACCAAGCTCGGCGTGATGCCGGACTACTCGAGGCGTCCGGACGGGACGCTCTGGCCGGGCGCGTTCTATTTCCGCCGGCTCGCGACATGAGAGGATCGAGCTGATGGCACAGCCGTTCCGCATCGGCGTCATGCAGCTGACCATGGAGCCGCTCGAGGAGATGCTCGAGTCGGCCCGGGTCATGGACCGGGCGGGGATGGACACGATCTGGCTGGCCGAGGCCTATCCGTGGTGGCGCAAGCACGGGATGGAGGCCCGCTCCTCCACCGTCGTGTCGGCGCTGATCGCGCGCGAGACCGAGCGCCTCGCCGTGGGCTGGGGGATCATCTCCCCGTTCACGCGCCATCCGGTGCAGGTGGCGATGGACGCCCGGGTCGTGCAGGAAGCCGCCGGGCCTGACCGGTTCCTGCTCGGGTTCGGGACCTCCAAGATCTTCCTCAACAACGCCCGCATCGAGACGAAGCGGACGCTCGGCCCGATGCGCGAGGCGGTGGAGATCGTCCGCGGCGTCCTGGCCGGCGGGCCCTTTCGGTACGAGGGCCTGACGTTCGGCGCGGACGTGCCCGCGTTGCGCGACGAGGCGCAGACTCCACGCGGGGTGCCGCCGGTCTACGTTGCCGCGACCGCGCCGAAGATGCAGGCGCTGGCGGGGGAGATCGCGGACGGCTGCCTGACACCGTCCATCACGACGCCGGCCTTCGTGCGCTACACATGCAAGAACGTCGCCGCCGACATCGACATCGGCTGCACCGTGGTCGCTTCGATCGACGCCTCCGACCGTGCGGCTGGCCGGGACGGGGCACGGGAGATCGCGGGCATGTACCTGGCCAACAAGGTGCAGAACATCCGGGGCGCGGCCGACACGCTGCTCGACCTCGCGGGCCTGACGCAGGAGGAGATCCGGCCGGTCGCGGATGCCATGGAAGCGGGCGGCCGGCTGGCTGCCAAGGCTCGGGTGACGGACGAGATCCTCGACAAGTGCAAGCCGATCGCCGGCACTCCGGCGGACTGCATCGCCGCGATCGAGGAGTATCGCGACGCCGGCTGCTCGCACGTGATGCTCGAGCTGTGGGGAGACCGGCGCCACGAGCAGATCGAGCTGTTCGGACGGGAGGTGCTGCCCCATTTCCGTTGATGTCGACGCCGACCGGCTGGTGAGGCTCGCGGTCGACCTCGTGTCCATCCCGAGCCCGACCGGCGACGAGCAGGCAATGGGGGAGCGGGTCCGAGAGGAGCTCGAGGACATCGGCCTTCAGGTTCAGTGGCAGGAGGTCGAGGAGGGCCGTCCGAACGTCGTCGGCCTCTGGGAGGGGCAGGGTGGCGGCCCGTCGCTGATGTTCAACGGCCACATGGACACTTCGTACTCGGGCCGCGAGCCCTGGCTCGCCGGGATCCGCGGTTTCCAGCCAGAAGGGTTCGTGCAGGACGGACGCGTCTTCGGCCTCGGGATCTCGAATATGAAGGGCGCGCTCGCGTGCTATCTGGAGGCGACCCGCACGCTTCGTGATGCGGGCGTCCGGCTGCGCGGCGACGTGATGATCGCGTGCGTCGCGGGTGAGATCGAGAAGACCCAGTGGCATCCCGATTTCGTCGGCCGCGAATACCGCGGCTATGCCGCGGGGTCGCGCTTCCTCCCGTCACACGGCGGCATCACCGACATGTGCATCCTGGGGGAGCCGACCGAGCACAAGATCGTGCTCGGTCATTACGGAGCGGTCTGGATGCGCCTGTCGACCTCCGGCCCGTTCATCCACACAGCCTTCAGCGAGGGCCGCCGTGGCGAGACGTCGATCGTCCGCATGCGGGACGTTCTCGATGCCGTGCTCGAGTTCGCGCCGGAGTGGGAGCAGCGCACGTCCTACAGAGGCAAGCCGGGAATCGTCAACATCGGCGCGATCAACGGCGGCTTCGCATGGCGTGTCTCCCGGACGCCTCATCGCACCGACCTCTTCGTCGACTTCCGCGTGCCGCCGACGATGCCGATGGCCCGTGCGCGCGCCGAGCTCGGCGACTTCGCGCGCGAGCTCCGCCACCGCTTCCCCGACCACGGGATCGAGTCCGAGATCTACGTCACCGCGCCCGGCTCCGAGATCGCGGAGGACCATCCGCTCGTCGCCGCGATCGACGCCGCGCACGGCGAGGTCTTCGGCGAGCATCCCGAGCGCGACACAGTCAGGTGGTTCTCGGACGCCTCGGCGTTGACGCGCTATGGGATCGAGAGCGTGAACTACGGCACGTCAAGCGGGCTCCCCGACCCGGTCCTCGGCGAGAATCTCGAGATCGAGGGTCTCGTGAAGATCGCGAACGTCTACGCGCGCGTCGCTTCGCGGGTGTGCGAGCCGGCGTGAAGCTCGTCACTTTCGACGACGGGAAGGTCGGCGAGCTGCACGACGGCCGCGTTCTCGAGCTCGACGCTCCGACCATGCGGGCGTACTTCGAGCAGGGAGGGAGAGCAGCTCCGACCGGACGCGAGCACGATCTCGGAGACGTCACGTTGCGCGCGCCGATCGTCCCGAAGAAATTCATCCACACCGCAGGCAACTTCCGTGAGCACGAGGAGGAGTCGAAGCGCGTCGGCTGGTCGCACGAGATCGCGCCGTGGATCGTCTTCTTCCAGAACGTGGACGCGATCATCGGGCCCGACGAGCCCATCGTCTACCCGGAGCATCTGACCGAGGAGCTCGACTACGAGCTCGAGCTCGCCGTGGTCGTCGCCAGGGACGGCAAGTGGTTCGGGCCCGAAGAAGCGGCGGACTACATCGGAGGCTACGTGATCTTCAACGACATCACCGCGCGCGACATCCAGCGGCGCGAGATGCGCTCCGGTGTCTTCTCCTTCTGCAAGGGCATCGACACGTTCTGCCCCCTGGGGCCTTGGATCGTGACTCCCGACGAGGTGGGCGATCCACACGACCTGAAGATGGAGCTGCGCGTCAACGGCCAGAAGCGCCAGGAGTCGTACAGCGGCAACATGTCGGTGACGATCCCGGAGATCCTCTCCCACTACTCCGCGCTCGGCTACTCGGCCGGCGACGTCGTCTCGACCGGGACCGTGAGCGGAGTTGCCGGCTTCAGCGAGGACGCCGCCTCCCTCTACCTCAAGCCGGGCGACGTGATCGAGGCGGAGATCCAGAAGATCGGCGTGCTGCGGAACCCCGTGGTCTCGTGGCAGGACGCGCACGGGGAGCCCGCGCCGGCGCGCGCGCAATGGTGACTCCCGCCGCGTCGCGCCGATGAGCTGGCCGCGCGACGACGTCAAGCTCGACCGTGTTCGAGCGCTCATGGCCGACGAGGAGCTCGACGCGCTGGTCGTGCGGGCGCCCGACAACGTCCTCTACCTGACGAACTTCTGGGGGATGAAGGGATACGACGCGGCCGTCTTCCCGCGGGAGGGCGAGCCGACGCTGATCACGATCGAGGCCTCGGCGGAGGACGCGGCCGAGCACGCGTGGACGGGCGACGTCCGCTTCGTCGCGGGCTACGACCCGTCCGACCCGCGTCCGCCTTCGGCCCGGACGCTCGATACAGCCGCGGCGATCGCCGCGCAACACGGCTCCGTAGGGATCGAGCTGTCGCTCGGAACGCAGGCGTCGGACCGTATGGTCGGCGAGCCCACGACGTACACGCGCGCGTGGTTCGACGCGTTTCCCGACTCGGCCGACGCGGTGCCGCTGCTCGTGCGGGCACGATCCGTCAAGACGCCGCAGGAGCTCGAGCGGATGCGCCTCGCAAACGAGATCGCCGCCGGCGCGATGGAGCACGTCGCCGGTCAGCTGCGCGCGGGCATGAAAGAGAGCGAGGCGGCGGCGCTCTGGCAGGGCTTCGTCCACGGCGAAGGCACCGGGTGGAATGGGAAGGTCGACCTGGCGCTCGGCTTCTCCCTCGTCTGGTCGGGCCCGGGGATCAGGACGTTCACGGCGACCGGCCACCGGCCGGTGCAGGAAACCGAGCCGACGCTGTTCGAGATCTGGGTCTGCGCCGACGGGTACTGGTGCGACCACACGAAGAACGTCTGCCCGGGCGACCTCGATCAGCGTTACGACGAGCTGCTCGATGCATTGCTGGGCGTCTACGACCGGGCCGTGGCTCATTGCCGCCCGGGTGCGAGCCTCGCGGAGCTCGACGTCCTCGTCCGCGACGGCCTGTCTGCGGCCGGCTATCCGGGGCAGCCGACTCATCCGATCGCACACGGGGTCGGCGCCCGGGCACACGAGCCGCCCTACGCCCACCAGGCCGGAGGCGGGACGATCGATGAGGGGATGGTGCTCGCGATCGAGCCCGGCGCGTACTGGGAGGGCGGAGGAGGGCTCAGAGTCGAGGACAACTTCCTGATCACCGCGGAGGGGGCGGAGAAGCTGTCCAGCTACCCGGACGATTTTAGGTGACCCTACCGGCGACATCGCTTAGATCCCTGACGCGCGATCACGCCGCGCCATGCTGCGTCCTCGATCGCCCCTGGGCAATCAGCCCAGGGGTTTCCTGCGTCCTTGCCTGGCTTGGTGCTCGCACGCCAGGAACCTGGCAACGTCACCGGCAGGATCACCCATGACTTTCTGGACCGGCCACGTGAACGATCCGTACCACTTCGACGCGGAGGTGGGCTTCTATGACACGACGCTCCGCGACGGCGAGCAGACCGTCGGTGTGGTGCTCTCGCCCGAGGACAAGCTCGAGCTGGCGAAAGGTCTCGACGAGCTCGGCATCGAGCGGATCGAGGCGGGGTTTCCGAGGGTTTCCGCGGACGACCGGCGCGCGGTCGAGCTGATCCTCGCCGCGGGCCTGCGCGCGGACGTCTGGGGGTTCTCGCGCGCGGTCGAGGCGGACGTGGAGGCGCTCGTCGAGCTCGGCGTGCAGGCGAGCGTGATCGAGTCGCCGATCTCGGACCTCAAGCTCGAGGCGCTCGGTGTCGACCGCGAGGCGATGCTGGAGCGGATCGTCTACGCGATCTCCTTCGCGGTCGAGCGGGGCGTCACCGTGGCCTTCTTCGGGGTCGACGGCACCCGCGCGGATCCGGCGTACTTCGAGACCGTCTACAAGACCGCGGTCGAGGCGGGGGCGCAGGAGGTCGCGGTCGTCGACACGCTCGGGATCGCAGGGCCCGAGGCCGCCGCCGATCTCGTCGGCCGGGCGCACGAGTGGCTCGGGCCCGACGTGCCGATCCATTTCCACGGGCACAACGACTTCGGGCTCGCCACCGCGGCGGCCGTTGCCGCCGTCCGCGCGGGCGCGCGCTGGGTGCAAGGAACGATCAACGGGATGGGGGAGCGCGCGGGCAACGCGAACCTCCCCGAGATCGCCCTCGCTCTCCGCGGCCTCTACGGGATCGAGACGAACCTCCGGCTCGACCGGGTGCGGGACTTCTCCGAGCGGCTACGGGAGCTCTCTGGCTACGGGCTCGAGCCCTACAAGCCGCTCGTGGGCGACAACCTGTTCACCCGAGAGTCGGGGGCCGTCGCGAGCCAGTTCCACGACCCTCCCGCGATCGAGCCGTACTCCTCGGACGTCGTCGGGGCGGAGCGGCGGATCGTGCTCGGCAAGAAGAGCGGGATCGACTCGATCCGCATCAAGGCCGCCGAGCTAGGCCTCGACCTCGACGACGAGACGGAGCGCGAGGTGCTCATCCGCGTCAAGGAGCTGGGCGCCCAGAAGCGCGGGCTCGTCACCGACGACGAGTTCCGGAGCCTCGCCGGTGGCTGACCACGACGCGGTCGTCGTCGGCAGCGGGATCAATTCCCTGGCCTGCGCGGCGCTCCTCGCCCGGGCCGGCTGGGACGTGTGCGTCCTCGAGCGCGAGGCAGAGCTCGGCGGCGCGATCAAGACCGCCGAGCTGACGGAGCCGGGCTTTCACCACGACGTGTTCAGCGCCTGGCACCCACTCTGGGTCGGCGGCCCTGCGCACGCGGAGCTCGGCGGCGAGCTGGCGGCGCGCGGGCTCGAATACCTCAACACGGAGCACCCGACCGGCACTGCGTATCCCGACGGATCGAGCGCCTTCCTCGCGACGAGCACCGACGCCAACGCCGAGGAGCTCGAGCGGCACGCCGCGGGTGACGGCGACGCCTGGCGCGCGGCGATGGCCGACGTCGGTGGGCGCGCGGAGCTCGTCTTCGGCGTGCTCGGCACCGAGCTCTGGTCGGGCGCCGGGGCGGGCCTCGCGCTCTCTGCCTATCGCCGCCTGGGGCGGCGCGGGCTGGCCGGCTTCGGTGCCGAGGTGGTGCAGTCGAGCCGCGACTGGCTCGAGACGACCTTCGAGTCCGAGGCGGCGCGCGGGCTGCTCGCCCCCTGGGTTTTGCACACCGGCCTCGGCCCGGACGCGGCCGCGTCCGGCTTCATGACCCGCGTGATCGCGTTCGCGATCGAGACCGGCGGCATGCCCGTCCCGCGGGGCGGAGGCGCCCGGCTCGTCGACGCGCTCGTCAGCCTCATCGGCGATCACGGAGGCGTGTGCCGGGCGGGCGTGGACGTCGAGCGCGTGCTCGTCCAGAACGGGCGAGCGCGCGGGGTTCGCCTCGCCGGCGGTGACGTCGTGACCGCATCGCGCGCCGTCGTCTGCAACGTGACACCGTCCCAGCTCTACGGCCGCCTGCTCGACGCAGGCGATGTCTCTGCGGACGTTCGCAGGGCGGCGTCGAGGTTCCGTTTCGGCCGCTCGGAGATGCAGATCCACTTCGCGCTCTCCGAGCCGGCTCGCTGGAGCGGGGACGAGCGTCTTGCCGAGACCGCCGTCGTCCACGTCACGCCCGGGCTCGACGGCGTCTCGCGCGCGGTCAACGAAGCCGAGCGGGGCCTCCTCCCGGCGGAGGCGACGATCGTCGTCGGCCAGCCGCTCGCCGTAGATCCCTCACGCGCGCCGGCGGGCCGTGGCCTGCTCTGGATCCAGCTCCAGGAGCTGCCGTGGCGGATCAAGGGAGACGCGGCCGGCGAGCTCGACGTCGGCGACGCGAGCTGGACGGAGTCGTTGAGGGAGCGCTACGCCGACAGAATCCAGGCACGTCTCGCGCGGCACGTAACGAACCTCGAGTCGGCGTTGCTCCGGCGTGTCGTCCTCTCCCCGGCCGACCTCCAGGCGGCGAACGTCAACCTCCAGCAGGGGGATCCGTACTCGGGCTCGCTCGCGCTCGACCAGAACTTCCTCTGGCGCCCGTTCGCGCGGCAGCCCGGCCACAGCACGGCGGTCGAGGCCCTCTTCCACATCGGAGCGAGCACCTGGCCGGGGCCCGGGCTGGGAGCCGGCTCCGGGACCCTCGTCGCGAAGGAGCTGCTGCGGCCGCCGGTCGTCACGCGTCTCGCCCGCCGGTTCAGCAGGTTCGCAGGGGCCGGGCGAGCGTAGGATTCCCTGCATCCGGCCGCGTTTCTCGATCTCGCAAGTCACGACCCTGGCGTCGACGTTTGCGGAAGATGTCCGCGCATACGCGTCCGCGGGCGTCGACGGCATCGGCATCTGGGAGATCAAGCTGCCCGAGGGCGGCGACGAGGAAGCCCTCGAGGCGTTGGCCTCGTCCGGACTGGGCGCCGCGTCGGCTGTCCCCGCGGTGCCGTCGATCCTGCCGCTGGCGCTCATGGAAGGCCCCTCCGATCCCGACGAGCGGATCGACGCCATCTGCGGCTCGCTGCACCGCCTGGCCCGGTTCGGGCCGAGCGCGATCGTCTGCCTCACCGGGCCGGGCGACGACCGGGACACGGTCGTCGACGGTTTGCAGGCTGATCGGCGGCGAGGCGGCTCGCGCGGGTGTCAGGGTCGGCCTCGAGCCGATCAACCGGGTCGGCGGCGAAGACTGGACGATCATCCGGTCGCTTCGCGAGGCGGTCGACCTGCTCGAGGACGTCGACCGGCCCGCGATCGGAATCCAGTTCGATACGTGGCACCTCTGGAACAGCGCCGACCTCTTCACGGACATCGAGCGTTACGCCGACCGCTTCGTGGGGGTGCACGTGGCCGACTGGCGGGAGCCGACTCGCGGCTGGGCGGACCGCGTCCTGCCGGGAGACGGCGGCGCCGACCTGCCCGCGATCATCGGCGCGCTCGACCGCGCCGGCTGGGACGGCTTCTACGACCTCGAGATCTTCTCGGACAACGGCACGTTCGGGAACGCATATGCCGACTCCCTCTGGGATCACCCGCCCGATGAGATCGTGCGGGCGGGCAAGGAGGCTTTCGAGCATCTCTGGGCAGGGCGAATCCGAAGTCCTGTACAGGAGGTATCGCCCGGTGCCGTGTAATCGACTTGCGACGAACCAAGGAGGAGGAAGTAGATGAGAGGTCGAGGAAGGTGGGTGATCGCCGCTGCGGTGGTGACGGCGCTTGCCCTGATTGGAAGCGCGCTCGCCGCAACCGCGGGACGCGACGGCGCGAGCGCGAAAGCGCCGATCGTGATCGGCTGGGCGTTCGACAGCACTGGGGCGATGGCCCCGTTCGACAATCCGGCCCTCGCGGCCGCGAAGCTCAGGGTCAATCGGGTCAACGCGACGGGCGGCGTCCTCGGCCGCAAGCTGCAGATCCAGACCTGTGACACTCAGGGCAACAAGCCGGAGACCGCGAAGGCCTGCGCTCTCCAGCTGCTCGATCAGAAGGCGAACATCCTCTTCACGACGTGCGATGTCGAGCTCGCGGCGCCGGTCGTCCAGACTGCGATCAACCGCGGCGTGCTTGCAGTGGCGCCGTGCATCGGCACCGACCAGATGGGGCCGAAGCGCTTCGGCTCGAAGGGACGGCTCGCGTTCAGCTTCGGGAACGTCGCCCAGGACGAGGGCTCCGCGATGGCCCAGTACGCGTGGAACCGCGGCTGGAAGCGGGCGGCACTCGCGACCGACACCGTCATCATCTACTTCAGGAACGTCGTGCAGGCCTTCGAGGCCCGGTTCAAGCAGCTCGGAGGCAAGATCGTCGCGAGCGAGACATACCAGTCGCTCGGAGGCAACAACGTCCAGAACGCGGTCAGCCGCCTCAACCCGGTCAAGGCCGACGTGATCGTGACCTCCACGGCCGGCGCGTTCGGCGCGCTGTCTACCTTCGTGAGCGGGCTGCGCTCGCTCGGGAACAACACGCCGATCCTGAACTCCTGGGCGGGCGACGGAACGTACTGGCTTCCCACCAATCCGAAGGTGACCAACTACTGGTTCGTGACCTTCGCCTCGTCCTTCGGAGACGACCCGGTCAAAGCGGTCAACACGCTCGCGAAGCAGGTCAAGGCGGGGACCGGCGGCTTCATCACCGGGCCCTCGGCGATCGACGGCGTCGTCACTGCGATCAGGCGGGCGAAGGGCTCGACGAAGGGAATCGTGCTCGCCAAGGTGATGGAGAAGTTCAAGGACGTGCCGACCATCTCCGGCAACGTCAGCTTCTCGCGAACGTTGCACACCGTCTTCGGACGGCGCTATCGCGTGATCCGCATCCAGGAGAACGTTCCGAAGTTCGTAGGCACGATCCGCGCCAAGGTCGTCCCGAAGATCTAGGGACGCTTGGCGGCGGCAAGCTCGGACGACCTCAAGCGGAGGCCCGGAGAGACGCTCCGGGCCTCCGCCGTTTCGCGGTCCTTCGAGGGCGTCGAGGCCCTCCGCGATGTGACCCTCGAGCTCCACCGCGGCGAGGTGGTCGGACTGATCGGGCCGAACGGCGCAGGCAAGTCGACCCTCGTCAACATCCTCACGGGCTTCGACCGTCCCAGCGCCGGAACAGTCGAGCTCGAGGGCCGCGACGTCACGCGCTGGAAGCCGAACCGCCGCGGCAGGGCGGGCCTCGCTCGAACCTTCCAGCACAGCCACGCGTTTCGTGCGCTGTCGGTTCGCGAGAACGTCGAGGTCGCGGCGATCGGCGCGGGCAGCTCGCCGCGCACTGCCCGGGATCGCGCGCAGGAGCTGCTCGAGCTCCTCGGCCTCGCGAAGAACGCAGACGGGCCCGCGGCGGCGCTGGCGCAGGGCGACGAGCGCCGGCTCGGAGTCGCGCGCGCGCTCGCGACGAATCCCCGCTTCGTCCTGCTCGACGAGCCCGCCGCCGGCCTGCCCGATGCCGAGGTGTCGGGCTTCGCCGAGGCCGTCCGCAGCGTGCAGCGGGACCACGGGGCCGGCGTGCTGCTGATCGATCACAACATGGCGCTGATCATGGATCTCTGCGACCGCATCCACGTGCTCGATCAGGGCCGCACCCTCGCCGAGGGTACTCCGGGCGACATCCGGGGCAACCTCGACGTCGCGGCCGCCTATCTCGGGGAGAGCGCAGTGCACGAAGGCGGGGACGACGCGTGAAAGAGCCGGCGCTCCGGCTCGAAGCGCTCGAGGTCCGCCACGGCGCCGTCCACGCCGTGCGGGGCCTCTCGCTCGAGGTCGACCGCGGCGAGATCGTCGGCCTGATCGGGCCGAACGGCGCCGGCAAGTCCTCCACGCTGCACGCGGTCATGGGCCTGGTGCGCCCGAGCAACGGTGACGTGCGGCTCGGTGGAGAGTCGATCGTCGGGAAAGATCCTGAGGCGATCGCGCGCCGGGGGATCGCGCTGGTACCGGAGGGACGTCGGATCTTCGCCGAGCTCAGCGTCGAGGAGAACCTGCGGCTCGGCCTCGCCGGCCGCCGCGAGCGCGGCGACCTCGATGCGGACCTGCAGCGCGTCTATTCGCTCTTCCCGATCGTCGAGGAGTTCCGAAAGAGGCCGGCCGGCAGTCTCTCCGGAGGGCAGCAGCAGCAGCTCGCGATCGGCCGGGCGCTCGTGGCCGCCCCCGACGTCCTGCTGCTGGACGAGCCGTCGCTCGGGCTCGCCCCGCGCGTGGTCGACCTCGTCTTCGCGGCGCTGCAGGAGATCAGCGCCGCCGGGATCGCCGTCCTCCTGGTCGAGCAGAGAGCGCAGCGAACCGTCGCGCTCGCCTCTCGCACGTACGTGCTGTCGAACGGGAGCCTCCGCCTCACGCTCGGGCCCGAGGCGGCCGGGGACACGGAAAAGCTCGTGGCCGCGTACTTCGCATGAGCTCGACGCTCGTGGCAACAGTGCTCGGCGCCGACTGGCAGACCCTGGCGGACGCGATGGGTCAGGGCGGGCTCTATGCGCTGATGGCGGTGGGGATCGGCCTCGTGTTCGGCGTGCTCAGGCTCGTCAACTTCGCCTACGGGCAGTTGATCATGGCCGGTGCGTATGCGCTCGCCTTCGCATCCGAGCGCGGCTGGCCGGTCTGGGGAGGAATCCTCCTCTGCTTCGGCGTCGTCCTCGTCCTCACGCTCGCGATGGACCGCGTCGTCTTCCGTCCGCTCCGCGCCCACTCGCCCGCGGTCATGCTCGTCGCGACCTTCGCGGTCGCGTTCCTGCTCCAGGCTATCGCCCTCCTCTGGTTCGGCTCTCTGGGGAAGATCGCCGCCTCGCTCGCGACGCTGAACCAGCCCGTGACCATCTCCGGCGTGGACATCAGGAAGATCTCGATCGTCGCGACCGCGGTCGCAATCGGCTGCCTCCTCGTGCTCGTGGCAGTGCTCGGCAGGACGAGCGTCGGTCTGCACATGCGGGCCGCCGCCCTCGACTTCCGCACGGCGCGGCTCCTCGGGGTGCGGGCCAACCGGGTGATCGGCGCCGCCGTTTTGATCTCGGGGCTCCTGGCGGCGACGGTCGCCGTGATGATGACCGTGCAGACGCCGCTCGTCACTCCCGATTTCGCGCTGCGCGACACGATCCTCGTGCTCGCCGGCGTCGTGCTCGGAGGGATGAACCGGCTCGTCCCCGCGACCCTCGGAGGCTTCGCGATCGGCTTCGCCTCAGGGTTCCTGGGGGGAGCCCTGCCGACGGACAAGAGCCAGTACCTGCCGTCGTTCCTCTTCGCGGCGGTGATCCTCGTGCTGCTGATCCGGCCCGGCGGCCTGTTCACGCGTGCGGGAGGACAGGCCGTGGAGCGTCTGTGACGCGTCTGCGCCTCACGCGGATCGTCGAGCTCCTCGCGCCCGCGCTGCTCGTAGGCGCGGTGGCGCTCGTCGGGACGATCGTCTCGACCTCGACCCAAACGTACGTGATCTCCACGCTCGTGAACATCGTGATCGTCATTGCGCTCTACGTCTTCATCGGCAACTCAGGAGTGCTCTCGTTCGGCCACGTCAGCTTCGTCGCCGTGGGCGCGTGGACCGGCGGCATCCTCTCGATCCCAGTCGCGGAGAAGCCGGCGATCATGCCGAGCCTGTTCGGCTTCCTGCGGGACACGACCGTCGGGAACGCGTCGTCGCTCGCGGTGGCGGCCGCGGTCGGGGCGATCTTTGCGCTCGTGGTCGGGCTGCCGCTGATGAGGCTTTCCGGCCTTGCCGCCGGGATCGCGACCTTCGGCGTGCTCGAGATCACACACAACGTGCTCCGTTACTGGGAGAAGATCGGGCCGGGTGTGACGACCTTCTCGGCGGTGCCCGAGACAACGGGCCTGCTCCAGGCCATGGTCGGTGCGCTCATCGCGGTGGTCGTGGCCTACCTCTACCAGCGCAGCCGCTACGGCCGGCAGCTGCGCGCGACGAGGGAGGACGCCGCCGCGGCGCGCGCGGTCGGGGTATCCGTGTACGGGCAGCGGCTCGTGGCCTTCGTGCTGTCCGGAGGGCTGGCCGGTCTGGCCGGGGCGCTGTACGTCCACCTTCTGCCGGTCACCACGGAGTCCGTCTACCTCAACCTCACCTTCATCACGCTCGCCATGCTGGTCATCGGCGGCGCGACAAGCCTCTGGGGCGCCGTCGTCGGGGCGGTGGCGGTGAGCGCGGTCGACTCGTTCCTGGCAGAGGCCGAGAACGGGATTCACGTCTTCGGCCGCCTGCTGGACCTGCCCGCGGGAACGCGCGTGGTCGTCGTCGGCGCATTCATGGCGCTCGTGCTCATCGTGCGGCCGAGCGGGATCACGGGCGGCCGTGAGTTCTCGCTGCCCATCGCGGCGGCTCAGGCCCTTCTGACAAAGTCTCGGCCATGAGCGATTCCGCCTTCGAGCGCCTGAAGGAACGTCTGGCCGAGGTCGCCGACCTCCGGAACGCAGGCACGCTCCTCGGCTGGGACGAGCGTGTGATCATGCCCCGCGCGGGCGCAGCAGCTCGCGCCGATGCGCTCGGCACGGTCGGCCGGCTCGCGCAGGAGCGCTTCGTTACATCCGAGATCGGGCAGCTTCTCGACGAGCTGCGCGACCTCGAGGAGAGCTCCCCCTATGACTCTTTCGAGGCGAGCCTCATCCGCGTCACCCGGCGCGACTTCGAGAAGGCGAGCCGCGTTCCGCCCGAGCTCGTCGGCGAGCTCAAGCGCGCCGGGGCTCTCGGTCTCGCGGCCTGGGGGCCCGCGAAGGCGGAATCGAACTTCGAGGTGATGCGTCCCGCCCTGGAGACGAACCTCGAGCTCCTGCGCCGGTATGTCGACTGCTTCGACCGGCCCGACGAGACCTACGACGTGCTGCTCGACGTCTACGAGCCGCGGATGACCACCGCGGAGGTGCGGAAGATCTTCTCCGGACTCAAGGAGGAGCTGCCACCGCTGATCAAGACGATCGCGGCGAACGGCGACGTCGACGACTCGTTTCTCGCCGGCGACTTCGACGTCGACCGGCAGCGCGAGGTCGGTCTCGAGATCGCGCGCAAGTTCGGTTACACGGACGACGAGTGGACGCTCTACCACACGCCGCACGCATTCATGTCGTCGCCCGGTGCAGGTGACATCCGCCTGACGACGACCTTCCGTCCGCGGGACCTCAGCTCGCTCTTCGGGACGATGCACGAGTTCGGCCACGGGGTCTACGAGTGGGGCGTCGACCGGTCGCTGGCGCGGACGCCGCTTGGATCCGGCGTCTCGCTCGGCGTGCACGAGTCGCAGAGCCGTCTGTGGGAGAACCTGGTCGGCCGCCGTCGTTCCTTCTGGAGCCACTTCTACCCCGGCCTGCAGCGGAGGTTCCCGGCGCAGCTCGGATCCGTGGGCGAGGAGGCGTTCTACCTCGCCGTGAACAGGGTCCATCCATCGTTCGTCCGGATCGATGCGGACGAGGTCACCTACAACATGCACATCATCCTCCGCTTCGAGCTCGAACAGGACCTGATCGAGGGGCGCCTGCCGCTGTCCGACCTTCCGGCCGCGTGGAACGAGCGGATGGAGGAGTACCTCGGCGTCGAGGTGCCGGACGACGCCCGCGGCGTCCTCCAGGACATGCACTGGGCGGCCGGGGGCTTCGGCTACTTCCCGACCTACGCGCTCGGCAACGTCATCTCCGTGCAGATCTGGGAACGGCTGAGCGAGGACCTCGGCGATCTCGACGAGCGCTTCGAGCTGGGCGAGTTCGGCGAGCTCCGCGACTGGCTGCGCGAGCATCTCTACCGGCTCGGCCGGAAGTTCACGCCGCAGGAGACGATCGAGCGGGTGGTAGGGAGCCCGATCGACTCGGCGCCGTATCTGCGTTATCTCCGCGAGAAGCTCGCCCCGCAGCCGGCTTGACCGTCGCCGGCTTCTTCATGGGCGGGCTCGCGCCGTGAGGGTCTGCGTCGTCGGGGCCGGCTCGATCGGCAGCCTCCTCGCCGCGCACCTGGCAACGGTGACGGACGTGCTCGTCCTCACACGCCGTGACGAGCATGCGCGCGCCCTCAACGAGAAGGGGCTCCGCGTCAGCGGCCGCCACGATTTCACCGCCCGGGTGACGGCGGCATCGAGTGCGAGCGCGTTGCCGGAGTTCGACCTCGGGATCGTCGCGACGAAGGCGACGGGGCTGGACGCGGTCGCGGACTCACTCGCGGGGCACGTTCCGGGGGCGACGATCATGACTGTCCAGAACGGTCTCGGGGCGGAAGACGTGATGCGTCGGCGCGGTGACTGGCCGCTCGTGTCGGCGGTCACCTTCATGAGCGGCACGAAGCACTCGGACACGCACGTCGAGTACATCCTCGACACGCCGACCTGGCTCGGTCCCTACGGGGAGACGCCGTTCGAGCGCGTTCAGGAGATCGCGGACCTGATGGTCGACTCCGGCCTGAAGGCGGAGGCGATGCCGGACCTCCTGCCGGCGCAGTGGTCGAAGCTGATCTTCAACGCCACCGTGAACGGGGTGGCGGCGCTCACCGGACTCCGGCACGATCCGCACTTCGCCGCGGAGTCCGAGCCGTCCGATCTCGGGCATCTCGTCCACGATCTCGTGAGCGAGGGCAAACGAGTTGCCGCGGCGGCCGGCGTCGAGTTGAACGACGATCCCTGGGAGATGAACGTCCTGGCCACGAAACGCGGCAGCGCCCACTATCCGTCCATGCTCGAGGACGTCGACGCGCATCGGCCGACCGAGGTGGAGCTCATCAACGGCGCGCTGGTGCGCGAGGCGGAGCGCAACGGCGTGGACGCGCCGCTGCACACGGCCGTCTACCGCCTGGTCAAGGCGAAGGAAGCCTCGTACCGGTGAGGGTCTGCGTCGTCGGGTGCGGCGCCGTCGGCTCGCTCTTCGCAGCCAATCTCGCGCAGCTCGAGGACGTCGAGGTCTGGGCGTTCGATCTCGCGCGCGACCACGTCGACGCCATCAACCGCGACGGACTGCGGCTGAGCGGTGCGGGAGAGACCGTGGGCCGCCTTCGTGCGACGACGGACGCGGGTGAGATTCCTCCCTGTGACTTCGGCATCGTTGCGACGAAGGCGATGCACACCGCCGCCGCGATAGCCGCGACCGCTCACGCCTTCGAGGCCGGGTCGGTAGCGACCGTTCAGAACGGCCTCGGGAACGAGGAGGTGATCGCCCAGCACGTCGGCCGTGTCATCCGCGGCACCACGTTCCCCGCCGGCAAGCTGCTCGAGCCGGGGCATGTCCAGTGGGACGTCAAAGGCGACACGACGCTCGGGCCCTTCGAGCCGAAGCCCGCGGCACGGCCAGAGATCGAGCGGCTGGCAGAGGCCTGTACGCGCGCCGGGATGCCGACCACCGCTGTCGACGACGCGCGCGGCCCTCAGTGGCGGAAGGTCATCTTCAACGCGGGCACGAACCCGGTCGGCGCGCTCACCGGCCTCACCCACGGGCGGGTCTGCGAGGACCCTGCTCTCAGGCGCCTGGTCAGCGGCCTCGTTGAGGAGGGCAAGGCCGTGGCGGCGGCGCAGCACATCGAGCTCGACGCGGATCCCGAGGACCTCATCGACCATGCGGCAAGGCCCGACGTGGCGTACGACCACAAGGCCTCGATGCTCCAGGACGTCGAGGCGCGGCGGGCGACGGAGATCGACTATCTGAACGGCGGCATCGTGCGTTTCGGCGAGCAGCACGGCGTGCCGACGCCGCTCCACCGCACGATCTGGGCGCTCGTGAAAGGGTTGGAAAGCTCATGGCCGAAGTGACCACGTCCGCTGCCTGGCACGGTGACTGAATCGTGACGAGACCGGCGACGAGCCCTGCGGAGGTCGACCGACGCTACGCGCTCGTGCGCGAGGCGATGGCGGTGCACGGGCTCGACGCCGTCCTCGTCACGGGCTCCGAGTACACGGGCTTCGAGGGCGCCGTCACGTACATGTCCGGCTTCGAGATCGTCCACCGGTACGCGTATGTCCTGCTGCCGCGTGAGGGAGAGCCCACGATCGTCTTCCCGGCCGAGGCCCGTTACGTCGGGGAGCACGGAACCTCGTGGATCGGAGACCAGGTCTTCGCCGAGCGTCCGGGCGCCTGGCTCGCCGACCGCCTGAAGGGCAAGCGAGTCGGCGTCTACGGCCTCGACTACGTCTTCACGGTGCGGGACTTCGAGGCGGCGCGGCACGCCGCCGAGCTCGTCCCGTTCGACGTGGAGTTCGACTTTGCGCGGGCGGTGAAGAGCGACGCCGAGATCGCATCGGTGCGCGACTCCGTGCGCATCAACACGGCCGGCTTCTGGGAGTTCCTGGAGGCCTACGAGCCGGGAAAGTCGGCTGCAGATGTCCTGGCGCCGGCGGAGCGGCTCTTCGTGGCGGAAGGCTGCGGCCGGCTGACGATGAACATGGTGCTCGTCGGCGCCGAGTTCGCGCTCGCCCGCAGCGACACGATTCTCGGGGAGTTCTGTATCCCCTCGCTCGAGATCGCCGGGCCTGGCGGCCACTGGGTGGAGGTGTCACGCGCGCTCGGCGAGCCGAATGCCGAGGTGAGCCGGATGCTCGAAGCCTACGAGGACTACTTCGAGGCGGCCAAGGCCGGGCTCCGGGCGGGAGCGACCGCGCACGACGTCCACCGAGCCGTGTCGAAGGGCTTCACCGACCGCGGCTATCACCTCGGCCACGTGACGGGTCACTCGATCGGCATGACGATGATCGAGCATCCGAAGATCGGCGAGGGAGTCGAGGTCGAGCTGCGGGAGAACATGGTCTTCTCGATGCATCCGCACGTGATCGCGGACAACGGCACCGACTGCCTCTACATGCAGGACACCTGGCTCGTGACGGAGGCCGGCGGCGAGCCGCTCGCCGGGCTGCCGATGCGGATCTACGGGGCCGGAGAGTCGCGGCCCGCGGCTTAGAAGGACCTAGACGACCTCGGCGTGGATCCGGCCGCCGGCGTCCTTGAGGCGGCCGCCGTCGCGGGCCGCGCGTACCGCCAGGATCTCGGCCATGATCGAGACCGCGGTCTCGGCGGGGCTGTGCGCGCCGAGGTCGAGGCCGGCAGGGCCGCTGATCCGCTCGAGTGCGTCTTCGTCGACGCCTGCGTCGAGGAGACGCTCCCGGCGGCGCTCCTGATTTCGCCTCGAGCCGAGCGCACCGATGTAGAACGCCTCCGTCTCGAGCGCCCGGGTGAGCAGTGGAAGGTCGAACTTGTCGTCGTGGGTCAGCACGACGATCGCCGTCGTGTGGTCCGCGCCGACGCGCTCCAGCGCCTCCTCCGGCCAGGCCACGATGATCTCGTCGGCGTTCGGCAGGCGCTCGGGTGTCGCGAACCTCCCTCGGGCATCGGCGACGATCGTGTGCCAGCCTAGGTGCCGCGCAGTGGCGCAGAGCGCGTCCGCCGTGTCGATCGCGCCGTAGACGAGGAGCCTCGGCGGCGGGCCGAAGACGTCCGCGAACGTGCGTCTGCCTTCGAGCTCGAGCACCTTGCTGTGGCCGGCACGAATGAGGACGTCCGTCGAAGGATCTTCACCGTCGCCTACGAGGCGCTCGGTCCCGGCGTCGAGGTCAACGAGCGACACCGCTCGGCGCTGCTCGCGCGCGACCTCCGCCAGGGAATCAAGCAGTTCGGCGTCCGGCTCTGCGACCCAGACGTCGATCTCGCCGCCGCAGGGCAGCCCGACGCTGAAGGCCAGGTCGTCGGAGATCCCGAAGGTGAGCAGGCGCGGCTTTCCGCCGCCGAGGACTTCCCTGGCAACCTCCACGACCTCGTTCTCGACGCATCCGCCCGAGACCGAGCCTGCCAGCTCTCCGCGCTCCGAGACGATCAGCTTCGAGCCGACAGGCCGCGGCGCGGAGCGCCGGGTCGCGACCACGCGGGCCAGGGCGATGCGGTCGCCACGCTCCCGCCATCGCTCCAGCTCGGGGAGGATCTCACGCACGGCGCAATCGTAGCCCTGCGGTCGAGATCAAGGCGTGATGCTCAGTGGCAGCGGCAGATCGCTTCGCCGAGCTGGGAGCGCTCTTGCTTGCGGCCGCAGCGGTTGCAAACCGGCGGGGCGATCTGGACTCGCACGAGGAGCGCCCGCATGAGAACTGCCGAGAAGACGAGGTAGGGGATGACCAGTTGGCTGCTCACACGTCTCGTATCGGCCGAACCGGCCGGATGGTTTAGATCTGGCACCCGATTCGCGCGGGTAGAATGAGCCCGTGGGCTGGCTGATGGTCGCCCTACTCGTCTCCACGGCGGCAGCCGTGGTCGGTGCCGAATGGCCGCGGCTCTCCGCGCGATTCGGGAACGAGGCCCGGGCCCGGCGTGAGCGCGCACGCCGGAAGGGTCAGCTCAAGCTGCTCAAATCTGAGACCGAGGAGTTCGAGGCGAGTGTCGTCCGAGACCTCGACCGGCTGCCGACGATCGAGGAACGCGACCACAAGCGGTAGCTCCGTTCACGGGATTACGAAGCCGACGCGCAGCGTGCGCGTATTGGGCAACACGCTGAAGATGTCCTCCGTGTTCTTCGTTTCCTGGTAGTCCGCGGCGCTGAAAACGAGCGTGTGGCGCCCCGCGGACAGGCCCGTCAGGTCGACCCGGGCGCGACCGGCCCGGTAGGTGAACGACCGGTGTGATCCGTCGACTGCGGCAGCGAGTGATTGAGGGTCGACGCCGGCGCCGTTGTCGGTGACCGCCAGTTCGACGGTGCGTCCCCGCACGCCGAGGATCCTCACGGCCGGCGGGGTCGAGTCGCCCACCCAGAAGCGGAACCGAAACGGCCCGGGACGTCCGCGGCTCGGTGTGTCGAACACGACGTCGAACACACCGGGTCTCGGCAGAAGGACACCTGCGACGAGTCGATGGCGGCCGTCGCTGGAACGGTACGGATTCAGGTCGATCGGCAGTGCCGTGTAGCCCGCGAGTCTGTTCTCGTCCCCGTCGCGGACGATCCGCGGCTCCACGTGCACCCCGCCCGGCAGGCTCGTGACGGCCACTCCGAAGTTCGCCGTCCGGCGGGTCAGGCGCAGCCGAAACACCACCTCGCGGCCCGGAAGCGAGATCGGGATGCCGGCGGAGACAACCTCGGGGTAGCGGTAGGTGGTCACGCGGGAGATTCCGCGCGCCGTGTTGGCCGAGTAGTCGCCGGGGTGGGTGAGGGGGTGCTTCGGCTCCCGCGGCAGGAGAGGGCGCTCGACCAGGAACCAGAACGGCACCCGGCGGCGGTCGCCGCCACGCGTGAGCACGATGAAGCCGCTCACGTCTCCCTGGCGGGCGCGCTGCGGGACGTGCACAGTGATCGGGAGCGTCCCCGGCACCGTCACCTGCGCCGGTGTCGTGATCATCCCCGCGGCAGCAGAAGAGACGGCCACGCTCCACACGCCTGAGCCCCCGCCTGCGTCGGAGAGCGCGATGCGCTTGACGGCCGTCGCGCGCGGCTCGAGCAAGCCGAACGAGAGGCTAGACGGCGCCGCGAAGACAAGTGGCTGATCCGCGCGTGGGAGGTCGATTCGCCCACCTCCCTCGCGGAGTGGGCCGACCTCTCTTGCGTCGACGTGCACGGGATCTCCCGTGAGCACGAGCGCGGATTTCACGTTTGCGGGCGACCAGTTCGGATGCCGCTGGAGCAGCACCGCGGCTGCGCCGGCGACGTGCGGCGCCGACATGCTCGTGCCGGACAGCTCGCCGAAGGCGCCGCTGGGGAAGGCAGAGAGGACGTCTGCGCCCGGAGCGCTCACGTCAGGCTTGAGCTGGAACGAGTACGGAGTGGGCCCGGCTGACGAGAAGTCGGCGGGCGCATCGACCTCGACGCTCCCGTGCCCGCCCGTCGACGCGCCGACGGCGATCGCCTTCGCCGCGCTGGCCGGGGACGAGATCGAGCCGAAGCCGAACTCGGCGAAGTCGTTGCCCGCCGAGACCGCCGACACCACCCCGGCGTCCGCGGCGTTGTTGAGCGCCCGAACGACGAGGTCTCGGCTCGGCTCGATCTCGACCTCCCCGAACGAGAGGTTGATGACGTTCATCCCGTCCCGCACCGCGGCTTCGACGGCCGCCGCGAGCTCGGGCGCGTTCGCGTTCAGGCCGAAGATGCTCGGAATGGTGGCGGCCCGGTAGTTGCCCAGATACGCGCGGGGCGCGATCCCGGAGATGTGAAGGCCGGTGGCGGTGATCGTGCCGTCGTCTCCGCCTGCGATTCCGGCGACGTGCAGGCCGTGGTCGGAGAGCGACGGATCGAAGGGGAGTGTCGCGCTCGCGTTTTGATTCCCGGCCGGCGGAAAGGCCCTGGCGACGATCACCTTCGGTGTCGTGTAGGCGGTCTGTCCCTTGGGGAAGCCGGGAGGATAGGCGAGGGCTCGAGGTGCGAAGAACCGGTGCGTCTGGTCGATCCCGTCGTCGATGACCCCGATCTTCATGCCCTCGCCCGCGGTCGCGAGCGTCGGCCCCCATACGGCGGGCGCGCCGATCAGCTGGGGAGTCCTGTCGAGCAGAGGCCGATAGGTGCGGTTCGGCCAGACCTGCTCGATACCCGGGATGTGCGCGAGCTCCGCGAGCCGCCCGCGGGGAACGACGACCGAGAAGCCGTTCAAGACGACGCCGAATTGCCACCGGACTCGCGCCGCCGGAATGGTCGAGCGCAGGCGACCCTCAACGACGCGCCGGTCGCTCTCGAGCAGCCGGAGATACCGGACGCTCGCTGGTGCCGAGGCCACGAGCCGGTGCGGCCGCAGGAACGAGGAGAAAGCCAGGGTGTGGCTCGCGGCGAAGAAATCCGCGAGCGGAGGCCGCTTCAGAGTCACGACGACCTCGACCCGCGAAGCGTGCGCGGCAGGCGCGAGCGCGAGGCCCAGCACGCCGCAGAGTGTGAGGAGACCCCGTCTCAGGCCCGAAATCGTACGGCTACACTGGCCGCTCCGGGCGGATGTGGCGGAATTGGTAGACGCGCACGGTTCAGGTCCGTGTGGGGGAAACCCCGTGGAGGTTCAAGTCCTCTCATCCGCATAGCCAGATTTGGCCGTTTCGGTGCCCACTAGGTGCCTAAACGATTCAGACAAGGGCAGCAAGGCGACACTTTCAAGGAGGTCATGCCACCGCTAACGCTCTTTCGCGTAAACGTAAAGAGGCCGATGACCCTGACGGACATGAGGCTCCTCGGGCTCCCTGATCTTCTGGAGGGCGTTGTCGCTCGAGGCCATCTCGATGAGGACAACGAACCGATTTCGATGATCGTCTTCGAGCGTGCGACGGAGTGGAACGATCTCATTGACGCCACAAAAGAGCAACTCGAGCGCACGCAGGTCGACCGCTTCCTCCGCGACTTCAAGCTCGCTGTGGGCCAGCCGTTTGCGAGTGACGTTTCGCGTGGCGACGATCCGCCCGACTTTTCAATCATGCTTACCGGCGGACGAGTCGTTGGTCTTGAATGTACGCAGCTCGTCTACGGCGAGCGCATCCAGGCGTGGCACGCAATCGAGAGGTTGAAGTCAGGCCTAGTGCTGCGTCACGCCGGGCGATTCCGCCATCTTCGCGGACGCACGGTCTTCGTGACTAGCGCCACCGACGACGGCCAGTTGCCCCGTGGCCAGACCGGAGTCGACGCACTAGCGAACGCGCTCGACAGATTCCAGCCGGCGGCGAATGACTTCGGGGAGCCGCCGCAGAACCTCGAGGGCACGAACATCGTGCAGAACATCGGCGACTTCATTTTGACCGCAGCCGGTCTCAGCTCTGAAAAAAGGGACTCGTTCGTGAAGGCATTTGGATTCGACCTCGCGCTCTCGGTGCAGACCGACGTGCTCGCGTCGGAGGCGTGGACGACGCTCGCAAACCGTGTGCACGAGAAGGACATCCCCGGATCGGAAATCGTGCTCGTGAGCTGCGGGGCACCGGTAGTAAAGGGCCTCTCGTTCCCGGCTGACGATCTTGCGGCGGAGGCGATCGAAGCGACCGCCAGTACGAACGGTGTCTCGGCGACGAAACACATCCGCGGAACACATCCGCGCGATCTACATCCACCGTTGGAGGGCAGAGCGCGTGATTCGGCTGACGCCAGGCCGGGGCGGCCTGGACTCCCTCACGATTCCCTAGATGACCTGCCCCTAAACAGCCAAGAACGCTTGAGCTCGCTCGCAAGGGATCTGAAACCTGAGAGCCGGACGCGACGGCGCAGCGACAGCGCCGCCGCGTCCGGCGCGTCGAGGCGGTTGAGCTCGACGAGCGCGACGTCTCCTGGAACTAGCCGAACCCGCGGCCCGCTCGCCGATCCGAAAAGGCGGCTTGTTGGTGGCGTCGGGAGAGTCCCGTTGGTCGTGCAACGTTCAGGGAAATTCCCGATTGCCCTGGCGACTAGCCGGGTGGCATCGTGGGAAGGGGAGCAAATGGAAACGGGGCGGGCGGCCACGCCCCGTTTCTCTGTCGGGGACGAGGACCAAGGTGAATTGCTCTCGTTCCCAGGCGGACAGAAATCCCAGCTAGGGGGAGACGGGCACTGGGCTCCTGCCCTCAGGTCTCAGGGTGGGGGGCGGCCGTCCTGTTTACATCCGCGAATGCGCTGACAGCCCGACTGATACTCCGCGTATTGCGGGTTTTGTCGCCGCGCCGCGATGCCGGCAGATGGGGCCTAGCCCTCGGTTCTTTCACCTTTGGTGACGCCGTTGTCCATCTAGTGCGCTCATCTCGTGATGAAGTGGCGTAGGGTCGGGACGGCAACGACACGTTCCGACAGAGGAGGAGACAATGGTTCTGGCAACGGCGAAGATCGGGGATTTCGACCAGTTCTGGAATACCTTCTCAACCAAGGGCGCTGAGAAGCGAAAACAGCACGGTTGCAAGGGGTCGCACGTCTTTCAGGATCCAAATGACAGCGACCGGGTTTGGGCGATCTTCGACTGGGACGAGGCGGGCTGGCAAAGCTTCACCTCGGACCCCGAGGTCCCGGCGATCTTTCAGGAAGCCGGGTTTACGCAAGGTCCGCCCAAGTCGGCGGGAGTTCCCCTCCGCGAGCACTACGCCTAGACGTCCCGCGACAGGGCCACGCAGATCAAGACGAGATCGATCAACTGAACAAGCAGACGCGAGGAGGCGACGGACGAGTCCGTAGGCGCTTCCTCGCTGGCGGGGATGCAGTGGTCGAGGGTCAAAGGTCGAGGGTGCTCGGGACATTGGGACGAATGGTCATGTCCGGAGCCGTCACTTGCCCCACTGCTCGAACGAGAGGACAATCGTCCTATGCGCCTGTACGCGCGTGTCCAGGCCGGCGACCCTGAGGCGATCGACGTTTACCTCGCCGAGGAGGACGCGCAACGGGCGCTCGAGGACTGCCTCCGCGACGAACCCCAGTGGCAGGGCCTTCTCCACGTCGAGGCGGTTGAGCCGCCAGATCCTCGCGTTGTGTCGCTGAACTAGAAGCGCGGCGCGCCTGCTGCCGTGCGCCAGCGTTCGGGGAATGTCCCTGACGAGTACGAGTTTGCCACCGTGAAGACGGTGCAAGATGATGCCGTCATGGCTAGGGCGTCTGGCACGCAGACGGTGGCGGCGACTGATGGGCGCTCATTGACGGTCGCCGAGTGGGGCGACCCGGATGGGTTCCCGGTCTTCTTGCTCCATGGCACGCCGGGCTCGCGCTTTGTCGGCCAGGCCGACACAAGCGTGTATGCGAATGTCGGTGCCCGCGTGATCACCTACGACCGGCCCGGCTACGGCGGCTCCGATCGCTTCCGCGGCCGGCGGGTGGTGGACTGCGTCGCCGACGTTTCCGCGATCGCGGACAGCCTCGGGATCGATCGGTTCGCCGTCACCGGCGGCTCCTGGGGCGGCCCGCACAGCCTGGCGGTTGCCGCACGTCTGCCCGAGCGGGTGACGAGAGCCGCCTGCATCGCCGGGGTCGCGCCGTTCGACATGCCTGGCTTCGACTGGTTCGCGGACATGGACGCGGTGAACATCGAGGAGCTGGGCTGGGCACGGGAGGGCGAAGACGTCCTCGCCCGCAACATCGAACGGGTTGCGGCTCGAATGCTCGAACGGGTCGCGGACGATCCTTCCAAGCTGATCAGCGACGAAGTGCAGCTTTCCGAGGCTGATCGTGCCGTGATGGCGAGTCCCGAGCGGCACGAGGCGATGCGACGGGGGATCAACGAGGCGTTTCGTCACGGCGTCTGGGGCTACGTCGACGACACCCTCGGTGTTATCCAACCTTGGGGCTTCGACGTGACCCAGATCCGAGTCCCGACCTGCATCCTTTACGGCCTGACCGACGTGCTCGTGCCGCGCCAGCACGGCGAGTGGCTCGCTCACAACGTGCCCAACGCCGAGGTCATCATCGATGAACAGGGCGGCCACCTGCCCGATCCCAAGCTCGTCACCGAACGATTCGGCTGGCTCGTCCAGCCAGTCTGACGCCCTTTCTGGCGGTCCGACCTCACGCCTCAGCCGCTGCAAATAGTCCGTTGCCGATGTAGAAAATGCGGCTCAAAACCACTCGGGGGGAGAAATGGACACGGCGCGGGTGTCCGCTCGGCGGCCCGCTCACGTGTTCGGCCCGCCCCCTCTGTTCGAGTGAGAGGACGCTCGCGCACCCGAGCGCGTTCCGATCCGGGTCGGTTAGCCGATCGCTGCTTGTGCCTCGATGAGTCCGTTCTTGATCGAAGTGACGAGCCAGCCGCCCCTGCCGAGCAGTTGTTTCCATTCGTCAGGTGTTCGTTCGCGGCCGTTTACGAGCGCAAGCAGGACGAGGTCGAGCAGCTTGGTACTCCGGGAGTTCGCATCCGAGGTGATGACGGAGTCAAGGACGAGCAGGCGCGTTTCTGCGGTGGCAGAGGCGCGAACGCGTTGCAGGATCTTGAGCGCGGCGGCGTCGTCCCAGTCGTGAAGTACCTTTGCGAGCAGGTACACGTCCGCGCCCTAGGGCACCCACTCGAAGAAGCTTCCTTTCTCAACGGAGCAGCGGTCACCGAGGGACGCACCCGCAACCCGCGCCGACGCGGCCAGAGCAACCTCCTGGAGATCGAAGATGACGCCATGAAGGTGCGGGTGCTGCTCGAGCAGGCCAATGATCAGAGTGCCGTTGCCTCCGCCTACGTCGACGACTGTCTCGACCTCATGCCACGGGAAGTCGCTGAGGACGGAGATCCGCGCCTGTGCGCCCGCCTGCATGGCGCGATTGAACACCGCCCCAAGCTCAGGCCGAGTCTCGAGCCATTCCCACCAGCCCGTCCCCGATGCGCGCTCGAACATGTTCTCGCCGCTCCTCACAGCTGGCAGCGCCTCAGCAAACGCGCGGTACACACTGCCGTACACGATCGTGAACTCGTGCCACCCTGAGCCCGAGTCGCACCGGAGCAGCTTCGACGTCGGCGTCTGCACGAACGCTCGCTCCTCGATCTCGGCGAAGACACCAAGCGCTGCCAGCGCACGCAGATATCGATAGAGGACGTCAGGCGAAGCCCCCGCTCGCAACGCAAGCGCCTCGACCGTCTCCGGCTCGCCACCGATCAGATCTGCGATCCCGAGTTCCGAAACGACATACAACAGCTGCGTGCCGATAAAGCCGAACAGCAACCTCCCCAGAGCCTCATCCGGATCCGGTGTCGCCGACTCACCCACGGTCAAAGAGCATGACCGAAAACGGCATCGGTCGGAACCCCGCTCAGGCGTCACTCCTGAAACACTCGCCCAGATCGGTGATCGGCCCGAAGAAGTCAGGGACGGTCTTGGCTGTTGCTCGCACGCGGCGCGGAGGGCACTAATCGCTTAGGCTCCTGCGGCCTGATACTCACCCCAAGGGAGGCAAGCATGCACGCGGTCGTAGTTAGAGTGAACGTCGACGATTCAGAAGCGGCCACGGCTCGTCTGCGTGAGGATGTCGTGCCGCGCATCTCGCAGGCTCCGGGGTTCGTGGCCGGTTACTGGACGCGTAAGGACAACACCGGTCTCTCGATGCTCGTCTTCGAATCCGAGGAGGCCGCGACAAACGCCGAAGAGCGGGTGCGGGCGAATGTGCCTGATGCGGTCACCCTTGAGAGCACCGAGGTTCGCGAGGTCGTAGCGAACGCGTGAGCAAGGAGTTCCATTCGCCGCGTTTGCGTGCGATCGCGAACACGAGCGCGAGCTCGGGCTGCTCGTCTAGTAGGCAGTTCATGCAGACGATGTCGGAGTCGCTGTCTTCGGCTTCGTCTGGCGGTTGGGTGAAGACGGCGAAGCCTGAGTCCCATTCGTGTTCGGGCTCGAGGTAGGAGACGGCGCGGACGGGTTCGCCCTCGAGGACGCCACGGTCGACGATGACCGCTTCGCCGCTCATTGCCACATCGCGTAGTTGCCTGGTCTCACCTTGCTGCCCTTCCGCATGTTGCAGGCTGCGTGCGTGACCTGGAGGTTGCCGGGATGGTCGCTGCCGCCGAGGCTGGTCGGGACGATGTGGTCGAGGTGGAGGCGTTGCCCGGGTAGCAGCGGCCGCCGGCATTCCGGGCAGAGCGTGCCGTAGGCGCGGCTCAGCATCACCCGCCGTAATGCCCGCCACCGTCTTGTCGATCCGCCCGTTCCGCTGTCGCTCGCGGCAGAGATCCAGCATCGGCTGCTGCCTGGTGCCTTCACGTGCGAGGCCGGGCAGTTCACGCTCGCCGCCTGGCTGCAACCGGCGGGCGAGATCGGCGGTGACACCTTCGATTCTTCGTTGGACCGAGGCGCACTGCATTGTGATGACCGACGCAATGGGCCGCACGATGGATGTGCCCGAGAGGAGAACTGACCCCCGCCCCTCAGCGTCGGCATCTCTCCGAGCTCTTTCGAATCGCCGAGTCGGAGGCATGCGCGAGCTAGTTCACGAATCTCGTGCGAACGTGCGAAGAGGAAAGAGGCGGCCCCTTCCGGGGCAGCCTCGGTGAGCTTCGCGTTTATCGAAAACGTTCCGTCGAAGAGACGCTGCAGCTACCCGAAGCCAAGAAGCAGGCGCTCCGGCGTGAGGACGAGCGCCTGCTTCTGCATGCCGATGCTTCTCAGACAACGAGGGTGAAGATGAGGACTGCGAGGAAGACACTCTGTGCGCTGTGGACGGCGATGCCGATCCAGGCGCTCCGGTACCGCTTCGCCGGGTAGGCGACGGCGAAGGTGTCGATGAGCAGCGTTCCCGGGATCGCCCACGGCACGTGAAGGTGGTAGCCCGCGAACAGGATCCCGTTCGCCAGCCAGTCCTTGCGCTTGAAGACACCGTTCATGCGCGGGAGCAGGAAGCCGCGGAAGAGCAGCTCCTCACCCAGCACGGTGTTGAAGACGAACCACACGAGCGTGAGGGCGTACCACCCCCAGGCGCCGTGCAGGAATGCTTTGCCCGCGTCCGAGCCGATGAACGCGCCGAAGTCTCGGCCCGCCGGCCCTCCCACCGGGATCATCGACTCGATAAGCGTCGCAACGGTCAGCGGGATCAGGACCAGCCAGATCCTGCCGCCGGTGCGGCCCGTGCGCGGGCTCCGCGGCGAGCGGAGCCAGAGCGCCTCGCGGACGGTCGACCAGCGGAAGGTCCGCTGCTCGCGCCAGACGAGGGTGGCTACGAGCACGAACTGCCAGACGAGACCGATCGTGAGGCAGACGCTCAGCGCCTTGAAGAGCGGAACGTTGCCGGTTCCCCCGAACCGATTGTCGATGGCGGGTGCGACGAGCCACGCCAGCGCCGCCATCGGGAGGGCCGCGGCGGCCCAAACTCCGAGGATTGCCCGGAGCCGGTACTGCGGGATCTCGACCTCTGCGACCGCGGCCTCGGCCCGAGAGGGGAGAGCCTCTTTCGTCAGTGGAAGTGAGACGGTCATTCGGATCCTCCTCTTCTCGGCGCGTTCGGCGCGCCTCGTGGATATGGATCGAGACTGCCGTCGCGCACGTGCGACGACATCGGCCGGGCCGCCTGATCTCGCACCCTTATTTCTCGATCGGGCGCGTTAGGTCGGTCGCTCGGCCACGGTTCGCTCGGCGCGCTCGACGGCACGGGCGAGCTCGACGCGCGAGGAGACGTCCATCTTGCGGAAGATGTTGCGCAGATGCGTCTGGACCGTCTTGTGGCTGAGGAAGAGCTGCGCGGCGATCTCGGGGTTGGTCATGCGGTCGACGACGAGCCGTGCGACCTCCAGTTCGCGTTCGGTCAGCGACTCGATGCCGGCTGCGCCGGCCTTGCCCGGCCGTGTGCGCCGGTGGATGCGGTGGCCGAGCTTTCCCAGCTCGTGTTCGGCCGCGTCGCGGTAGCGGAGCGCTCCGCATTGCTCGAAGTCGCGGGCGGCGCGTTGCAGCTCGGTCGCGGCGCGGTCGCGGTCGCCGGCTTGGGCGAGTGCGACGCCCGCCAGCGTGCGGGACAGGGCCGCCTCGACCGGTGCCCCGGCCTCGTCGGCGACTGCGGCGGACGCGAGTGCGTGCGCGGCGGCACCGACAGGGTCGCCGGTATGGAGCTCGACGGCCGCACCGGCACGATCGGCCCAGGCGACAGCCATCGGCAGCTGCACGGCCGAGGCCCAGGCTTGCGCGGCGGCAGCTGAACGCTTCGCCTCAGCGTGACGGCCGAGCGCGAGCCGGCAGCGCGTCAGCACTTCCAGGTATCGCGCCCTCGGGCTTCCGCCGATGAGGACGAGCTCTTCGCCTCCCGCCGACTCGAGGAGGATCTCGACCGCGGGCTCCGGTTGGCCTGTCTCGAGCAGGGCGGCGGCGAGGTCGGCGGCCGCCTCGGCCGCGTGGAAGTTGCTGTCGGCATCCTCGCTGAGGTCGACGCTCTCCTGGGCGGTGGCGAGCGCGAGCTCGACGTCCCCGCTGCGCAGCGCGGCGGCCGAGCGGCCCATCAGGGTCCACACGAGCGCGTGCGTGTTGCCCAGCAAGCGGGCTGCCTCGATGCCGCCGTCGAGCAGTTCGCCCGCCTCGGCCAGCTTCCCTCGCTGGCGCAAGAGCCCGCCCAGGGTCGCGGCCAGTAGGAGGAAGAGGTCGCCCCGGCCGGTCGAACGGGCGACGGCCAGCGCGCGGTTGGCGTGCGCCTCGCCCTCGGCGTACCGGTCGAGGTAGAGCTCGACCCCGGGGAGCCACGCGGCGGCCTCGAGGTGGCGGGCGAGCTCGTCGTCCGAGAGCGAATCGACGAGCGCCGCCGCCTCCGAACGGTTCGACTCGGCGCGGTCGGCCGCGCCCATGATCGAATTCGCGAGTGCGAGCTCGGCCAGCGCGGCGGCGGTCATCGGCGCGTCGCCGAGCCGTCTCGCCGCGTCGAGGGCGCGCTCCGCCGCTTCGTGCATCGCCTCGTGCCGCGTGCGCCAGAGCGCGTTACGGTGAGCTCGAGCATGAGCGCCACAGCTTCGGGCGAATCCTGGTCGGGGAGGCCCTCGAGGGCGCTCGCGAGGCGGTCAGCGGCTCGTTCTGCTGCCGAGATTGGTCTCGACTCCAGCACACGCGCGGGCGAGCCTGGCACGCAGCGCGTGGGAGTCGTCGGGCACGATTGCGAGCGCTTCGAGCAGCGCGCTGTGGCTGTCGGCAAAGTGGCCGGCTGCGGTCAGCGCCGCAGAACGCGCGACGAGAAGCTCGATTCGGTCCTCCGCGGGCGGGTCGCCGGCAGCAGGCGGAGCGCTTCTGCGAACCAGTGCGCGGCGCTTGCCGGCGCCAGCCGAGCGGCTTCCTCGCCGGCTTCCCGCAGCACGGCGACGGCGTCGAGTCGCCGTCGCGCGCCGAGCGCTGGACGTGGTGAGCGCGCGAGGCCGCCGTCGCACCGCGCGCCGCGAGCGCCTGCGCGCACCGCTCGTGGGCACCCAGCCGCCAACCGCTGGGCGTCGCCTCGTAGACCGCGCGGCGCACGAGGGGGTGTCGAAAGCGGAAACGGCGGGGCACGTCGGTGTCGCGAACCAGATCGCGTTGCACCAGCTCGTCGACTGCGTCCATCGCCTCGGCCTCGGATGTCGCGGCGGCGGCCGCCGCCAGCTCGGGCTCGAACGGATCGCCCGCTACCGCCGCTCCCTCCAGCACGCGGCGTCCCCCGTCGGACAGCGAGGCGAGTTCTTCGCTCAGCGAGGCGGCGACGACGGATGGCACCCCGACGTCCGTCACCGAGACCGCGGCAGGGCGCGCGACGCTACCGGCGCGGTCGAGCGACCGCGCGAGCTGCTCGAGATAGAAGGGGTTGCCGCCGCTCTCCTCGTAGAGGGCGGTCGCGTCGGCGAGGGCGACCGTTTCGCCGAGAAGTTCGCGAGCTTCGTCGGGCGTCAGCGCGCCGAGCTCGATGCTGTCAGCTGCCCCGCGCGTTGTGCGCGCTCGAGCGCGGCTGAAGAGCCGCTCGGGCAGCTGGCGGGGGCGGCGCGCCAGTGCCATCACACCGCCCCGGCCGGCGGCCGGCGCAGGAGCGCGCCGAGCAGCTCGACCGACGCCGAGTCGGCCCAGTGGAGGTCGTCGAGCACGAGGAGGAGCGGAGTCGCCTCGGCGAGCCGCTCGAGCAGCGCGCGCACCGCGCGGTGGCTGCGGTACCGCTCGTGCTGGAGCGCCGGCTCTCGCCCGCCTGCGAGCGCCGTCAGCGACGGGAGGACGTGCGCGAGTTCGGCGCGCACGTCGTCGGCGAGGGCCGCGAGCTGTTCCGGGTCGATGCCTCGACGTACTCATCGAGCGCATCCACGAAGACGGAGAACGGCAGGTCGCGCTCGAGCTCCGACGCCGACCCGTAGAGGACGAGGTGCCCGCGCCGCTCTGCACGCAGCGCGAGCTCCCTAAGCAGCCGCGTCTTGCCGATCCCCGGCTCACCCACCAGCTCGACGGCGCCCGGGCGGCCGCGATCGAGCTCGTCGAGGGCCTGCTCGAGAGCCTCGAGCTCGTCGGTACGCCCGACGAGGCGCTCGCCAAGCAGGGCCATGGTCCTCCTTCCGGGCGAGCATAAATCAAGGTCGCCCGACCGTGAAATCAGGGTGCGAGATCAGGCGGACCGGCTGATGTCGGCGCGAGCGCGTCGCGGCAAGCTCGACCCATGTCCCGTTACCTGCTCGAGCACCGCCACGAGGCACAGGAGTGCGGCGTCGTGTTCGCCTCATTCAAGGGCCACAAGAGCCCGCTTCGCCACCGACGGACCCTGGCGTCGTGCCGCTCCGGCGGGCACGCGATCTGGTGGACCGTCGATGCCGCGACCGCGGAGGATGCGCTCCGCTGCTCCCGTACTACGTCGCCGTGCGCACCACCGCCGCCATGTGAGCGAGGTCGAGATCCCATGAGCGGGTGCGCGCGCACCACGTCGGAACGACAAGGAGGAGCGACGAGCGCCGCAACCCCGCAGACCCGCGAGCTCGCCGCCCGCGAGAGCGACGGCGTCCACGTCCTATTGCTCTGGCACCCGACGAAGACGCGCTGACCGTCTCGATCGAGGACGCTCGTGTCGGAGATCGCTTCCAACTCGCGGTCGCGCCTGACCGCGCCCTCGATGCCTTCTACCACCCCTTCGCCCATGCCGCCTAGCGAGGGCCGAAGCGGCCCCGCTGAAAGGAGAACCCCAGTGCCGCACCGACCACAGCGATCGCCGAACCGGAAGCCGCGCAACTTGGCCGCCCGCATGGGCCGCTGGAGCGCCGCTCACTGGAAGACGGCCACGTTCGGCTGGCTCGCCTTCGTCGTCGTCGCCTTCGCGCTCGGCGGCATGGTCGGCACGAAGAGCATCGATCCAACACGTCGGTCCGGGCGAGTCGGGCCGGATGCAGAAGATCCTCGACGCGGGCTTCAAGCAGCCGGCCGGCGAGAGCGTCCTGATCCAGAGCCGCTCGCTCCGCGCGGCGATCCCGCCTTCACGGCCGCGATCGCGACGTTGTCTCGCGCGTCTCGAGGGTCGGCGGCGTGCGCAACGTCCGCCGGGTGCGGTCGCATGGACGGGCACACCGCGCTCGTCGACTTCCAGATCCGCGGCGACAGCGCCAAGGCAGTCGACAAGGTCGCCCCGGTCCTGAAGACGTCGCCGAGGCGCAGCGGGCCCACCCGAGTTCTTCATCGGCGAGTTCGGTGCTGATGCGAGCGCGCAGAAGGGGGTTGAGACCGCGTACGGAAAGGACCTGGCGAAGGCCGGGATGCTTCGATCCCGATCACGCTGGTCATCCTCGTGATCGCTTTCGGCGCGCTCGTGGCGGCAGGGATCCCGCTGCTGCTCGGGCTGACCGCGGTCTTCGCGACGTTCGGCCTGGTCGCGCTGCCCAGCCACCTGCTGCCGGTGGCGATGCAGGCCTATGCGATGGTGCTCCTGATCGGGCTCGCGGTCGGCGTCGACTACTCGATGTTCTACTTGAAAAGGGAGCGTCAGGAGCGGGCCGCCGGGCGCAGCAAAGAGGCGGCACTCGCGGTCGCCGCGGCGACCTCCGGCCGCTCGGTGCTCATCTCCGGGTTGACGGTGATCGTGGCGATGGCCGGCATGTTCCTGACCGGCGACCCGATCTTCAGCTCGCTCGGCCTCGCGACGATCCTCGTGGTCGCAGTCGCGGTGCTCGGGTCGCTGACCGTCCTGCCTGCGTTGCTCTCGAAGCTCGGCGACAAGGTCGACCGGCTGCGCGTCCCGCTCGTCGGCCGCCGCCGCCACGCCGACGGCGAGGGGCGGATCTGGGGCGCGATCGTCGACCGCGTCCTCCGCCGTCCCGTTCTCTCGGCGGTGCTCGCCGGCGGCCTGCTGCTCGCGCTCGCGGCGCCGGCGCTCCAGCTCCACCTCGCCCAGCCGGGCGTGGACACCTACCCGAAGCACCTCGCCGTGATCAAGACGTACGAGCGGATGCAGCAGGCGTTCCCCGGCACGGCGCTGCCGGCGAACGTCGTCGTCAAGGCGCCGAACGTGAACGCACCGGCCATGCGAAAGGCGATCGAGCGGCTCGAGCAGCGGGCGCTCGCGAGCGGCCGCATGTACAAGCCGATCACGGTCGACGTCAACACGGACGCGACCGTCGCGAACATCACCATCCCGATCGCCGGGACGGGCACCGACGCCGCCTCAAACGCCGCCGTGGCTACCCTGCGCACGCAGATCCTGCCGGAGACGGTCGGCGCGCTTCCGAACACGCAGGCCGGCGTCACCGGGCTCACCGCCGAGTGGAAGGACGCCACCGGCGAGATCAAGTCGAAGCTGCCGCTCGTGGTCGCGTTCGTGCTCCTGTTCGCGTTCGCCCTGATGCTGTTCGCCTTCCGCTCGCTCGTCATCGCCGTCAAGGCGATCCTGCTCAACCTGCTCTCGGTCGCGGCCGCCTACGGCGTGCTGGTGCTCGTCTTCCAGCACGGCCTCGGCAAGGGGCTACTCGGCTTCAGCTCCACCGCCGGGATCGACCCGGTCGTGCCGCTGTTGCTGTTCGTGATCCTGTTCGGGCTCTCGATGGACTACCACGTCTTCATCATCAGCCGGATCCGCGAGACGTTCGACCGCGGCGCCAGCACCGAGCAGGCGATCGCGCATGGGATCAAGTCCACCGCCGGCGTCGTCACCAGCGCCGCGATCGTGATGGTCTGCGTCTTCGCGATCTTCGGGACGCTCTCGATGCTGTTCTTCAAGATGTTCGGCGTCGGGCTCGCGACCGCGGTCCTGCTCGACGCGACGATTGTCCGCGCCGTGCTGCTGCCGGCGACGATGAAGCTGCTCGGCGACTGGAACTGGTACCTGCCCAAGTGGCTCCAATGGCTTCCTCAGACCGGCAGGCGCGAGTCGGAGGCCGCGCCGGACGTCAAGCCGACGCCCGCCTCCGCATAGATCACGTGGTCAGAGAAAGCGGATCTTGCACACGATGAAGGGAGTAGGAATGCACGCCGAAGCACATCCGAAGAAGCGCACCGGCCTTACGATTGGGGCGTGGGTCGCAGCCGTGCTCGGCGCGGTCATGGTCGCGGCGGGCGGAACGGGAATCTGGGCGGACACCTGGAAGCGGGACGACAACGGCTACTTCTCCGCGAACGCGCACCGCTACCAGACCCACACGCGCGCGATTGCAACCGAGAGCATCAAGGTCGGGAGCTACGTTCCCACGTGGCTCGCGGGCAAGGTCCGACTCGACGTCTCCGGCAACAAGCCGTTGTTCGTCGGCATCGCACCGAAGGCCACCGTGGATGCCTACCTTGCCCGCATCGAGCATACGGAAGCGACCAATCTCGGCTTCGATCCATTCAAGGTCACTTACGTTGACCACACGGGCACGGTTGATCCCGGCCATCCTTCACGCGAACCGTTCTGGGCAGCAGCCGTCTCCGGTACCAGCAGCCCGCTGGCGTGGAAGCTCCGCTCCGGCACCTGGTCGATTGTCGTGATGAATGCCGACGGTTCTCGTGACGTCGCGGCGACGATCGGTGTCGGCGTCAAGGTGCCGGCACTGCTCTGGGTCGGAATCGGGCTGGGCCTGTTCGGAGGCGCGCTGCTCGTCGCCGCCGGGCTGATGTTCGCTGCCCGCTCACGCAGCTACCGTCGCGCGGGGGCGAGAGCAGCCTTGGCCAGCTGAGGCGCGGGCTTCGCCGGCGGCTTCGAGTCGACTGGGTTGCATCGTCAAGTCCTGCGGATCTTCGGGTTCGCAGGACTTGACGTCTTCGGAAACTGGATCTTGTCCTACCGTCAGCCCGGGGCGTTGACCGCTTCCGACTCACCTACCGTCGAATCGCTCACGTATTCGAGCGCCTGCTCGGCCGGGAGGCGGCTGCGGATCGCGAAGGCGTAGACGGCGAGGCTGAGAAGCGCAACGGTGAGAATGTCCCAGCCGAACGTGAGCTCGTTGCGGGGCCCGTGGAGGCCGAGCAGCGGGATCGAACTCGGCGTCCTCGTGTCGAACGAGCTGAGATACGAGATCGCAGCCATGCCGAGCAGGTACGGCCACAGCCACGCGGCGCTCCGCCAGTCGAGCAACAGCCGGCGCTCGCTCGAAGCGGTGGCAATCGACAGGCTGAGTAGCACGAAGCCGATCAGGATTGCCACGATCAACTTCCAGACCACGGCCCAGCCGGTGAAGAGCAGGATCTCGCTCGCGACGACGAACGCCGCGGGGGCGAGCAGTGATGCCGCCGGAAGCCTGAAGGGGCGTGGCCGCGCGGGGTCCTGACGCCTGAGAGCTCCGAGCGCGAGCGGGGCCATCGAGTACGTGACCACGGCCGCCGCCGAGATGAAGCCCACGAGCTGTTGCCAGCCTGGGAAGGGGAGAAGGATCACTAGGCCGCAGAGGAAGGAGAACACGATCGCGAAGCGCGGTGTTCCGCGCGGCGTGAGGCGAGCAAAGGCTGCTGGGATGTACCCGTTCCGAGCCAGTGCGAAGGTGAGGCGAGCGCTCGCGCCAGTGTAGAGAAGGCCGGTGCCCCCGGGCGAGACGAACGCGTCGCTGTAGAGCAGGATCGCGAGCCATCCCAAGCCGAGCCCCGTCGCCAGCCCGGCGAACGGCCCGAACAACTGCCCCTTTCCGGAGAACGACACGGCACCCCAGCCCTTGGCGATGCTCGAAGGGTCGAGCGCGAGGATGAACGCGACCTGCAGCGCGATGTAGAGGACGATCGCCAGCACCATGCCGCCGATGATCGCGAGCGGGATGTTCCGCCTCGGGTTGCGAGTCTCGCCACCAAGCTGGACCGCTTGTTCGAACCCCAGGCAGGCGAAGATCACTCCACCCGACGACAACGCGAGGAACACGCCTTTCCACCCGAAGGGCATGAAGCCGCCCTCCGGGCTGAAGTTCTCGCCGTGGGTGGAGGCAGAAACGAGCGCGACGACCGTGACAACAGGGATCAGGAGCTTCCAGCACACGGCGAGCATGTTGGTTTCCGCGAGCCAGCGCACTCCCATGACGTTGATCGTGCAGAAGAGGAACAGCAGCGTGCCGGCAACGACGTAGCCCTGGGTCGTCAGCACTGCCCGGCCACCCGACTCCGTCATCAGCGAGGGGGCGTAGTTCGACGCGTACAGGAGGGTTGCCTCGACCATGATCGGCCCGACCGTTACGGCGCCCAGGAATGCGACCCAGCCGCTCGTGAAGCCGATCAACTTCCCGAACGCGAATCTAGGGAACCGGGCACTGCCACCCGCCACCGGGTACATGCCGCCAAGCTCGGCGTGGGTCAAGGCGAGCAACATCACCGCGCCGCCGCCGAGCACCCAGGAGATGACCGCGGCCGGTCCGGCGAGCGAGGAGGCAAACAGGGCGCCAAACAGCCAGCCGGCGCCGATGATCGACCCCAACGAGACGAAAAGAAGTCCGAGGGAGCCGACATCACGCCGCAGCTTGGGGGCCGCACGCTCGGGCGCAGCAACCAACGATTGGGCCAGCTCGGCCGTCGCTCGACCCCTTCCGGCAAGAATGGCCGCCTGAGACCTAGTCGGGCGTGGCTCCGATCATCGCCCATCTCCCCCCGGGCTACAACTGCAGAGTCCCGCGATGATGCAGGCGTCAGATAACCGGATGACCGAACCTCAGATCGAGCGCGCCGCCGTGTCTAGTCGACCGCGGGCTGCGCTGCTCACACCCGAGCCCGCCGACGCACGGTTACAAGCGGCCGACGACCAGGGCCGCCGTCCTGTTTACATCCGCGAATCCGCTGACAGCCCGGACTGATACTCCGCGTATTGCGGGTCTTCGTCGCCGCGCCGCGAAGCCGGCGGATGGGGGCCTAGCCCCTCGGATCTTCACCTTTCGTGGCGCCGTTGCCCATCTAGAAAATGCGGCGTAAAACGCTTCGGGGGGAGAAATGGACATGGCGCGGGGTGTCCGCTCAGCTTTCCGCTCACGTCGTCGACCGACCCCCCGGCTGCTCGGGCGAGAGGACGCTCGCCCACGCAAGGGCCTAGTTCGCGGCAGCGTCCCTGAGTGCAGATGGTGCCTGGCAGCCGACGATCGCGGGTGCTTCGTGGATCAGGTCGTCGTTGGTGAGCGCCTCGACCATGAAGAGAGCGAAGTCTGTACGGCGGGTGATGTTGCTCTCGAGGATCGGATCGCCGACGTGCCGGCTCCAGACGGGAAGGCCCTGGCTCTCGCCCTCCTCGAGGTCGCTGCCGCGTACGACCGTCCAGAGTGTGTCGCTGGCGAATATGCGTCCCGTCGCCTCGACCTGATCGTCGATGTCGACGACGCGGGCCGTACGTGCGACCCAAGCCAGCGCCCTGTCTTTCAACGTCCAGCGGAAGACGTCTTGGCCGTCGCGTGTGATGTGCCAGCCACACGAGAACACCAGACGCGCTCCGGCCGGAGCGGAGTCGAGCACTGCCTGGGCCGTTCCGGACGCGTAGTGGTGCATCCCCCACGGGACGAGCACGACCAGTACCCCGTCACAGCCGGCGACCGCACGTCTGATCACCTCGGCGTCGTCTGTTGACCCCGGCACGAGCGTGATCCGCTCCTTGTAGCGGTCGAGCTTCCCGACGCTCTTCTCCCGGCAGACGCCGACGACGTCGTAGCCGCGGTCGAGCGCGTGCTGCACCATGTATTGGCCCAGCTTCCCGGAAGCGCCAACGACGCAGACCTTCATCCGCGAAGCGTTGCACTCGTGACCACCCGGTAGCAACCGCCACCGAACGCGGCTCAGGCGACATTCCAGCATCACTGGCCGACAGGCGCCGCGGTCAACTAGGTGCGCACCACTCGTTCTCGATCGCGAGGGCTTGTCCCTGGCGACGGGCGAGCTCGAGTCCGCGGCCGATCTCCGGGTGTTCGTTGATGATGATCCCGCTCGGTGCCGATCGGCACGCCCACGCCGGTACGGCTGAGGTCCCGTCAGACAACACACCGCGGGAACACTCCGGGAACAAACGTCTCGGATCGAGTCCGTGGAGCCATGCGACCGCGGGCACTGGTTTAGGTCAACCATGCCACTTCCTGCCACTTCCGGGACTCTGCCGCCAACCCCCGGCGAACCCCGTGGAGGTTCAAGTCCTCTCATCCGCATGGCCAGATCAGGCGGAACCGTGGCCTGCGCTGAATCGACGTTCGAGTTCCCGCGGCCAAGCCGGTTTCGGAGAAATACGGATGATTCGTCGGTGCCGCCGCGGATGTCGAAGTCCGTCTTGCGACGGATAATCCAGGCTTCGTAACAGGAGTCACGAACCGGGAGGTTGGTCGCCATGACCAAGAACATGGGCCCCTGGGATCGCGGACTTCGGGCATTCGTCATGGCGCCGGCCGCGATCGTGGTGGCGTTCCTCCTCGGTGCGGGGACGATCGGCGGGATCATCCTGCTCGTCTTCGCCGGGATCATGCTGACGACGGCCGTCACGGCGTTCTGCCCGACCTACACGATCCTCGGGATCTCGACAGACCATGGCGTGCATCGCGTTCGGCATCACCTCCACGCCGGTCACGCCTAGGAGGTGGACACGACGGTTGCGCAAATCGTTCCGTTGGCTGACACGTGGGGCATGCACGGCGACGTTGGTTGGGGGTGGATGGCAGGAATGATGATCTTCATGGTCTTGTTCTGGGGGGCGGTGATCTTCGGCATCTTCTGGCTGATCCGCGGCACTGCCTGGGGCAGTCGGACTCGCAGCGACCTGCCCTTGAGAGAGGGCCCGCTCGACATCCTTGACCGGCGCTTCGCGGAGGGCGCTATCAGCGAAGAGGACTACCGAGCACGACGGGGGATTCTTCTCGGCGGTGCAACCGGGTCGAACGGAGCTCTGAAGGACGAGCCTGTCGTCACGCCTCTAGAGCAGCGCTGAGGCAAGAAGGAAAGGAGACTCGAGCATGTGCGCGTTCGGCGGAAGTGACCGGGGTGGAAAAGCAGAAGCGATCATCTCGAAAGCATCGAGCGAGACAGCCTCCGAGACCCTCCGCGGGGCCGGCTTCGAGGGGCATTACGAGGACCTCGAAGGTGGCTACACAGTCGGCTTCGAGACCTTCACGGAAGACGTCGACATGGCGCCCCGGCTCAAGGGACTGCCCGGTGACAGCTGCCAGGCCCCGCACTGGGGCTACGTCGTGCAGGGCAAGCTCACCTACAAGATTGGCGAGCAAGAGAAGGAGATCGAGGGCGGCGAGGCCTTCTACGTTCCGGCCGGGCACACGCTGGTCACCGATGCCGGGTCGGAAGTCGTCTTCTTCAGCCCGACACTCGAATGGCAACAGACGGTCGACAGGATCGGCAAGCAGCGGGCAGCGGTGTTCGCCTAACGCCTGCTTCGTATGAGCCCCCGGCTCGCCCCGGGGGCTCGTTCTGCCGGCAGTTGTCGGGGGTAAGAGCGACGACCGTCTACTGATCCCACGACGATCACCGGCGCATCCAGGCAAAGGAGAGGTAGTGATGAAGAAGGTGATCATCGGGTTCATTGCGGCCGGTGCCGTAGTCGGCCTGCTCGCAGCAGCGCGTCGGATGAGTGACGGGATGCGCAAGCACTCCGAGCAGATGGCCGCCCACTGCAAGCAGATGGCTGAGCACTGCAGGAAGATGACTGCGCAGGCGGAGAAGCCCCGCGAGCCCGTCGGCACGATTTGACGCCACGTGGCGCTCGACCGCGACAAGGCCGGATCGCCTGCGAAACGCCCTGAGTCCCGTCGGCGCGAGCGAGCGAGCTACGCAAGACGGTCACGGTCGGCTTGACAAATCGAAGAGCGCGTCGATACATTGATGTTCATCGATATGATGCTCGTCGAGGTGCCGAAAAGGTCGAAGGAGCTTGCGGTCGAGTTCTGTGGCCGCCGCTCGAAGGTCTTCGCCGGCGGCTGTCGTACAGCCGTGGGTCGTGAGCGGACGCTGTTTTTCGGGGCGCGCTTCTGATGGCGGCGGTGAAGGCGCCGATCGCTTGCTGCGCTCCTCTTGCCGCGCCTCTGCTGGACGAGGCGGAGGCGCTGGCGACGGCAGAGCTGTTCAAGGCACTTGCGGATCCGGCGCGGGTGCGGATCGTGAACATGCTTGCGACGAGCACGAAGCCGGTTTGCGGCTGCGAGTTGATCGAGCCGCTCGGGCTCTCACAGCCGACGGTTTCCCACCATCTGAAGAGGCTGCTCGACGCCGGCCTGCTCGAACGCGAGCGACGCGGCAAGTGGGCGTACTTCTCGCTGAAGCGCGATGCCGTCGAGAGGCTGGCGGCAGTCGCCGACCTGGAAGGAGTGTGTTGTTGATGACCACCACGGCTGACGAACTGAGGGAGGAGGTTCGGCGCCGCTACGCCGACTCGGCCCGCGCTGTCACGGAGACGTCGGGCGGCTGTGGCTGCGGAAGCGGCTCGTGCTGCTCCGACGGCGAGGTTTCGAGCGCCGACTTCGGCGAGTCGCTCTACACGGCCGAGCAGCGCGGCGAGCTTCCCGATGCGGCCGCACTCGCCTCTCTCGGCTGCGGGAACCCGACCGCGGTGGCCGATTTGCGCGAGGGCGAAACCGTGCTGGATCTTGGCTCGGGCGGCGGAATCGACGTGATCCTCTCGGCGAAGCGGGTCGGTGCCGGCGGGATCGCGTACGGGCTCGACATGACCGACGAGATGCTTGCGCTCGCGCAGCAGAACGCGACCGAGGCAGGCGCGAGGAACGTGCATTTCCTGAAAGGGATCATCGAGCAGATCCCGCTGCCGGCGGGCTCTGTCGACGTTGTGATCTCGAACTGTGTGATCAACCTCTCTGCCGACAAGCCCGCGGTGCTGACCGAGATCGCGCGCGTGCTAAAGCCGGGTGGCCGGATCGGGATCAGCGACGTCGTGGCGGAAGACCGGCTCAGCACGGAGGACCGGGCGGCGCGTGGGAGCTTTGTCGGCTGCATCGCCGGGGCGCTCTCGAAGGGCGAGTACGAAGCGGGACTCGAGGCGGCAGGGTTCGAGCAGATCTCGGTCGAGTTCACGCACGAAGTCGCCGACGGCATGCACGGGGCGATCGTGAAGGCGGTCAAGACGCGTGAGCCCGGTAAGCGAGGGTTGCCGGTGATTCGACCTGCGGCCACGGCCGGCTGCTGCTGAAGGGCCGCACTGGGGGCAGCTTGAATGCGGGCTAGCCTAGACTCTCCTGGCACATGCGTTGGCGTCCGCCTTCACCGGCAATGGTCGTTGCCTGCCTGGCACTTGCGATCTCGCTGAGCGGCGCCGCCTACGCAGTCTCCACGGCCCTGCCGCGTAACAGCGTTGGCTCCGCCCAACTGAGGAACAATGCAGTCAATTCGGCGAAGGTGAGGAACGCCTCCCTCCGTGCCGTTGACTTCGCACCTGGCCAGATCCCAGCTGGCCCGCAGGGGCCGGCCGGCCCGCAGGGGCCACCGGGAGCGAGCGGGCTGCAGCTGATCTCCGGGAGCGGCGCGTCCAACAGCATCAGCCCGAAGACCCAGCAGCAGGACTGCCCGGCGGGTAAGCGGGCGGTAGGCGGCGGCGGCGTTCTCACCGGCTCGATCGCCAACACGTTCCTCACGACCAGTCGACCGACCGATGCGGGGACCGGTTGGATCGCGACCGGGCGCGAGTCGAGTGCGGGGAACGTTGGTAGTTGGGCGGTGCAGACATGGGTTGTCTGCGCGACCGTCGGGCCCTAGGCGATCGGGGCGCCGTGACGCTGGGCTCGCTGTACGCGGTCGTGCCGAGCGAGCGCGTGTTCGGGACGCCCGACGCACGATCGAGTGACCTACCGACCTGGCCCCCGAGCGTCGAGTTCCACGTCTAGGCGGTTGCTCTTCTCTCCGGAAGCGCACGAAACGCTCACGGATGAGTCGTGGAGCGCCGACCGAGTGCGAAGAGCGATCGCCGCGATCGCCGCCGACGCGGAGAACGCCTTCGAGGACGGCTGGCCGACGCATCCGCTGGACGTGGACGAGGACGACGACGCATCGACTCGCTTCCGGACGGTGTACCTCGGCGGCGCCGGGGTCGTGGACGCGCTCCACCGGCTTGTGCGCCGGGGCTTTGCCGAGCCCAGGCGGGACTTCGTCCCGTACCTCGAGCGGTCGCTCGAGGCTCCGCCGGACTTTCCCGACGAGGAGCCCGAGCGCAGCCTCTGGATGGGCGTGACCGGAATCCGGCTCGTGCTGCAGAGGCTCGCACCCACACAGGCGAATCTCGCGCGGCTCTCATCGTTGATCGCGGCAAACGAACGGGACGAGAGGTGTGAGCTGATGTGGGGGAGTCCAGGGACGATCCTGGCCGGCCGCGAGCTCGGGCTCGACGTCACGGCGGGCGCCGAGTGGTTGCACGGCCGACGTGACGCCGAGGGCCTCTGGACGCAGCGGCTCTACGGGCGCACGAGCCGCTACCTCGGGCCGGCCCACGGCTCAGCAGGCTGTGTGCTTGCACTCGGTGATGGCGCCGCCGTTTCGGAGACGTTCGGACGGCTGGCGGTCGAGGAAGACGGCTTCGCCAACTGGTCCCCGGATGCGGACATGCCTATCGACGGGAACCGCGACGGCTTCATCCGGACACAGTGGTGTCACGGCGCGCCGGGCATCGTCGCGACGCTCGCCCATCTCCTCGACGAGGAGCTCGCGGTCGCCGGCGGGGAGCTGACGTGGCGCGCCGGCCCACTGGGCAAGGGCGCGAACCTCTGCCACGGAACCGCGGGAAACGGCTACGCATTCCTCGCGCTCCTCGAGCGCACCGGGGACGAGCGCTGGCTCGCCCGGGCGCGCGCCTTCGCGATGCACGCCGTCGGCCAGGTCGAGCACGGACGATCGGAATACGGACGAGGCCGCTACACGCTCTGGACGGGTGACCTCGGTACGGCCCTCTATCTTGCCGATTGCATCGACGGCCGAGGCGCGGTGCCTCTTCCGTAGCGACTCAGGGGCTCATCTGCATCTGCTGCTGCGTCGCGCCGCCCGGAATCGTGAGACCCGGAATCGCGTCGGGCGCCGCGAGCAGAAGGACGCCGAGCGCAAGCAGAATCGCGGCCGCCCCGTACGTGGCGACGCGGCGCCAGGGGATGGTCTTCTCGGCGGCGATCAGCCCCGCGACGACGCCCATCCATGTCACGCTCATCACTCCGAGCGCGAACAGCGACGCCATCAGCGCCCAGCAGCAGCCGACGCACCAGGCGCCGTTCCTCATGCCCATCCGCACGGCGCCGGTCCGGCCGCCTCGCCAGGATCCGAGCAGGAGGCCCAGAGGGCTCCGGCATTTCCCCAGGCAGACGTTCTTGAGCGGCGTCAACTCGTATGCGGCCGCGAGGACGAGGGTTCCACCTGCCACCCATCGGCCCGCGCGATCCCAGGCGAGCACGTCGCCCGCCGTGCGATGCCCCGCGAGCGCAATCGAGAAGGCGAGCACGCCAGCGCCGGCCCAGGTGACGAGATAGCCGCCCGCGAAGGCGAGCGCAGAGAGCGGCGAACGGTCGGTGCCGAGACGCGAGTAGAGCGCAACCGTCGGGGCGACCGACGGGAACATCATCGCCGCCATCATCACGACCCAGACGCCAAGGAACCAGCCGAACGTGCCGAGCCCCGTCCACGGGCCCCCGTCCATCCCCCTCATCTGGTCGACCGTCCACCACCAGCCGACGCTCGCGAGGGCGAAGAGAAGGATGACGAGGCCGAGCCTGGCTCGTGCGGCTGCAAAGACGGGCGCAAGGCCCGTGCCCAGAGCGCGTTCCTGCGCCGGCGCTATCAACCGGTCAGGCGGCCCAGGAGAACTCGGAGGTCGAGAGGCCGGTCTTGCCCTCGTACTCGATCCCGAAGGCGTTGATCTTCGAGCGGGTCGCCTCGGCGATCGTCAGGTCCGACGCCACGGGGTGGAACATGCCGGCGAAACGAACGGGCTCTCCCGTCTCGACACCGAACGGGACGATGTCCTTGATCTCGAAGTCGATCGCGTCCCCGACCCGAACGCTGTGGAGCACGCCGTCGTCGTGGATCTCGATCGCCGCCCGCTCGACGCCCAGCATCTCCCCGACCAGGGGCGCCAGCGCGCCCATCGGGCCGCCGAGCTGGCCGCCGAAGAGCTGGACGAGCTTGTCCGCCTGCTCATCGCTCGCGTTCTCGTCGATGAACACTCCGAGGCGCCAGTTGCCTTCGGTCATGACCTTGGGCGTGTCCGCGATCGCCGCGACCTTGAGCCCGCCGATGTCGGTGCCTTCGATCTCACCCTCGCGGATGTTGAAGACGAGCGTCACGCGACAGAAGTCGTACGTTGCGCCGTGGTCGAAAGTGGCGTTACAGGGGCAGATCAGGTCACACGAGCACGTTTCGGTGTAGCTGCCCTTCAGGTTCCAGGACATCGACATACCTCCATGTGTCTGAAAGCGAGGGCCGAGCCTAGAACATCTGAAGCTGGGACGGAAGAGGCTGTGGCATTCGGAAATGTCCTTTGAGCCCCGGCGCGTTCGTCGTTCCGTACGTCAGGCTGGATCACAACGACGAGAAGGGAGCGGCGATGAAGTATCTGATGCTGGTCTGTTGGGACGCGGAGAAGATGGACGCCCAGAGCGAGCCCGACCCGAGCGCTGCCTCCGACGAGGAGAGCTTCCCCTGGCTGGACGACCTCCAGGCCCGCGGCATCTGGGTGACCGGCGACCAGCTGGCTCCTCCGCGCCGCGCCCGCTCCGTCCGCGTCCGGGACGGGAAGGCGATCGTCACCGACGGTCCTTTCGTGGCGACGAAGGAGGCGGTCGGCGGGTTCGACATCCTCGAGTGCGAGAGCCTGGAAGAGGCCGTCGAGATCGCCTCCGGGCACCCCGTCGCCCGGGTGGGGACGATCGAGGTCCGGCCGCTCTGGGGAACCTCAGGCTGACTCGGCCTCGCCCAGGCCGAGCCAGGAGGCGAGGTCGGCCAGCTCGGACCGAACTGCCTTCGTGATCGCGCGTGTGAACTTCACGTCCTCGTGGACGGCGTTCACGCGCAGCAGGGAGGCCTTGCGGTCGGCGACGGCGTCGACCTTCCCGACGAGCCGGTCGTGATGGAGTATCGGGAGGGCGAAATAGCCCCAGCGGCGCTTGGCCGCAGGCTTGTACATCTCGAGTGTGTACTCGAAGTCGAACAGCTCCTGTGCGCGGACGCGGTCGTAGACGAGCCGGTCGAACGGCGACAGCAGCGCGGTACGCCCCTCGAAGTCGTCGCCGAGCGCGCGTGGATCGACGCGCCACTCGCCGGTGGTTCCCTCGACCATGGCCGCCTCGCCGGCCTCGCCGACGTGGACCGGCTCGATCGGCATCGCGGTCCTCCTCTCGCGGGCGATGCCGAGCGAGGCGAGCCGCCGCTCGTTCCTGACCCGGCGGGCTTCCTCGACCGACGGGACGACGACGTCGGCCGGGTAGACACGCTCGGGGAGGTCCCAGAGCCGTTCGCGTCCGATGCGTCCGGCGATCGCGACCTCGCCGCGCAGCGCCAACAGCTCCAGCATCTGGGTGACGTTGCGGTTGTTCGTCCACCCGGTCGAGGCCCACGGCACGACGGAGGTGTCCGGGATGTCGCGCGAGCTCATAGGCCCGGAGTCGCGGAGCAGGTCCAGGATGTCGCGCCGGAAGGCATCGTTGTCGCGGAGCCATGCCCGCGGGCCCTTGCGGCTCGGCCAGTCGGCCGCGCCGGCAAGGTGGAGGCCCAGGTCGCCGATCGGCCGGATCAGCGCGTCGCGCTCGAACAGCGTGCGCTCCTGCTCGAGAGCCTGTTGAAGGTGGGCGGGCTGGTATGTCGAGCCGAGGCGGCTCCAGGCGACGAGGTCGGCGCTGGGCGCGACGGCTGCGGTCGGGTCGATCTGCAGCAGGGTCAGTTTCTGCACGACCTCCAGTAGTTGGGTCGGCCGGGGTGCGTCCAGCAGCTGCGCCCGCACGGCGACGCGCCGGGCCTGCGCCTTCGTGAGCCGGTGCATCATCGGGAGGCTACGTCAGCGTTTGCCATGGGCGTGGCGAAGACGGCCCTGCGATTAGACTCCGCTCCTCGATGCTGCGACGGGGAGTCGGGGTGGCAGTCGTCCTGCTGGCGTTCGCCGCGCCCGCACATGCGGGGACGCTCGGGCTCGCCGAGGTTCGCTCTCCGGACGGGACCCTTGTCGGCAAGGCGGGCGCGGGCGCGTACGCATATCCGGCCGACGGCTCGGTCCTTCGGATCGGCTCGGCCCGCGTTACCGCTGCCAGGGTCGACCTGCGCGACATCAGCATGTTCAACGGGCGGGTCACCGTCCGCCGCCTGGTCGTTCCGGCGCGTGGCCTCGCGGGTGCCCTGGTCGACGGCCTGACCGTCGACGGCACCGGCTATGTGATCCGCTCGAACGCGTTGATCCCGCTCGGCGGCGGCAGCTACGTCGTCGCGCTCCAGGAGGCCGTGTCGCCCGGACGATCGGGTTCGGGGCTCGTCGGCCTGCGCGCCTACGTGTCCGATCCCTCCCTCGGTCTTGCGCCCGGGACCCAGATCCTCGTCGGGCTGGCGCGTGCGGCGCATCCGCTTGCCGCGGCGAGCACGGCCGCGACGGTGCTCGGGCTGCCGCAGCTCCCCGCAGCTCAGGCGTCGATGGCCGGCGTGCCGGCGTTCGTGACGCCCGACATCCCGACGAACACGCTCGGCGGGCAGGCAGTCGCGATCGCATACCGCTTCCTCGGGGTGCCGTACGTCTGGGCCGGCGCCTCACCGTCCGGCTTCGACTGTTCTGGCCTGACGATGTACGTGTGGGGCCAGCTCGGGATCAGGCTCGGGCACTACACCGGCTTCCAGTACTACGAGGGCCGCCGTGTCCCCCGTGACCAGCTGGAGCCCGGGGATCTCGTCTTCTTCCACGCGAACTCCGCAGGAGTGCCCCAGCACGAGGGCATGTACGTCGGCAACGGCTCGTTCATCCAGGCGCCGCAGACGGGCGACGTCGTGAAGATCTCGAGCCTGTTCGAGGCGCGCTACGCCCTGTCGTACGTCGGTGCGGTTCGTCCCTATGGTGCCGGCGACAGGTCGTCGCCGTTCTCGGGCTGGGCGTCCCCCTCCGGGTAGAACAGCCGAGCTTTCCTACGACATCGACTCGAGCACGCGCGCCGCGTGTCCTGCGGGCTTGATCCCCATCATCGCGTGCGCGACGTTCCCGTCGCGGTCGATGATGAACGTCGACCGGTTGATCCCCATGTAGTTCTTGCCCGCGAAGCTGCGCTCGCCCCAGACGCCGTACTTCTCCGCGACGGCGTGATCGGGATCGGCAAGGAGGGTGAACGGCAGGTCGTACTTCGTCTTGAACTTCTCGTGCGATGCGGCGTCGTCCGGGCTGACCCCGAGCACTTCGATGCCACGGTCGCGGAACACGTCGTAGGCGTCGCGAAACTCGCACGCTTCCGTCGTGCAGCCCGGCGTGTCGTCCTTCGGATAGAAGTAGAGGACGACCGGCTTGCCACGCAGGTCGGACAGTTTCACGGTCGCGCCGTCGTCGGTCTCGAGCTCGAAGTCCGGAGCCGGCTTGCCTTCCTCGATCACGGGGATCCTCTCTGTAGGGTGCGCTCGCGATGCTAACGGCGCACCACCTGAACGCATTCCTGGTGATCGCCGTCTGCGTCGCTGCGGCAGTTATCGCGCTCGTCGCGTATCGGCGCCGGGGGAGCGGGGGAAGGCTCGTCTCGCATGCCCTCGCGCTCGCCCAGACCCTGATCGTCGCCCAGGCCATCCTGGGGCTCTTGCTCCTCGGTGACCACCGGCACGCCGATCGGCGCGAGCACTACATGTACGGGAGCCTCGCCGTGCTCGCGGTCGCCTGGCCGTTCTTCTATGCGCCACCCGATCCCCGGCGGCGTCTGGCGTGGTTCGCCGCAGCTACCCTGATAGCCGCCGTGCTCGCCGTCCGCGCCTACATGACCGCCTGATGGGCAAGTGGCTGTCGGACAGGCCGACGCTCCGCGGCTTCCTGATCATCGGCCTGATCGCGCTCGTCATCATCCTGCTCAACCTCTACACGGCGCTGGTCGCGATCGGGATGCTCCTGAGGATCGCTTTCTTCCTCGCGATCGCGTTCTTCATCTACCTGGTCTGGCGCGAGCGGCGCGGCGAGATCGAGTCGTGGTCCGTGCGAGAGCGCGTCGTGTTCTACGGCGGAGCGCTGCTCCTCGTCGCCGTCGTAGGGCTCTACTTCTGGCGCGGCTGGTCGGGCTACGAGGTGCTGGGCTTCATCGGCGTCCTCGCCGGGGCGGGATACGCGATGTTTCGAGTCTGGAGGGACAGGCACAGCTATCGGATGTAACCGCTCGGGGGTCGTCCTCGACCCGCCCGCGGCCGATTTCGAGTGACGATGGACCTGAAACGACTCCTGCGGCCGGTGCCACATCTGGAACGCGACCCAGCGCAGCAGCTGCTGCTCGTGGGCCTCGGCGGTGCGCTCGCGCTCGGCGCGGCGGTGGGCACGGCGTGGGCCGCGGGATTCGCCAGTGTCCTGGAAGAGCTGGGCCGGTTCGACCCGGTGTGGCTGCCCGTCGCCTTCGGCCTCGAGGTGCTGGCGTACCTCGGCTACGTCTTCGCATATCGGGAGGTCGCCCGCATGGAGGGCGGACCGCGCCTCGGCTTCGCACGGTGCGGTGCCATGGTCGCCGCCGGCTTTGGCGCCTTCGTCATCCGCGGCGGCTTCGCCGTCGACCGGCACGCGCTCGAGGCTGCGGGTCTCGACCCCCGGCAGGCCCGCGTCCGCGTGCTCGGCCTGGGGGTGCTGGAGTACGTCATCCTGGCTCCAGCCGCTGCGCTCGCGGCTGCAGTCCTGCTGGCGCGAGGAGCGTCGCACCCGAGCCTCGGGTTCACGCTCCCGTGGGCGATCGCCGTGCCGATCGGGTTCCTCGCCGCGATCGCGGCGGTCGCCCTGCGGCACCGGGTGCGTGATGAGTGGGGATGGCGCTCGGCGCTGGCCCAGATTCTCGAGGCCGTGCACCTGATCAAGCGACTGGCTTTCCTCGACAGGCGGCGGGGCCGAGCGTTCCTCGGCGCGACCGCTTACTGGGTGGGCGACATCGGCTGCCTCTGGGCCTGTCTTCATGCCTTCCACGACGCTCCCGACCTCGCGGCGCTCGTGATCGGCTACGCAACCGGTTACGCGCTCACACGGAGGACGCTGCCGCTCGGCGGGGCGGGCGCCGTCGAGGTGCTCGTCTCCTTCGCGCTCGCCTGGACGGGGATCCCACTTGCCAAGGCGGTCCTCGCGGTCTGCGCCTACCGGATCTTCAACCTCTGGCTGCCGCTGTTGCCCGCGGCGATCGGCCTCCAGCACCTGAAGCGCTGGAGCAACCTGCAGCCGCGAGTGTCCTAGGCCCCGCTCGGCGCGCCCACTCGGACGCGCGCGCCGTCGAGGGCGTCGAGGGCTTCCCGGATCTCGACGTGGCGGCCGACGAAGATCGGGGTGTCACGCTCGGTGTACCGCGAGGCCTCGCTGTCGCGCAGAGTCAGCATCAGGTGCATGAAGTCCGCGGGCTCGTCGCATTCGAACGCGGTCATGAACTCCTGGTCGTCGATGCCGAAGGAGTAGGTGGTGTGGTTGTGGATCGTCGCGAACTCGGCGCCGACACGCATGTGCTCGTTCATCGCCCGCTGGCGGTCCTCCGGCGTGAGCGAATACCAGGGACGGACCTTCACGAACGGATAGACGACGAGGTACGGCGAGCCCTTCGGGATCACGCGCCGCGCCCGCCGAGCCCTCGTGTATTCGGACGCCTTCGTGGTCGCGAGATACGAGTACGGCGTCTCGAGCCAGGCGGCTAGCGGCGTGCCGTTGAGCGTCGCGCCGAGCTCACCCAGGTCGTCGTAGCGGTCCGTGATCTTCCAGAGGAAGAAGTCCGCGTCGGGCCTGACTCCCGTCACGGTGTACGCGCGCAGCGAGGCCATGCGCGTCGACCAGTCCTCGACCACCTCCGCGAACGCGTCTTTGCCCGCGGCGCGCTCCTCGACCGGCAGTCGCCTCCAGGCCGGATCGACCCGGAAGAAGCCGTAGGCGACGTACTGGCCTTCCATCCCGCTGATGTTAGTGGTCGCCGCCGCGCACGACGGAGACCACTACTGGGGCACGCCGACCAGGGCCCAGCCGCCGGCGCTGCCGCGCTCCGCTCGCTCGGCCGCGGCGACCTCCTTCGGCGTCGCGACCGACCAGCCGCCGCCTGGCCCGAGGAACGGGGGCTCGGCCGCCTCGCAGGTGATCGCGCCGTCGCGGATGTCGCTCATCGTCTGCTTGACGACGGCGCGGCTCGACTTCGGCGTGCCGTCCGGAAAGTAGAGGCCCGATTGCCACCGGCCGAAGTCGGTCTCGTCGGTGACGTGGAAGATCAGGAAGCCGCGCACAGTGGGCTGACACGCGGCCATCTGGAGCGCCTGCCGGTAGTAGGAGGCCTGCACGTCCTCGGAGACGGGCTTCGAGAGCTCCGTGCCGGAGTAGAAGCGGCGCTTCGAGGCGGGGATCTGGGAGTCGACGCCGTACTCGTCGTAGACGATCGGGAGCTTGGCGCCGAGCTGCGCCGTCCCGTCGAACGCGTTGGACAGGAGGCCGACGAGCTTCGGGTAGTCGGCGAGCCCGATCGAGGTGCCGTTGGGATGGGTGACCGTCGGCGGCGTGCTCGAGTTCTCGCCGTAGGGGTGAAACGAGAGCCCGTCCATGATCGGGCGGTTGCGGTTCATCGCGCGGTAGGCGATACCCATGTCCGTGATGAACGCGGTTGGTGAATGCGTGTCCCGTCCGCTTCCGGGCCGGTCGATCCCGCGCGGTGACACCGAACCCCCGAGCACGAACACGCCCTTGTCGACCGCCTTGATCGCGTCGTACGTGCGTGCGAGCAGCTGGACGTACGCCGGCGCGGCCAAGTCCTCGCCGTTCGGTCCGAACTGAGGCATCCAGTAGCGGTTGAGATTCGGCTCGTTGCCGACGATGTACTCCCGGATGGTCGGCACCTGCCGGACGAGATCGGCCGTGTAGCGCGCGAACTGGTTGCGGCCCGCGGCCGTGAGGGGGGCGGTGCGGCTCCCGAACGGCATGACAGTGGCGATGATGCGGATGCCCAGGAACGTCCCGGCCGCGGCACTCGCCTTCAGCGCGGCGAGCTCGTCTTTCGGAACGGACGTGTCGCCGGGCGTCCAGATCGCGGTGACCCGGATCGTGTCGAACCCGGCCGCCTTGGCGAGCTCCATCTTGGCCATCGCGACCGCCGGGTCCGAGTTCCGGCCCTCGTCCTCCGCCGCCCCCATGTACATGCTGAGGCCGCCGAGCGCATGCGCGGGGGCGAAGGCGAGCACGGCAGCGGCGCACCCGAGCGCGGTGACGATTCGGCGACAGGTCAACATCGGAAGGGTTGTCCGGAACGAACGGACGTGACGCCAGTGTAGGAACGGCCTCGGAGGGCGTCAACCGATAACCGGCCAGGACTAACCTGGCCAGGTGACCAAGGGCCTCGAAGACCAGCTCAAGGCGCTGCCGCCGAAGCCCGGGGTGTACATCTTCCGCGACCGGAGCGGGGAGGTCCTTTACGTCGGGAAGGCGAAGTCGCTCCGGTCCCGCGTCCGCTCGTACTTCCAACGCAGCCTCGACAGCCGAGCGACGATCCAGCAGCTTCCCGAACGGGTCGACGACGTCGAAGTCATCGTCACCGGCAATGAGGTCGAGGCGCTCCATCTCGAGCAGAACCTCGTCAAGCGCCACAGACCGCCTTTCAACGTCCGCCTCCGCGACGACAAGTCGTTTCCGTATATCGCCGTCACCGTCGGGGACGACTACCCGCGGGTGATGTTCACCCGCGAGCGCCACCGGCGCGGGGTCGTCTACTTCGGCCCGTACGCGAACGCGAAGAAAGTGCGCGAGACGCTCGACGTGCTCAACCGGGTCTTCCCGTACCGGCCCTGCGAGGGCCCGAAACCCGGTCGCCACTCGGGGATTCCCTGCCTCGACTACCACATCGAGCGGTGCCTGGCGCCGTGCGTCGGCTACGTCTCGAAGGAGGACTACCGGGCCATCATCGACCAGGTGATCGAGTTCCTCTCGGGCGAGACGCGGCCCATCCAGCGAGAGCTGGAGCGGAAGATGAAGGAGGCGGCGGCGAACGAGCGCTTCGAGGAGGCCGCCCGCTACCGCAACCGGCTACGCAGCGTCCAGCACCTGGCCGAGCGGCAGGCCGCCGACCGGCGGTCGGTGGGGACGATCGACGTGGTCGGCCTCGCCGTCGACGGGGACCGCGCCGTGATCCAGGTGTTTCCGCTCCGCGATGGCAAGCTGATCGACCGGTACTCGTTCCACCTCGAGAACGTCGGGGGCCAGGACCTGACGACCATCCTCGAGTCGTTCTCCCTCGAGTACTACGGCTCGGCGCCGAGCGTCCCGCCGCAGATCGTCGTCCCCCGGGATGCCGGCGACACGGCGGCCCTGTCCGAGTTCCTCTCGGAGCGGCGGGGGGCCCGGGTCGAGGTGCGCGCGCCCGAGCGCGGCGAGAAGCGCCGGCTGCAGGAGCTGGCGGCGGAGAACGCGCGCCACGCCCTCGCTTCGGAGACGCACCAGGCGGAGCTGAAGCGCCTGCGGCGCGTGGAGGCGCTGGAGGAGCTCCGCGAGGTGCTCAACCTCGAAGCGCTTCCCCTTCGGATCGAGTGCTTCGACATCTCGACCGCGATGGGGCAGGACAACGTCGGCTCGATGGTCGTGTTCCAGGACGGTGTCGCCAAGAAGGCGCACTACCGGAAGTTCGGCGTGCGCGGGCAAGTGGGCATGGACGACTTCGCGGCCATGGCCGAGGTCGTCTCGCGCCGCTTCTCGCGCCTGTCGGAGGTCACTGCTGAGTCCTACGACGAGTCCTTCGCCGCGATGCCTAACCTCGTCGTGGTCGACGGCGGCAAGGGGCAGCTGTCCGCCTCGCTCGCCGCGATGCACCGGTTCGATCTGCCTCGCGTCGCGGTCGTCGCGCTCGCGAAGCGGGAGGAGGAGGTCTTCGTCCCTGGGCGGCCGGAGCCGATCGTGCTCGCAGCGCACTCTCCGGGGCTCCAGCTGCTGCAGCGGATCCGCGACGAGGCGCACCGGTTCGCGGTCGGCTTCCACCGCCAGCGGCGCGACTCCCGGTCGTTCGCCTCGATCTTCGACGAGCTGGAGGGGGTCGGGCCGGTCCGGCGCCGGGCCCTGCTCCAGCACTTCGGGTCCGCCGAGCGTTTCCTGGCCGCGAGCCAGGAGGAGCTCGAGGGCGTCCCGGGTCTCCCGGCCAAGACCGCCCGGGCCATCTACGCGCAGCTGCACAAGGCCGGTCGAGCTTGACCCCCAACCACTCCCCCATCCGGGGTGCCTCGCTCCAGCGATCCCCCGGGGAGCCTCCGCCGCCGATACCGGAAGGGCCGCAACCATGGACGGCCGCACCCTCACACTCTCGAGCGCGCCGCAGCGTGCTTCCTCAGGCCTCGGCTCCCGCCTGCGCCAGCTTCGCGTCGGCGCCGGCCTGACGCAGGCCGAGCTCGCCGGCAGCCGTTTCTCGAAGGAGTACCTCAGCCAGATCGAGCGAGGCAAGACACGCCCGACGCGGGAGACGCTCGACTGGATCGCGGAGCGCCTGAGCGTGGACGTCTCGTACCTCGAGACCGGACAGAGCTGGAACGAGTACGCCGAAGTGGAGGCGGCGGTGATGCGCGCCGAAGCAGCCGTCGAGGGCCAGCAGTACGACGCCGCGCTCGCCGCGCTCGAAGGGCTGCGCTACGCGCCCGAGGGGCGGGAGCTCGAGTTCCGCGCGCTCCTCGCCGAGAGCTGGGCCCGCATGTCGCTCGGCGAGCTACGTCCAGCTCTCGAGCTGCTCGGGCAGGCGAGGGACGTTTCCGAGTCGCAGGGCTTCTCCGACGTCGACCGCGCGGAGGTTCTCTACCGGCTCGGCGTCTGCCGCTACAAGCTCACGTCGATCTCGAGCGCGCAGGCACTCCTCACCGAGGCGCTCGACCTGGCCGACAGGGCCGGCACGTCGTGCGACCGGCTCCGTTCGCACATCCTCGAATGGCGCTCGCGCTGCTCGCGCCGGCAGCGTGACTTCGAGGCGGCGCGCGAGGACATCGAGCGCGCGCTGGAGCTGGCGGAGCGCCTCGACGATTCGCTGACCGTCGCCCACGTGACCTTCCAGGCCTCGATCGTCGCCGAGCGGAACGGCCAGTGGCTACGCGCGCGCACGCTCGCGGAACGCGCCAAGGACCTCTACGAGGCGCACGGCGACCAGCAGAACCTCGGCCGGATGTTGAACAACCTCGGGGGCCTCAACTACCTGCTCGGCAATTCCGGCGATGCGATCTCGTATCTGAAGCGGGCCTTCTCCGTCGCGCTCGACGTCGGCAGCGAGCCGGACGCGGCCCAGGCGATTTCTTCGCTCGCACAGGTTCATCTCGGCGCCGGGGACTGGGCACTCGCGGAAGAGCAGTCGCGCCATGCGCTCGGCCTGCTCGACGGGCGGGCCGACTTCCTCGACGAGATCGGGAACGCGCAGATCGTCCTCGGCCGTTCCCTGCTCGAGCAGGGACGGCTCGAGGAGGCCGAGACCGCGCTCGCCGAGGCGGAGCAGAGCCTCTCCCAACTCTCGTCTGCCAGCCATCGGGCACTCGCCTGGACTGCGCAGGGAGACCTCGCCTCGCGGCGAGGCGAGGACAGAAGCGCTGCGGCGCTCTACCGCAGGGCGGCCCAGGCCCTGCAGGACGTCAGCTTCTAACGGAAGGAGGTGATCAGGATGCTGCGGAAAGTTCTCTCACTCGGAGCTCTCGTCGTGGTCGCCCTGGCGTTTGGCGTCGGCACTGCGGCGGCGAAGTCCGGCCCGCCCAACGGGCATGGCTCGTTCAACACCAACGGATTCTCCGACGGCCGCAACGGCCACTGGTCGGGCGACGGCTTCTCGGACGGTCGTAACTAGGCGCGTCTAACGATCGCGACGGCCGCTCGCCGCTGATGCCGAGCGGCCGTCCGAGATTCGATCCGAGCCTGCGTCGCCGGCCGCCTCGCGGTCGGCCTGGGCGGCCTGCCGCACCCGCAGCGTTCCCGTCATCAGGAGGATGGCGGTGAACCCGACGATCGCGTTGACAACGATCAGCGTCACCCGCATGCCGACGCTGAAGCTCAGCGCAACACTCTTCGACGTCACGTTGCGAAAGGTGTAGACGAGCAGGGCCTGTTCCGTGCCGATCCCTGCCGGGCTGAACGGAAAGACCGTCGCCAGGCTCTGGCTGACCTGGACGAGCAGCGCGTTGTGCAACGTGGCCGGAATGGCGAACGCGCGGAGAAAGAAGAAGACGGTGGCGAGCCGCAGGCTCCAGTCGGCCACCTGCCAGACGAGGACGCTGCGGACGTAGTACCGACGGTCCCGGAAGGCGGCGAAGCCCTGCGAGACCTTCGCCTTGAACTGCTCGACCCGCTCCGCGATCCATGCCACGAGCGCCGTTCCGAAGAGCAGGAGGAGGCCGAAAAGAATCAGGCCCGCCGTCGGGTGGCGGAACGCCCAGCCGTAGTCGAGCGCGGGGAGGCTCGGGCTGCGGAGGACGTCGAGGCCGGGCAGGACATGCTGGGTCAGGGCCCAGAGGAGAAAGCAGCTTGCGACCGCCATGTCGAAGAGGGTCTGCAGGAGCGTGCTCGAGACGAGCGTCGTGTAGGTCGAGCCCTCGATCCGGTGCTTCGCGAGATAGAGGCGGACGACGTCGCCGCCGCGTGCGGGAATGATCGCGTTCACGCCCGTCCCGGCCACGTAGGCGCCGAACATCTGCCGCCAGAGGACGCGCTGCCGGGGGTAGGCAGCCTGGATGATGTTCCGCCACGCCCTCGAGGCGGCGAGCAGCTTGCAGAGGTGGCAGGCGATCCCGATCGCGAGCCACTTGAACTCCACCGCCTCGAGGTGGTGGAGGAACACGCCGATCGCGTGCCAGACCGAATGGATCACGCCTCGACCACGACCTCAGTGTGTCCGAACCACGGCCGGGCCGTGGCGTGCGCTACGGCGCCGCGCTGTCCCCGTCGGGTGCGAGGAAGGGATAGCGGTAATCGGTGGGCGGCACGAAGGTCTCCTTGATCGTCCGCGGGCTCACCCAGCGGATCAGGTTCCACATCGACCCGGCCTTGTCATTGGTGCCCGAGGCCCGTGAGCCGCCGAACGGCTGCTGCCCGACGACGGCGCCGGTCGGCTTGTCGTTGACGTAGAAGTTTCCGGCCGCATAGCGGAGCTTCTCGCCGGCGAGCTCGAGTGCGTCCTGCTCGCGGGCGAAAATCGCGCCCGTGAGGCCGTAGGGGGCGCCCCGGTCGACGAGCTCCAACGTCTCTCCGTAGCGGCTCTCCGGGTAGACATACGTCGTCACGACGGGGCCGAACAGCTCCTCGCGCATCGTCCGGAAGTCGGGATCCTTCGTCTCCAGCACGGTCGGCTCGACGAAGTACCCCTCCGAGTCGTCGTAGCCGCCGCCGACGAGGACGTTGACGTTGGCGCTCGCCTTGGCCTCCTCGATCGCCTCCTTCTGCGTCTCGAACGACCCTGCATCGATGACGGCGCCCATGAAGTTCTGGAAGTCGCTCACGTCTCCCATGCGGATCGTCCGCACCTCCTCGACCACACGCTCCCGGATCTCAGGCCACAGGTTCGACGGCGCGTAGATCCGCGACGCGGCAGAGCACTTCTGGCCCTGGTACTCGAAGCTGCCGCGGACGATCGCGGTCGCGACCGCCTCGGCGTCTGCAGAGGGGTGGGCGACGATGAAGTCCTTCCCGCCCGTCTCACCGACGATGCGCGGGTAGTTGCGGTAGTCGGCGATGTTGTCGCCGATCGTCTTCCACATCGACTGGAAGACCGGTGTCGAACCGGTGAAGTGGACGCCGGCGAGATCGCGGCTCGCGAGCGCCGCGTCGCCGATCTCCGCGCCCGGGCCGTAGACGAGGTTGATCACGCCCGGCGGCAGCCCGGCCGCCTCGTACAGCTTCATCAGGAAGTGAGCCGAGTAGGCGGCGGTCGACGCCGGCTTCCAGACCACCGTGTTGCCCATCAGGGCGGCACTGCCCGGAAGGTTGCCGCCGATGGCGGTGAAGTTGAACGGCGTGACCGCGAAGACGAAGCCCTCGAGCGGCCGGTACTCCATTCGGTTCCACGTCCCGGCGGTCGAGCGCGGCTGTTCGTCGTAGATCCGGAGCATGAACTGGACGTTGAAGCGGAAGAAGTCCGTCAGCTCGCAGGCGGCGTCGATCTCGGCCTGGTGCACGGTCTTCGACTGGCCGAGCATGGTGGCGGCGTTGAGCGTCGCGCGCCAGGGCCCGGAAAGCAGCTCGGCAGCGCGGAGGAAGACCGCGGCGCGCTCTTCCCACGGCGTCCGGTGCCAGTCCCCCCAGGCCTCGGCCGCGGCCTTGATGGCCTGCTCGACGTGGCGCGCGTCGCCCTTGTGCACCCTCGCGAGGACGTGGCTCTTGTCGTGCGGCATGACCGAGTCGAAGGTCTCGCGCGGGCGAACCTCCTCGCCACCGATCACGAGCGGGGCGTCGATCTTCTCCGACTTCATCTGCTCGAGCCGCACGCGCAGCTCCTCGCGCTCCGGCGATCCCGGTGCGTAGGAGAGAACGGGCTCGTTCTCGGGCGAGGGGGGACGGAAGAGGCCGGGCACGGCGGACATTCGGGTCGATTGTAGGCTTGCTCACCGTGTCCATGCCGGTGCCGCAGCCGCTTCTCTACGAGATCGAGGGCTGGGGCACCGGCGAGGTGTGGCTCGACCGGTCGCGCCTCCTGTGGCACGAGCTTCCCCGGCCAACGGCGGTGACGGGCACTGGCTCCGAACGCAAGCAGGCGCGGCGCTCGTCGGCTGCGGGGGAGCGTCTCGTGAGGCGGATCGAGGCGTACTTCGCGGGGCGGCGGGAGTCCTTCGAGGATGTCGACCTCGAGCTCGATGGCTGGACGCCGTTCCAGCTGGCCGTCCTGCGTGCGCTTCGGCGTGTGTCGTGGGGAGAGGTCGTGTCCTACGGCGAGCTCGCGGCTCTGGCCGGATACCCGCGCGCGCAGCGGGCGGTCGGAACCTTCTGCGCCCGCAACCGCTTCGGGCTCGTCGTCCCTTGCCATCGAGTCGTAGGCGCCGACGGGATCGGCTCCTACGGCTCACTCGGCCCTCGCTACAAGCGACGCCTGCTCGCGCTCGAAGGTGTCACTTTCTGAGGACCTCCGGCACGAGCTCGCGGCGATCGCGCCGCGGCGTCAGTGCGACCGTCTCGCGGAGCTCTCGGGGCTCTTCCATTCGGCCGGAAGCGTCCACCTGCGGGGGCGCGGTGAAGTGTCGGTCCATCTCGACGTCGCCGATCCCGCGGTTGCTCGGCGCGCATTCAGCCTGCTGCGTGCGTTCGGCGTCGACTCCGAGATCCGGACCTACCGGCGTCGCGCGTTCGAGGGCGGCACGCGCTATCAACTCCACGTCGCCGGTGACGAGAGGGCGCTCCAGGTCCTGCACGAGGCGGGGATCCTGAGCTCACGTCTGACGCCGCTCGAGCATCCACCGCGCCGCGTCGTCGCGCGAGCCTGCTGCCGGGCCTCGTATCTGCGCGGGGCGCTGCTCGGCGGCGGGTCGCTGAGCGGCCCTCGTTCCCCGCATCTGGAGATCAGGAGCGCTGGGCCCGAGGGAGCCGGCTTCCTGGCCTGGCTCGTCGCTGGTGACGGCGCGCGTCTCGGAGTTCTCGACCGTGGCCGGCACGCGGTGGCGTATGCCAAAGGCCTGGAGTCGATCGCCGACGTCCTCGCCATAGCCGGCGCGAGTGACGTCGTGCTTCTGTTCGAGGAGCGCGCGGTGATCGCGGCGACGAAGTCGCGCGCGAACCGTCTAGCGAACGCCGACCATGCGAATCTCGTCCGCACGAGCCGCGCCGCACACGATCAGCTCCTGGCGGTCGCTCGGCTGCGCACGCGCGGAGAGCTCGGGAGGCTTCCCGCCCGGCTCCAGGAGATCGCCGAGCTCAGGGAACGTCACCCGACCCTGCCGCTGCGCGAGCTCGCCGCGAAGTGCAGCCCGCCGACGACAAAGGCGGCCGCGTACCGGCGGCTGCGCAAGTTGCAGGAACTGGCAACGACCTGACTTTCACGCCCGGTTGTAGTCGCGCGGGCGAGTGTCCATACTCAACTGGCGGCGGGTCCGCGCTCGTCCGGCGCCGGATTCAGACCCCGTCCGACGCCACGGTCCTGAGCGTGGTTCAACCGGAGAGGGAGGTCGTCCTCGGAGCTTCCTCTCCGGCCCGCCGCGCTTCGCTCCGCCATGCGCGGCGGCCCGGAGAGCAGTGAATCGGCCGAGCGGCGAAGTCGCTCTGCCTCCATGTCGACATCGCAAGCGACGTCGACGCGGCCCGCCGGACTCTTGGGCAGCAAGATGTGGCGCTCCGGAGAGCCTGCAACGCTGATCCGAGAAGCTCCTTTAGACTCAGAACCATGGACAAGACACGAGTTGGCATCAACGGATTCGGGCGCATCGGCAGGAACTTCTTCCGGGCGCACCTGGAGCGCGGAGGCGACTTCGAGCTCGTCGCGATCAACGACCTCGGCGACGCGAAAACGATGGGGCACCTACTCAAGTACGACTCCGTCCTCGGGCAGCTCCCGGAGGACGTCGAGGTCGCCGACGGCGTGATCAAGGCCGGGAAGACCGAGCTCATGGTTCTGTCGGAGCGGGATCCCGGCGCGCTGCCTTGGGGCGACCTGGGCGTCGACCTCGTCATCGAGTCGACCGGGTTCTTCACGAAGCGCGAGGGTGCCCAGAAGCACATCGACGCCGGCGCGAAGAAGGTCGTGATTTCGGCGCCCGCGACCGACCCCGACCTGACGGTGGTCCTCGGCGTCAACGACGACTCGTACGACCCCGAGCGGCACAACATCATCTCGAACGCGTCCTGCACCACGAATTGCGTCGCACCTCTCGCCAAGGTCCTGCACGACAAGTTCACGATCGAGCAGGGCTTCATGACGACCATCCACGCGTACACGAACGACCAGCAGATCCTCGACCTGCCGCACAAGGATCTCCGCCGTGCGCGGGCGGCCGCGATCAACCTCATCCCGACGTCGACCGGCGCCGCGCGCGCCATTGGCGTCGTCATGCCGGATCTCAAGGGGAAGGTCGACGGCATCTCCGTCCGCGCGCCCGTCCCGACCGGCTCGATCACCGACCTGGTGGTCAGGCTCGGGAGCGACGCAACGATCGACGAGGTGAACGCGTCCTACCGTGCCGCGTCGGAAGGAGGGCCGCTCGAGGGGATCCTCCTGTATGCCGACGACCCGCTCGTCTCGACGGACATCGTCCACTCCCAGTACTCGTGCATCGTCGACAGCCAGCTGACGATGGCGCACGGGAACATGGTCAAGGTGTTCGGCTGGTACGACAACGAGTGGGGTTACAGCTGCAGGCTCGTCGACCTCGTGGCGAAGGTCTCTGCAGACATCCCCGCTGCCGTCTCGGCTTAGTGCGACGCCGCTCGGTCCGCGAGGCCGACGTCGGGGGCAAGCGCGTACTGGTGCGCTCGGACCTGAACGTCCCGCTCGAGGACGGCCGTGTCGCCGACGACACGCGGATCCGCGCGTCCCTTCCGACGCTGCAGCTCCTTCTCGAGCGCGACGCGAGCGCCGTGACGGTCTGCTCCCACCTCGGCCGCCCGAAGGAAGTCGACCCGGCGTTGTCGCTTCGTCCGGTCGAGGCGCGGTTGCGGGAGCTGCTCGCAGACGATCGCCTGAGGGTGCTCGAGAACACGCGCTTCGACCCCGGCGAGACGAAGAACGACCCGGGTTTCGCGAGGACGCTCGCCGACGGAAACGACCTCTTCGTCGAGGACGCGTTCGGGTCGGTCCATCGCGCGCACGCCTCGACCGTCGGCGTCGCGGAGCTGCTTCCGGCGTACGCGGGCCTGCTGCTCGAGCGTGAACTCGCGGAGCTCGGGAAGCTCCTCGGCGACGTCGAGCGGCCGTTCGTGCTCATTTCCGGCGGGGCCAAGGTGACGGACAAGCTCGGCGTCCTGAAGAACCTCGGAGGGAAGGCGGACATGGTGCTCGTCGGCGGCAAGATGGCGGAGGAGCTCCGGGCCGACAATCCCCTTCCGTTCGACGTCGTGCTGCCGGTGGACGTCGTCGCGGCGAGCGAGTTCGCGGCGAACGCCGAGACGAGGGTCGTGCCGTACGACGCGCTGCCGGCCGGCTGGCTCGGGCTCGACATCGGCCCCGAGTCGCGCGCGGTGTTCGCCGCGCGCATCGCCGAGGCGAAGACGATTTTCTGGAACGGGCCGATGGGGGTCTTCGAGTGGCCGCCGTTCGCCGCGGGGACGAAGGCGGTCGCCGAAGCGGTCGCCGGCTCGAACGCGTTCTCGGTCGTCGGCGGCGCGGACTCCGCCCGCGCGCTTGCCGAGCTCGGCCTCGAGGACGACGTCTCCTGGCTCTCGACCGGCGGCGGCGCGGCGCTCGAGCTGCTGGAAGGCAAGGAGCTGCCGGGCGTCGTCGTCATCCCCGAAGCCGCGTGATGTCGCTCATCGCGGGCAACTGGAAGATGTACAAGGGCCCGCGCGAGGCCACCGAGTTCTGCCTCGGGCTCCGCGACGAGGTAGAACTCGGTGGCGCCGACGTCGTGGTCTGTCCGCCGTTCGTCTCGCTCGCAGCGTGCGTGCAGATCCTCGCGGGCACGGAGATCGCCGTCGCGGCCCAGAACGTGCACTGGGAAAGCGAGGGCGCCTACACGGGGGAGATCTCGGCCGGGATGCTCCGTGAGCTCGGCGTCTACGGGACGATCGTCGGCCACTCGGAGCGGCGCCAGTACTTCGGCGAGACCGATGCGACCGTGGCCAGTCGCGCCCGGGCCGCGCTTGCAGCCGGACTGTTCGTGATCGCCTGCGTGGGGGAGACGGAAGCAGAGCGCGATGCCGGTCGGACCGAAGAAGTGCTGCGCCGCCAGGTCTCGGTGCTCGAGCCCGACGACAACCTCGTGATCGCCTACGAGCCCGTCTGGGCGATCGGAACCGGCAAGAGCGCCACGCCGGAGATCGCGGAGGAAGCCCACGCGTTCGTCAAGTCCATCCTCGACCTCCCCGTCCTCTACGGAGGCTCGGTGAAGCCGGACAACGCGGCCGAGCTTCTCGGCCGGCCCTTGGTCGACGGCGCGCTTGTCGGCGGGGCTTCACTCGAGCTCGAGCCCTTCAAGGCAATTTGCAGAGCAGCCCGCTAGTAGCGCTGGTCATCCTGGACGGGTGGGGCTGTGCTCCCCCCGGCCCGGGCAACGCCGTCGAGCTCGCCGACACGCCGAATTTCGACCGGCTCTGGCAGACGTATCCCCACACGACGCTGCAGGCATCCGGTGAGGCGGTGGGCCTCCCGCCCGGCCAGATGGGCAACTCCGAGGTCGGACATCTGACGATCGGCTCGGGACGCGTCCTCTTCCAGGATCTGATGCGCGTCAACAAGGCGATCGGGGACGGCTCCTTCTTCGTCAACCCGGCGCTCAGAGGTGCGTTCGAGCGCGGCGAGCGCGTCCACCTCCTCGGTCTCGTGTCGTACGGCGGGGTCCACTCTCACATCGAGCACCTGCGGGCGCTGCTCCGATTCGCGCCGGAGAAGACGTGGATTCACGCCTTCACCGACGGGCGCGACGTCTCCCCCCACGCGGCGGCGAACGACCTCGCCGAGCTCCCCGCCGATCGGATCGCGACGGTGTGCGGCCGGTACTACGCGATGGACCGCGACGCCCGGTGGGAGCGGACCGAGCGCGCGTTCGACGCGATCGTCCGCGGCAAGGGCGTCCATTCGGACGATGCCGTCAAGGCGGTGCAACGAAGCTATGAGCAGGGGATCACCGACGAGTTCATCGAGCCGGTGGTGATCACGGGCCGGCCGAGCCTCGACCTCGACCGTGACACGGCCATCTTCTTCAACTTCCGTCCCGACCGCGCCCGCCAGCTCACGCAGAAGCTGGTCGAGGCGGGAGCGGACATCACCACGATGACGAAGTACCGCTCGGATCTCGACGTGCCCGTCGCGTTCGCCGAGCAGAAGGTCGACGAGACGCTGGCCCAGTTCCTGTCGGAGCACGGTGTGCGGCAACTCCACGTCGCCGAGACCGAGAAGTACGCGCACGTCACCTACTTCTTCAACGGAGGCCGCGAGGAGGAGTGGTCGGGCGAGACGCGGGTGCTCGTTCCGTCGCCCCGCGACGTCCCGAGTTACGACCACAAGCCGGAGATGTCCGCGCGGGAGGCCACGGACAGGTTCGTCGAGGAGCTCGATCGCGACGGGTACGGGTTCGCGGTGATCAACCTGGCAAACCCCGACATGGTCGGCCACACCGGATCGATCCCGGCGACGGTGAAAGCCGTCGAGACGGCTGATGCCTGCCTCGGAGAGATCGTGGCTGCTGTGGAGCGGAAGGGAGGGGTCTGCCTCATCACCGCCGACCACGGCAACGCGGAACAGATGTTCGAGAGCGACGGTGAATCCCTGCATACAGCCCATACAACGAACCCCGTCCCGCTGATCGTGACCGACCCCGGCGCGACCCTCGCGGACGACGGCGAGCTGTCCGATCTTGTGCCCTCTGTGCTGGGATTTCTCGGTTTCGAACAACCTTTACAGATGACCGGCAAATCGCTTACGTCCTCCGGCTGATCCGGGCTATACTCGGGAACCTTTGTCGCTTCAGCAACCTGATTTCGGTGTACTGCGGAAGGCACAAAAAGGCGACGAGCGGGCGTTTTCGATCATCGTCCGCGCCTATCAGGTGCCCGTGTTCAACTACGTTCTCCGGCTCGTCGGCGACCGGGCGCTGGCCGAGGACCTGACGCAGGAGGTCTTCCTCCGGGTCTATCAGGGGCTTCCTCGCTTCTCCCTGAGGTCGAAGTTCACGACCTGGCTCTTCCAGGTGACGAAGAACCGCGTGCTCGACGAGCTACGGGCGACCGAGCGGCGCCCGCGTGCGGTCGTCGCCCTGGAGGATGTCCCTCCGCTCGAAGTCGTCGATGCTCCGATGGAGCGGATCGAGGCGATCGACGCGGTATGGCGCGCGGTCGACGCCCTGAACGTCGATCTGAAGATGGCGCTCCTGCTCCGCGACGTCGTCGGCCTCTCGTACACCGAGATCGCCGACTCGCTCGAGATCACCCTCGCAACCGTGAAATGGCGGATCTACAAGGCGCGTGAGGACGTCCAGGTCGCGCTCGCCCGCGAGGGAATCACGTTCGGCGACGAGGAGAAAGCCTCCCGCGCCGCGCGCGTCGCGGCCGGCTGACCGGCTAGCGCGAGTTCCGCCGTAACCAGGCGCTGAGGCTGCGGGCCTCTTCCGCGGGAGTCGAGCCGCGGGCCGGAGGCGACACACTCGCGGGCGCCGGCGACCGGTTCGAGCTGCCGGCCTTCCCTCCTCGGTCGCCGATCTTCAGCGCGCCGATCACGACGGCTGCCACGACGGCGAGTGCCGCCACAGGGAGCAGCAGCCGGGACCGGCGGCGCTTCGCCTCAGCCGCGGGCGCCGTGGTCGTCGAAGCAGGCGCTGTCGGCAGCTTCCGGGTTGGGAGCTCGGAGGACGAAGAGGGCAGCTTCCGGGTCGGGAGCTCGGACGGGGACGACAGCTCCGCCGCCAGGGCGGCGGCCGAGCCGGGCCGTTGCCGAGGATCACGAGCGAGGCAGCCCATGACCGCCGCCTCAACGTGTCCCGGAACTGTCCGCTCCAGCTCTCGGACCGGAGTGATCGCATCTCGGCCGCCGCGGGCGAGGACCGCGTCGAACGACTCGAGCCCGTAGGGGGGCCGCCCCGCGAGAAGCTCGTAGAGGACGGCGCCGAGCGAGTAGATGTCCGCGGCCGGTGTGACGTCTTCGCCCGCCGCCTGCTCGGGTGAGAGGTACGCGGCGGTGCCCAGAATCGTCCCTACCTCCGTCAGGCGCGTGCTCCCCGCAGCACGCGCGATGCCGAAGTCGGCGATCTTCAGCACGCCGTCCTCTCTCAGCAGGAGATTGGCGGGCTTCAGGTCACGGTGGACGAGCCCTGCTTCGTGTGCGTGCTGGACACCTGCGCATGCCTGGACGATGAGCTCGACCGCTTCGGGCGGGGACACCTTGCCGACGTCGGCGAGGGTCCGGCCGGGCACGTGCTCCATCACGATGTAGAGCGTGCCGTCGCCCTCGCCGACGTCGTAGATCCGGACGATGTTCGGGTGGGACAGGCGCGCTGCGACGCGCGCCTCCCGCCGGAAGCGCGCGCGGAAGCTGTCGTCGGCGTCGAGGCCGCCGCTCAGCACCTTCACCGCGACGGGGCGGCCGAGCTCCTCGTCGACGGCCAGGTAGACGACCGCCATGCCACCCCGGCCGAGCGTTCGCTCGACGCGGTAGCGCCCCCCGGCGAGCGTCGTGGTCAATCGCCGCCCTCGCCATGCTTCTTCTTGCCCCTGTGTTTCCCGCGGTCCTTCCCCTGGCCCTGGTCTCCCACCTGCGGCTGAGTGCTCGTGTCGACCGGGGGGACGCACTGGATCCTGCCGGCGAGGTCGTCGACCGCGGCCTTCAGAGGCTGCTGGAGCCGGGCTGTGACCTGGTGCCCCGCGATCGCCGTATCCGTCTGCTGCTGGAGCGTCCGCGCGGCCGTCAGCGCCGAGCAGCCGTCACCCGAGTCGAGAGCGGCCGCGACCGCGTCACTCGACCGTGCGAGCTCGCCTGCGAGGGCCCTGGGGAGACGCGGGGGCGGAGCGGCCGCGCGCTCGCGCGGGCCGCTGCCGCACCCCGCGAGGAGCACGAGGCCGGCCAGGGCGGCGGCTGCGTGACGGCTTTTCGGTCGCATGTCCCTCTCATTCACCGTGCGCGAGCCGGGCGGCCAGCATCCCGGGAAGGCCTAGCTCGCGCATCTCCTGCTGGGTTCGCTCAATTGGGTATTGGACCCGGCGGAAGCTCGCAAACCTCTTGCCCAGGTCGAGCAGCAGCCACGCTGCCCGAGAATCGCCGTCCCTGGGCTGGCCGACGGAGCCCGGATTGAGGAGCCACCGGCCCTCGAGATCGACCTCCGTGCCCGCCTCCCCGAGCTCACCGACGACCTCGCCGCCCTCGAGTGTGTATGCGAGCGCGACGTGGCTGTGCCCGACGAGCACGAGCGGCGCGTCGCTCTCTTCCAGCGTCGCCCGGGCCAGCTCGCCTGAGAGGACGTACTCCCACACCGGGTCGCGTGCGCTGGCGTGGAAGAGATCGACGCCGTCGGCCGCCCCCGAAGGCCGGAGCCCTTCGAGAAACCGCCGCGACCGGGGAGTGAGGATCTCCGCCGTCCAGAGGGCGGCAATCGCGGCTTCCTCGTTGAAGTCGGCGACGTTCAGCTCCCCGAGAACGACCAGGTCGTGATTGCCGACGAGGCAGACCGCGGTGCGCTCGGCGACGGCTTCGCAGCACTCGTTGGGACGCGGCCCGTAGCCGACGGTGTCCCCGAGGCACCACACGGTGTCGACCCGCTCGGAGTCGATGTCTGCGAGCACCGCCTCGAGGGCGTGGTAGTTACCGTGAACGTCAGATATGACGGCGACGCGCATGGTCAGAGCCGCGACCCTACCCGTCGCTGCCGCGATCTGGTTCGTGGGCGCCGTGCTGCTCTGGCGGACGAAGGTCCCGGGCGGCCTTCACCTGCCGTCGCTCGACGAGCGCGCCATCTTCGGGGCGAGTGTCGTACGTCGTGCGGAGCACTTCGACCGGTTCTTCTACGTCGAGTGGGTGCTGTCGACGGTCGCGTCGATTGCGGTGCTCGTGTGGATGGTACGGCGGGGGCCGCGCGTCGCGGCCTCTCTCGGGCTCGGGCGCGTCAACACCGGGATCGTCCTCGGTGCCGTGACCCTCACCGCGGTATGGGCCGTCTCTGTCCCGTTCCAGGTCGCGTCGAACTGGTGGCAGCGCCGTTACGGCATCTCGACCCAGTCGTACGAGTCCGTTCTCAGCGCGTCCTGGGGAACGATGCTCGTGACGGTCCTGTTCGGCTTCCTGCTCCTCGCCTTCTTCCTCGGCCTGGCGCAGAAGCTGGGCGGCCGCTGGTGGCTCGTGGCGGCGCCGGTGCTCGTGGCGATCTCGGCCGTCGTTCAGCTCGTCATACCGTATGCGTTGACGAACGGTTCCCATGCGCTGCACGATCAGCGCCTGGCGGCCGAGATCCGGCAGCTCGAACATCTCGAGGGTGCCGGGCGGCCGAAGGTGCTCGTGCAGACCATGAGCGACCAGACGACGGCGGCCAACGCGTACTCGGTCGGTTACGGGCCGAGCAGGCGGATCGTCTTCTGGGACACGCTCCTCGACGGGCGGTTCGGCAGCCGTGAGGTTCGCTTCGTCGCGGCACACGAGCTCGCCCACCTCGCCCGCGGTCATATCCTCAAGGCGATCGGATGGTTCGCGCTCTTCGCCGTCCCGATCCTCGGCGCCGCCGCCTACGTCACCGAGCGTCGTGGCGGACTGCGCAACCCGGCGACGGTTCCGCTCGCGCTGCTCGTGATCATGCTCGCCCAGCTTGCCGCGAGGCCGCTCGAGAGCGCCGTCAGCCGGCGCTACGAGGCCGAGGCCGACTGGGTCGCGTTGAACGCGACGCGGGATCCCGTCGCGGCGCGAGGTCTCTTCAAGCGGTTCGCCACGACGAGCCTCGAGGACCCGGCTCCGCCGTGGTGGGCGCACGTGCTGCTCGACGACCACCCGACGGTCCTCACCCGCATCGAGCAGGCCGCGGCGTGGAAGCGCCTGAATCCGTAGGCGACTAGTTGTCGCCGCGCGGAGGCGCTTCCGGCAGGTTCCGGATGCCTTCCTGCGTCGACCACTTCGAGAGGGAGTCCTGCATCGCCGCCAGCAGCTCCTGGAAGAACTGCTGCGACATGTTCACGCGCGAGACGACGACGCCCGGGACATCGCCCTCCTCGATCTCGTGGTCGATACGCGCGAACGTGAGTGTGAACTCGTAGGGCGAGAACGTGACGTTGGCGAAGTTCGCATAGACCCCGGCCATCTGCTCGGGATCCAGGTGGATGTTGAGCTGTCGCTCCTGTGACTCGTCTTCCACGGCCCAACGATACTACTGGCGTGTCTCGCGCTTTCGCCGTCGACCGACTTGCCGCGCGCCTGTCCGAGCTCGCCGGTGCAACCGTCGAGCTCGAGCGCCCGAACGACCCGGCACACGGCGACTTCGCCACCAACGTCGCGCTCCGAACGGCGCCGACGTTCAAGCGGCCGCCGCGGGAGCTGGCCGCGGAGCTGGCGGACCGCGCGCTCGGGCTCGAAGAGATCGAGCGGGCCGAGGTGGCCGGCCCCGGATTCTTGAACCTCTGGCTGACTCCGGCCTGGCTCGCGGGTGCGCTCGAAGAGATCGGGCCCGAGTACGGCGGGGGATCCGCCGAACCGAAGCAGAAGATCCAGGTCGAGCTGATCTCCGCCAACCCGGCCGGGCCGCTGACGGTCGGCTCCGCGCGCAACGGGGCGTATGGCGACTCGGTCGCCCGCGTGCTCGCGTACGCAGGGCACGAGGTCGAGCGCGAGTACTACTTCAACGATGCAGGCCGCCAGGTCGACCTCTTCCGGGCGTCGGTCGAGGCGCGCCGGCGCGGCGAGGAGCCGCCCGAAGGCGGCTACCAGGGCGAGTACGTCAACGAGCTCGCGGCGCGCGGGGGCGATCCCGTCGAGCAGATGTTCGAGGAGATTCGCCGCGAGGTGGCCGGGTTCCGGATCCACGTCGACACCTGGCGTCATCAGGGCGCGATCGAGCAGGAGGTCCCGGCAGTCCTGCCCGGGCTGGACACGTACGAGGCCGACGGCACGCTCTGGGCGCGCACCAGCGCCTTCGGCGACGACAAGGACCGCCCGCTCGTCCGCTCGTCCGACGGTTCGTACCTCTACTTTGCCGCGGATGTCGCGTACGTCCGCGACAAGCTCGAGCGTGGGTTCGACCGGGCGATCTACGTCCTCGGCGCCGACCATCACGGGTACGTCGGACGGCTGAAAGCTGCCGCGGCGATGCTGGGCTACGACCCGGACCGGATCGAGGTGCTGATCTATCAGCTCGTGCACATCGTCGAGGGTGGCGAGACGAAGAAGATCTCGAAGCGCCGGGGGGACGTCGTCTTCCTGCGCGAGCTGATGGACAAGATCGGCGTCGACGCCGCGCGCTGGTACCTCGTCTCGCGTGGACACGACCAGACGATCGACATCGACGTCGACCTTGCGGCAGAGCGGACGCAGAAGAATCCCGTCTACTACGTTCAGTACGCACACGCGAGGATCGCCGGGATCCTCCGCAACGCCGGCGACGCGACCATCGCCGGGAGCCCACCCGCGTTGCTCGAGCGCGAGGAGCGCGACCTCATCAAGAGGCTGACCGACTTCCCCACCGTCGTCGCCGAGGCGGCGGAGCGACGCGCGCCGCACGCGATCCCGATCTACGCCATTCGCGTCGCGGACGACTTCCACCGCTTCTACCACGAGCACCGTGTCGTCGGGTCGGAGACGGAGAGCTTTCGCCTCGGCCTCGTGCGCGCGACGCAGACGGTGATCGCTCGGTGCCTCGACCTGATCGGAGTCGAGGCGCCGGAACGGATGTAGGGTCCGCCTGGCGATGGAGGCACCCGACCGGAACCTCGCGCTCGAGCTCGTCCGCGTGACCGAGGCGGCCGCGATGGGCGCCGCGCGCTGGGTCGGGAGGGGGGACAAGGAGAGCGCCGACCAGGCGGCGGTCGATGCGATGCGCCTGATGCTCGACACCGTCTCGATGGACGGCGTCGTGGTCATCGGCGAGGGCGAGAAGGACGAAGCCCCGATGCTCTTCAACGGGGAGGAGGTCGGAAGCGGCGACGGCCCGCAGGTCGACGTCGCGGTCGATCCGCTGGAAGGGACGCGCCTGACCGCCCTCGGCCAGCCGAACGCGATCGCCGTCATCGCGCTCGCGGAGCGGGGGACGATGTTCTTCCCCGGCGCGGCTGTCTACATGGACAAGATCGCGTGCGGCCCGCTTGCGGCCGGCGCGATCGACATCAACGCGACACCGGCGCAGAACGTGCAGGCGGTGGCCGAGGCGAAGGGGTCCAAGGTGACCGACGTGTCCGTCGTCGTCCTCGAGCGCGAGCGGCACGACGACCTGATCAGGGAGTTACGGGAAGCCGGCGCGAAGGTGAATCTCATCCGCGACGGCGACGTGGCACCCGCGATCGCGGCCGCACGCCGCGGCACGGGTGTCGACCTGCTGATGGGCGTGGGGGGTACGCCGGAAGGCGTGATCTCCGCCGCGGCGATCAAGTGCCTCGGCGGCGCACTACAGGGCCGCCTCTGGCCGCGCTCGGACGACGAGCGTCAGGCACTCGAGGAGGCCGGCTTCGACGTGGACAAGGTGCTGACGACCGACGATCTGGTCGCCGGGGAGGACGTGTTCGTCGCGGCGACGGGCGTCACGTCCGGAGCCCTGCTTCGCGGGGTTCAGTCGACCCCGGAGGGGGCGGTCACCGACTCGATCGTGATGCGCTCGCGCAGCGGCACGGTGCGGCGCATCGAGGCCGCCCACGCTTTCGCGAAGCTCGAGAAGCTCGTCGGCTCCTCGTTACGCTGACGCGGTAACCGCCTCGCGCTCCATCTCCGGCGCGTACATCCCAGTCCGTGCGGCGCCGTTCATCTTGGCGCGGTGGTAGTACGCCTGTTGTCCGGCCTCGACGTTCTCCGCCTTGCCGCCCCACGCCTTCAGCGAGGGCGCCTGCAGTGCGCGCCCGTACGAGAACGACAGCTGCCACGGGTGCGAGCCGAGCGCGTTCATCGCGTTGAGCCGGGCGGTCGCCTGCTCGTCGGACTGGCCGCCGGACAAGAAGACGACACCGGGCACGGCCGCGGGAACGTGGCGCAGGAAGCAGCGCACGGTCTCGGCCGCGACCTCGGCGTCGGACGCCTGGTCGGGGCACGAATAGCCGGAGAGGACCATGTTCGGCTTGAGGAGGATTCCCTCGGGCTGCACGCGCTGGTCGCGCAGCTCCGTGAAGACCGCGTGCAACGTTCGGGAGGTGACCTCAAAGCTCCGCTCGATCGGGTGCTCGCCGTCCATCAGGACTTCGGGCTCGACGATCGGGACGAGCCCGGCCTCCTGCGCGAGCGCCGCGTAGCGGGCGAGAGCGTGCGCATTCGTCCAGATGCAGTACTCGCTCGGGATGTCGTCGCCGATGGTGATGACGGCACGCCATTTCGTGAAGCGGGCGCCCAGGCCTCGGTACTCCTCGAGGCGGGCGCGGAGGCCGTCGAGCCCCTCGGTCACGGTCTCGCGCTCCGCGTGCGCGAGCGGCTTTGCTCCCGTGTCGACCTTGATCCCGGGAATGATCCCCTTGGACTCGAGCAACTTCGGGAACGGCGTGCCGTCGAGCGAATCCTGTCGAATCGTCTCGTCGAAGAGGATCACGCCGCTGATGTACTCCTCGACTCCCTCGGTCGTGAAGAGCATGTCCCGATAAGCGCGGCGGTTCGCCTCGGTCGACTCGACCCCGATCGAGTCGAAGCGCTTCTTGATCGTCCCGTCGCTCTCGTCGGCGGCGAGAATCCCCTTTCCCTCGGCGACGATCGCCTGTGCAACCCGCTGAAGCTCGTTTGCAGCCATTTCCCGTCCTTTGCTCGCCTTTCTCCGAAGTATCTCCGAGATCCGGCCGGAACGCACCGGGTCGTCACGGCTCCCGGAAACACGTAGGATCTCGCACTTGGAGGGGCGACGCTGCGGCGATTCGTCCCTCCGATGTCTCCGGCTCTTGGTGCGAGTCGTCACGACCAGTACGATTTGCGAGCCGTGATTCGCAGACTCGGCCTCATGGTGCTGGTCGTCGCCGCGCTCGCCCCCGTGCTGCGGGGCGACGCCGCGCCGCCGGTCCTTGTCCCCCAGGGCGTGACGCTGGCCGGCATCCCCCTCGGCGGGATGTCCGACGAGCAGGCCCAGGCGGCGCTTCGCCCGGCGTTCGCGCGACCTGTGACGGTGTTCTACGGGGACAGGAGCTGGAGCATCCTGCCGAGCCGTTTCGGCGGGAAGTCGGCGATCAGCGAGGGCGTCGCCCAGGCTCTGCTCGCGCCGGAGGGGGCGGCACTCGACCTGACGACCTCGGTGAACGTCGACGCCGTGCGCAGCTTCGTCGATGCCCTCGACAAGCGCATCTCCTACCCGGCGAAGGACGCGGAGCTCGTCGGGCTCGAGAACCTCGTCCCGCGGATCAACGAAGGCCAGCCCGGCCTCCAGGTCCTCAAAGCTCTGACGACGAAGCGGATCATCCGCGCGATGCAGGCACCGTCGCCGCGGCGCGCGCGCGTCGCGATCAGGACGGTCGTGCCGGCGAAGACGCTCGCGACCTTCGGGCCCGTGATCGTCATCCGCCGCAGTGTGAACCAGCTTCGCTACTACCAAGGGGCCCAGCTCGTGCGCACCTTCGGCGTCGCAACCGGCCGAGCAATCTATCCGACTCCGACCGGGACGTTCAGCATCGTCGACAAGCAGCTCAACCCGTGGTGGCGTCCGCCCGATTCTGCGTGGGCGAAGGGGCTCAAGCCCATTCCGCCCGGTCCCGGCAACCCGCTCGGGACGCGCTGGATGGGCCTGTCCGCGCCCGGCGTCGGGATCCACGGGACGCCCGACGACGCCTCGATCGGCTACTCGGCGTCACACGGATGCATCCGGATGCACATCCCGGACGCAGAATGGCTCTTCCACCACGTGGAGATCGGCACCCAGGTCGTCATCACGGACGCGTAGGCGGCGCGGGGAGCTTTCGGCGGCGCTTGCGGCAAACGTCGCCGCATCACGTTCACCCGGCGCCTGCCTCGGACCCCCGCGCCTTCTCCGACGCTAGACGGACGCGCAGCGGACCACATCCCTCGGAGGAGTGAGCACGGCGGCGTGGAAGGGAGCGACGCCCAGGGACCTATCCGGGTGCCAAGGGGGCCGCCTCCAGGTGCTCGGCCTCGAACGGCGGCGTCGTTGCCGCAGGCGGCGCCGCCTTTCCCTGGGTTCGCGCCCGGCCGGGACGCCCTTCGAGCCGGGGTAGAATGGGTGTCACGCGGACGTAGCTCAGTTGGTAGAGCATCAGCTTCCCAAGCTGAGGGTCGCGGGTTCGAACCCCGTCGTCCGCTCTCGAGAACCCCCGCTCAGGCCCGCGCCCGGTATGCGGCAACCCCAGTGGCCCGCGTGGTGTGAGCCTGGCCGATCTGTTTGAGCTTGCGCGTAGCTACGGCGCCTTCTCCCTCACGAAGAGCCCCAGCACGCCGCGTTTCACCTGAGTGAGCAGCGGCTCACCGCCCGGGCCCGGTGGCCTCGACCATGCGGCCGCAGTCTCCGCGCCGAGGAGCAGCGCCGACGCGTAGAGATACATGGAGTACAGGAACACGAGCGCCGCCGTGAGCGAGCCGTACACGACGCTGAGCCTGGTCGTTTTCACGTAGATCCAGCCCGAGGCGAGCGCGATCAGCCGAAAGAGGAGAGCCGTGACGATGGCTCCGACGAGCCCGTCCCGGAAGCGCAGGCCGCGGGCCGGAACGAATCGGTAGAGCAGCATCACGACGACGATCGTGAGCACCAACGACGCCGCGTGGATCAGGCTGCCGGCCAGCGTGCCGGCGCCGATGCCGAAGACCTCGCCGACCTTCCCGGAGGCTTTCTGGACGAGCGCGCCAAGCAGGGTCAGTCCCACCGTGACGAGCACGAGCACGGCCGCGCCGACGATCAGTGCGAGGTCGACGAGCTTGCCGCGCGCGGCCGGCCGTGACTCGTTGACGCCCATCGCCCGCTCGAGCCCCTGCCGAATGGCCGCCATCATCCCGGTCGCTGCCCAGGCGAACACGAGCAGGCTCACGAGCCCGGCCGCGCTCGCCGGCGTAGCGATCGCGGTGACCGCGTTCTCGACGTCCCGCCTGCCCGCCGCGGACACCGGCAGCTCGTCGACGATCGAGTTCACGACGTCGTGGCGGACGCTGTCGTCCTGGAGCACGAGCCCGAAGATCGAGACGAGCACGATCGCCAGCGGTGCGATCGAGAACAATACGCGGTACGCGATCCCGGCCGCGAGTTGCGGACACTGATCGGCGTAGAAGCGCTCGACCGCTTCCGGGATGACTCGGGGGAGCTTCTTCGCGGTTGCGAGCACGCTCACGGGGGCGTCACGACCCACCCTCGCTCGCGTACACGGCGGCGCAAGAGGTAGGCGAGGTACACGACGATTGCGACGTGTTGCAGCTCCTCACCGGCCAGACCGTCAGCGGCATCGACGCGGGCTTCAACACGTTCGTCACGGCGATGTCGATCGCCTACGGGCTCATGGTCTCCGCCGTGGTCTTGCCATGGCGGTTCACTGAGTTGAGTCCTCACAGGACACCGGTGCGACGGTGACCCGATCTGCCCTCGGGCCCCGCTCCTGGGGCGCCCGTCGTCGCAGGCCAGCCCTCGCCTCATCAGAGAGGACGCCGATCGCAACCGCGCTCAGCCGAGACAAACGTCCTAGAACCTATCCCCAAATCGGCGAGTGGGCGAGATCCTGCTTGCTTCTGGGTGGCCGCGGCTCGTTCAGCGAGAAGGCGATCCTGCTCGTGGTCTACGTCGGCGTCATCTCGCTCATCCGCGGGATCACCGAGCTGGCTCTCAGCTTCAACCCCAAAGGCACCAGGACGCGCATCGCGGTCGCCTGACCTGGCGGTCTGACCGGTCCGCCTCCGGCAGCCCGCTCGGATGACGGCCGGGTCGGGCTGATCTTCCCGCAGAGCATCCCTGCGAGAGAGACTCTTCAGTTTGCGCTGGTACGAGGCGGAAGAGGCTGTGCGTCGGCAGCGTGAGGTGTGGAAACTCGGGGAAGAGTTCCGGGCTCAGCTACCTCCGTGGGTCGACGAGACGAACCTCGGGTCCCGTGGCCGACAACAAAGCTCGGGCCGTTCTCGAAGGTCCGAAGGGGGCCCTTCGCTCTCTCCCTCAGGTGACTTTGAACGTCCCGGTGATAGTGGGATGCACGGTGCAGGAGTACGTGTAAGTCCCCTTCTTGAGCGTGAGCGTCACCGTCTTCGTGCCCACGAAGCTGGTGCCAGTGATCGTCTTGTTCTTGATCCCCGGGCCGTTGAGGGTGAAGTTGTGGATGCTCGACTTGTCGCCGACGATGAAGGTGTACTTCCCGTGCTTAAGCGTCGTTACCTTCTTGCCGTGGGCGTTCTTGAGCGAGATCGTGAAGCCGGGGCCGATGGTCCCGTGCAGCTTCGGCACGGCCATCGTGGTCGCCGTCGCCGCCGTGGCAATTCCGACGGCCACGAGCGTGGCGGCGAACGCAGGAGCAACTAGGCGAAAGCGCACGTCGTGCCTCCTTCCCTGTTGAGGACTTCGTCCTAGGATAGGCCGCCCCAGCGGTTCGTTCGGCTATTGATTCACGCCTTAACCCACGAGCAATAAGCCAGCCCTCGAGGACATTGCTGAGCGCGGCCCAGGCGTCGTACTGGGCCGTTAGTTCAACGCAAGTCGCAGCGGCCTCATCGAGCTCAACCTCCTGTGACGAGATCGCCGGATGTCGAGGGGGCGTTGGGCCCCCTGGGACCCCGTCGTCCGCTTCGAGAACGCCTCCTCCGCCGCTCGTGCGGCTAACGTCGGGGCATGCCTCGTCTGCGTCGTTGGGCGAAGAGACTCGGTTTCGGGCTGGTCGGGTTGTTTGCGTTGCTGACGGTTGCCTCGGTCGTGTACAACGCGGCAACCGCGGGGGCGGTCAAGCCGGCGACTTCGCTGTACGCCGGGCCGTTCGTACGCGTCGACGGGAAGCTGGTCGCCTACCGCCGCTGGGGGGCGCACGGCTCGCCGATCGTCTTGCTCGGCGGGTTCATCGTCCCGAGCTCCGTTTGGGAGAGCGTCGGCGAGCGACTCGGCCGCGACCACCGCGTCTATGCGCTCGACCTGCCGCCGTTTGGGTACACGGAACGCAAGGGTCCTTATACGCTCCGCGGCTGGATCGACCTTATTCGCGCCTTCGAGACACGCTTCGGGCTGCGCCATCCGGTGCTCGTCGGCCATTCCCTGGGCGCGGCGGTCGTGGTGGCGGATGCGCTTTGGCATCGAGACGACCCGAAGGGCATCGTTCTACTCGACGGCGATGCGATCTCGGGCGGTGGGGCACCGTCCTGGCTGAGCCACGTTCTCGTCGGCCCCTGGTTCACGAGCATCTTCCGGATCGCGACGAGCTCGGACTGGATCTTCCGGCGCGGTCTTGCCGATGCGTATCCGAACCATCCCTCGTTCACGCGTGAGTTCCTCGAGGAGTGGGAGCGGCCCTTCAAGGTGCGAGGGACGCTCGATGCTTTCCGGGCGATGTTGCCATACGGAATCCAGGGCTTCCAGCTGGCGCAATTGCGCACCGTGCATACCCCGGCGCTGGTGCTGTGGGGCGCGCAGGACACGGTCGACTCGGTTTCCGCAGGACGCAAATCGGCGCAGGCGTTGCGGGCGCCGTTTCGTCTCATCGCGGGCGCAGGACACCTCTCCATGCTCTCCGCGCCGGACGCGGTCGCTCGAGCAGTCGACGCATTCGCGCGCCACGGGCCTTGAACTAGCCGAACCGCCGAGTGGTCAGGGGTGGCGGCCCACTTCCTGGCTCCGCCCGGCGGTTCGGGATACGGGGTTGCGTTCCCTCTCCCCTCGCCCGTTGCGGAAACGCTACGACCGGCACGGCCCGCTGTCTATTGACCGTTCGTCTAGGTGCCGGTTCAGGAGCCGATTGAATAGTGAGCGAGGCAGACCGACGTGGCCGCAGGGGCGCCGGGGAGATGGCGAGCGCGGGTTCCGCCGCGGAGAGCCTGCTCAGGCGGCGAGCGCGGCGCCCGAGTACATGCTTGCCAGGCGTTCCGCGTCGGCAGCCATTCCGTAGAGGTTGGCCGAGGAGCGGTGCGTCAGCCACGGCGCTCCGATGACGTGGAGAGCGGGAAGGCGCGGGCGCCCCGCGGTGTCGAGCGCGCTCTTCGGGAGCCACTTGGTGCTGGGATCGAAGCCGGTTGCCCAGATCACGCTCGAGATACCCGCGGTCGCGAGATCCAGCGAGTCGGGACCGCTCAGGCGGTGGAGGTGCTCGGCCGGCTCGTCCGCAGGATCACGGTGCCCGTCGAGCTGTCCGTCCTCGCGCGCCGCGGCGAGTGCGTCCCAGGCCGCCCGAAACGACTGCGAGACACCGTCTGCGAACTCGACGTTCGCGCCGAGGTCCGGTGCCAGCTCCAGGCGCCGTCCGTTCCAGCCGAGCGCACGGCCAAGGAGGGTCGCGCCCCGGCTCGCCAGCCCCTGATAACTGATCGCGCGACCGCGGGCGGCCCCGGATACCTGCGGAGGCGTCGCCGCGATCATCGCCGGGTCGGCCCGGTGCGTCGGGAGGTCGAGCTGGCCCGTATCGCGCAGCCACTCGAACGCGTCCCGCCCACGGTGACGCCGCGGAAGCCTGCCGACCCTGCTGGTCGAGAGGTAAACGTCGTGCCCGTGGTCGAGCAGGTCCTCGGCGATCTGAACCCCTGACTGACCGCCGCCGACGACCAGGACCGGGCCGCTCAGATCTTCCGGCCGCCGGTAGTCGGCTGCGTGCAACTGGTCGATCTCGGCCGGAAGAGCGCCGGCGTATGCGGGACGTCGCGGGATGTTCTGGAACCCGCTCGCAACGACGACCGCGCCCGCGACGAGCTGACCCTGGGACGTCTCGAGCTGCCACACCGGGCCGCTCTTCTCGGCTCGGAAGACCTCGACTCCTTCGAACACGGGCAGGCCGTGGGCGAAACGCTCGAGCCCGGCAACGAGCGAGCCTCCGGTAGCAAAGCTGTCGGGCCGGCCGTCGAGGAACTCGCCCGGAACGAGGTTCACCCATTGAGGCGTGTTCAGACGGAACGAGTTCCAGCGCTGCGTCCGCCAGGACGACCCGATCCGACCGCGTTCGAGCACGACGTGATGGCAGCCTGCGCCAGCGAGCCGGCTGCTCGCCGCGAGCCCCGCCGGCCCGGCGCCGACCACGACCATCTCGACCCAATCCACTGTTCCTCTTCCGCTGACTCGCACTCCGCTCCGATCTCGTCGCTCGATGAACAAGACGGAGGAGCGGCGGCCGCGAAGGTACGGCTCACACCACTCATGCGTTCGGCGCGCATGCCAATCGAGCCCAAATTTCCTCGCGCCCGGCTCTGGATGTCGTGGAAGCCTCGTCAGAGAGGCAGGTGAGACGCTTCTTGCTAGGTCTCCAGCCCGAGCAGGCGTTGCTCGATGCGCCGGCGCGCCGCTGTGTCCTCGAGTTTCTCGGCAACTGCCGCGGCACGCCTGAGGAGATCGGCCGACTGCGTTTGCGCGCGCAGTGACGTGGCGCGGTCCGCTGCGCGCTCGAGGTACTCGAGCGCAAGTGCAAGATCGCCGCCGCGGGCGTGGTAGAAGGCGAGCCGCTCGAGGTGGTCATCGAGCGAGTCGGCGAACACCTCCTCGCAGGCCGAGGCCACGAGCCGGTAGAGATCGCGCTGCCGCGCCCGCGTGAGCGTCATCAACGCGGCTTCCTGCAGGAGGCCGTGGGTGAACGCGTACTCGCGGACGGGGATGGGGCGGACCTCTCGGATGATGTCGGCCCGCAAGAGACGCGCGATGTCCTTCTCGACGTCCTCGATCCCTTTGACGCGGGCGAGAACTCCCGGGGAGAACGTCCGTCCGAACACCGCCGCCAACTGCACCAACCGGCGTGCATCCCGCGGGAGCGCTGCGATCCGTGCGACGAGGAGGCTCTCGAGGCCCGTCGGCAGTCGTTCGGCCGGAACGGTCAGCGCCCAGGTTCGGCGAGGAGCAAGCCCTCCGGTCTCGAGCAACGACCGCAAGAGCTGCTCGAGATAGAGGGAGTTTCCCTCGGCACGCGCGATCACCTGGCGCATCGCGTCCGGCGCGAGCTCCCCCGGCGCGAGATCGGACAGCAGTTGTTCGGCCTCTGCATCCGTGAGCGGCCCGAGCTTGAGCTCGACCAGGCGATCGCCGTGCTCAACGGACGCTCGCTCGCGGAATCGCTGGTCGGGTGAGTCTGCCTCGAGCCGGGTCGTCGCCACGAGGACGAGGGGAAGGCCCTCGACTAGCTCGAGGAGGCCCTCGGCGAGCTCGAGGGTCGAGTGGTCGGCCCAGTGGAGATCGTGGATCGCAAGCACGACAGGGCCCTGCTCCGAGAGGCCGCGCAACCAGCCTCCGTACGCTCGCCTCACGCCCGCTCCGAACTCCTCGCCCGGACCGTCCGTCTCGCCGGTGTCGGCGCCGAAGCTCGCGGAGAGAAGGTTCGCGAGGTAGGGCAGCGCGTCGGGCTCGATGCCGAGACTCGCGAGGATCGAGGGGCGGGCGGCCACATCGTCGGCCAGCCAGCCGCGAAGTGCCTCGGTGAAGGCGAAATACGGCGGTTGACCACCATAGGAGGCGCACTGTCCCTCGAGCCAGGTGTCCTCTCCGCCCATCTGGTCCCGGAACCACTCGAGGAGGCGCGTCTTCCCGATGCCAGGCTCCCCCTCGAGCAGCACGATCTGCCCACGGCCGCCGCGAAGCGCGGCCGCCGCGGCGGCGAGCCGTGCGGTTTCGGTTGCGCGCCCGACAAGCGGCCGTGACTCGCGCCGCGGACGATCGGGACGCGCGTGAAGGAGCCGCCACGCTTCGACGGGTGTCTCGCGTCCGCGCACTGCGATGTGTCCGAGCGGTGCCAGCAGGAACCGCCCGCGCAGCTTGCGTGCCGTCGCTCCGCCGATGAGGATCGAGCCCGGCTCGGCAGAGCTTTGAAGCCGAGCGGCCACGTTCATGGTGTCTCCCAGCGCGACCGGATGCCGTTGCGCCGCCCCGACCACTCCGATTGCCACCTGGCCGCTGTTCACGCCGACCCGGACGCCGAGATCCAGGTTCCAGGTCGATCGCACCTCACTCGCGTAGCCGCTGATCGCCCTCACAATGCCGAGCGCCGCTCTCGCCGCCCGCTCGGCGTCGTCCTCGCTCGCCGCCGGAAAGCCGAAGAACGCGGCGATCCCGTCGCCCATGTAGGCGTCGATGACGCCGCCGAACTGCTCCGCGGCGCGACACATCCGGTCGACGCACCCGCCGATCAGCGCCGTGAAGTCCTCGGGCGCCAACCGCTCCGCAAGCGACGTCGATCCGACGATGTCGGCGAAGAGCGCGCTGACGGGACGGAGCTCGTCTTCGGCCGCCACCGGTGTGGGCGGGGCCTTCTGAGCCGGAGCGGAGACGCGGGGACGGCCGCCGGCGACCGTGAGCACCTCGATTCGTGTCGTCCCGACCTTGATCACGTCGCCGGGCGCGAGCCGCGTCGAGTGGCTGATGCGCTCGCCGTTCACCCAGGTCCCGTTCAGCGAGCCGAGGTCTTCGACCTCGAGCCCGGTTCCGGTCGGGCCGAGCACGGCGTGCGCGCGGGAGATCTCGGGATCGTCGATGAAGAGTCCCGCATCCTCCCCGCGTCCCACCGTCAGCGACCGCCCGATCTCGACCTCGCGCCCTCCTTCGGCACCGTCGAGGATCGCGACGAGAGCCGGCTCCACTACGCGACGACCTTGCCGATACGGTGGTGCCAGAACCGCCACCAGCCGTAGAGCCCGGGGTGGTCGCTGCCTCCTTCCCGCGCGATCCCGAGGATGTCGGTGTGGGTCGACTGTCCGAACTTCCTGTGCGTCCAGACGATCACGGCGTCGTTCCCGGCGAAGTAGCAGAACCGCGATCCGCCGGGCTTCGGAGCGGCGCCGGGCGCGGCGGGATTGTGCAGCCACGTGCCCTCGCCGCCCCAGCTGAGCCCGTTGCAACGCCCGCGGTCCCGCGGCGCGCGGTGTTGACGCCGTTGGGCTTCGTACGCCTGCTGCACCGCGGCACCGCTCGCGAAGGTCGAGATCTCGAGGCGATCGGGAGTGAAGCCCGTGGCGTCCTTCGGCGGCAAGCACTCGGCGGTCTCGACGGCGCCGGGGTGCGGAGTCGCCTGGGTCCTGCAGGTCTGCCAGATCGGCGACGGCACGAGATCCTGCAAAGGGTGGGCCGCCCCGGCCGCCAAGGTCTGCGCTGGCGCCGCCGAGCTGTCGTTCCGGCTGAGGAAATACACCGTGACGCCCGACGCCGTCGCGGCCAGGGCGACGAGAAGAGCCATCGCGGCGAGCTGGCGGAGCGGGGTCCAGCCACGGCCGCCCGGACGCGCGGGCTCGGCGGGCGGTGCGGCATCGGCCCCGGGAGCCGGCGGGGCTGGAGGGTGCGCGTCTACTGCAGGAGCCGGGTCCGGGGCCGCGGGGACGGGTGCCAACGACTCGGGTGCGGGCGTGCCGGACGGGGGAGTGACCGGAGCCGGCGTAAGGGCAGCCGAGCGGATGGTCTCCACCGCCGCCGGTCGAGGCTCGCCGTCGACCCGCGGCGCCGTCCCGCTTGCGGCGTTGCGGGCGGCATGAGCGAGCTCGCCGCAGGACGGGAAGCGGTCTGCTCCTACCTTCGCCATCGCGGTCGCGACCACCGCGTCGAATGCGTGCGGCAACTCGGGTCTCGCGCGCGTGACCGAGGGTGGGGGATCGACGAGATGCGCGTGGAGCACGGCGTGCTCCGTCCCGTGCTCGTACGGGGGAGAGCCTGTCAAACACTCGTAGAGGACGCAGCCCAGCGCGTAGACGTCGGTGCGCGCGTCGACGGGCCCGCCTTCGATCTGCTCGGGCGCCGCGTACTCGACGGTCCCGAGGAAGTGGCCGGTAGAGGTCAGGCCGCGCGCCGTCGTCTGCTTCGCCACCCCGAAGTCGGTGAGGTATGCGTGGTCGGTGCTCTCCTCGATCAGGATGTTGCCGGGCTTCACGTCCCTGTGCACGAGTGAGTACGCGTGCGCGGCATCGAGCGCACTGGCGAGCTGCTCGATCAGGAAGATCGTGCGGCCGACGCCGAGCAGGCCGCCGCGCTTGAGGATTTCCCTGAGGTCCGGCCCGCGGACGAACCGCATGGCGATGTAGAGCAGCCCGTCGGCCTCGCCGGCGTCGTAGATGGGAATGATGTTCGGGTGGTCGATCGACGCGGCGATGTGCGATTCGCGCACGAAGCGCTCGCGAAACTGCTCGTCCCATGCCAGCTCGGTCGTCAGAAGTTTCAGCGCGACCTTTCGGCCGAGGCGGACCTGCTCCGCGACGTAGACGACACTCATCCCGCCGCGGCCGAGCACCGATTCGATCCGGAACCCTGCCAGCTCCGTTCCAATGCGTGTGTGCGCAGTCATCTCCAGAGGATTGCCCATTATCAGCCCTTGCGGTTCGAAACCCCAATTTCCCGCGACATCCCCGACCGACCCTCCATGCTGACAGGACGCTCTCGGTGCGGCCGCTCTTCCAGCCTGGATAGGCTCCGGCCCGGTGAGCGACGCCCTCGAACAGCTCAAGGACCGGCTCGCGACGATCAACGAGCTCGGGCGGATCGCCCGCGTGCTCGGCTGGGACCAGCAGACGATGATGCCTCCGGCCGGGGCGGGGCACAGGGCCGAGCAGATGGCCACGCTGTCCCGCGCCGTCCACGAGCACTTGACCGACCCGGAGACCGGACGGCTGCTCGACGAGCTCCGCCCGCTCGAGGACTCTCTCGACCCCGACTCCGACGACGCCGCCACGCTTCGCCTCGCGCGCCGGGACTACGAGAAGGCGGTGCGAGTCCCGACCGCGTTGCGGGCCGAGATGGCCAGGGCATCCAGCCAGGCGCGACCCGTCTGGGTGAAGGCGAAGACGGAGTCGAACTTCGAGCTCTTCCTCCCGGCGCTCGAGCGGAACGTCGAGCTCCGCCGGCAGTACGTCGAATGCTTCGAGGGCGTGGACGAGCCGTACGACATCCTCCTCGACGACTTCGAGCCGTATGCGACCACCGCCGAGGTGACTCAGATCTTCGATGAGGTGAAGACGGACCTCGTGCCTCTGATCGCAGAGCTTCGGGAACGGGAGGTCGACGACTCGTTCCTGTACGGGAGCTTCCCAGTCGACGCTCAGGAGCGGGTGGCAAAAGAGGTCGTCACCCTGTTCGGCTACAGGCCCGGTACCTGGCGCCTCGACCCCACGGAGCATCCGTTCGCGTCCGGGGGCGGCGTCGACGACATCCGCATCACGACCAACTACGACCCCGAGACGCCCAAGTCGTTTTTCTCGACGATGCACGAGTACGGTCACGGGCTGTATTCCCACCAGCAGCCGCGCGAGCTTCAGCGGCTGCCGATCGGGAGCGCCGGCTCGCTCGGCATCCACGAGTCGCAGAGCCGCCTCTGGGAGAACCTCGTCGGGCGCAGCCCTCAGTTCTGGCGCTTCTTCTATCCGCGCATGCAGCAGACGTTCCCGGCACAGTTGGGCAACGTCGCGCTGGACGACTTCCTGGCGGCGATCAACCGGGTTCGGCCGTCCCTGATAAGGATCAAGGCCGACGAGGTCACGTACGGGATGCACATCATTCTGCGCTTCGAGCTCGAGCAGGACATCATCAACGGCCGCGTCGAGCTACGGGACCTGCCGGCGATCTGGAACGAGCGGATGCACGAGTACCTCGGGATCGAGGTGCCGGATGACAGGCAGGGCGTCCTCCAGGACACTCACTGGGCGTCCGGCCTGCTCGGCTATTTCCCGACCTATCTCCTCGGAACGGTGATGTCCGTGCAGATCTGGGAGAGCGCCCTCGCGGACGTTCGCGATCTTCAGGACCAGATCGAGCGGGGCGAGTTCGGGGCGCTCCGCGACTGGCTCGGGGAGCACATACACCGGCACGGTAAGAAGTACACGCCGCAGGAGACGCTGCGCCGAGCGACGGGGTCGACGATCGACTCCGCGCCCTATCTCGCGTACCTGCGGGCGAAGTACGGCGCCGGCGTCGCGGCGTAGGGTTCAGTCGCCGGCCCAGGCGGCGACGAGTCGCTCGCGCGTTTCGTGGAGGTGCTCGGGCAGCACCTTCGTGTCGGCCAGCACGGGCATGAAGTTCGTGTCGCCGCCCCAGCGCGGCACGACGTGGAGATGCACGTGGTCGACAACGCCCGCACCCGCAACCCGCCCGAGATTCCAGCCGACGTTGTAGCCGTGTGGCTCGTAATTCTTGGCAAGGGCTTCCATGCCGGCCGACGCGAGCGCGTGCAGCTCGAGGACCTCCGCCTCCTCGAGCTGTGAGAAGTCGCCGATGTGCCGAACCGGCGCCGCCATGAAGTGGCCGGACGAGTACGGATACCTGTTGAGCAGCGCGAACGCGCGCTCGCCGCGGTGGAGCACGAGCTTCTCGGCGTCGTCACCGGCGACCGCCGCGCAGAAGACGCAGCCGGTCCCGTCGTCGGCCGACTTGATGTACTCCAGGCGCCACGGCGCCCACAGTTGCTTCACGCGGGCGAGTCTAGATGCCCGTCCACGTTCTCGACCCGAAGCCCGTTCTCCGTATCGCGGACGCGAGCCATGGCGAGGAACATCAACGAAGCGACCATTCCCAGCATCAGGAGGAGGGAGGAGGTCAGGAGGATCGCTTGGAGGGTCAGCATGTCGGCGGTCGAGTGATCGACCCACGACTTCTTCCGGGCGGTGCCGACTCCTCCTTGCTCTAAGGCGTGGCCGTGAGGGCGACGAACCTGCCGGCGCCGCCGGCGGTGAGCTTCGCCGTCACCGTCCGCTGGCCGCAGACGAGGGCGCCCGAGAGCCGTGGCGACAGACGCTTGATCTCCGGCGGCCCGCTCAGGCGGACGGTCGAGCCCGGAGGACCGTGCAGCTCGACCGCAAACACCCCGTCGAGCGGCGTACGAAAGGTGACCGTCTTACGCTGCCCACGGCGGCTGAAGCGACCGCTGAAGCTCTTGATGGCGTCCTGTTTCCACGGGTTGAGCACGTCCTGTTCGATCGCCGCCATCGACTGCGCGTCGGGAGCGAACATGGGGTCGTACGCCCACGGCGTCTCCGGCACGCCGAGCTTCACCTCGTTCAAATGGAGGTACGACTCGGCGAAGGCCTCGCCGGGATTCTGGCGGTAGTGGCCGCCCTCGTCGCCGGGGAAAGCACTGCCGGCGGCCTCTTTCGCGCAGATCCCCTCGTACGTGGCCCAGCGCTTCGTCCCGTAGGCGACCGCGGGCCAAGGCTGGTTGACGCGGTTGTTCGCGATGTGGTGGCCGTACTCGTGCGTTACGACCTCCTCGACGGTACTCCACTGCGTGTCCTCGCCGATGGTGATGATGTCGCCCGTTGCGGAGAAGTAGCACCCGTCCGCCTCTGCGCTGCGACAGAGCGTGCCGACCTCGGCCGGCGGGGCGAGGTAGATCTTGACGCTCGAGATCTCCGGTCCGTGCACGAGGCTGTCGAGGTAGTCGGCCGCGGCCTGATTGACGCTCTGGTCGACCGCGTAGGCGGGGGAGGAGTAGATCGTCACGCGCGCGCCGCTCTTCGCCGTATACGTGCCCCCCCATGCGCCCGGCTGGGCGGCGAGCCGGCGAAAAACCCTGCCGGTGATCACGCGCGAGCGGACGGGGCGCAGCCCCTCTCGGAGGCCGGCGGCGCTGAGTCGCTTCTCGACCGGCCGGTCGGCGGCGGGCGAAGCACTGCCGGCCGCGAGCGCGGCGGCGACGACGACGAGCAGCGCGAGACCCGTGCGCCCGGACCGTGCGGACATGTCCCTCTACTCGGCCGCTGTGAACCGCCTGCTCATCACTCGGAGGGGGGGACTTCGTCGAATCGGGCGCGCAGCCCTTACAACCACTGCCTCCATGGGTTACGGTCGGTGCGGTCCTGAAGCCCGCATGCCCACTGGCGCTGAAGTGCGGTGAGGCTGTCCGGTTCGGCGAAAGAGCGCGACCCCAACGGCCCGAAGCTCGGCGTGTCGCTCTCGCGCAGCCTGGCCCGCGGAAACCCGGCGAGCGGACGGCTGCGCCAATCGCTTCCGTCCGCCCGCCGGCGCTCCAGTGGTCCTAATCTCGGCCGACCATTGCGGGGTAGCCCTCCCAGCGCACGGTCAACGCGTAGATGACCATGATGTTCAGCGAAATCGCGACAAGCGTCCAAAGCGGCCAGGCACTCGACCCCAAGAACCCGAGCTGGCCGAGGACGTTGATGCTCGCGGCCACGACCGCGAGCCAGCGCGCCCAGCCCGCGCCACTCCAGAGCGCGAATCCAGCGCAGACCAGCACGATTCCCCAGATGAGCGTAATCCAGCCCCACGTCGTCACGTCGAACACGATCACCTGGTTCGCAGAAACGACGTAGTAATGCTTCCGGATTACCGCGATCAGACCCTCGAAGAAATCGATCGAGCCGACGATCATCATGGCGATCGCGGCAAACGCGATCCATCCAGCCATCGGCGGCGCCTTCATTTCCACAGCAGTGCCTCCCTTGTAGACGTGTCGGCGGGACTCTTTCACGTCACGCACGCGCTGCCAAGCTAATCCGTCTGGCGGACAGCGTCGTCTGCGACGAATTCCGATCGACGATCGGCTCACGCAACCCGGGTGTAGCGGTTCAAGCCCGTGCTTGAGTCGGCTGAAGACTCGCCGCAGAGCAACACCTGTTGCGATGTCGAGCCGTTCGGGACAGTCAAGCCTGGGAAGCTCCGGTAGAAAGAACGGTCTAGCCGCTTCGCTAGGCCGTTCTCGTCACAGCCACTTCTTGTAACGGAAGAAAGCGACCATCGAGAGGATCACGCCGACCATCAGGCCGACGATCGCCCAGAAGGCCGCGTGCGTGTGCTCACCCGGGAAGAGCACGTTCATGCCGAAGATGCCCGAGATCAGCGTGAGGGGGAGGAGGATGACCGAGAAGACGGTGAGGATCCGCAGCACGTCGTTCTGTCGATGCGAGATCACCGACTCGTTCGTGCTCTCGAGCGCCTCGACGACCTCCTTGTAGTTGTCGAGCAGGTCCCAGATCCGCTCGGAGGCGTCGACCAGGTCGTCGAAGTAGAGCTCGAGGTTCTCCGGGAGGAAGCGCTCGATCCGCCGTTCGAGCAGCCGCAGAGCCGGACGCTGCGGCTTGATGATCTTGCGGTACGAAATGATCTCCTGCTTCGCCCTGGAGATGTCGGTGACGATCTCCTCCGATCGGAGGTCCTCGATGTCGTCCTCGATCGAGTCGAGCTTGTAGGCGATCTTGTCGAGGATCGGGAAGCAGTAGTCGAAGAGGTCGTCCAGGACCTCGTAGAGCAGGCGCCCCGATCCCTTCTCGAAGAGCTGGTCGCGAAACTGCTCGTCCTCGGACACGCGCCGGAAGAGCCGTGTGACCGGCAGCAGCTCGACGTTCGGGATCGTGACGAGGTAGTCGGGGCCGAGGAAGAAGTCGATCTCGCCCGCGTTCAGGCGCTGCACGTTCTTGTCGTATGCCGGAAAGTGCAGCACGCCGAAGAGGTATCCCTCGTCCGCGTAGTCGTCGATCTTGGGGCGCTGGCGCTTCGAGAGGACGTCCTCGACGTCGAGGGGGTGCCAGTCGAAGCGCTCCCGCAGAGTCGTGACCGTCTCGGGATCGGCCGGCGCGTCGAGGTGAATCCAGGTGAGTCCGTTGGCGCTGAGCTCAGCGACGCGCGGTTCCGGGCGCGGGACGACCGCCTCCGCGAATCCGCGAGGCCTCGTCCGCCGGATGCGGGGCAGGCTTGGCATCGGTACTCAGGGGCTCTTCGGTCGCTGGCGCCATGTTCGGCATGGTACCCCCGACGCCTGCGAGGGACTCGACGTGTGGGGTGCGACGCACCGACTCGGGTAGCAGCCGCTCGAGCCCGAGCGCCCAGCCGGCGGCGATCACGCACACGCCTGCCATCACCGGCCAGAGCGCGAACGGGTCGTGCTGGAGCAGAAACCCGCCCGCGGCCGGCCCGACGATCCACCCGATCTGCCAGGACTGGCTCGACAGGGCCATGTAGCGGCCCATGAGGCCGGGGGCGGCGAGGTCGGCGGCGATCGGTCCGGCGATGGCGCCGTGGAGGCATTCGCCGACTGCGAAGACCGCTGTGACGGCCCCCATCGCAGCGGTTGCCACTGCTGCATCGAGCCAGTAACCGGCCGCGCCGAAGCCGAGCAGGGCGGCGGCCCACAGGAGCGCCATCGCAGCGAGGACGCGCATTCGCCGCCGTCCCTCGACGAGCCTTGCGAGCGGCAGCTGGGCGATCACGATCACGAGCGAGTTGACGAACCAGAGGATGCCGATGCCCGTCTCGCTCACCCCGGCCTCGTTCTTCGCGAACGCCGGCATCAGCTCTACGACGACGGACATACCGGCCGCGATCAGCAGCGTGTTCGAGCAGCACGTAGCTCATGAAGGCGCGGTCCCGGATGACCTGTCGATAGCTGCCGACGACCCGGCCCTGCGCGCCGGTGCGGGCGAAAGCCGGAACAGCACGACCGCGTAGGCAACGAACGTGCACGCATCGGCAAGGAAGAGCACCGTGAAGGACCGGGGGTGCGAGGAGGATGCGATCAGCCCGCCCACGAGCCCGCCGAACGCGACGCCGAGGTTCATCGTCACGCGCTGCAGGGCGAACGCCGCGTGCCGGCGGTTCGCCGGGCTCAAACCGGTCAGCAGGCTCGACTGGCTCGGCCAGAACGCGCCGCTCCCGAAGCCGAGCAGGCCGTTGAGGAGGAAGGCCTGCCAGGCGACATGGATCAGCGGGAAGAAGGCCATCGCGGATGCCTGCACCAGCAACGCGCTGCCCAGGACGACGCGCGGGCCGATGCGATCGGCGAGCGAACCCGCGACGAACCCCGAGATGAGCGCCGTCGCCGAGCCCGCGGCGGCGACCAGGCCCGCAACGCCGAGGGAGATCCCCCGGACGTTGTGGAGGTAGATGATCACGAACGGGATCACGATCCCGTTGCCGAACGAGTTCGCGAGCCCGCCTCCCTGGAGAATCCAGACGTCTCGCGGCAGCCGCGGGTTCAGGCTGCGTATGTAGGCCCGCACAGGGCGAGCCTAGACGCCTAACGGGCCTGAATGGCCGGAACGCCGGTCTTGCGCGCGGCCCCCGAGATGACTCGTGGACGCTGCTGGGCTATAGCGTCGGGCGGCGCGCCTGCCCGCTCCGTTGCGCGGAGCGTTGGATCCGGACGCAGGATGAGCGTCTCGCTCGGTGCGTGCGTCAGCATCCAGAGGAGCTCCTTGGGCGCGAAGCCCGGCTCTCTCCCTGCCGGCGCCGGGATCACGATGCGGTCGAAATGCTCCACGTTCCAGAGCCGCTCGAGCGCATGGATCGGTGTCCTGCCGCTCTCGACTCGTGCGTCGACGGGGACGCCCGCACGTGAGGCCGCATGCTCTACGGCTTCGAGCAACGGTATCGCTCTCGCGCACTCCTGACTCATGGGAGCGTCGAGCGAGAGCTCGAGCGGAATGAGGATCAGGTAGGCCGGGACCAGTGTCGCCTCTTCGGCGCGGGCGATGCGAATGGCTGCGTCGAGCACGGTCTGCTCGAGATGGCCGCGCGTGAAGGGGACGAGGATCCGGCGGGAGCCGGCAGGCAGCCGCCGGCGTCTGGCGCGGAGCTTTCGGTAGGGGCGGGCCACAGCATGTCCGAACCACAAGAGGGCGACCCAGAAACGAAGCAGGATGGTCAATTCGCCGACTCCTCTCGCAGCGCTCGGTCGGCGACGACGCGAATGTCGATCCCGGGGATCTCGCGGACCATCCGCGACAGGAGCGAGCCACGCATGATCTCGACGCGCCGCCGCTCGTCGGGTGTCCCGACGAAGACATACGTGGAGCCGCGCTCCTGCGCGACGCGGCGGACCGTCTCGACGAGGTCGTCGCCTTCCTCCTCCAGAAAGTGGATGCCGAGCAGGCTCGCCACGCGGCGAAGCGCCGCGAGCTGCGTCTCTTCCTCGGCCGTGGGGGGCCGTCCGCCGGGCCGCACCCAGAGCGCGTCGATCTCCGCGCCAAGCCTTTGCGCGGAACGCCAGGCGCGGCGGAGGATCCGCTGTGACTTCGGCTGCGGCTCGACGAGCGCGAGCACCCGCTCGGCCACGGCCTGCACGCTCAGGGGCTCGAGTGCCTGCACGTGTCTCCGCGCTTCGACGTCTTCTGCGACCTCGCGCAGCACGAGCTCTCGCAAGGTGGCGAGGTTCTCGTGGCGGAAGAAGTTCTGGAGCGCAACCTCGGCTCGCTCTTTCGAGTAAACCTTGCCGGCGCGGAGCCGCTGCTGCAGCTCTTCAGGCGTGAGGTCGACGAGCACCACCTCGTCCGCGTGATCGAGAATCCGGTCGGGGAACGTCTCGCGGACACGAATGCCGGTGAGCTCGAAGATCGCGTCGTTGAGGCTCTCGAGATGCTGGACATTGACGGTCGAAATGACACTGATGCCGGCGTCGAGGATCTCGTCGATGTCCTCGTAGCGCTTCTCGTGCCGCATGTCCCGCGTGTTCGTGTGGGCGAGCTCGTCGACGAGCGCGAGCTCGGGTGCGCGCTTGATCACCGCATCGAGATCCATCTCCTCGAGCTCCAGACCGCCATGGGCAGCGTGGAGGCGAGGCACCACCTCGAGTCCTTCCGCGAGCGCAGCGGTCTCGGGCCTGTCGTGCGGCTCGAGGTAGCCGATCACGACGTCGCGTCCGTCAGCCTTGGCCTGACTTCCCTCCTGGAGCATGCGATAGGTCTTGCCGACACCGGCCGCCATGCCGAGCAGGATCCGGTAGTGACCGTCGGCCAACTCACGCCCCGAAGAGGTTGTGGACGATCAAGTCGATGAGCTTGATCCCCATGAACGGCAAGATGACGCCGCCGAGGCCGTAGATGAGCAGGTTTCTGCGCAGGAGCGCCGTGGCGCCGATGGCGCGGTAGCGGACGCCTTTCAGGGCGAGCGGGACGAGAGCAGGGATGATCAGAGCGTTGAAGATAATCGCGGAGATGATCGCGCTTCTGGGCGTGCCGAGGTGCATCACGTTGAGCGAGTTGAGGGGGCCTCTCACACCGGTATGCGTCGCGTATGTATAGGCGAACATTGCGGGCAAGATCGCGAAGTACTTGGCGACGTCGTTCGCGATCGAGAACGTCGTCAGCGCTCCACGCGTGATCAGGAGCTGCTTGCCGACCTCGACGACCTCGATCAGCTTGGTGGGGTTGTTGTCGAGGTCGACCATGTTGCCCGCCTCCTTCGCGGCTGAGGTGCCGGCGTTCATGGCGACGCCCACGTCTGCCTGCGCGAGAGCCGGCGCGTCGTTCGTACCGTCGCCGGTCATCGCAACCATGCGCCCGCTTGCCTGTTCTTCCTTGATCAGCGCCATCTTCGCCTCCGGAGTCGCCTCGGCGAGGAAGTCGTCCACGCCCGCCTCCCGCGCGATCACGGCCGCCGTGACACGGTTGTCGCCGGTGATCATGACCGTGCGGATCCCCATCTTCCTCAGCTCGTCGAAGCGCTCGCTCATCCCTCCTTTGACGATGTCCTTCAGATGGATCACCCCGAGGATGAAGTTGTCCTGAGCGACCACGAGCGGCGTCCCGCCGGCGCGTCCGATCTTCTCGACCTCCTCTTCCAGGCGACTGGGAGCCCGCCCGCCCTGCTCTTCGACGAAGCGCCTGATCGCGTCCGCCGCGCCTTTGCGCAGCTTCCTGCCGTTGAGGTCGACGCCGCTCATCCGCGTCGTGGCCGAGAAGGGAATGAAGCTGGCCTCGTGCTCGCCGAGCTCTTGCCCGCGCAGGCCGAACTGCTCCTTCGCCAGCACCACGATCGAACGGCCCTCGGGCGTCTCGTCCGCAAGAGAAGAGAGCTGGGCGGCCTCGGCGAGCTCCCTCGCAGCTACGCCGTCGACCGGTACGAACTCCGAGGCTTGACGGTTGCCCAGCGTGATCGTGCCGGTCTTGTCGAGGAGCAGGACATCGACGTCTCCGGATGCCTCGACCGCGCGGCCGGACATGGCAAGGACGTTGCGCTGGACGAGCCGGTCCATGCCCGCGATCCCGATCGCGGAGAGCAGAGCGCCGATCGTCGTCGGGATGAGCGCGACGAGCAGCGCAATCAGCACCGTCTGGGACAGGTTCGTGTGCGCATAGAGTGCGAACGGCCGCAGGGTCACGACCGCCGCGACGAACGTGATCGTCAGACCAGAGAGCAGGATGTTGAGCGCGATCTCGTTCGGCGTCTTGCGTCGCTCGGCGCCTTCGACGAGGGCGATCATGCGGTCGAGGAACGACTTTCCCGGCTCCTGCGTCACCACGACGACGAGCTGGTCGGAGAGGAGTTTCGTGCCGCCGGTGACCGCTGAACGGTCGCCGCCGGCTTCGCGGATCACCGGGGCGGACTCGCCGGTGATCGCGGACTCGTCGACCGACCCGAGGCCCTCGATGATCTCGCCGTCGGCCGGGATGATCTCTCCGGCCGAGACGACGACGACGTCGCCGCGCTGGAGCTCGGGGGCCGGCATCTCCTCGACTCCGCCCGCATCGCTGCGCCGGTGCGCGACGGTCGTCGTGCGCGTCGCCCGGAGCGCATTCGCCTGTGCCTTGCCACGTCCCTCGGCAATCGCCTCCGCGAAGTTGGCGAAGAGTACGGTCAGCCAGAGCCAGACGGCGATCGTGCCCGTGAACCAGAGAGGCTCGTGACGTCCACCCGCGATGAGATCGCGAAAGAAGATCACCGTCGTGATCACGCTGCCGAGCTCGACGATGAACATCACGGGGTTCTTGACCTGCGCGCGCGGGTCGAGCTTCGGGAACGAGTCCCGAACCGCGGCAAGCACGAGCTCGCGGGAGAAGAGGCGTGCGGGCTTGCGGGCCATCAGGCCGGGTGCACCTTGTCGAGGGCGACGTTGAGCTCGAGAACGTTCACCCCGGGCTCACCGAAGAAGCCGAGGGAGCGCCCGTCGGTGTACTTGTTGATTAGCCTCTCTACTGCTGCGAGCGGGAGGTGCCGCACCGCGGCGACGCGGCGGGATTGCAGCTGCGCGTAGGCGGGCGAGATGTCGGGATCGATGCCCGAGCCCGACGTCGTCACCGCGTCGACCGGAATGTCGTGAACCGTCAAACCGGGGTTGTAGGGGCGCTCGAGCTCGAGGATCGCCTGCGCGTTCTGCTTGATCGCTTTCGCCAGATCGGGGCTCGTCGGCCCGAGGTTGGCGAAGGTCGTGCCGCCGGCGTTGTACGGCGGCGTAGTGGCTGACGGTCTCTCGTGGAAGTACTGCGGCTTCGTGAACGCCTGCGCGGCCAGCTCGGAGCCGACCACCTTCCCGTTCAGCTCGAGCAGGCTCCCGTTCGCGGCGTGCGAGAACGCGACCTGCGCGAAGCCCGTGAAGAGCGCCGGGATCGCGAGCCCGAAGACGAGCGTCAGTATGATCACGGCGATCGCTGAGGCTTGGAGATCGCGCCGCATCAGTGCGTCAGCCCTTCGACGATCGGCCCGAGTGTCAGCGCCGGGAAGATCATCAGCCCGGCCGTGAGAGCGATTACCCCGACCAGCAAGACGACGAAGGTCGGGCCGTCGGTGCGGAAGGTTCCGGCCGAGGCTGGTGCGGCCTTCTTCGCCGCCAGCGACCCGCCGAGGGCCAACGCTGCGAGGAGCGGGACGAAGCGGCCGAGGTACATCGCCACGGCGCCGAGCGAGGCGGAGAAGCTCGTCGCGCCGTAGCCGGCAAAGGCACTGCCGTTGTTGTTCGACTGCGAGGTATAGGCGTAGAGAGCCTCGGTGAAGCCGTGCGCGCCGGGATTGAAGCTCGACGCCAGACCGGATTTCGTGACGACGGCCGCAGCAGTCATCGCCAGCACCATCGTCGGCACGAAGAGCGCACCGAGGGCGGCGTACTTGATCTCGCGCGCCTCGATCTTCTTGCCCAGGTACTCCGGGGTGCGTCCGACCATGAGGCCGGCGACGAACACGGCGATGAGGACGTAGAAGAACATCCCGTACAAGCCCGAGCCGACTCCGCCGAAGATCACCTCCCCGAGGAAGATGTTCACGAGCGGCACTGCGCCGCCCGGTGCCGTCAGAGCGTCGTGCCCCCCGTTGACAGAGCCGTTCGAGGCATCGGTCGTCGCCGTCGCCCAGAGGGCGGTGTTGGCAATCCCGAAGCGCACCTCCTTGTCCGACATGTTGCCGCCGCTCTGACCGTGTCCCTGTGTGATGTTCACGCCGGATGCGCGCAGCGCCTGCGAGCTGTGCTGCTCGGACGGCAGCGCTACCCCGACCCCGATCGCGAACACCGCGAACATCGCCGCGAACACCATCCAAGCGTGCCGTCGCGCGAGGACCATCCTCCCGAACATGAACACCTGCGCGGCTGGAATCAGCAGGATCGCGATCACCTCGAGGAAGTTGGTCATCCCGTTCGGGTTCTCGAACGGCACGGCCGAGTTCGAGTTGAAGTAGCCGCCGCCGTTCGTCCCGAGCTGCTTGATCGCGATCATCAAGGCGACGGGGCCGCGCGCGATCGTCTGTGCCGTCCCTTCGAGTGTCGTCGCCGTCGCGTGTCCGTGAAACGTCTGCGGCACGCCCTGCGAGACCAGGATCACGGCGAGTACCAGCGCGAGCGGCAACAGGATGTACACCAGCGAGCGATAGAGGTCGACCCAGAAGTTCCCGAGCTCCCTGGCCGAGCGGCGTGCCAGGCCCCGGACGACGGCGGCCAACACCGCCATCCCCACGCCGGCCGAGACGAACTGCTGCACGGCAAGGCCGGTCATCTGCGTGAGGTACGACATGGTGTATTCGCCGCCGTAGTACTGCCAGTTCGTGTTCGTCACGAAGCTGGCGGTCGTGTTCAAGGCGATGTGCGATGGCACGGCCCTCAGGTGGTCGGGGTTCAGGAACAGGTGTCCCTGCAGGCGCTGCAGCCCGTACAGGAGCGCCGAGAAGAGCACGCTGAAGACGAGCACCGTCCTGCCGTAGCTCTTCCAGTCCTGCTCGCGGTCCGGATCGGTGCGAACGAGGCTGTAGAAACCACGCTCCACCGACCGGAGGACTCCGCCGTGGAAACGGCGGCTCGAGTAGACGCGTGCCATCCAGAGCCCGAGCGGATACGAGAGCGCGATCAGAACGACCGCGTACACGAGGATCTGGCCGATTCCCTGACCGCTCATCTAGAGCCGCTCCCCACGGAAGAGCGCGTAGACGAGGTAGCACAGCACGAGGAGCGAGACCGCGAGCCCGAACGCGTCTCCCGCGGACATCAGACCCGCCCCAGCACATGGAGGATGATGAAGGCGACTGCGAAGCACGCCAGCGCGATCGCGAGTGCAGCAACGTCGTACATCAGCGGGCTACCGCCGCGACCTGGTCCATCTCGCGACGAGAATCCCGCGGGACGCCATCGAGCGCGTCGAGACTACTGAGGAGTGACCTCCGCAGCAGCCGTGCCCGATCGGGTGCGTAGAGCGGGCTGTCAGCAGAGGTCAACAGCCTCTCGACTGCCAAGACTCCACGTGGCGTCACCGGGCGGGCAAGATTCCCAAGCCGTGCGGCAACGCGGAGTAAGAGATCCTCCTCGGGACGTGCCGCAATCCGATTGAGCGGCGATGCGCCGGGTAGCCTTGCCGGCGAAAGATCGCGCACGGTCTGTGTCATCGAGCGTGCAAGCGCTGCCCGGTGGCGCGCAGATACCAGCTCGGCCGAACGCCAGGCAACGAGCGCGGAGTGCAGGTATAGAGCCCTCGGGAACTCGATTTCCACGTCGGCGAGCCGACGGAGATTGGCGAGCTCGCGATAGGCGTTAAGAGCCAGCAGCGAGCCGCCGGCGACAGACCCTCCCGCAAGCACGAGGCCGAGGAGTAAGGGAATCAGACCGGTCAGTCCCAGGACGAGCGGCACTACCCCGACCGCGGCAACAGGCGGTCCCGAACAGCTGGGGCAGGGAATGCCGACCCCGGCTCGGGCGCTGCGTCGAAGGAGGTTCACGCCGTCAACGCTAAGCCGACGCCGCTGACGGCCGTCTGAGACTTTGGGCGTTCGGCCTGAAGAAAGTCTGAGAGTTGCTCAGGCCTGGACGGACGGATCGACGAGCCGGTAGCCTGCTCCGGGCTCTGTCAGGAGGTAGCGCGGCCGTGCGCGGTCCGGCTCGATCTTGCGGCGGAGCTGTGAGACGTTCACATGTAGGAGGTTGGCGGCTCCGTCGTAGCCGGGCCCCCAGACTTCCTGCAGCAGCGTACGCTGCGTCAGCAGCTTCCCTTCGTTCAAGGCGAAGAGCCGAAGCAGCTCGTACTGGTGAGGTGTGAGATGGATCGGCCTCCCCGCGACGCTGACCGCTCGCTTCTCCAGGTCGACGACGAGGTCGCCGATCTCGATCACCGGCTCGCCTGAGGGCGTCGTCCGCCGAAGCACAGCGCGCAAGCGGGCGAGGAGCTCGTCGATCCCGACCGGCTTCGTGACGTAGTCGTCGGCGCCCGCGTCGAGTGCCGCCACCTTCTCTCGTTCGTCGCCTACCGCCGAGAGCACGATCACGGGTGCCGTGCTCCACGTGCGCAACTCACGGCAGACGTCCGTGCCGGTGCCGTCGGGGAGGACGAGGTCGAGGATGACAGCCTCAGGCGGGCGCATCGCCGCAGCAGCAAGTGCGTCCTGCACCGTTTCGGCAGTCTGCACCTCGTAGCCCGCCGCGCGCAGGCTCGTGCGCAACGCCCTCAGGATCTGCTGCTCGTCGTCGACGACCAGAACCCGGGGCCCGCTCAAGCTGCGGCCGCCTTCGTCTCCGCCGGGAGAGCGAGCACGAAGGCCGCACCTTGGCCGGCGCGTGACTCAACCCACAGATGGCCTCCATTGGCCTCGACGAAGCCGCGTGCGATCGCGAGCCCAAGTCCGGCTCCAGGGACGCCTCGGTCTCTGCCGCGCTGGAATGCCTCGAAGATTCGTTCCCGGTCCGCGGGCGCGACGCCGGGACCGTGATCGACCACCCGGACGTGCACTTCGGCCGGCGTCGTCGCCACCTGGACGTGCACGGGCTCAGAGGCCGGCGAGTACTTGAGGGCGTTCTCGAGCACGTTCACGAGGGCGCGTTCGACCTGATGAGCGTCGGCGCGCACCATCGGCGACTCCTCCGGAAAGGAGACCTCGATTCGCTGCCCCGTCACGCCGAGTTCGTCGAGCGCCTGGACGACCAGATCGTCCACGGGCCAGACTTCGGGCTCCGGCCGAGCGGCGCCGGCTTGAAGACGGGAGAGGTCGAGCAGGTTTGCGACGAGGCGATCGAGCCGTCCCGCCTCGTCGAGAATGGTCGCCGCAAGCTCGGTGCGGTCGTCTCTGCGCAGGTCGAGGTCTTCGCGCGCCAGTGCGCTCGCCGACGTGAGGATGGCCATCAGCGGAGTGCGCAAGTCGTGACTGACCGCGCGGAGGACGGCCGTCTTCATCGCGTCGCTGCGGCGAAGCGCCTCGGCCTCGAGCGCCTCGCTTGCGAGCCGCTCGCGGTCGATGGCGACACCGAGCAGGGAAGCCAGCGCCGGCAGGAGTCGGCGCCGGGCGGCCGCACTGCCCTGGCCGGGGCGCTCGAGGTAGATCGAGCCGAGGCGGCGACCCTCGACCGAGAGAGGAAAGCGTTCGCCGGGCCCCTGCACCGTCGGATCGCGATCGTCGAGCTCGATCGACGCTCGGCCGACGTGGAGGGCCTGCGCGGTCTCGTCTGCGATCCGCTCCAGCTCGCGGCTCACCTCGCCTTGCCTGAGCAGGGACGTGGCGATCTCAGCGAGGAGCGCCGACTCTTGTGCCTGGCGCCGCGTCCGTGCTGCCAGCTCGCTGACGACGATCGCGGTGACGAGAAAGACGGCCAGCGCGAACCAGTTCCGCGACTCGGCCAGCGTGAACGTGTGCAGCGGGGGAAGGAAGAAGAAGTTGAACGCGGCCATGCTTCCGATCGAGACACCGATCGCATAGGGCAGTCCCCAGAGGACGGCAACCGGCAGGACGGCGAGGACGTAGAGAGCGCCGAGGCTCAGGACGGGCACGTGCGGCTTCAGGAGATCGATGGCCCCGGTGACCGTGGCGACGAGCGCGAGGCTGATCACCCAGCGCGTCAGGCGCCGCCCGATTACGCCGGCTCCGCGTCGGCGTCTCGTTCCTTGCACGGAAAGCAGGAGCGTGCGAAGCGCGGGGACCGGACCTGAGTGTCGCCCGACAACCACGACACTCATGATGGCGTACCCATCACAGGGCTCGGGCGGGTTGTCTCCGAAGATCCCAACCCGGCGTTAGACTCGCGCCGTGCCCGAGGCACCGCTCGAGGACTCCGGCTCAGGGCTCGCGCCGGCAGGCGAAGGCTGGTTCGTCGTCAGTGTGCGCGACGCCTCGTGGTTGACGTCGGAGAACGGGAGCAATCGTCCGTCCGGCTCGGAGTGCTCCTTCGAGAGCCGGAAGGCCGTGTTCCCGCAACTCGGCATCAGACTCCACGTCCTCGAGCCGGGCGAGCCGAACGGCCTCTACCACTCGGAGTCGGAGCAGGAGGCGTTCCTCGTCCTGTCCGGGGAGTGCAGGCTGCTCGTCGAGGGTGAGGAGCGGCTCCTCCGGCCCTGGGACTTCTTCCACAGTCCCGCCGGGACCGAGCACATCTTCGTGGGCGCCGGAGACGGGCCGTGCGTGGTCCTGATGGCCGGCACGAGGGGGGAGAACTGGCACGTGCTCTACCCGGTGTCGGAGCTCGCGGCGCGCTACGGCGCAAGCGCGGACGAGGAGACGTCCGACCCCGATCAGGCCTACGCAGGGTTCGAGCCCTCGAGGCGAGAGCGGCCGTCGTACTGGGACCGCCTCCCGTGGGCCTAGGGCAGATCTTTCTGGAGACCGAGCGGCTGGTGTTGCGGCGGTTCACACACGACGACGTCGACAACCTCGTCGAGCTCGACAGCGATCCGGACGTGATGCGCTTCATCAACGGCGGCCGACCGACGCCGCGCCACGAGATCGAGAGCGACTTCCTGCCGGCGTTTCTCGACTACTACGACCACTTCGACGGGTACGGCTTCTGGGCGGTCGTCGAAAGGTCGACGAAGCAATTTGTGGGTTGGTTCCATTTCCGGCCGGAGAAAGGCGCGCCGTCAGACGAGGTCGAGCTTGGTTTTCGGCTGCGCAAGTCGGCCTGGGGGAAGGGCTACGCGACCGAAGGCTCGCGCGCACTGATCGAAAAAGGTTTTGACGAGCTCGGTATTGGGCGGGTCTTCGCCACCACGATGGTCGTGAACGTAGGGTCCCGGCGCGTGATGGAGAAAGCGGGCCTGAAGTTCGTGCGGACGTTTCACCAGCCCTGGCCGGACGAGATCGAGGGTCAGGAGGAAGGTGACGTCGAGTACGCCCTGCTCAGATCGGAGTGGGAGCAGCAGGAGCAACAGCAGCCCACCGCCTGAAGGTTGAAGTATCAGCGCACGGCGCGGTCCCCGGGTCCGAGCGACCTACCAGATACCTGGGAAGAGGCGACTGCGCGTCGCGGCATAGCGCTGGTACTCCTCACCCAATGCGTCGAGCAACGCGCGCTCCTCGGAGCAATCCCAGACGCCAGCTCAGCCACTAGGCGGCTTCGTTGGTCCTTCCGGGTAACCGCCGCGTGAACCAGAACGAGAGCACCGCGAGGAACGCGACTGCGAGCATCGACGTCTGCAGTGCGTCGAGTTGGGCGTTGCCGTAGTCGGCTGTGACAGCGTCTGCCTCGGCCGGGGTCAGTCCGGCGTCGAGTAGCGCCTTGTGGGCCTGTTCGGTCGTGACGATCGGGATGCCTTCCTCGGTCGCGGCTCCGATCTGCGTCTTCACGTCGGACGGCAACGCCGGGTTGTTCTGGATCCGCGTGTTGAACCCGTGCAGCAGCCCGAGCAGGAGCACGGAGCCGATCAGCGCGGTGCCGAGTGACGCACCGAGGTTTTGCGCAGTCCCCTGCAGTCCACCGGCCTGGTTGGTCTCTTCCGGAGGGACGGAGGACATGATCACGTTGCCGAGCTGCGACATGAGGAGCCCGGCGCCGATCCCGAAGAAGATGAGCGACACGGAGAAGGCCGTCCCGTTCAGAGTCACGTCGATCGTCCCGACGAGCACGAGCGCGGCGATCGCCATTGCCCCGAGGCCGACCTGGACGACGGCCCGCGGCCCGAGCCGCACCGCCACCTTCGGCCCGGTGAGTGCAGCGGCCAGCATCGAGATCGACATCGGGAAGAGCCGCTTGCCCGTCTCAAAGGCGTCGAAGCCGAGCACGACCTGGAGGTACACCGGCAGGACGAAGAACGTGCCCATCACGATTAGCTGCTGCGCGGCAAGGGAGGACAGCCCGCCGCGCAGCGTCTCGATCTTCAGCAGCGCGCGGTTGAGAAGCGTGCTCTGGCCAAGCCGTTCGCGGCGCTCTTCCCAGGCGAGGAACAAGCCAAGGACAACGAAGCCGCCGGTGATCAGGAACGGCACCAGCGAGAACCCCAGCGGCGTGATCTCGTGCCCGTCGATCGTCGGCGCGGCGATCGGCTTGATCCAGCCCCAGGTGCTGCTCTTCAGGATCCCGAACACGATCAGCCCGAGCGCGACCGCCGAGAGCGCGGCGCCGCCGTAGTCCAGCCTGGGCGCCTGCTCCGGTTTGGGCGCGCGCTTCATGCGCCGGTGGAGGATGAGCACCGCGATCACCACCACGACCTCGCCGACGAAGACGTACCGCCAGCTCCAGGTCGTCGTCACGTAGCCGCCGATCAGCGGCCCGGCCGCGATCGCCGCACCCGCGGCGCCGCCGATCATCCCGTAGGCGAACGCTCGCTCCTTGCCCTCATAGTTCGCCGCGGTGAGCGCGGCGATCGCCGGGATCACTAGCACCGCGCCCATCCCCTCGATCCCCGACCAGCCGATCAGCAGCACGGTGAGGTTCGGGCTGAGCGCCGTTGTCAGCGAGCCCAGCCCGTATACGGCCAGGCCGAGGCCGAAGGCGCGGTCACGGCCGAGGATGTCGCCGAGCTTCGCGCCAACGAGCATGAACGCCGCCATCACGAGCGTGTACATCGTGATCGCGCTCTGCACACCGGTAACCGTCGTGTTCAGGTCGGCCACGATCTGCGAGATCGAGACGTTCATCACGCTCGAGTCCAGCACCATGATGAACTGCGCCGACGCGAGGATGACCAGCGGAAGCCACTTGCGCACCGCCCGACTCTACGCTGCCCAGCCGCAGCCGACCACAGGCTCGAACCGCGACTGCTACGAGCGAGCCGGGGGTGGGGGCGCCTCGAGACGTCGAGACGAGCGACGGCCACTCCCGCCGGTCTCCGCGAGAGAGAACACCGTAGGCGGTGCGACCAGCACCGTCGCCTGGGCCAGCTTTCGCGAATGTTGCCCGAAGAGACTCTTGCCGAGGTGTGAGACAGGATTGGCAAATGACCGCCAAGCGACACCGGCTCATTGCGGACGCGCTCGGGCGAACTCCAAGGATGATTCGCGAGATCGAAGTCGGCTACGACTTTGAGGTAGCGATCGTCGACGACGAGTGGGTCTTCCGGTTTCCGCGGCATCCCGGCGTTGAAGAAGCACTCCAGCTCGAGCTCGTGCTGTTGCCCGCGCTCGCTCCCTCGCTTCCGGTGCAAGTGCCGTCGTTCGAGTACGTCTCTCACGATCCCCTCTTTGTCGGGTACCGCCTCATCCGCGGAGAGCCGCTCGTCGACGAGGACGGTGAGGGAGCACGCGCGTTCCTCGAAACTCTCCACGCCTTCGATACGAGTGGGATCCCAGTGGAGCCTCTTGACTGGGTTGAGACGTACCGCGTCCAGTGTGCGGAGTTCGAACGGCTCGTCTTTCCGTTGCTCGACGGGGACCGGCGTGCGCGGGCTAGGTGCCTCTTCGGCGACGCCGAGACGCTTGTGGGCTTCGAGCCGGCGCTCCTCCACGGCGATCTTTGTCCTGAGCACTTGCTCGTGCGAGACGGCCGTCTTGAAGGCGTGATCGATTGGGCAGATACGCGCATCGGCGATCCAGCCCTCGACTACGCCTGGCTGCTCAACGGTCCGTTCGCTGACTGGGAGGTTGATGCCGATCTCAGACGCCGGGCTCGCGTCTACCACCGACTCGCACCGTGGTACGAGGCGCACTATGGCGTGTTCACCCATCAGGCAGCGAACGTGGAGCGCGGCCTGACGGGGATCGACGACAGACTCTGAGCGAGACGCAGTCCGTGTCGCGCATGGGTTCCCCCGCCCACCCGCCCGCGCGCGACGAGCACGCGTTACCGTCACGGCCTCGTGATCGAACCTCAGCGCGTCCTGCAGGACCTCAACGCTCGTTTGCGGAGGAGCCCTGAGATCAAGGTTTTCGATCGCGACGCGTCGTGGCAGATCCGCGTACACAAGCCGGGGAGATACGTGTTCGAGATCACCGTGGCCGACGAGGCATTGGAGTGGTACGTCGACGTACACCAGACCACCACCGAGCAGCTCGTCTGGCGCGATTGGGTCGACTATCGCGGCTACGGCAACGACACCGACGCGGAGTTCGCCGTCGCGATGGCCGACGACCTTGAGCACTTCATGGAGTGGTTGCTCGCCGCCTCCGCTTTTCGCACCGTCGACTATCGCGGCTTTCTCGGTCGCCGCAAGCAGCGGTTTGAGTGGCGGACGGCGGCGGGAGATTGGCAGTAAGTCTCGGTAACCGCTACTCACCAGGCGCAGTCAGAGAACGACTGACGCGACCTACTCCTCTTCGCCGAAATAGTCGCTGTCGACGCGTTTCACGGAGTACGTCTCGCGGTCGCTCACTCCGACGTTGTGGTCGATCTTCAGCTCCGCGAGGCGCTCGCCGTCGACGAGGATCACTCGCGGCGACACGCCGTCAGCGTAGGACCGTGCGTCGGCGGAGAAGCTCGAAGCCGTGAAGATAATCCCCTTCGACGCTCTCGCGCCTTGCAGCGCGCCGACGAGCCCCTGGACGACCGGCCGCCCGACCGTGGCTTCCCACCTCTTCGCCTGCACGTAGACGACGTCGAGCCCCAGTCTGTCCTCGCGAATCACTCAGTCGATCCCGGCATCGCCGGTCGCGCCCCTGCGTAGCCGCGTGCCGATCGAGGGTGAGACCGCCCGAGCCGAGCTCGCCCGTGACAACCTGCCGCCCTATCTGCGAGGACTCATCGCAGAGGCCGAGGCGCAGCCCCGAAGCACCGACTAAGGCTCGGGGCCTCGGGGTGTGACGCTCGGCCGGCGCGGGGGGACGATCATCCCGGGCCCGGGTGTTCGAGCCCCCGCGACAAATGCCCGAAGGTTCGCGTGCCACCTGGCGGCGCAGCCTTGGCGCGCGGAACCGGCGAGGCGAGCGCGCCGTTGTCGGAGCTCGCTCGTCTCGCCGGAATCTTTCTGCGACCCCGGGCAGGCCTACGCCCGCGGCGTTGTTGCGATTGAGCGAGCCCCCTCCAGCGGTGGATCCAAGACCGTGGCTGTGCTCGCCCGCTCGCGTCTGACCTCGAACGCTACGACACACGCCGCCTGATGCCTAGTGGTCGATCGTTCAGGTTCGCTATTGCATCGACGAGAGGGAAAGCGTCGAGCTGCCCGGGGGGACGGGCGACCACGGGCAGCCGAACTCGACACGTGACCCCGCTAGTCAGAAATAACGGATCGGTTTGGTGGTTTCCCGCATGGCGGTTGGGTGGCGGCGCCGATGACATCCCGTCGCGGATCGGGGATCCTGGCATTGTCGAGAGAAAGGAGGCGGCCTTGGTTGTCGAGACAGACCCGAAGCCCGCTTCTCGTTCGCGTCCGCGCCTGAAATACAAGGTGCATCGCTTCGATATCCGGATGACGAAAGGACAGGGCGAGCTCGAGGAGTTCCTGAACGGCCTCGAGGGTGAAGTGGTTGCGATCGTCCCGAACGTCGTTGCGTCGCTCATATTTCCCCGCGGCCCTGTGGATTTCGTCTTGGTCGTGGAGAAGCTGGCCGATCGCTGACCCGGCCGGCGCGGACGGAACGCCGGGGGGTCGGCCCGCGCCCGTCCGCGCCGGGGGTTTCGCAATGCCGGTGGTTGGGTGATGGCGCCGATGACACCGGGCCTTGGGTTGGCGACGCTCGTGGCTGTTGAGGGACAGCGCCCTCAGGTCGATAGCGGCAGCATGGTGGTTCCCGTCCTTCTCGCCGCCGGCTTCGTCTTCGGCTTTGCGGTGGGAAGGTGGTGGGCGCTCGTTGGAGCGGTCTTTGTCGCCATCGTCGGGCTTACCTTCGAGGTCGAGGTTTCGCCGGTCGTTCTTGGAGTGGGCTACGGCCTGGTGTCCGCCTTCGCGATCGCAGTAGGTGTCGCTGTGCGGCGAGTCTTCAGGCGGCGAATGAAGCGCCGGACTTGAGTCTCGGGGTCGGTAGGCGCTGGAAGGGTCAGCTGCGTTCATGCCGCCGTCTCCATTGCGAACCAGTCGGTCAATGACTTGACGCCCGCTGCGAGAGAGTCGACGCCTGGAACTACAACGACGACAAGAAGCTCGTCCCGAAGCGGACAGCCCGGTTCTCTTCGACGATCAAACTGACGGCCGGGGAACGGGAATACGTCGACTGGCTGCGTTCCCGTGACGAGAGAAGCGAGACCGACAGGTGAATCGTTCCCGCCAACCTCTCCGCATCCCGCATAGCGATGCGGTGTATGCGCCTGGCAGGAATCGAACCTGCGACCTTGCGCTCCGGAGGCGCACGCTCTATCCCCTGAGCTACAGGCGCGGGCCGTCTAGTCTAGCCCCGATGGAGATCAGGGCCGGGATCGCCAGGCTCGAGCTTGCCGAGACGTTCGTGATCGCACGAGACGCGACCGACGTCGCGGAGGTCGTGCACGTCGAGATCGCCCACGACGGCGTCTCCGGCTTCGGCGAGGCTGCTCCGATCGAGCGCTACTCGGAGACCGCGGAGTCGGCGCTCGCGTACGTCGAGGAGCATGCCGAGGCCCTCGGCGACGATCCGTTCGCGCTCGACGAGATCGAGTCGCGCCTGGCGCCCGCGGAATGGGCGGCCCGAGCGGCGATCGACGCGGCGCTCCACGACGTCCAGGGGAAGCTCCTGGGCCAGCCCGTGTGGAGGCTGCTCGGCTTACGCAGGCAAGGCCCGCCGACCTCCTGGACGATCTGGCTCGGCGATCCCGACGACATGGCCCAGCGCGCGGCGCGCGCAAGTGATTCGTTCCTGCGGCTCAAGCTCAAGCTCGGCGCGCGGGACGGTCTCGACGTCGACCGGGTGCGGGCCGTTCGCGGCGCGACGCAGCTGCCGTTGCAGGTGGACGTCAACGAGTACTGGACGCTCGACGAGGCACTCGACTCGCTCCCGCAGCTTGCCGAGCTCGGCGTCGACTACTGCGAGCAGCCTCTGCCGGCGGGGGACCCCGGCGGCGCGCGGCTGAAGGCGGAGTCGCCGATCCCGATCTATGTCGACGAGGACTGCCACCGGTTGGGCGACGTGGCCGCGTGTGCGCAGCGCGCGCACGGAATCAACATCAAGCTCGCCAAGTCGGGAGGCATCCGCGAAGCCGTGCGCATGGCCCACGCGGCACGCGCCCTCGGGCTCGGCGTGATGCTCGGGTGCATGCTCGAATCCGGTCTCGGCATCGCCGCCGCTGCCCAGGTGGCGTCACTCTGCGACCACGTCGACCTCGACGGCAACGTGCTCCTCGTGGAGGACCCGTGGCCCGGGGTCGAGCTCACGGACGGCGTGCAGCTTCCGGCGGAGGCGCCGGGCCTCGGCGTCACCCGTCTCGACTGAACACGTCCCGTGCCTGGCACCGAGACTAAGTCGTCGCAGAAGCGATACCTGATCCTCGCGGAGGGCTTTTCGCACGACCCGCACTACGGCAAGACGATGCGCGGCGTGATGCGGTACCGCCGCGAGTCCGTCGTCGCCATTCTCGACACGAGACGTGCAGGCGAGTCGGACGACGGCCTGCCGATCGTCGCCACGGTGGACGACGCGCTTCCGCTCGAACCGAACACGGCCCTCGTCGGTGTCGTCACCCAGGGCGGCCACTTCCCGGGCGACTGGCAGGAGCTCCTCAAGGCATGCGTCGCCGCCGGGCTCGACATCGAGAACGGGCTCCATGTGCGCCTCCACGACATCCCCGGGCTCTCCGAACTCGCCGCCCTCCACGGCGTCGAGCTGCGCGACCTCCGGGAGCCGCCCACGGGTCTGAGCACGGCGACGGGGGAGAACCTGTCCGTCGACGCCACGATCGTCCTGACCGTCGGCTCCGACTGCGCGATCGGCAAGATGACCGCCACCTGCGAGCTCGACCTCGAGGCGCGCAAGCGTGGCCTCCGCTCCGTCTTCGTCCCGACGGGACAAACGGGGATCGCGATCGCGGGGTGGGGGATCTCGGTCGACGCGGTCGTCTCAGACTTCCTGGCCGGCGCGGCCGAGCGGCTCGTCGTCGAAGGCGCGACCAGGGGCAACCTCCTCTGGGTCGAGGGTCAGGGCGCGATTCTGCATCCGATCTACTCCGGCGTGACGCTCGGCCTGATCCACGGCAGCGCGCCGCACCTGTACGTCCTGTGCCACGAGGTGGGGCGGACAGTCGTCGAGGGCGACCCGACGGCGAGCCCGATCCTCAGCTTGGCGGAGCTGGTCGACCTCCACGAGCGGATGTCGTTACGCCTGCGACCCGCGAAGGTCGCCGCGATCGCCCTCAACAGCTCGGGCGTCTCCGAGGACGCGGCGCGCGCCGCGATTGCCGAGGCCGAGGCCGAGACCGGCCTGCCGGCCGACGACCCGGTCCGCTTCGGCGCGGCGAAACTCCTCGATGCAGTGCTCAAACTGACGCCCTGAGCTGCCGACAACAGGGCCATGCGGCGACTTTCCGCAGCCCTGGCCTGCGCGTGCGCGGCGCTCGTTCTCGCGGGCGGCGCCTCGAGCACGACCTTCGGCGTCGCCGACGACGCCGGGAAGTACGCGAACGACGGCGGCGCGGGCTTCTTCGACCTGCTCACGCAGCTCGGCATGTCCGAGAACCGGATGGCGGTCTTCTGGGATCCGGCGAACCCGACGACGATCGTCGACCAGGCGTTCCTCGATCGCGCCGTACCGGCCGCCGCCCGGCACGGGATCGAGGTGATGTTCGCGATCTACCCGCTCAAGGCGCGCGCGCTCGTCGACACGCCGAACGGCATCCAGTTGTTCGCGGACTACGCGGCGCGGGTGGCACGGCGCTACCCGTCGGTGAAGAAGATCATCTGCCTCAACGAGGGCAACCAGCCCCGCTTCCACCAGCCCCAGTTCGACGACGCGGGCAACGGCATCTCCGGCTACGTGCAGGAGCAGGCGATGGCCGCCTGCTACGACGCGCTCAAAGCGGTCGATCCCACCATTGACGTGATCGCCTTCGGTCTCTCGCCGCGCGGGAACGACGACTTCGAAGCCGTGAGCAACGTGTCGCACTCGCCGATCCGCTTCCTGCAGGAGGTGGGGGATGCCTACCGCCGGAGCGGCAGGACAAGGCCGATTGCCGACGACGTCTCGCTGCACTGCTACCCGAACGTCAACACCGACTCGCCGGCCGTCGGGTACGTCTGGCCGAAGGTCGGCTGCGTCAACCTCGACCGCTTCAAGCAGGCGTGGTGGGACGCGTTCCACGGCACCGGGCAACCGCTCTTCCGGGAGGCCGGGCAGTCGGGCGGGCCGTTCGTGCGGATCTACATCGACGAGGTCGGCTACCAGGTCGGCATTCCGCCTGACAAGACCGGCCTCTACTCCGGCGCCGAAAACGTCCCCGTGGTGGACGAGGCCACGCAGGCCGCCTGGTACGCGCAACTGGTCGCGATGATGGCCTGCGATCCGAACGTCGCGCTCCTGAACTTCTTCCACGCAGTCGACGAGACGGCGCTCCCGGCCTGGCAGAGCGGCCTCGTCCTGCCGGACGGGAGCCGTCGCGCCTCCTTCGCCGCGGTGAAGGCCGCGATCGCCGCGAACACCCAGTGCCAGGGGACCGAGAAGGCGTGGCAGCACACCGAGCGTGTCGTCGGCGCGACCGCGACCTTCGGGAAGCTGCCGCGCTCCTTCCTCGTCCGCGCGGACGAAGGGTTCACGTACGAGGTGAAGATCACACACCGCTCGAGCGCACGCAGGCTGACGGGCGCGTCCGGACTGGGCGAGGCGGCGCGGGACCTCCTCTTCAAACTGCCGCGGCTCGGACGGGGCTCGTACCGCGTCACGGTGAAGCTGCACGCGGAGACGAACCCGGACCGCGTGACGACCTTCAGCCGGGCCTTCCGGCGTTAGAGGCACGTCCGGTTCGGGCACCCTTGGCCGACGTGCACATGCGATATAAGGATCGAGATGACTGACGCCCGCGTCGCCAAGCTCGCCGACCTGCTCGTCAACTACTCACTGCAGCTCCAGCCGGGCGAGACCGTCCGGATCGACGGTGGCACGGTCGCCGCCCCGCTCGTGACGGAGCTCTACCGCGCCGCGCTCCGCGCGGGAGCGCACCCGCGGCCGCGGATCCAGCTCGAGGGGCTCGACGTGATCTCCGTGAGCGAGTCCTCCGAGGAGCAGCTCACCTTTGTCTCGGAGCTGGATCGTCTCGAGGTCGAGCAGGTCGACGCGGTCGTCACGATCTGGGGCGACCGCAACACAAGGTCGCTCGGCCAGACTGACCCGCAGCGCCTGACGAGGCAGCTCGGAGCCCGGCGCGTGCTCGTCGAGCGGTTCTACGAGCGAGTGGACAAGGGCGAGGCGAAGTGGGTCGGGACGCGCTTTCCCACCGACGGCCATGCACAGGACGCCGACATGTCGCTCGCCGAGTACGAGGACTTCGTCTACGGCGCGTGCCACGTTCGAGACGGCGAAGATCCAGTCGCGCACTGGAGCGATGTCTCCCGCGAGCTCGGCGCGCACGCGCAGACGCTCGGCAGTGTCGGCGAGCTGCGGATCCTCGGGCCGGACACCGACCTGCGTCTCGGCGTGAAGGGTCGCCGCTGGCTCGCGGCCGCCGGCGAGCTCAACATGCCGGACGGCGAGGTGTACACGAGCCCCGTCGAGGACGCGACCGAAGGCGACATCCGCTTCACGTTTCCCGCGATCTACCGCGGCCGTGGCGTCGAGGACGTCCGCCTGAGATTCGAGGGCGGCCGCGTCGTCGAGGCGGAGGCCGCCGCAGGCCAGGACTACCTCGTGTCCCTGCTCGACATGGATGAAGGGTCACGGATCCTCGGTGAGCTCGCCTTCGGGCTCAACTACGAGATCGACCGCTTCACGCGCGACATCCTGTTCGACGAGAAGATCGGCGGCACCATGCACCTCGCGCTCGGTGCGAGCTTCAAGAAGGTGGGCGGGCTCAACGAGTCGGGACTCCACTGGGACATGATCTGCGACCTCCGCGAGGAGGGCGAGGTCTACGCCGACGGCGAGCTCGTGTGGAAGGCCGGGCGGTTCCTCGAGGGTCCGGGCGCGGTTGCGGCCGAGCCCGTCGCGACGTCCTGACGCGGCTCGCCGTCATCTCCGACACGCATCTCCCGCGAGGCAAGCGCGCGCTGCCCGACGACTGTGTGAGCCGCCTCACGGTGGCAGACCTGATCCTGCACGCCGGCGACTTCGTCTCCACGACCTTCTACGACGAGCTGAGGGCGATCGGACCGCCGGTCGAGGCCGTCTGCGGGAACATGGACGAGCCGGCGCTCAAGGCCTCGCTTCCTCTCCGTCGGATCGTCGAGGTCGAGGACGTCCGCATCGGGATGGTGCACAACGGCGGCCCGCGCGACGGACGTGAGGCGCGACTTGCTGCACGCTTCGACGAGTGCGACGCCGTGGTCTACGGTCACACGCACCTCCCGCAGGTCGAGCGGTTCCGGACGCAATGGATTTTCAACCCCGGTTCCCCGACGGAGCGCAGGAGCGCGCCGGTGCATTCCATGATCGTGCTGACCGTGAAGGGCAGGCGGATCACGCCGGAGCTCGTGACGCTCGGCTAGCTCCGCAGGTCGTAGACGCGACTCAGGCGCTGAAGGATCGCCCGGGCGATCAGGTCACCCGCGGACGGGAGGTAGTGGACTCCGTCGCGCGCGCGCACCAGGACGAGCTCGCCGCGCGTGTTACGGAGGTAATCCGTGTACTTGCCCTGCTTGCTCGCGAGCATGTCCCAGGTGTCGATGTAGGCCGATCCGTGCGGATGCCGAGCGGCGACGAGGCGGAGCGCGTTGTTCACGACGGGGAAGCTGCGCCGGAACCCCGGGCCGGCCGGGATCGGCAGGCCGATCCAGACGACGTAGACGCCGGCCGCATTGAGCTCCCTCGTCACGCCGTCGACGCGCCGCCGGTACTCGGCGTTCCAGCTCGGGCTGCCGAGCTTGCCGACCGTCTTTCCCGCCGGCACGCCGCCGAGGTAGTCGTGTGCGTCATCGGCGCCGAACGAGAGCACGGCGACCTTCGGGTGCAGCTGGGGGATCGCCTGGGCGATCCGCGTGAACCAGTTGTAGACGGCCGGCTGCCCGAGACCGGTGCTGAGCCGGCTCTCGACGCCGAGGATGTCCACCGGGCCGTGTCGGCCCGCCAGCCCGCACGAGCGCTTCACCCGGCACCTGGACGAGCGAGTCACCGGCGATCCAGACGCGGAGCGGGTGTGCCGAGGTGAAGAGACGGCGACGGCGTGTCTTCGCCGGCTTCGTCGGGGCTGCCGCACGATTGGGGAGGGGGCCCGCGGGCGGCGGCAGCCGGAACGTCACCCGCGTGTCGATCCGGTCCTCGCCTTCCCGCCCGATCGCGAGCTGGAGCTCGCGGCGCGGGCGGTCGAGGTAAAGGAACTCGCTCACCCGCGCCAGCGGACGGGTCGCCGCGAGCTCGATGCCGCGGCCGGCTCCCTGCCGGCTCTCGGCGTCCTTGCGCAGCCCCTGCGCGTCGAGGAACGCCGCGAGGCCGAGCGCGAGGAAGAGGAGGACGATGCCGCGGGTGGCGGGGAGGAGCCTCATCAGAACCGGAAGTAGATGAACGGGGCGACGCCGGGAGGGCCGAGCGTCTCGACCAGCATCAGTCCGACACCGAGGCAGGCTGCCTGGATCGGCAGCGCCAGGCGCTGGAACCCGCGCAGCGCAGTCACGATCGCGCCGAGCGGGACGTACTGGCTGCCGATGCCGACGACGATCGCGAGCACGACCGACGTGGTGACGAGCGGGGACGGTTGACCCCACGCCGTCGCGAGCTGGGTGATCACGTCCCAGGCGCGGCCGAACGAGTCGGCGCGGAAGAAGATCCAGCCGAAGCAGACGACGTGAAAGGTCACCAGCCGGCCGATGACGCGGCGCCACCTCGTGTCCGGGGGGTCCGCGCGGCCCAGGGCTTCGCGCACGTCGCCGCGAAGCCGCTCGAGCGCGAGCCCGGCGCCGTGGATCCCGCCCCAGGCGACGAACGTCCACGCGGCCCCGTGCCAGAGCCCGCCGAGCAGCATCGTCAGGAGCAGGTTGCGATAGGTCACGAGCCGCCCCTTGCGATTACCTCCTAGCGGGATGTAGAGGTAGTCCCTCAGCCAGCGCGACAGGGTCATGTGCCAGCGGCGCCAGAAGTCCTGCAGGGACACGGCCGTGTACGGCGCGTTGAAGTTCTGCGGGAACTGGAACCCGAGCAGCAGCGCAACGCCGATGGCGATGTTCGTGTAGCCGCAGAAGTCGGCGAAGATCTGGACGGCATAGCCGTAGATCGCGACGAGCGTCTCGAGTGAAGAGTGCTCCTTCGGCGCGGCGAAGACGTCGTCGACGAGATGCGTCGCGAGGTGATTCGCGATCACGACCTTGAGAAAGAGGCCGGTCAGGATCAGGTAGTAAGCCCTCGTCGTGTCGACCCGCCGCGGATCGCGTGGCTTCTCGAGCTGCGGGAGCAGCTCGCTCGCGCGGACGATCGGGCCTGCGACGAGATGCGGGAAGAAGGAGAGGAAGACCGCGAAGCGCGGGAAGGACGCCGGCTCGAGCTCTCCGCGGTAGGTGTCGACCACGTACGAGATCGCCATGAAGGTGTAGAAGGAAATGCCTACCGGCAGCGCGACGTGGACGACCGACGACGCCCCGGCGATGCCGATGTTGGCGAGGAAGTTCTCCGCCGAGCTGACGAAGAAGCCCGCGTACTTGAAGTAGCCGAGCAGTCCGAGATCGAACGCGACGGCGACGAAGAGATAGCCGCGCCGCAGGCGGGCGTTCGCCGCGCGGAAGATCGCGACGGCGAGGACATGGTTGACGATCGTCGACGACGCGAGCAGGAGGACGAACTTCCAGTCCCACCAGGCGTAGAAGACGTAGCTCGCGAGCAGCATGAAGGGACGCCAGGCGCGCTGCCGGGACATGAGCGCCCACGAGAGCGGCAGCACGACGAGCAGGAAGATCGCGAAGGTGGGAGTCGGGAAGAGCATGCGGCGGCCGCCGCTAGCGGATGCGCAGCGTCAGGCGACGCGTCGCCGCCGAGCCACGCGAGTCGCGGACTCGCAGCGTCACGGCGAACCGCCCGGGCCGGCCTTGTGGCACGCCGCTGACCCAGCCGGTCGAGCGCAGGTGTAGGCCCGCAGGGAGGCGGCGGGGAAGCGACCAGAAATAGGGCTTACGCCCGCCGGCGGCAGCGAGCTTCGCGGCATACGGCTTCTTCCTGGCCGCGTCCGGGAGCTTCGCCGTTGCGATCCGAACCGGGGTCGTCTTGCCCTTCTGCTCGGGCGCCCCGATCCCGAGCTGTGCCAGCGTCGTGCGCAGCAGCGTCGCCATTCCCCTCGAGCCGGCATCGACCAGATGGATCCCGTCGTCCTGGAACCAGTCCGGGTGGCTGCGGGAGTAGAGGTTCCAGTCGACGACGATCAGCGACGGGTGGGTCGCCGCCGCTGCGACGAGCGCGTCGTTCATGTTCACGTACGGATGGCGTGCTGCCCGCAGGGTCAGCCAGAGGACCTTCGTGACCCCTGCGGCCTTGAACGCGTCCAGCGCGACCACGATGTTGCCGGCGTACTGGTCCTCGAACTCGTTGTAGCCGAGGGTGACAACGACGGTCGGGCCGATCCTGGGCCCGAGTGTCTTCACGACGTCGAGAACGGTCGGCGGCCGCACGCCGTTATAGGGGCAGCTGTCCTGGGCGATCCGGCGGCACGGGGCAACCTCGAAATCCACGTCCACGCCCTTCGTGAGGATCGCCTTTGCGGTGTCGTCCTCGACGATCGCCTCCGCGATCGAGTCTCCGAAGACGGTCACCCGAGGGAGCGGCGAAGGCGCCGCGGGAGCCGGAGAACTGGCGCCGGCCAGGAGCGCGACGAACGCGAGCAACCCCGCCACGGATCCGGCCCGGGCGAGCATGGCGCCATTGTAGGGCGACCCTTTCGACCTGTCTGTAAAGAGTGAAGTCGGCGAAGGCGCCTTGACAGACCGAACATGTGTTCGCTATTCTACGAACACGTGTTCCCTCGGCTCCTCATTCTGCTCCTGGCCGTCTCGCTCACCGTCGGGGTCGTGGCCCGGCCCTCCGGGGGCGCCGGCAAGCCGGGCGTGTACGTGGTCAAGCCGACGGACACGCTCTGGTCGATCGCGACCCGTCACTACGCGGGCGACCCGCGGGAGGGGATCTGGAAGCTGCAGCACCGAAACCATCTGCACGGCACGACCCTCGTGCCCGGACAGAGGCTGGCGCTTCCTTAGCTCGCCGCGGGCGCGTCCGGCAGCGGCAGGCCGGTCGTGTAGACCTTCTCGCCCCTGAAGAGCCGGCGCTCGGGATCCCAGGGGAAGAAGATCACGACCTTCCAGGCGAGCCTCTCGCCGGACGGCGGAAACCCGAGCCAGGCGGCCTCGTGCGTGCCCGTCACGTCTGCTTCCTCGCAGACGCCCTGGGGCCCGATGACGATGTCGGTGAGGTCGAAGTGGATGTCCGGGAAGGCGGTCAGAAGCTCGGTGTAGAACCGCGCCGCGCCCTCGTGGCCCTCCCAACGGTGGCCGCTCTGCGCGAGCTCGTAGACGCAGTCCCCGGTGAGCGTCGAGATGAGCCCGGGGAGGTCGCGCTCGTCCTCAGCGATCGAGTGGCGCTTCCACAGCTCGCGGATCTCGTCGTGCTCTTCTGCCGAGACGTCGCGACGAACGAGGTCGCGCACGTCGCCGCTCATAGGCTGACCTCCGGCCTATGAGCGGGGGAAGGGGCAACGGGGGAAACCGGGAGGTTTCCCCTCGCTCTCTCCTCAGCGCACGCGGCGATCCGAGCGTCGCGGGTGCTGAGGCGATACCCGAAGAAGGGGTCGCTCAGGGGAGACATTGTTTCCCCTGAGGGTGCGAGCCGAAGGCGAGCGCCGCTCATGCCCCCTCCCAGAAGGCGCGCAGACGCTCGTTGAACGGATCGCCGAGGAACTGGGGGGTGTGCGCGGCCGGGAAGACGGCCGAGCTCGCCCCGAGCCGCGTCTCCAGGGCGTCGCAGACCTTGTGCAACGCGGCACCGCCGAGCTCGCGGGCGGTCGCGGGCGATTCCTCCCAGTCTCCGCGCGCTACCAGGGTGCGTATACCGCGCAACTCGTCGAGTGGGATTTCCGCCTCCCAGGGCGGCCGCTCGCGCCAGGAAGACCGCGCGGCCTCGAGCTCGAGCCCCTGGAGCTCGGCGTCGCGCGCGGGCAACCCGAACGCGCGCAGGAAGCGGACGCGATAGTCGCTCGGATCGTCGGCCTCGCTCGTTGCGGCCTTCGCTCCCGCGATGAACCTCTCCACGAGAGGGTCGTCGCGGACGAGGCCGAGCGCCGGCGGCTCGATCACGGTGAGCGAGCGCACCGACTCCGGACGGCGGCTCGCGGCGAGGAGGGAGACAACTCCTCCGTAGGACGAGCCGACGAGGTGAGCACCGTCGCCGAGGAGCCCGGCGATGTCGTCGGCGTCCCGGTCGAAGTCGACGCGGCCGTCCGGCGGGCTCCCGCCGAACCCACGCCGGTCGGGGAGCAACAGCCGGTAGGCCTCGGCGAGTGGCCGCTGCTTCTCCCACGTCCTCGACCCCCAGCCGAAGCTGCCGTGGACGAGCACGGCGGGCTCTCCGTCGCCCCACACCGTCACGTTCAACCCGGTCGTGCTCTGCACCGGGGCGAGCCTAACCGGGTCCGTCCGGCGAGCGCGGGGACAGCCAATCCTAGAATCGGGCCGTGGATCTCGACCTCGTCTTCCTCGGCACGTCCGGATCGATGCCGACGGCGCAGCGCGCGCCGGCCGCGCTGCTCGTGCGCCGAGGCGGCGACAGGCTGCTGTTCGACTGCGCGGAGGGCACCCAGAGGCAGCTGCTGAGGTCGTCGGTCGGGCTCGTCGAGCTGCGCGAGGTCTTCATCACTCACTTCCACGCCGACCACGTCCTCGGTCTCCCCGGCATGCTCAAGACGTTCGCGCTCCGCGGCAGGGAGCTGCCCCTCGACGTGTACGGCCCGCGAGGCCTCGTCGACCTGCTCGGCTCGCTGAGGCGCGTGATCGGGAAGCTCACCTACGACCTGGAGCTGACGGAGCTCGACCCGGGGGACGCGCTCGAGCGCGATGGATATCGCATTGCGGCGTTCGCCGTGAATCACGGCGTCAGGGCGCTGGGGTGGTCGCTGATCGAGGCGACACGTCCCGGGCGCTTCGACGTCGACGGCGCCGACGCGCTCGGCATCCCGAACGGCCCCGAGCGTGGAGCGCTCCAGCGCGGAGAGACGGTCACGCTCGGCGACGGCCGTGCGATCGCGCCGGAGGCGGTCCTGGGGCCGCCACGGCCGGGACGCAAGATCGTGATCACGGGCGACACGGCGCCTGCACCCCAGATCACCGAGGCCGCCTGGGGCGCCGACGTCCTCGTCACCGAGGCGACCTTCTCGGAGGAGGAGCGCGGCAGAGCCGAGGAGACTTTCCACCAGACCTCCCGCCAGGCAGCCGAGGTGGCGTCCCAGGCGGAAGTGGGCCTGCTTGCGCTCACGCATCTCTCGAGCCGCTACTTCGGGCCCGAGATCGCGCGTGAGGCGCGCGAGGCGTTTCCCGACACCGTCGTGCCCCGGGACTTCGACCTGATCGACGTTCCGTTCGAGGAACGCGGCCACGCGCATCTGGTCAAGGGAGGGGCGCGGCGCCCCGCCGCACCCGAGCAGGCCGTATCATCCGCGCCGGAATGAGCGATCTCGTGCGTGTGGCTGTCGCCGGCGACGTCGCCGAGGCGGAGGAGATCGAGGAGATCCTCCGCTCGGCCGGCATCGAGGCGCAGCTTGCCGACGGCGAGGACGACTCCGTCACGGTCTCGGTTCCCGAGGCTTCGGTCGAGCAGGCGCAGGACGCGATCGAGGCGATGACCGAGCCCGAGGACATCGTCGGCGAGCCGTAGCCCACGTTTGACGCTCCGCGCCCGGGGTCACCGCTAGAGCGGTTTACGATCTGATCTGCGGGGGCCTCGGCAACGACACGATCGACGGCGGGGACGGGAACGACACCCTCGTCGGCGACACCAGCCTGTCGCTGCTGCTGGGACAGAACGGCGGCATGAGCGTTCCCGGCGGCAATGACCACATCATCGGAGGGAACGGGGACAACGGCGACGACGTGCTGGTCGGGACCTTCGGCAGTGACACGCTCAACGGAGGTCGCGGCGACGACCTGCTCGACGGCGGCCTGCCGCCGCAGGAGGACAACGGATCGCCTGTGCTCGATCCGAATCCGAACTTCGACACGTGCAACGGAGATCAGGGCAACGACATGGCCTTCGGCTGCGAGGCCATGACCGGCATCGAGTCAGTCCTCGGAGGCTGACTCCCAACAGGAGCGCGCCGCTTCTCGCGTCGCGCTCCTGCTCTTCTCACCCGGCCGGTTGCGAGTCGTCCGGTCACCCCGCTAGAGTCCCGCGCGACACGAGCCCTTTAAGCCGGTCCAGTGAGGCCGGAAAGGAGTCGAATGAGAACGTCTGCTCGCAAACCGACCCCGTCTGCGCCCTGAGCGCCGGGGTGGCTTCTCCGGAGAAGGTCCTGCTCGACGGCGAGGGCCTCGCGCGGACCCTCTCGAGGATCGCGCACGAGATCATCGAGTCGAACCCGGACCTCTCCCGCGTCGCGCTGGTGGGGATCCAGAGGCGAGGCGTCCCGCTCGCACAGCGCCTCAGGCGGCTGGTGGAGGAACGCGCCGGCGAAGCACCGTCGCTCGGCGCGGTCGACATCACCTTCTACCGCGACGACGTTCAGGTCCGAGGGCGAGGCGCTCCGCGCCACGCGCAGCCCGTCGTTCGCTCGACCACCCTCGAGTTCGGGCTCGAGGGCAAGACCGTCGTGCTCGTGGACGACGTCCTCTATACCGGACGGACGATCCGCGCCGCGATCGAGGCGCTCTTCGACTACGGGCGGCCCGACCGCATCCAGCTCGCCGTCCTCGTCGACCGTGGCCACCGCGAGCTGCCGATCCGGCCGGACTACGTCGGCAAGAACCTTCCGACCTCCCGCGACGAGCGCATCCAGGTGCAGCTGCTCGAGGTGGACGAGGTCGACCGCGTCCTGCTCGTTCCGACACCTGAGGAGGGGCCATGACGGCCGACATCACAGTGATGCGCGAGGACCTGCGGCCGCCCGGCCGGCCGCCCAGGCGGCACTTCATCTCGATCCGAGACGTCACGCGCGACGACGTCGAGCGGCTGCTCGCCACCGCGCGCACGTTCGAGCGGAGCCTCGAGCGAGAGGTGAAGAAGCTGCCGACCCTTAAGGGCCGGCTCGTGATCAACGTGTTCTACGAGTCCTCTACGCGCACGTCGTCGAGCTTCGAGCTCGCTGCCAAGCGCCTCTCGGCCGACACGATGTCGATCAAGTCGTCCGGCTCGTCGGTCGACAAGGGCGAGTCGCTCAAGGACACGGCGATCACGCTGGGCGCCTACGACCCGGACGTGATCGTGATCCGCCACCCGCAGATCGGCGCGCCGGAGCTCGTCGCCCGGGTCACGGAGGCCCACGTCGTCAATGCCGGAGACGGCAAGCACCAGCATCCGACGCAGGCGCTCCTCGACCTGTTCACGATGCGCGAGTCGCTCGGCCGGCTCGACGGCCTTCACGTCGCGATCGTGGGGGACGTCCTTCACTCTCGAGTGGCGCGCTCGCTGATCCAGGCTCTCACGCTCACGGGCGCTCGCGTCATGCTCGTCGCGCCGCCGGCGCTGCTGCCGCGCGGGATCGAGGCGATGGGCTGCGAGGCAACGTCCGACATCGGCGCGATCTCGGCCGCGGACGTCGTCTACGTCCTTCGCATGCAGCGGGAGCGGATGCAGGAAGGGGCGAACTACGTGCCCTCTCTGCGCGAGTACACGGCGCGCTGGGGCGTCACGCCCGAGCGGCTCCGACCCGGGCAGAAGATCATGCACCCCGGGCCGATGAACCGGGGCGTCGAAATCGATCCGCGCGTCGCAGACCATGCCGACGCCCTCATCGAGACACAGGTGAGAGCGGGGCTGGTGACCCGCATGGCCGTCCTTTACGACCTGCTGACGAGCGGGCCGGCCGAGGTGAAGGCCGAGTCCGTGCTGGAGGTGGCGTGATGCTGTTCGGAAAGGACGGCCCGCTGGAGAACATCGTCGTGCGCGGGGCACGCGCAGTCGACCCGGTCGAGGGCGTGCACGCAATCCTCGACGTACGTATCGACAACGGCGTGATCGCAGCGCTCGGAACGGATCTCGATACCAACTCGCACCGCGTTGTCGAGGGCCAGGGCCTTCTCCTGGCTCCTGCGTTCGTCGATCCCCACGTCCACCTGCGGACCCCCGGCCGCGAGGACGAGGAGACGATCGCTTCCGGAACGGCTGCCGCCGCGGCCGGCGGCTACTGCGCCGTCGTCGCGATGCCGAACACAGATCCCGTCGTGGACTCTGCGGCCACGCTCGGCTCGCTCGTCGAGGCGGCGCGCGCCGACGCGGTGATCCCGGTCGGCTTCCTCGCGGCGATCACGAGGGGCCAGGAGGGAAAGGAGCTGACGGAGATGGGGGGGCTGGCGGACGCGGGCGCCGCCGGCTTCAGCGACGACGGCGTACCGGTCTTGTCCGCGGGGCTGATGCGGCGCGCGCTCCAGTACGCGTCAGTCACCGGCCGCCGACTCGCGCTCCACTGCGAGGAGCGGACCCTCTCGCACGGCGGCCACATGCACGAAGGAGAGGTGTCTGCGGAGCTCGGCTTCACGGGCTATCCGTCGGTCGCCGAGAGCCTGATGGTCGAGCGCGACCTCGGGCTGGCCGCGTACGAGCGCCAGCCGCTCCACCTCCTCCACCTCTCGGCCTGGGAGTCCGTGCAGGCCGTGCGCCGGGCTCGTGCCGAAGGCGTGGCGGTCACCGCCGAGGTCACTCCGCATCACATGTGCCTCACCGACGAGGCAGTGCGCTCGCTCGACCCCAATCTGAAGATGAACCCGCCGCTTCGGTCGGCCTCGGACCGCACCGCGCTGATCGAAGGGCTGAAGGACGGGACGATCACCGCGATCGCCACCGACCACGCCCCGCACGCGCGCCACGAGAAGGAGGTGCCGTTCGAGGCCGCGCCGTTCGGGGTGACCGGCCTCGAGACCGCCTTCTCCGCGCTCCACACCGAGCTCGTGCGGCCCGGCCTCGTCGGGCTCGAGGTCGTCCTCGAGCGAATGTCTGCGGGGGCCGCACGCGTGTACGGGCTCGAGCCGCCGCGCATCGCCGTGGGCGCGGCGGCGAACCTCGTCCTCCTCGACCTGAACGCGAGCTACCGGGTCGGCGAGGAGAGCTTCCGCTCACGCTCGGCGAACTCGTGGCTCCTCGGCGCGACGCTCAGCGGGAAGGTCCGCACGACGATCGCGGGTGGACGGCTGGTGTACGCCGCATGACCGGCTTCCTCGCTCTCGAGGACGGGACGGTCTTCCGAGGGGAGTCGGTCGGCGCCGAGGGGTTCGCCGTCGGCGAGGCGGTGTTCACGACCGCGATGACGGGCTATCAGGAAGTGGTCACCGATCCGAGCTTCGCCGAGCAACTCGTCTGCTTCACGGCGCCGATGATCGGGAATTACGGCGTCGCGGAGGGTCGTGCCGAATCCGCGCGACCGCACGCGCTGGCGGTGCTGATGCGCGAGGCGCGCGGCCCGGCCTGGACCGACTGGCTGCACGAGCGTGGGATCGTCGCGCTGAGCGGGATCGACACGCGCTCGCTCGTCCTCCGGCTCCGCGAGGCGGGAGCGCTGCGCGCGGTCGCGGTCGCGGGTGAGGGCTCGGTCGAGCAGGCGGTCACCGTGGCGTGCGCACAGGAGCCGATGAGCGGCCGGGCGCTCGCCGGTGATGTCTCCACGGGGAGCCCCTACGTGTACACGGACGTCGGCCGCACGCGGATCGCGGTCGTCGACTACGGCTGCAAGCGCTCCATCCTTCGGCGGCTCGCGGCTGCGGGCGCCGCCGTGACGGTCTTCCCGCACGACGCGTGCGCGGACGAGCTCGCCGAGTTCAACGGCGTCCTCCTCTCGAACGGGCCCGGCGATCCGGAGCCGCTCACGCAGGAGGTTGCCGTCGTGGCGGAGCTGCTGGGACGGGTGCCTTTGCTCGGAATCTGCCTCGGGCACCAGCTGCTCGCGCTCGCGGCCGGTCACGAGACCTACAAGCTCCCATTCGGCCACCGGGGGGCGAACCACCCGGTGCTCGAGCGAACGACCGGACGCGTCATCGTCACGAGCCAGAACCACGGTTTCGCGGTCGCTCCGTCGGAGGCTCGAGAAGCGACACACGTGTCTCTGTACGACGGCACGGTGGAGGGGCTGGACTTTCCGCTCGAAAGCGCGCGGTCGGTCCAGTTCCATCCGGAGGCCGGCCCTGGCCCGCACGACGCGTGGCCGTTGATCTCCCAGTGGGTCGAGGAGGTGGCGTATGCCGAGGCGGCGTGATCTCGAGTCGATCTGCCTGATCGGCTCCGGTCCGATCGTGATCGGGCAGGCGTGCGAGTTCGACTACTCGGGGTGTCAGGCGCTGAAGGTCCTGCGAGAGGACGGGTTCCGCACGATCGTCGTCAACTCGAACCCGGCGACGATCATGACCGACCCGGGCTTCGCCGATCGCACGTACCTCGAGCCGCTCGACGTCGACGGAGTTTCCGACGTGCTGGCACGCGAGCGCCCCGACGCGCTCCTGCCGACGATGGGCGGACAGACCGCGCTCAACCTCGCGCAGGAGCTCGAGGACGCGGGAACGCTCGCCGAGCTCGGCGTCGAGCTGATCGGCGCTCCGGTCGAGGTGATCCGCCGCGCGGAGGATCGCGAGCTCTTCCGCGAGGCCGTTCGGAGCGTCGGCCTCAAGGTGCCGAGCTCGAGGATCGTCACCGACGTCGACCAGCTGGGTGGGCTCTCCACCCCGGCGGTCGTCAGGCCGGCGTTCACGCTCGGAGGCCACGGCGGGGGCTTCGTCGAGACCATCGCCCAGCTCCGCAGCCAGGTCGAACGGGGTCTCGCCGAGAGCCCGATCGGCCAGGTGCTCGTGGAGGAGTCCGTCCGGGGCTGGGACGAGTTCGAGCTCGAGGTCGTCCGCGACCGCAACGACAACGTCGTCATCGTGTGCTCGATCGAGAACATCGACCCGATGGGAGTGCACACCGGCGACTCGGTCACCGTGGCGCCGCAGATGACGCTCTCGGACTTCGCGTATCAGGAGCTCCGCGACGCGGCCGGGGCCGTCATACGTGCGATCGGTGTCGAATGCGGCGGCTCCAACATCCAGTTCGCGCGTGAGCGCGACACGGGCGAGCTGCGCGTCATCGAGCTGAACCCCCGCGTGTCGCGCTCCTCTGCGCTCGCGTCCAAGGCGACCGGGTACCCGATCGCCAAGGTCGCGGCCAAGCTCGCCGTCGGCTACACGCTGGACGAGATCCCCAACGACCTCACGGGGACGACGCCCGCGAGCTTCGAGCCCACCCTCGACTACGTCGTCGTCAAGTTCCCGCGCTTCGCGTTCGAGAAGTTTCCGGGCGCCGACACGACGCTCGGGACGCAGATGAAGTCGGTCGGCGAGGCAATGGGGATCGGCCGGACGTTCGTCGAGGCGTTTCGCAAGGCGCAGAGATCACGGGAGCTCGACGGTGTAGAGCCGTGGCGGCTGTCTGACGATGCGCATCCCTGGTTCCGCGCCGAGCTCGATGCCACGCCTGAGCCGGCACGGCTCGGCGACCTCGTCGCGGACGACTTCCTGGCGCTCAAGCGGGCGGGCTGGTCCGACGCCGACATCGCCGTTCAGGCGAGCTCGACCGAGGACGAGGTACGGGAGAGGCGCCGAAGCTGGGGCGTTCGGCCCGTTTATCGCCGCGTCGACTCGTGCGCCGGTGAGGTCGAGGCCGCTTCGAGCTACTACTACTCGACGTGGGGCGAGGCCGACGAGGCGCCGCCCCCGGGCGAGCGGCCGCGCGTCGTCATCCTCGGGTCGGGGCCGAACAGGATCGGCCAGGGGATCGAGTTCGACTACTGCTGCGTGCACGCTGCTCAGAGCTTTCGCGCGCTCGGTTACGAGGCGGTCATGGTGAACTGCAATCCCGAGACGGTGTCGACGGACTACGACACCTCGGACCGCCTCTACTTCGAGCCTCTCGGCCTGGAAGAGGTGCTCGCGGTTTGCGAGCGGGAGCGGCCGGAAGGCGTCGCGATCCAGTTCGGCGGGCAGACGCCGCTCAAGCTTGCGCGAGGCCTCGAGGCGGCCGGGGTCCCCATCATTGGAACGGCCTTCGACGTCGTGGACGTGGCCGAGGACCGCGAGCGCTTCGGCGCGCTCCTCGCCCGGCTCGGCATCCGCTGCCCGGAGTGGGGGATCGCACGGAACGAAGCCGAGGCGCGGTCGGTCGCCGCGCGGATCGGCTACCCGGTGCTCGTCAGGCCCTCGTACGTCCTCGGGGGCAGGGCCATGCGTGTCGGCTATTCGCCCGCCGACCTCGGCGTGATCGACCGGCCGCTCCTGATCGACCGGTTCCTCGAGAGCGCGATCGAGATCGACGTCGACGCCGTCTCCGACGGGGTGGAGACCTACGTCGGCGCGGTGATGCAGCACGTCGAGGAAGCGGGCATCCACTCGGGCGACTCGGCCTGCGTACTGCCCGCGCCGTCGCTCACGCGTGGCGACGACGAGGAGATCCGGCAGATCGTTCGCACGATCGCCCGCGAGCTCGGCGTGGTCGGCCTGATGAACGTGCAGCTGGCGATCGTCGACGGCGTGATCTACGTCCTCGAGGCGAACCCGCGCGCGTCGCGTACGGTGCCGTTCGCCTCGAAGGCGACGGGCGTGAACCTCGTTCAGGCGGCCTGCCGTGTGATGGCCGGCGCCCGCTTGTCGGACCTGGACCTGCCCGAGGGACAATCTCCGAGCCATGTCTCCGTGAAGGCCGCCGTGCTCCCGTTCGCGCGCTTTCCCGGCGCCGACCCGGTGCTCGGCCCGGAGATGCGCTCGACCGGCGAGGTGATGGCGACCGCGGCCGACCTGCCGACCGCGTTCGCGAAGGCGGAGCGCGCCGCAGGCCGGCCGCTTCCGGCCGCCGGCACCGCGTTCCTCTCGGTGCGCGACGCCGACAAGGGCGCCGTCGTCGGCGTCGCAACCGAGCTCGCCCGCCTCGGCTTCACGCTGCTTGCGACGACGGGGACCGCAGGCGTCCTCTCCGCGGCCGGCCTTTCGGTTCAGGGAGTCCGCAAGGTCACGGAGGAGGGCGGCGGCCCGAGCGTCGTCGACCTCATCCGCCGAGGGCGCTGCAACCTCGTCGTCAACACGCCCCACGGCTCGGGAGCGAGAACGGACGGCTACCTGATCCGCGAGGCGGCCCTCGTCGCGCGGGTCCCTTGCATCACCACGCTGTCGGGAGCCGCGGCCGCCGTCCACGCGATCGCGAATGCGCGCACGGAGGAGTCGGTCTCGCTTCAGGAGCGAATCGAGCATGAGACGCGAGCGGCTTAGCGTCTCCGCCAACGAGCGGATCGGCCTGTACACGCTGCTTCGCTTGAGGCGAGGCGGGATCGATCCCGGTATGCCCGGCCAGTTCTTCATGCTTGAAGCGCCCGGCCGCCTGTTGCCTCGCCCGATGAGCCTCTGCCTGGCGCCGGAGGGCGAGCTCGTGTTCCTGATCGACCCGATCGGGCCCGGCACCAGGGCGCTCTGTGCGCTGTCTCCCGGGGATCGGATTTACGCGCTCGGGCCCCTGGGCAACGGGTTCGACCTCGACGTCGAACGGCCACTCCTCGTCGGCGGAGGCATCGGCATCGCGCCGCTGCCGTTCCTGTCGGAGACTCTGGGGCAGCCGCCGGCCGTGCTCGGCTTTCGCTCCGACCGGCACGCCGAGGCGGCCGAGCTCCTGCCGAACGCCGAAATCTGTGTCGAGCCGCGACTCGTCACCGAGCTGATCGCGGCCGGGCACGACGTCCTGGCCTGCGGCCCGGCGCCGATGCTCGAGGCGGTCCGCGAGCTCGAGCCGGACGCGCAGCTCGCCTGGGAGGCGCCGATGGCGTGCGGCTACGGCGCGTGCTACGGCTGCGCCGTCGAGATCGACGGGGCGCTCAAGCGCCTCTGCGTCGAAGGCCCGGTGCTTTGTTGACGGCCCCTTCCCGTACACCTCGTACCCTTAGCGGCGCTGCAACGCGCGCTCTCGCCGCGTCCTCGGTCGCGCTCGTAGGCTCCGGCTACGCGCGTTCCCTGTGTCCTTGCGAAATCGGCGTTTCGCGGGCCGCGGGCACGATTCGCACACGAGGTGACGGTAGTGCTGCTTAACGCTTCGGGGTGCCTCGATGCCCTCACCGCGCCCGATGTCGCGCGGAGCCTCGACGCCTTCGTGACGAAGACGGTCACGCCGCTGCCGCGGGACGGGAACGTGCCGGTGAGGATCGTCGAGACCGACGTCGGGATGCTGAACTCGATCGGGCTCGCGAACCCGGGTATCGACCGGTTCGTCACCCGCGACCTGCCGCAGCTCGGCAAGCTCGGCGTCCCGGTCTGGGTCTCGGTCGGCGGCTTCGAAGCGGACGACTACGCCGAGAGCTGCTCCCGACTCGACGATCACGCCGAGGTGGCCGCCATCGAGCTCAACGTCTCGTGCCCGAACGTCGAGGCGCCGGCGGAGAGCGCGACGCAGATCGTCGCCGCCGCGCGACTCGCCACCCGCAAGCCGCTCTGGGCGAAGCTGTCGCCCGCCGTCCCCGACATCGGCGAAGTCGCACGCGCCGCGCAGGCAGCCGGCGCAGACGGGCTCTCACTCGTGAACACGCTCCGCGGGCTCGCACTCGACCGGCGCACGCTGCGCCCGGCGCTCGGGCCCGGGCACGGCGGGCTTTCGGGCCCCGCGTTGAAACCGATCGCCCTCGCCGCGGTCGCAACCTGTTACCAGGCCACCGGTCTGCCGATCGTCGGAATGGGCGGCGTTCAGGACGGTCTGGATGCGCTCGAGTTCATTGCGGTAGGCGCGCGGCACGTCGCACTCGGGACGATCCTGTTCGCAGATCCCGATGCGCCGTTTCGTGTGCGGCAGGAGTTGTACGCGGCCGCGGCCGAGCGCGGGTGGGAGTCGTACGACGATGCGCACGCGATCGCACACAGGGAGCGACACTCGTTGTCCAATATGAGAACGGCGTCTGCGCGACACGTTGTATAGGTCGTAAAAGACCTGCTAGAACCGTAAAAAGTCGCACCTTGACCGACGCAGGACGCTTGTTAGACTCCCGCGCTCATGGTGTCGTCCAAGATTCAGGCCGAGGCACCGATCCGTTCTCTCGATCAGCGAATGGAAGCGTTGAAGAGGGCGAACGACATCCGTGTGCGGCGCGCGAGGCTCAAGAAGGATCTGAAGGACGGCCGCGTTCAGATCGAGCACATTCTCAGCAATCCACCCGAGTACGTCTCGACCGCGAAGGTCTTCGACATGCTGATGGCGGTCCCGAAGTTCGGGCGGGTGAAGGCGGCGCGCTTCTTGAACATGTGCCGTATCAGCCAGTCGAAGACGGTCGGGGGGCTTTCCGACCGCCAGCGCACTGAGTTGATTGGCCTCTTCGACAGGTAGCCCTCTGGTCGTCGTCGTCACCGGCACGTCGGGTGCCGGCAAAGGCACGCTCGAGAAGAAACTGCTCGAACGTGTCCCCGAGCTGGAGTTGGCCGTCTCGGCGACGACCCGCGAGCAGCGCCCCGGCGAGCAGCACGGCCGCGAGTACTACTTCATCACGTCCGAGAGCTTTGCGCGCCTCGTCGACGAGGGCGAGTTCCTCGAGTACGTCGACCTCCCGTGGGGTGCGAGGTCGGGAACGCTGCGCTCGGAAATCGACCGGATCCAGGCGCACGGGCGGGTGCCTCTCCTCGATCTCGAGACGGACGGCGCTCTCAGGGTTCAGGACACGATTCCCGGCGCGGTGACGATTTTCGTCGACGCGCCGACGTTCGACGAGCTCGAGCGCCGCCTTCGCGCGCGGGCGACCGAAAGCTCGGGAGAGATCGAGGTCCGGCTCGAGCTCGCCCACAAGCAACAGGAGCAGAAGAGCCAGTTCGACTACGTGATCGTCAACGAGGACGTCGGGCGGGCCGCGGACGAGCTGATCGGCATCGTCCGCAGGAAGTTGCAGACGGCCGGTACCATGAGCCGCCCATGATCCATCCGAGAATCGATGAGCTCCTCGACAACGTCGACTCGCGCTACGCGCTGGTGATCGTCGCTGCCAAGCGGGCCCGCCAGATCAACGACTACCACCACCAGCTCGGCGAAGGGATCGGCTTCGAGCAGGCTCCGCCCCCGCTGGTCGAGTCGCGCTCGAAGAACTACCTGACCATGGCCCTCGAGGAAGTCGCCGAGGGCAAGCTCAAGTACAAGTACCCCAAGTAGTCGTTGTTCGCCGGCGGCTAGTGCCGCTTCGCCTGCACTAGCCTTCGGCTTCGGGGTTTCTCGCGGGCCGGGCGTACTCAGGGCAGAATTCCCCGCATGGCGCGGGTGCTCGTTGGGGTGACCGGTGGTATCGCCGCCTACAAGGCCTGCGAGCTGGTGCGCCTGCTCGTCAGGGGCGGGCACGACGTCGTTCCGCTCGTGACGCCCGGCACCGAGCGCTTCGTCCGGGCCGAGACGTTCTTCGCGCTCGCGCGGCGGTCGCCCGGCGAAGACCTCTATGCGCATCTCACGCGCGGCGATCTGCTCGTCGTCGCGCCCCTGACTGCGAACACGCTGGCCAAGCTCGCGCACGGGCTCGCCGACTCGCTCGTGACCGAGGCGGCCCTGGCTCATCGTGGCCCGGTTCTCCTGGCGCCCGCGATGAATCCTCGCATGTGGTCCCATCCTGCGACCCGAGCGAATCTCGAGACCGTTCGCGCGCGCGGTGCGCAGATCGTCGGCCCGGACGAGGGAGAGACCGCGGAGGGGGAGTGGGGGGTCGGGCGGATGGCGGAGGCCACGGCGATCTACGGCCGCTGCCGAGAGCTGCTCGGTGAGACGGACACTTTGGCCGGGCGACGCGTGCTCGTCACCGCCGGTGGGACGCGGGAGCCCCTCGACTCGGTGCGCTTTCTCGGCAACCGCTCGTCCGGGCGCATGGGGGTCGCTCTCGCAGAGGAGGCACGCCGGCGTGGCGCGCAGGTCACTTTGCTCGCCGCGAACCTCGCCGTGCCCGTACCTCGCGGGATCGAGGTCGTCGAGACGTCCACGGCCGAAGCGATGCTCGACGCGGCCCTCGGGATCGACGGCGCCGACCTGGTGCTGATGGCCGCCGCGGTCGCCGACTACCGGCCCGCGGAGCAACTCGCGGACAAGCGGCCGAAGGACGAGCGGGTCTGGCAGGTGACGCTCGAGCCGACGCGTGACGTTCTGCGAGCGCTCGCGGAGAAGCGTGTGAACGGTCAGGTGTTGATCGGCTTCGCCGCGGATCACGGAGAGGCCGGCCTCGCGCGTGCCCGCGAGAAGCTGCACGGAAAGAACCTCGATTTGATCGTCTACAACGACGTGTCACGTGACGACGTCGGCTTCGACGCTGAGGACAACGAGGTCGTTCTGGTCGGCGCCTCCGGAGAGGAGCGCGTGGACAAGGCGCCCAAAGACCGGATCGCCGCGGCGATCGTAGACAAGGCCGAGGAGCTGTTGCGTGAGCGAGCCCGGTAGGGAACATGTCGAAGCGCCCGTTGCGGCGGCGCTCATCCGCGAGCTGACGGACAACCTCGCGCGCGTCGTCCACGCCCCGGACGAGACGCTGCGACTCTGCGTGCTCTGCCTCGTCAGCGAGGGTCATCTGATCCTCGAGGACTTTCCGGGCGTGGGCAAGACCATGCTCGCCAAGGCGCTCGCGCGCTCGCTCGACGTCTCCTTCTCCCGCATGCAGTTCACGCCCGACCTCCTGCCGTCGGACGTCACCGGCGTCAATGTCTTCAATCAACGCTCGAACGAATTCGAGTTCAAGCCCGGGCCGGTCTTCGCAAACCTCCTACTCGTCGACGAGATCAACCGCGCCTCACCCAAGACGCAGGCCGCGCTGCTCGAGTGCATGCAGGAGCAACAGGTGACGATCGACGGCGTTTCCAACGAGCTCGCGCGTCCATTCATGGTGATGGCGACGCAGAACCCGATCGAGTACGAGGGGACGTACCCGCTTCCCGAGGCCCAGCTCGACCGTTTCACCATGCGGATCGCGATCGGCTACCCGCCGCTCTCGGAAGAGGCGAAGATGCTGACCGAGCAGACCGCGGACCCGCCGCTCGGTTCGCTTCGTCCCATTGCGACGGCATCCGACGCGCTGGCGCTCGCCGACGACGCAAGGGCGATCTACGTGGAGGAGAGTCTCAACCGCTATGTCGTCGCGCTGCTCCGCGCGACGCGCGGGGACACGCGTCTCTATCTCGGCGCGAGCCCGCGCGCCGGCATCGCGCTACTGCGGGTCGCGAAGGCCCGTGCGCTCGCAGACGGGCGCGCCCACCTCGAGCCCGACGACGTCAAGGCCGTCGCCGTCCCCGTGCTCTCGCACCGGCTGATCCTCGCCCCGGAAGCTCGCTCGAGCGGACTCACCGGCGAGCAGATCGTCCGCGAGACCCTCGACAAGACCCCCGTGCCGGTCTAGCTCGTGGCCTCGCCGCAACGCTGATGCTCACGCGGCGCGGACGCTGGGTCCTCGCGCTGGGCCTCGGCGTGTACGTCGCCGCGTGGGCATTCGGCTCGAAGCCGCTCTACCCGGTTGCGACCGGGCTCATGCTCGTGGTGGCCGTCGCATGGCTCTGGATCAAGCTCGCCGACCGGCCGTTCGGCGCCGCGCGCGGCTGGGGCGACCGCGAGCACCTCGAGGGCGACGACGTTCCCGTCGTGGTCGAGGTCGAGCCGACCGGCAGCGTGCTACCGGCCGCGATCACGCTCGTCGAGCGTGTCGGTCGCCTCGGCGTGCAGCGCCATGCTCTCCGCCGGCGCGGCCGAAGATTCAGCATCCGCTACACCCTCGAGAGCGTTCCGCGCGGCCGCTATCTGTTCGAAGACGTGCGCGCCGAGCTCAGTGATCCGTTCGGTCTCGAGGGCGTCACCGTTTCCCTGCCGGCGCCGGGTGCGCTGCTCGTGTATCCGCGACTGGTGCGGGTCGAGCGGCTGTTCTCGGACACGGGGGGACGTTCTCATGACGGACGGCGGCTCCTGCTGAGACGGCCGAGCGGGTTCGAGCTTCACAGTGTCCGCGAGTACCAGGAGGGCGAGTCGCTCCGCCGCGTTCACTGGCCGTCGACCGCGCGTCGCGGACAGCTCATCGTGAAGGAGCTCGAGGATGCGCCGCGCGACGAGATCGCGGTGCTCCTCGACGCCGACGCGAAGGTCGTCGTCGGGGACAGCTTCGACGTCCAGGTTCGCGCCGCCGGCTCGATCCTCGACGCGCACGTTCGCCAGAACAAGCGCGCGGTGCTCGTCGTGAGCTCCGCACGACGCCAGGTACAGCACATCCACTCGCCCGCGGCGGACTGGACTCGCGCGCTGGAGCTGCTGGCCGCGGCCGAGCCGACCGGGACGGCGCCGGCCGCGAGGTTGCTTGCCGAGGCCGACGGGCCTATCGCCCGGGCGCTCGATCTCGCCGTCGTGACGGCGCGGCTCGAGCAAGGACTCGTCGACCGTGTCCTCCAGCGTGCCTTCTCGCGCCGTGAGGTCTCGATCGTCTACGTGGACGCGTCGAGCTTCGCAGGCCGGGGCGGGAAGCCCGAGCCGGCGCTGCTCCGTCTTCAGGCCGCGGGGGTGCCCGTCGCCGTCGTCCGCGCGGGCGACGACCTAGCGGAGCGACTCACCGCACCCGGGAAACGAAGGGCATTGATTGGCTAGGACCGTTGCTCTGGCCGGAATCGCCGCGTTCGTCGTCGCCGCGAACTGGCTCCGCTTCGAGGATCCACGTTCGGGCGGGGGCAAGCCCTTCGCGCTCGCCGTGCTGGCCATCGCGCCGGTTCTGCTCCGCCCCCTCTGGCTGCGCGCCGCCGGCGTGGTCGTCTCGCTCGTGCTCGCGGGGTGGGTGGCGCTGTCGGCCTCGCCACTCCGACTTTGGCCCGGGGGCGCGGCGTACTTCGAGCCGCTCGGCTCTCGCTTCGGGCACGGCTTCCTCGACTTCTACGAGTTCCGCCTCCCGTTCCAGCCGGAACGCCATCCGAGGATGCACGCCGTCATCCTCGTCGCGATCTTCGCGTTCGTCCTCTTGATCGCCCTGGCAGTGGCGGCCCGCCGAGCGCTGCCGGCCGTGATCGTCTTCCTCGTCGGCGCAGGCTGGCCGGCGACGTTGCTGGCCGGGGGAAACGAGCTCGGCCGCGGAGTCGTCATCCTCGCGGTCGCGCTTGCATTACTGGCGGGCCTTGCCGAGCGCCCGAGCCGCCTGGCGGTCGGGGCGGCCGGCATGGTCCTGGTCGGGGCGCTTGCGCTGTCGAGTTCGCCCGCGGTCGCGAAGACCGCCTTCCTCAACTGGCAGAAGTGGGATCCGTACACCAAGCCGGAGCACGCCGTCAGCGTGCGCTATGTCTGGGACGCGCGGTACACGGGGATCCGGTTCCCGAGCAAGAGGACGACGGTGCTGACGATCCGCGGGCCGAGCAGCTCGCAGTACTGGCGCGCCACTGTTCTCGATCGTTTCGATGGCACGCGTTGGCTCGAGCATCCCTGGCGCGAGACGCCGGCCGAGAGCAGCCTCCTCCTGCCGGCAGGCGCCAGGAAACGAACGGACTGGGTGAGACAGGACGTCACCGTCGGGGCGCTCGACGACGACCACCTCGTCGGCGCATCGATCCCGGTCGCGTACGCGCTCGACGAGGTGGCGGTCCAGGCCGGCCAGCAGGTCGCTCTGGTTCCGGGGGGCCTGATTCGCGGCGCGCACTACACCGCCTGGAGCTATGCGCCGGAGCCGACTCCCGCGCAGGTCGCGCGCGTCCCGGCGGTCTATCCGAGAGCCTTGACAAGGCCGGGACGGGAGCTCGACCTCGCGCGGGGCGTCACGGTGCCCGCCTTCGGCGTCCCCAGGCGCGAAGCCACGGTCTCCCGCCTCCTCACCGGGAGGCTCGGGCCCTATTCCCGGGTATACGACCGCGCGCGCGAGGTCGCCGGGCGGACCGCGTCGCCGTACGCCGTGGCGGTCGCGCTCGAGGCGTGGCTTCGCAACACGGGTGGGTTCACGTACTCGGAGCAGCCCGCCTCGGTGCCCGGCCTGCCGCCCCTGGTCGGCTTCGTGCTGGTGACGAAATCGGGGTACTGCCAGCACTTCGCAGGCGCGATGGCGCTGATGCTGCGGCTGCTCGGCATCCCGGCACGCGTCGCGGCCGGTTTCGCCCCGGGGCATTACCGGGACGGGACCTGGACAGTGTCGGATCACGACGCGCATGCCTGGGTGGAGGTGTGGTTCCGCGGCTACGGCTGGCTGCCGTTCGATCCGACCCCGGGCAGGGGCCGCCTGAGCGGCACGTACAGCTCGACCGCGCTCGGATTCAACGCGCAGGCGGCTGCGGCGTTGCTTCGAGGACTCGTCAAAGGCGGTGAGGTCTTTGGCCAGGGGAGTGCCTCCGGTGTGATCGGACACGACGTGACCCGCCGCACGCCGCGCTCGATCGGAGACCTGCCGCCCGGCCTCGCGAGCACCTCGGCGCCCGCTGGGCACCGCGCACACAGCTTGCTGTCCTTCCTCCTCCTGCTCGCAGCCGCCTTGGCAGTGCTGGTCATCGCGGTGAAGCACGGGCGCAGACGGCTTCGCTACCTCACGCGTGACCCACGCCGGATCGCGGTCGCGTGTGCGCGCGAGCTGACGGAATACCTCTATGACCAGCGTCTGCCCGCCGGCCGAACGGCGACGTTCAACGAGCTCGGCGGGACCGTGACGGACACATTCGGCGTCGACGGAGGACGCTTCGCACGGGCGGCCACCGCCGCGCGCTACGGACTGCCCGGCGAGGCACAAGGCGCGGCCCTAACGGCGCGAGCGGAGCTGCGGACGCTGAAGCGAAAGCTCCGGCGCAGCCTCTCGACGCTCGACCGTGTGCGCGGTCTGCTCTCCGTTCGATCGCTCGGCCTCGGCTAGCCGATGGACGCCGTGGTGCTCGCCGCGGGGGAGGGGAACCGCATGCGCCCGATCACCGAGCGCTGGCCCAAGGCGGTGCTGCCGATCGGAGGGCGGGCCGTCCTTGCCGTGCTCCTGCGGGAGCTCGCCGCTGCGGAGCTCGTGACGGTCTGGCTCGTGACGGGCCATCTTGCCGAGCAGGTCGAGAAGCTCTCGGGCGACGGATCGGCGTTCGGCCTCGACGTTCGCTTCGTGCGCCAGCCGCAGGTGCTCGGCTCGGCCGACGCCGTGCGCCGCGCTCTCGCCGCGGGGGCCGACCCGCCGCTCGTCGCGGTGGCGGCCGACACGCTGTTCCAGGGAGGAGACATCGCCCGCTTCGCACGGGAGTTCATCTCGTCCGGGGCGGCGGGCGCGGTTGCCGTCAGAACCAATCCGCCGCCGGGACCGAACCGCCGCGCAGTTCGGCGAGCTGGATCACGCGTCGAGCAGATCCGGGACGAGGATCCCGCGAACCCCTGGTCGGCGGCGCCGCTCTGGGGAGTGGGAAAGCCGGTGGCCGAGCGCCTGTCCCTCGACCCGCCTCCGCACGAGCTCGCGAACGCCTTCCAGGCGGCAATCGGCGCCGCCGCGACGGTGATCGCCGTCGAGATCGGGAAGACACGTGACTTGACGGACCCGCTTGACTTGGTGGAGGAAAACTTTCCCTACCTGAGATCCATATGAGTGAGACGTACGACCTGTACCAGCAAGGGCGCGCCCATCTTCGAAAGGGACGGGCCGCTCAGGCGACGGTGGCACTCGAGAAGGCGAAGCGGAGAGAGCCTCGCAAGGCCTCGATCCGCGAGGCGCTCGGGATCGCCTATCTCCGGATCCAGCGCTACGCGGAGGCGGAGGAGGAGTTTCGCGTCATGCTCGAACTGTCGCCGGCCGATCACTACGCGCACTACGCGCTCGGGCGGGCGCTCGAGAAGCAGGGGAGGGACACGGAAGCGAACGGGCACTACAAGCTCGCCAGCTCGCTGCGACCACAGAACCAGCACTACGCCTCGCGCATCCTCGACCTCGATCGGGAGCGGGCGGATGTGAGCGGCGAGGGCCCGGCCGGCGAAGACCTCGCCGACCGGGACGATCTGGAGTAGATCGGGACGATCTCGCGACTCGCGCGTCACAGATGCGCGTGCGCCTCGCCGCTATCGTCGCCTGCAGAGGGCGGCGGGACGACGCCCCACCCGGGTGGGGGAACACCGTGAGGCGACGCCGGCGCCGTGCGCCCGAGCTCACGTGCGCCAATGTGCCTGCACGCATGCTCGGCGATGATGGTCGCCGATGAGGGCCGTCTGCCAACGAGTGACACAGGCGCGGGTCACGATCGACGGCTCGGTCGTCGGGGCGATCGGCCCCGGGCTCCTCGTTCTCCTCGGCGTCGCGCGCGACGACACCGATGATGTGGCCGACCGTCTCGCGACCCGGGTCGCAAGCCTCCGAGTCTTCGAGGGAAACACGCCCAGATTCGACCGCAGCATCGTGGACGTCGGGGGTGAGGCTCTCGTCGTGAGCCAATTCACGCTGATCACCGACCCCGCCCGCACGAAGGGAGCAAGGCCGGACTTCTCCGGTGCTGCCCGACCAGAGATCGCGGAGCCGCTCTACGACCGCTTCAGCCGTGCGCTCGCGGTACGCGGAGTCGCCGTGCGGACCGGTGTCTTCGGCGCGCGGATGCAGGTCGAGCTCGTCAACGACGGACCGGTGACGATCATCCTCGAGGCCTGAGGGAATCCGTGCTGTCGAAGACGAAACGCTTGCTACACTCCTCGCACCACATTTCGGGCAATTTCGGAATGGGCCTGCGGGCCCATTTTTTATGACAGGAGCCGATGGCAGCGACACACGAGAAGGAGAGGCAACTGACGCGGGAGATCGGCCAGAAGGTCGAGGCCGCGCTCCCCGGCACCGAGGTGCTCGCCGTCGAGTTGAGCAGCCCGGAGCGGTTCACGGTCTACGTGGACCATGCGCAGGGCGTCGATCATGCGTTCTGCGAGCGCGTTACGAATCTCCTCCGCGAGTACCTCGGTGAATACTCGGTCGACGTGTCGTCGCCCGGAGTCGAGCGCCCGCTGCGCAAGCCCGCCCACTTCCGCAACGCGGTCGGCCAGCGGGTCGCGCTACGCACCTCGGCCCGCAACCGGCTTCGGGGCGAGGTCGTCGCCGCGGGAGAGAACGCGGTGACCGTCCGGACACAGGCCGCCGAGTCCGTCGACATCCCTTACGAAACCATCGTCCGGGGCAATCTGATCGAGGAAACGGGAGAGAAATGACTCAGGAAATCGTCGACGCCGTTCGCGACATCGAACGCGAAAAAGGAATCGAGAGCGGAACCCTCGTCGAGGCTCTCGAGGACGCGCTGCTGGCCGCATACAAAAAGATGCCGGGCGCATCACGGCACGCCACCGTCGAGATCGACGAGCAGGGCGACTTCCGTGTCTACTCGGTCGAGCTTCCGCCCGACATCGAGGAGCGCCTGATCGACGAGGCACGGGAGCGCAAGCTCGAGGAGCTCGAGGCGCTCGAGGTCGAGACGGGAGAGCGATCGCACACGCTGATCTCGGACGACGACCTGGACGTCGACTGGTCCGATATCCCGGAAACCCAGATCAAGCGTGAGGACGTCACGCCCGCGAACTTCGGACGGATTGCCGCGCAGACGGCGAAGCAGGTCATCCTGCAGCGCATCCGCGAGGCCGAGCGCGCGATGATGTACGACGAATACGTCGACCGCGTGACGGAGGTCGTCACCGGCATCGTCCAGCAGGCCGGCGACCGGAACAACGTGCTCGTCGACCTTGGAAAGGTCGAGGCACTACTGCCGCGTTCCGAGCAGGTCGACGGGGAGCGATACGAGCAGGGCTCGCGGATCAAGGCCGTCATCACCGAGGTTCGCTCGGGGACGAAGGGCCCGCAGGTCATCCTCTCGCGGCGCGACCCCGAGCTGATCAAGACGCTCTTCGAGCTCGAGGTTCCCGAGATCGCCGACGGGCTCGTCGAGATCCGCGGCGTCGCCCGGGAGCCCGGCTACCGCTCGAAGATCGCGGTCGAGTCGCACGCGCAGGGTGTCGATCCGGTGGGTGCCTGCGTCGGCCCGCGCGGGTCGCGCGTCCGCATGGTCGTTTCGGAGCTCCGCGGCGAGAAGATCGACATCATCCCGTGGAATCCGGAGCCCGCGCGCTTCGTCGCCAAAGCCCTGTCGCCGGCGCGCGTACGTGAGGTGTTCGTCGACGACGACACGAAGGAAGCGACCGTGATCGTCCCCGACGACCAACTCGCGCTCGCAATCGGCAAGGAAGGGCTGAACGCCCGCCTCGCCGCGCGCCTGACCGGCTGGAAGGTCGACATCCAGTCCGACACCGAGTTCGCTCAGGCCGAGGCCGCCGCTGCATACGGGGGGCAGGTCGAGGGCGAGGAGCTCACCGGCCGCTGCTCCGCGGTGCTCTCGAACGGGAAGCGCTGCCCGAACGAGGCGCTCCCAGGCTCCCGCTACTGCGGGCTCCTGGCCCACCAGGAGCTGGCGCTCGCCGACACCGCGGACGTCGACCCGATCGTCGAGGCGCCGGAGCCCGAGCTCGAGGCTCAGGCGGACGAGGCGCCGCCCGAGGCCGAGAGCATCGGCCCCGAGAGCGTCGCGGCCGTGTCCGACGACGGCGAGGGGGCCCCGTCGGCGGCGTGACGCAGCCGATCAGGAGCTGCATCGGGTGCGGCCGCAAGGCGCCGCAGCGCGAGCTCCTGCGGTTCGTCGCGAGAGAAGGGGAGCTCGCCGCCGGCCGAGCCCAGCCCGGGCGCGGCGCATACACGTGCCGGCGTCTCTCTTGCTTCGAGCGGGCGGTCTCGCGCCGCGCGTTCAATCGGACGCTGCGCCAATCCGTCCACGTCCGACCGAAACTGTCGTCCCTCTACACTTGAGAGGTCATGGCGAACGACTCAGGCTCAAATAGGCCGAACCGGCCGATGAGGCCCCGTCAGGGAGGCCCCGGTGGACGCCGCAAGCGGCGCGTCGTCATCGACAACGCCGCGGCACGGCCCCGTGACTCGCGCCAGCAGCGCGACCGCGAGGCGCCCCGCCAGAAAACGCCGCGAGAGGTGGTCGCGCCGAGCGGTCCGGTCACGGTGCCGTCCGGCGTCACCGTGCGCGATCTCTCGCAGGCTCTCGGAGTCCCGGCGCCCAAGATCATCATGTTCATGATGGGTCTCGGCAAGGCCGTGACCATCACGCAGACGCTTGCCGACGACGAGGTCCTGTTGGTCGCCGCCGAGCTTGCCCCCGAGCGCGAGCTCACGATCAAGCACGCGGCCGACGAGGACGAAGAGCCCGAGGCCTACGAGGACGCCGACGCCGATCTCGCCCCGCGGCCCCCCGTCGTGACGATCATGGGCCACGTCGACCACGGCAAGACGACGCTCCTCGACGCGATCCGCGAGACCTCCGTCGTCGAGACCGAGGCCGGTGGCATCACCCAGCACATCGGTGCCTACCAGGTCGAGCACAACGGCCGCAGGATCACCTTCCTCGACACGCCGGGCCACGAGGCATTCACCGCCATGCGCGCCCGCGGCGCCAAGGTCACCGACATCGCCGTGCTCGTCGTCGCCGCGGACGACGGCGTCATGCCGCAGACGAAAGAGTCGATCTCCCACGCGCGCGCCGCAGACGTGCCGATCGTGGTCGCGGTCAACAAGATCGACGTCCCCGACGCCGATCCCACCCGAGTTCGCACCGAGCTCTCGGTGGAAGACCTCCAGCCGGAGGAGTGGGGTGGGACGACGCAGTTCTCGGACGTCTCTGCGAGGCAGGGCGAGAACCTCGACGACCTCCTCGAAAAGGTGCTCCTTGTCGCCGACGCCGAGCTCGAGCTGACGGCGAACCCGACGGCCGAGGCCTCCGGGCCTATCATCGAGTCGCGCCTGGACGTGGGCCGCGGGCCCGCCGCGACCATGCTCGTGCACCGCGGCACGCTGCACGTCGGCGACGCCGTAGTCGCCGGAGACGCCTGGGGGAAGGTGCGTGCCCTCTACAACTTCCGCGGCGACAAGGTCAACGAGGCCCGACCGGGCGACCCGGTCGAGATCCTCGGCTTCGACAAGCCGCCGCCTGCCGGCGAGCTCTGCCGCGTGGTCGAGAACGAGCGGCGTGCGCGCGACTTCGCGAACGCACGCGGAGAGCGTCTCAGGCGGGAGCAGCTCGCACAGACGTCGAAGGGCGTCTCGATCGAGGGCCTGTTCGCGCAGATCGGGGCCGGCGCCGTGCAGGACCTCAACCTCGTCGTCAAGGGCGACGTCGTCGGCTCGGTCGAGGCCGCGGTCTCGGAGCTCGCGAAGATCCAGCACCCCGAGGTGCGCGTCAACGTCATCCACCAGGGCGTCGGCGGAATCACCGAGAACGACATCATGCTGGCGTCCGCATCGGGTGCGACCGTGGTCGGGTTCAACGTGCGCCCGAACGCCGACGCGCGCGTCCTGGCTGCCCGCGAGGGCGTGGAGATCCGGACGTACCGCGTCATCTACCAGCTCACGCAGGACATCGAGCAGGCTCTCGTCGGGATGCTCAAGCCGGTCGAGACCGAGGAGACGCTCGGGGAAGCCGAGGTGCGGGCGCTGTTCAAGGTCTCGCGGCTCGGCACAATCGCCGGCTGCATGGTCACGAGCGGCCTCATTCGCCGCGGTGCCCAGGTCCGCGTCGTGCGCGACGGCACCGTCATCCACGAGACGACGATCTCTCAGCTCAAGCGCTTCAAGGACGACGCGCGCGAAGTGACCGAGGGCTTCGAGTGCGGCATTCTCCTCGACGGCTTCAACGACGTGAAGGAAGGCGACGTCCTCGAGGCTTTCGAGACGCGCGCGGTCGAGCGGACGACGCTCGACGAGCCGGCACCCGCCGCAACCTCGTCCTAGCCCACCGGCCGGGGCCATGAGTGCGGGCTACGTCGGCATTCTGAACGTCGAGCTGCACTTTCCCGAGGCGCAGTCGCTCAAGGGCAAGCGCAGGCATGTGAAGTCGGCGAAAGCGCAACTCCAGAACCGCGTCGGAGCCTCGGTCGCCGAGGTCGATCACCACGACCTCTGGCAGCGCGCCGCTCTCACCGTCGCCTGCGTCGCCCGCCAGCACCGGGAGGCAGTCCGACTGCTCGACGAGGCGGAGCGTTACCTCTCGGGTCAGGAGTTCGAGCTGGTCCGGGCCGAGCGCGACGTCGTCACGCTGGGCTAGAGCACGCCCTGGAGGATCAGCGCGGTGCCTCCGACCAGGAGAATGCAGCCGATCGCGCGCAGGAGCTGCCGCTCATCGAGGCGCCCGGTCAGCCTGGCACCCACGAACGAGCCGGGCACTGACGCCGCCGCGCCAACCCCGAACAAGCGCCAGTCGACGCCCTGGGCGAGGTGCCCGAGGACGCCCGCCACGCCGAGCGTGAAGCCGACCGCGACGTTCGTGCCAACTGCGCGGAAGGCGTCCTCTCCGAGGAAGCGGAGTAGCGCACCGATCCGGAGCGAGCCGAGGATCAGGCCCACGAAGCCTCCGAGCAGGCCGATCGCGCCGGCCGTGAGGACGAGCACCCCGGCGTCTGCCCGGCCCGACCCGGCAGGCGCTACCCGTCGCGGTCGCAGCAGGTCGGCGCCGAAGCCGAGCAGCGTCGCGCCGATCGCGATCAGGAGGGCCGGGCCCGAGATCAGCCCCGAGAGCACTCCGCCGGCCACCGCACCCGCGATCGACGGCGGCGCCATCCAACAGAAGATGCGCCAGTCGATCCGGCCCCGGCGGATGTGGGTGACCGCCGCGACGAGCGCCGCCACCGCGGAGACGCCGATGTTCGCCCCTGCGCCGGCGGCAGGACTGGAGGCGGCGAGGACGAGGATTGGCAGGCGGATGTTCCCCAGCACGAGCCCGACGAGACCGCCCGCGAGGGCCGTGACGAAGCACCAGAGAGCGACAGCTGCAAGGACGAGGGCGGACAGACGCTTGAATATCCCTCATGCCGGAGCGAATGCGACGCGTCAACGAAGCCGTCCGCCAGGTTCTCTCGGAAGCGATCGGGCAACTCAAGGACCCGCGCATCGGATTCGTCACCGTGACCGGAGTGAAGACGTCGCCCGACCTGCGCCATGCCCGCGTGTTCGTGTCGGTGCTCGGCGCCGAGAGGAAGCGCACGCAGACGCTTGCCGGCCTCAAGGCAGCACACGTCGTCCTGCAGTCCCGCATTGCGCAGGAGCTGCGAATGAAGCGAACCCCCCAGCTGGAGTTCGAGTACGATCCGTCCGTCGAGCGCGGCGTCCGCATGTCGAAGCTGATCGATGAGCTTGCCCCAGACGACAGCGACTGACATGACTGATGTGGTGGACGCGATTCGCGGCCACGATCGCTTCGTCCTCACGACCCACGAGAACCCCGACGGGGACGCCCTGGGCTCGCTGCTCGCAATGCAGCTCGGGCTCGTGCAGCTCGGCAAGGACACCGTCATGGTGCTCCACGGCGACGCACCGCTTCCCGTCGAGTACGGCTTCATGTCACTCGACCAGCTGCGTCGCCGCTGGCCGGACGACGTCGCGGAGCGCGTTCTCGTCGCGCTCGACTGCGCGAACGAGAGCCGGATCGCCGACCCCGAGGTGCTCGGGCGTGTCCCTCTCTCGATCGACGTCGATCACCACCACGACAACACGCGCTTCGGGCGCATCAACCTCGTCGTCGCGGACGCGTCCTCGACCGGCGAGGTCATCCGTGACCTCTTTCGCGAGCTGGGCGTAGAGCTCGCTCCCGACATCGCGGAAGCGCTCTACATCGCGCTCGTCACCGACACGGGACGGTTCCAGTACACGAACACCACGCCGAAGGCGCTTCGGCTCGCGGCCGAGCTCGTCGAGGCGGGCGCCGACGTCCATCGCGTCTTCCAGGGCGTCTACGAGTCGGTTCAGTTCGCCAAGCTCAAGCTGCTCGCCCGCGCCCTCGAGCGGGCGCAGGTCTACGAAGGCGGGCGCATCGTCGTCTCGTATCTGCTGCGCACGGACTTCGCCGACGTCAACGCTGCCGAGCCGTACTCGGAGGGGATCATCGACTACCTACGCGCTGTCGAGGGCGCGGACATGGCGGTGCTGATCCGCGAGCCGCCACGCCGCGACGGGCCCACGAGACGGGTGAGCCTGCGGGCGAGCGTCGACGAGCTCGACGTCTCCGCGATCGCGCGCAAGTCGGGCGGCGGCGGTCACCGCCAGGCGGCGGGGTTCTCGAGCGAGGCCTCGATCGACGAGATCACGGCCTTCGTGCGGCACGAGTTTCTCGCCTCGGCCCGCGCATAGAGTCGAGCCGTGGTGCCGCGGGCCCTCACTCCGGCAGGCGTCGTGCTGGTCGACAAGCCGGCCGGGCCGTCGTCGTTCGCGCTCGTCGCCGAGCTGCGCAGGCGAACACGGGCACGCACCGGCCATGCGGGAACGCTCGACCCCTTCGCGACCGGACTACTGCTCCTTCTCTCCGGCTCCGCAACCCGGCTCGCTCCGCGGTTCGTCGGGCTCGACAAGCGCTACCTCACCGCCGTCGACCTGTCCGCCCGGACGTCGACCGGGGATCCGGAAGGTGAGGTCGTCGAGACACTCGACCCGCCGTCGAGGCCGGACCTGGAGCGGAGGCTCGAGCCCTTGCGCGGTGAGGTCGAGCTGCCCATCCCCGCCGCCTCTGCCGTGAAGATCGGCGGCGAGCGGGCCTACAAGCTGGCGCGCCGCGGAGTCGTGGTCGAGATGCCGATCCGGCGCTCCGTGGTCGAGACTCTCGACCTCGTCTCCTACGCGGATGGGATCGCGACGCTCGACCTACGCGTCAGCTCCGGGACGTACGTTCGCGCCGTCGCAGACGCCCTCGGTGGACACTGCCGCACGCTCCGCCGCCTCGAGATCGGGCCGTTCTCCGTCGACGAGGCCGACCCCGAGCGCATGATCGACGCGGCTGAGGCGCTCGCCCGCCTGTGAAGGTCGCGCACACGCCGGGTGAGCTCGAGCTCGTCGACCGGGCGGTCGCGATCGGAAGCTTCGACGGGGTTCACCTCGGTCACCGACGCGTTCTGGAGACGGCGAGCGCCACGGGGTCCCCATTGACGGTCGTCACGTTCTGGCCGCATCCCAGGCTGGTGCTCGGGAACCAGGTCGAGCTCCTCTGCACGCTCGAGCGGCGCCTCGAGCTCTTCGACGACGAAGGCGTGGACGAGGTCCTCCTGGTCGAGTTCACACCAGAGCTCGCGCGGCTCGAGCCGGCCGAGTTTGCGGCGACGATCCTCAGGCCTATCGGCACGAAAACCCTCGCCGTGGGCGAGAACTTCCGGTTCGGGCGCGGTGCCTCGGGAACGCCCACGGATCTCCTCGATCTCGGCTTCGAGGTACAGGCAGTGCCGCTTCTCCAGGACATCTCGTCCACTCGGATCCGCGCCCGCCTGCGCGCGGGGGAGGTCGAGGCCGCCGCGCGGATGCTCGGCCGCCCGCCCGAGGTCGAGGGCACGGTCGTGCCGGGATTCCAGCGTGGGGGGACCCTCGGCTACCCGACGGCGAATCTCTCCGTGCCGGCGAACGTCCTCGTTCCCGCCCACGGCATCTACGCAGGGGCGACGCTCGGCCACCGGGCGGCTGTCTCCATCGGTGTCAACCCGCATTACGGCGGCAACGAGAGGAGCGTCGAGCCGTACCTGCTCGACTTCGAAGGCGACCTCTACGGCCGCAGGCTCGTCGTCGAGCTCTGGCGCCGGCTGCGGGACGAGCGGGCGTTCGCGAACGAGTCCGAGCTCGTCTCCCAGATCGCGCGGGACGTCGAGGAGACTCGAGCCGCACAGCGGCCCGTCTGACCCACGGCCCCCGGCCGGGCACGGCGCAAGTTTCGGCCACCGGAGGGCGTCTTTCTGTACGTGCCGACCGCCTCGCACGCTCGAGCCTCACATCTGAAACTCCTCGAGAGCGTTCGCTGCCTCGAATGCGGCTCGATCTATGCGAAGCCTTGCGACGGTGGGACGGTGCACGAGAATCCGGGCTGTCCCGATTGCAGCTACCTCGGGTGGGTCGTCGCAGACACGGTCAGCCCCCTCGACGAACGGCCGACGCCGCACCGTCGCGGCGGGGATCCCCTGCCGCTCCTCTTCGGCTGACCACGCTCACACCGCCGAAGTAGTGGTGCCGGCCGGGCCACCGGCGGACGACACGCCCGCGGGCCTCGAGGATGCCGAGCGCGGCCTCGTCGACTCCGGGCTCGGCGTTCACGACCTCACGTGTCGGATGAAAGCGCGCCCGTTCGACAGCGGAGACCGCGTCCAGCTCCTCGTCCAGGATCCCCGCCAGCACGCAGAGGAGAGCGGTGCGGAGCCTCGTCCCACCGGCTGCGCCCGCCGCCGCCGAGAGACCCGCGCCGTCGAATGCGAGCGTAGGGGCCATCATGCTCTGCATCCGGGCGCCTGGCTCGAGCGCCCCGCGAAGCAGGTCCACCTCGCCGAGCATGCTGTTGAGATGGAGGTCCAGGCCCGGCAGGAAATCGCCTGACCCGAGCCCGAGACTCGTCGTGAAGACGCAGGCGCTGCCCTCGCAGTCGACGACGGTGACGTTCGTCGTGTCGCCGTTCCCACCGACCGGCGCCTCGAGCGGCTCGACGAGCGCGAGAACGCGGGCCGTCTCCGTCAGGCCGTGTAATCGCGGCAGTCGCGGAACCGCCTCGGCGATCCCCGACAGGCCGCCGCGGGTGCAGAGCGTGCCGTCGAGATACGGCCACTCGAGCGGCTCCTGCCAGCGGGCCTCGTAGACGTCGAGGTCGGCGTAGGTCACGAGGCCGTCGCGCTCGGCACAGAGCGCGACGAGCGACTCCCCGAGCGATCCGCCGTAGACCGCTCCGTGAGCGCCCTCGTCCGCCACCGCGTCCAGCGCCGCTTCGAGGCCGGGCTGCTCGAGGCGGCCCCCTGCCTGCAGCAGCAGTCCGCGCGGGGCGTAGATCGCAGCGCCCTCGTTCATCGTCATCACTGGCGCGAGCATCGCCAGGCACGCCGCGTGGGCAGGGGGGAGGTCGACCCCGCCGCGAGCAAGCCGGAGGGCAGGCTCGACGAGACGCGGCCACGGGAGGAGGCCGTGCTCGCCCCAGAGGGCCGAGAGCCCTGCCGGCAGCCCCGGGACACCGCAGGAGGCCGGGCCGACGGCGTAGTGGACGATCTCCTCGCCGAAGGGAACCTCGAGGTGGAGCAGCTCCCCGGGCGGCCTCTCTGCGTCGAGCCCCGGAACGGCGACGAAGCAGTCGAGGCTGCGAGCCCGTCCCGTCGGGGCGTCGAAGTAGATCGCGTGGCCGCCGCCGAGGAGCCCGGTCATCAACGTCTCCGCGACGCAGGAGGCGAGCACCGCGGCGACCGCGGCATCCGCAGCGCTCCCGCCCGACTCGAGGATCTCGAGCCCTGCCGCTGTCGTCGCCGGATGGCCTGCTGCCACAGCCGCTTCCATCGAGGAAGAAGCTATCGCCGCTAGGTTGCCGATGATGGAAGCGGCCGCACAGGAGCCGTTGGTCCACGCGCGCGGGCTGGTCAAGAGCTTCGGGGACCTCCGGGCCGTCGACGGGATCGACTTCGACGTCCGGGGCGGCGAGGCTTTCGGGTTCCTCGGGCCGAACGGCGCCGGCAAGACATCGACGATGCGCATGATCGGCTGCGTCTCGCCGCCGTCCGGCGGGACGCTCCGGATCCTCGGCCTCGACCCGGTCTCGAGGGGCCCGAGCATCCGCGAGCGCCTGGGCGTCGTGCCGCAGCAGGACACGCTCGACATGGAGCTGACCGTCCGCGAGAACATCGTCATCTACGGCCGTTACTTCGGCCTGCCGCGCGCCGAGCTCGGGAAGCGCGCCGACGAGCTGCTCGAGTTCGTGCAGCTCGGCGAGCGCGCGGGCGACAGGGTCGAGCCCCTGTCCGGCGGCATGAAGCGCCGCCTGACGATCGCCCGGTCGCTCGTCAACGACCCGGAGGTGCTGCTGCTCGACGAGCCCACGACGGGCCTCGACCCGCAGGCGCGCCACACGGTCTGGGACCGCCTGTTCAGGCTCAAGCTGCGGGGAGTGACCCTGATCCTGACGACGCACTACATGGACGAGGCGGAACAGCTGTGCGACCGGCTCGTCGTCATGGACAAGGGCAAGATCGCGGCCGAGGGCTCGCCGCAGGAGCTGATCCGCCGTTACTCGACACGTGAGGTCGTAGAGCTCCGCTTCCGCGCCGAGCGCACGCCCGAGCAGGTGGCGACGGAGATGACAGCACGCCTCGACGGGCTTGCCCGCCGCCTCGAGGCGCTGCCGGACCGCCTCCTCCTCTACACGGACGACGGCGACGCGACGGCGGCCCGCGTCCACGACCTCGGGATCCAGCCGGAGAGCGTGCTCGTCCGCCGCTCGACCCTGGAGGACGTCTTCTTGCACCTCACCGGAAGAACCCTCGTCGACGAATGAGCGCGTTCGCGCTCCCGCTCCGTGCGTTCGAGTACTGGCTGCTCCAGTACCGGCGCGTCTGGCGCGCGACGGTCGTCACCAGCATCATCAACCCGGTCTTCTATCTCGGCGCGCTCGGGGTCGGCCTCGGCACCCTCGTGAACAAGTCCGGGGGACAGGCCCTCGGCGTCCCTTACATCGACTTCGTCGCGCCCGGGCTGCTCGCGGCGAGCGCCATGACGATCGCTTCCGCGGAGGCCTCCTGGCCGGTCATGGGCTCGTTTCGTTGGACGCGCCAGTACTTCGCGATGTTCGCCACGCCGATGGGGCCTCGCGACATCCTTCTCGGCCATCAGCTCTGGATGACTGCCCGGGTGGCCGTGACGAGCGCCGTCTACCTCGGCGTGATCGCAGCGTTCGGCGGAGTCGACTCCGCGTACGGGATCCTCGCGCTGCCGGCCGCGGTCCTGCTCGGCGCGGCGTTCACGACGCCGTTCGCGGCGTACGCCGCAACGCAGGACAGCGACGCCGCGTTCGTGCCGGTGAACCGCTTCGTGATCGTGCCCATGTTCCTCTTCTCGGGAACGTTCTTCCCCGTCTCGCGTCTGCCGCTGCCGCTGGAGTGGGTCGCCTACGCCACGCCTCTCTGGCACGGAGTCGATCTCTGCCGCGAGCTGACGCTCGGCCCCGTGCACCCGCTCCGCGCACTCGGCCACGTCGCCTACCTCCTGGTCTTCGTCGTCGGCGGGCTGCTCTGGGCGGAGCGCACCTACACGCGGCGGCTCCTGACGTGACCGTCGCCGCCATCGCCGGGAGCCGGGGGCGGCTGCTGTTCGAGCGGAACCTGATGGTCTACCGGCGCACCTGGATGATCATCTTCTCCGGCGTCTTCGAGCCGCTCTTCTACCTGTTCTCGATGGGGATCGGCCTCGGGCACTTCGTCGGCAACGTGCCTCTGCCGGACGGGAGAGTCGTCGCGTACGCGAGCTTCGTCGCTCCGGCGCTCCTCGCCTCCGCGGCGATGAACGGCGCCGTGTACGACGCCGGGAACGTCTTCTGGAAGATGAAGTACGCGAGGGTCTACGACGCGGTGCTGTCGACGCCGATCGGGCCGGCCGACGTCGCCGTCGGCGAGACGGCCTGGGCGCTCTTCCGGGGGTTCCTGTACGCCGTCTCGTTCATGGTCGTAGCGGCGGTGCTCGGCCTGATCGACTCCGCCTGGGGCGTGCTCACACTCCCGGGTGCCGTGCTGATCGGCTTCGCATTCGCGGGGCTCGGGGTCGCGGCGACGACGTTCATGAGAACCTGGCAGGACTTCGAGCTGATCGCGCTCGTGCAGCTCCCGATGTTCCTCTTCTCGGCCACGTTCTTCCCGATCTCCACGTACCCGCCCGCGATCCAGTGGGTCGTGCGCTTCTCACCGCTCTACCACGCGGTCGAGCTCTTGCGCGCGCTCAACCTCGGGACGGTCGGATGGGGCCAGCTGGTCAACGTCGCCGTCCTCGTCTTCCTCGGCACGGGCGGCCTCGTCCTCGCCCAGAGGCGAATCGGCCGGCTGCTGCTCAAGTAGACGGCTTGGTTGGTACCCTGTCGCGCGACGCAGCCGCGGCTTTCTGCCTGCTTCCGGCGGATCGCTGGGACTGACGAGACGAAGGAGAGAGATGAGCCTGACGAAGGAAGTGAAAGAGGAGATCGTCCAGCACCACGGCACGAGCAAGACGGACACGGGTTCGACGAAGGTGCAGGTTGCGCTCCTGACGCGGCGGATCAACGACCTGACGGAGCACCTTCGGGCCCATCCGAAGGATCACTACTCGCGACGGGGACTGCTGAAGCTGGTCGGGCGGCGGCGCCGTTTCCTGACCTATCTCCAGAAGCGGGACCTCGAGGGCTACCGGGCTCTCATCAAGGAGCTGGGGCTGAGGCGCTAGCTCCGAGGAAAAAGTTCGCCCAAGCCGGTCTGACGCCGGCACGGGATTAGCGAACGAGGGTGGAGATTCGAGCGAGCGCCGTCCGCGACGCTGACTCGAGTCCCCACTCTCGGCAAGTAGAGAGGAAGGACATATGGCAGCGATTGCCACCGAGCGCCGGGCCGAGGTCAGCGTGACCATCGGCGGGCGCGACCTGACGTTCGAGAGCGGCAAGCTCGCGAAGCAGGCGGACGGCGCCGTCGTCGTCCGTTCGGGCGACACAATGGTGCTCGCCACCGCGCAGGGCCGGATGGAGCCGCGCGAAGGCGCAGACTTCTTCCCGCTCACGGTCGACGTCGAGGAGCGGATGTACGCGGCCGGGAAGATCCCCGGCGGCTTCTTCAAGCGCGAGGGGCGCCCCACCGAGCGGGCGATCCTGACCGCGCGCATGATCGACCGGCCGATCCGGCCGCTGTGGCCCAAGGGCTACAAGAACGAGACCCAGGTGATCTGCACGGTGCTGAGCGCCGACCTGATCACCGCGCACGACATCCTCTGCATCAACGGGGCCTCGGCCGCGCTGATGATCTCGCCGCTGCCGTTCATCGGGCCGGTCGGCGCCGTCCGTGTCGGCCTGATCGACGGTGAGCTCGTCGTCAACCCGACTGTGGTCGAGGTGTCGGAGCAGACCGAGCTCGACCTGATCGTCGTCGGCACTCTCGAGGGACTGACGATGGTCGAGGCTGGAGCGAACCAGGTTCCGGAGGACAAGCTGCTCGAGGCGCTCGAGCTGGCGCAAGCGGAGATCAAGAAGCTCTGCGAGGCCCAGCTCGACCTCCAGCGGCAGATCGGCAAGGCGAAGTGGCTCGACGAAAGCGTGACCGAAGAGGTCGAGCGCGAGGTCGGTGACACGATTCGGCAGCGGATCGGGTCCGAGGGCCTCCGGGCCGCGGACGGCGTGGTCGAGGAAGCGCTCGGCGAGCTCGGCATGGACTCGACCGAGGAAGACGTCCTCCGGCAGCTGCAGCGCAAGATGAGCCTCGCGACGGTGCTCGAGCGGGCCCGGCTCGAGGCCGCGCTTCAGCCGGTGCGGGACCAGTTCGAGAGCGATCTGCGAACGCTCACCGACGCCGAGCAGGACTCGAAGGAGCTCAAGTCGGCGAAGAGGCAGCTCCTCTTCGACCGGATCGTCGAAACGGTGCAGCTTCCGTTCCCGGTCGCCGCCGCCGGCGGCGACGGCGAGGCCGCGACGATGAAGGACTCGCTGACGAAGAACTACGTCAAGAAGTCCGCCGAGGCGATCTACAAGGAGCTCGTTCGCCGCAAGATCGCGGTCGACAAGAACCGCCCCGACGGGCGCGCCCCGGAGGAGATCCGCCCGATCGAGTGCGAGGTGGGCGTCTCGCCGCGCGTGCACGGCTCGGGCCTCTTCACTCGCGGGCAGACGCAGATCATGTCGCTGCTGACGCTGGGCACCGCGAAGGAAGGCCAGCGCATCGACGACCTCTCGCTCGAGACCGACCGCCGCTATATGCACCACTACAACTTCCCGCCCTACTCGGTCGGGGAGACGGGCATGATGCGCGGCCCGAAGCGGCGTGACATCGGCCATGGGGCGCTCGCGCAGCGCGCGCTCGAGGCGGTCATCCCGCCAGCGGAGGAGTTCCCCTACACGATCCGCGTCGTGTCGGAGACCCTCGAGTCGAACGGCTCGTCCTCGATGGGCTCGGTCTGCGGCTCGACGCTCGCTCTGATGGATGCGGGCGTGCCCATCAAGGCGCCCGTGTCGGGCATCGCGATGGGACTCGTCAAGGAAGGCGACGACTACGTCATCCTGACCGACATTCAGGGGGCGGAGGATCACCTCGGCGACATGGACTTCAAGGTCGCCGGGACCCGCGAAGGGCTGACCGCGCTCCAGATGGACATCAAGATCACCGGGGTCACCCAGGAGATCATGCGGAGCGCGCTCGAGCAGGCCAAGCGGGCGCGGGAGTCGATCCTCGACAAGATGCTCGAGGCGATCCCGGAGGTGCGGTCGGAGCTGAACGAGAATGCCCCGCGCATCTCGAGCGTCAAGATCGACCCGGAGAAGATCGGCATGGTGATCGGCAAGGGCGGCGAGACGATTCGCGCGCTCGAGTCGGATCACGAGGTGCAGATCGACATCGAGGAAGACGGCACGATCCTCATCTACGCCACCGACGGCGCGAAGGCGAAGGGGGCGATCACGGCGATCGAGTCGTTGACGAAGGAGCCCGAGGTCGGTGACGAGTTCCGGAACGCGAAGGTCGTGAAGACGACGCAGTTCGGCGCCTTCGTCGAGCTGAAGAAGGGCACCGACGGCCTGCTCCACGTCTCGAACGTCGGGCCCGGCCGCGTGGGACACATCGAGGACGTGATCAACCGCGGCGACATCCTGGACGTGCTCGTCCAGGAGGTCGACAAGGCTCGAGGCCGCATCGGCCTCAAGCTGATCCAGAAGCACGAGAACGGGAACACTGTCAGCCCCGAGGAGCTGATCGAGCGGGCGAAGGACGCGCCTCCGCGCGAGCGGAGCGACGACCGCCCGCCGCGCGGTGACCGTGACCGGCGCGGCGGCCGGGGCGGCCGCGGGCGCGACCGGGACTAGTCCCGGCTCGACGAGCAGACGCGCACGAGGGCGGCCAACGGGCCGCCCTCGCTGTTTCGGGTTGAATGGGCCGGGTGCTCGCCATTCGCCGGATCGTCTTCGCCTCGGAAGAGCCGGAGCGTCTGGCCGGCTTCTGGGCTGAGCTCCTCGACGGGTACTCGGCGGAGGCGAGCGGAGCGGGTTGGCGTATTCACGGGAAGGGGCCGGAGCTCTTCTTCGACCGGGCGCCGAAGTCCCCGACGATCGAGCTGCCGATCCACCTCGACGTCAACGTGCCCGACCGAGAGGCGGAGCTGCAGCGGCTCCTCGGCCTGGGCGCGCGGCTCGTGGCGACGAAGTCGGACGTCATCGGCGAGCTCTCGGAGACCTGGACGGTGATGCGCGACGCGGAGGGCAACGGCTTCTGCATCCAGTCGCCGACGAACGCTCTCCCGGGCCGCTACGTCGGCAACGTCACGTTCTCCTGCGCCGAGCCGGTCGAGCTCGGGCGCTTCTGGGCGGCCGCGCTCGGCTGGCCGGAGGAGCCGGTCGACGAGGGATTCCTGCAGCAGCTGCGCGACGGCGGCATCGACGAGCGCGAGCTCAGCAGCTTCTACGCCGCACGGAACCCGGACGGGAGCCGGCCGCGCTTTCTCTTCCAGCGCCGCGAGCGGTCACGCCCGGAGCACTATCCGATCCACCTCGACTTCCGTGCCGACGACCGCGGCGCGGAGATCGAGCGCCTGACGGCGCTGGGCGCAACGGTCGACGATGCCGAGTCGGAAGCCGGGCGAGCCTGGACGGTCATGCGCGATTTGGAAGGGAATCCGTTCTGCTTCGAGTAGCGCTCGGCGGCCGGGATAATGGGTCGGTGCAGAAGTACGTCCTCTCGGAGCTCGACTCGGGCGAGCGCGTCATCTCCGAGCAAGTGCCGAGCGTGCGCTCGGTGGCGCTCGGATTCTGGATCGGTGCCGGCTCGAGAGACGAGACGGATGCGAAGGCAGGTGTCTCCCACTTCATCGAGCACCTCCTCTTCAAGGGCTCGCGCTCGTATACCGCGCAGCAGATCGCGGAGATCTTCGACGGGCTCGGAGGCGAGCTGAACGCGGCGACCTCGCGCGAGCACACGATGGTCTACGCGCGCGTCCCGGATGCTCACGTGCAGACGGCTCTGGACGTGATGACGGACATGGTCTTCGCGCCTTCGTTCACCGACCTCGACTCCGAGCGCGAGGTCGTGCTCGAGGAGATCGCGATGTACGAGGACACTCCGCAGGACCTCGTGCACGACCTCTTCTCGGAGGCGGTCTTCGAGCAGCACGCGCTCGGCCGTCCGGTGATCGGGACCGCGGACGTGATTTCCTCCGTGTCACGCCGCGTGCTCTCGACCTATCACCGTCAGATGTACGCGGGCGGCAACGTGGTCATCGCGGCGGCCGGCAACGTCGAGCACAACAAGCTCATGCGAATGCTGCAGCGGGCGCAGAGCCAGCAGCGGCCCCCGGCCGGCGGCCCGCGCGTGAGGCGCCCGCTGGTCAAGACCCCGGCGCCCGGGCTCCGGTTCGTGAAGAAGGACACCGAGCAGTACCACGTTTGCATCGGCGCGCCTGGGATCGCGCGCTCCGATCGACGCCGGTTTGCGGCGTCGATCCTGGATTCGATCCTCGGCGGCTCGGCCTCGTCCAGGCTCTTCCAGGAGATACGCGAGAAGCGTGGGCTTGCGTACTCGGTCTACTCGTTCGCGTCGCAGTACACCGACACGGGCCTGGTCGGCATCTACGTCGGGACGCGCGAGGAGAACCTCGCCACCTGTCTCGAGATCGCCGGTTCGGAGCTCGCCGACATCGCCGCGGGCAAGCTCCGCAAGGACGAGATCTCGCGCGCGAAGGAGAACCTCAAGGGCCGGATCATGCTCTCGATGGAGTCGACATCGAACCGGATGAGCAGGCTCGGGAAATCGCTCATCACCGACACCGAGCTCCTCTCGTTCGAACGGATCATCGCCGAGATCGAGGCGGTCGAGCCGGACGAGGTGGCCGAGCTCGCCGGGCTGCTCTTCGCAGCCGAGAAGCTCTCGGTCTCCGGGATCGGCCCGAAGGAAGCTGTGTTCAGGACGGCCGCCGGCCGCATCAACCCCGCCGCAACGGCGCGGGCTGCGTGAACATCGCCTTCAACGGGCGCGGCGGCAAGGTCGGACGCGTCCTCGCTCCGGCTCTCGAGGCGGAGGGCCACCGGCTCGTCGGCCTCGAGGCGGCCGAGGTCATGGTCGACTTCACCGTGCCCGAAGCGGTCGAGGCGAATGTCGCCGCCGCCATCGAGCGTGGCCTGCCGTGCGTGATCGGGACGACGGGGTTCGACCGGGGCCGGGTCGACCGGCTCGCGCGTTCTGTCGGTGTCGCCTGCTTCCATGCGCCCAACTTCGCCCTCGGCGCGGTGCTGATGATGCGCCTTGCGAAGGAGGCGGCCGAGCACATGCCTCGCGCGGAGATCGTGGAGCTCCACAACGAGGCGAAGAAGGACGCGCCGTCCGGGACGGCGAAGGCGACGGCCGCGTTAATCGGCGGCGAGCCGGCGATCCACTCCGTGCGGCTCCCGGGGCTCGTCGCGCACCAGGAGGTGCTCTTCGGCGGCGAAGGCCAGCTCCTGACCCTTCGGCACGATACGTTTTCCCGCGAGGCCTTCGTCCCGGGCGTGCTGCTGGCGCTCGAGAGGATCGGCGGGCTGCCTCAGGGCCTCACCGTCGGTTTGGAGGCGCTGCTCTGACGATCTCTCGGCTGACTCTCGGTGATCTCCCGGACCTCTTGCCGCTCGTGCGCGCGTACTGCGACTTCTACGAGGTCGCCCCGGCTGACGACGCGCTCGTCGCGCTCTCTCGCGCGCTCCTCGGCGATCCCGGCCGGGAGGGCGTCCAGTTGATCGCGCGTAGCGACGACGGATACGCTGTCGGCTTCGCAACCGTGTTCTGGAGCTGGAACACGCTGATCGCTGCTCGCATCGGGGTCATGAACGACCTCTACGTGACGCCGACCGCGCGCGGAACAGGTGCCGCCGAGGCTCTGATCAGCGCGTGCGCGGACGAGTGCCGCGCGCACGGAGCGGCAGAGCTGACGTGGCAGACGGCGAAGGACAACGGGCGTGCGCAGCGCGTCTACGACCGGTTTGGCGCCACGCGCGCGGAGTGGCTCGACTACTCGTTGAGCGTCGTCCCGTAGCGCCGGCCCGTCTGCTCGAGTCCCACTGCTTGGTAGAACTCGTGCGCGTCGTCACGCCGCTCCGAGGTGGTGACGTAGAAGAGCGCGCAGCCGCGGGAGCGCGCCTCGTCCTGCATCGCGGCGACGAGCGCGCGGCCGACTCCGCGGCCGCGAGACGACTCGTCGACGACGAGGGCTCCCAGCTTCGCCGCGGGCCGATCGTGCTCGATCGCCGGCGAGACCTGCAGGTGCGCCAGCCCTGCCACCTTCCCGTCGAGCTCGGCGACGGCGACCGTGTCCCCGAGCATGACCAGACGCTCCAGGCGAGGTGAGATCGCGCCGCTGTCGACCGGGTAGCCGAGCTGGCCGAGCAGGTCGGCGATCGACTCGCCGTCGTCGGGCCGGGCGGCGCGAACCGTCAAACTCACCCGGGTAGACTAGATCGCGTGCTGGGCGAGGTCCTGACCGCGATCGTCACGCCCTTCTCGAACGACGGCGCAGTGGACTACGAGCGCTTCGGCGAGCTCGCCCTTCATCTGGTCGAGCACGGCTCGGACGGCATCGTCGTCGCCGGCACGACGGGGGAGAGCCCGACGCTCACCGACGACGAGCGCCTCGAGCTGTTCCGCGTCGCGGTCGACCGGCTCGGTGGCAAGGCGACCGTCGTCGCGGGCACGGGCACGTACTCGACCGCGCACTCCGTCCACCTCACTCGCGAGGCGCACGAGATCGGCGTCGACGGCTTCCTCGTCGTCACGCCGTACTACAACAAGCCGCCGCAGCGCGGGATCGTGGCGCACTTCGCAGCGATCGCGGAGGTCAGCGACAAGCCGATCATCGTCTACAACATCCCGGGCCGCGTCGTGATCAACATCGAGCCCGAGACGATCGTCGAGCTCTCGCGCATCCCGGGCGTCGGGGCGGTCAAGCAGGCGAACGACGACCTCGCGCAGGCGAAGCGCATCGTCGCGGAGACCGACCTGGACCTCTATGCCGGCGACGACAACTTGATCTACCCGTTCCTCGAGCTCGGCGGGGTCGGCGGGGTCTGCGTCCACACACACGTCGTCGGGCCGCAGGTGAAGGAAATGGTACGGGCGTACCACGACGGAGACACCGCCAGGGCGAAGCAGCTCGACGCGGAGCTTGACCCGGCGTACGAGCTGCTCGGTGTGCAGACGAATCCGATTGCGATCAAAGCCGCCCTCAATCTCCTCGGGCACGATGTCGGCGGCCTCCGGCTGCCGCTGGTCGCCGCGAACGAGGACGAGACCGCGCGCGTTCGCAGCTGTCTCGAGCGGCTCGGGGCCTTGAGCGCCTCCCCCGTCTAGCCGGGTCCTCGGCACCGCCGACCGACCCGCCTACACTTCCTCGGATGAGCGATACCTGCAGGATCGTCGCCCTGGGCGGACTGGGCGAGGTCGGAAAGAACATGACCGCGTACGAGTGCGGCGACACGATCGCCGTCGTCGACGCCGGGCTCGCGTTCCCGCGTGACGAGCATCTCGGCGTCGACCTCGTCCTGCCGGACTTCGGCTACCTGCGCGAGCGGGCGAGCTCGATCGGTGCGGTCATCCTCACGCACGGCCACGAGGACCACGTCGGCGCGCTGCCCTACCTTCTGCGCGAGGTGCGTATCCCTCAGGTCTGGGCCACTCGCCTCACGCTGGGGCTGGTCAAGTCCAAGCTCGACGAGCACGGCCTGCTGCGCGCCGTCGAGCTTATCGAGGTGCACCCCGACGACGAGCCGAGGCAGCTCGGCCCGTTCCGCATCGAGTTCGTGCGGATGGCCCATTCGATTCCGGACGCGGTCGCGATCGTGCTCGAGACGCCGGCGGGGAGGATCGTGCACACGGGCGACTACAAGCTCGACCACACGCCGGTCGACGGCCTCCGGACGGACGTCGGCCGGCTCGCCGAGTTCGGGAACCGAGGCGTGGATCTCCTTCTGGGCGACTCGACGAACGCCGAGCGTCCCGGCTTCACCCAGTCCGAACGGGTGGTCGGCGAGGCGTTCCGGCAGATCTTCCCGCTCCGCGAGGGACGCATCCTCGTCTCCTCGTTCGCCTCCAACGTCCATCGGATGCAGCAGGCGATCGACGTGGGAGTCGGCCTCGGGCGCAAGGTCTGCCTGGTCGGCCGCTCGATGCGCAAGAACGCCAACATCGCGCGCAACCTCGGCTACATGGACGTCCCTGAGGGCGTCCTCGTGCGCCCGCCCGAGCTCGAGAACCTGCCGCCGAGCGAGCAGCTCATCCTCTGCACGGGCAGTCAGGGCGAGCCGCTGTCGGCTCTGACGCGAATCGCGTACAACGACCATCCGACGATCGGAGTCGAGCGTGGCGACACCGTGATCATCTCCGCGAAGCCCGTGCCGGGAAACGAGTTGCGGGTTCACGACACGATCAACCAACTGGCGAAGTCCGGGGCAGAAGTCCTGCATCAGGAGATCGCCCCCGTGCACGTCTCCGGGCACGCCTGTGCCGAGGAGCTCCGAACGTTGCTCTCCCTGTTGCGCCCACGCGCCGTCATGCCTGTGCACGGTGAGTTCCGGATGCAGGCAGCCCACGCTCAGCTCGCTCGTGACGCCGGCGTCCCGGCCAACGCGATCGTCCTCGCGGAGAACGGCACGGTCGTCGAGCTCTCCCGCGAGGGGGTGCGTGTCGTCGGCGAGGTGGAGACGGGAATGGCGTTCGTCGACGGGCTCGGAGTGGGGGATGTCCACGACGTCGCACTCCGCGACCGCCGGCGGCTGTCAGAGGACGGCGTCCTCATCGTCGTGGCGACGCTCGCGTCGTCGAACGGGGGATCGGCCGGGCCGCCGGAGCTGATCGCTCGCGGCTTCGGGGACGGCTCGGGCCCGTTGCTGGACGAGCTAAGAGAGGAAGCTGACCGCGTCCTGCAGCACTGCCTGAGCGATCACGTCAGCGAGATCAAGCTCCTGCAGGAGCACCTGCACGACGAGCTCGGCCAGCTGGTCTACGACAGGACCCGGCGCCGGCCGATGATCCTTCCAGTCGTCGTCGAGGTTTAGGTAAGCAATGTCGACGCTACGAGCGAGAGAGCCCGGCTGGGCGGACGTGCTGCACGATCACGCGGCGGAGTGGGCGACCGCGCTCCGTCTCGTCGGCCAGCTCGGCGCATGCGAGGCCGCCGCTCTCGCCTTCTGCCGGCTGCTCGAGCGCTGGGCGCGCGGTGACGCGTATCCGTCGACTCCCGGCGCGCGCCAGGCCGCGCTGCGCCATGCTGCCGACCGCGCCGAGACCGCGATTACCGGCCTCGGCCGGCCGCTCGATCGGTACCTACTGGAGCTCGAGCCCGAGCGGGCCGAAGGACGGTCCTGGTACGGCGGTCCCGGAGCGGGTGAGCTGATCGACTGGGCGCCGGTGCTGCAGCGGGCCGGGGTGAGCGTCTGCTCGACGCGGGTCGCGCAGGCCTATCTCGAGCTCGCCGTGCTCGTCCGTGCGTTGCAGGGCCTTGCCGACATGGCTCGGATCGAGGCGATCCCGGACCGATCGTCGCTCTGGGCGGGCCTGTTCGACCTGCGCGAGAACCTGGAACGCGCGGCGCTCGACCTGCGCGCACTTGCCGCCTGAGATCTCGGTCGTCGGGTCGATCAACCTCGACCTGGTGGCGAAGGTCGACCGGCTGCCGCGACCGGGCGAGACGGTGAGCGGCGCGACGCTGGAGCGCATTCCGGGAGGCAAGGGGGCCAATCAGGCGGTCGCCGCCGCACGCCTCGGCGCAAACGTCCGGCTCATCGGCTGCACCGGCGACGATCCGCCCGCCGAGGAGGCGCTCGTCTCACTTCGCGAGGCGGGGGTCGAGCTCGACGTTCGCCGGACCGGCGAGCCGACGGGCATTGCTTTGATCCTGGTCTCCGAGGACGGGGAGAATGTCATCGTCGTCGTGCCGGGAGCGAACGCGCTGGTCGGAGGCTTCTCGACGGGGGGCAACGTGCTCTGCCAGCTGGAGATCTCCGACGAGGCCGTCAGGGACGCCCGCGCGCAGGCCGACTGGCTGTGTGTGAACGCTGCGCCCGCGCGGGCGCTCCCGGTCGAGGCCGACCTCGTCGTGGCGAACCGCTACGAGGCCGAGGTCGTGGGCGACCAGCCGCTGCTCGCGGTCACGCTCGGAGAGGAAGGCGCGCTGTTGCTCGAATCCGGGAAGGAGGTGGCACGCGCACGCCCGCCGAGCGTCGTCGCGGTCGACGGAACCGCCGCAGGCGACGCGTTCACGGCTTGTCTCGTCGTCTCGCTGCTCGAGGGGCGCGACCGGGAGGAGAGTCTCCGGCGTGCCTGCGCGGCGGGCGCGATCGCCGCGTCGCGGCTCGGTGCGCAGCCCTCGCTGCCGACTGCGGCGGAGGTAGACGAGATACTCCGGTCATGACCCCGACGCCCATCCTCCTCGACTGCGATCCCGGGCACGACGACGCGATCGCGCTCCTGCTCGCGCTCGCGTCGCCCGAGGTCGAGCTGCTCGGCGTCACCACCGTCGCGGGCAACCAGACGCTCGACAAGACGACTGCCAACGCGATCCGCGTGCTGGAGTTCGCCGGCCGCAACGAGATTCCGGTTGCCGCGGGCGCCGACCGGCCGCTCGTGCGCGAGCCCTTCGTTGCCGCTTACGTCCACGGCGAGACCGGCATGGACGGCCCCGACCTGCCGCCGCCGCGGAGCACGCCCGTCGACCGTCACGCGGCGGACTTCCTCGCCGATGTGATCCGGGGAGAGGGCCGGCCGGTGACGCTTGTCCCGACCGGCCCTCTGACGAACGTGGCGCTCATGCTCGCTCTCCACCCCGACGCGCGGCCGGAGCGGATCGTCCTGATGGGCGGGGCGATCGCCGAGGGCAACGTCACCCCTGCGGCCGAGTTCAACATCTGGTGCGATCCCGAGGCTGCCGCGCGCGTGTTCGCGAGCGGGATCGACGTGACCATGATCGGGCTCGACGTCACGCACAAAGCGCTCTTCACGCAGGAGTACGGCGATCGTCTCGAGGGACGGGTCGGGGAGATGGTGAAACAGCTGCTCGCCTTCTACAACCAGTTCCACCGGCAGGTGTATCGCTTCGACGGCTCGCCGATTCACGACGCCGTCGCCGTCGCCCATGTGCTCGGGCAAGGCCTCGTCGGGACGGCCGAGCGCAACGTCGAGATCGACATCGAGTCGGAGCTCTGCCGCGGCCGCACCGTCGTCGACCTCTGGCGCCGCACCGAGCGGGAGCCAAACGCGCACGTCGGCGTCGACATCGACGCCGTCGGGTTCCTCGACCTCCTGGTTGAGCGGCTGAACTCGCTCACGTGAGCCTCGTGTTCGCCGCGATCGCGCCGCACGGGACGGTGTCCGTCCCCGGCGTGCCCGCGGCGGCGGTTCCGGGCGCCGAGGCCACGCACGCGGCTCTCGAGGAGCTGGGCCGACGGTTCACTGCCGCCGCGCCGCAGGCCACCATCGTCCTCACGCCGCACAACATCCACGTCGCGGGCCACTTCGCCGTCGTGCTCGCGGGGACGCTCGCGGGCAGCCTCGTCGAGTTCGACGCGCCGGAGGTGGTTCTTTCCTGCCCCGTCGACCTGACCCTCGCCGCCGAGTGCGTGGTCGCGCTCCACGACGCGGAAGTCCCCGTCGTCGGCGCGAGCTTCGGCGCCAACGATCCCGGCGCGGCGACGGCGCCGATGGACTGGGGCGTGTTGATCCCGCTCTGGTACATGGGTGGCAGGTCGGAGCCGCCGGTCCCGACGGTCGTGGTCAGCCCGGCGCGCGACCGGCCCATGTCCGAGCACGTGCGGGCGGGGAAGGCACTCGCCGATGCCGCGGCGGCGTCGAGCCTTCGCGTCGCGCTGGTCGCCAGCGCGGACCACGGCCACGCGCACGACGCGGCAGGCCCGTACGGGCTCGACACGGCCGCCGCCGAGTACGACGCACGGGTCGTCGAGCTCGTCGCTGAGAACCGCCTGGCCGGACTCGCAGAGCTCGAGCCCGAGTTCGTCGACCGCGCGAAGGCCGACAGCTGGTGGCAGCTGTCGATGCTGTACGGCGCGCTCGGGGGCGGCTGGCACGGCGAGCTCCTCTCCTACGAGGCGCCGACGTATTTCGGGATGCTCTGTGCCGCCTATGCGCCGAGATAGCGCCGTGGCCTATCGCCGATTCCGGGCCGCTGCTACTCAGCAGGGTACGTGCGACCGCTGCATCTCATCTCCGTTCTCCTCGCAGCCGCGGCCGTCATCGGCGTCGCCTTTTGGAGGGCAGAGAGGGATGGTGATCGCGGCGGGCCCGCTCCGGCGGCGCGGGCAGCCTGGCACACCCGCCCGCATCGCTCTGCACGAGGGGTCACACCTCCGCGCACTGTCGAACACACGAAGCGGGTGGCGCCGACCCCGACTCGCCCGCGGCCGGTCGGGCCCCCGTCGCCCCCGCATGGCAGGCAGGCCGCTCGGGCGACGCCACCCGTAGCCGCGAGCCCCGCGGCGACGCCGCCGCCCGGAGACGAGCCAACCGAACGACCCGAGCCGCCACTGCCCGCGATAGCCGACGTCCACGTGACCTCGGTTGACGCGTCCGGCGCCCGCATCTCCTGGCTCACAACCGTTCCCGCGCGCGGCCTCGCCGCCGTGGGTCTCGACGAGCCGTCGACCTGGGCGAAGCCGGACGACGAGCTCGCCCTCGAGCACCTGAACGTGCTGGACGGGCTCGAGCCGGGCACGGACTACCGCACGTATCTCCACGCGGTCGACGCGGAAGGTCGCGCCACCACGGCCGAGGCCTCGTTCACAACCGCGCCGCCCCCGGCGGCATCTACCGCGACAACCGAGGGCGACGACATCGTTGTCGACGGCCGCGCGTTCTTCCCGACCGCCGTGTGGCAGCAATGCTCCGACGCGCTGGGCTCAAGCGTCGACGACGGGATCAACCTCTTCATCGGTCTCGGCTGCCACGGGGAAGACGTCGCCCTTACGCGTCTGCTCGGCGGCCGCGCGTACGCGCTGGTTGACGCCTCGCACGCAGACGCGGACGGACGCGGGCTGATCGGCTGGCACTACCCGGACGAGTGGGACGCGTCCCTCGACGGCTCGATCAGACGTGACCAGCTCCGGACGGCCGTCGACCCGCGCGGCGGCCGCATCAGCTTCCTCACCCTGACCAACCATTTCTACAGCCGAGCCGAGCCACTGCCGCAGGGAAAGGAGATGTATCCGGTGCTGCTGTCCCTCCCGGACGTCGTCGGGTTCGACCTCTACCCGCTCCAGGGCTGGTGCCGTCCGGCCTTCGGCGACGTCTTCGACGCCCAGAGCGAGCTCGATCGGGTCACCGGCGGCAAGCCGACCTTCCAGTGGCTCGAGGTCGCCGCGATGGAGCAGGAGTGCGGCCGTGACCGGACGCTCGATCCGACGCCGGCGACGGTGCGGGCCGAAACCTGGCTGGCGATCGCCGGCGGCGCGGACGGCGTCGGCTACTTCCCCAACCGCTGGGGTGGCGCGATCGGCGCCGAGCTCGCCCGGACGAACCGCACGATCAAGGCGCTGGCGCCGGCGCTCGCCGCACCCGAGCTGCCGGCTCGCTCCGACACGGACTCGGTTCGAGTCGCCGCGCGTTCCCGCAACGGCGCCCTCTACGTGATCGCCGTCAATACCACCGACGCGACGGCGCATGCGCAGATCTCCGTGCCGGGAATCGCGGGTCGGTCGCTCCACGTGTACGGCGGCGGCGAGGCGATCGGGTCCGACACGTCGAGCTTCGGCGACGTTTTCGGCCCGCTCGCCGCCCGCGTATACGTCGTGCCTCCGGCGGCCTGGTAGGAAGCCGCCTCTCCGCGGCGAACTCGCGTCGCAATGGCGCGCCGCCGCAAGAAGCGCAAGCTCGCACCGCGCGTCCCCTCACGCGTGAAGAGACGCACCCGGAAGGGAGGGGGGAGAGCGAAGAGCGAGCAGCATCTCGAGCTGATCGGGCTCGGGCTCCTCGCCGTGGGCTTGTTTACGGCCTCGATCCTCTATCTCGGCTGGAGCGGAGGCATGGTGGGCGGCGGGATCGCGGACGGGTTCACCGCCTTGCTCGGCGCGGCCGCGTACGTCGCGCCCCTTGCGCTTCTGATCGTCGGGAGCCTGATGGTCTCGCGGAGCGCGCTCGTCGACGTCCGGCCCTTCCGCACGGGCTTGCTCGTGACGAGCTTCGGGTTGCTGGCCGCACTCGGCTCCGCCAACGGCGGTCTGCTGGGGGACGGGCTTCAGAAGCTGTTCGGGCTGCTGGTCGGCTCGACCGGGACGACGATCATCGGCGTCCTCGCCCTCGTCGTCGGCGGCCTCCTGCTCTCCGGTGCATCGGCGGGCGCGCTCGTCCGCCGTTCGGGCCACGCGGTGAAGAGGGCTCATAGCCGCGCGCGCAGGGCGGTCCCCCTCGAGCACGTCGAACCGGCGCCGGTGATCCCGCTTCACCCAGCGCACGAGCCCCCTGTGGATGCCGTGCACGACTTTCCGGACGTCGTCGGCGAGAACGAGCCGCCGCGGCTCCTCGTGGAGCCTGTGCCGGCAGAGGATCCCGACCAGACGAGCCTGTTCGAGGCGGTGCCCGCCGGGTCGCGCGAGGAATACCACCTGCCGGACCGCGGCCTCCTGCGCCGCTCTCCCGCCGCGAGCGCGGTTTCCGGGGACGTGGCGGAGCGGACTGCAGCCGCCCTCGTACAGACGCTTGCTCATTTCGGCGTCCAGGCCACGATCGTCGGCCAGATCTCCGGCCCGAGGGTGACGCGCTACGAGCTCCAGCTGGCTCCGGGGACGAAGGTGTCAAAGGTGGCCGCGCTCAAGGACGACCTTTCGTACGCGCTCGCGACGACCGAGATCCGCATCCTCGCGCCCATTCCCGGCAAGCAGGCCGTCGGGGTCGAAGTCCCGAACCTCTCGCCGAACCTCGTCACGCTCGGAGACATCTTCGACGACCTGCCCGCGACCGCGAGCCCGCTCGCGGTCTGGCTTGGCAAGGACATTTCCGGCACGGCGGTCTGGACCGACCTCGCGCGCATGCCGCACCTGCTGATCGCGGGGACGACGGGCTCCGGAAAGTCGGGCTGCATCAACACGCTGCTCACGTCCGTGCTGCTGCGCTCGACCCCGGACGAAGTGCGGATGATCCTGATCGACCCGAAACGGATCGAGCTCGGCTTCTACGAGTCGATCCCGCACCTGCTCACCCCGGTCGTCTCGAGCCCGAAGCAGGCGGCGGCCGCCCTGACCAACGTCGTCGCCGAGATGGAGCGGCGCTACGAGAAGCTCTCGGCCGTTCGCGCACGCAACGTCGCGGAGGCGAATCGCACACTGCGCCAGCGCGGGGAACAGACGCTGCCGCACCTGCTCGTGGTCATCGACGAGCTCGCCGATCTCATGATGATCTCGCCGCAGGACGTCGAGGACGCCGTGATTCGACTCGCACAGAAGTCGCGCGCGGTCGGCATCCACCTCGTGCTCGCGACTCAACGACCGTCGGTCGACGTGATCACGGGAATGATCAAGGCCAACGTCCCGTCGCGGATCGCGTTCGCGGTTTCGTCCCAGACGGACTCGCGCGTCATCCTCGACCAGTCCGGCGCCGAGAGCCTCCTCGGGCAGGGGGACATGCTCTTCAAGCCTCTCGGTACGTCACGCCTACAGCGCGTCCAGGGCGCCTACGTGTCCGAGGAGGAGATCGCGCTCATTGTCGACCAGTGCCGGCATCAGCGCGAGCAGGAGCTGGACGAGTCGCTCCTCGAGCTGCCCGAGGTATTCGCCGAGGACGTCGACGGCGAGGATGGTGAGTTCGACCCGGACGAGGACCCGCTCCTGGAGAAGGCGATCGACATCGTGGTGCAGACGCAGACCGCCTCGGTGTCGCTCCTCCAGCGTCGGCTCCGGGTCGGTTACACGAGAGCGGGGAGGCTGATCGACATGCTCGAGCGCCGCGGGATCATCTCCGGCTACGAGGGGTCAAAGCCGCGGCGCGTGTTGGTCGCGGACGCCGAGCTCGCCTCGGCCCGCGAGACCTGAGCCCGGCTCGCCCGTTCACCCTCAGGATCCCTAACCAGCCGCCGATCGGGCCGTCTTAGGTGAAAGCGGGGACGGCAGGGAGTACGATCGTCCCGGAATGAAGGGTCTCTACCAGGAGGGAGATTTTGAGTAAGCATCGACTGCTGCCGTTTGGCCTGGCTGCGCTTGCCGCACTGGTCCTGACGGCTGTGGGCTTCGTTGCGACCGGCGCAGCGGCGCCCCAGGCGCCTTTCAAGGCGGGCCTGGTCAGCGACGTCGGTCGTTTCAACGACAGAGGGTTCAACCAGAACCAGCTCACCGGCCTCAAGCGGGCACAGAAGGAGTTGAAGGTCCAGATCCGCGCGGTCGAGTCGCGGTCTGCAGGCGACTACCTGCCGAACATGGCGTCGCTCGCGCGGCAGGGCTTCGGGATCGTCATGTCGGCCGGGTTCCTGCTGGCAGACGCGACGAACGAGGTCGCCCGGCAGTTCCCGAACATCAAGTTCGCGATCACCGACTACTCGGCCACGGATGCGCCCTTCAAGGGTGAGGTCACGAACGTCGAAGGGCTGACGTACGCGACCCAGCAGAACGGCTATCTCATCGGCTGTCTCGCGGCGAAGGTCGCGGCGAGGCAGGGCAACAAGAACATCAGTGCCGTCGGCGGCCTCAAGATCCCGTCGGTCGACACGTTCATCGCGGGCTACAAGGCCGGTGCGGCGAAGTGCGTTCCCGGCACAACCGTCCAGATCGGCTACTCGCAGAACTTCATTGCCTCGGACCTCTGCAAGGCAGTGGCGACGAACCAGCTCGACGCCGGGTCTCAGGTGGTGTTCGCGGTTGCGGGCCCCTGCGGCCTCGGCGCGCTCGACGCTGCGAAGGGGGCTGGCAAGTGGGGCGTCGGCGTCGACGTCGACCAGTCGAACCTCGGCTCCTACATCCTCACGAGCGCTGTCAAGAGGGTGGATGTCGGCATCTTCCTGGCGGTCAGGGGAGCAAAGACCGGCAAGGGCTACAAGGGTGGAGGCAACCTGGTCTTCAACCTGAAGAACAACGGCGTGTCGCTCGGGAAGATCAGCAAGAAGGCGAAGATCCCGAAGGCATGGCTCGCGCAGATCGCGAAGCTGAAGGCGCAGATCATCGCGGGCAAGATCAAGCCCCCGACGGTCGTCCCCGGCTAGCGGGAGGCGAGTTTCAACGGTCGGCGAGGCGGGCTCACGAGGCCCGCCTCGTCTTTCCGGCCCTCGCCTGAACCACTTAGAATCGCCGGGTGGCCGACGCCGCCCCCGCCGCCCCCCTCCTCGAGATGCGCGGGATCACGAAGACGTTTCCGGGCGTGCTCGCCAACGACCACGTGGATTTCGACCTTCGCCGGGGAGAGGTGCACGCGCTGCTCGGAGAGAACGGCGCCGGCAAGTCGACGCTGATGAGCATCCTCTACGGGCTGTACACGGCCGACTCCGGCGAGATCCTCATCAACGGCAAGCCGGTCGAGATCAACTCGCCGAAGCATGCGATCGAGCTCGGCATCGGCATGGTGCACCAGCACTTCATGCTGATCCCGGTCATGACGGTGACCGAGAACATCGTGCTCGCGAACGAGCCCAGGCGGGCGGGGGTTTTCATCGACGAGCCGGCGGCCGAGGAGCGCGTCGCCGAAGTCGCCCGGAGCCTGAAGTTCGCCGTCAATCCACACGCACGCGTGCAGGACATCACGGTCGGGCAACAACAGCGCGTCGAGATCATGAAGGCCCTCTATCGCAACGCGAACATCGTGATCCTCGACGAGCCGACGGCCGTGCTCACGCCGCAGGAGGCCCAGGAGCTGTTCGAGATCCTCAGAGGCCTGACCCAGGAAGGAATCTCGATCATCTTCATCACCCACAAGCTCAACGAGGTACTCGCGATCGCAGACCGCATCACGGTGCTTCGCCGCGGCAAGGAGATCGAGACCGTCCCTCGCGAGGGAGCCACGGAGGGTGGTCTCGCCCGCGCGATGGTCGGCCGCGAGGTCCTCCTGCGGGTCGAGAAGAAGCCCGCCTCTCCCGGCGAGCTCCTGCTCCACGTCGAGGATCTCGTCGTAAAGGACGACCGAGGCCTGGAGGCGGTTGGCGGCGTGTCGTTCGACGTTCGTGCGGGTGAGATCGTCGGCATAGCCGGGGTGGACGGGAACGGCCAGAGCGAGCTGATCGACGCGTTGACCGGCCTGAGAGGGGTCGCGAGCGGCTCGATCGTCGTGGGGGACGACGACCTCACGCGCGCGAACGCACGCGAGGCGCTCGACTCGGGCATAGGCCACATCCCGGAGGACCGGCACCGCCGCGGCCTCGTCCTGGACTTCAACCTCGCGGAGAACCTCGTCCTCCACGACTACGGCAAGGAGCCGTTCTCGCACCTCGGTTGGGTGAACCCCCGGCGCTGGCTTCGCTGGGCGCGGGGGGTCCTGGACGAGTTCGACGTGCGCGGCGGCGGCCCGGCGACGAGAGGTTCGTCGCTCTCCGGCGGCAACCAGCAGAAGGTCGTCATCGCGCGCGAGGTGACGCGGAACCCGAGCGTGCTGATCGCGGCGCAGCCCACGCGCGGGCTCGACGTCGGAGCGATCGAGTTCGTGCACCACAGACTGGTCGAGCAGCGCGATGCGGGCAAGGCGGTCCTCCTCGTGTCGCTCGAGCTCGAGGAGGTCCTGTCGCTGTCGGACCGGATCCTCGTCCTGTACGAGGGCCGAATTGTCGCCGAGTTCCCACCTGACGTCTCCGAAGAGGAGGTCGGCATCGCCATGACCGGCGCCGGGCAGCGCGAGGCGGCTTGAGCGGCCCGGTCAAAGGCCCCGAGCCCGAGCCGGCAGCGCCCGGCGGCAAGGATCCCGAGGAGTACGCGCCGAGCGTCGCGCGGCGGCTCGCCTTCTACCAGCGCGCGGGGGGGATCGTTACCCCGCTCCTGACGGCATTGTTCGCGTTCCTCATGGGCGGCCTGGTCGTCGTCTCGACCGGGCACAACCCCTTTACGACGTACAAGGCGATCTTCGAGGGTGCCGGCCTCAACTGGTTCTTCCACTTCGGCAACTACCACATCGACGTTCCGTTCACGAACCACCACATCTGGTTCTGGTGGGACACGAACACGAATAACACCGCGGCTTACAACCTCACGCAGACGCTGCTGACCACGGCGCCGCTGATCCTCACCGGGCTCGCCGTGGCCTTCGCGTTTCGCTGCGGACTCTTCAACATCGGCGGTCAGGGCCAGTACCTGGTCGGGGCGATCGTCGGTGTCTACGTGGGCTCGAGGTTCGTGAGCATGGCGCACCTCCCGCACGTGGTCTTCGGGATCGTCGCGGCCGCGGTCGCCGGCGCCTTATGGGGCGCCATCGCCGGCTTCCTCAAGGCGGCCACCGGCGCGCACGAGGTGATCACGACGATCATGCTCAACTGGATCGCCTACTGGGCGGGGAGCTACCTCTTCGGACGTGGCGGCCCGCTGCAGAATCACGTCGACAAGTCGATCCCGATCTCAGACGACATCTCCCATGGAGCGCACCTTTCTGCGATCTGGGGAAATCCCGCGCTGCAGGCCCTGCATTCGGGGATCTTCATCGCAGTCGCGGCGCTCTTCGTCTTCTACCTGATCCTGAATCGCACCACCCTCGGCTACGAGGTCCGCGCCGTGGGCTTCAACCCCGAGGCTGCTCGCTACGGCGGCATCAGCGTGTCGCGGAACTTCATCCTCGCGATGGCGATCTCCGGCCTGTTCGCGGGGCTCGCGGGCGGGCTCGACATCCTCGGCTGGCAGTTCCGGCTCGGCGTCCTCGACGTCCAGGTCTCGAACATCGGCTTCATCGGGATCGCGGTGGCACTCCTCGGGAGGAACACTGCGGTCGGGGTCGGGCTCGGCGCGCTCCTCTTCGGAAGCCTCTTCACCGGGACGTCCACCCGGAGCCTCGACCCGAATATCTTCCCGCCGCAGCTCGCCGGGAATCTCGCCCTCATGATCCAGGCGCTGATCCTTCTGTTCGTCGGTGCGGACCTCCTGATCATCTACGTGTGGCAGGCGCGGAAGAAGCTGCGGGTGCGCCGCACTCCGAAGGCCGCTCCGGCCGAGGAGGTCGCGTGAGTACCGCCGAGTTCGCCTCGCGCTGGCGCGGGAGCCTCGAGAACGACGAGCTGATCGCGCGCGTCGGAATCGGCCTCGGCCTGTTGGCGTTCCTCGTGACTCTGCCCTCGTTCAGCAAGCAGATCTCGTGGCTGCCCCCGAGCACGCGAAGCCTCGTCTGGCCCATGCTGCTCGGCCTTCTCGCTGCCGCTGCCGGTATCTGGTCGGTGTCGCGCGGCGTGCGCCGGCTCGGCTGGACAGCCGTGGGGGTCGGTATCGTCGGGGTCGGGCTGGGGCTGCTCGCGACGAAGGCGTCGGAGGGGAACCTCAACGTCGTCGTCGCCTGGCCCGCGCTGCTGAGTGCGACGCTCATCTGGGCGACGCCGCTGACGTTCACCGCGATCGGGGGCATGTTCTCCGAGCGCAGCGGCGTGGTGAACATCGGCCTCGAGGGGATGATGCTCTCGGGCGCGTTCTTCGGTGCGCTCGGCGCGGACAAGTTCGGCTCCTGGGAGATGGGCCTCCTCTCCGCTGCGGTTGCGGGCGCCTGTTTCGCGCTCGTCCACGCGATCATGTCGATCCATCTCCGTGCGGACCAGATCGTCAGCGGGACGGCGATCAACTTCCTCGCCCTCGGCGTGACGGGCTACTTCTTCATCGACATCTACGGCGAGAATGGCACGCCCGGCAACCTGCCGCGCATCCCCGACGTGAACCTCGACTTCCTGGGCAGCGTCTTCGGCCACCTGAACCTCATGATCTGGATTTCGTTCGCGCTCCTGATCGTCGCGCACGTCACGCTGTTCAAGACGCCCATCGGGCTACGCATCCGCTCGGTCGGGGAGCATCCCCGTGCGGCCGACACGGTCGGCATCTCCGTCTACGCGATGCGCTACGCCGCGGTCACGCTGTCGGGCATCTTGGCGGCCCTCGGCGGGGCGTATCTTTCGATCGGCTACGTCGGCTCGTTCGGCGAGAACATGACGGCGGGGCGAGGCTTCATCGCGCTCGCGGCCGTGATCTTCGGCAACTGGCGCCCGTTCGGCGCGTTTGCCGCCGCGCTGCTCTTCGGCGGCTCGACGGCGCTCTCGTTCCGGCTCGCGCAGCCGTGGGGCAACACCTCCGTTCTCTTCCAGGCACTGCCGTACGTCCTGACCCTCATCGCGGTCGCCGGGGTCATCGGTCGGCCCCACCCGCCGGCTGCGGTCGGACGGCCCTACGTGAAGCAGTAAGGCAGGCGGAGCCGCCCCGGAGACGAGTCATTGTCGTCGGTGAAGACGGCCAGCAGGACCCGGGCCTGGGTGGCACTGCTGCTCGGGCTGCTCGGCGTGCTCGCGCTCCCGGCGGCGCTCGAGGTGTCACGGAGGTCGGCGCGGGTCGACCTGCTGGACACCGCATACGCGATCCCGTTCGGATTCGTCCTGGGCCTCGCGGGGGCGATCATGGCGAGGCGGGCCCGTGGAAACCTGCGCTGGCTCGACCTCAGCGAACGCGGCACAAGGCTCGCGACCCTCGCGGTCGTGGTTGGAGCGGTCGCCGTCTGCCTCGCCCTGACGGCCGCGTTGGCGGTCGGCTTCTACGAGCTGGTGCTGTTCTACCAGCGCCACAGGTAAGCGCCTATGATGCTGGCGCCCCGTGTTCGAGATCGGTAACAGCCTCAAAGAGGCGCGCATGCGCCAGGGTCTCGACTTCCCCGAGCTCGAGCAGAGCACGAAGATCCGCGCCAAGTACCTGCGCGCGCTCGAGGCCGAGCAATTCGACGTCCTACCCGCGCAAACGTACGTCAAGGGCTTCCTGCGGTCGTACGCCGAGTCGCTCGGCCTGGACGGGCAGCTCTACGTCGACGAGTACAGCTCTCGGTTCGTGGTCGGCGAGGAGAGCCGGCCGTCGCGGCCGAGGCGGGCCGCCGCGCCGCCGAGCCGCGGCATCCAGCTCCAGTCACGCGTGCTGCTGCTCACCCTCCTCGGGATTGCGGCCGTGGCGGCGCTCGTGATCGTCGCCTGGACGAGCGGAGACCCGCCGAAGGAGACGCCCGTGGGCCTCGGTACGTCTCCGCTCACCCAGACTCGAGCGTCGCGGCCCCCGGTTGCGAATCTGGCGCGCCTGCACGTGCTCGCCGCGAAGGGGCCCTGCTGGCTGCAAGTGCATCGCGGCTCCGCGACCGGCAGGATCCTCTACCAGGGCACGCTCGAGCGCGGGCAGGACCAGGTCTTCACCGGCAAGCGTCTGTGGATCACCCTCGACCGCCCCGAGAACGTGATCACGTTTCTGAACGGGCGACACAAGTCGCTGCCACTCGGCGGGCCCAAGACCCTGATCGTCACGCCGACGGCGATTCGCTCCGGCGTGTGAGCGACCGCCCGCGGGCGGTCGTCGTCGTCACCGGCAGCGAGCTCGTCCGAGGCGACCGCAGGGACCTCAACGGCCCGTTTCTCGCCGGAGAGCTCTTGCGCCTCGGCCTCGAGCCCGCGCGGATCGTGATCGTCGGCGATCGCGAGGACGAGCTCGAGCCCGCGCTCGCGTACGGCATGTCCGCGGAGCTCTGCATCGTCTCCGGGGGGCTAGGCCCGACTCACGACGACCGGACGGTGGAGCTCGTGGCCCGAGCCGCGCGGCTCGGCTTGCACGTCGACGCCGAGCTCCACGAGGAGATCGAGGGAATCTCTCGACGGTTCGCGGAGCGAATGGCACGTCCGTACGTCGACTTCGAGACGGGCGTCCGCAAGCAGGCGACCATCCCCGACGGGGCGCTCTCGCTCGGGCTCGCCGGAACCGCGCCGGGGCTCGTGCTCGAGCGGCCCGGATCCGTGATCGTCGTCCTGCCAGGCCCGCCGGGCGAGCTGCAACGCCTCTGGTCGCGCGCGCTCGAAGCGGAGCCCGTGCGGCGGCTACTGTCCCGCGCCCGGCCGCCCGAGCTGAGGCAGCTCCGTTTCTTCGGCGTCAGCGAGTCGGCCGTCGCCAAGGCCCTGGCCGACGCCGGTGGCGACGGAGACGGGGTGGAGGCGACGATCTGCGCGCGGGACTTCGAGATTCACGTCGACCTCGTCGTCGACTCCGGAGCCGAGCATCGCGCGGACACGCTGTCGTCGACGCTCGTCGCGCCCGTCGAGCGTTACCTCTTCAGCCGCGACGAGCGGCCGATTCAGGAGATCGTCCTCGACCTTTGCCGCGCGCGTGGACTCACCCTCGCCACGGCCGAGTCCTGCACCGGTGGAATGGTGGCCGAACGGCTGACCGAGATTCCTGGTTCGAGCGACGTTTTCCTCGGCGGCGTGGTCGCCTATTCGAACCAGGTCAAGCTGAGCGAGCTCGCGGTCCCGGAGAACATCCTCGACCAGTACGGCGCGGTGTCCGCCGAGGCGGCGGAGGCGATGGCCACCGGGGCGCGCAGAGCGCTCGGTGCCGACGTCGCCGTCGCGGTCACCGGCGTGGCCGGACCGGGCGGGGGCAGCGACGACAAGCCGGTCGGGCTCGTCTACGTTCACGCCCAGGGTCCGGATGGAGCCCGCTCCGCCGATTTCACCCTGCCCGGCGACCGGGCATCGATCCGCCGCCGGGCCACGGCGACCGCGCTCCACCTCGTCCGTCGTCTTCTTGAACAGACTCGTGACGAACACGCTTGACACTTCCCGCTAGCTTCGAGGGTCGTGAGCACGCACGACTGTTCTGCGCCCTGCGCCTCCCGGAGGAGGTGCTCGACTCGCTGTGCCGCTGGCAGCAGGATCAGCTCACCGGGGTGCGTCTCGTTCCTCGCGAGCACCTGCACGTCACCCTCGCCTTCCTCGGCTACCGGCCGGTGGCCGAGCTCGAGTCGATCCTCGACGCTCTGCGCGGGGCCGCCGCACGTGCCGGGCGGATCCGGCTCGTGCCCGAGCGCTATCGCGAGACCCCGACGGTCGGGATGCTCGTGATGGGCGATCCCGGAGGAGGCGCCACCCGCCTGGCGACCGACCTGCAGGAGCGCCTCGAGCGGCTGGGCGTGTATGCCCGGGAGCGGCGGCCGTGGCTTCCGCACGTCACGGTGACCCGCTTCCGTCACCGTCCGCGCCTGGCGCCGGCGCTGCCCGGCCTCGGCGGCGAGATCAGTCCATCCGATGCCGCTGCCTACCATTCAGTGCTGCGGCCGAGTGGGGCGCAGTATGTCGTCGTCGAATCGTTTGTCCTAGGAGGTTGATGTCAGTGGATCGCGAGCAGGCTCTGGACGTCGCTCTCGGCCAGATCGAGCGCCAATTCGGCAAGGGCGCCGTGATGAAGATGAACGACCATGCAGCCGTCTCGATCGGGGCCGTTTCGACGGGCTCGCTCGCTCTCGATCTCGCCCTCGGGATCGGAGGGCTTCCGCGCGGCCGGATCGTCGAGATCTTCGGCCCGGAATCCTCCGGCAAGACGACTCTCGTCTACCACGTGATCGCGGAGGCGCAGCGACGCGGAGGCATCTGTGCCTTCATCGACGCGGAGCACGCCATGGACCCCTCCTACGCGAAGCGAATCGGCGTCAACATCGATGACCTCCTCGTCTCCCAGCCCGACACGGGTGAGCAGGGGCTCGAGATCGCGGAGCTTCTGATCCGGTCCGGCGCCCTCGACATCGTCGCGGTCGACTCCGTCGCAGCCCTGACACCGAAGGCGGAGATCGAGGGCGAGATGGGCGACTCGCACGTCGGGCTGCAGGCACGGCTGATGAGCCAGGCACTGCGCAAGCTCGCCGGCACGCTCAACCGCACCGACACGATCTGCATCTTCACCAACCAGCTCCGGGAGAAGATCGGAGTCATGTTCGGGAACCCGGAGACGACGCCCGGAGGCCGCGCGCTGAAGTTCTACTCCTCGATCCGCCTCGACATTCGTCGCATCGAGACGCTGAAGGAAGGCGTCGAGGCATTCGGGAACCGCGTGCGCGTGAAGGTCGTGAAGAACAAGGTCGCGCCGCCGTTCAAGCAGGCCGAGTTCGACATCATCTACGGCTCCGGTATCTCCTGGGAGGGCACTGTCCTCGACTCCGGCCTCGAGCGGAAGATCGTGCAGAAGTCGGGCTCGTACTTCAGCTTCGGGGACGAGCGGCTCGGCCAGGGGCGGCAGAACGCAACGGCGTTCCTCCGCGAGCATCCGGACGTCTGCCAGGGAATCCTCGCGCGCATCCAGGCCGAGATCGGCCCGGAGCAGGTCGCGTCCGCGAGGCTCCTGCCTGTCGCCGAGGCACCTCAGAACGGAAAGGTGAAGGCAGAGCCGGTCGAGAAGGCCGCGTCGAAGTAGACCCGATGCCGAGAGTCACGGCGCTTCGCCCAGGCCCGCGCGGCCAGGTCGCCGTCGAGCTCGACGGAGTGCCATGGCGAATGGTGCCCGTCGACGTGGCCGCGCGATCCGGGCTCAGCGAAGGGCGCGTGCTCGACCGCCCGGCGCTCCGTGACCTGCGTCGCGAGCTACGCCGGTTCGAGGCCCTCTCGGTCGCCGCCCGTGCGCTGCACTCGCGCGACCTGTCGAGGCAGGCGCTCGGCGACCGGCTTCGCTCGCGCGTCGATCCCACGGCGGCTGGGGCGGCGCTCGACACGCTCGAGCGGGCGGGCCTGATCGACGACGCTCGATCCGCCTGGTCGCGCGCGGAAAGCCTCGCCGCTCGAGGGTACGGAGACGAAGCCATCCGGCTCGACCTCCGTCGCCGGGGCTTCGACGACGAGGTCGTCCGCGTCTCCGTCGAGGCCCTCGAGCCCGAGCTCGAGCGCGCCAGCCAGCTCGTCGACCGCCGCGGCGCGAGCCCCCAGACCGCGCGATTCCTGGCAGGAAAGGGCTTCGACGAGGAGACCGTGGAGAGCGCACTCGGTGCCCGTTTTGCAAATGACCCCTGAGCGGCGCTAGGATGAGGTCAGCCTCATCCGACTGTTTTGCCTGCATAGCGGGACTTTCCGAATCGCACCGAACAGAACTCCTGAGACCGTGTTGCACATCGACGACTCCGACACCGAAAGGCTCCTGACAGCGGCGGCGTAGCCAACGCGCTTCCCGAGCCGAAGGTGTCGGCTCGCTGTACAGATTCGGGGACAGCCCGTGATGGTCGGACCGCCGGAGAGGCGCCGCGGACAACCGACCCCTGGAGCTGCTCATGCTGATCGCCATCGGGATATTGATCGGCCTGGCCGTCGGAGTGGTCGGCATGGCGCTCGCCGGCGGTGCGCTCGGAAAGTCGCGGCTCGGCGCGGCGCGCCTTCAGCGCAAGGAGATGCTCGACGAGGCGGACCGTGAGGTCGCGACGCTCCGGCGGGAGGCGCAGATCACCGCGCGCGAGGAAGCCGTCAAGCTTCGGGCCGAGATCGACCGGGAGGTCGCGGATCACCGTGCGCGGATCGTCAAGGTCGAGGAGCGCGTGCTCGCCAAGGAGGAGGAGATCGACGGGAAGCTCACGGAGCTAGGACGCCGCGAGCAGGGCCTTGCCGACCGGGAGAGCCATCTCCGCCAGTTGCAGGAGGAGCACAAGGCCGCAAAGGGCCAGCAGCTCGCCGAGCTCGAGCGCATCTCCGGGATGACCGTGAACGAGGCGAAGCTCAGCCTGCTCGAACGCTCCGAGGATCTCGTCCGGCACGAGCTTGCGCGCCGAGTCCGCCAGCTCGAGGAGGAGGCGAGGATCGAGGCGAAGCGCCGGGCGCGCAACCTCGTCGCCGATGCACTGCAGCGCGTGGCGGCGAGCCACGCGGCCGAGACGACCGTGTCCGTGATCGAACTGCCGACCGACGACATGAAGGGCCGGATCATCGGGCGCGAAGGTCGCAACATCCGGGCGCTCGAGCACCTGACGGGTGTCGACTTCATCATCGACGACACGCCGCAGGCCGTGGTCCTGTCCTCGTTCGACGGCATCCGCCGCGAGGTCGCGAGGCTGACGCTGTCGAAGCTGATCGAGGACGGCCGTATTCATCCGGCGAGGATCGAGGACGCGTACTACCAGTCGAAGGCGGAGATCGAGGATCACGTCACTCAGGCCGGAGAGCAGGCGGTGTACGAGGCCAACTGCGGTGAGTTCCACGAGGAGCTCGTCAAGATTCTCGGCCGCCTGCGTTATCGGACGAGCTACGGCCAGAACGTCCTCAAGCACACCCTAGAGGTCGTCCATCTCGCGGGAATCATGGCGACGGAGATCGGCGCCGGCGTGAAGGTCACGAAGCGCGCGGCCCTTCTCCACGACCTCGGGAAGGCGATGACGCACGAAGTCGAGGGCTCGCACGCATCCATTTCCGCGCAGCTCGCGCGCCGGTACGGGGAGACGCAGCACGTCATCCACGCGATCGAGGCGCACCACTACGAGGTCGAACCGCAGACCGTCGAGGCGGTCTTGCTGATTTCGGCCGACGCGATCTCCGCGTCGCGGCCGGGTGCCCGGGGTGAGAGCCTCGAGCACTACATCAAGCGCCTCGCCTCACTCGAGGAGCTCGCGGGCTCGCGACCGGGGGTGGAGAAGGTCTACGCGCTCCAGGCGGGCCGAGAGATTCGCGTCATCGTCAAGCCCGGGGAGGTAGACGACGACGCGGCGGTCCTGCTCTCGCACGAGATCGCGCGCGCGATCGAGGATCAGCTCGAGTATCCGGGCCAGGTGAAAGTGACGGTTATCCGCGAGAGCCGAGCGGTCGACGTTGCTCGGAACGTCGCGAACGGCGGTGCGCAGACCGAGGCGATCGTCGCGCCCGAGCCCGAGGTGCAGCCCGATCAAGCAGCCTAGGCGCGCCTGGCGAGCGCGGCGACCACCCCGAGCCCGATGTATGCCGTCCCGGAGCAGTAGCGAAGGGCGCGCCGCCTTCGTCGCAGGAGGCCGCCGACCGATCCCGCGGCCACGGCGTAAAGCGAGTCGCTGACCAGCCCGAGTGCGACGAAGGCGAGCCCGAGCACGAGCGCCTGGGACCAGACCCCGCCGCGATCGGCATCGACGAACTGCGGTAGGAACGCCAGGAAGAAGAGCGCCGTCTTCGGGTTGAGCACGTTCACGATCGCACCGCGCACGAACGCCCGCCGCAGCGCGTCAGGTGGACGGGAAGGCTGTTCGTCCGGGCCGCGCCCGGCGAGCTTCCGGGCTCCGAGCACGACGAGGTATGCGGCACCCGCGTACTTGACTGCCGTGAACGCAGTGGTAGACGCGACGATGAGCGCGGAAAGGCCGATCGACGCCGCGGCGACGTGAACGAGCGTGCCGACGTGGACGCCGGCGACCGAGGCGAGGCCGGCGCGCCGGCCCTGCTCCGCGCTCTGCACCACGATGTAGAGGACGGCGGGCCCCGGGATGGCGAGCAGCACGAGGGCGGCGAGGCAGAAGAGCCACAGCTGGGTCGAGCTCGGAAACACCACGGGTAGCATTCTGGCCCGTGCGCCGGTACCACGTCACCACGTTCGGCTGCCAGATGAACGCTCACGACAGCGAGCGGATCAAGGGGATGCTGGAAGAGCTCGGGCTCGGCGAGTCACCCGCCCAGGACGAAGCAGACGTTCTCGTCTTCAATACCTGCACGATCCGGGAGAAGCCCGACCAGAAGTTCGCGGCGCACCTGGCGCAGGCGGCAGCCCTGAAGCAGCGCGACCCCACCAAAGTGATCGCCGTCGGCGGATGCTATGCGGAGGCCCAGCGTGACCGGCTCTTCGAGCTCTACCCGTGCGTCGACGTCGCATTCGGGCCTGGATCGATTCCTCATCTCGGCGAATGGCTCGGCGCGGGCGGGCACGGCGTCCGGCGCGGCCGGTTCGGGCTGGAAGGGCGGAGCTTCGCCGGCGAGCTCCCGATGCATCGCGAGCGGCTGTTTCAAGCATGGGTGCAGATCTCGATGGGGTGCAACTCGAGGTGCTCGTACTGCATCGTCCCTGCCGTCCGCGGGCGTGAGGTGAGCCGCCGGCCCGGCGACCTGGTCGCGGAGATCACCCAGCTCATCGCGCAGGGCGTCCGCGAGGTGACCCTCCTGGGGCAGAACGTCAACTCGTGGGGCCGCGACCTCGCGCCGGATCTCCACACGGACTTCGGCGAGCTGCTCCGCGCCTGCGACGACGTCGAAGGGTTGGAGCGGATCCGTTTTACGAGCCCGCATCCCAAGGACTTCCGCCGGCCCGTGATCGACGCGATGGCGGAGTGCGACGCTGTCTGCGAGCACGCGCACCTTCCCCTGCAGTCGGGATCGACGCGCATTCTCAAGGCGATGCGCCGGACCTACGGCCCCGAGCGCTATCTCAGGCTCGTTCAAGAGCTTCGCGCGGCGATCCCCGATCTCGCGCTGACGACCGACCTGATCGTCGGCTTCCCCGGAGAGACCGACGCGGACTTCCGGGAGACGCTGAGCGCGGTCGACGAGGTGGGGTTCGACGGAGCCTTCACCTTCGTGTATTCGCCGCGGGCCGGGACCGAGGCAGCGGCGATGGAAGAGCAGGTCCCTGATGATGTGAAGCGCGCCCGGATCGAGGAGCTGGTCGAGGTCGTGCAACGCGTCGCCGCGGAGCGAAACGGAGCGCGAGTGGGTGGTGTGGAGCAGGTGCTCGTCGAGGGCGTGAGCCGCACCGATTCGGCGCTTCTCCGAGGGCGCACGCGTCGGAACACGACCGTCAACTTCGCCGGGTCGGCCGCGCCGGGGGAGCTCGTGGACGTTCGGATCGAGGGAGCGACCTCGACGACGCTCCGCGGGAGCCAGGCCGTACCGGTCGCTGCCTGATGCGCATCCTCGTCACGGGCTCCAGCGGCCAGATCGGGACCAATCTCGCGTTGCGCCTGCAGCGAGACGGGCACGAGGTCTTCGGAGTCGACAAGCGGCTCAACACCTGGACCGACGACTTTCGCTACCTACTGCAGGATCTCTCAGGGCATTACCCGTCGTTTCCGGGCGGGATCGGAGGCGTCGAGTACCCGCCCGTCGACCTCGTCGTGCATCTCGCCGCGCACGCGAAGGTGCATCAGCTCGTACGACAGCCGCACCGCGCGCTCGAAAACGCGATCATGACCTTCAACGTCCTCGAGTTCTGCCGACAGCAGCAGGTGCCGATCGTCTTCTCGTCGAGCCGCGAGGTCTACGGAGACGTCCATCGCTTCTCCACGCAGGAGGGCCAGGCCGACTTCGCTTTCACGGAGAGCACGTACTCGGCCTCGAAGATCGCGGGGGAGGCGTTGATCTACTCCTACGCACGCTGTTACGGGCTGCCGTACCTCGTCTTCCGGTTCTCGAATGTCTACGGGCGCTATGACAACGACCTCGCGCGAATGGTGCGCGTGATCCCGCTGTTCATCCACACGATGCTCAAGGACGAGCCGGTCACGGTCTTCGGCGCCGACAAGACGCTCGACTTCACCTACGTCGACGACTGTGTCGAGGGGATCAGCCGAGGTATCGAGCGGCTGACAGGCGGATCGGTGGTCAACGAGACGATCAACCTCGCGTACGGCCAGGGAAACACCCTCGTGAAGGCGGCCGAGCTGATCGCGGAGAAGGTCGGCGTCGAGCCCAAGATCACGATCGCGGAGCCGCTGCTGGGAGAGGTGACCCATTACGTCGCGGATACGTCCAAGGCACGCCAGCTTCTCGGCTACGAGCCGATGGTGCCTCTCGACCACGGAATCGGGCTCGCCGTCGACTGGTTCCGCGAGCACCGGGCGGAGCATCCGGAGGACGACCACGATGCCTTTGTTCCGGACATGGTCTCGCTCAACGCCGAGCTGCGCCGGGAGCCGAGCCCGGTCGCGGAGGATGCCTAGCGTCGTCGCCATCTTCGGGCCGACCGCCTCGGGCAAGACCTCGGTTGCTGAGGCGGTCGCGGACCGGCTGAGTGGCGAGGTCGTGTCGGCCGACTCGATGCAGGTCTATGCCGGCTTGCCCATCCTCACCGCGCAGCCGTCGAGGCCAACGCGTCTGGTGGGTGTCTGGCCGCTTTCAGAGGCCGGGTCGGTGGCGCGCTACGCGCGCCTCGCGCACGCGGCCGTCGACGACCTCAACGCGGCGAAGAGGGTCGCTGTGGTCACAGGCGGCACGGGCCTGTACCTTCGCGCCGCCCTCTGCGACCTCCGGCTCCCGCCTGCGCCGGCGCCCGAGCGCCGCGCGGCCTGGGGCCGGACGTACGATCGCCTGGGGCCGGAACGAGCGTTTGCCGCGCTCGCCGCTCGCGACCCGGCCGCCGCGGCGCGGCTTCACGCGAATGACCGGCGGAGGGTCGTCCGGGCGCTCGAGCTGACCGAGCTCGGATCCTCGCTTCGGCCGCAGACCGACCGGCTATGGACGGCGGAGACTCGGTTGCCGACGATGATCTTCGGTCTTGAGCTTCCCCGTGACGTCCTCGCCTCGCGCATCGAGCAACGGGCGCGGGAGATGTTCGACGCCGGCGTCGTCGAGGAGGCGAGGGCCGCGCTGGACGCGCCGATCTCGGCCACGGCGGTGCGCGCCCTCGGGCTTCGGGACGTCGCGGAGCTTCCGCGAGACGAGGCCCTGGCCGCGCTCGTTCGCCGCACGCGCCGTTACGCTGCGTATCAGCGGAAGTGGATGCGTCGCATTCCCGGCCTCGTCGGCGTCAACGCCGACCGCCCCACGAGCGAGATCGCACATGAGATTGTCGAAATGGCAAGCGCTCGGCAACGACTACCTGCTGGTCGAGCCGGCTGAGCTCACGGTGCCGCTCACGGCAGAGCGCGTCAGGTTTCTCTGCGACTACCACTACGGAGTCGGATCCGACGGGGTCCTCGAGATCGTCGGCGTCGACGATGACGGCGTGGATCTGCGCATCTGGAACCCGGACGGTTCGACGGCAGAGTTGTCGGGCAACGGGGCGAGGATCGCGATCGCCTGGGCGGCACGGCGGTCGGGCGCCGAGCATGTTCGTTTGCGCGTCAGCGATCGTGTGGTCGAGGGCGAGGTGGGCGGCGGCGGTGACGTCGAGCTCAAGGTCGGCCAGGTCGAGGTGGGGGAGACCGAGGCCCTCGACGTCGAGGGCGAACCCGTCGAGCTCACCCCCGTCTCGACCGGTAATCCCCACGCGGTCATCCGGCGCGATCCAGAGCGCGCCGAGCTCCTCCGGCTCGGGCCGATGGTCGAGTGCCATCCGCGCTTTCCCGGCCGCACCAACGTCCAGCTCGTGCGTGTCGACAGCCGGCACGACCTGACGGTCGGAGTCTGGGAACGCGGGGCGGGGGAGACGTTGTCATCCGGGACGAGCTCGATCGCGGCCGCCGCCGCGGCGGTCGCCAACGGCTGGTGCGAGAGCCCGATCACGGTCCATCTCCCCGGTGGCGACCTGACGGTGGAGCTCGACGGGAGCGGCACCGCAAGCCTCAGAGGACCGGTGGAGGAGATCTGCCGGATCGAGCTGGTGTCGGGCGCCGGGGGCGACAACTAGGTACCCGCGCGCAGCCCCACCCAACAAGGGTGGGGAAAGATCCCGCCGCCCTCAAGCGCGACGATACCGCGCCGCGGCGTCCGAGACAGCTTCGACTTCGTGCCGACTTTCAGGCGCCGAGGCCGTGCTCGCGGAGCGCATCGTTCAGGCTGACCTTGAGGTCGGTCGACGCGTCACGCCATCCGATGATGAGTGCGCACGCCAGGTGGTACGTCCCCGCGGGGAACGTCTTCGGCCGCGTTCCGGGGACGACGATCGCACGCGCCGGAACCACGCCTCTGTGCTCGACAGCCACGTCCCCAGTCACGTCGATGACGGGGACGGTCGACGTCAGCGCCACGTTCGGGCCGAGCACGGCGCCCGCGCCGACCCGCACGCCTTCGGTGAGAATCGCCCGCGAGCCGATGAACGCTCCGTCCTCGACGATCACGGGCCGGGCGCCGGGCGGCTCGAGCACTCCTCCGATCCCGACGCCTCCGGCAAGGTGCACATCCGCGCCGATCTGCGCCCCGGAGCCGACCGTTGCCCACGTGTCGACCATCGTGCGCGGGCCGACCCACGCGCCGATGTTGACGTAGCTCGGCATCAGCACGACACCGGGGGAGAGGAACGACCCGTATCGCGCAGCGGCCGGAGGAACGACGCGAACGCCGAGGCGCTCGTAGTCGCGCTTCAATGGGATCTTGTCGTTGTAGACGAACGGCCCGCTGTGCTCTGGTTCCACGCGGCGCAGGCGGAAGTACTCGAGAATCGCCTCTTGCGCCTCGCTGTTCACGTGCCACTCCCCGCCGGCGGGCTCGGCCACGCGCAGCTCCCCTCGATCGAGCGCCGCGACGAGCTCCTCCGCGCGCTCGGGAGTCACAGGACCTCGTCGAGGATCTCGGCCGCCCGGCGGCACTCGGCCTCGGTCGGGACCAGAGCGAGCCGCCAGTAACCCTCGCCCGCAGGCCCGAAGAACGTCCCCGGCGAGACAATGAGCCCGTGCTCGAGCAGGCGGGCAGCGAAGGCCTCCGCCGGCCCACGGCCCGGCACCTCGAGCCAGAGGAACATGGTCGCCGCTCCGCCCGCGAGCCTCACGCCCTTCCGAGCAAGGGTCGGGAGAAGCGCTTCGCGCTTGCGACGGTACGCCAAGCGCGTGCGTTCGACGTGCTCCTCGTCGTCCCAGGCGACGATCGACGCACGCTGGACGAACTCCTGCGGCGCGGTCCCGACGGACGGCCGGAACTGCTTGAGCGCCTCGATGAGGTCTCTGCCGGCCGCGATGAACCCGGAGCGGTACCCCGTCATCGACGACCGCTTGCTGAGCGTGTTGAAGACAGCGACGTTTCCACGGTCCCGGACCTCGAGCGCGGAGCGGGGAGGCTCCTCGAACCACAACTCCGTGTAGGCCTCGTCGCTCGCAAGCAGAAACCCGTGCTCGCGCGACAGGTCGGCGAGCCGGCCGAGGAATCCCAGCTGAGCGACCGCCCCGGTCGGGTTGTTCGGGTAGTTGATCCAGACGATCGCCGCATGCCGCCACACTTCCCGGTCGACGGCGTCGAGGTCGGGGAGGAAGCCGTTCATCTCCAGCAGCGGAAGCTGGACGACCTCGGCGCCTGCGAAGGCGGCGCCACGGTCCGGCACGGGATAACCCGGCTCGGTCGTCACCACCAGTCGGCGATCGCTCTCTCGATCGACGACGAGCTGCGCGAGCAGGAAGATCGCCTCCTTCGACCCGTAGGTGGGGATCAGCTCCGTCTCCGGATCGAGGTCGACCCCGAACCGGCGGCCGCACCAGGCGGCGACGGAGCGCCGCAGCTCGGGAAGACCTTCCGCCAGCGGGTAGGTGGAGATCTCGGCCAGGCTGTCTGCGAGAGCCTGGCGAATGCGCGCATCGGTCGGCTCTCGCGGGTCGCCTTTCCCGAAGTCGATTAGCTCCACGCCCCGTGCGATCAGATCTCGCTTCGCCTGCTCGAGCCGCACGAATGGGTACGTGCCCGTGGCGGCGAGGGCCGGAGAGAGGCGCATGATGGGATTCTGCCCGGTTGGCGGCATAATCCGATCGTGAGCGAGCGCCAGCCGGACCCCGCGCTCGAGCGCGGGTTCATCGTCGCCGTGCTGGCACAGGGGGTCGACGCGGAGGGGGAGCTCGGGGAGCTGCGTGAGCTCGGGCGGACAGCGCTCGTCGAGCCGGTCGGGCAACTCGTCCAGCATCGGGCTCGTCCCCAGCAGCGGACGTATCTCGGCAAGGGCAAGCTCGAGGAGCTGAAGCGCTCTTACCGCGAGTCGGGCGCGGAGGTGCTTCTCGTCGACGACGAGCTCCAGCCGGCGCAGCAGCGCACCCTCGAGGACGCGCTCAAGGCACGCGTGGTCGATCGGACCCAGCTGATCCTCGACATCTTCGCCCAGCACGCCATCAGCGCGGAAGGGAAGCTCCAGGTCGAGCTCGCCCAGCTCGAGTACAACCTGCCGCGGATGCGCGGGATGTGGCAGCACCTCGAGCGCCTCGGCGGCGGCACAGGCGCGCTCGGAGCCGGTGTCGGAACACGGGGCCCCGGCGAATCGCAGCTCGAAAGCGACCGCCGCATCGCCCGCCGGCGGATCACCTTCCTGCGTCGGCGCCTGAGTGACCTGAGCAAGCAGCGCGAGGTTCGCCGGAAGGAGCGGAGGCGATCCGAGGCGCCGACCGTCGCGCTCGCCGGCTACACGAACGTCGGCAAGTCGACGCTCCTCAACGCCTTGACGGACGCGAAGGTCGCAGTCAACGACCGGCTGTTCGAGACCCTCGACCCAACGACGCGCTCCTTCGAGCACGAGGGCCGCAGCTATCTGGTGACGGACACCGTCGGATTCATCCGACGCCTCCCGACAGAGTTGGTGGAGGGCTTCGCCGCGACGCTGGAGGAGACTCTCGTCGCCGACCTCGTCCTCCACGTAGTCGACGCGACCGTGCCCGACGAGCAGCTCGACGAGCAGGCGGCAGCCGTCGCGAGCGTCTTGAATCAGATCGGCGCCGGCGGGCTCCCGCTCGAGGTCGTGGTCAACAAGGTCGACGCGGTGGACTCACTTCGGCGGCGACGCCTCGCGAACCGCTTTCCCGAGGCGGTTCAGGTGTCGGCCTTGTCCGGGACCGGGCTCGATGAGCTCCGAGGTCGGATCGCCGAGCGGTTCGCCGACCGGTACGAGGCGGTCCATCTCTTCGTCCCGTACGAGGATGGTGCGAAGCTCGCAGAGCTCTACGAGCTCGGGGCGCCTGTCGACGAGCGAGAGGACCGGGCCGGAGGCGTCTTCCTGCGCGCCCGGCTGCCGCGTCGGGACCTGCGGAGATTCGCCCGATTCCTCGTCGCCGAGGCGCATACCGCCCCCGTTCGAAAAGCCCGTTGATCAAGCTGCTGATTCAGCGTCTGGGGCCTGATGCGGTCATCCCGGAACGTGCTTACGCGGGTGACGCGGGCCTCGACCTGGCGGCGTCCGAACGGATCGAGATCGGCCCGGGGAAAAGGGCGGTCGTCGGTACCGGGCTCGCGGTCGCGATTCCCGAGGGCTACGCAGGATTCGTGCAGCCCCGGTCGGGGCTCGCCTCTCGGCACGGGATCTCGGTCGTGAACTCTCCGGGGCTCGTCGACTCCGGCTATCGAGGCGAGCTCCGCGTCGTCCTGCTCAACACCGATCGAGTCGACGCGTTCGTGATCGAGCCCGGGATGCGGATCGCCCAGCTAGTCATCCTCGCGATCCCGCACGTCGAACTGAGCGAGGTCGAAGATCTTCCCGAGAGCGAGCGGGGCGGCCAGGGCTTCGGGTCGTCGGCAGCATGACCGGCACCGAGCCGCGCATCCGCGTTTCGGCGATCCTGCGGTGGAAGGGCAGAGTCCTTCTCTGTCGGCACGAGAAGCCGGGAAAGGAGTACTGGCTGCTCCCCGGCGGCGGCGTCAACCCCGGGGAGAGTCTCATCGACGCGTTACGCAGGGAGCTGGCCGAGGAAATCGGAATCGGCGACCAGCTTCCCCTCGAGGGGCCCGTTGCGATCGTCGACTCGATCTCGCCGGCCTGGAGCTCCGCGCCGAAGCACGTCGTTCACATCATCTTCGCCTGTGATCTCGGGGAGAGGTCGTTGGAAGGTGTCACGTCGCTCGACGACGCTGTCCGCGGGCACGGTCTGTTTGGTCTTGGCGACCTCGACGAGGTCGTCCTGCATCCGCCGATCCAACGGTTTCTGAGCCGATGGGAGTCCGGCGACCCCGCCGTCTATCTCGGGGCGTTGTGGGCACCTTGATCCACACTCGGCGCGGTCTGCTGACACGCCGGTTCCAGGCGCTCCGGTAGCGTCGACGCCGAGGGCGGCGGGGTTCTTTCCCCACCCTCAGGGTGGGGGGTGCCGACGAGCATGGTGCCACGAAAGGGCGAGCCGCGCGCTTAGCGTCGCCCGCCGCGCGCTTGCGCGCGCCGCATCGAGACGGCCTGCGCCTGCAACTCGAGCTCGTCCTCGAGAGGAGCGAGGACCGGCGGATCGCCGTGCTTGCGAGCGAGCGCCTGTGCGAGCAGCCAGTCTGCAAACCACGGGTTGCGCGGGAGCAGGGGACCGTGCAGGTACGTGCCGACTGCACGACCGACCCGGCAGCCCTCCCAGCCACTCGAGCCGTCGTTCCCGAATCCCGCCACCACCAAGCCGAGCGGCTCGGCTCCCGGATCCAGGCGTGTCCGACCCGCATGGTTCTCGAACCCGGCCAGCGGGCGCCGCGTCCCGGGCTCGAGCTCGCACTCGAGCAGGACGTCGCCGATCATCCTCGTCGACCCGGCAGTCGTCTCGTGCGGGAAAAGGCCGACGCCTGGCAGCTCGGCGCCCGACGCATCGCGATAGCGCCTGCCGAGCAGCTGATACCCACCGCAGACTGCGAGCACGGCCGCGCCGTGCTCGACAGCAGCAAGGATGGCGGGGCCTTTCTCGGCGAGGTCCCGGGCGATGAGCTCCTGCTCCCGGTCCTGGCCGCCGCCTATGTAGAGCAGGTCGTGCTCGCCCGGCGTGATCGCGTCACCGAGAGACAGAGCGCGCACGTCGAGCTCGTGCCCGCGCCAGGCGGCCCGCCTCGCTAGCACGGCGATGTTGCCCCGGTCGGCGTAGATGTTGAGGTAGTCGGGATAGAGGTGTCCGACCACGATCTTCATGCCGACTCCGCCCAGTACGGACGGACGAAGCCACGCTCCGTGACAATCTTCCGCAGCGCCAGCATCGCCGTGTAGGTCGGCAGCACGATGAGCTCGCCCCCGGGCGGCGTGAGCTCGAGCCCCCGGTCGAGCGCATGTTCCAGCATCGGCACGACGTCGATCGCAGCGACATCGAGACCTCCGTACTTGAACCGGAGGGCAAGCTCTGCGGCCCGGTCGCCCGTCGCGACGAGCCGTCGTAGGCCCGGGATCAGCGGCTCGAAGTCGACGTCCCAGATCCAAGACACGTCACGGCCGTCGGCGATAGCGTCGTTCAACGCGACGACGACATGCGACGGGGACGCCCCCTCGACGATCGTCCGCAAGGCCTCGTTCGCGCCGGCCGGATTCTTGATCAAGAGCATCAAGAGCCGGCGATCGCCGAGGTCGATCCGCTCGAACCGGCCGAAGGCGGCGTCGAAGCTCTCGAGACCGGAGACGAGCTCCTCGAGCGGGGAGCCCAGGCTCAGCGCGAGCGCTGCCGCAGCGAGAGCGTTGTAGACGTTGTACAAGCCGGGCAGGCGGAGCCTCACGGGGATCGTCCCGGCCGGCGTCTCGAGGCGAAAACTCGTCGGCTCGAGCCCGTGCAGCTCGATCTCCCTCGCCGCAATGTCGAGCGGGGGACGGGAGTGACCGCAGGCCGGGCAGCGGTAGTCGCCGAGATGCCCGATGTACGCGGCGGCGTAGACGTACGGTGTCCCGCAGCGCACACAGTGTTTCGAGTCGGCCGCGTGCTGCAAGGACGGTCGCGCGCAAGAGGGGTCGTCGACGCCGAAGAAGATCGCTCCGGCGCGGTCGCCGGCGAGGTTCGCGAGCAGGGGATCGTCGCCGTTCACGGCCAGCACCGAATCCGCCGCCGGTCGTTCCAGCGCCGCACGCCACCGCGCCGCCACCAGCTCGAGCTCGCCGTAGCGGTCGAGCTGGTCCCTGAACAGGTTGCCGAGGCACACGGCTCTGGGCTGAACTCGGGCGACGACCTCGGGTAGGGCACCCTCGTCGACCTCGAACAGCCCGAGCTGGGCGCTGCGCGCATCGAGGAGGGCGGAGGCGACACCGGACACGAGATTCGCGCCGGCACGGTTGTGCGCGAGCGTAAGGCGTGGGCCCAAAATCGAGGCGGCCATCGCGGCCGTCGTCGTCTTCCCGTTCGTCGCCGACACGACCGCCGAGCCGAGCGGGAGCTCTCGGGCGAGCCGGTCGATCGCGCCGGGGTCCAGCTTCCACAGCAGCTTCCCGGGCATGGTCGTGCCGCCGCCGGCGCCCGCGAGCCGTGAGAGCCGTCCGCCCGCGCGCGCGACTGCGACCTCGGCGGCGAGGGAAAGCGGAAGGCGCACGGCATCCGGAGGCTATCCGAGCCCCCGCGTCACCCTTTCGGGGGAATCGATCGAGTGAAACCCGTCCGGGGGATGCTCCCGGTCCGCCGGCCCCATACGTTCCGCGGTGGGCGCCCAGCTGCGGCGCGCCTCGGCGAAGGAGAAATCCCTGCAATGACGGACGATCCACGGGCATGAGCGCGGCGCCCACCGACATCCCGGCCGTCCCGGTCGCTCCCAGCCCTGCGCCTTCCGCGAGGAGGGAAACCTTGCCTTCCCGCGCGCGCATCTACTTCGGGCTGGTCGCCGCGGTGACCGCCGCCTCGACGTTGCCCTTCATGGGCCGCTTGCAGGAAGACCACGGCTGGACCGCCTTCCTCGTACTCGGCTCCGCAGCAGCGGTGGCGCAGCTCTTCGTCGTCCGGACTCCGAGAGACCAGGCCTACCACACTGCGATCGTCTTTCTCGTGGCCGCGGCGTTCCTGCTACCGCCCGAGCAGGTGGCCTTGATGGGAATCGTCCAGCACGTGCCGGAGTGGTTGCGAATGCGCTACCGCTGGTATCTGCAGACGTTCAACATCTGCAACTACGTCATCGGCTCGATGGCCGTGTGGTTCCTCGCACACGGAATTCTCTCCTGGGGCCTGATCCACCCGCACGCGCTGCGTCTTGCCGTGGCTGGCGTCGTCGGATGCGCGGCATTCGTCGCGATCAATCACACGGTGCTGGCGTTGATGCTCCGGTTTGCGCGCGGGCACACCCTCAGGGAGACGGCGCTCTTCGACTTCGAGCATCTCACGACGGATCTCGTGCTGGCCGGGCTCGGCGTCGTCACGTACGCGTTCTGGGAGGTGAACCCCTGGCTGATTCCGTTCGCCGTCGCTCCGCTCGTGCTCGTCCACCGGTCGCTCGCCGTTCCACAGTTGCAGGCCGAGGCGCGCGTCGACCCGAAGACGGGCCTCTTCAACGCTCGACATTTCGCCGCGACGCTCACGGACGAGATCGCGCGCGCCGAGCGCTTCGGCCGGCCAATGTCCCTCATCATGGCCGACCTCGACCTCCTCAGGGACATCAACAACGCCTACGGGCACCTCGCAGGGGACGCGGTGCTGAAAGGGATTGCGGACGTGTTCCGCGACGAGCTCCGACACTACGACGTGCCCGCCCGCTTCGGCGGCGAAGAGTTCTCGATCCTTCTCCCCGAGACGCCCACGGTGCAGGCGTTGGAGATCGCCGAGCGGATCAGGCGCGCAGTCGCCGAGCGCCGCTTCGAGATCGAGACCTCGAGCGAGCCGATTCACGCGACGGTTTCGATCGGAGTCGCGGGCTATCCGATGGACGGAGCCGATGCAAACGAGCTCATCCACCAGGCCGATCTGGCCGTCTACCGCGCGAAGCTCCAGGGCCGCAACCGGGCGGTCAGCGCGACGTCCGAGCCGATGCTCCGGCCGGGGACGCGAACAGCCCGGTTGGCCGCCTTGCCGGCGAGCGGGCCCCAAGCGCCCACGGCTGCTCCGCCGCAGGAGGCGCGGGCCGTCGTCGACACCGGGCCGCATCCCCGCCCGCACGCGCTGCAGGGCCCTCGGTTCCTCCTCCTCAGCCGGCGTCTGACCTTCATCGTCGCCCTCGTCACCGCGATCGGCTTCAATGCGGGCGTCCTCGCGCTCGCCGCCGGCCGAACGTCGCGAGACCTGCTGGGCCTGCTGATCGTGCTCGTGCTCGTCGGAGTGGGGCAGGCGCTCGCGATCGAAGCCGACGAGGGGACGGCCGTGCTCTCCGTGAGCGCGGTTGGGTGCCTGACCGCAGCGTCCCTCTACGGCGTGCGTGCGGCACTCCCGGTCGCCGTGACCAGCGTCGCGGTGGACTGGAGCGCGCGGCGGCAGCCTCTCCACACAGTTCTTTTCAACGTCGGCGCGCTCACGCTGGCGTCGCTCGTCGCAGCCGGGATCTTCGAGGCCACGGTCTTCTTCGGGAAGGGGCCGGAGCACCGTTTCGCGGTTGTCGGACTGGGCCTCGTCGCGGGTGCCGGCTACTTCCTCGTCAACACGGGGCTGGTGGCGCTCGTGGTCGCCGTTCAGGGCCACCAGCGATGGCGCAGCGTCTTCGGCGAGCGGTTCGCCTGGCTGCTGCCGCACTACGTCGTGTACGGGTTCATCGGAGGCGTCATCGCCCTCGCCTACGAGGCCGTGGGCCCGTTTGCGCTGGCCGTCTTCGCCGTCCCGCTCCTGCTGATGCGGAAGACGCAGGTCTCCTATCTGAAGCACACCCGGAAGAGCGCCCAGAAACTCCGCGAGGCCGCAGACACGATTCAGTCGCAGAACGCGTCGCTCGAACATGCGAACAAGCTTCTCCGCGAGCGCTCGACGGCGGCCATGGAGTCGCTCTCGGCGACCGTCGACGCACGCGACTCCTACACGTCGGGCCACTCGCGCCGGGTGCGGGCGCTCGCCCTCGCCATCGGGAGGGAGCTCGGGCTCTCCGAGGCGGAGCTCGATCTCCTCGGCCATGCGGCGCTCTTCCACGACATCGGGAAGCTCGCGATTCCCGACGTGATCCTGCTGAAGCCTTCGAGCCTGACCCGCGACGAGTGGCTGCTGATGGAGCGCCACGCCGAGGAAGGGGCGCGGATCATCGACCGGCTCGGCTTCCTCGACGACGCCGTTCCGGCCATCCGGCACCACCACGAGCGCTTCGACGGGGCTGGCTACCCGGCCCGGCTGCGCGGGGAGGAGATCCCTCTCGGCGCGAGGATCATCCACGTGGCGGACGCGCTCGATTCGATGCTCACGACGCGGATCTATCGTGAAGCCCGTCACGCGGCAGACGCGCTGGACGAGGTCCGCCGTCTCGCCGGGACCCAGTTCTGCCCCCGCTGCGTGGGCGCGCTCGAGCGCATCCTGCCGGTCGAGAGGGCCGAGGGCGAGGTCACGCCGGGCCGCCTGTCCGCCGTCGCCTCGTAGCGTCCTGGAAGCCTGCATTTGCGTTCTTTCCAGAACGCTCTAAAATATTTGTCATGGCCCGTAAGCCGCCTTTCCGGGCGGTCGCGAAGATCGACCCCGCGGCTCTCGCGACATTTCAGGCCGGAATTCGCAAGCGCTACACGAACGAGCAGATCCTGAGCGAGCTACGGGCGTCGGCGGGACGCCTCGGGCGCTCACCGACCATGCGCGAGTTCGCAGCGGACTCCAAGACAACTGTGCATCCGCAGACCGTGATCGAGCATTTCGGCAGCTGGAACGCGGCGAAACGGGAGGCGGGCCTCGTGCCGCGGCGCTTCGCGACCCGCGAGGAGCTCGTCGGTCTGCTCCACGAGCTGGGGAGGGAGCTCGGCCGAACGCCGACGGCCAAGGACCTGGACGCGCGTCGAGGCTCGATGCCCTCGAAGTCGCTCTACTGGCACACGTTCGGCTCGCTCTCGGCGGCGTTGCGCGAGGCCGGGTTCGACGTTCCCGTGGGCGAGGAGCGTCTCGAACGCGCGGTCGATCAGGGCATCGAGCTCGCGCGCCGGCTCGGGCATCTCCCGAAGTTCGCCGACTGGGCAGCGGCGAGGCAGAGTGACGAGTCCCTGCTGACGGAGTGGCAGGTGTACCGGATGTTCGAGGCCCGACGCGGTGCCTGGTCGACCTTCCAGTTCCTGATCAAGGAGCGCCTCGAGGAAGAGGGCCTCACCGTCGGCAGCGACGGCAGTCTCTAGCGTCAGGCAGACGCGGGCGCGTGCAGCTGCGCCAGCCGCTCCAGGCAGAACCGGCCCTCCTGGGGGGCTCTGACGGCGGGCAGCGGCTCCTCCTCGAACGAGAGGTCCGGCTCGAATTCGTCACGCGCGACCACGCGGCCGCTTTGGACGGCGACCACCGTTCCGAGCGGCAGCTCACTCTTCTTGAGCTTGATCCCGGCATAGCTCTCGGCGAGCTCGAGCGCGACACGGGTGGAAGCGAAGTAGAGCTCTCTCCGCCGTGTGCCGATCCAGAGGGGCCGGCCCATCCCTCGGGCGAGCAAGAGCTCGGAACGCCCCTCGTCGAGCCAGGCCGCCGCCATCGAGCCGCTGAGTTGCTGGAGGGCCTGCGCCGTGCGGCCGCGCGAGCGCTCGGCGAGTGCGAAGATGATCTCCGAGTCGACGGTCATTCCCGGCTCGGCCCGGTTAATGCCGTGGTGCAGGAAGAGATCGTCGTCGTTTCGGATGATGCCGTTGTGGATCCCCACCACCGCGCCGTGGCGGATGGGATGGTTGTTGGCGGCCAGATCAGGGTGCCCTTTGGTGTAGTCGCGGACGTGGAGCAGGAGCTTCGTGGCGTCCTCGGGCAGCTCGATCCGGTCGAGCAGCGCGCTCGCCCCCGACCGCTGCTTGTGCACCGTGACCGTCGAGCCGGGCATCCGGTAGGCAAACCCGACGGCATCCGCTCCCCGTTCGGCGATCCCGGCCAGGAGCGCCCGCGCGACGAGCGTCCGCTGGACGCGGCTTTCGGAAGCGAGGCTATATCCGGCGATTCCGCACAAGGTTCGATCTCGTTGCCGCACGGCGGCGATTCGGCCGCCTCATCTTGGTAGACGCATCGGCCGGAGCGGTTGTTAGCGACCATCCCTCACGGGAGGGTTGACGCCGCGCTCAAGGCAGCTCGCAGCGAGGCCGATAGGTCTTGCATGATGGAGCAGCGGCCGCTCCCGGATCATCCGTCCGACCCTGCAGTCGAGGCGCGCCTCGAGCTCGTCCACGACGCGGCGGACGCGGAGCCGGAGACAGACGAGACGGACGAGCAGGGGGAGGAGACCGGCAGCGAGGACGCGCCGGCTCTCGTCAAGGTCGAGGCCACCCAGGACCCTCTCAAGCTCTACGTCCGGGCGATCGGAGACGGGCGCCTGCTGACTCCCGTCGAAGAGCGCGAGCTCGCGCGGCGAAAGGACGCGGGAGACGAGCAGGCGAAGAGGCAGCTCATCGAGTCGAACCTCCGGCTCGTGATGTCGATCACCCGCAACTACACGAAAGCCGGCGTTCCCCTGCTCGACCTGATCCAGGAGGGGAACCTCGGGCTGATCCGCGCGGTCGAGAAGTTCGACTACAAGCTCGGGTACAAGCTCTCGACGTACGCCACCTGGTGGATCCGACAGGCGGTTACCCGCGCGCTCGCAGACCAGGGGCGGACGATCAGGCTGCCGGTTCACGTCGCCGACCAGGTCCGACGGTTGATGCGCGCACGCCGCGAGCTCGCCCAGAAGCTCAACCGCGAGCCAACTCAGGAAGAGCTGGCGCAGGAGAGCGGCTTCCCCGAGAAGCGCGTACAGGAGCTCCTCGACCTCGTCGAGGATCCCGTCAGCCTCGAGACGCCCGTCGGGGACGGCGAGAGCATGTACGCCGACCTGATCGAGGACATCCATTCCGAACGGCCGGACGAGACCACCTCCCAGAAGCTGCGCCACACCGAGCTGGCCGAGGCACTCCTCCGGCTGAACCCGCGCATGCAGCGCGTCCTGATGCTTCGCTTCGGGCTCGACGGCGACCCGCCGAAGACGCTCGAAGAGGTCGGCGGAGAGCTGGGGATCACGCGGGAGCGCGTGCGGCAACTCGAGTCGCGCGCCCTGCGCGAGCTCCGCGCCGTCGCGCCACACCTCGAGCTCTACCTCCGAACCTAGGCGTCCCGGCGGCCTGAGCCGCTGTCGCTACGGTGGGCTGGTGGGCCCATTCGTCGACTGCCACTCTCACGTCGTCCCGTCGGGTGACGACGGCGCGGGCTCGATCGACGAGGGCCTCGCGCTCTGCCACAGCGCCGCCGCACACGGAACGGCGGTCCTCTTCGCCACGCCGCACGTCTGGACGAACTTCACGCTGAGCGAGGAGCGGGAGTCTGAAGTGAAGGGCGCCTTCGACCAGATGAAGCGCCGAGCCGGCCTGGAGCTCCGTCTGGGCTACGAGCTCACTCCTGCACGCCCCTTGCTCGAGGAGAACCCTGCGCGCTACGTCCTCGAGGGAACCGACCGGGTGCTCGTGGAAGTGCCGTTCACGGGCCCGGCCGGGCTCCTGCTCGAGGTTGCAGAGTACATCGAGGCCTCCGGCCTACGTCCCGTGATCGCGCACCCCGAGAGGGCGGAGTCCGTGCTCGGTGACCCGAGCCTCGCAGACGAGCTGGCAGAGCGCGGCTGGACGCTCCAGGTCAACGCCACCTCGTTGCTCGGGCGGCACGGGCGCGAGCCCGAGCAGCTCGCCTGGGAACTGGTCGAGCGCGGCCTCGCCACGATCGTGGCCTCCGACGGCCATCGCGCGACGCGTCCCGCGCGCCTCGACGAGGCGGCCCGGCTCGTCGAGGGGAGACTCGGCCCGCGAGCGGCCTCGCTTTTCGACGGGAGTGCGCTCGGGTTGGCTACGTCGCGATGTACTGCATCTCGCGCAGGGTCGCGAGGCGCCTGAGCGACTCGAGCTCGATCTGCCGGACTCTCTCCCTGGTGAGACCAAGCCGCTTCCCGATCTCCTCGAGCGTCTTGGGCTCGGCGTCGTCGAGGCCGTACCGGAGCACCAGCACCTCCCGTTCGCGCTCCTGCAGCGAAAGCAGCGCCGCCGAGAGCGCCTGCGAGCGGAGCGAGACCTCGACCTCCTCCTCGGGCAGGGGATCGTCGCCGGCGACGAAGTCGCCGAACACGGCGTCCTCCTGCTCGCCGACCGGCTGGTCGAGGGAGGCGGAGGCGCGCGCGGCCGCCTTCACTTCGAGCGCCTGCTGGAGCGGGAGGCTCGCCTCCTCCGCGATCTCCTCGAGCGTCGGCTCTCGTCCGAGCTGCGTCCAGAGGGTCCGCTCGGCGCGATTCATCTTCTGCAGGCGTTCGACGATGTGGACGGGCATCCTGATCGTCCGGGCCTTGTCGGCGAGCGCCCGCGCGACGGCCTGGCGGATCCACCAGGTCGCGTACGTCGAGAACTTGTAGCCGCGGCGCCAGTCGAACTTCTCGACCGCGCGGATGAGGCCGAGCGTCCCCTCCTGGATCAGGTCGAGGAAGGGCAGTCCCTGATTGCGGTAGTTCTTCGCAATCGAGACGACCAGCCGCAGGTTCGACTGGATCATGTGGGTCTTGGCGGACATGTCGCCTCGCTCGATCCTCTTTGCGAGCTCGACCTCCTGGGCGGCGGTGAGCAGCGCATGGCGGCCGGCCTCCCGCAGGAACAGCTGTAGCGCGTCGGTCGTGGTCTCGTACGAGAGCTGGAGCGGGACCGGGGGAGCCCCCTTCTCCTTGTCTCGCTCCGGTTCCTCGGAGAGCTCGATCCCCCGCCGCTCGAGCTCGTTGAAAAGCGCGTCGACCTCCAGCACATCCAGCTGATGGGCCTCGATCAGGTCGGCGACCTCCGGCTGCCGAACGGTCCCCGTCGCTTCCGCGCTCTCCAGCAGTCCTTGGATTTCCTCGTGCTGGAGGATCGAGTCGATCTCGACGGTCATCGTCCCCTCAGTTCTGCCCACCGGGCGCCGGGTGCCAAACACCCACGTTCTCAGCCCTGGGTGCCCCGGTCAACCCTCTAGGGTGATTCGAGAGCGAATGCACCAAAATCGATGGACTTAGTGCGTTCGGCGGATTTGGCCTGAAATGGCACGACAGGGCGCCTCCAACCCGCCTCGAAGGCTCGCCAGTCGCGATCTCTGTTCTGCGGACGCGGGCGCAACCGTGAGGGTTGGGCGTTAGTCCCTCTTCGCGTAGTTCGACGAGCCGCCGAAGTCAACGGCCACGCACGCCTCGTCACCCACCGTCCACGCGTCATGTCCCGGCGCGATGTGAGCGGCGTCTCCGGGGCCGACCTCGCCCTCCGTCCCATCGTTCATCACGATCTTCATCCGGCCCGATAGCACGTAGAGAAGGTGCGGCGCCTGACAACTGTCGGTTTGGGCTATTGGCTTCACATGCTCAGACCATCTCCAGCCCGGCTCGAACGTGCCCTTGAGGACGGCCGTGCCATCGAGGTCGACAAAATTAGCGTGACCCTTATCGACGAACGGACGCGTCTCGTCAGGGGTGTCCATCTTCTTAATGTCAAGTCCGGCCATCTTTCTGCCCTCCGTTTCCGTAGTGGGGTCGGTGACATTCACTCACATCAGCGACCGGACCGCCGGGTCGAGGCGGCTCCGAGAGCGAAGAAGATCAGTCTCTCGTCAGGCCCGTCGTCGATCAGGCGCGCTGGCAGCGCGTCTCGTCGGCCGGCATCCAGACGGCTTCGCACTCGACGCACTCCGGAACGAAGGAAATCTGTTCAGCGCTCATTGCCGCGTGATTGTAGGAAGGGCGAGTCGCAGCGCCGCAAGCCGAACGGCCGGACTCGCTGAGCCAGGTGGCCCGGTCGTCGTGCGTCCTCAGGGAAATTCCCGATTCCTGGCGCCAGCCAAGGTGGCATCCTCAAGCGGCGACCACATGGAAACGGGGCGGGCGGCCACGCCCCGTTTCTCTGTGGGGAACGAAAACCAAGCATGAATTGCTCTCGTTCCCGGCGAACAGAGAGCCCAGCTAGGGGGAGTAGAGGGGCGCTGGGCTTCTGCCCTGTGAGGTCTCACCGTGGAGAGTCGCCGTCCTCTCTACATCCGCGAATCCACTGACACTCCGGACTGACACTCCGCCAATTTGCGGTTGTCGTCGCCTCGCCGGATCGCGCGTTGCCGCAGCCGCTCGTCATCGAGATCATCAGTGAGAGGAGCGACGTAGCGAGCCGGTACACCAAGAACTACGGAGCCCGGACTGCAAGCGCGCCGCCGCAGCCGCATACCACAACGCGCCCACCGCCAGCGGAAGAGATCTTCATGATGCCTCCGAGCAAGTAGTGCAATTGCCTCATGGAGGAAAGAGGCTTGGCTCAGGCGAATGCACGATAATCGACGTTATGTCAAGTTGGCCTTGATCGCGCTCTTCCTGGGGCTTCTGGCAGCCTCCCTCCCCACTGCAGTCCACGCGGAGATCGTCTCTCCCGCAGCGACACAGGGATTTCTCGCGGTCGACCGCGACGGGATGCCGTATGTCGCCTCGCTGATCGGCCGCGACGTCTTCCTCTCGCGGCGGAAGGCGTCCGGATGGGTTTCCACGCCCATCGGGCGCGCGCCGGGCTCGGGAGGCGTGCTCTCCGGGCTCGTCGTGGACGGCCGCGGAGTCGCGTGGGCCCTCGTCGAGGCGGAGAACGGCTCCTGGCTCGCGCTCGCAAGCGCTCAGCGGTTCCGGATCGTCGTGCGTCCCCGGAGAGGCAGCTCGGTCGGCCCGGCAGGGCTCGCCCTCGACGCCGGCGGCCGTCCCGCATTCGCCTACGCGATCCGGCGATCGAACGCGAAGACTTTTCTCCGGCTCGTGACGACGGATCGCGCCGGCAAGCTCCGGTCGAGCGCAATCACACGGGCCGGCTTTCCGCCGAGCGAGCTGGCGCCGGGCGCAGCCCCCGTCCTCGTCCGGGGTCGTCTGCATGTCGTCGAGACCTACACGGCCGCGGCGATCGACTGGCAGCCCCGCGCGCGCGGCGGCTGGATCGGGCAATACCTGTTCGCGAGCCGGCTGGGCTCGCCCGCGGGCGCCGTCGGCGCCGCCGCGTCCGGCGCCGTCCTCTGGTCGGCCTGGACGGAGCTCTCGTCGGACTCGATCAGCGTCCTGCTGACGTCGAGCGCCTCGACCCAGGAGACGAGCACTGTTCTCGGGCACGGGATCTTCGTGTCGCTGGTGCTCGCGGACGGGCAGCCCGAGATCGGAGCGTACGACTGGCTCGAGATCGGCGACTGGCGGGCCTACGCGGGCGTCATCGCAGACCAGTCCGGGGCGGTCGCGGAGCTCGACGGCCGGCTCGAGGGCTACGCGGTCGCGCCGGGCGGACACCGCCAGATCCTCATTGCCACTGATCGCGGGCTCGAATGGTTCGACGCCCCCACTCGGCCCACTGCCCGGGTCTCCCTCCAGGCCGACGCCTCCGGTCAGCTCACTGGGTCCGTTCTGGGTGCGACGGCCGGCGTCGTCCAACTCTTCCGGGAATCGCCGAACGCTCCACGCGTGGCGGTCGCCACTGTGCCGCTGGCCGCCGACGGAACCTTCGTCGCGCACGACGTTGCTCAGGCCTCCCCCACGCTCTATCGGGCCGTCTACGTCGACGCGGCCACGGGTATCCCCTACGCGGCGCTCGTGCGCGCGCCGACGGGCTAGAGCTTCGGGCGCAGCCGGTTCGCCGCGGACGCCGGGCGAGGCGTTGTTATCGTCTCTGCCGATGCGGAACGATCGACTCCTCGCGGGCCTCGCGACGGTGCTTGGCATCGCGCTCGTCGTCGTCGGCGTCATGTACCTCGCTCTCAACGAGCACGACATTCCCTCCTTCTTCCCGGGACACGCCTCACACCCGGCGAGCCATCATCACGTGAAGCACGGGATCGCCGCGATCCTCCTCGGGCTCGCCTGCTTCGCGTTCGCGTGGTTCAGGACCGGGCCGCGCGAGGCCCGCGCGGTGCCGCCGAGCTAAGTGGTCTTCGCCGCCGGCGGACACCTGATCACCTACTTCCAGGCGATCGTCATCGGTCTCCTGCAGGGCGTGACCGAGCTCTTCCCGATCTCGAGCCTCGGCCACGCCGTGATCCTCCCGGAGCTTTTCGGCTGGGATCTCAACCAGGACAAGCCGTACTTTCTGGCTTTCCTCGTCGCGACGCATCTCGCCACGGCGATCGTCCTCTTCTTCTTCTTCCTCCCCGAGTGGCTGCGGATCCTCCGAGGGCTCGGCCGCAGCATTCGCGACCGCCAGATCGCGCCCGGCGACCCCGACGCGCGCCTTGCCTGGCTGCTTGTGGTCGGCACCATCCCTGCGGGCCTGATCGGCCTTCTCTTCGAGCACAAGCTGCGGTCGCTCTTCGCGAGCCCGACCGCGGCCGCGGCCTTCCTCCTCGTCAACGGGCTGCTCCTCTTCGCGGCGGAGTTCCTTCGCCGCCGCGCCCCGGGCGCCGATGAGAGAGCCCGCGACCTCGAGCACCAGGCTGAGACGAAGACCTCGGCCGAGGCGGAGAAACGGCTCGCGACCGTCGGCTTCCGCGAGGCCGTCGGAGTCGGCACGGCTCAGGCCGCCGCGCTTTTCCCGGGCATCAGCCGCTCCGGAATCACGATCGGAGGCGGGCTCTTCGTCGGCCTGACACACGAGGACGCCGCGCGCTACGCGTTCCTTCTCGCGACGCCCATCATCGGTGCCGCTGCCCTCCTCAAGCTGCCCGAACTGCTCGGCCATAACGGCGACGGCGTCCGCGGACAGGCCCTCGTCGGAGCTCTCTGCGCCGGCGTCGCCGCGTGGTTTGCCGTCAAGTTCCTGATGCGCTATTTCGAGACGAACAAGCTGACGCCGTTCGCGGTGTACTGCGTCGTCGCGGGTCTCGTCGCACTGCTCGTCTTCGTGTTCTAGAGTGGCTTCCACAGGCTTGTCCACATGTTGGAAGAATGACTGTGGAAATGTTGAAAAATGAAATTTCCGCAAATTGCGGCCAAGGCTTTCTCCAGCCCCTTGACCCGCTTGCGGAAGTCGGTAGATTCCCACTTGCGCCGAGCACGGAGCGCAAGTAGGTCGAAACCGAGTCCGAAGGCAGTACCCGGAAGGGAAAGGTCAGCGGAAACGGTGGACGAAAGCGAAACCGGCTCGGCGAATTTTTTTGGTCCAACACGAGCGGAGCGAAGCGTTCGGCCGTGAAAACGGGACCATTGGAAGGGGTCGGGGGAAACCGGGAGGTTGCCCCAGCTAGAACCACTACCCGCGCCCGCAACCCGGACCTGAGAGCAGAGCCTTGCCGGCGCTGACGCTTTAGGATCGGCGGCAATGCACTTCCGACTTCCCAGCATCGATCCGGGCGTGCGGGCTTTCCTCTGGGCGCTCGTCCTTGCGCTCTACGTCTGGGGCTTCATGCTCGCAGTCGGCGTCGCGCAGGGCACATCGCTCGTCTTCGGACTGCTCTCGCTCGGCGGCTTCTTTCTCGTCGTCCGCCTCTACGGCGGCGACCAGCGTCCCTAGACCGGGCCGACCGCCCGCTCTCCTGCCCGTCCGGCAAGGGCAAGCACGAGGCGGCGCGCGAGCTCGGGGCCGAGCGCCTGCTCAAGGCGGCGCGCTGCGGGAGCTCGCTCCCCGTCACACGGGCCGAGGCAGCTGTGCTCGAGCAGGAGCTCGGAGCCTCTCTCGTGCGGAGTCAGCGGCGGCTGCGGCATGACCCAGGTATCGGCACGAGCTGCTCCCGCGCCGATCCCTGGGCCTGGGGTTGAGCTACCGCGGTCCGCGGACCGTCTCGCCATCGGCGGGCACGTCCGCCGGAGTCGTCACGGTGTCGCGGTCGGCAGTGAGAGGCTCGTCTGCAGCGCTCGCGTCCGCCGTCGCAGGAGCGCGTCTTCGGCCGCGGAGAATCCCTCTCGCCTCGTCCGGTCGGCACCGGCTCACGGCTCACAGGCCCGGCCGTGTCGAACGCGAAGCCGAACACGAGCCCGCTGCCGAAGGCGAGCACCGGCATGTAGTAGAGGAGGTCTTGCACGAGCCCGGTTATGTGAATGTCGCTGCTCCAGGAGAGCACGTGCTCGTGGAACCAGCCGCTACCCGGCTCCCCGGCGAGAACGACCCAGAGCGATGCGATCGCCACGGGGACGAATGCGGTGAGCAGAACGGCGGCCGAGACTCGTGGCCTCCCCCATTTCGTCCAGCCGCCGACCACCTGCGACATCGCCATCAGGAGGCCTGCTCCCGCGACGAGGCCGACCCGGGCCCAGTAGCCGCTCGTGTGGCCGTTGTCGATTTGCGTAGCGATCCAGATCACCAAGCCCGCCGCCGCCGCGAAGAGCAGCGTCGTCGTCGCCCGTGTGAGTCCATACATTCCGATCACCCCGTTCGGTCGATACGCACGGGTGGTACCCATCTGACCGAAGAAAGAATCCGCCCCGGCGCCAGCGCCGGCGCGAGGCCGGCGGAAAAGCCTCAGAGGCTCAGCCGGCGGGAGTCGAACGAGCCGGAATAGAGCTCGGCCCTGAAAGCGTCGAGGGTGTGCTCGACGTCCTCTGTGAAGACGTGCTCGACGACGCCGACCGCCGCGTCGTTGTGAAACGGAACGTCGACGTGCGCCTGCGAGACGAGGTTTACCGAAGTCCGTTGACAGGCCGGGCAGCGAACAGCCACCCCGAGCGAGCCATCACCCGGCGCCAAGAGGAAGAAGGACGACGGAAAGACCGGTCTCGGGCGCTCCTCCGGGTAGCAGAAGAAGCTCCACGGCCACTCCCCCGCCTGGATGCGCCGGGCCGCCAGATCGGAGAGCTCGCCCTCGCACGGATCGAGCCGGGCGGTCATGACGTTGTAGAAGCTTCCGCCCTGAAGCCCGAGCGGAGCCCAGTCGAGATCGTCGTGCGTGACCAGGCCGCCGTGTTCCTCCCCGCAGGCGCAGGCGAACAGGACGCGGTAGAGCGCCGGGTGTGCGGCGCCGGGGAGCCGTTCGAGCTCGCGGAAGGCCGATAGCGCGACGCGCGCCTCTCCCCGTGCGGGACACGGGAACGTGAACCGTCCCGTCAGAGCGTCGTACATCAGTGCTTTTGTAGTCGGCGGGGCGGACGTCAAACCCAACCCCCGACCGGAGGCCGCGCGGTGGGCGTCAGTACTCGAGAAGGGCGTGGAGGTCGTAGTTCGACAGGCGCTTCCGCCCCTCGAGGAACGTCAACTCGATGATGAAGCAGCAGCCGACCACCTCACCGCCCAGGCGCTCCACGAGTTGCCCCGCGATCGCCTCGACCGTCCCACCCGTTGCGAGCACGTCGTCGTGGATGAGCACCCGTGCCCCCTTCGGGATCATGTCCGGGTGCAGCTCCAGCGCATTCTGGCCGTACTCGAGGGCGTAGGTCGCGCTGATCGTCTCGGGCGGCAGCTTTCCGGGGCGCCGCGCGGGCACGAAGCCACAGCCGATCTCCTTTGCGATCGCGGCACCGAGGATGAAGCCGCGCGCCTCGGCGCCGAGCACGAGGTCGGGCTTCTTCTCCCGTCCCCACTCCGCGAGCTTCTCGACGGCATACGCGAGCGCCTCCGGATCGGCCAGCAGCGGGGTGACGTCCTTGAAGCCGACGCCGGGCTGCGGCCAGTCGGGGACCTCCCGGACTTTCTCGGCGAGATTCACAGGCTCATGTTGACGCAAGCCGACGGAGCGCGCGCATGAAGAGGAGCTGCGAGAGGCTCCCGGCAACTTCCGCGAGGGACTCGAGATCCTCGAGCCCGGCGCGCCGCCGCTCGGGATTCCGCGCTCTCAGAGCGGGGCCGACCACCTGATCGAGGAGGCCGGCCTCGCGGTCGGCGGCGGTCCGGAACCCACGGAGGTGGCGAGGTGCGATGCCGAACCTCGCCAGCCGGCCGCAGGCGAGTGCGATGTCCGCGTCCAGATCGGAATAGCGCTTTTGCCCGCTCTCGACCCGCGGCGACAGGAGCCCGTACTCCTCCAGCTCGCGGGCAAGGGTCCCGTCGATAACAGCACGGTCGCACAGGGCTGCCAGATCGAGCTCGGGCTCCTCCTCGGCCGCGAGCGCCGACGAGCGGCGGCGCTTCCGGTCACGAGCCGCCGGCGAGGACAGCTCCTGCCTGATCACCCGGAGCGGGAGGAATTCGTCGCGCTGAAGCCGGAGAATAGTTTCGAGCCGCTCGACGTCCTCCTCGCTGAAGAGCCGGTAGCCGCCCTCGGTGCGGCGCGGCGTCAGTAGACCCTGATCCTCCAGATACCGAATCTTCGAGATCGAGATGTCCGGGAACTCCTCCTTGAGCATCCCGCACACGGACCCGATCGTGAGCAACCTGGCCTTCGACACCGTGGCCATCAGCGGCTCAGGAAGGTCAGCCGGTACTTCCCGATCTGCAGCTCGTCGCCGTCCTCGAGCAGCGCCGACTCGACGCGCTTCCGATTCACGAACGTCCCGTTGAGGCTTCCCTGATCGGCGATGAAGAAGCCGCCGTCGCGTTCCGTCAACACCGCATGTCGTCGGGAGACCGTGACGTCGTCGAGGAAGATGCCGCAGTCCGGCGACCGTCCGATCGTCGTCTCGCCCGCGGGATGGAACGTCTCTCCCGCCCTGCCGCCGCCCGAGCGGACGACGAGCGCGGGACCGCTGATCCCCAGGTCCTCGAGGACCTCGGCAGGAGCGTCCTCGCGTTCCTCCGCGGTGAAGGTCTGCGTCGCCTCGGCGGCCGCCTCCTCCTTCACGAGCAGCGCGCCGCAGCGGGCGCAGTAGTTGGCGGCTTCGGGGTTCTGGAAGCCGCACTCCTGGCAATAGACGTGCGACATGCTACGAGGACGGCGCGGCCTTCGAGGTCAGGATCTCCGTCAGCTGGTCGACGTCGACCTGATCGAGGACGCTCTTCCCACCCGTCTTCTGCAGTCGGGCGACGAGCTCGGCGCGCAGGATGTCGATCTTGCCGTGCAGCAGGCGCCGCTGGTAGGACACCTCGTTCTCCTGGCGCGTCAGGTCGTCGATGAGCCGCTTGAGATCGTCATCGGACAGGGATGCGAGATCGGGGAGTGGTTCCAACAGGCCGCCTTTCGGGTCGTTGAGTTGCGCTCAGTAAAGCAGCGGCGGCGCGAAGGGTCAACCTGAGCTTGAGAGTTGGCGGGTGGAAGACTGAGTTTCAGCCGGCCGCCGCCGAAGCGGTCTCGGCCTGCATGATCTCCTCGACCAGGCTGCGGTACTCCGCCTCGAGCGCCTTCGAGTCGGCCTCGGTCTTCCCCTCCGCGTAGATGTGGACGAGCGGCTCGTCGGGATCGGGGAGGATCTGCGCCCACCCCCCGTGCGCGTCGAAGACCTTGATGCCGTCCATCAGGTCCAGCTCGCGGTCCCGGAGACGCTCGGTCAGGATGCGCATGACGGCGCCCTTCAGCGACCAGGGACACTGGAGCTGGCGGTGCACGACGGTCGGCGCCGGCAACTCCGCCACGAGCTCGGAGAGTGGCCGTCGGACGGGCGCCAGGAGCTCAAGCAGCTTGCAGAGGCTCGCGACCGCATCATAGGCCGGCACGAACTCCGGGAACACATAGCCGCCTCCGACGGCGCCGGCGAAGATCACCCCGTCCTCGGCCGCGGCCTTCGTCAGATCGGCGAGGGAGGCGGGCGTCCGCACGACTTCGAGCCCACTGCCCTCGAGCAGCCGGTCGACCTGGCTGGTGACGGTGATCGGAAAGGCGAGCTTGCCCCGCCTGCCATTGGTTCCGAGGAGACGGAGAAACAGCAACAGGCTCTGTTCGACGGGCACCTCGCGGCCGCGCTCGTCGACGAGATAGAGGCGCTCGGCGGCGCGGTCGAGGACGACGCCGAGGTCGGCGCGGACGGCGGGCACCAGCTGCTTGACCTGGCCGATTGCCTCCCGGAGCAGCTCGGGCCCGGTGTCGGTGCGGTCCGTCGTGAAACCGTGCGCGGACACGGCTTCGACGCCGAGTGAGCCGATCACGAGCGGCAGCACGAACGAGGCCGCGGAGAATCCGTAGTCGACGACGAGCCTGAACCCGCGGGCCTTGATCGCGCCCGCGTCGATACCTGCAAGAAGGTCCTGCGCGTAGGACTCGCGGACGCGCGCCGGATAGCTGATGCTGCCGATGTCCCCGAAGCCAACGCGCCGCAGCTCGCCGCGCGTGAAGTTCTTCTCGATCTCCTTCTGGAGGCTGGGCGAGAGCGGGATGCCGGGCTGTTCGAAGAAGCGAATCTGGACGAGCTCCGGATCGGCCTGGCTCGTTCCGACGTGGAAGCCCGCCTCGTACCCCTCCGTCTTCAGAAGGTGACGGGCGACCGCCGCAGGGAGCACGCGCAGGTCGGCGACGTCGACCCCTGCGGCAGTGAGGCCGGAGATCATCGCCCGCTTGATCATCCGGCACGCGGGAGCCGCCTCCCGGCTCGCCGCGACACGCGCGCCGCGCTTGAGCGCCGTTCCGAGCGCGGCCGACATCCGCACCGCGACCTCGGGCGTAAGGTCGACGTTGACGAGACCGGAGACTCCGTCGCGGCCGAACAGCCGGCTCGACGCGCGCGACTCCCAGATCAGGCTCTCCTGGATGTGCGAGCCCGACTCGACCTCCTTGTACGGATAGATCCGGACGCCGGGCATGACGACCGTCTCGGACCCGATCATCACCTCGTCGCCGATCGCAACACCCTCGTGGATCCGGACGTGGGCGCGGATGTCGCAGGACCGTCCGACCACGGCTCCCTCGATCAGTGAGCTGCGCCCGATGTGGGTCGACGCGTCGATCACCGAGCGCGTCGTCCGCGTCCTCTCGCGCAGCGTGACGCTGTTCGAGAGCACCGAATACTCGCCCACCGTCGCGCCGGCCGCGATCCGGCAGTAGTTGCCGATGAACGCGGGGCCCTCGATCTGCTCGAGGTCGCCGACCTCTACTCCCTCGCCGAGCCACACGTTGCCTCGGATCCGGATGCCCGGGACATCGAGGTGCACCTTCTCATCGAGCGCATCGAAGTTCGCCTGCCTGAACTGGTCGATGTTGCCGATGTCCTGCCAGTAGCCGCCCATGACGTAGCCGTAAAGCGGCCGGCCCATGTCGAGCAGGTAGGGGAAGAGCTCCTTGGAGAAGTCGAAGGGCCGGTCGCCCGGGACGTGCTTCAACACTTCGGGCTCGAGCACGTAGATGCCGGTATTGATCGTGTCGGAGAAGACCTGCCCCCACGACGGCTTCTCGAGGAAACGCTCGATTCGCCCGTCCTCGTCGGTCACCACGATCCCGAACTCGAGCGGGTTCTCGACGGACTTGAGCCCGATCGTCACCGCCGCCCCGCGCTCCTTGTGGAAGTCGACGAGGGCCCCGATGTCGACATCGCACAGCGCGTCGCCCGAGATGACGAGGAAGGTTTCGTCGAGCTGTTTCGCCGCCAGGCGGACAGAGCCGGCGGTGCCGAGCGGCGACTCCTCCACCGAATAGCCGATCTCCATCCCGAGGCTCTCGCCGTCGCCGAAGTAGCCGCGGATCGCCTGCGGCAGGAACGCGACCGTGACGACCACCTCTGTCAGGCCGTGCGTGCGCAGGAGCTCGAGGATGTGCTCCATGCACGGCTTGCCGACGATCGAGACCATCGGCTTCGGCTGATTCGACGTGAGCGGGCGCAGGCGGGTTCCTTCGCCTCCCGCCATGACGACGGCCTTCATCGGCGGACCTGGCGCCAGGCGCCGGCCGTGTACGCCGTCGCGGCGAGCAGCGACAGCCCGAGGCCGGTCAAGAAGACCCAGTACGGCCAGTGCGTGGCTCGGTGGGTCACGAGCAGAAGGCCGATGCCTAAGTAGAGGAGCCAAGTGGCCGCCTTGCCGATTGCGTTCACCTTCAGCTCGTAGCCCTGCGGGGCGATCAGCTTGTAGCCGGCCATCAGGAAGAGGTCGCGGGCGAGGATGACGACGAGCCCGGCCCACGGCATGTGGTCGGCGACGAACAGCAAGATCACGGCGGCGTCGATCATCAACCGGTCTGCGAGCGGGTCGAAGATCCGGCCGAAATCGGACTCGACCTGCCACCGGCGCGCCAGGTAGCCGTCCACCTGGTCGGTGGCACCCGCGATCGCGAACACGATGCCCGCCTTCCAGCTGTGCCCGCCCTCGGCCGTGAGCATCAGCACCACGAAGAGCGGGATAAGCACCAGCCGTCCGAGGGTCAGGGCATTCGGAAGCTGCTGGAGCGGGATTGGAACGGCACGAGTCGCCATGCTGTGGAAAGGATACGTCCGTGGCCGAGACCCTCACCCTCCCCGGTTTCGTCGACGCGCACTGCCACGCTTTTCAGCGTGCGCTGCGTGGCCGGTCGGGCGGCGCCGATTTCTGGGGCTGGCGCGACCTCATGCTCGAAGAGGCGTCACGGCAGACGCCGGAGCTTGTCCGCCGCGAGTACGTCGAGGTCTACCGCGAGCTCCGCGCGGCGGGGTTCACCGCTGTCGGAGAGTTCCACTACCTCGGTCTCCCGGAAGCCTTTGCTGCCGCCGACGCCGCCGCTGAGGCTCAGATTCGCATCGTCGTCCTCCTGGCCGCGTATGCGCGCGGAGGGCTTCAACGCTTCCGGCAGGGCTCCGTCGTGGAGTACCTCCGGCAGATCGAGGAGCTCCGGGCAAAAAGTGTCGCGGTCGGGCTCGCCCCCCACTCCGTGCGGGCGTGCCCCGCGGACTGGCTGGAGGAGATCGGGCGCTACGCGGCGGCGGAAAGCCTTCCCCTTCACGTGCACGCCGACGAGCAGCCCCGCGAGATCGAGGAGTGCGTCGCCGAGCACGGCATGCGGCCGATCGAGCTCCTCGACCACACCGGCTGCCTGAGCGAGCGAGCCACGATCGTGCACGCGACCCACGCCGACGGCGGCGAGCTCGATCTCGCCGCGCGGTCCGGCGCTCGGATCTGCGCGTGCCCGACGACCGAGGCCAATCTCGGCGACGGCTTCCTGCCCGTCGAGCGCGCGCTCGCCCGTCGGATCCCGCTCTGCATCGGTACCGATTCGAACATCCGCATCGACCCACTCGAGGAGCTCCGCGAGCTCGAGGGAATCGCCCGCCGCCAGTCAGGGCGCCGGGGCGTGCTTCCGACCGAGACGCTGCTTTCGATCGGGGGAGCTAATGGAGCTGCTGCGCTCGGGATCGGCGAGTGGGACGACATCACGGTCGACCTCGGCCATCCGTCTCTGCGTGGAGTCGACGACGTTCGTGAAGGGCTCGTCGCCGGTTGCGGGGCGGACGTCTTCGTCTAGCGGAGCCGGGCCGTCCAGTACGCCGTGCGCGTGATGTACGCGCGCTCGGCGCGTTTTCCGTACAGGCCGTACGCGCCGTCGTAGCTCTCGTAGCGGCCGCCGTGCCCGGCAGGCTCGATCTGGGTGCCTTCGCTCCACTCGTTGTAGCTCGTCACCGTGACGAGATCCGCGCCTGCTCGAATCGCCGCTTCCCACATCGAGTCGTACGTCTCGCCGTCAAGGCGGGGCTTCTCGCGCACGTCTCCCGTTGCCTGCCATGCCTCGTAACCCGGGCCGACCGAGGGGGCGCACAGGATCCCGGCGGCGCGCGCCTGCTCACAGAGCCGCTCGAACTTGGCGCCGGTGTACAGGAGGATGTCGTACGTGTAGAAGCCGGCGAATCCGGCCCGCGCGGCGAACCCGACTCGACTGGTCTGGGCGAACAGGCGCATGCCGATCGGCTGGCTCGTCACCCGCTTCCAGTCGTCGGCCTGAAAGTCGTTGGAGCGATAGACGTAGACGTCGTGGATGCCGAGGCCACGCAGATATGCGAGGTCCGCGCCCACGCTGTCCACCGTGCGTCCTGGATAGGGCTCGAGCTGGATCGCAACCTGGAGCTTGATGCGACGTGCCGCACGGATCACGGCTCCAAGACGGAGGTCTTCCGGCGACCCCTGGCCCCACCACGAGCTGACCACCTCGTCGACGCCTGCAGCGGCAATGTCTCGCATCTGGTTCCCGAGGACCCTCGGGTCGCCGCTCGAGTACGCGCCCCGGGCCGGGAAGAAGTGGGAAGCGACGTCGAACGGCGGCAAATGGCCTCCCTGAGTCCAGTGCGCGTAGGAGCCGTCGTGGCGTGGGTTCGAATACCAGGGGTAGAAGAAGATCGCGCTCCGGGGCGAACCTGCCTGGGCGGCGGCAGGCAGAGCCAGCGCAACCGCGAGCGCCACGAGTGGAAGCCGCATCGCGCGTAGCATCTCACCTTCGTCGGATCGCGAGCGGCCCGCACGGATCACTACAAAGAGGCATGCGAGAAGCCGTCGCGCCACCGATTATGCCTGCATGACCTTGAACGGTTGGATCCGGCGAATCCGCCATCTCTTCGGCAACTCCGAGGGTCAGACGATGGCCGAGTATGCGGTCATCCTCGGCGTCATCACCCCGGCGATCCTGATCGGGATCGCGCTGCTCGCGGGCAACGTCACCTCGGCCATCGACGCCGTCGGCGCTCTGCTCTAGAGCAGCGCGCTTCGGCTCACCCGTACGAGGGATGTGAAGGCAAGCCCTTCTCGCTAACGTCGGCAACGGCGTCGCGCGGGTGGTGCATCTGCGGCCGGTTGCCCTCCCGCGCGCGTCGAGTCGGCTCGACCAATGGCTCGACCAATAGCGAACCGCTGAGTGGTCAAGGGGTGGCGGCCCACCTCTCAGACGCACCCAGCGGTTCGGATCACGGGGATCGACTATCTCCCCTGAACCCGCTCTACGAGCCTACGAAACCGGCCCTCGCCTGCCTATTGGCCGTTCGTTTAGGCGTCGGCTAGGCCGCGAGCGAGCACTGCCCGAAAAGCCCTGCAACCGGAGACCTTCGGCCAGGGCCCAGCCGTGGCGGTATTGACACCCGGCGCCCGATTCTGCGACAACCCGGCGGTGGCTCAACACGACATAGAGGTCCGGGTACCGCGCGAGATCACGGTCGTCAATGCCGATCTCGAGATCAAGGTTTACAGCGACCAGAGGCTGCTCGGGGAAGTTCACGTCAGCCGCGGCACGATCGACTGGCTCCCGTCGAGAGGAAAGAGCCGCTACCGGCTCGGGTGGGAGAGCTTTGCCGACGTAATGGAAGAGAACGGCCGGCGACGCCCCCGGCGTCACGTCAGTTCGACCCGCAGCCGGCGCGGCTGAAGCTCGAACCGGGCGGCAGCCGGCCCGCGAAGTCACGCAGCCGCTCCTCGAGCGCCGCGCCGCCTCAGGTTCACTTCGACCATGAGCCACCGGCGGCGAC
>CAVQEP010000015.1:0-223658 GCA_963711545.1 uncultured Actinomycetes bacterium
GGCCGGCCATTCGAGGAGCCCGCATGAGAATCCGGGCGTGCAACTTGCACCGATGATCGAGCCGGACGTGAAGATCAAGACCGTTCGCGAGCGGACGAGCATCCCGAGCCAGCTCGCCGGGATCGTGGCCGTCGTCGTGCCGCCCCTCGGACTCGTTGCCGCCGTCTGGCTGCTCTGGGACCGCGGTGTCCATCCGGTCGACCTCATGCTCCTTGCGGTGTTCTACGTCCCCTGCGGGCTGGGGATCACCGTCGGCTTCCACCGGCTCGTCACGCACAAAAGCTTCGAGACGAACGCGCCGCTCCGTGCCTTGTGGGCGATTCTCGGGAGCATGGCGATGCAGGGGCCGCTCACCCAGTGGGTCACCGACCACCGCAAGCACCACGCGCTCTCCGACCGGCCCGGCGACCCGCACTCACCTCACGCCGGACACGGCGACTCGCTGGCCGAGCACGTCCTCGGCCTGTGGCACTCGCATGTCGGCTGGCTCTTCTCGACCAAGGGCCTCGAGCGCGGGGTCGAGTACGGGCGCGACCTGTACGAGGACCGGCTCGTGCGGGGAATCGACCGCCTCTATCTGCTCTGGGTCGCACTGACGCTCGGGCTCCCGTTCCTCGCCGGCTACCTCGTCGGCGGAAGCTGGCAGCGGGGCCTCGAGGCGATGGTCTGGGCCGGCCTCGTCCGGATCTTCCTGTTCCAGCACGTGACGTTCTCGATCAACTCGATCTGCCACTTCTTCGGTGAGCAACCCTTCCGCACCCGCGACGAGAGCCGCAACGTCTGGCTACTGGCGATCCCGTCGTTCGGCGAGTCGTGGCACAACGGGCACCACGCGTTCCCGGCCTCGGCAGTCCACGGCCTCGAGCCCGGCCAGCTCGACATTTCGGCGCTTGTGATCCGTGGCATGGAGAAGCTCCGCCTCGCGACCGAGGTCAAGCGCCCCGACCCACAGCAGATAGAGCGACGACGAGTCTTTGCCGAATGACCCCGCCGCAAGGACATTGCGCGCCGGCGGCGAGCGGATAGCACAGGACGAGCGCCTGACCCCGGCAACGAACGACCGCCACCGCTGGCTCGCCCTCATCGCGCTGACGATCGGCGTGGCGATGATCATCGTCGACGCGACGATCGTCAATGTCGCGATTCCGTCGATCATTCGCGACCTCCACATCGGGATCACCCAGGCGGAGTGGGCGAACTCGATCTACTCGCTGGTCTTCGCTGCGCTCCTCATCAGCGTCGGCCGCATCGGCGACGTCACCGGGCGCCGTCGCGTGTTCATCTGGGGCCTCCTGGTCTTCCTCGGCGCGAGCCTGATCACCGCGCTCGCGCCCTCGGGAACCGTCCTCCTCGCCGGCCGCTTCCTCCAGGGGGTGGGCGGAGCGCTGATCCTCCCGTCGACGCTCTCGATCGTGAACGCGACGTTCCGCGGGCGCGAGCGGGCGATCGCCTTCGGGATCTGGGGCTCGGTGATCGGCGGGATGGCGGCGCTCGGCCCGCTCGCCGGCGGCTGGTTTGTCACCAACCTGAGTTGGCGCTGGGCCTTCTACGTCAATCTCCCGGTCGGAGCGCTCGCGCTCGCCGGCGCCTTTCTCTATGTCGGCGAGAGCCGCGATCCGGACGCACGACCGGGATTCGATCCGCCGGGCGTCGCGCTGTCGACTATCGGCTTCCTCGGCGTCGTCTTCGGGCTGATTGAGGGGCAGACCTACGGCTGGTGGAGCACCCATCGGGAATTCCTCGGCTTCTTCTCCGGGGGGCTGTCGGTTATCCCGTTCGCGTTTGCGCTCGGCGTGCTCTCGCTCGCGGGCTTCGTCCTCGTCGAGCGTTGGCGCGCGCTCGCGGGACGTCCGGTTCTCGTCGACTTCTCACTCTTCCGGATCCCGACCTTCCGCTACGGGAACGTTGCGGTCCTGATCGTCGGGCTCGGTGAGCTCGGGCTCGTGTTCGTGATCCCGCTCTTCCTGCAGTCGGTGCTCGGACTCTCGGCCTTCGACACCGGGCTCGTGCTGACCGCCCTCGCCGCAGGAGCGTTCCTGGCAGGCGGGCTCGCCGCGCCTCTCACCCGCCGAATCGGGCCGCACCGAGTCGTGCAGCTCGGTCTCGCGATCGAGGTCGTCGGCATCGTCGCCGTCGGCCTCGCCTTCTCCGCCGACCGCCCCGCCTGGCAGTTCTGCCCGCTCCTCTTCGTCTACGGGATCGGCGTCGGCTTCGCGACCGCGCAGCTGACGAGCCTCATCCTCGGCGACGTGCCGCGCGCCCAGTCTGGAGAGGGATCGGGGATCCAGAGCACGTCGAGGCAGGTCGGCTCCGCGCTCGGGATCGCAATCCTTGGCACCGCGCTCACGACCGGGCTCGCCTCCGGCACCCGCGCCCGCCTCGAAGCAGTCTCGTCGATCCCGCCTCCACGGCGCGCAGCGATCACGGCCGCCGTCGAGCGGAGCGGCGGAGCAGTGCTGCCCGCCTTACGCCGCTCGCCGCTGCTCCAGCCTGCGGTCGCACCGGTCGAGGAGGCGTTCGTCGCGAGCGCGCGACGAGCCGCTTTCATCGCCGCCGCGTTCGTCCTGTTCGGGCTCGCCGCCGCGTTCAGGCTGCGGCCCGATGGGCAAGATGAGCCCGAGCCGGGGCAGACCTAGGTTCAGAGCAGCGGACTTGCCGGTCACAGGGCGTGCGAATCGGGCCCGAACGGAAGCTCGACCCCGGACGTCCACGCGCCGGCTACGTCTCGCCGCCGGATCCTCTCTGCTTGCGGGGCTTTGGTGGTCGCGAAGCCCTGCTTTTGCCCGCACTTCTAAGCCCACGAGCAGTTCTCAAGTTTGGGCAACGACGCATCCAGCGCTGATTCCGCACGAGCCTCCAAGAAGCTCACGCACGTACCCGAGCCATCCTCCGACATCTGCACGGAGGATCACGATGCGCGAGGCAACGCCCGAGCATCAGCGAGCCGACGTGGGCGCTGTCCGGCCGTCGCCACGCGTGCCACCACCTACTCTTCGCGAGTGCTACACGTCGCCTCCAGACCGCAGGCCCTCTGGGGACTCGCCTTCGGAGCGGGCCAGGCGGCTTCGCCGCTGGCCTTCTGGTGGCTTGACACGGCCACGGTCTATGCACTCGGTCTCGTCCTGATCGCGTCGGTCTACATCGGCTTCGCGGTCGCCGACGGCCGCCCAAGCGTGCTCGTCGCCGAGACCGGCGTCGCGACGGTCTTCGTCATCGTCGCCGCGGCAGCGGTGACCGCGTCGCCCTGGCTGCTCGTCGTCGGCCTCGCCGGCCATGGGTTGAAGGATCTGTGGCAGCACCACCGTCAGTTCGTCGCCAACACGCGTTGGTGGCCGCCGTTCTGTCTCGTCGTCGACTTGGTGGCGGCGGCGGTCATCGCCGTCGAGATCGTTGTCGGCGTCCACTTCCACCACTAGGGCCGGTTTGGACGTGCGAGTCGCGGGAAGGGCAGATTTCAGATGAGCGAATCGTCGGCCAAATGGAGAGTGCGGCCCGAACCGACCTCGAGCTACGAGGTCGTCGTGGTCGGAGCAGGGCAGGCCGGCCTGGCGATGGGCTCCTTCCTCCGTCGTAAAGGCCGCCGCTTCGTCATCCTCGAGCGTGCCGGCCAGATCGCTCCTGCCTGGCGCGAGCGCTGGGACTCACTGACGCTCTTCACGCCGCGGCGCTACAGCGGGCTGCCCGGGCTCGCCTTTCCCGGCGACCCGGACGGCTACCCGACCCGGGACGAGGTGATCGCGTACCTCGACCGTTACGCGGAGACCTTCGAGCTCCCGATCGAGCTCAACAGCGAGGTCAAGAGGCTCGACCTCGGCGATGATGGGCGCTTCCGCCTCGAAGTTGGTGGACGGACGATCACCGCTGACCAGGTCGTGGTCGCGACCGGCCCGTTCCAGATGCCGAGCTGTGCCGAAAATGGCCGAACGTTTCGCCGACGATGTCTTCCAGACGCACGCCGTTGGCTACCGCAGGCCGGACGAGGTGCCGCCCGGCACCGTACTCGTGGTCGGCGGTGGGAACACCGGCTTCCAGGTGGCGAAGGAGCTGTCGGCGACGCACCAGGTGGTGCTCTCGGTCGGCTCTCGCCAGACGCCGTTGCCCCAGCGCCTGCTCGGGCGCGACCTCTTTTGGTGGTTGACCAAGATGGGAATCCTCGACAAGACGGTCGACTCGCGTCTGGGCGGCAAGCTGAGCACGCGCGACACGCTGATCGGCTCGAGCCCACGCGAGCTCGAGCGGCGCTACGGGGTCGGGCTGAAGCCCCGCGCGGTCGACGCCGAAGGTCACACGGTTCGCTTCGAAGACGGTAGCGAGGTCGAGGTCGAAACCGTGATCTGGGCGACCGGGTACCGCGGCGACTACTCGTGGATCAAGCTGCCGATCCTCGACGAGCAGGGACGCCTGCGCCACCGCCGGGGTGTCACCGATGTCCCTGGGCTCTCTTTCCTTGGCCTCACCTGGCAGCACACGCGAGGCTCGGCGCTGATCGGCTGGGTGGGAGAGGATGCGGAATTCATCTCCGAGCGGATCGCGGAGTACCGGGATCAAGCTCGCTCGACCGAAAGGAGCTAGCCATGCACGACTCGAGCTCCGAACGCCAGGGGCAGACCATCGAGTTTCCGCGCGAGACCAAGGGCTTGCCGGAGGCACGCAAGACCGAGCTGGTCGAGCTCGCCGATGGGGATGAGTTCGATCTCGAGATCATCCCGGTCAAGAAGCGGATCGGCGACGCGACGGTGCGGATGTTGACCTACAACGGCTCGGTGCCGGGTCCGACGCTCAAGGTCCCCCAGGGCGCGACCATCAACGTCCATGTGGCCAACCACGGTGACCTCGAGGCCACGGTCCACTGGCACGGGCTGCGGCTGGAGAACCGCTACGACGGCACGCACGACACCCAAGCGCCGATCCCGGTCGGGGAGACCTTCACCTACCAGGTGCACGTGCCCGACCCAGGCGCCTACTGGTACCACCCGCACATCCGCGAGGACTACGGCCAGGAGATGGGCCTGTACGGGAACATCCTCGCCACCCCCGCCGAGCCGGACTACTGGCCGCCGGCAAACCGCGAGCTGCTGCTCACGCTCGACGACATCCTGATCGAGGACGGCCAGATCGCCGCCTTCAGAGAGGCGGAGACGACGCACGTGGCAATGGGCCGCTTCGGCAACGTGATGCTCGTCTCCGGCGAGCCCGACCTCAAGCTCGAGGCCAGGCGCGGCGAGGTCGTCCGCTTCTACTTCACCAACACCGCGAACACGCGTGTCTTCAACGTGACGCTGCCCGGCGCGCAGATGAAGCTGGTCGGTGCCGACGCCGGTCACTACGAGCACGAGGAGCTCGTCGACGAGGTCCTGCTGGCCCCCTCTGAGCGCGTTGTCGTCGATGTGCTCTTCGCGGATGCCGGCGAGCTCGAGCTCGAGCACAAGACGCCTGAGCGCACTTATCGGCTCGCATCGATCACCGTTGCCGACGAGCCACCGGAGCAGTCGTTCGCGGACGAGCTCGCGCGCCTGCGCACCAACCGCGACATGGCTGAGCTTCGCGAGCGGCTCGAGCCGTTCTTCAACGCGCCGCCGGACAAGACGCTCTCCTTCGTCGCCGAGATGGACATGGGCGTGCCTGAGGGCGTGCCGGTCGTCTACTTCTGCCCGATGCACCCAGAGGTGGTTAGCGAAGAGCCGGGCAGCTGCCCGAAGTGCGGCATGAAGCTGCTCGCCCGGGCGGCGGAGACAACGTACGTCTGCCCAATGCATCCGGAGGTGACGAGCGACAAGGCTGACCGCTGTCCGAAATGCGGCATGAAGCTCCTACCGGCAAGCCTCGTCGAATCAGGAGGCGGCCCCGGCCACGAGCACCATCACGGCCACGGGCATCACGGCGACAAGCACGAGGACCATCAGGGCCACGGGCACCACGGCGAGCCCGAGCACGCGCACGACACGGCGCAGGGAATCGAGTGGGAAGACGACATGGTCGAGGTCAACCGCATGACGACCCCGGCGAACATGCGCTGGAAGCTCGTCGACCGGGAGACCGGCGCCGAAAACGCCCAGATCGACTGGGCCTTCCGCGTCGGCGACCAGGTCAAGCTTCGCCTGGTGAACGAGATGGACTCAGACCACCCGATGCCTCACCCTTTCCATGTTCACGGGGCTGGGCGGTTCGTGATCCTGGCGCGTGACGGCGTGGTCGAACCGAACCTCGTCTGGAAAGACACCGTCCTCGTCCGCACCGGCGAAACGGTCGACATCCTGCTCGACGTCACCAATCCGGGCCGCTGGATGGCGCACTGCCACATCGCCGAGCACCACGAGAGCGGGATGATGTTCAGCTTCAACGTCACCGCCTGACGAGCAGCGCCCATCAGCGCGGACCACGAGCCGACCCGCGCTGATGCACCGGCTCAGCCGGACGTGGTCGCGTCCGCGAAGCAGCGCTCGACGAGGACGCGTACGAGCTGCTGCTTGTACAACGCCGACCCGTTCGCGTCGTCGAAGGCCTCGGACGCCTCCGCCGCGAGTGCAGCCGCCTCCGCGACAGCCGGCGCGTCATCGACGCTCCGCCCCGTGAGGGCAAGTTCGGCGGCCGTGGCCCTCACCGCCCTCGCGCCGACCGAACCGACCGCGATCCGCGCCTCGGCGACGGCGCCGTCGTCGACGCGAACCGCACATGCCACCGTCGCCGCCGGCCGTTCGTGGAAGGCGAGCTTTCGATGTGCGACCGCCGTCCCGGCTGCAGGAACGGGGATCCGGACGGCGGCGAGCAGTTGTCCGTGCCGGAGCGCCGTCTGGTACGGCCCGGCCAGGAACTCCGACAGCGGCACCCGTCGCCCGTCGTACTCGGCCTCCGCGTCCAACGCGAGCAGGAATGTCGCCGGGTCGGAGTGTGGGTCCGAGAAGCAGAGGTTGCCGCCGAGCGTGCCGACGTTCCGGACGCGGATGTTCGCCACCTGGCGCTCCATCGCCGCGAGCGACGGCAGCTGCTCGAGCACGAGCGGCGACCGCTCGATCTCTCGATGCGTCACCGTCGACCCGACCACGATGGCCCCGTTCTCGGCGCTGATGCCCCCGAGCTCGCTCACACCCTTGATGTCGACGAGATGCCCGTATGCCGCGAAGCCGAGCTTCAGCAACAGCAGGAGCTCCGTGCCGCCGCAGATCACGGCGGCGTCCTCGCCGTAGCGCTCGAGCAGCTGCGTCGCCTCGTCCACCGACTGCGCGCGGTGCAGTTCAAAGGGCGGTAGCGTCAACGCCCCACCGGTGCCGTCGCCCGCTCGTCCCCGAAGAAGAGGAGGCGGCCGTTCCGGCTCAGGACGCGCTCGACTCCCTCCGACGGCAGCCCGCTCAGCTCGACCTTCTTGATCTCGACGACGGGATGATGGAACGGGACATCCGTGCCGAACAGGACACGCGTCTCGCCAACACGCTCGTACGCCTCGCGGATCTTCGTGTGCATCGGCATGCCCGACGTCTCGAGATAGACGTTCGAGTTCCGCAGGGCGACCTCGATCGCGCCGTTGATGTAGACCACGTTGCCGTGGCCCATGTGGCCGAGGATGATCTTCGCGGCCGGGAAGCTGACCGCCAGCTCCTCGATGCTCCACGGCAGCGTGAAGATCGGATGCCCGCAGTGGATCAACACCGGTAGGTCACGCTCGAGAAGCAACTCGATCAGCGGATGCACCGACGGGTCGTTTGGATGAAAGCCGTCGAGCAGCGGGTGCATCTTCATGCCCAGAAACTTCGGGTGGTCGAGGAATCGCGCCGCCTCGTCGACGTAGCCCGGGGCGCGCGGATTCGCCCAGACGAGACCGTAGAGACCAGGAATCGAGTCGACCACCTCGGCGACATAGGCGTTGTCGGGATGGAACACGACGCCATTCTCGATCTCGTTCTCTCGCATCAGCTCGACCATTCCGTCGCGGTCGAGGGCGACACGGAACATCGACTCGAACGAGCCGACGTGCATGTGCGAGTCGAAGATCGCGACGGACGTCACGCGACGGCGCGCTTCGCCTGCGCGAGCTCGGCCATCGCGGCCTCGACGCCGGCTCCGATGTCCACCTGGGCGCCGAGATCAGCCATCGTCTGGCCGACGGCCGCCAGCCCGACGATCGGGTACAGCGAGCGTGCGGACGGCCCCATGTGGCCGATGCGGACGAGGTTGCCGGCACCCTGGCCGGCCGAGATCATGACGCCGTAGCGCTCGCGACAGTGCGCGCGTACCTGAACGTCCGTCAGCGGGTCGGGCACCGCGATCGCGGTCACGCACGCCGCGGAGATCTCCTCGCTCCGCGGCCAGAGCTCGAGCCCCATCGCCAGTGCGCCCGAGCGGCAGGCGGCCGCCGACCGATCGTGCCGCTCGATCGACGCCTCGAGCCCCTCCTCGAGCAGCTCGTCGCACGCCGCCTCGACGCCGTGGAGGTCGGACACCGACGGCGTGAACGGAAACGTGTCGCCGTCGATCCACTGCTCCTTCCAGTCGAGCATCGAGAGGAAGGAGGCACGCGGCGCGTGTGGGTTCGCGCGGATCCGCTCCCACGCGGCGTCGCTCACCGTCATCAGTGACATCCCCGGGGGGCCGCCGAGGCACTTCTGCGCGCCGGCCACGCAGACATCCAGGTGCCACTCGTCCGTGTTCACCGGGATCCCGCCGAGCGACGAGACGCAGTCGATCAGCGTCAACGCGCCGCGCTTGTGCGCGATCGGCCCGATCGCGGACACGTCGCAGAGCGTGCCGGACGGCGTCTCGGAGTGGACGACGGTGACGAGGTCGATCCCGGGGTGCTCGTCGAGATAGCGCTCCACGTCAGCGGGATCGACGGCATCGTTGTACGGCACCTCGAGCTCGTGCAGCTCGGCCCCGAAGTCCTTCAGCCAGTAGCCCATGCCTTTGCCGAAGACGCCCTGAACGAGGTTCAGCACGCGGGTCCCCGGCCGCACCAGCCCACGCGCCGCGGCCTCGAGCCCCAGCACCGCCTCACCCTGCATCAGCAGCACGTCGTTCCGCGTCAGGAAGATCTGCGCGAGCTTCCTTTCCGTGCGCCGGAAGGCCTCGAGGAAGGCCGGATCGTAGTGGTAGACGAGCGGCGCGCCGAGTGCGGCGAGCACGCGCGGCGAGGCCATCACCGGACCGGCGGAGAGAGTGAAATCGGGATCGCGCATCGAGTTCTCCTTTCAGCGGGCGCCGCGCACGTACGGCAGGGCAAGCGCCGGCGGCAAGTATGCCCGGCGCGCGAACAGCATGAGCGCGACGATGATCGCCGCGAACGGCAGCATGTGGACGACCTCGGGCGACAGGTTGATACCCGCGATCTGGAGGAGGCCCGAGAGCGAGAGGGCGATTCCGAACATGAGCGAGAAGAAAACGATGGCGATCGGCCGCCCGCGCGCGAGCATCGCGATCACGATCGCCATGTAGCCCTGGCCCTGCGTGAGGAAGTCCTGGAAGCCGCCGGTGCCGGCGATCGAGAGGTACGCGCCGCCCAGCCCCGCCAGCGCGCCGGTCGCGAGAACGGCGTAGCTGCGGGTGGCGACGACACTGATGCCAGCCGCGTCGAGCGCCTCCGGCTTCTCCCCCGCAGCACGCAGGTTCAGGCCGATGCTCGTCGAGCGGAACACCCACGCGAGCAGGACGGCGAACGCAAGGCCCAGGTAGACGACGAGCGGCTGGCTGAAGAGCGGGAACTCGCCGTTGATCGTCTTGCCGAGCACGGGGATCCGGTCGAGTAGCGGAATCGGAGTCGTGTTGACGCCGCCGAGCCGCGGCTGCGTCGAGCTGAACTGCGACTGATAGAGGACGCTCGTGATCCCCTGGCCGGCGAGCGTGATCGCGATCCCGACGACGATCTGGTCGAGGCCGAGCCAGATGCAGAGCACCACCATGCAGCACGAGGCGAGCATTCCGGCACCCATCCCGCCGAGGTAGCCGAACCACATCGAGTGGCCGTAGTACGCGCCGAGGAAGCCGGCGTACGCGCCCACGAGCATCATCCCTTCCAGGCCGATGTTGAGGACCCCGGCGCGCTCGGAGATCGCTTCGCCGAGCGCCGTGAACATCAGCGGCACGCCGGCGAGGAGCCCACCGGCGAGCGCGCTCGTCCAGAACACCTGTGTCCAGACCTGGCTCGCGAGGATCACGACGGCCGCCTCCGGACGAGGGGCGCCCGCAGCGCCTGCCTCAGCGCCGGCGTCAGGTAGCTGGCGCCGAGCTCACGGCGCCGGCCGAGGTACTCGATCACGGTCATGAACAGCAGGATCAGCCCGACGAGCACGAGCAGGAAGTTCGTCGACAGGTTCGCGTCGGCGGCAGCGATGTCGCCGCCGGTCGAGACGACCGAGAAGAAGGCGATGAATGGGACGACGGCGAGTGCGTTCAGGCGCGCGAGGAACACGAACGGGATGATCGTGTCGCCGTAGGCCGGGTTCCAGCCGGTGCGGATGTAGCCCTGCAGGCCGAGGATGTCGACGGCAGCGGCGAGCCCGACCATGAAGCCCGAGACGAGGAACGCGACCACGATCAGGCGCGGCAGGTCGATCCCGAAGTGGCGCGCGGCGCGAGGGTTCGCGCCCATGATCTGGAGCCGCAGCCCCCACGAGGTCCGCGTCAGGACGTAGTGAACGACGAGGATGGCCGCGAACGCGACGAGCAGCCCGACGTGGATCCGCGTCCCCGGGATACTCGGAAGCATCTTCGGAAGAACGGCGGTCTGCGGCAGCGGTGTCGTCGAGTCGTGGAACGGCCCCTTGATCAGGATGCTCGCGAGGTCGATCGCGATGAACGACATCATCAGCGTCGTGATGATCTCGTTCGTCCCGTAGCGGGCCTTCAGGACGGCCGGTATCACCGTCCAGAGGGCGGCGACGGCTCCGGCGAGCAGGAAGAGGACGACCATCGCCGCCCAGAGCGGGATCGCGTTCACGAGCCGCGGCCCAAAGCCCGCGACGAGGGCGGCGCCGAGCAGGAACTGGCCGTTGTAGCCGAGGTTCCAGATGTTCGCGCGGAAAATGACGGTGAGACCCGCGGCGATCAGCAGGAACGGCGCCATCCGGATCGCGCTGTCCTGCCACGAGCCGTTCTGGACGCCGTTCGTCCAGATGTCACCGTAGAACGTGAGCGGATGCCGGCCGAGCGCGAGCAGCAGGATCGCGCCGGCGACGAGCGCGAGCGCCACCGGCACGACGGAGCGGATGAGGCCGTCCACGACGCGGCCGGCCCGGACCGCGCGAGCCGGACGCGGGTGCCGCTGCGCGAGCGCCGTGTCGCCGGCGGCGGTCTCGGTGCTCACGCCACCTCCAGGCCGGCGCCGGCGCCGACCATCAGCTCGCCTACCGCCTCGGCGGCACCCGTCCCATTCGGCACGACGCCGACCATCCGGCCGCGTGAGAGGACGGCGATCCGGTCGCAGATCTCGAGCAGCTCGTCGAGGTCTGTCGAAATGAGGAGCGCGGCGCCGCCGTCGTCGGCGAGCTTGCGGATCAGATCGCGCACCGTCGCGGTCGTCCTCACGTCGAGCCCGTACGTCGGCTTGTGGAAGACGACGACCTTCGGATGGGAGCTCAACTCCCGCGCGAGCAGGACCTTCTGGATATTGCCCCCCGAGAGCGTCGCGGCGCGTGTCGTCACGAAGGGCGTTCGCACGTCGAACTCGCGCACGAGCTCGGCCGCGTGCCCTTCGACAACCGCGCGCCGAATCCGGCCGTGTCGCCAGTACGGGTGCTCGCCGACACGCTTCAGGAACAGGTTCAGCCCCACCGGGAGCGTGCCGACGATGCCTTCGCCGAGGCGGTCGTCGGTCACATATCGGAGGCCGAGCTTCTGCCGGGCGGCGACCTTCATCCGCGTGACCGAGCCGCCGTAGAGCACGATGTTGCCCGCGCTCGCGGGACGCTGGCCCGCGATCACCTCGGCGAGCGCGCGCTGGCCGTTGCCGTCGACACCCGCGACGCCGAGGATCTCGCCCTCCCTGAGGTCGAGCGACACGTCTTCGACCCCGAGCTCCGAACCCTCGCCCGCCGAGCTCACGCCCTGGAGCTCGAGGACGATCTCGGCCTCCGGCGCAACCACCCGGGCCATCCGCTCGACGTTGTCGAGCTCCTCCTGCAGCTCCGCGAGGTCGGCGACGGCGCGCGCCTCGTCGCCGAACATGATCCGCACGATCTCGGCCCGCAGCGCCTCCTGGCTCTTCGAGCGGAGAGCCGCGTGGTCGATCGTGCCGACAAGCCGTCCTTGACGGAGGATCGAGATCTCGTCGCCGAGCGAGAGCGCCTCGTGCAGCTTATGGGTGATGAAGATCACGGCCTGGCCCTGCTCCTTCAGCCGGGCCAGGACGTTCGCCAACTCGGCGACGCCCTGCGGAGTCAGCATCGAGGTTGGCTCGTCGAGGATCAGCACGCGCGAGCCTCGCCAGAGCGCCTTGACGATCTCCACCTGCTGCTGATGGCCGAGCGAAAGGTCGGCCGCTCTCGTGTTGGGGTCGATCTCGACGCCGAGCTGGGCCGCGAGCTCGGCGAGACGCCGCCGCGCGGCGGACCGGTCGAGGCGTACCCCCCGGTTGTCGCCGAGCATGAGGTTCTCGAGCACGCTCAATGCCGGGATCAGCGTCGAGTGCTGGTGGACGGTGCCGATCCCGAGCATGAGCGCCTTCCGCGGCGAGGAGATCGCCGTCTCGACGCCCTCGATCCGGATCGTGCCCGCATCTGGGCGGATCAGCCCCGAGAGGATGCCGATCAGGGTCGATTTGCCGGCGCCGTTCTCGCCGAGCAGGCAGTGGACTTCGCCGCCGCGTAGCGTCAGGTTCACGTCGTCGTTCGCGAGCACCCCGGGGAACGACTTGGCGATCCCGACCAGCTCGACGATCGGCGCTCCGTTGTTGTTCCGTGCGTTCACCGTGCTCGGCCCGATTTCCTACAACGCAACGTTCCTCGAGGCGCTCCGCGCACCCGCGGCGGTCCGAGAACCGCCGCGGGTGCGCGTCGCCTTCGTACTTACTTGATCAGATTCTGGACGGCCTTCGCGTTGTGCGCGACCGGAATCTTGATCTTCCCGGCCTTGATGCTCGCCTGCGTCTTCTGGATCTGCGACCAGGTGCCCGCCGCGATGTACTTCGACTTGAGCAGCGAGATGCCGCCGTTCTTGAGACTCAGGTTATAGCCGTGCGTGCCGTAGGTGCCGTTGTTCACGTCCTTGATTGCCTGAGTGAACACTTTGGTGAAGTTCCAGAGCACCGACGACAGGAAGACGTGTTTCTTGTCGATGGGCGTCATGTCACCGATGTCGCCGATCATCCAGACCTTGTGGCCGACCTTCGCGCTTTCGACCGCCTGGAGGTAGCCGAAGGAGGCGTTGTCGCCCATCGTGAAGAGCACGTCGGCGCCCTGCGCGATCACGCTGCTGGCGACGCGCTTGCCGCCGGCCGCATCGTCGTAGCCGGTCGGGCTTACTGTCGCGAAGAAGATCTTCGACGATTTGTCGACGCTGCGGAAGCCCGAAGCGAAACCGCCGCTCATCTTGTACCAGTTGTCGTCGGAGGCCGAGATGACGATCCCGACCTTGTGGGTCTTCGTGGTCTTCGCAGCGAGCACGCCCGCGAGGTACGCGCCCTCCTGACTGGAGGTCGTGATGTACGAGACGAGGCCCTTGCTCAGATTCGTCGGGACGTCGTAGGTCATCATCGGCACCTTGTATTGCTTGGCCAGGCGCGTCGCGATCGTGTCATAGCCGCTCGCGTGCGCGACGATGAATTTCGCGCCGCCGGTGATGAGCTGTCGCAGGATCACATCGGTCTTGTCGTAGCCGATGTTCGTGATCGCCTTGAACTGAGCGCCCGTGGCCGCGGCGGCCACTTTCGCGCCGTTGTAGCCCTGCTGGTTCCAGCCGTAGTCGCTGGCCTTCGCCGGCGAGGCGAACCCCACCTTCGTGACCTTCGCCGCCTGCAGCGCCCCGGCTGCATAGGCGGTGCCTGCAGCGAGTAGGCCGACCGCCGCAACGGCCATGACGATCCGCGCTCCACGTACCCGCATGTGCATCCGAGGCACTCCTTTCATCCCGGCGAATCGATCCGATTGCGCCGTAGCTGACTCTTGCCCGCTGCCAGACTCGCTGGTAGGGTCGCCTTGCAAACTGTTAACAAGGCCGGACGGCCGCAACTCTATCCAAGCCGGAGATTGAATGCAATGCCGCGGGAAGCAGCCGTGAGTCACCCGGCACCGCTCGAAAACCTGACGCTCTGGCAGCGTGTCCACGAGCGCCTGCGCGAGCAGATCCTCTCCGGGGAGCTCGAGCCCGGAGCCGAGCTGGCGGAGGTCGCGCTCTCCGAGAAGCTCGGCGTCAGCCGCGGCCCAATCCGCGAGGCGCTCGGGCGGCTCGCCTCCGAAGGCCTCGTCATCGTCCGGCCGCGTCGCGGCGCGGTCGTTCGGTCGCTCTCGAAGGAGGAGTTCCTCGAGCTGTACCAGGTGCGCGAGGCGCTCGAGATGATGGCGGTGAGACTGGCCGTGCCCCGGCTGAGCAAGGAGGACTTCGAGGAGCTGCAACGGCTGAACGACACGATGGCGCAGCACGCCGAGCGGAACGAGGTCAACCGGTTCTTCGATGCGAACGTCGCCTTCCACGGCCGCCTGCTCGAAGCGTCCGGAAACGGCACGTTGCAGGAGCTCTACCGGCAGCTCGTCGGGCAGCTCGGCCGCTACCGGCTTCGCTCGCTGACGCTGCGCGGCAACATGCAACGGTCCGTGGCAGAGCACGCGGCGCTCCTGCGCGCGGCGAAGCGGGGTGACGCCGAGCGGGCCTCGCACCTGATGTGCGAGCACATCCGTGTCCCGCAGCGAGGCCTGAAGGCTCTGAGCGACAGTGACCTCGCCGCGGCGGACGGCGGCTCGTGAGCGGCCGGCACTCCCCAGGGAGCCGCTCCCCTGTTCTCTACCGAGAGGGTGAGGTGAACGATGGCCACTTCTGTCGAGACCGTTGATCTCCTGAAAGGCGTCGGCAGGTGAGCGGCCGCCCGCTGGACTTCGGCGTCAATCTCAACAACCGCGAGCCGCTGATCGCGCCGGACTACGACGTCCAGATGCTGCTCGACCTCTCCAGCACGGTCGAGGAGGCCGGCTTCGACTCCGTCTGGGTCGGCGACTCGCTCTTCTCGAAGCCGCGCTACGAGCCGATCGCACTCCTCTCGGCGATCTCGCAGCGGACGTCGCGCGTCAAGCTCGGGACCGCCTGCATGGTCACCTCGACGCGCAACCCGCTCTACCTCGCGCTCGAGTGGGCGACGCTCGACGTGATCTCGGGCGGCCGCACCATCCTCGGCGCCGGGATGGGCAACCCCGAGGAGGGCGTGCGCCGGGAGTTCGAGGCGCTCGGCCTCGACTACGACAGACGCGGCACCCTCTTCGAGGAAGGGCTCGCCGTGATGCGCCAGCTCTGGACCGAGGGCAAGACCGACTTCCACGGCACCTTCCGCCGCTATGACGACGTCGAGTTCTACTCGGGCACGGAGATGGCACCGCTGCTGCCGATCCAGACACCGCCGCCGATGTGGGTCGTCTCGAACCCGCGACTGACCGGGGACGCGCCGCCCGAGGTGATGAAGGGTCGTCTCGACCGCGCCTGTCGCCGGATCGTCGAGCACGGGGACGGCTGGATGACGTGCTGTCGCGCCCAGCATCCGGACGAGCTCGTCGAGCAGCTCGGCCTGATCGAGCGCTACGCCGACGAGCACGGCCACGACTTCTCGCGGCTCATCATCTCCTACCAGGTGACGATGAACATCGGCGAGTCCGAGGACGAGGCCCGCAGCGCGTTCGGCGACTACATCTCCAAGTACTACCCCGAGCTGTCGAAGGCGATGGACCTTTCCAACTGGGGCCCGGTCGGCACCCCCGAGCAGATCGCGGAGTGGATCCGCACCTTCGCCGACGCGGGCGTCGACCACTTCATCTGCCGGTTCGGCGCGATCGACCAGTTCGGGCAAGTCCAGCGCTTCGCTGAAGAAGTGCTCCCCGTGTTCTCCGCAGAGAGGGTGAGGTGAAGGATGGCCACCGTGGTCGCTAACGACAACCTGCTGAAAGACGCGGCGCTGATCGTCGACGTCTGCTTCTCCGTCGAGGACGGCGACGTCGTCACGATCATCTGCGACGACGACCGCGAGGAGGAGGCGAAGGCGGTCGCCGAGGTCGTGGTCGAGCGCGGCGGCTGGCCGGTCGTGATGAACAACGAGATGCAGGTGCGCCGCGGCCGTGCGGACGTGCGCTTTCCGATGGCGCCGCCGGCGAACCTGCACCGCGCGATGGTCGGCTCGGACGAGGTGATCATCATTGCGAACCTCGAATGGGCGAACCGCTTCGCCCACGTCAACGCCGTTCGCGAGACCTGCGAGGCGAACGGGAAGATCGCCTCGATCGAGCCCGGCATGGGCGAGTGGGGCCTCACGCGCGAGGATCTGGAGCGGTCCGCCCAGCGGACGAAGGACGCCGTCGCGGCGCTCGCGGGGAAGAAGCAGTGCCACGTCACGACCGCGCTCGGGACCGACTTCTACGTCTCAATCGAAGGCCGGCCGCCACTCGAACTGACGCCATACAAGGCGCGAGGCCAGATGATGAGCCCCATCCCGCTGTGGACGGAGGTGGCGTTCGCGGCGATCGAGGACTTCACGCACGGGACGGCCGTCGTCGACGGCGTCATGCTCGGAATCGGGCTCGAGGGCCAGGTTCAGGAGCCGATCACGTGGACGCTCGAGGGCGGAAAGTGCGTCGCGATCGAAGGCGGCGAGGAGGCCGAGAAGCTGCGCAGGGCGATCGACGGGGTCGAGAACGCGACCGTGATCGGCGAGTTCGCCTTCGGCACGAGCGAGAAGGCGCCGTTCGGCACGCCCTCGGAGAAGGGCCGCATCGGCACCGTGCACCTCGCGCTCGGCGACAACCACAACGCATACCCGGGGGGCCAGAACCACTCTGTGCTGCATCTCGACGGCGTCTTCCTCAACGCGACCCTGCAGATCGTCGACGACGGCTCTTACATCTTGAGGGACGGCGAATGGGCGCTGTGACCGTCGTGCCGCTCGAGTCGGCCGAGCCGATCGAGCTGCCACAGGGAAGCTGGAGCCGGATGCTCGTGACGGGCGCACGGGTCGACGGCAGCGCGTCCTCGCTCGGCTACTCCGTCTTCACCCCCGGCACCGTCCTAACGCCGGTGAAGCATGAGACCGAGGAGGTGGCGTACGTCGTCTCCGGATCGGGGGAACTGCGCCTCGACGACGGGGCGGTGCCGTTCCGCGAGGGCGACGCCCTCCACATCCCCGCCGGCACCTGGCACGCCGTCGTCAACAACGGCGACGCCGACGTGATCATGGTGTTCGGCTTCCCGCACCCGGAGTACCCCCCGACCGAGCGGGCCTAGATGGTGGCGGTCGTCCAGAGCCTCCGTGAGCAGGTCGCCTGGGCTTGCCGAATCCTCGCCGCCGCAGGCTATGCCGACCTGACTCTCGGCCACGTCAGCGCGCGCGGGCCCGACGGCGACATCTGGATCAAGCGCAAGGGGATCGCGCTGAACGAGGTCGAGCCGGACGACGTGGTCGCACTCGACGACACCACCGCCGTCCTCCACCTCGAGACGGTCCTCCACACCGGGGTGTACCGGGCCCGCCCGGACATCGGCTCCGTCGTGCACGGCCATCCGCCGTATGCGACGGCGCTGGGCGCGACCGCGTCGCACCTGTCGCTGCTCACGCACGACGCGATCCTGTTCGCGGACGGCGTGAGCCGCTTCGACGAGCCCGGCCTGATCGTCGACGACGACCAGGGAAGCCGTGTCGCCACCGCGCTCGGTGATCGCCGCGCCGTCCTGCTGCAGAACCACGGCGTGGTCGTTGTCGGCAAGGACGTCCCGTGGGCGGTGCTGACGGCGGCGACGCTCGAGCGCGCCGCGCGTCTGCAGTCGCTTGCCTCGACGCTCGGCGAGCTGCGCCCGATCGGCGAGGAGCTCGCGCTGCAGCTGCTCCCGGTCAAGTACCGCGACGAGTTCGTCGAGGAGTACTGGGCCGCCTGGCAGCGCCAGGTGATCCGCGACGGCGGAGGGCTCGGTGGAGATCGCGCTTAGCGTCAACGGGCGCGAGGTCGTCCGCGATGTCGCTCCGCAGGAGCTGCTGCTCGACATCCTCCGAGACTCGCTCGGCCTCACAGGCGCGAAGCGCTCGTGCGACGTCCAGGTCTGCGGGGCGTGCACCGTCCTCGTCGACGGTCTCCCGGTCAGCTCGTGCTGCTACCTCGCCGCGCACGCCGCCGGCTCCGAGGTGACGACGATCGAGGGGCTGGCGGAGCGACCCGAGTTCGAGCGGCTCGACGAGGCCTTCACTCGCCACGCCGCGCTGCAGTGCGGCTTCTGCACCCCGGGAATGCTGCTCACCGTCAGTTCCCTGCTGGAGAGCGGCGAGCTCGAGAACGAGGAGCAGATCAAGCGGAACCTCGCCGGCAACCTCTGTCGCTGCACGGGCTACCACGCGATCCTCGAAGCCGTCGCCGACCTCGCAGGAGTCGAATGACCACGATCCAGCACGAGCCGCAGACGCGAGCCCAGATCGGCCGGTCGCAGCCGCGGCGCGACGCGCACGAGAAACTGCGCGGCCGAGCGCAGTTCGTTGGCGACATCCTGGTGCCGCGCATGCTGCACGGAAAAGTGCTGCGCAGCCCGATCGCGCACGGCCGCATCGTCTCGATCGACACCTCCGCGGCGGAGAGGGTCCCCGGCGTCGTCTGCGTCCTCACCGGCGCAGACCTCGACGACATCGACCCGTACTACGGGCACGCGATCAAGGACCGGCCGATCCTCGCCATCGACAGGGTGCGCTTTCACGGCGAGCAGGTCGCGGCCGTGGCGGCCGAGACCGCGGCGGCGGCGACGGCAGCGGTCGAGGCGATCGGTGTCGAGTACGAAGACCTCCCAGTGGTCGCGACCGTCGAGGATGCCGTTGCCGACGGTGCGCCGCTCATCACCGACCGTCCGACGAAGCCCGGCCTCTTCCACGGTCTCGGCGAGCTCCCGCCCCGCGACGGCAACGTCTGCTACCGCTACGCGCTCGATCGCGGCGAGCCGGAGGCGGTCTTCGCGCACGCGGACATCGTCGTCGAGGGCGAGTACGCGTTCCCCTCCGTCTACCAGTACGCGATGGAGACGCATACGGTGATCGCGCAGGTCGAGGGCGACGAGATCACGCTCTGGGCCACCTGCCAGCACCCGTTCCTGGTGCGTGCCGAGATCGCCGACCTCTTCGGCGTACCGGCTGCGAACGTGCGCATCCACGTGCCGTACCTCGGCGGCGGCTTCGGCTCGAAGTCCTACACGAAGATGGAGCCGCTGACGGTCGCGCTCGCACGCAAAGCCGGTCGCCCGGTGCGGATCCAGAATCGCGTCGGCGAGTCGATGGTGACGACAAGACGGCACAACATGACGTGCCGGATGAAGACTGCCGCGACGACCGACGGGCGCCTGCTCGCACGCGACGTCGAGTGCCTCTTCGACACCGGCGCATACGCCGACAACGGGCCTCGCGTGGTCGCGACGGCGGGGGATGCCGCACCCGGGCCCTACCGGTGGGCCGCCTACCGGGTAGACGCGTCGTGCGTCTACACGAACCTCGCCCCGGCGGGTTCCTACCGCGCCTTCGGCGCGACGCATCTGCAATGGATCGGCGAGTCGCAGGTCGACGAGGTCGCGCGGCGCGCCGGGCTCGACCCGCTCGAGGTTCGCCGCGCGAACCTTCTCACGCCCGGCGAGGAGGTGCGCGCGGGCGGAAAGCCTCTCGACGCCGACCTGGTCGGCGACGTCGAAAAGGTTGCGGCCGCGATCGGGTGGGGTGAGGAGAGGCGACCGCACGTCGGCCGTGGCGTCTCCGTCGGACTGCTAGCCGCCGGCGCGCACCCGGTTTCGAGCGCGGTGTGCCGCCTCGAGGCCGACGGCCGCGTCGTGGTGCTCGTCGCCACGACGGAGATGGGCCAGGGCCCGCGCACGGCGTTCGCGCAGATCGCGGCCGAGGAGATCGGCGTCGACCCCGAGCGGGTTACCGTGCAGGGCGCCGACACCCGCTTCACGCCGTACGACCGCTCGACCGGCGCCAGCCGCTCCACGACGATCGCGGGCCTCGCCGTCCAGCGCGCGGCCGCGGACATTCGCGCGCAGCTCGACCGGATCGCCGAGGCGTCCGGCATCGAGCCTGGTGACCACCTCGCCCTGATGCGCAAGCATTTCGGTTTCGCCGGCGGCGAGCTGATCGGACGCGGCGAGGTCTCTCCGGTCGGCACCGGCTCCTATGCCGAGGGCCCGGTCTTCTGGGAGGTGTGCGTCGGCGCTGCCGAGGTGGCCGTCGACCCCGACACGGGCTTCATCCAGGTCCGGCGGACGGCGACCGCCGCGGACGTCGGCCGGGCGATCAACCCGCAGCTCGTCACGCGCCAGGACGAGGGGGCGACGCTACAGGGGCTTGGCAACGCGCTCTTCGAGGAGATGGTCTACGAGGACGGCTTGCTCCTCAACGAGACGCTGCTCGACTACCGGGTCCCGAGCTTCGAGGACCTGCCGGAAGAGATGACCTGCGTGATCGTCGAGAACGAGGACGGCCCCGGCCCGTACGGAGCCAAGGGCTGCGGTGAGGGCGCGCTCGCCGCCGTACCCGCGGCCGTCGTGAACGCGCTCGCCGACGCGGGCGTACCGATGAGGGAGCTCCCGCTGACACCGGAACGCGTGTGGCGGCGCATCCAAGACCTGAAGGAGGAGGGCAAGTGGCAGCAGTGAGACGTGCAGCGGTGATCGGGACGGGGACGATGGGCCCCGGCATGGGTGCCGTGCTCGCCCGCGCCGGGATCGAGACCGCGCTCTACGACGTCAGCACCGAGGCGCTCGAGCGTGCACGCGCTGCGACGGAAATCGCCTCCGGCGTCCTCGAGCGGCTCGACGCGGCGAAGGAGGACGGCGGCGGCCTCCGCTTCGAGAGCGACCTCGCCGCGGCGCTCGACGGCGCCGACCTCGTGCTCGAGGCCGTGCCGGAGAAGCTCGAGCTCAAGCACGAGGTCTTCCCGAAGTTCGAGGAGGTGGTCGCCGAGGAGGCGATCCTCGCGTCGAACACATCCGGGATCCCGATCACGAAGATCGCGACCGTCTGCCGGCACCCGGAGCGCGTGGTCGGCCTGCACTGGTCGAACCCGCCGCACCTGATCCCGATGATCGAGGTGATCCCCGGAGAGCAGACGTCCCAGGAGACGGTCGACGCGGCGTCGGAGCTGGTACGTCGGGTGGGCTACCACCCCGTCGTCGAGAAAGAGGTCGCCGGGTTCGTGGAGAACCGGATCCTCTACGCGATCCTGCGCGAGTGCCTCGACCTCGTCGACCGGGGCATCATCGATCCCGAGGGCCTCGACCTCAACGTGCGCTGGGGGATCGGCTACAAACTGGCGGTCATAGGCCCGATGGAGCTGCTCGACATGGCCGGCCTCGACATCTACCAGGCCGTGGGCTCCTACCTGAATCAGGACCTCTCGACCTCCGGCGAGGTCTCGGGGACGATCCGCGACCTGATCGAGAAGGGCCGGCTCGGCATGAAGACGGGAGGCGGCATCTACGACTACACGCCGGAGCAGATAGACGAGCTGCGAGCGGCGCGCGCCGGAAAGCTCGTCGCCGTGCGCAAGGCGCTGGAGGCGTAGGCCGTGAGAGTCTGGCTTCTCGACAGCGGCTCGATCGTCATCGAGCACACACAGTTGATGTGGAACGTGCCGGGACCGCAGGTGCGGATCCCGGTCTACAGCGTCCTGATCGAGAGTGACGACGGCCTGTTCCTCTTCGACACCGGCATCGACCTCGACCACATGAACCGCGTCCTGCCGTTCGAGCTGCCGGAGCAGACCGAGGCGCAGACGATCCCGGCGCAACTCGCCGCCTGCGGCTTCGGCCTAGGTGACGTGACGACGCTCGTCAATTCACACCTGCACATCGACCACGTCGGTGGGAACCAGCTCTTCAAGGGCACCGAAGTCCGGAACGTCATACACGAGCGGGAGCTTGCGCAGGCCCGGAACCACGAGCCGTTCGAGTTCTTCGGCTACTCGGACCACTCCTGGGACTACGAAGGCGCCAACATCGAGACGGTGTCGGGCGACTATCAGCTCGCGAAGGGCCTCCGGCTGTACGAGACGCCGGGCCACACGGTCGGTCACTACTCGCTCCTCGCCGACGGGTCGGCGCCGATGCTGTTCGCGTCCGACGTCGCATACACGGTGGACGCGCTCGAGAAGGGAATCCAGGCCGGGTTTCACAACGATCCGGTCGCCGGCGTCCGCTCGATCGCGCGCGTGAAGGAGCTCGCCGAGGAGCATGCCGCCGAGATCTTCTTCTCGCACGACATGGACGCGTGGCGCGGCTACAAGCATGCGCCTGACTTCTACGAGCTCTAGGGAGGTCTGATGGGCAAGCTCGACAACCGGGTCGCGGTCGTCACCGGGGCCGCACAGGGAATCGGCAAGGCGGTCGCGGACAAGCTCGAAGCAGAGGGCGCGACCGTCGTCGGGGCCGACGTGCAGAGCGGCACGGCGATGCAGGTCGACGTCTCGAAGGAAGAGGACGTTAAGCGAATGGTCGACGACACGGTCGCGGAGCACGGACGCCTGGACGTGCTCGTGAACGTCGCGGCGATCGTCCCCTTCACCCCCTGGGACGAGGTCGATTTCGCGGAGTGGCGGCGGATCATGTCGGTGAACCTCGACGGCACTTTCCTGTCGTGCTACCACGCGCAGAGGCCGATGCGCCAGGCCGGCTACGGCCGAATCGTGAACATCGCCTCGAACGTGATCCTCGCCGGGACGCCGAACCTCGCGCACTACGTCGCGTCGAAGGGCGGCGTGTGGGCGTTCACGCGCGCGCTCGCGCGCGAGCTCGGCCCGCACGGCATCACCGTCAACTCGGTCGCGCCTGGGCTGACCGAGACGGAGGGCGTCCTCGCGAGCAAGCACGCCGAAGCGTTCGACTTCGTCCAGATGCTGCAGGCGATCCCGCGTCGCGCCGTCGCCGCCGACATCGCCCCGGCCGTGGCCTTCCTCGCCTCGGAGGAGGCAGGCTGGATCACCGGCCAGCTCCTCGTTGCCGACGGCGGCCACACGCACAACTGATGTTGCTGCGCGCCGGAACGATCCTCGCCGTGAGCGACGTCGACCGGTCCGTCGCGTTCTACCGCGACCGGATCGGGTTCGAGGTCGAGGCGCTGTACGACGATCCCCCGTATGCCACGTTGACGCTCGCCGGGACGCGGCTGTCGCTGGCCGAGCAGGGTCATCCCGCCGAGGACCGGCCGGGCGTCGCGATGACGGCGCAGGCAGACCCCGGGCGGGCGAACGTGGTGCTGGTGGTCGAGACGGACGACGCGCGCGCGGAGCACCGGCGGCTGGCGGACGAGGGCGTGCGCTTCCTCGCCGAGCCGTACGAGCCGCCGTGGGGCGGCTGCCGCTTCTTCTGCGTCGACCCTGACGGCTACCTCGTCGAGATCGAGCAGCCCGCGTGAGGGCCGTCGTCCTCCGTGCGCCGGGCGACGTCGCGGTCGAAGAGGTCGCCGACCCAACGATCCTCGAGCCTGGCGACGCAATCGTCGCCGTCCATGCGACCGCGATCTGCGGCGCCGACCTCTTCCCCTTCCACGGGCTCACGCCCGGCTTCGAGGCCGGGACGGTGCTCGGCCACGAGTTCGCCGGCGAAGTCGTCGACGTCGGTTCTGCGGTGCAGCGCGTGCGGCCGGGCCAGCGCGTCGTCAACGCGAGCATGATCTCGGACGGGACGTGTCCCTCCTGCCGCGCCGGGCGCGTCACACAGTGCGAGGGCCGCTCGCTCTTCGGCTACTCGGGCGTCTATCCGCGGCTCGACGGCGGGCAGGCAGAGCTGGTTCGCGTACCGCAGGCCGATCGCGCGCTGCGCGCGCTCCCGGACGAGGTGAGCGACGAGACGGCGGTGTTCCTCGCGGACATCCTGCCCACCGGCTTCGCCGCCGTCACCAGAGGGGGCGTGTCAGCCGGCGACACGGTCGTCGTCGTCGGCTGCGGCCCGGTCGGGCTCATGGCAGTGCTCTGTGCCGCAGGCGTCGCGGGAAGGCTCATCGCCGTCGACGGGGTTGCGGCCAGGCGCGAGCTCGCGGAGCGGCTCGGCGCCGAAGCGGCCGCTCCCGAGAACGCGGCGGCTGTCGTCGCTGCGGCGACCGGCGGGCTCGGCGCAGACGTCGTGATCGAGGCCGCCGGCTCGGCGGGCGGGCTCGATGCATCGCTGAGGCTCGCCCGCGGCCGCGGCGTCGTTTCCGTCGTCGGCGCGCACTTCGAGCCCGACTACCCCCTCGACAACGCACTGATGTTCGAACGCGAGCTGACGCTTCGCTTCTCGATCGGCGACCCGACCGCCGACGGTGGGCTCCTCCTGTCCCGGCTCGCGAGCGGCGAGCTCGACCCCGGCGCGATCGTCACGCACCGCCTGCCGCTCGCCGACGCCGCCGAGGCCTATCGGCTCTTCGACTCGCGCGAGGCGACGAAGGTGGTGCTGTCGGCATGAGGGCGCTTCTCGCCGTTCCCGGTCTCGCCGCGCTCCTGCTGCTTGCAGGGTGCGGCGGCGGCGGATCGCCCAAGCTGCAAGCCGCTCCGCCCGACGTCGCCAAGCGGCTGATGACGGCTCGCCTGAACGCGAAGCACCTCGACTACCGGTGGGTCGCATGCGTGCGGGTCGGCAGGACCTACACACACGTTCCGATCACGCGCTGCAACGTGAACTTCGGGATCGATCCGCACATCGAGGCGTACTGCCTTCTGCTGAAGAACGGGAAGCTCGTCACCAGCCATGACGACCCCGCGATCCCCTGCAAGCACGACGACGCCGGCTGGGACCGCACGACGATCGTCGACTCGAGCTACTGATGCGACTCGAGAACGAGCAGATCCTCTCTGCTGTCGAGTCGAAGCGGAACGCCGCCCTCGCGGCGCATAGCTTCGTACACGAGCATCCGGAACTCGCGCATGAGGAGCGCGAATGTGCGCGCTACCTCTGCGACGTCCTGGAGGAGGCCGGGCTGGACGTCGAGCGCGGTATCGCCGGAATGGGCAGCGCGTTCCGCGCGATCCTCACCGGGGTGCGTCCTGGTCCTTCGATCGGCCTGGTCGCCCTCTACGACGCCGTGCCGGTCTTCCGGCCGGATGGCACGATCGAACCGGTGCACTCGTGCGGCCATGATGCGATTGCCGCGGGTGTCGTGGCGACTGCGCTCGCGCTGGCCGACCTGCGCGACGAGCTGCCCGGCGCCGTGGTCGTCTTCGGCTGCCCCGCGGACGAGATCCCGGCGCCGCTGACCGTCGAGCGCGGCGGCGGCAAGGCCGTCTCCGCGGCAGCCGGCCTCTGGCAGGGGATCGATGCGGCGCTCTACGCCCATCCCGAGTTCGTCGACACCGTCTTTCGTCGCTCACGCTGGATGCGCCGCGAACGCGCAACCGTGAGCGGAACGCGGTCGCTGGCCGGCGAGTCGGAGGCTTCGGTCGACGCGGTCCTTGCCGCGATCACGGCGGTCAAGCAGCTCCCGGCCGCCGACGTCATCGTCGAGCACATCGCCCTCGAGGGAGACGTGGAGGAGGGCGGCGGCCTCACCGCCACGATCCACGTCCTGCTCCGCTCCGACGAGGAGAGCGGACTCGACGAGCTCGCGCGACCGATTCACGCCGCGCTGCCCGATGCGGCGTGGACGAGCGACCCCGTCGTTTGCGGCCTGCGGCCCGACGAGCGGGTGGCCGCAGCGGTGAAGGAAGCCGTGCTGGCGCTCGGGCGCGAGTTCGACGACGACCCGGAGCCCCTGCCGTTCGCGACCGACTTCGGGAACGTCTCGCAGCGCGTTCCGGCTGCGTTGATCGGTATCGGCCGGCCCGGAGGCTGGGCCTTCCACACCGACGAGGGCGCGAAGCAGTTCGCGCAGGACGGGCAGGAGTGCGCGATGGAGATCGCGCGTGTGCTGGCCCTCGCGTCGGCGCGGCTGCTCCGCGACGACTAGCGGGACCCGTCGTCCCAGCCCGGAGCTCGTTGGCTTGGCGGCGCGATACGCGCGTTCTACGCTCGACGGTGGCTGCCTGCCCAGAAACCTGGACGGACGAGGCGACCACCACCCACCTCGCTCGGCGAAGCGGCGACCGAAGGCGGTCGGCTCACGCTGCACAGCCTCTCGCGCTCGTCCGACTACGCGGCGCTCCCCGAGTTCGAGTCAGCGGTCGACGCCGCGGCGCGTCTCACGGGCGGGACCCTCGAGGTGACGCGCAAATACAAGGGTTGGCGGCGCGACCTGGACTCCCACGTGCTGACAGTCGGCAATCGGCCCGCAGATCGATGCCCCGCACTCTCCCGACGAACGCGTCAGCGTCCCGAGCGTCGAACGCTTCTGGAGGCTGCTTGTGGGTATCGTTGACGAGCTGTCGCTTCCGGGCGAGCGCCGATGAAGGCTTGGATCGCGGTGGTCGTCGGCCGGAAGGGGAGACACACCCGGCGTCATGACCGCGTGAGATAGGAGGACGACATGTGTCGCTGGCTTGCATACTCCGGGTCGCCGGTGCTCTTGGAGGAGCTGCTGCTCAAGCCGACCCATTCGCTGATCGACCAGAGCCTGCACTCGCGGCTCGGCGCGACGACGACGAACGGCGACGGGTTCGGGATTGGTTGGTACGGCGTCGGCGACACGCCCGGCGTCTTCCACAGCATCGAGCCCGCCTGGAACAACCGAAACCTGAAGGAACTGGCAGGTCATCTCGTCTCACCGCTCGTCTTCGCGCACATCCGCGCCTCGACGGGCGGAGCCATCCAGGAGACTAATTGCCATCCGTTTCGTCTCGGCCGCTGGCTGTGGATGCACAACGGCCTCATCCGCGAGTTCGCGACGGTCAGGCGCGACCTCGCGTTCGCGGTCGATCCGTCGCTCTACCCGGAGATCGAGGGGTCGACGGACTCCGAGCTCTTCTTCTACCTTGCGCTCACGTTCGGGCTTGAAGAAGACCCTCCGGCCGCGGTCGAGCGGGCTGTGGGGTTCATCGAGGAGACGGGCCGCCGCCACGGCGTCGAGCACCCGATCCAAATGACCGTCTGCACCACTGACGGAGCGACCGTGTGGGCGTTCCGCTACTCGAGCGAGGGCAGTTCGCGGTCGCTCTACTTCAGCACGCTGATCGACACGCTGCGGGCGCAGTACCCTGACAACCCGGTCCTGCACGGGCTCTCCAACGAGACACGAATCATCGTATCGGAGCCGCTCGGCGATCTCGAAGGCGCGTGGAACGAGGTGCCCGAGTCGAGCTACGGCATCGTTCAGGAAGGACAGGACGAACTGAGGGTGTTCACGCCACGGCCTGCCTGACGCCGGCGACCACGTCGTTGGTCGCCGCGACTCCAGCGCCTCCCAACTGGCGCCGTCGAGCGGCGTGAAGCTGTCATGGGCCGCGTTGACGGCAGCGGTCGAGGTGCCGGTGGTCGAGGCGGCGAAAAGGCCCGAGGCCGCCGCGCCGAAAGCGCACCTCCTTCCCCTGGTCGTCTTCGGCTGCCCCGCGGACGAGATCCCGGCGACGACTTCGACGAAGACCCGGAGCCCCTGCCGTTCGCGACCGACTTCGGGAACGTCTCGCAGCGCGTTCCGGCTGCGTTGATCGGTATCGGCCGGCCCGGAGGCTGGGCCTTCCACACCGACGAGGGCGCGAAGCAGTTCGCGCAGGACGGGCAGGAGTGCGCGATGGAGATCGCGCGTGTGCTGGCCCTCGCGTCGGCGCGGCTGCTCCGCAACGACTAGGCCGTTCGAGGTCGAGGTTCTCCGCCGCCGCGCTACCGAAGACGTGGCAGAGTGCGCGACACGAATCGAAGGAGGGGTGATGCATGCCGGATGATGTGAGAATGCGGCGCGGGGAGTTTCTGACGAAAGGCGCGGTCGCGCTCGGTGCAGCAGTGGCCGCTCCGCTTGTCGGCGCCGCCGGCGCGCAGGCCGCCGCCGAACGAGCGCTCGCGGGCGTCGGCGGCGGAGAGCTCGGGCTCGTGGGCCTGGACCACGTCGGTATCACCGTCCCCGACATCAACCAGGCAATCGAGTGGTTCGAAGACGTGCTGGGCGCAGCCGCGCCGCTGACGTTCGGTCCGTTTCCGGCGGGGCCCTTCGTCGCGAGCGTCGTCGACGTCGCGCAGACGACCTCGATCGACCAGATCACGATGCTTCGCATCGGCCACAGCGCCAACATCGAGCTGTTCCAGTACACCGCGCCGGACGGGCAGCGGCATGACATGCCGAAGAACTCCGACTGGTCCGGCCACCACGTTGCCTTCTACGTCACAGATATCGACACGGCGGTCGAGTACATGGTTGGGAAGGGCGTGCGCAAGATGCCGGCAGGCCCATTCACGCTCGCTCAGGGACCGGCGGCAGGGCAGACGATCCAGTATTTCCAGACGCCCTGGGGCGGCTACGTCGAGTTCATCAGCTACCCGGACGGGATGGCTTACCAAGTGCCGAGCGTCAAGCCGCTCTGGTCGCCGAAGCTAAATGGAACGGACTCCGTCGTCACGAATGTCCCCGGGCTGCTCGGGATCGACCACATCGGCATCACCGTTCCGAACCTCGACGTGGCAGCCGCGTGGCTGGAGCAGAAGCTCGGCTTCAGCAACCCGCTCACGTTTGGCCCTTTCAGCGATCCGACCGGAGATTTCATGACGCAGCTCGTCGACGTGCACCCGCGCGCGGTCGTGCAGCAGATCCGCATGCTCCGCGGCGGCGATGGGCCGAACATCGAGCTCTTCCAATACACGGCGCCGGACCAGGATCAAGTGTCCCGGCGGAACTCCGACTGGGGCGGCCACCACATCGCCTTCTACGTCCGCCACATCGACAAGGGGGTCGAGTACCTCCAGACGAAAGCAGGAACGAAGCTCTTCGGCCCGGTCACGCTGACCGACGGCCCCGCGGCCGGCCAGTCGATCAACTACTTCCACGACCCCTTCGGAACCGACGTCGAGCTGATCAGCTACCCACACGGGATGGCATACGCCGAGACCGCGGCGATCCCGCTGTGGGATCCGCGCGACAACCACCCCTAGGGGCGCCGAGACGGAACGGCCTAGCGCCTTGTGGAAGTGGCGCTACTAGGTGTCTCGCCGTGCGAGCAGGACGGCGGCGAGCGCGAGGGCGACGGCGGCGTAGCCGCAGAAGAGGGCGAAGCCCGTCCAGGGAGCGAGCGAGTGCGCGCCGGTGGTGAGCGCGAAGACTGCGCGGCCGGCGCTGTCGGGCAGGTAGGGAGTGATCGCGTCGTTCCAGCTCTGCGGGAGCACGTTCATGAGCGGCGGCAGCACAAACATCAGCGCGACGAAGGTGGCTATCCCGCCGGCGGTGTTGCGGACGATCGCACCGATGCCGAGCGCGAAGATGCCGACGACCGTGAGGTAGAGCGCTGAGCCGACGACCGCACGGGCAACGCCGGCCTGCGAGAAGGAGATCTGGAGAATGTGGTGACGCGCGAGCAGCGCCTGGCTCGCGAAAAAGGCCGCGACGACCGACGGCAGCATCAGCAGGAAGGCGATTACCGCGAACACGACGGTCTTTGCCGCGAGCACCGGTAGGCGTCGCGGCACCGCGGTGAAGCTGGCCCGGATCATCCCAGTCGAATACTCGCCCGTGATGACGAGTATGCCCAGCACCGCGATCGCGAGCTGCGAGATGTTGACGCCGGCGAGCGCGACGTCGAGCGGATGGTGGCGATGACCGGCGCGCTCGCGCAGACTCATGTGAGCCCACCGGTTGGCGAGGATCGCCGCGAAGAGGGAGGGCAGGCCGATCGTGAGGACGACGGCCGCAAGCAGTGACCAGACTGTCGAGCGGACCGAGCGTAGCTTCGTCCACTCCGAACGCAGCACGCGTGGCAGGGTGAGGCGACCGCCGCGCTCCAACCGTGGCAGCCCAGCCACGTAGGGCAGGGCACTCATGCGACCTCCTCGAGCCCGTGCGCCTGGTACTCGAGATCGTCCCGTGTGAGGTCCATGAACGCCTCCTCGAGCGATGCCTGCTGTGGCGTCAGCTCGTGGATCGTGATCCGGTTCGCAAAGGCGAGATCACCGATCCGCTCCGCGGCGAGCCCCTGCACCTCGAGCGCGCCGCCCTCGTCGACGCGAACGTTCACACCGGATGCGGCGAGCACTCCGCGCAAGACGTCGGCCTGCGGCGAGCGGACGCGGACGCGTTGCTTGGACGCGCCAGCGATGAACTCGTCGACGCCCATGTCGGCAATCAGGCGGCCGCGCCCGATCACGATCAGGTGATCGGCCGTCAGCGCCATCTCGCTCATCAAATGTGAGGAGACGAAGACCGTGCGGCCTTCGCCGGCAAGACCCTTCAGTAGGTTGCGCATCCAGTGGATCCCCTCCGGGTCGAGCCCATTCACGGGCTCGTCGAGCAGCAACGTCTGCGGATCGCCGAGCAGCGCGACCGCGATCCCCAGCCGCTGCCCCATCCCGAGCGAGAACTGCCCGGCCCGCTGCCTCGCCACGTCGTGTAACCCGACCAGGTCGATCAGTTCCGCGACGCGTCGCTTCGGGATCCCGTGCGTCTGCGCGAGCGCGAGCAGATGGTTGTACGCCGAACGGCCGCCGTGAACGGAACGCGCCTCCAGCAGCGCCCCGACCTCATGCAGCGGCGCCTTCAGCTCACGGTAGTGCCGACCGTCCACGCTGACATCGCCCGCGGTCGGCCGGTCGAGTCCGAGGATCAATCGCATCGTCGTCGACTTCCCCGAGCCGTTCGGCCCGAGGAAGCCGGTCACGACTCCCGGCCGCACCGTGAACGTGAGATCGTCGACGGCACGCTTCGCGCCGTAGTCTTTCGTCAGCCCGCGCGCCTCGATCATCTGAGCACCGTACCGGCGGTACATGAGAATTCGCGAAGAAATCAGGGTGCGGGAATGGAGGAAAAGCCGGGCCGAGCAGTGACCGGTTAGCGTCCTCCGGGTGAGGGTCACCGCCGAGGCCGCGCGCCGTTTCCTTGTTGCACGGCACTTCCTCGCGCCGGCGCGATCTCTCGAGGGAGGCCTCGACGCCGTGCTCGAGATCTTCCGCAAGCTCGGCTCGATCCAGTTCGACCCGCTCGCGGTTGCCGGTCGGAGTCACGACCTCGTGCTGCACGCGCGAGTCGCCGATTACGACCCCGGCTGGTGCGACCTGCTCTACGAACGCCGCATGATCTTCGAGGCCTACAACAAGGGGCTTTCCCTCGTCCCGTCGAGCGAGTTCGCCTGGTTCCGCGGGACCCTGAGCCGGACCGCGCCGCGCATCCTCGCCGAGAACGCCGAGGTGGCCGAGCGGGTGCTCGAACGGATCCGCGCGGACGGCCCGGTGTCGGCGCTCGATTTCGAGCGCGAGCGCGGGGGGACGACCGACTGGTTCGGGATGCCGACAAACGCCGTGCGCGCCGTGCTCGAGGCGTACGCCGTCACCGGGGTTCTCGGCCTCGCGCGGCGCGACGGCAACCGCCGGTACTACGACCTCCTCGAACGGCTGCTACCCGCCGACGTGCTCGCTCGCGATGTGCCGCTGAAAGAGCAACTCCGACACAAGCTTCTGTCCCGGTACCGTGCCCACGGTCTGCTCGGCGTCGGCGGCGGTGCGGACATCTTCGGCGGCCTCGGGTACGCGAAGCCCAGCCCGGAACACCTGCACCCGGGGCGAAGCGCACTGCGCGAGGAGTTGGTCGAGCTCGGAGAGCTCGTTCCCGTCGAGGTCGAGGGCGTGCGCGGCAAACGCCTAATCCTCGCCGAGGACGTCGACCTGCTGGAAGCGGCGCCGGAGCCGCCGCCCACCGTCGCGTTTCTTCCCCCTTTCGACCCGTTGGTCTGGGACCGTCGCCTCCTCGGGAGCTTGTTCGACTTCGACTATGTGTGGGAGCTCTTCGTGCCGCCGGCCAAGCGCCGTTGGGGCTGGTATGTGCTGCCGATCTCTTTCCGGGACCGGTTCGTCGGCCGGATCGAGCCCCGGATCGACCGGGCCGACGCCCGCGTGCAGGTGCTCGACGTCTGGTGGGAGAACGGCTTCGCGCCGCGCCGCGTCGAGGGGTTCGTCGACGCCATGCGCGACGCGCTCCGCGCCTATCTGCGCTTCGCAGCCGCGACCCGCCTCGACTGGGCACCCCACCTCCGAACGGAGAAACGGCTCTTCCTCACTCGCCCTTGACGCGAAGCAGTAGGCCAGTGCCCTCGGCTTTTTACGTACCGGGATGAGTGGCGTCACGGATGACCCGAGCCCCTGTTGGTGATCTTCTACGGGGTGCTTCCCCAGTCAGGGGGTCAGCGACTTGTGCCATCAGGGCAACGCTGCGGCCTCAGGAAACGGGCGCATGCGCGCGTCCTGCCCGCGTACGCGCTCCTCTCCAAATGTCGTGAATGCGCTGGTGAGGCGCATGCGCCGCGGCGTTGCCTTCGGAAGGGAGGCGTGATGAAACGCCATCGGGCAGAAGGGAGGTGGGATCGGAAACTCGCATTCGCGGTTGCTCTCCTGTTTGCAGCGGCATTCGCCGGCACGCCGGCGGCAGCTCGCGCGGACGACGCCCCTCAGTGTCCGGCGTCGCCATCCAGCGCGTACACGATGCAACTGAGGGCCTTGACGGGCCCCACCGGGGCCGATCTCACGGTCAGCGTTGCCGCCAAGGCCGGGTGTGCCTTGCCGGACGTATTCACGAACATCCGGGTCAGGACGTTCGGCGCGAACGGCGCTCTGGTGCGGACGCAGAACCTCGTCGGCGTCAGCGCCCCGCACGGGGTCGCGACCGAGATCGCCCTCGGCCGGATCCCGCGCCATCGGCGAGTCGTAGCCGACGTCGCGTTCGACACGGGTGCGCCTGCGCAGACGTACCTCCTCCACGGAGCGGTGAGGACGCTTCTTCGCCCAGATCTCGTCATCGAGGAGATGACCCCCCAGCAAACTCTCGCCGGAAGGCCCGTGGTCATCACTGCTCTCGTCGCCGAGGCCAACGGCGACGTCGGCGCAACCGCGACAGTCTCGATGTCCGCGATTCCGGGGGCCGTGGAGCGAGTCGTCGTTCCACCGGGAGGGAGAGTCGCAGTTCGATTCGCTGAGCTGTCGTTCCCGGCAGCGACGCAGATCGGAATTACTGCCAAGGTCCACAGCGCAGTGCCAGCCGAGACCGACGTGGGAAACAACGTCCTGAGCGGGACTCTCGATGTCACGGAGCACCAGCTCTCGACGCCCAGAATCGTCCTCTTCCCATCGCTTCTCGGCTACGGCGCTCAGTTCGGAATGCACCTGTACTCAGCGATCACGCCGTGGCCGACCGCGGTGCGCAGCGGTGACGTCGAGGAAAAGGTGAGATCGCTCGAGCCGCAGCTCGTGCGCATCTTCTACAACGACAACTGGGATGGAAACGCAAACGGGAAGTTCCCCGACTGGCAGGCGAACTACGAGTCGTTCGTCAAGGTCGTGCAGTTCGCGCAGGATGCGGGGGCGACGATCGAGATCAGCTTCCAGAACCTCGGCAACGCGATGCTCGCGCCCGCGCCGGCGATGGCGAAGTTCGCCGACGTCCTCGAGGAGCTCGTCAGGACCGACCGTCTCACGAACGTGCGCTGGGTCGAGGTGGGCAACGAGCCGAACTCACCAACCGGCGCAGTCACGCTCCAGCAGTACAACGCCATGAACCGCGCTCTGCACGAGGAGCTGATCGCGCGAGGGCTCCACGACCGGATCCAGCTCATGGGAGGTGGCTTCATCGAGAGCGGCGGCGCCAGGCATCACTACGCCTGGATGAAGTGGATCGCCACGAACATGAATGACGTCTTCGACGCGTACGCCGAGCACATCTACTGGTGGTACGACACGCCGGGTCGCTTCGAATACCGGCTCCGAGACGTGGCGCACCTCGTGAACGAGGTGGTTCCACCCACCCAGAGGAAACCGATGTACATGATGGAGTACGGGGTTCGCGGAACGAACACGTGTGGCACCAAGCCACCCTTCGCGAACCTCTACTACCAGGACGCAAGCTGCACCGAGATCTGGCGGACGAACATCGCCGCGTTCCAGCAGCTCTGGTTCAACATCGATGCCGCGCAAGTCGGCGTCGCGGGGACGTCGAAGTGGGACGCGTACTGGTCCATGTACGACCGCAGCAGCGTGGTCAACCAGCTGTACTGGATGGTCGGGCCGCCGTCTGAGGGCTCTCCGCTCACGCCGACGTACCACGCGATGTCGCTGCTGTTCCACGTGACGTCGCCGGGCTGGGAGATCGTCCGCGTCGACCCGTGGGAGGCTGAAGACTGGAGTGTTCCGAGTTACGGCGCGGCTGGTCTGAGCGCGTCGAACGACCAGCTCGAGCAAGAGCTCGTCGGTTACGCAGGCCCAAACGGCGAGCTGAGCATCGTCGGCCTCGACACCCACGGCTGGGACCTGAACACGGTCTCGGAGGGCTCACCGTCGCGGTACAGCATCGGCGGCCTCCCGCCGGATACGAAGTTCAAGCTCGCGGTCTGGAACGCCGCCGGTGACGGCACCAACTCGGTGGCCGGCACGGTGGTCACCAACGCCGCGGGAGTTGCGCGCTTCGAAGTACCGCTCCAGGCGGCCTTCGCACTGACGACGATTCCCGTGATGTGATCAACACGTGCGCTGAGGCCCCGCGTCGCGGGGCCTCAGCCCGCCTCGAAACCTCAACCAGCGCCACCGCGCCTTGCTGGAGGCAGCGACATCCTCGGATCAACGCAGGACATCTGCGGATCCCTGCCCGCTCGCGTTTCGATAACCCGCGAACGACCGCGCAGCACCATTCCAGCAGAACGCGGCACTGCGCCCGCCATACCAGAGGTTGTCGTGCTCGCGGTAGGTCGCGGTCGGCGCGCGGACACTGAGCAGGCGGGTGCCGGCGCTCGCCGCCTGGACGATGTTGTTCGCGATCGTCAGCCTGGGAACAGCCTGAACGTACAGCGCCGTAAGCGCCGGCCGTCTCGATCGTGTTGTCGGCAAAGACGAAGCTCTCGAATGCCGGCCGCGCAACGACGATGCCGCCGTCGCTCACGTCGGAGATGGTGTTGTGGGCGATCCGGGTCGTTCCTGCGGTCGACGCCTGCTCTTCGAATGAGACGCCCCTTGCACCGCCGGTGATGCGGTTCCCTACGACGACTCCGTTCTGATAACGGAGTGAGATACCGCTCGTCGAGAAGCTCGCGATCGTGTTGCCGACGATCCTGGGCGCCGGGCCAGCCGCATAGATTCCATGCCGGGGATAGCCGATCGAGGAGCGCGTCCCGGTGTCGACGATGCGCGACCCCGAGATCGTGAAGTCGGAGCCGACGAAGTAGATGCCGGAATCGCCTGTGTGTGAGATCGAGATGCGATCGATGAGCCAGTCACTGTCCCTGGCGTTGTTCGAGCTGATGCCCGCAAGCGGAATGTTCGAGATCGCCAGGTCCCGGAGAGTGATCCCACTCGCCCCGGCGCCGGCAGCCGACGAGAGAACACCTCTTCCGGTCGACGTCACCTCGAGGTTCTGGAAAGCGAGATCCGAGACGGAGTTCAGGTAGATCCCGGCGGTCAGGGTGGCGCGGCCCTGACCGTACGAGTCAAAGATGATCGGGTCGCTGTTCGTGCCCGCTGTGCCCGCAAAGGGCGCCAGAGGCTCAGTGAAGGTGGCACCGCCCTGAAGGTGAACCCGATCACCTGGACGTAGGGCGGCCGACTCCGCCCGCGCGAGAGTCCTCCAGGCAGTCCGGGAAGAGGTGCCAGGTGCGGCGTCGCTGCCGGCGGGGCTCACGTAGAAGTCTCGAAAGGGCGGCGGCGTGCCCGCAACGGTCACCACCGGCCAGGCCATCGCCCAGGCGGCGAGCAAGAACAGCATGCGCTTCATCGGGCCGGGCGATCTCCCCTCTCGGACGCATTGACGCAGGTCGGGTTCGAGCGCGCGCCCGACCTTCGGCTAAGCCCCTCCCGAACCTCCGTATAGATACGCGGCCCGCCCATCCTTCAGCGTCCGCAGTGGCCTGCCGATGACGTAGGAATGCCCGTCCTGGGAAACTGGGGCCGCGCTCTGCGCTTTGCGGCCGCCTACCGGCTCTTGAACCGGCTCGAGCCCGATCTCGCCTTCGCCGGGGCGGGCGCGGCAGCCCCTCGAATCACGCTTCGCACCGCCGGCCCCGAGCCGGCTTCCGGAATCTCCGACGTGCTCGCCGGCGTCGGAAGGCTTCGGCTCGTCGTCCTACCTGTGTTGGCCGGGCTCTTCGCGCTCGAGTTCTGGGCACTCGACCTGAAGTACGGCCTCCGGGTCACCTCCGATACGCCCACGTTTCTCGCTCTTCTGCGCGAGATGACGCTCCACCCGTTGCAACCGGTCAGCCCATTTGTCTCCGGCGCGGGGCTCGAGACCAGTCATGCCACTCCCTACATGCAGGTCCTCGCCTGGCTCTGGAAGCTCGTGGCTCCGCACCATGCCGGCGGCGTACCCGCGCCCGATCCGCTGGCGGCCTATCGTGTCCTGGCGGTCGCGGGCGTGGTCGTCACGGCGTTGGCGCTACACGCGTCGTTCCTCTGGGTTCGGCGCTCCGCGGGGACCAGAGCGGCGTGGATCTCCCTCCCCGTGCTGCTGCTGCTCTTTGGACCGGCGCACGTGATCTGGGCCGGCGACCTGACGTTCAACGGGTTCCTCTACGCCAGCTTCTATCCGCAGACTCTCGGACTCGCATTGCTGCTCTACACGCTCGTCTTCGTCACGAGCGGAGACGGCCTCAAACGCGTCGCCTTCACCACCTTGGCGGTTGCGGCAACGATGGTGGTCCATCCTTTCACCGGTTTGCTCCTCGCCCTGCTCCTCGGCGGCGAGGGAGCCCTGCGTGCAGCCCGGCGTCAGGGCAACTGGTTCGTCCCGAGCCTCGCACTCATCGGCGGGTACGCACTGGCGGGACGCTGGCCTTCCTACTCGCTCGACCATGCACTGGCCGTGGCGGGCGCGGGCGGCCGAGCGCTCGTCGTTGCCTGCGCCGCTGTCCCGGTTCTCTCATGGTTGACTTCTCGTACGGCGGCAGTGGCCGGGCTCCGGCGCCGCGGAGGCATCGGCGGCGACTTCACGTCGGAAAACCGGGTACTCGTCAGGTTCGCCCTCGGAGGGCTGGCTCTCGTGCTCGTGCTCGTCGCGTGGCAGGCCTGGCTGCTTCGTCAGCCGTTCCCGGATCCGCTCGTCCACTCCAACCGCCTCGCTCTCTACTGGGTCGAAGACCGCTGGCGCTGGCCGCTGATGTTCGGAGCCGGCTCGGTCGGCCTGGTCGGCCTGGCCCGGCTCGCGCGGCGCGGACACGCATTGCCTGCGCTGTGGTTCACAGGCTGCTTCGCGGTGGGATTGGCCGGCATAGCCGGCCTTCCTGTGCCGGTCTGGTGGCGCTTCCTTCTCTTCTGCCAGCTCCCGCTAGCGCTCGGCGTGGCTCACGTGCTCGCCACGTCGACGAGCACTGCGGCAAAGAGGATCGTCATGGCTACGTTCTGCGTCGTTCTCGCGTTCAAGGTCGTGACGTTGGTCGCGCTGCCGAAGCAGGTCACGTACTTCGGCAGCCCACTCCAACCCGCATACGCGCTCGGAAAAGTGATCCCGCCCGGATCCGGTCTGGTCGCGACCGACCCGTTTACCGCGTACTACATCCCGGGTGCGACCGGACACCGTGTCCTCTCGGTGACAAAGGCCCATGTCGGCTCGGCCGAGGAACTGGCGGCGTCGGAACGCGGGTACCGTCTCATTCACACCTACTACGCGAGTGACGGCTGGTGGCAAGCGGCTCAAACGATGTGGAAGCAAGGTGTCCGGTATGTCGTCGTCGAGAAGCAGACGAGCCTCGCCGCACAGACACTGGCCGACTTCTCGACAGGGCCGACGCCCCTCGTCCGAAGCGTCGAGCAGCGCCGGCAGCTCGGCACTTACTTCTACCGCAACAACCGTGTCGGGAAGCTGATCGACGACTCACCGACGTATGCGGTGTACAAGCTCGAACGCCAGAAGCTATGGCCCTGAATCGGAGAGCCGGCGCTCTGCCCCGACGACTCTGCCGATCGCAACCTGCACCGGCCGTCGATCGATGACGCCGTGTGGGTCGACGAATCCCATGCCGGAGTCGAGCGTCACCAACGTGCGCGCAGAAAAGCGCAAGCCTGGATCGTAGGCACGCATGGCGCCGTCGAGAATGATCAGCCCGGTGACGCCTGGCCGAGCCACGAGAACGCGCCGGCCCGGCAGTAGGACGCCGTAGGCATCGGGTGCAGCAGTGACGATCGGAGCCGCAGGAAGGGTCAGCGCTTGTAGTTGCCGAGCCACACCGGCGAATGCATCCGACGTCCGCGCGGGTGGGCTTCCGAGCGCGATTGTCGTGCAGATCAGACCCGCGACGGCGACGACAGCAAAGCGTTGCTGCACGCGCACCGGAACAGCAACGCCGAGGCCTGCGAGAACTGCCACCAGCGGTGTCAACAGCGACAGGTACCTATCGGAGCCGGGATTCTTGACCGCATAGACGAGCATCAGCAGCCCTCCGGCAAGGAGGACGGCGCAAACGATCGCGTGAAACCGCCGCGTCCGAATCGCGAACGCACACCCCCCGAGGCCCGCGAGAAGGAGAGGCCAGTCCCGGTTCATCCAGTGCAGCACTCCCGGTGCCCGGCCGGCGAGCGCCGCAACCGCTATACCGGCGACGAGTGTGCCCGCTAGGAGGACGACACCGATCCGGCCGGTTCCACGGGTCGCCAGGATGAAGACCACGCCCGCGACAACGGCAGCGATCAGCGCACCCGCAAAGGCCGGGGCGGGGGGATGGCCGAGAGGCGGCCGGACGGCGGCCAGCACCGCTGCAAGCGTCAACGTGCCGGCAATCAGCGCACGAGACGTTGCAGCCCGAAGCTCGAATCGCGCGATGCCCACAGTCGCTGCGGCGAGAGCGACCAAGACGAGCTCTGGCCGCGCGAGCATGGCCAGGGCGGCGAGCCCTCCGCCGAGACGTGGGCGCCGCCCGAGGAGAGCGAGAGCGGATGCAAGCGCCAGTGCTTGGCCAAGTGCGTCTGGTCCGGCGAAACCGCTCCAGAAGGCGAGCTCCGCGCTTGCGACGCAGACGGCCGCTGCGACGAGGGCGGCCGCCCACGAGGCAGTAAGGCGCCGAGCAAGTTGTCCCGTCAGGATGACGACGGCCGCTCCGGCGAGGGCGTTCACCACACGCGCGGCGGCCAGCCAGCCGAATCCGAGCCCATGCACAAGCGCGACGAGTGCGGGATAGAGAGGCTTCGCCGCGGCATCGACATTCGGGAGGAGCGTGTCGCCTCCGGGGCCCAACGTCAGAACGGGCCTCCCATGGGCAGCAATCCCTTTGGCCATCAGGAGGTACTGGTAGCCGTCCGGGTACAGAAGCCCGGGCTCGGCCTGGTGCAGGCGAAGAGCGAAGAGCGATGCGAACGCGAGGAGCGGGAAGGCTCGGATCACGAACGAGCGGTCGAGGCTCATCTCATGCGGCCGCGACGCGTGGCCGGAGGCAGTCGACGACGTAACCGGCGGTCTCCGCCAGGCGGAACAGGTACACACGGTCACCGGTCAGCGCCCAGAGCGCGACCCTGACGATCGCCGCCGCGAGAAGACGGGCGGCAAGCGCGGGCGACCGGCGCACTCGCGCCCGGCTCACTCCCTGCCACCACAGGCGCCGCCAGTAGTAGCCGGCCCGGCAACGAGCGGAGGTGACGCGGTGGCCGACGATCGCGCTGGGCTCGAGCCAGATCGACCAGCCGAGTCGGCGAAGCGCGTCGACGACCTGGTGCTCCTCGCCGGAAAGGAGGTTGGTACCCATACGACCAAGGTATTCCGGGAAACCGCCGGCCTCGAGAAGCGGCCGGCGGCGGAAGCACATGTTCGCTCCGAACGGGTACTCGGACGACGATCGCGCTCGCCGCCCCTCGACGCCGAATCGCGTCACGCCCGCGAACTGCAGCAACCGGTCCGAGAGCCACGACGGACGAGCGGAGTCGAAGGCGGCGCGGCAGGCTCCGCCGACGCAGGCAACGCTCGCATCGGCGAACGGGCGCGCCACCCGTTGCGCCCAGTCCGGGTCTGGCACCGCATCGTCGTCGATGAACGCGACGAGGTCGGTTTGCGCGAGCTCGAGGCCTCGGTTCCGGGCGCGGGCGAGCCCAGCGACCGGCTCGTAGTGGTACGTGAGCCGTGAAAACGAGCCTGAGAAACCGTTGACGAGCGACTGCAACGGCGCGGACGAAGCAGAATCGACGACGATCAAGTCGACGCCGCCTTCGAGAGCGGCAAGCCCCGTGAGGCATCGTTCGAGATCGTCCTGACGATCGTGCGTGCAGACGACGACCGTAAGCAGCGGCTCAGCCATCGAACGCCTCCCGGAAGAGCTCCGCGTGAGCAGTCGCAACGACATCGCCGGCAAAAACCTCCGCCCGTCGCCGAGCGACCTCCGCGCGACTTCCTCTCTCGCCCGGGTCGCACAGGATCGTGAGCCCCGAGCGAATTCCACGGACGTCGGGATCACAGTAGAGCGCCGCGGCCTCCGCGAGCTCCGGGATCGAGCCCGTCGCCGTCGCGAGCACCGCGCGACCGGCTCCGAGCGCGTCCATCAACGGTCCGTTCGTCTCCCCCACCGAGGCATTACGAAGGACGAGCACGCAGTCGGCCGCGACGATCGCCTGCTCATACGCTTCGCCACTCGGAGACGCCAGGATCAGGGCTCCCAGCGAACGGGCATGGGCGACGAGCTCACGATCGACGACTGTTCCGACGAGAGCGAGACGCAGGGCTTTGCGCTCGAGTAGAGGAGCCGCGGCATCGAGTGTCTCGGCGACGAGCTTCGCCGTCTTCAGCACGCCCGGGAGAACGAAGAGCGGGCTCGAGCCCTCCCAGCCGAGCGCGTGCCTGGCGAGCTGTTGATCCACCGAGACGAAGCTCGAGGCGGGGTGGGGAATGACGTGTAGCCGACGGGGGCTCGCGCCGAGGCGGCGAAGCATGTCGGCGGCAAACTCGCTGTGTACGACCGTCGCCGCGGCCGAGCGGCGCAGAAGCGGGTAGACGAGTCGGCGATAGCCGGAGGCAAGCGCTTTCGTCCGTGGCAGAACGTCGTGGACGGTCACGATCGACGGCCGTGCATCGATGAGGTTCCAGAGAACTCGTCTCGAGGAGTTGGCGAAATGGAGATGCGCTCCGAGCCCCGGGACAGATCCTTCGGACGGCCGGTAGTCGACGCCGATCGCCGCGAGCAGCTCGGCGAGCCGGTCGACATACCGCGTCACGCCGAGCGAGCCTGGCGACCGCACGCCGAGGATCGGCGGCAGCTGCCCTGGCAGCCGCGGAGCGGCGACGCTGCTCACGAGCCGGCCTCGTGGGAGAGATCGACGATGGTGCCTGTCTGCGGCCGGCTCCCACGCTCGCGGTGCCCGCGCCGAGCAGGCGCACCGGATCGAATCAGCCCCGGCGCGAGGCGGTGGGTAGCGGCAGCGAGGATGCCGAGCCCGACGAGCTCCGTGCCGAGTGTGGCGACAGCCGCTCCGGTGGCCCCGAGGCGCGGCACGAGGAGGAGCCCGAGGCCGACACACACTGCGAGGGACACACCGACCTGGATCGCGACGATCCTGGTGTGGCGAAGCGCGATCAGGGCCGTCCCGAGAAGGCCGTTGACACCGATCACAACGGTGCCCGCGAGCAGGATGACGAGAGGTGTCAGCGCGCTTTCGTAGCGCGATCCGAATCCGTACCGCAACGCCCACGGGCCCAGCGCGGCGGCGGCCCGCTCACCGCGAGACACGACAGCAGCGTCCAACGTAGCGCGCGCCTGGCGACGTGGAGCCACTCCCGTCCGAGCTCGTCAGCGCTGAGCCGCGGCAGGAGCCCCGTCGTGATCGCATTCGGGACGGTGAGGAGCCCGAAGGCAATCGTGCTGGCGATCGTGAAGTTCGCGGTCGCAGACTGGCTGCTGATGGCTCCGAGCACGAAGATGCCGAGGCGGTAGTACAGAAGCGTCGCGAGCGCCATCAGGCCGAATGGAGCTGCCGCTCGGATGCCGCCCCAGCGAGGACTTGTCGCCCGCCGCCGGGGAAAACGCTGCCGGGCGTAACGCCAGAGTGGGACGAGGCTCAACCAGCACACGCCTCCCATAGCCCAGACGACGGCGGCCGCTCGCGAGAACTCGGCTGCAGTGATCGCAACAGCCGCGAGCGTCGTCCCTGCAACGGCACATCTCTGGATCGCCTCGGGAGCGAGATCCTGCTCTCGCGCGAAACAGCGCGGACACCGTGAGCGAAAGCGCGCTTCCCGTCGCCGCGAAAGCGGTTGCCATACCGAGCCAAAGATCGCCGAGGTACAAGGCCCCACCGATCGCTGTTCCCAGGACGAGCGCGGCCAGCGGCACGCGGATCGGTAGGGAGGAGCGCAGCAACGCCATCGGATCAGCCGAGGACTGGGCGCCGTCCCGCACGATGAGGGTCGAGAAGCCGCTATCGACAACGCCGGCGAAGACGGTCACTGCGGCGATCGCGATCCCCAGGTGAGCGAATTCTCGGACCGGAAGCAGCCGCGCGCAGATGACGACTCCGGCAAAGGCGGCGATCTTGCCGGCGAGGTCGCCTGTAAGAGCCAGCCCGGCGTTTGCCGGCAGAGTTCGCGTGGAGCCGCGGGCAGTCGACGCCGAGCTCATTGCCGCATCCCGATGGCGCCCGCCAGCAATTCCGCGTACCGCTCGAAGGAGTGCATGCCTCCCGAGCGTTCCACCCCTGACTTGAGTCGCTCCTTTTCACGCGCCATTCGCTCGATCGCGGTCGCGAGTGCGTCCGCGTCGTTCGCCGCGCAGAGAATTGCGTCCTCTCCATCGCGAACCGCATCGGGCAACCCGCCGACAGAAGTGGCAATGACCGGGCATCCGTAGGCATACGCCAACTGGACGACTCCCGACTGGCTCGCCGACCGGTACGGAAGCAGGGCGGCGTCCGCAGTCGCAAAGAGCAGGGCCGCCTCTTCGTTCGAGACATAGCGGTTGCGGAGCTCGACACGGTCATGCAGGCCAAGGCGGTCGACCTGGCCCCGATAGGCCTCGTCGCCCGACCAGAACCGGCCGGCCACGATCAGCTTGATCGAGAGATCCGGATCGACTCTGGCGACCGCTTCGAGCGCAAGGTCGAGGCCCTTGTACGGGCGAACCGCACCGAAGCAGAGCAGCGAGAGTGCCGGATCCCCCTGGCGCCGCCGTTCAGCTTCGACGGCACGCGCGTCGGGGGGGCCGCGAGGTCATCGGCCACGAACCGAGGATGGAATGCCTGGAGTGTCGGAATTCGGCCGAGACCGAGGGCGGCCAGCTCGTCGCTCTGTTGCCGCGCGTGCGTCACGAGGACGTCCGCCCGCCGGAGCGTCGCCCGCGTCAGACCCGCTGCCCCGGGAAACCCCTCGTGGGGTAGGACGTTGTGACAGACGACGACGCGGCACGTTTGTCGCGGGGCCTGGCGGAGGAGCCATCGATACTGCGGAGCGATCACCGGATGCAGCCAAGGCATGACGAGCAGGTCCGGTTCGTGGTCAAACAGCCGCCGCATTGCCTGGCGCCAGGTCCGCGGGTCGTGCCAATCGAGTATGAACGCCGCTTCTTCGACCCTGGGCGGACTCGACACATCGTCTCGCACGGGTCCTCTGTGAAGCAGGGGCGGATACATCCGACGCCAGCTCACGACATCGACTGCGGCGCGCTTTCTCAGCGCGGCGACCATTGCAGTGTTGAAGTGGGCCGCCCCTGAGGTCAGCGGATGGACTGCGGCGATGACTGTCATCCGCGGCGCCCGATCGCGGGAGCCGGTCATGCGATCTCCGACAGGCGGGCCTCCGCTCGGCCGATGACGTCGCCGGCACTTTCGGCCGCCACGGCAGTGTGCGCCTCGAGCGACTTCATGCGATAGAGGAGATCCTCGAGCAGCCGCCGGTTCGATCCGATGCCGTCGGCAACGAGGCCCGAGACAAACAGGCCGACGCTCATCACGAGAGCGACGAGCGCTGCGAACAGGGCGGGCAAGTGAAGACCGCCGGATTGGTATCCCCACATGAACCAGCCCGTGGACGCGAGCGCGACGAGCATCATCAACGCCGCGGCCCGACCAAAGGCCGAGAGCGGTTTGGCGTGGAGGAGACAACGGAAGGCTTGACCGCCTGCACGCGCGATGTAGCGGGGAACCGAGCCCACCATGCGCGACTCCCCGACCGTCCTCTCGAGTGACGGAATGACAACCTCCGCGACGGCGAGCCGCATGCGCGCAGCCTGGATCAGGCTCTCGAGCGTGTACGTGTAGTCGGAGACGAGATTGAGGCGCAGCAGCGCTTCCCTCGACAAGGCGCGATAGCCGGAAGTGAAGTCGGAAACCGGCAGCCTGAGCAATCGCCGAAAGACCCAGGAACCGAGCCGGTTTCCTATGCGCTTTGCACCCGGCATGTCGGCCGCGCGAGCGAGGGGCCGGGCGCCGACGACGATATCGGCGTCTCCCGCAACGATCGGAGCGATGAGTCGAGGGATCTGCTCGGGGTCGTGCTGGCCGTCGCTGTCAAGGTGCACGACGATGTCGGCGCCGGCGAGCAGCGCCTCGTTGACGCCGCGACTAAAGGAAGCGACGAGACCACGGTTGCGCGTGTGGCGCACGATTCGATCGGCGCCCGCAGCCCTTGCGCGTGACACCGTCGCATCCGTCGATCCGTCGTCGACCAGGATCACCTCGACTGTTCGACTCCAGGTAGCAGTCGTGGGACGCCCGCGATCACGTGTCCCACCGTTGCCTCTTCGTTCAACGCAGGCAGCACGACCGCCAGCTTGAGCCTCGCGTCGCCTTGGCTGTGCTGCGGAGGAGGTCACGAGGCTGGCCCGCCGCTGTCGGCCCCTACCGGCACGCGACACAGCGCCCCCACGCCATGTCCGATCCGTCAGGTGCTAACGGCCGACCCTCCTGGCGCTCAGCTTCGCCCTGGATCGCACGCACTTTCCAAGCGCGTTCGACGATCGGGCGTTCGTCCCGAATTGCCGGCGGAACGCAGCCGGATCCGCGCTGCGCATGCTCTTGCACGTCTGCAGTGCGCTCATGATGCTGCGTTCGACCTGCGAGGCCTGGTCGTTCGCATCAGCCTTCGCCATGAACGTCACGCATCTGCTCATCGCCGCTCGCGGCGCGGCTGGTCTCGCAACCCAGGCTTGGTTGAACGCGGCCGTGCCCATCGCGTCGCGCTGCGCTCGACAGAGCCAGCCCGGCATGACCCGATCTGCCCCCGGAGGGGCGACGGTTGCGCGGCTCGCGCTCCTGAAGACGCCCGGCGCCGTATGGGCGGCAACGGAAGCGGCTGCAGCGAGAGCGACAAGCGCTGCGACGGCAATGGCGGTTGATCGGACGGTGCGGTTCATGGCGCTTTCCCTGCAATCAAAGTGGCGGCGTGGCGGGCATGTATCGGTCGCCCAGCCGCGACGCGCATCCCTCATCCTGATGAGTGACCCGTGGCGAGCACGGCCTTGACGCCGCTCTACTCGACGGCCTGCAGGTAAGCGCAGACGCGCTCGTCCAGCGGCAGGGGCGATCGTCCGACCCGCGCGACGAAGTAGCGACGGCCGTCGTGCGCGCCGTCGATGATCTCCTCTCCCGGCCTTGGAGCTGAGCCCGGTCGTTCCACCAGGACGTAGCTGCCGGCAACCGGAACGAAGAGAAGATGCACCATCGAGGCAGCGGGTCCTCTTTCGGCAACCTCGTTGATGTGCCCGGCCTCGAACACTTCGTCCCGGGCCGCCAGCCCGTCGCTGGGGCCCGAAAGTCCGCGCTGTCGTGCTGCTGACTCTGCGACGGCCCGAGCGAGGACATCCTCCTGGTCCCGCCGGTGCTCCTCGAGTCTCTGGAGCTCCTCCTCATGCTGGTCAAGCCGCTCCAACAGCCGGCTCAGGCGGTCGTCACGCTCGACGAGAAGGGAGTCCTTCTGCTCGAGGCGATCCTCGTACTCTTGCTCCCGACCTAGCTGCCGCTCGAGCTTGGCGCGCAACTCATCGATCGTCGTATCGCGTCTCGCAAGCTCGGCTCGCCGCTGCTCGTCGACGGATTCGAACTCCACGCTTCGGCGGTCGAGCTCCTCGAGCCGGCGTTCGCTCTCGGAAAGCTCGTCCTGCACACGTTCGAGCTCTCGCGACAACTCGGACATACTCTCCTCGCGTTCGGCGATGGTGGTCTGAGCCGCGCCGTCAGCCGCTCGCAGGGCTTCGACCTCTCCCTCGAGAGCGGCAAGCCTCCGCTGGGCACTCTCGAGCTCCCGCCGAGCGTCGTCGCGATCCCTGGAGATCTCTGCGAACGTTGCCTCACTCTCGCGGTGGGCCGCTCGAAGAGCTTCGATCTCTTCCTCGAGACCGGCCGCCTTCGCGTCACTGGAGACGAGCAGTCGATCCCGCTCGACCGCCGCGGCCGCCGACTCGGCAAGCCTCCGCTGGGCACCCTCGAGCTCCCGCCGAGCGTCGTCGCGATCCCTGGAGATCCCTGCGAACGTTGCCTCACTCTCGCGCTGGGCCGCTCGAAGAGCTTCGATCTCTTCCTCGAGACCGGCCGCCTTCGCGTCACTGGAGACGAGCAGTCGATCCCGCTCGACCGCCGCGGCCGCCGACTCGGCAAGCCTCTGCTCGGCGCTCTCGAGCTCCCGCCGTGCGCCGTCGCGATCCCTGGAAATCTCTTTGAGGGTCGCATCCCGCTCAGCCAAGAGTGCGACCAGCTCGTCGATCTGGGTCGCCGTCTCCTTGCCGGCGAGCTCGAGCTCACGGAGCCGCTGAGCGCGCCGCTCCAGGACCACTTCGATTTCGTCAAGGCGGCCCGATTCATCCTCGAGTGCACGTGATCGGGCCAACAGCGCCTCGCCGCGCTCGTCGAGATCTGCGGCTGTGCGCGAGAGGTAGGCCTCCAGGCTGCGGGTAAGCCTTGCGCGCATGCCCCGCGGCCGTGACTCTCGCTCCGGCAACGTGGGTGGCGATGCCTCACCTGCGTCCTCACCGAGGTCGAAAAGCTTTCGTCGCCATTCGACGTCTCCATCGCGACCGTCAGCGTCGGACGTCGGGGAGGATCGACTGGTGGCGAACTCGATCACGTTGCCCGTGCGCCCGCCGAGGTCGCTTCCCTCCAGCGCGTTCTCGAGCACGACTGAAGTCGCGAAGTCACGCTGGACGATGATGTCGCCGAGCGACCGGCCGGTCTCGCGCTGTTCGGCGAGCGCGTGCTCGAGCTGTGCTTCGGTCAGGACTCCTCGCTCGACGAGGAGCTGACCGAGCGGGCGGGAAGGCATCTCGGCGGGATCCATCTGGCCTGCATCGGCACTCGGGCCGCTTCGCTTGACGGGTCAGTGCCCGAAGGGCGTCGGGAACCAAGGCAGGCGCTCTGGCAGAGTGCGCCGGTGCCCGCGAACCACTTCGGGGAGCAGGTGGCGGCGCGCTACGACGAATCGTCCACCGAGATGTTCGAGCCTGGGGTCGTCGATCCGGCGGTCGACTTCCTCGCGGGCCTGGCCGGCCGTGGTGCCGCGCTGGAGCTCGGCATCGGCACCGGGCGGATCGCGCTGCCGCTTGCGCGCCGCGGTGTCCGTGTGCACGGGATCGACCTGTCCGAGGCGATGGTCGCACGGCTCCGCGCGAAGCAGGGTGCCGAGGACATCGGCGTCACGATCGGCGACTTTGCGACAACCCGGGTCGAGGGGACGTTCTCCGTCGCCTACCTCGTCTTCAACACGATCATGAACCTGACGACGCAGGAGGAGCAGGTCGCGTGCTTCCGGAACGTCGCGTCGCACCTCGAGCCCGGCGGGTGCTTCGTGATCGAGGTCGGCGTCCCCGAGCTGCAGCGGCTCCCGCCCGGCGAGACCGTTCGCCCGTTCAACGTGAGCGCGACGAGGCTCGGCTTCGACGAGTACGACGTCGCCTCGCAGGGGCTCATCTCCCACCACTACTCGGTGACCGGCGGCGAGCTCCACGTCCTCTCGGTGCCCTTCCGCTACGTCTGGCCGTCGGAGCTCGATCTCATGGCCCGGCTCGCCGGGATGACGCTGCGCGAGCGCTGGAGCAGCTGGACGCGCGAGGCGTTCACCCGCGAAAGCGAAAAGCACGTTTCCGTCTGGGCGAAGACGGGCCCGCCCGAGCGCGAGTGACTTAGTGGCTCTGAGCCACTAAGTCAGTTTGCTCCGCCCCCACGCCGGGCGGCTCGCCGAGGGTCGTCCGCAGCGGGACCTCCGCGAGGAAGAGCGCGAGGACGAACGGCACGACCGCCATCAGCATCCCCCAAAGGAACACACCGTGCAGTCCGTGGGCGAACGCCTGGAGGAAGTCGGCATGGACACCGGGCGGCAGCCGCTTGGCCTGCCCCGGAGTCAGGTGCACACCACCCGTGAGGAGTTTCGCCGAGGAAGCCGGCAGCTGCCTGATCTGGTCGGCGAGCCGGGCCGCGAAGATCGCGCCGAAGATGGCCACCCCGAAAGAGCCGCCGACCGAGCGGAAGAACGTCGCGGTCGACGTCGCAACCCCGATCTCCCCGGGTCGCGCGTCGTTCTGGACGACGAGGACGAGCACCTGCATGACGAGCCCGATCCCGATCCCGACGACGGTCATGTAGACCGATGCGATCCACGGCGCCGTCCCGACGGTGAGCCGCGAAAGCAGGAACATGCCGACGACAAGAATGGCCGTGCCGGCGATCGGAAAGATCCTGTAGCGGCCGATGCGGCTGATCACACGGCCCGAGGCGATCGCCGCCACGAGCAGCCCCGCCATCAGCGGGATCAGGCGCAGTCCCGAACTCGTCGGGCTGGCGCCGTAGACGAGCTGCAGGAAGAGCGGAATGAAGACGATGGCCCCGAACATCGCCATCCCGATCGAGAAACCCATCGCATTCGCGATGCAGAAGACCCGGGACCGGAAGAGGTGCAGCGGCAGGATCGGCTCGGGTGCTCTCCGCTCCTGCAAGACGAAGAGCGCGAGCGCGATGAGGCCGCCGACGGCGAGCCCGATGATCGTGGACGAGCCCCACGGGAACTGGTTGCCGCCCCAGGTGGTCAGAAGGACGAGCGCGCCCACGCCGGCGGTGAGCAGTCCGGCGCCGAGAAAGTCGACCCTGTGCGGGCTGCGCGCCGAAGGCAAGTGCAGCCGCAGCGCCACGATGGCCACGGCAAGCGCCCCGACCGGCATGTTGACGTAGAAGACCCAGCGCCAGGAGAGATTGTCCACGAGGAACCCGCCGAGCAGCGGCCCGGCCACGGAGGCCACGGCGAAGACGGAGCCGATCAGGCCCATGTACCGGCCGCGATCGCGCGGCGGGACGATGTCGCCGATGATCGCCTGGGCGCCGACCATGAGCCCGCCCGCGCCGATGCCCTGCAGCGCACGGAAGGCAATCAGCTCGTCCATCGTCTGGCTGATCCCCGCGAGCATCGAGCCCGCCAGGAAGATTAGGATCGCGGCCTGGAAGACGTGCTTGCGCCCGTACATGTCTCCGAGCTTCCCGTAGATCGGCGTCGACACGGTCGCGGCGAGCAGGTACGACGTCACCACCCACGACAGGTGGCTGAGGCCGCCGAGGTCACCGACGATCGTCGGCAGCGCGGTCGAGACGATCGTCTGGTCGAGCGCGGCCAGGAACATCCCGAGCATGAGTGCTCCGAAGACGGTCCAGAGCGCCCGTCCGGTCGGCCGCTCGTCGGAGAGTTTGTGGCTCTGAGCCACAAGCTCCGTCCGGGTCGCGCTCAACCGCGTCCCCGCGTGGCGCGCTTCAGCTGTGCCTCGCTCAGCGGCGGCTGAGGCAGCGGCGTCGCCGCTTCGGCGCGCAGACCGTCGAGAACTAGTCCGAGGTGCCGCCGCCAGTACTCCGGCGCGACCGTAGACGTGATCTCGATCACTCGGCCGCTCGTCCAGAACAGAAGCGGTATGTCCTCCACCGTGAAGTCTGGCCTGAGGGCCCCGTCCGCCTGCGCACGCTCGACCAGCCGCCGCAGCAAGGGCCTCGTCCGAGCGCGCATCGCGCGCACGCGCTTCAGCCCGTGCTCGCGAGTCGCGACGACATCCTTGAGACCGCGGTTGGCCGCGTGCAACCCGACCGCCTGCTCGAGGAAGAACTTGAAGCCGGTCCAGGCGTCCTCCTCCGCCAGAGCTTGCTCGGCGAGGGCGACGAAGTCGCTCAACGCGTCCTCGAGCACCGCGTCGACGAGCTCCTCCTTCGTCGCGAAGTGCCGGTACAGCGTCCCCATGCCCACCCCCGCATGCCTGGTGATCTCTTCTACCGAAGCGTCGATCCCTTCACGCGCGAAAAGGAGGCGTGCGCTCACGACGATCCGGTCGCGATTGCGCTGGGCATCGCGGCGCCAGGTCTTTTCCCTCGTCGCAGCGGCCGGCATCTGGAAAGTATGCCAGAAAGCGGAGTGGTCACTCCGCTTTCTGGCCCCGGCTGGCTGTTGACCTCCCTCAGGCCGAAGCCGGCCGAAGCTCCAGGTGGCCGCCGAACTGCTGACGCATCGCCGACAGGAGCTGGTCGGCGTAGTGCGACTCCCCTTGTGAGCTGAACCGCTCGTAGAGTGCAGCGGACAGCACGGGCACCGGGACACCTTCGTCGATGGCGGCGCGAATCGTCCAGCGACCCTCGCCGGAGTCCGAGACGCGGCCGCCGTAGCCGGACAAGTCCGGCTCTGCCGCCAGCGCGGCCGCCGTCAGGTCGAGCAGCCACGACGCGACGACGCTGCCGCGACGCCAGACCTCGGCGACCTCCGGCACGTCGATGTCGAACTGGTAGTACTCGGGCTCCTGGAGCGGCGCTAACTCGGCGCTCGCCTCCACCTGCTCCGAACCGGCGTTCGCGCGATGGAGGACGTTCAGGCCTTCGGCGTACGCACCCATGATCCCGTACTCGATCCCGTTGTGGACCATCTTCACGAAGTGCCCGGCGCCGTGGGGCCCGCAGTGGAGATACCCGTGCTGCGCAGTTCCGCCGCTGCTTCGTCCGGGCGTCGGCGTCGCCGCGTCCTCGCCCGGCGCGAGCGTACGGAAGATCGGGTCGAGGTGCGAGACGATCTTCTCTTCGCCGCCGATCATCAGGCAGAAGCCACGCTCGAGCCCGAAAACGCCGCCGCTCGTTCCGACGTCTACGTAGTGGATGCCCTTCTCCGCGAGCGTCTTCCCGCGTGCCATGTCGTCGCGGTAATAGGTGTTGCCGCCGTCGATGACGATGTCCCCGGAGTCGAGCCGCTCCGCCAGCTCGTCGACGGTCTGGCCCGTGATTCCGGCGGGAATCATCACCCACGCAACGCGCGGCCTCTCGAGCTTCTGGACGAACTCGTCCAGGGAGGCTGACCCGACCGCACCCTCGGCTTCGAGCTTCGCGACCGCGTCCGGCCCGACGTCGTAGACAACGCATTCGTGGCCGTCACGCATGAGCCGGCGAACGAGGTTCGCGCCCATTCGGCCCAGTCCGATCATCCCGAGCTGCATGTCACTACCTCCGTCTGGCGTTTCGATAGCGCTTGATGAGTGTGTTGGTGGACGAGTCGTGGGTGAGGTCCGGTTCAGCGTCGGCCCCAAGCTCGCCGGCAATCCGCTTGGCGAGCACCTTGCCGAGCTCGACGCCCCACTGGTCGAAGGAGTTGACGCCCCAGATCGCGCCCTGGACGAAGACGCTGTGCTCGTAGAGAGCAACCAGCTTCCCCAGCGTCTCCGGGTCGAGCTTCTCGGCAAGGATCGTGTTCGACGGTCGGTTCCCTTCGAACACCCGGTGGGGGACCAGCCGCTCGTCGGTGCCCTCTGCCCGTACCTGCTCGGGCGTCTTGCCGAAGGCGAGCGCCTCCGTCTGCGCGAACACGTTCGCCATCAGCAGGTCGTGATGATCAGCGAGCGGGTTGAGCGTTTCGATGAAGCCGATGAAGTCGCACGGGATCAGCCTCGTGCCCTGATGGATCAGCTGGTAGAAGGAGTGCTGGCCGTTGGTGCCGGGCTCTCCCCAGTACACGGGTCCGGTCTCGTAATCGACACGCGTCCCGTCGAGGGTGACCGACTTGCCGTTCGACTCCATCGTCAGCTGTTGCAGGTAGGCCGGGAACCGCTTCAGGTACTGCTCGTAGGGCAGCACGGCCACCGTCTCGGCGCCGAAGAAGTCCGCGTACCACACTCCGAGCAGCCCGAGCAGCACCGGCAGGTTCCGCTCGAGCGGGGCGGTGCGGAAATGCTCGTCCATGGCGTGGAAGCCGGCCAGCATCGCCCGGAAGTTGTCGGGGCCGACGGCGATCATCGTCGACAGCCCGATCGCCGAGTCCATGGAGTAGCGGCCGCCGACCCAGTCCCAGAAGCCGAACATGTTGGCGGTGTCGATCCCGAACGCAGCCACCCCCTGCTCATTCGTCGATACCGCGACGAAGTGCCGCGCCACGGCGGCCTCGTCGCTCAGCCCCGCCAGGAGCCACTCGCGCGCCGAGGTCGCGTTGCGGATCGTCTCCAGGGTCGTGAACGTCTTCGAAGAGACGACGAAGAGGGTTTCCTCGGGGCTGAGATCTCTGGTCGCCTCGACGAGATCCGTGCCGTCCACGTTCGACACGAACCGAAAGGTGAGATCGCGGTCGCTGTAGTGGCGAAGTGCCTCGTAGGCCATCACCGGGCCGAGGTCGGACCCGCCGATGCCGATGTTGATCACGTTGCGCACCGGCCTGCCCGTGTGGCCCTTCCAGTTGCCGCCGCGAATCTGGTCCGCGAACGACGCCATGCGGCCGAGCACCTCGTGGACCTTCGGGACGACGTTCTCCCCGTCGACCACGATCGACGCTCCCTCAGGAGCGCGAAGCGCCACGTGCAGCACCGCCCGGTCCTCCGTGACGTTGATCCTCTCCCCCGCGAACATCGCGTCGCGTCTCTCGGCGACGCCGCGCTCGGCTGCCAGCTGCACGAGCAGCCGTAGCGTCTCGTCCGTCACCCTGTTCTTCGAATAGTCGAGGTAGAGGCCCTCGGCCTCGACGACGAGACGCTCACCGCGCTTCGCGTCGGACGCGAACAGGTCGCGGAGATGAACGCCGCGCAGGTCCCTGGCGTTCTCCTCGAGCGCGCGCCACGCCGCGGTCTCGCGGAGCGAAGTCGTCGTCGGTGCCACCACCGGTCAGATGGTTCCACGAATCGCCCGGCTCGGGCGGTTGAAACGGAGAGGGCGCCGATCGGCGCCCTCTCCGACGAACCGGCTCGTCGCCTAGCTGTGGGCCGCGTCGACGAGGTCCGGGATCAGCAGCGCCGCATTTGGCGTGCCGAGCCCGGTGACCGGGTCCCAACCGGGCGTCGCCGGGAAACCGGGAACGCTGGGGTCACCCTGGTTCGAGTTGTCGACTCCAGCGATCGCGGTGTGCGCGATGTCGAAGAAGTCGGTGCTGTACTTCGCCGAGTTCGCGGCGAGCTTGTAGAGCGCCGGGTTGATCAGGCCGAGGCCTGTCTGGCCGTACTTCTGCTTGTTGATCTGGTCGGCGATCGCGACCAGGCCCGCCCACTGCGGGCAGCTGAGCGAGGTGCCGCCGATGTCGTACCAACCGGTCGTGAGGTTGCTGATGTTGCTGCCGTTTCCATCCGGCGGAAGCGACAGGTACACGAGCGCGCCCGTTGCCGCGCTGGCCTGGAACGCGATGTCCGGGACGCCGCGGCTGGCGGCCGGGATCGGCGTGCTTCCGGCCGGCAGCGTGCCGGCCTGGTACGACGGCCGCGCGAACACGTGGCTGAAGCCGCCGCCCGAGAACGTCCAGGCGACCTCGGCGGCGTGAGCCGCGTTGAACGTCGCGCTGCCGCACTTCGCGCCGATGCCCGTCTTGATGTACGTCGTCCGCGCCTGATTCGTAGACGCGGCGGGGTCGGTGCAGAGATACGTGCCGCCGACCCCGGTGACCAGCGGGTCAGAGGCCGGCCACTCGACGGTCGGGAACGGGATCAGGCTCCCACCCTGGCCGACCGGCGACTTCATCACGTTCGCACTGCCGCCGTCACCCGACGAGCCGAGCACGGTGACGCCGTTCGCCGCCGCGTTCTTGAACGCGTAGCGCAGGTTCTCCAGCGATTGCGTGCCGTTGAACGCTTCCTCTGCCGAGGCGAAGCTCTGGGAGATCACCTGGGCGAGGTGGTTGCTGACGACGTAGTCCTCGGCCTTCATCATGTTCGGGAAGCCCTGGACGCCGAGCGTCTCGGCGTTGTTCGAGTGCACGAGCAGGATGTTGGCCTGCGGTGCGATCGCGTGCGACGTCTCGACGTCGAGCGCGACCTCGAGCGCCCAGGCGCTCTTGTCCTCCTGGTGCGTGCCGTTACCGGGCTGAGGCTTGGTCGCCGGCGAGCCGTTGATCGCGAGCTCGCTGAACTTCGGCATGCCCGCCGCGCACGTCACGCCCTCCTCGCCGCACATCGGCTGGAGCCCGAACGCCTGGTCGAAGACGTGCAGGTCGTGCGCCATCGTGTCGCTGCCGTACGAGTCGACGATGGCGATCGTCACGCCCTTACCCGTGAAGCCCTGGTTGTAGAGAGGCCCGACGTTGTACGCGGATTGGATCGCCTGCGGCGTGAAGCAGGTCCGAGCGACGGCCTCGCAGTCCGCCTCTGTCGGAGTCGCCGCGCTGATGAACTGGTAGTCGCTGACGGTGGGATGCGGCGTGGGGTACGCAGCCTTCGCGCTCCCCGACGTCGTCAATGCCCCCGCCAAGATCGCCACGCCCGCTACGAGACCCGCGAGCACGGCGGCAATCAGCAGCCTTCGCTTCATGAGCCCTCCTCTGTCTCTCTCCCCATCGCGCCCCCCAAGAAGCGGGCGCCCCGGCGGAGGGTAAACAAGCGACGCGGCGCGTGCGCCGGTCCGGACTACTCGCCGAAGCGGGCGAGCGCGACGTGGTCGCCGCGACCCGGCCTCGGGCCTACGTCCGCGCCGTCCATCTCGACCCAGGCGTGCGCGGTGTGGTTCCGGGCGCCGTGGGGCAGGCCGATTGCGAGGACGGCCGGATCGCCCTGCTCGCGCAACAGGCTGTAGAGGACGAGGGCCCGCATCAGGCAGGTCGGGCGGTCAGGCCCGAACCGGAGGGTTCGGTCGACCGCCCTGCTCAGCCGCGCAGCCGGCTCGTGGTCGGCTCCGGTGAGCGGGACGTTGCCGAGACTCGCCGCCAGCGCCGGCAGAGGCTCGCGCGAGATCCGTCTCCGCACGGAGATGAAGCGGCGGAGGACGCGAACGGCCAGAGCCGCCTTCCCGCTAGACATCCGCGACGACTCTCTCGACCACGGCGGGCAGAGCCGCGAAGCGGTCTGGACGAACCAGCCCCCAGACCGGCACTTCACGGACCAGCTCCGCCACGCCCTCGAACGCGCGGCGATGCTCATCGTCGGCCGGCAGCCTGAAGGAGAGCGCGAGCAGGTCGCGGATCGCGTCCGGTGCCGCGACGCGATCGAGCTCGATCTCGGCTCCAGGCCTGATCACGACGATCGCCCGAATGGGAACCGGGGAGCAGTCGCCCCTCGCGGCCTCGTCCAGCGCAAGATGGACCCGAAGCGGCTCGTCCAGCACGACGGTGCCCGCCGGCAGCTCGATCTCCTCGACCACATCCCGTCGCAGCCGCAGCATCGCGGGCCCGGGAACGAGCGCGGCGTTGTCCGCGAGACGAAGGCAGCTCAGGTCCTCGGTCAGCACCCGGTAGCCGGCAGACGCAAATGCGGCGGCCAGCGTGGTCTTCCCGAACACGCCGGGCGCGGCGATCAGCACGGCTTCACCGTTGACCTCCACAGCGGCCGCGTGGAGCGGCAGATCGCCCCGCGCGGCGAACGAGAGCGCGAGGGGGATGCCCCAGAGCCGCTCCTCGAGGAGAACGCGCTCGCCCGACTCGGGAACGAGGATCCGGCCCTGCTCGGTGTCGATCTCGTACCACCCCAGCTCGTCGACCCAGAGCCGGTACGTCGGCCCGCTGACATACAGGCTCGCCCGGAAGGGATCCCTCCATTCGAGCACCGCCTCACCCGAAGGGGCCTGTCCGTTCCCCGCCGCGACGACGAGCCGCGTCCCCCCGCCCTGACGGAGGTACGCGAGCTCGAGCTGCGACTCGATTGCAAAGCCGTAACACGCGCCAGAGGTCACGAGCAGCCCACCGCGAAGGCGTGAACCCGGGCGAGGTCGTTCGCCCAGGCCAATTCGAGGACGCCGAGGCGGCCGCCCTCCACCCGCTCGGCGAGCAGGTCGTAATCGACGCCGTCGACCCGGTAGTCGGTCTGGAAGATCCAGCGCCGAAGCGCTTCGTAGTCGGCAGTCGAGAGGGCGTGCTCGTCGAAATAGGTCTTGTCGCGCCGGTCGAGCACCTCGTCCGGCAGCCGCCCGCGCATGGCGCGGCGCACGAGGCTCTTGGGAACCGCGTCGGGAAACTTCGTCTCCGCGCGGAGGCTGAGCATGAACTCCCAGAAGTCGACGTCCGCGAACGGCCGTCGCACCTGGACACCGAAGGAAGCCGCGCAGAGCGCATCGGCCTCGAGTGTCAGCGCGGACGAGCGGATCGCGCCGAGCTGCGCCTCCGCCCACCGCCTTCGAGCCGGCCGGTCCAGATCGAACCGCCGGCTGAAGTCGCCCGTCTGTCTCGCATCCACCCACGGCGGAACCATGGGATGCGCACCACCGCGCATTCGCGCGTAGCGGCCCGCGATTGGAGCCGGAGTGATCGACGGAAGAAGCCTGCGGAGCACGGCTCGGCGCGCCTGCCCCTGCGACCGCTGATCCCGCGCCCAGTCGGCGAGGGCGGACCAGCGCCCGTTCAGCGCGAGGTGGCCGGGCAGGTGCGAGCGGATCGTCAGAACGTACTCGGCGAGCTCTCCACTGAGGACGTTCTGGTACCCGAGCTCGCGCGCAAGCCGGTACCCCTCAGCGACCTCGGGAACCGACATCGTGTCGACCGGCCCGTCGAGGAGCGCGACCCACTGATCGAGGTCGTCGAGCGGTCCGGTGTTCGGCACGTACGTGTGGAGCTGTAGGCCGAGCCGTTCGGCGATCAGCTCGACGTAGTAGCTCTCGTCCACTGACGGATGCTCGGGGTACACGGCAGTCAACGCGCCGAGCACGACGTTTCCGTTCCCTACTGAGCGAGGAGCAGCAAGTGCGGCGATCGCCGGAGAGTCGATCCCGCCGCTGAGCGAAACGACGTCGTGCCCCGTGAGGGCCCGGCCGACCGCGACGTCGAGCGCGGCGAGCAGACCTTCACTCGCTTCGTCAGGCCCGAGGCGGTTCGTCTCGAGCAGATCGTCGGGGTCCCAGTACCGCCGAACCGCGCGGGCACTTCCGGGAATGAAGCGGGCGGTCGAGCCACGGTCGAGCCGCTCTACGCCACGGAGTGCCGTCCGCCGCTCGTCCAGCCGGCCGTAGAAGATCGCTTCGAGCGATTCGTCGTCCGGTCGGCGCCGGATTCCAGCTCCGGCGACGACCTGTTTCCCTTCGCTCGCGGCCCAGACCGATTCGCCTGCCTCACGAAAGAGCAAGGTGCCGAAGCCGACCTGGTCACGAAAGAGAGTGAGGCCGGCCTCTTGCACCACGGCGCCCGCGAAGACACCGCGAAGCCGTTCAAAGGCGCTCTCGCCCCACGCCTGATGCGCGACGAGAAGCGTGTCGGCGGGCGTGTCGCCGCCGACGGGCGCGCCATGACTTGCGAGTTCGGCATTCAGCTCCAGCCGGTTGTCGAGCGTGCCCGAAATGACTGCCCCGGTCTGGCCCGCGGTCGCAAGCGACGTGTCGCGTCCTTCAGCCCTGTTGGCAGCACCGATGACCGCGTGGTCGAGCTGTTCGACCTCGATTCGCTCGGCGCCGCGGTGCGGCGCGGCAGCGAGCATCCGACGAGCAGCCGAAACGTCGGCCCCGGGGCCACGGACGACTGCGAATGAGCCCACGACGACGGGTCAGACAGTAACGAGCCGCCGGGCGCGGAGGCTCTCCATGAACTCCGCCGCCTCGACCTCGAGCGATTCGGGCGCGCTCGTCAGCTCGCGGCGCAACGCCTCGACGATCTCCGGCACCGTCCGCTCGCCGTCGATCAGGTTCCAGATCCGCCCGCCGGTGTCGTTCACACCGTGGTACTCACCGGTCTCGAGCGACAGCAGGACACCACCCTCGCCTTCCGCGAGCGCCTGGTATGCGACGTCAGGGTTCCTGCGAACCCGCGTGTCCGACACCTTCATGCTAGGCGAGAGTGCGGAGCTGGCCTACGAAAAGCTGGTGCAGGAATACTCCTGCTGCTTGTCCAGCTTGCAGACCTGCCAGTCGCCTACCTTGGGCCCGGTGCCACCCGCTCGCGTGAACGTGTGCGCGGTGATCGGCCCGTAGTCGACGATCGTCGGCTTCTCGTACGGCTTCTGTGTGTTCATCGGATCGGCCAAGAGTGTCCTTTTCCTCGTCGGGACGCACACATCATGGTCGACGTGTCGCCCTTAGACAACTGCTCATCAGGCTAGTCGTGCGGCTCTTCCGTGTCTTGCGCCGCTGTTTTCCCCTTTACAACGTGTCCTCGCCGCCGGCGAGCACCCGGCTGATCTCGAGCCGATCGTCGAGGACGACGATGTCGGCCCCCGAACCGGGCTCGAGCGTGCCGAGCTCCGGCCTGCCCGCGATTCGCGCCGGAACCCTTCCGGCCGCCGCGAGCGCCGAGGCGACGGGAACGCCGAGGGCGACGAGATTCCGCACCGCCTCGATCATCGACACGGTGCTGCCGGCCAGAACGCGGTCGGCCCTGCGGGCGACACCGTTCTCTACCTCGAAGTCGACTCCGGCGATTCGGTAGCTCCCGTCGCCGGCGCCGGCCGCCGCGATCGCGTCGGTGACGAGCGCGACTCGCCCGCCGGCGGCCTGCCAGACGAGTCGTGCGGTGTCGTCGGCGAGGTGGACGCCGTCGAGGATCATCTGCACCGTCACGTCGCCAGCGACGAGGGCCGCGCCGGCGAGGCCGGGCTCCCGCGCGGCGAAAGGTCTCATAGCGTTGAAGATGTGGGTGACGGTCTTCGCGCCGCGCTCGAACGCCGCGTGCGCCTCAGCGGCGGTCGCGTCGGAATGCCCGCACGACACGGTCACCCCCCGCGCGCGCAGGAGATCGATCAGCTCGAGCGCGCCCGGCAGCTCGGGCGCGAGCGTGACGTGGCTCACCGGGCCGGCGGCGAGCAGCCTCTCGAGCAGGTCGGCGTCCGGATCTCGCCGGAACTCCGCGGGGTGCGTGCCGAGACGCGCGGGGGAGATGAACGGGCCCTCGAGATGAGCACCGAGAATCCGCGGCCTGCCGCCGTTCCGTGGAACCTCGCGGAGGGCGGCGGCTAGGTCGTCCTCCGGGGAGGTGATGAACGTCGGCTGGTATGCGGTTACCCCGCACGCGAGAAGTGCCTCACCCGCGCGGCGATAGCCCTCGGCGTCGGCGGAGAAGAAGTCGACTCCGGCGAACCCGTTGACCTGGAGGTCGACGAAACCCGGAGCGGCGATGCCCCGGCCCACGGTCGAGTTCAGTCCGATCGCCGCGACCAGGCCGTCCACGACCTCGACGTCTCCGGGCACGAGGTCGGCGCCGACAAGCGCGGCCTCGACGCCGAGCCGCCCCGACACGCCCATGACTAGCCGGCGACCTTGGCCGCGACGGGCGCCTCGACGCAAGGGATCGCCGCGCCCGTCTCGAGGTCGAAGAAATGGAGCAACTGCGGGTCGACTGCGACCTCGACCGCTTCGGCCGGGCGGAGGAGGAGATGCCGGTCGAAGCGGCCGAGGAGCGTCACCGCCTGTTCGGGGCCAGGGGCCCCCAGGGCGGGGCCGGACGGCTGCGCGGCGGCGTCGAGGAGATCCGTGCGCTCGAGGGGAGCGGCACCGATCTCGATGTGGACGAGTTGTTCGGAACCGAGTGACTCGACCAGCAGGACGCGCCCGCGCAGCCGCGCTCCATCCCAGCCTGCGGCCTCCCGAACGTCCTCCGGGCGAAGCCCAACCGCAATGTCCTGCCCGCCGTACTCCTTCAACGCCGGACGCGTCGCCAACACATCGGCCGGTAGCGGAATCTCCGCTCCGCCGATCAACAGCGCCCCACGCTGAGGGGCGAACCTGGCCTGCATGAGGTTCATCGGCGGCGATCCGACGAAGCTCGCGACGAAGAGATTCCCGGGCGCGTCGTAGAGACGTTGCGGCGTGTCGACCTGCTGCAGTACCCCGTCCCGCATCACCGCGACCCGGTCGCCCATCGTCATCGCCTCGACCTGGTCGTGCGTGACGTACAGCGTCGTCACCTTCAGGGTCTGCTGGATGCGCGCGATCTCTGCCCGCATCTGCACGCGCAGCTTCGCGTCGAGGTTGGACAGCGGCTCGTCCATGAGAAACGCCTTCGGCTCGCGCACGATCGCCCGGCCCATCGCGACGCGCTGGCGCTGGCCGCCCGAAAGCTGCGCCGGCCTGCGTTCGAGCATGTCGCCGAGCCCGAGAACGCGCGCGATCTCCTCGACGCGCCGTCTTTGCTCGGCCTTCGGGGACCTTGCGCATGCGGAGCCCGAAGGCGAGGTTCTCGTAGACGCGTCATGTGCGGGTAGAGCGCGTAGTTCTGGAACACCATCGCGATGTCGCGCTCCCGCGGCGCGAGGTCGTTGACGATCCGGTCGCCGATCCGGATCTCGCCGCGCGCTGATCTCCTCCAGGCCCGGCGACCATGCGCAGCGCGGTCGTCTTGCCGCACCCTGACGGGCCGACGAGCACGACGAACTCGCCCTCGCCGACCCGAAGGCTCAGGTCGCGGACGGCCGGCGTGTCGCCGAAGAGCTTGCTGACGTGGCTGAGCTCGATCTCGGCCCATTGCTGATCCCTTCACCGCTCCGGCGGTCAGGCCGAACGCGATCCGCCGCTGGACAAGGAGGAAGAAGACGATCACCGGCAGCGAGCAGAGCGTCGCCCCGGCCATCAGAGGGCCCCAGTCCGTTCCGCGGAGAGTGGTGAACGACGCGAGCCACACCATGAGCGTCTGCTTCTGCGGGGTGCTGGAGGAAGACGTACGCGATGATGAACTCATTCCAGGCCTGGATGAACGCGAAGATCGAGGTCGCAACGAGGCCCGGCCCCACGAGCGGGGAGCAGGATCCGGACGAAGGCGCCGAAGCGCGTCGCGCCGTCGACCATCGCCGACTCCTCGAGCTCCTTCGGGACGCCGAGCAGAAAGCCCCTCAGCGTCCACACCGCGAACGGGAGCACGAACGTCAGATACGTGGCGATCACGCCGCCGAGTTGTCAGCTGTGTTCGCCCTTCGTGTTGAGCCGGCTGATCATGATGTAGAGGGGGATGATCAGCGCGCGCGAGCGGCACCATCTGCACGCCGAGGATCACGACGATGAACGGCTTGCGGCCGTAGAAGCGGAACTTCGCCAGCGCGAGGGCCGCGAGGAATGCAAGCACCAGCGAGAGCGCGACCACGACCGAGACCACGATCAGGCTGTTCTCGACCGCGTCCCAGAAGAACGCCTGATGCGTCGCGTCCCTGAAGTTCGACACCGTCGGCTGGGTCGGGAACCACTGCGGCGTGTAGCTGAGAATCTTCTGCCCCGGCTTGAACGCCGTCGACACCATCCAGTAGACCGGAAACACCATCACGACGAGCACGAGGAGCGCGACGACGTTCCACCCCGACCCTACGAAGTCCGCGACGACTCTTGGACGACGTGTCGCCGACCGCCGCAGACCGGCGTCGGCGCGATCGGGGCGACGGAGCTCATCGCACCTCGCCCGCCCTCAGCATCTGGCGGAGGTAGACGAGGGTCGCGACGAACATGAACAGCACCATCACAACCGCGATCGCAGCGCCCAGCCCGTACTCGCTGATCCCGAACGACTGGTGGAAGGCGTAGATCGCCATCGTGTAGTAGTCGCTCCCCGGTCTCGAGTCGAGCATCACCCAGATCTGCTGGAAGACCTGGAAGTCCCAGATGATCGAGAGGCTCGTGAGGATGACGAAGATCGGCTTCAGAAGCGGCAGCGTCACCTCACGGAAGACGGCCCACGGGCGCGCGCCGTCGATCGCGGCCGCCTCGAGCAGTTCGTGCGGGACCTGTGCGAGGCCCGCATAGACCGTGATCGTCACGAATGGGATCGCGCCCCACACGATCAGCGCCGTAAAGACGCCGAAGCCCGTCCACGGATTGGCGAACCAGTCGTGACGCACGAAGTTGCCGATGTGGAGTTTCGTCAGCGTCCAGTTCGCGACACCGAACTCGTAGTCGACCATCCACCGCCACACGTCGACCGCGACGATCACCGGTACCGACCAGACGAGCACGAGCCCCGTCGTGAGCGCCACCCGCATGAACCGGCTGACCTGGAGCAGGAGCAGCGCGATCGCCGTGCCCAGCACCATCGTCAGGCTCACGCAGACAGCGGTGAACGCCACAGTTCGCAAAACGACGTGCCAGAACTCGGCGTCGTGGAAGATGTGCGCATAGTTGGCCGTGCCGATCGAGCGGCCCTTGTGGTGGATCAGCTCGAAGAGGCCGTACTTCTGAAACGACATCCTGACCAGCAGGTACAGCGGGTAGGCCAGGATGACCCCGATGACCGCGACCGCCGGCGCGAGCAGCGCGTAGGGGGCGGCCACCTGCCCGAGTCGCTGCCGGGTGAAGCGGCGCCGCCGCCGAGAGGCGAGTCGAAACTCGCTCTCGGCGACGGACGCCACAGCAGCTCCTTCGGGCGCGAGGCGACTCACGCGCCGGTGTTCAGGATCCTCGTGATCTGATTACTGGCGCTCGTTGCCGCCACCTTCACCGACGCGCGGCCGGTTGCGATGGAGACGAGCATGTTCTGCAGCACGTTCGCATTCTCCACGTTGGCCCAGTTCGGGCTCGTCGGGACGAACCAGCTGTACTTCGCCGCCCGTGCGAACGGGGCGAGCTTCGGGTTCGACGCGTTGAACGCGAGCAGCTTCGTCGTGTTGGCGATGTTCCCCGCCTTCGCGATCGCGCTCTCCGCGGCCGTGCTCGTGAACGCCTTGATCCAGTCGACCGCGAGACTCTGGTTCTTCGTCGTCACGGGGACGGCGAGGTCGGACCCACCGAGGAACGTGGGCATGAACTTGCCCTTGATGTGGCTGGGCATGGGATAGGCGTCGACGACCGGCTCGAGGGCGGGATTCCCGACCTTCGGGTCGAGGGCATACGGCCACTCCCAGCCGTTGCCGATGAACGAGCCGACTTTGCCCTTCGCGAAGACGAGCGACTGCTGAGGGTTCGCCTCGTCAGTCGTCCTGCTCGCACGCGTCAGCGACTTGAAGACAGTCTTGACCTGATTCAGCGCTGCGAGAGCCTGCGGCGAGTTGAGGGTGCCCTTCCACTCACCACCCGTGCGCACGGCGATCTGTCCGCCGTAGTCGTAGACGAAGGACATCGCCGCGTACCAGTACTTGCCCGGGAAGTAGACGGCCGAATAGCCGCTGTCCTTGCCGTACTTTTTCATCAGCTTCTTGCCGTCGGCGAGGAACTGGGCCAGGCTCTTGGGCGTGCTCTTGATCCCCGCCGCCTTGTACTGGTCCTTGCGGTAGATGACGGCGCGCGCGCCGGCGTAATAGGGAACGCCGTAGAGCTTGCCGTTGTACTGACAGGAGCCCTTGAGCCCCTGCAGCCACGTCTTGTTGTTGGGGAACGCCGCCTGGCTCAGCGTCTTGAAGGCGCCGGCGGCCATGTACTTCGTCATCTCCGTGTTGCCCATCTCGATCACGTCGGGCGCGTCGCCACCCGCCAGGGCAGCGTCGAGCTTCGTGAGATGGGTTCCCCAGCTTCTGGTACTGGACGTCGACCTGGACGTCCGGATGCTGCGCAGTGAAGCTTCGATTGGCGAGGGCGACTGCCTCCGGCCAACCGTTCTGCGCGTCGTTCTGGAGCCAGACCACGATCTTCGTGGCGTGGCTCCGCGATGTCCCACCGCTCGCGGTCGATGCCGCAACGGCAAGCATGACGGCGAGGACCGCCGCCACCAGGTAACGAACCTTCATGTCGCCTCCCGGAGCTCCGGGGAGCCGTGCGGCTCCCCGATTGGTTTAGACCACTAACCATGGGCGAGAGATTGGCATAGACCACTATCGGTGTCAAGAGGGTAAATTACCGCTCGTTGCGGGATAGTGGTCTTGACCATAGTCCGACTTGTGTGCTTCCATGAGTGGCGACGTGAGCAAACAGGTCTTGACCAGGCAGCGGGTGCTCGAGCTGATCGAGCAACTGCAGGTCGGTGAGGCCATTCCGTCCGAGCGCCGGCTCAGCGCGGATCTCGGCATCTCGCGGCTCACGCTCCGGGCCGCCCTCGACGATCTCGTCCGGGACGGCTACCTCGTCCGCCGCCACGGGAGCGGCACGTTCGTGAGCGAGCCGAAGATCGCCCAGCAGCTGACCCTGACCTCGTTCAGCGAGGACATGAGACGGCGTGGCATGACGGCGGGAAGCAGGACGATCGAGCTGCGCGAGACTCATGCGGGGGCGGCGGTCGGCCGGGCTCTGAACGTCTCTCCCGATGCGCGCGTCGTGCTGATCCGCCGCTTGCGGCTCGCGGACGGCGAGCCGATGGCGCTCGAGACACTGCACGTTCCTGCCGAGCTCGTGCCGGGCCTGTCACAGGAGGCGCTCGAGAACGCTTCCTTCTACGAGCTGCTCGAGACGAAATACGGCGTTGTGATCGACACCGGGATGCAGTCGATCGAGCCGACCGTGACGAACGAGGAGGAGTCCGAGCTCCTCGGCGTCCCTCTCCATTCTCCGGCTTTCCTCTTCGAGCGGACGAGCCGGACGGTCGAGGGCGAGACCGTCGAGTTCGTCCGCTCGCTCTACCGCGGCGACAGGTACCGCCTCGTCGCGGAGCTCTCGCAGCGGCGAGACCGCCCGATCTCGCTCGCACCCGCCCTCGCGATCGTCGAGGGCGACGGCGCGTGACCTACCGATGAGCCGTGCCGGAGTCTCGTACTTCGGCGTCCGCATTCTCCGGCACGTCCGCCGCGACCTCGAGGACATCCGGGCGCGGGGTTACTCGGCCGTCCTCCACACCTTCTCCGAGAACGACCTGGCGTACTACCGCGGCACGATGGCCGAGATCGTCGCTGCGTCGCACGATGTGGGCCTCGAGGTGCAAATGTGCCCGTGGGGCCTCGGCCGAACGTTCGGAGGCGAGGCCGAGAGCCGCTGGGTGACGTTTCATCCGGAGGCCTGCCAGGTGCTCGACGACGGGCGCCGCGTCGCGACAGGGTGTCTGAATCAGCCGGCGTATCGCGCGTTCTGCAAGGAGTGGGCCGATGCGACGATCGAGGCGGGAACGGACTACGTCTTCTGGGACGAGCCGCACTGGACGGTGCCCGAGCACGTGGGCGTCGCCGATGCGGAGCGCTGGGCGTGCGTGTGCCGGAAGTGTGCCGAGCTATCGGGCCTGGACATGTCAATGGGTCTGACCCCGGAAGTGCAACAGTTTCGTGAAAGATCGGTGGTCGATTTCCTGGGGGAGATGACGGCGCACGTCGCAGAGCGAGGCGCCAAGAACACGATCTGCCTCCTGCCGCTGACGGAAGGCGCGCACGGGATCGGCGACTGGGACGCGGTCGCCGCGCTCCCCGGCCTGGACGTCCTCGCGACCGACCCCTACTGGAAGAACTTCGATGAGGACGCGGGGTCGTTCGTCGGCCGGTTCGCGAAGCTCCTCGCCGAGACCACCGCGCGCCATGGGGTGGAGGCGCAGATGTGGCTTCCGAGCTTCGGCCTCACACGTGACGACATCCCCGACCTCGAGGCCGCCATCACCGCAACGCGTACGGCCGGAGTCGACGACGTCTGGACCTGGGGATACGAGGCATGCGGGCACATGACTCACCTCGCGACGCCGGACTCGCCGATCGTGTGGGAGGCCGTCACGGCCGCGCTCACGTCGGCAGTCCGGGCGACCGAACGTGAACGTCTCGACCTCAGCGACCTCGACCTTCGTCCGACCGCCGACCTCATCCGTCTGATCAACGCGGAGGACCGGAGGGTCGCCGACGCGGTCGGCGCCTCCGCGTCCGCGATCAAGGCGGTGATCGACGCCGCCGTCGAGCGGATCGAGGCAGGGGGGCGGTTGATCTACGTGGGCGCCGGCTCGTCCGGCCGCGCCGCGGCAGCCGACGCTGCCGAGTGCGGCCCGACGTTCGCGACCGACCGCATCGTCGCGGTCACGACCGAGGTCGAGGCCGCCGAGGACGACGCCGATGCGGGCGCCGGCGATCTCGCCGCTGCCGGCGCCGGCCCGCGGGACGTCGTAATCGGGATCAGCGCGAGCGGCAGGACTCCCTACACGCTCGCCGCGGTCGAGCAGGCAAGGCACGACGGCGCGCTGACCGTCGGTCTCGCGTGCGCACCGGGCTCCGAGCTCGGAGCCGGCGCGGACCTGGCCATCGAGGTCGAGGTCGGGCCCGAGGTCATCGCGGGCTCGACGCGCATGAAAGCCGGGACGGCTCAGAAGCTCGTCCTCAACATGATCTCCACGATCGCGATGGTGCGACTCGGGAAGACCTTCGGGAACCTGATGGTCGACGTCGATCCGGCAAACGAGAAGCTGCGAGCCCGCGCACGACGAGCGGTCGCGGTGGCGACCGCGGCCTCCGAGCGCGACGTCGCAGCCGCGATCGACGCGGCGGAAGGAGACACGAAGGTGGCGATCGTCGCCCTGCTCGCGGGAGTGGACGCGCGGACTGCACGCTCCCGCCTCACGTCCGCTGGCGGCCTGATCCGCGAAGCGGTCGCAGATGACCTGGGTTGAGGCCGAGCTGCGCGAGCAGCCGCTCGCGCTCGAGCGCTTCTTCCGCGCGGAGTCGGAGCGCACGGTCGAGATCGCGCGGACGCTCGTGCACGAGGACGTCAAGTATCTGCTGATCGCCTCGCGCGGAAGCTCGAGCAACGTCGCCCGCTACGCGCAGTACCTATTTGGCACGGCGAACCGGCTGCCGGTCTCCTTCGCAACGCCCTCTCTCTACACCGTGTACGACGCTCCTCCCGAACTCGGGCCGGCAGCCGCGATCGGGATCTCCCAATCCGGCGAATCGCCCGACGTGGTCGCAGTGCTCTCCGAGGCCCGCCGACAGGGGAGGCCCACGCTGGCGATCACGAACGAACCGGGCTCGCCGCTCGCGCAGAGCGCCGACATGATCCTCCCGCTGCACGCCGGAGAGGAGCGCGCCGTCGCCGCCACGAAGACGTACCTGAGCTCGATCGCCGCGGTCGCTCTGCTGTCCACGCGACTCGCGACCGACGACCGACGCTTGAGCGAGCTGCTGGCGATGCCCGCGATCGCCGCCGAGCAGATAGAGCGCTCGCTCGCCGCGGCCGGAAAGCTCGACCGCTACCGCGACGTCGATTCAGGAAGCGTGATCGCGCGCGGCGTCAACTACGGAACCGCGTTCGAGATCGCGCTGAAGATCCGGGAGCTCTCCGGAAAGCCGTTCGAGGCGTTCTCCTCGGCGGATCTGATGCACGGGCCGATTGCGGCGCTCAAGCCGGGCCGTCCGGCAATCGTCATCGCCCCCTCCGGCCGCACGCTCGCGAGCCTGCAAGCCGCGGTTGACCGTGTGCGTGCGCTGGGCGCCGAGGTGGTCGCTATCAGCGACGACGCTGCGTTTCTGGCCGCCGCCGACGTCGCCCTTCCGCTTGCGCCAACGACACCTGAATGGCTCAGCCCGCTGCTCGCCGTGATCCCCGGCCAGGTCGCTGCGGTACGGCTCGCGACGCTACGCGGCGCGGACGTCGACCATCCCGCAGGCCTGACGAAGATCACGCTTACGCACTAAACCGTCTGAACGAGATGGCGCTCGAGCCAGTCGGCGGCGAGGCGGTACGCCTTCAGCTCGTTCGGGCGCTTCGTGAATCCGTGGCCCTCGTCGTCGAACACGACGTACTCGACCTCGCGCCCGAGGTCGCGAAGCTTCTCGACCATTTGATCCGACTCGCCCTTCACGACCCGCGGATCGGTCGCGCCCTGGATGACGAGCAACGGCGTCTTGACGTCGTCGACGTACGTGATCGGTGAACGCTCCATGAGGAAGTCCACCTCGGTCTCGGGATCGCCGACGAACCGGGCGATGAACCTCTTCCAGGTCGGTGGCACTGCCTTCGCGAACGTGACCAGGTTCGACGGCCCGAAGATGTCGATTGCCGCCGCCCACTCATCCGGGAGCCTCGTCACGCACGTGAGCACTGCGAAACCGCCATATGAGCCTCCGAACACGGCGATGCGCTCGCCGTCGACCCAGTCCTGCGCGTGCAGCCACTTGACGGCGTGCTCCCAGTCCCGTAGGTCGCCGCCGCCCCAGTCCCGCTGGATCAGTCGCTGGTACGACTTCCCGTAGCCGGTCGAGCCTCGGATGTTCGTCGCAAGCACACCGATCCCGCGTGACAGCAGGTACTGGTAGAGCGGCTGGTAGACCGGCTTCTCCTGCGCCTCGGGGCCGCCGTGGATCGACAGGACGACCGGTGCCTTTCCGTCGACCGGCGGCCGGTAGAGCCACGCCGGGATCTCGCGCCCGTCGAAGGTCGGGTAGCTGACGAGCTCGATCTCGACGAGATCGTCCTCGCGCAGCCCGCCGAGCCTGCTGTCGGTGACGGGCGCCGCATGCCCCGTCCCGGTCTCCACGACCCAGGCCTCGGGCGGACGGCGGGGGCTCGAGACGATAAGCGCCGCGCGAGACCCGTCCTGAGAAAGAGCAAGCGGCGGCTCCGCGCCGGTGAGGTGCGGCCGGGACCCGCCGGGAAGCTCGGGAGCGGGCAGATCGCGTCCGCTCTCGAGGTCGTGCACACGCAAGCGGTCGTATCCGTTGTCGTTGACGACGAACGCGAGGAGGCGGCCGTCGCCGGACAACTGCAGATCCTCGACGTCCTGCGTCGGCTCGTCGACCCACTCGTACCGATCGGTGGACAGGTCGTAGAAGGCGATGCCCCGGAACTCGCTTCCTTCGTCCGTGACGAGATAGAAGCCGGAGCCGTCGGGCGCCCATGCGGCCGGGAAATAGAGCCCCTCCTCGTCGTGCGGGGTCAGCTCTCGGGAGCCGCCTTCCTCGAGATCGACCAGATGGACGGACGTGTCGCTGTTGTTGCGGAAGTCGATCGCAAGCAGCCTGGTCCCGTCCGGCGACCAAGGGCCCGGGTACGAGAACATGCCGGCGCCGAAGACGGGACGAGTCTCTCCGCTCGCGAGGTCCCGAACCCAGCACTCCATGTCGGTCGGGGTGCGCGCGTTCGCCGCGTAGGCGAAGCTCGCGCCGTCCGGCGCCCACGAGTCCATGCCGACGAAATGCTGCACCTGCGGAGCGTCGGTGATCCGCTCGGGCCAGGAGCGGTCGGGGTCGAGGAGATAGAGCTGGTGGAACTCGTCGCCGTCGTGGTCGGCGCAGAGCACGACGCGACCGTCGGTCGGCGACACGCCGATGCCGCGCACGGTCTCGTCCGTGAAAGCGGTGAGCTGGGTGGGCCAGCCGCCCTCGACGGGAACGCGCCAGAGATTGAACTGGCCGGAGATGTTGCTCGCAAACAGAAGCGAACGGCTGTCGGCTGTGAAGGCAAGCGCGCTCGAGAAGCGTCGGACGGCGAAGTACTGCTCGAAAAGCGGGCGAGTGTGAGTCTTCGTGGCGGCCACGCCGGGACACTACAGTTCTCGACCGTGGAACGAACCTTCCCCTGGGCGTGGTACGCCGACCCGGAGATCCTGCGGCTCGAGGGCGAAAGGATCTTCGCCAAGAGCTGGCAATACGTGGGTCACACGGGCCAGGTGGCGGAGAACGGCTCCTTCTTCGCGGCGACCGCGGGCGAGATTCCTGTTCTCGTCACACGCGCGCGCGCGGGAACGCTGCACGCATTCCTCAACGTGTGCCGGCACCGGGGCCATCCGGTCGCCACGGGCGAGGGGAAGCGTGCAACGCTCCAGTGTCCCTACCACGCGTGGACGTACGAGCTGGACGGACGTCTGCGAGCGGCGCCGCGCACCGAGCGCGAGCCGGGCTTCGACGAGGAGGAGCTCGGACTCGTGGAGATCTGCCTCGAGACGTGGGGACCGTTCGTGTTCGTCAACCCGGACGAGGACGCCTCACCCCTCGCCGACGCGCTCGGAGACATGCCGGCCCAGCTTGCGGAGATCGTCGACATAGACTCGCTGCAGTTCCACTCTCGGGCGGAGTCGGAGCTGGAGACGAACTGGAAGATCTCCTGCGAGAACTTCCTCGAGTGCTACCACTGCGCCGTCGCGCACCCGGGGTTCTCGGCCGCGGTCGATGTCTCTCCCGATGCGTACCGGCTCGAGTGGAACGGGCTCGTCTCGAGCCAGTTCGGCCCGCTCCGGCGGAACGGTGGCTCATTTCTCGCAGGCGGCGAGGTTCCCAGGAGCCAATTCCACTTCGTCTGGCCGAACTTCGGCCTGAACGTCTTCCCGGGCAGCCCGAACCTCTCGTGCGGCCCGATCTTCCCCCTCGGCCACGAGCGGACGGGTCGCTTCCTCGACTACTTCTTCGCACCGGACGTCGAGCAATCCTGGATCGACGAGCTGATCGCCTTCGACGAACAGGTCGGGCGCGAGGACCGCGCGCTCGTCGAGGGCGTCCAGCGCGGTGTCCGGTCCGGCCTGCTGCCGGAGGGGCGCCTGCTCTCGGAGAGCGAGCAGCTGGTCGTGCATTTCCAGCGGCTATGCGCCGAAGCGCTCGACAGTTAGCATCGTCTGCGCATGGCGACCGTCACCTTCGACCACGTTACGAAGGCGTACGCGGAAGACATGGTCGCGGTCAACGACCTCGACCTGCTGATCAAGGACGGGGAGTTCCTCGTCCTCGTCGGGCCTTCGGGATGCGGGAAGACGACGGCCCTCCGCTGTCTCGCCGGCCTCGAAGAGATCACGGCTGGCCAGATCAAGATCGACGCGCGCGTGGTCAACCGCGTGCCGTCGAAGGACCGGAACATCGCGATGGTGTTCCAGTCGTACGCCCTCTACCCGCACATGACGGTCTTCAACAACCTCGCCTTCGGCCTCAAGCTGCTCAAGACGCCGAAGCAGGAAATCAGGCGCCGAGTCGAGGAGGCGGCCAAGATCCTCAACCTCGAGACCCTCCTCGACCGCAAGCCTCGCGCGCTCTCGGGCGGGCAGCGCCAGCGCGTCGCGCTCGGACGCGCGATCGTGCGCGAGCCCGCGGCGTTCCTCATGGACGAGCCGCTCTCGAACCTGGACGCGAAGCTCCGGGTGCAGACACGCGCAGAGATCCTGCGCCTGCAGAAGCGCCTCGGCACAACGACGATCTACGTCACGCACGATCAGGTCGAGGCGATGACCATGGGCGATCGCATTGCCGTGATGAACCACGGCGTCCTCCAGCAGATCGGCACGCCGCCCGAGCTCTACGACAACCCGGTGAACGTCTTCGTCGCGGCCTTCATCGGCTCGCCGGCGATGAACTTCGCAACGGCGACGGCGCAGAACGGCGGGCTGCAGCTCGGCGGCACCACGCTCGAGCTCGCCGGCCGCGCCGCAAGGGCGGCCGAGCAGGCACGCGGACGTGACCTGCTGATCGGCTTCCGGCCCGAGAACCTCGAGCTGGACGGCCAGGGGCCGGGGTTCGTGCGGATTCCGGCGAAGATCGACGTCGTCGAGTACCTCGGCCACGAGGAGCTCATCCACGCCCAGTCCGAGGGCCACGAGATCGTGGCGCTGGTGCCGTCGGACAAGAAGGTGACGGCCGGCGACGCCGTCGAGTTCGCCATTCATGCCGACAAGCTCCACGTCTTCGATCCCGAGACCGAGCTCAGTCTGACCGCAGCGGCCTGAGCGGACCCCTCCGCGAGAGGTAGCATCTGGTCGTGGCGCCGCCGGGGACCGGCGTCGAAAGTCGAAGGGGTCTGGGACTGGCGGTGCCTCCCCGAGCCGCCATGGAGGAGGAGAATCGAGTGAAACGACGTTCCTGGCTCATCGCGTCGGCCCTCGTGCTCGCCGTTCTCGTCGCCGGGTTGTCGGCGGCGGCGGTCAGCGCGAAGCCGGCCAAGCGGAGCGCAGGCTCCATCGAGGTTCTCTCGCTGTGGGGTGGCAGCGAGAAGGACGCGTTCCTGAAGGTTACGGATGCGTTCACCAAGGCCACGGGCATCAAGGTCGAATACACGTCGGCCCGTGACTTCATTCCGGAGGTCCGGACGCGCCTCGCGGCCGGGAACCCGCCGGACATCGGCATCCTGCCGCGGCCCGGCTTCATCGGCACGCTCGCACAGCAGAACGCGATCAAGCCGCTGTCCGGCCTCGGCCTGAGCAACGCTTACATGCAGCAGAACTACTCGGCGGGCTGGCTCAAGCTGGGCAGCTCGGGCGGGAAGATCTACGGCGTCCCGGCGAAGGCCAACTCGAAGAGCGTCATCTGGTACAAGCCCGACTCGTTCAAGAAGTACAAGTTCAAGGTCCCGAAGACCTGGAACCAACTTCTCGCGCTGACGAAGGCGTACAAGAAGAAGGGCCTCGTTCCGTGGTCGGTCGGAGCAGGGCCGAACCAGAGCCAGTGGACGCTCACCGACTGGTTCGAGAACATCTACGCCCGCACGGCAGGGCCGGTCAAGTATCAGCAGCTCTTCACCGGCAAGCGGAAGTTCACCGATCCGTCGGTCGCGAAAGCGTGCCGGATCATGACGCAGATCATCAACAACAAGTACGTCCTGAACGGCGTCCAGGGCGTCCTCGGACAGAGCTTCGTCGGCGGGATCGGCGACGTCTTCGGGACGAGCCCGAAGGCGCAGCTCTACTTCGAGGGCGGATTCGTCGGGGGCATCGCGCTACAGCAGGTGAACCCCGGCCTGGTCCCCGGCAAGACGATCAACTCGTTCCGCTGGCCGACCATCAACGCCGCTCTTGATCACCCGGTCGTCGGCGCGGCCGACTTCGCGGCGGCGTTCAAGGACACACCGGAGGTGCGGCAGTTCCTGAAGTACATCTCCACGGCCGCGGCCGGGACGATCTGGACCTCGACCGGAGCGGTGATCTCACCGAACAAGAAGGTGCCCGGGACCGCTTACCCGAACATCCTCGCGCGCGGTGAGGCGAGGCAGATCGCGTCGGCGAAAACGTTCCTCTTCGACGGCTCGGACCTGTTGCCGGGCGCGTTCGGAGACACGTGGGGCTTCGCGCTCCAGAACGTGATCCAGAAGCCGAGCAGCATCCCCAAGATCCTGTCCGACTTCCAGGCCAAGATCGCGGGTCAGTTCTAAGCCGGAGGAGCGGCGGCGCTCGAAAGGGCGCCGCCGCCCTCGTATGATCGAGGACGCATGAGCACGCAGGGGCTTCCGTCGCCGGTCGCCGCTCCGCCGCCGAGCAAGGGGCGCGGAGAAGGGCTCTGGTCGGCCGGACGGCGATTCCAGGGCTTCTTGTTCGTGCTGCCGGCGCTACTCGTCCTGGCGATCTTCCTGATCTATCCGGCGTACTACACGATCCGGCTCTCGTTCTACGAGGGCGATTTCAAGTTCAACCCCGTCCACTGGCTCGGAGTCGACAATTTCAAGAACCTGCTGACGAACGACCCGGACTTCCTCGACGTGAGCAAGTTCCCGCCGGGAGGCGCCCTCATCAACAATCTCCGCTGGGTCATCGTCTACATCAGCCTCGCGCTCATCATCGGGCTCGCGCTGGCCGTGCTCGCAGTCCGGGTCCGGTACGAGCGAGTCGTCAAGGCCGCGATCTTCGTCCCGATGGCGATCTCTGCAACGGCCGTCGGGATCATCTGGCTCTTCGTCTACAGCCCGAACCCGGATATCGGCGTGCTGAACGCGGTCGTCCACGCGTTCGACCACGGCGTGCAGCCGATCGCGTGGCTCGGGCGTCCCAACCTCGTCAACTATGCGCTGATCTTCGCCTACGTCTGGGCATCGACCGGGTTCGTGATGGTCGTCCTCTCCGCGGCGATCAAGGGCATCCCCACCGAGATCATGGAAGCCGCCCGCGTCGACGGGGCAGGCGAGTGGAACATCTTCCGCCGGATCATGCTGCCGATGCTGAGCCTGCCGTTGTCGGTCGTGACCATCTGGCTGTTCATCAACGTGATCAAGGTCTTCGACATCATCTACGTGATGACCGGCGGCGGCCCCGGCACGTCGAGTCGGGTGATCGCGTTCACGATGTACGAGGAGACGTTCCACAACGGCCGCCCCGGATACGGAGCGGCGGTCGCGGTGATCATGCTCGTGCTGATCGCCCCGGTGATGGTCCTCAATGTCCGGCGTTTCCGTAGCGAACGGGTGATCGCCTGATGGCGACCGTCGACCAGGCGGTGCCGCTCTCCACGCAGACCCGCAGCGAGCGGCTCGTGCGCTTCATCACCCGCACACCACTGCACATCGCGCTCGTCGCGATCGCAGTCGTCTGGCTCGTCCCGACGGTCGGGCTCGCGCTCACGTCGTTCCGAAAGCCGGTGAACATTGCGTCTAGCGGCTGGTGGCACTCGCTCACTCAGTGGGACTGGACGCTGCACAACTACGGCAATGTCATCCATGCCACCGGCATGGGTCACGCCTGGGTCAACAGCCTGATCATCACGGTTCCGGCGACGATCCTCCCGCTCACCCTCGGCGCGCTGGCCGCGTTCGGCTTCGCCTGGATCCCGTTCCCGTTCCGCGACACCCTGTTCCTCCTCATTGTCGCCCTGATGATCGTCCCGATTCAGACGTCGCTCGTGCCGCTCCTGAAGCTCTTCGCCAACCACTGGCACCTCAACAACGGCTTTTACGGGATCTGGATCGCGCACACAGCATTCGGACTGCCGTTAGCGGTGTTCTTGCTCCGGAACTTCTTCATCACCCTGCCGAAGGACCTGATCGAGGCCGCCCGCATCGACGGCGCGTCGAACCTCGCCGTCTTCCGGCGCATCGTCGTCCCGCTGTCCGTGCCCGCGCTCGCCTCGTTCGGGATCTTCCAGTTCCTCTGGGTCTGGAACGACCTGCTGATGGCGCTCATCTTCGTCTCCGACCCGTCGAAGCAGCCGATGACGGTGCGCATCCCGTACCTGCTGTCGACGTACGGCCAGGAGTACAACCTGCTCAGCGCGGCTGCGTTTCTGCTGATGATCGTCCCGCTGATCGTCTTCTTCTCGCTGCAGCGGTATTTCGTGCAGGGCCTCCTCGCCGGCTCCGTCAAGACCTAAGCGCGGCATCCTGGCCGCCGACCGCTCCCGCCGGGCGAAGCCCGGCTCCGCGGGTCGGCTGACGCCGCTGGCGGCACGATGCTTTCCGGGCCCGTGCTAGGAAGCACTGTGCCCTCCGGCATCGCACCGCCAGCGGCGTCCCAGGGATGCGCGCTTTGAGCGTCTTCCTCGTCCCGCACACGCACTGGGACCGGGAGTGGTACCGGCCCTTCCAGTCGTTCCGGATCTCGCTCGTGGACGTCGTGGACGAGGTCCTCGACGGGCTCGAGGCAGACGAGCGACTGCGGTTCACGCTCGACGGGCAGCTCGCGACGGTCGACGACTACCTCGAGGTCAGGCCGGACGCGGAGGAGAGGATTCGCTCGCTGGTCGGGTCAGGCCGGCTCGCGATCGGCCCGTGGCAGACCTTGATGGACGAGTTTCTCGTCGACGGCGAGACGACGCTCCGCAATCTCGAGGCGGGACTGGCGCGCGCCGAGGAGCTCGGCAGCGCGATGCGCATCGGCTACCTCCCGGACATGTTCGGGCACGTCGCGCAGATGCCGCAGATCCTGCGGCTTGCCGGGATCGAGACGGCGGTCGTGTGGCGGGGGGTTCCTGCGGAGGTCGACTTCCACCGCTTCGTCTGGGAGGGGATCGACGGCTCGGCGGTCGTCGCCGAGTACCTCCCGGACGGCTACGACAACGCCGCGTATCTCTTCGACGTCCCGGGCACGGTCGAGCTCGCGCCGTTCGAGGAGCGCTTTCGGCCGTGGTTCGGGAGCGAGCCCGTGCTGGCGATGGTCGGCACCGACCACCGGCCGCTCGTGCCCCATCTCGCCGCGCGAGCTCCCGAGAGCGTTCCAATCGGGACGCTCGCGGACTATCTCCGCAATGCGGCCGACGACGGTCTCCGGCGCGTGCGAGGCGAGTTGCGGTCGGCTGCGCGGGCGAACCTGCTGCCCGGGGTCGTCTCCGCTCGCATCGACCTGAAGGCGGCGTGCGCGCGGGCGGAGCGCTGGCTCGAGCGGTACGCGGAACCGCTGCAGGCGCTCTACGGCGGCGAGTGGCCCCGCGAGCTCCTGGCACAGGCCTGGGCCCGCATGTTCGAGAACTCCGCACACGACTCCGTCTGCGGGTGCTCGGCCGACGAAGTATCGGCGCAGGTGCTCGTCCGCTACGCCGAGGCGGAGCAGATCGGGCGCGAGCTGGCCGGTCGGGCGGTCGGGCGCATCGCAGAAGGGGCTCCACGAGGCTCGTTCGTGGTCGTCAATCCGTCGCCGCGCGAACGCACGGAGCTCGTCGAGCTCGAGCTCGAGGTTCCGGACGAGTGGGAGGCGGTCGAGCTCGAGCTTCCCGACGGGACGCGCGTGACGACGCAGGAGGTCTCGCGGCCGCAGCCGTTTCACTGGGAGACGCGTGTCGCGGGCCTGGACGTGCCTGCGGCGCTCGCCCGCCGGGTGCACGGCCGTGAGCTCTTCGGCCGCATCGTCAACGGGTTTCGCGTCGAGGGCCACAGCGTGACGATCGAGGTCGGCGAGGTGCCAGACCCCGATCTGTTGGACATGGACGAACTGGAGCGTGAGATCGCGATCGCGACCGCCGGCGAACCGCGCGAGTGGACGCTTCGCGTTGCCGAGCGGCCGCGGCGAACGGTCGTCGCGCCGGTCCCGGCGCCCCCGCTCGGTTGGACCAGCGTGGTCCCGAAGGTCGGGGTCAGACCCTGGAAGAAAGCACGTGGCCCCTTTTCACACGACTCCGAAGAGCTCGCGGCGCTCACACGGATCGTGCGCGGCAAGGACGCCGGCGACAGCTACAACTACGCTCCGCCAGCAGACGACGAGCTCGTCGACACGCCCACGGCCGAACGCCTCGAGTCGCTGGAGGACGGCCCGCTCCGCCGCGTCGATGTCCTGCACCGTACGTACGAGTGGGACGGCAAAGCCGTCGTCACCGAGACGCGCTTCGAGCAGCGGATCGGCGAGCCCTTCATCCGCGTCCGGATCGACTTCGACAACCCTTGCGACGACCAGCGGGTGCGAGTGCACGTGCCGGTGCGAGAGCCCGCCGACAGCTCACTCGCCGAGGGCCAGTTCGCCGTCGTCGAGCGCGGCCTGGAAGTCGAGGGCGGGTACGGCGAGGTCGCGGTGCCGACCTTCCCCGCGAGCGCGTTCGTCGCCGCCGGCGGGATCGCCCTCCTACTCGACCACGTGACCGAGTACGAGCTGGTCGGGCGGCGAGCTCGCGCTTACCGTCCTCCGTTCGATCGGCTACATCAGCCGAAACGACAACCCGTGGCGGGAGGATCCCGCCGGCCCCGAGCTCCCGATTCCCGCCGCACAGTTGCACGGCCCGTGCCGCTTCGCGTTCGCCTACTACCCGAGCACGGCGTCGGTCCACGAGCAGGCCGAGCGATATCGCCATCGGTTCCTCACCGGTCGCAGCAAGGGAGCCGCGGATGAGTTGCGCACGCATTCGGGCCCGGCGCTCGAAGGAAACGAGGCCGTCGTCCTCACCTGCCTGCAGGCCGACCGGGCCCGCGTGGTCAACGAGAGCGCCAAGCCGCGCACCGCAACGTTCGCCGGCGAGCGGCTCGACCTCGGGCCCTGGGAGATCCGGGCCTTCCCGTTAGCCGTGCGCTAGACGGCGACCTTTGGACTGACGCCGAGCGTCGTGCTCAGCAGCACCTCGGAGGTGCGCACATCGCGCAATTCCATCTGGTCGCCGAAGTTGTCCTTGACCCAGCCGGCAGCGATCGCGTTCACCGCGTCGATCTGATCGGCGGAATCCCAGACGCTGAGGGACATGACCTCGTCGCCGTCGGCCGCAAGCGACAGGGCCTGAAAGCCCGCCTGGGCCCGATAGAGCGGAAGGATGCCTTCCTCGGCCCGACGTGCGAGCTCGTGCGGGTCGCCGGTGAACTTGTACGTGGCTAGACGTGCGTACATGCGCTGCTCCTCTCTCGATCGACCAGTCCCTCGGTGCAGGAGATCTGCATGACCGGTCGACGTGACGACCAAGCCTTTCACACCCGCGCTCCCGACGGGGCTCGGCTACTTCTTCGTCACGAAGAAATCGCTGGAGCCGATCAGCGGCCCGTACTTGTTGGCCGAGCGCTTCCCGATCCCCGGGTAGACGTACCAGCGGTAGTGGCCGCGGTTGAGCTTGCGGGCCTTCCCTTTGAACTTCCAGGTCTTCGCCAGGCGGTACTTGGGCTGCAGGGGCCACGTGCTCAGCACCTTCTTCCCGCTGACGCCGAGCGAAGCGACCTGCCGCAGGGCGTTGCCGACTCCGTAGTAGAGCTGGACGTTGTAGTACGTCGTGCCCGCGACCGGCCGCCATGCGAGCAGCGGCGGGCTCGTAACGCTCGCCCCTCGCGCCGGCGAGTAGAGCTTCGCGCCCGGGACGATGCTGACTGTGTCCACGGCCTTGTTGCCCGCGTCGTCATAGCCCGTGATGGTGTAGACGTACTTGACCTTGTTCGTGAGGCCCTTGTCCTCGAAGCTCGAGGCGAGGCCTTTGAAGACGGCCGACGGATCCGGGCCCGCCACGCCCGGAGCGCGGTCGATCTCGATCGACGTCGTGTCCGGCGACGCGGTCCAGCTCAGCGTGGCCGTGCCGTCGTCCCAGTCGAAGCCGACATTCGTGAGCTTCGGCGGCGTCGAGTCGTACTTGAACGCGGGCGACGTCCCGCCTGCGCTGTTGCCGGCGTTGTCGGTGCAGGTGCCGTTGACCGTCGTGCTGCTCGTGTCAGGCCCGCTGTAGGTCGTGGCCGTACAGGAACCGATGCCCGAGCCGCCGTCGCTCCCGTGGAATGCCACCTGAACCGGATGGTTGTACCAGCCGTTCGAGTCCGGCGGCCGGTCGAACGTGATGCTGTCGATCGTCGGCGCGCCCGCGTCGTACTGAATCGAGGCGCCGGCGGTGCCGACGTTACCCGCGTTGTCGGTGCAGCTCGCGCTGACGGAGCCGCCGCCGCCGAACGTTCCTGAGTTGCACGAGGCGATCCCGGAGAGGTTGTCGCTTCCGGAAGCGCGGAAGTCGACCGGATGGTTGTACCATCCACCCGCGTCGGGCCCGCGCGAGAGCGAGACGGACACGGACGGCGGCGTCGCGTCGTACTTGATCGGCCCGAAGCTCACCGGCGCGCTCGTGTTGCCGGCGTTGTCGGTGCACGTGCCCGAGAAGGAAGCGCTGGCAGTGTCGGGCCCGCCGTAGCTCGGGCCGCTGCAACTCGCGATCCCAGAAGTTGCATCCGAGCCGTTGAAGTTGATCGCCGACCGGATGGTTGTACCAGCCACCTGCGTCAGGCGGCGCGCGTTGGCGAGCCTCCGCTGACCGTCGGTGGGGTCGCGTCGCGCTTGATCGTCACACCGAGCTGAGATTGAGAACTGTTCGAGTAATGTCACCGATGCACGTCCGCGACCAGTCCGTCGTGTCGCTTGTCACCGTGTTCGTGTCGCAATTTTGCGTGTTAGTAACGCCAGTGGGGTCCCAGGCGAACGCAACCGTGACGTCGATCTTGTACCAGCCACCGGAGCAACCTCCCCCGTTACACGTGACAGTGATCGGAGCGGCCCCTGCCGCGGGTGCGAAGATCAACAGTGGCACGCTGATCAGGATCAACACAAGCGGATAGCGCCAGCTCATTCCCACTCCGTCCGGAAGGACCGCTGGGTCAACAACAGCAGCCCCGTCCCGGCCACGGCGAGCACGGCGAACGAGATCCCCGACAGCCAGAGGTACGGATGCTGCGGCGAGTCCTTGGCGACCGGCACCGAGATCCGCGTCGCCGCGAGCACGTGTGACACGGGCGCCAGCGAGATCTTCGGCGCGACGTGCCGTTTCGCCGGCGCACGATGTTTGCGGACGACGGCAGCGTGACGCTTCGGCTTCACATGAGGCGCGCGCACCAGAGGAGCGGGCGCCGGAGCCGGCGTGTAGACACGCGGCGACGAGCGAACCGGCGCAACGCGCCGTGGTGCCGCAGCCTTGGGCTTGCTCGCTCGTGCCGGAGCCTTGTACGGATCAGGCGGTGGCGCATCGGGAACCGTGGTCGCCGGCGGCGGTGGAACCTCGTCCGCCCGCGCCGCAGAGCTGCCCCACAGCCCGAGGACGGCAACGCACACGAGTGTCGCGACGGCCGGAGCGCGCTCCTTACGGGCGGGCGATGGCCGCCTCGCCTGGCACCCGTAGGGTGCGCGCTGCTCCGGCCGTGGCGTCTGGTGACGCTTCCGCGTCGAAGCCATGTTGGGTTGGAGGGCCGCACCAGGGGCCCTCGGCTGTCGCCGCAGCAACGACCTTCTTCGCCGAGGAGCCATTGGTGGGGCCCCTCCTCCCCGTCACGATCGTTACTTGTCGGCGACCGTAACCCAGCGCAGAGAAAATTTCAATAGGACCTCACTCCAAAAAGTCCCCGGGGAGCGACCCTCAGGGGGATGCGCGCCGCTCGAGGGCGACAGCGGCCTCCGTCCCGGTGATCACGGCCCCGATCCCGGGAAGATAGGTCTCCATCGCGATCCCGTTCACCCGCACGATCCGCTTCAGGGCTGCCGCGTCGAGAGTGTCGCCCGAGAGTTGCAGCACGGTCTTGTAGCGGATCTCGCCGTCGGCGAAGTCGAGCTCGAAGTTCCCGGCGGTGAGGCCGTAGTTCGCACGGGTGAGGAACGACGACGCCTCGAGGCGCCGCTCCTCGGGAACCCGGAGCGGACAGACCGAGTAGAGAAGGATCAGCTGCTGCTCCTCGACAGCCTGGGCGTAGAACTTCCAACTCCCGAGCGCGCCGGACAGCTCACTCAGGAGGACGGGAGCACCCCTGATCTCGGAGAACGGCCACCGGTTCTCGGCAAACACCCGCTTGAGCTCCAGCAGAAGCCCTGACTCGTTGGCGTCACCGCCCGTGTCGACCGCCGCCGCAGGCTTCCCCGCCCGCTCCAGCTCGGCCCGAACGTCCTCCATCGCCCGCCACACGTCCGCCGGCAGGAGCCGCGGCCGCCGGCGCGCTCGCAGCCAGACCCCGGAGCCACAGAGCAGGCAGCGCCGGAGCGCCGACCGCTCGCTCGGCCAAAGCCTGAGCTCGAAGCTGACAGCGTTGCCGCAGCCCGGGCACCTCGGCTCCCCCCACGCGGGCGCCGCTGTCGGGTCGCCCGCCGCGCCCTTCCGCCACGCCACATCCGCCGCGGCGAGCGCGACATCGAACTCGCTGCCCCGGACGACTCCACCATTCGTCCCGACGCGCCCGAGCAGCCGCGCGGTCTCGACGAGCGCAGCCGCGTAACGACGTTCCGCCTCCCGTCCTCGCAGCAATGCTTCGAATACCGCCCACACGGAGCCCGAGACGGCGGCACCGTCCTGCGCGCGCGAGCCGTGACGCCCGAGGCGGAAGAACATGCGGGGGCCGCTCCGGGTGTCGAGAAAGCGCGCGGCGACTTCGAGCTCCGCGGCGCGAAAACCGCCCGCCTGCGCCGACGCATCGTCCGCCTGCGCGAGCGACGAGGCGAGCGCCGCCGAGCCGGCCCCGCCGAGGTCGGCCATGACGGTCGCCGCGAGGTGCGCGAAACAGACGAGCTCCGCCTGCTTCTCGGTCTCGCCCGTGACGTTCGACCCGACGGTCGTCTCGGCGACGTCGTCGGCAAACCTGATTTCGATCGTCGTCTCGACCATCGTCCGGTGAGGTCTACCACCCTGGCGAGGAGATCCGGAGCGACCGCCCTGCGGCCGGACGGTCGCTCCGGAGCCTCAGCGCCGTGCGGCGCTTCCTCCTGGGTCGCCTAGCTCAGCATCACCCCCCGCCGTCCCTCAGCCGGGTTGGCGAGCAGACCGACCGGCACGTCGGAGTTCAGCGCTTTCTGCTTCGCCTTGGCGTCAGAGTTGCCGCGCTGCTTCGTCTTGCCGGCCTGGAGCACGTTCTGCTCCTGGGACGCCCCGCCGCAACCGCCGTAGATGCAGCTGCTGCTGCCGGCGGTCTGCGTCGGGTTGGCATCCTGGCTGGTCTTGCTCTTGTTCGTCGCGTCGGCGTTCGCCGTGTTGTAGGCGGTCTGCGACGCCGAGCTGGAGCCTCCGCTCGGATCGCCGCCGACGATGGCGAGCGGGACGTTCGCGTTGACGGCGTCCTGCTTCGCCTTCGCGTCCGCGTCGGCCTTCTGCTTCGTGTCGGCCGACTGGATCACGTTCTGCTCCTGACCGTTCCCGCCGCAGCCCGAGTAGCAGCTGGAGCTGCCGCCCGTCTGCGTCGCGTTCGCGGTCTGGTCGGTCTTGCTCTTGTTCGACGCATCAGCGTTCGCCGCGTTGTTCGCGGTCTGATTCGCCGAGCTCGAGCCCGACCCGAGCAGGTCGGTGCCCAGCACGGACACCGGCGCGTTCGCGTTGACGGCATCCTGCTTCGCCTTCGCATCCGCGTCCGCCTTCTGCTTCGTGTCGGCGGACTGGATCACGTTCTGCTCCTGGCTGTTACCGCCGCATCCCGAGAAGCAGCTGCTGCTGCCTGCCGTCTGCGTGGCGTTCGCGTCCTGGCTGGTCTTGCTCTTGTTCGACGCATCAGCGTTCGCCGCGTTGTTCGCGGTCTGATTCGCCGAGCTCGAGCCGCCCAGGATGTTCCCGCCCGCAACGCTCACGGGCACGTTGGAGTTGACGGCGTCCTGCTTGGCCTTCGCGTCCGCGTCCGCCTTCTGCTTCGTGTCGGCCGACTGGATCACGTTCTGCTCCTGGCCGTTGCCACCGCAGCCCGAGAAGCAGCGTGAGCTGCCGGCGGTCTGGGTCGCGTTCGCCGTCTGGTCGGTCTTGCTCTTGTTCGACGCGTTCGCGTCGGCCGTGTTGCTCGCGTTCTGTGACGCCGAGCTGGAGCCACCCAGCACGTCGCCTCCGGCGATGCTGACAGGGACGTTCGCATTCACGGCTGTCTGCTTTGCCTTCGCGTCCGCGTCGGCCTTCTGCTTCGTGTCGGCCGACTGGATCACGTTCTGCTCCTGACCGTTCCCGCCACAGCCGGAGAAGCAGCTGGAGCTGCCGCCCGTCTGCGTCGCGTTCGCGGTCTGGTCGGTCTTGCTCTTGTTCGTTGCGTCGGCGTTGGCCGTGTTGTTGGCCGTCTGGCTGGCCGAGCTCGAACCGCCGTTCACGTCGCCTCCGGCGATGCTGACGGGAACGTTTGCATTCACTGCGTCCTGCTTTGCCTTCGCATCCGCGTCGGCCTTCTGCTTCGTATCGGCCGACTGGATCACGTTCTGCTCCTGACCGTTCCCGCCGCACCCCGAGTAGCAGCTGGAGCTGCCGCCCGTCTGCGTGGCGTTCGCGGTCTGGTCGGTCTTGCTCTTGTTGGAGGCGTCCGCATTGGCCGTGTTGTTGGCCGTCTGCGAGGCGGAGCTCGCTCCGCCGGAGATGCTCCCACCCGCGATGGTGACGGGGACGTTGGCGTTGACCGCATCCTGCTTGGCCTTGGCGTCGGCGTCGGCGCTCTGCTTCGTGTCCGCCGACTGCCCGATCGTCTGCGATTGGCCCGAGCCGCCGCAGCCCGAGTAGCAGCTGGAGCTGCCGCCCGTCTGCGTGGCGTTCGCGGTCTGGTCGGTCTTGCTCTTGTTCGACGCATCAGCATTCGCCGTGTTTCCGGCGGTCTGATTTGCCGAGCTCGAGCCGCCCGACACGCTTCCGCCCGCGATGCTCACGGGCACGTTGGCGTTGACCGCAGTCTGCTGGGCCTGACCGTTGGCATCGGCGCTCTGCTTCGTGTTCGCCGATTGGTCGACGGTCTGGGCCTGGCCGGCACCGCCGCAGCCCGAGTGGCAGCTGGAGCTGCCGCCCGTCTGCGTGGCGTTCGCGGTCTGGTCGGTGCTGCTCTTGTTCGAGGAATCAGCGTTCGCCGTGTTTCCGGCGGTCTGATTCGCCGAGCTCGAGCCCGACCCGATCACGAAGCCGTCGGGAATCCCGACCGGCAGGCTTGCGTTCGAAGCCTTCTGTCCCGCCGTGCCCACCGCGGGCGCGCCCTGGAGCGTCCCGGCCGTCTGGCCGAGAAGCTGCCCTGCGCCCGTCGGATCACCGGCGGCGGAAGCTGTCCCCACCCACGCGGAGAGGGCAATCAACGTGACGCCCACCGCAATGAGATGGCGTTTCATGAGTTCTCGAACTCTCCTTTGCTTTGTCGTTACGTCTGACTCGCCGGGGCGCGCCGGTGCGCCGCGGCACGGGTCCGGCACGGACCAGAGGTCTGCCGGAAGCAAAGGGCCGGGCTAGCCGGGACGTTCGAGTCGGAGGACGAGGCCCGTCAGTCGCCGGACGACGGACAGGCGCTCGCGACGAGCCCACCAGGGGGCTGTCAAAGCAAACGGGATCAAGAGCGCCGCGAAGACCCAGAGCGACCCGCCTGCCGGCGCGCCTGGGGGGGCGCCGAGGGCACTCGAGTCCTGCGGCAGAGGGCTGCGTGGATCCCGGGGCGCAGGATCGGGAGAGCGCTGGGGCTGCGTGCCCGCGCCTCCGCCGGAACCGTTCGGCCTGCCCGCCGATGACCATGCCGTTCCGTCGATACCCGCGGCCGGCGCGAGCTCCCAGCCGTCCCGGCGTGACGCCGCCGCGCGTCGGGGATCCGCCTTCACCGTCTCGGCGCCCGCGGCGACACCGTCGGCGAGCTCCCGCGTCTCCGACGCCGCCGTCGCGGCCGCCGTCGCGCTCTGGCTGACGGGCGCGTCCTGACGGACGACCTGAGTCTGGCTCCCCCCACCCTGCTGTGTCTGGCCCGCGACCTGCGCCGTCTGATTCGAGTTCTGGGCCGAGGCCGTCGCGGTGGAGGTGTTCACCTGGGTGGGCCCGTCCATGCCGGCGTTGATCACGCCCGGCTGGGTGGAGGTGGCGACGGCAGATGCCGTCTGGGTCGTCGGCGCGCTCTGCTCCAGGGTCTGCGTCTGGCCAGACCCCCCCGACTGGCTCCCCCCACCCGCCGAGCTCCCTCCGCCCGGCGAGGCGGCCTGTTGCTGGTCTGCGGCCTGCGTGACCTGGTTCGAGTTGGTGGCCGTCGCCGTCGCGGTCGACGTGTTCGCCTGCGTCGTCGGCGCCCCGGTCGGAGCGGCGGCCGGCGTGCTCGCGGCCGGCTGCGTCGGACTGTCGTCCGGAATGAAGATCTGGATCAGCGTGCCGCGCGCCGACGAGCCGTTCGGATCGGCGGCGCTCGGATCGACGGAGACGGTGACGTTGGCGTTCGTCGGCGCGACCTGCTCAGAGGTCGACGTCGCGTTAGCGTTCTGGGTCGTCGGCGCGCTCTGCGTCGCGGTCTGCGCCTGCCCGGTCGACGAAGCCGAGCCCGACTGGGCCTGGCCGGCGCCCTGTCTGACGGCGTTCTGGTTCCCGGCCGTCGCCGTCGACTGCGAGCTGTTCGTCTGGGTGATCGCGCCTTCGTCGCCCGGGCTCTTGTTCCGGATGACGATGTTCGCGTTGAGCGGGGCAACCTGGGTCGAGGCCGAGGTCGCATTCGCGTTCTGATCCGTGGGGGCGCTCTGGGTCGAGGACTGTGCCTGTCCCGACTTCGAGTCGCCGCCGCTCTGGGTCTGGGTCGCATTCTGCGAGGTGGAGCTCGCGTTCCCTGTCTGGGCGGTCGCGTCGGAGGTGTTGGTCTGGGTCACGGGCGCGTCGTTACCCGGGCTGTCGACCCGGACGACGACGTTGACGTTCTTCGGGGCGACCTGGGTGGACGTGGCGGTCGCTTTGCCTGTCTGCGTGGTCGGGGCGCTCTGGCTCGAGGCCTGCGACTGTCCCGAGCCCGCCGCCGCCTGCCCGTGGTCTCCGGTCTGCGACTGGGCGCTCTGCTGCGCCGCGTCGCTGGAGTTCGAGGCCGTGCTCGTCGCCGCGGAGGTGTTGGTCTGCTTCGCCGCCTTGCCGGTGGCCACGTTCGACGGGTGCTGCGTCGAGGTCGCGGACGAGGTGGCCGTCTGATCGGTCGGAGCGCTCTGGACGGTCGATTGCGACTGGCCGGCGCCGGCGCCGCCACCGCTCTGTGTCTGGACGCTCGTCTGGCTCGTGGAGCTGCTGTTCGAAGACGAGGACGAGGCTGTGTTCGAGCTGGTCTGCTGGGCACCCGGAACGGGCGGAGAGCCGGCGCGCGCGGCGGCCGGCTGGAGAGCGGCCGCGAGCAGCGCGACGACGGTGAAGAGCGCCAGCCCGAAGCAGCACCGTTTCGGCGTCAGCATCGCCTCCCACGATCCCGCGGCCCCGCGTCCCGGCCTAGACCCCGAGTGTCGGTTCGCGTTCCCCCCGGCTGGGTGGGCAGGAGCGCACGCTCTACGATGAGCAGAGCCCATGTGGACGAGGGAGAAGGCGTGACACGCGTGCTGGTGGTGGAGCCGAGCCGGATCGTGCGGCGCGGAATCCGTGAGGAACTCGCGGCAGACCACTCGCTCGCCGTCGCGGAGGCGGCGTCCGGTGCGGAGGCGCTCGCTGCGGTGTCCGAGCACCCGGATGTCGTGCTTGTCGACCTCGACCTGCCGGACCGGCCCGGTCACGAGGTGTGCGGCGCGATCCTCGAGCTTCTGCCGTCCACCGCCGTTGTCGTCCTCGCCGCGGAGGGCGGCGAGGCGTCCGTCCGCTCCGCGATCGACGCCGGCGCTCGCGGGTACCTGCTCAAGGACGCCGTCGACCTCGACCTTCCCGACGCGATCCGGCGCGTCCTCGCCGGCGAGACCGTGATCGACCCACGGGCCGCCGCCTCGCTGATCGACTCGGCGAGGTGGGACGCCGGGCAGCCGAAGCTGAGCGCACAGGAGCTCAACGTGCTCCGCCTCGTAGCGGAAGGGCTCACGAACCCGGAGATCGGATCCCGCCTCTTCCTGAGCCGGCACACGGTCAAGGAGTACGTCAGTCACGCCATGCACAAGCTCGAGGCGACCAACAGGATCGAGGCCGTCCGCAAGGCGACCTCGCTCGGCCTGATCGAGGGCGTGGTGGCGCAGGCTCCAACGCCGCATGCGCCCGAGACGAGGACGCTCGTCTACAACGAATCGGGCGATCCGATCCAGAGCACGGAGCTCAAGGTCACGCCGCTGAAGCTCGACCGGCTGCAAATAGAGCGTCGGCCCTAGGGGCATTCAGTCGCGATAGCGGATTCCGCGCGAGGCGCGCTTGGGCCCGACCGCCGCCTTCGCATCGAGGCCCTTGCTCCCGATTCGCGCCCGGACTCCAACGAACGTCGGCACGCGGGGCAGGGCCCGGGCTGGGAGAACGAAGCTCGAAAACGCGAGCCCGACGAGGGCGACGGCTCCGAAGACAAACCAGAGGCGCCAGGGGTCCCCTCCTCCCGGAAGAGACGTGGCTGCTCTCGCCGGAACTGCGAGTGCTCGCTCCGCCTGCGGAAGCGTCTTCACGGGCGAGGGCTTCGACCTGAGGCGCCGGGGGAAGTGCGCGACGACGCGCGCGGGCCGGGCCCGAGCCTCGGAGACCGTGTCGCCTCGGACAGCGCCTGGGGGGGTGACCGAAGTAGTCCGCCTTCTGGGGAGGCGTGTCGCGGCGGGCTCTATCGGATGCGCGTCCGGCGGAGGGGTCGAGTTCGCCGAGGCCGCAGAGCCCGGAGGTTGGCTCGGAACAGCGGACGCTTCCGGGACTACGGGTGACGACGCGGGCTCCACCGCATCTGGCACGTCGCTCGTCTCAGCGGGGGCGGGCGGCGTTGTGTCGGCGCCGGGAGCGACAACCGGAACCTGCTGACACGGGGTCGAGCTCGGGCTCGCCGCCGGACTCCTCTTCGCCGGATCCCGGCGGCGGCTGATACTGCCCTTCATCCGACTGATACTGCGGTCCAGATTGACCCTCCGGTTGACCCGAGTCAGTGCAGATCGGCTGCGTCGGCGGCTCGGGAACAGCCGGTGTCGAGGGATCGTCGACGACGGGAATGCCAGAAGTGCACGTATCGATCCAGCAGCAGTTCCACGATGAGCTCTGGCAAGCATTCGGTGGGCATAACGGAGAAGTACCAGGGATATTCTCCGCGCAATTCCAACCGTCACTTTTGATATCAGGCGAGCGGCCTGACGGCGCGGGCACGACGCCGTTCCCACCCTGCCCTCCGGCGATCTCGTGACTGCCCGCCAGGGTGGACTGATACTGCGGCGCCGGCTGCTGATACTGCCGCGCCGTAGCGTGTGCGCGGCGCCGCGGAACCGCCTTCTTCGTCGGGCGAGCGGGCAAGGCCGCAGGAACCGGCTCCGATGACACGGTCGGAGGGTTCGCCGCGGGCGTGACAGGCTCGGCCGGCGCGCTGGGCTCGGGCGGGGCGGCCGACGGAGCGTCGTTTGCAGGCGTTTCCACGGGTTTGACGGCGTCGTCGACCGGTGCGGCGTCAGGCGCCGGCGGCGGCGCGGCGGCAGGCGCTGTCGGTTGAGTGTCCGGGGCCCCTTCCTCAGGCACATCCGCCACGACCTGAACGGAGAGGTCGGCACTTCCGGTCGACGGAGGCGGAGGTTGCGGCAGCGGGTCACCTGCATGCGCGGGCAGGGTGAAGGCGAGCGCGCCGAAGCCGAGCGCGGAGAGTACGGCGAGCCCGCGGAGACCGCGCGCTCGCCGACTCCTCTCCCCCAACTCCTTGCGTTTCTCCACAGAGCCTCCGCGCGAACCGAAATGGACGGCCAGAAGACATCTACCCAAATCCGGACTCTTCGATCCATTGATTTGAAAATGTCAGAGAAAATCCGTACAGTCCGTTGACTGCAATGCAGATCGCCGCGGCGGTACGACCAGATAGATCAGACGGGGAACATGACGAGCTCGTCGCGCGCGCATGCCTGATCGAGGCGTACATCCCACTCGTCGAATCGCTTGCGCGCCCCTATGCGCGACACGGCGAGCGCCTCGAAGACCTGGTTCAGGTCGGCTCGATCGGGCTGATCAAGGCCGTCGACCGGTTCGAGCCGGGACGGGGGGTCGAGCTCGGGGCCTTCGCGGTGCCGAACATCCTCGGTGAGATCAAGCGCCATCTGCGCGACCGCACAGGGCCGATCCGGGTGCCGCGGCGCCACCAGGAGGCCGGGGCGCGGCTACGGGCGGCGCGGCACCAGCTCGGCTCGCGCCTGCAGCGCGCACCAACCAGCGCCGAACTGGCGGCGGCGGCCGAGCTTGACGGTCGTGAGCTCGCCGAAGCAATGCAAGCCGAGCGCGCCCGCGAGCCGATCCCGCTCGAGGACGCAGCTCCGGCCGTCAGCGCGGACGACGTCTTCCGGGCCAGCGACGAGCGCCTCACCCTCGCGACGGGGATGCGCCGCCTCCATCGACGCGAGCGGCAGGCGCTGCGCTACCGCTTCTTCGCCGACATGAGCCAGGACGAGATTGCAGTCCGACTCGGCATCTCGCAGACGCAGACGTCGCGGCTGATCGCCTCCGGCCTGGGCAAGCTGCGGGCGAATCTGGAGGGAAAGCAGGATCTTGCGGCCGATCCGGAGCTAAACTCGGAACATGGCAACTCCGGACGCCGTCGAGGAGGCGCCGCGCGAATCCGGCGCACCCAAGCCCCGTCAGCGGGCCTCGAGTCATAGTGGCCGTCTGCTGCTGCGCATGCCGGCGAGCCTCCACGAAGAGCTCGCCCGAGCATCGGATCGCGACGGCGTCAGCCTGAATCAGTTCATCACGAGCGCACTGGCCGGCGCCGTGGGTTGGAAACGAGAGGACGGAGGGCCGACAGCGGCCGCCCGGCCGAGCAGGGGCCGCTCCCGGCGCCTCACCTTCCTGCTCGCCGCAAACCTCGTCCTCGTCGCCGCGGCCGCCGTGGCCGCGATCGCGTTCCTGATCGCCGCCTGGCTCAGCTGACTCGGCGGCGCCAGAAGCCCGGGCGAGCCTGAGGCCCGGCGGAGGGCTCTTCGCCCAGCGAACGCGCGGCGACGGCGAAGTCGTCGGCGTGCAGCGTCATCAGCTCTTCGCGCTCGAGCTCGGCCAGCTCGGCACCCTGCACCCCGGCGAGCCGCAGCGCCTGGGCGTTCAGCGCCTGCTCGAACAGGGTGCGCGAGAAGCGAGCGTTGCCGAAGCCCTCGCCACGGGCCGCTCCGCCGAGAATCTGACGCAACACGTCGGCCGCCCCGACGTCGAGCGAGTACTCGTATTCCCCGGCGAGCTTCTCCGTGATCTCCACGAGCTCGCCGGTCGAGTAGTCGGGGAAGGTGATCTCGCGTGAGAACCGCGAGCGGAGGCCCGGGTTCGACTGGAGGAAGTGGTGCATCAGGCGGGGATAGCCGGCGACGATCACGACGAGCCGGTGGCGGTAGTCCTCCATCCGCTTGAGCAGCGTCTCGACCGCCTCGGGCCCGAAGTCGAGCCGCTCGTCGGCCGGCGCGAGGGAGTACGCCTCGTCGATGAAGAGGACGCCGTCGAGCGCGCGGCGGATGACGCGGTCGGTCTTGATCGCGGTGAGGCCGACGTACTGGCCGATCAGGCCCGCGCGGTCGGTCTCGACGAGGTGACCGCGCTTGAGGAGGCCCATCGCCCGGTACATCTCGGCGAGGAGCCGCGCCACCGTCGTCTTGCCGGTGCCAGGATTGCCGAGGAAGACCAGGTGCTGCGAGGTCGCCACCTCCGGCAGCCCGTGCCGCTGGCGCTCGGCCTGCACCTGAAGGAAGGCGACGAGCGCGCGCACCTGTTCCTTGACGGTCTCCAGCCCGATGAGCGCGTCGAGCTCGGCCTGGAGCTCGGGGAGGGTGCGGGCCGGCTCGGGCCGCCGCAGCTGGTCGGAGATCCACTCGGCCGGATCGCCAGCGCCGGTCGTCTGGGACAGGCGCTCGCCGAGCACGCGGAGACCGCGGGCGACGTCGTCCAGTGGGTTCCTCGCCATCGGTGCATTGTGCCCTCGCCTACCCCTTCTGAGGCTCGAGTCCGCGCAAGGCGAAGCCGATTCGTTAACCTGGTTAACGAAATGTCCATCCTGACTCTCGACACCACTGCCGTCGCGAACCGGCTGCGCCCGGTGCTCCTGAAGCTCAACCGGGAGCTCCGGCGGGAGATTCACTCCCTGGGTGTGACCGGCGGCCAGGTGTCGCTCCTCGTCCAGATCAGGTACCGGCCGGGGATCGGGGTCCGCGAGCTCGCCCGCCTCGAGCGCATGTCCGTGCCAGGTATGTCGAAGTTCGTCTCCCGCCTGGAGGAGGCAGGCCTCGTCGAGCGGGCGCCCGTCGCAGGCGACCAGCGCCGCGTCGGGCTGACCCTCACTCCTGCGGGACACAAGGTGCTGCGCTCGGTGAAGTCCCGGCGGACCGCCTGGCTGTCGTCGCGGCTCGGCGAGCTCGATCCGGACGAGGTCGAGGCGATCGATGCCGCGATCGAGCCTCTGACCCGCCTGTTGGAAAAGGACGGCGAGTGACGGCCGCAATCCTCCGAGCCGGCGCGCGCACCTTCTCGAGCGTCCGCAAGCACCGCAACTACCGCCTCTTCTTCACCGGCCAGGTGATCTCCAACACCGGGACGTGGATGCAGCGCGTCGCACAGGCGTGGCTCGTCCTCTCGCTGACGCACTCACCGTTCGCCGTCGGGATCCTCGCGCTCTGCCAGTTCATGCCTTTCACGCTCTTCAGCCTCGTCGCGGGCGTGATCGTCGACAGGCTCGACTCCTGGCGGACGGTGATCGGAACCCAGGTCACGCAGATGCTGCTCGCCTCGACCATCGCCGCGATCGCGCTCGCGGGAGTCGCGCAGGCCTGGCACGTGTACGTGATCGCCGCGCTGATGGGGCTTGTCCAGGTGCTCGACGCGCCGTCGCGCCAGTCGCTGACCTTCAGGATGGTCGGGCCGGCGGAGCTGCCGAATGCGATCAGTCTCAACTCCGGAGTCTTCAACGGCGCGCGGATCTTCGGGCCGGCCGTCGCAGGCGTGCTGATCGCGGCCGCGGGCGCCGGGGTCTGCTTCGCCGTCAACGCCGCCAGCTACGTCGCCGTGATCGCGGGGCTCCTGCTGATGAGGCCCGGTGAGTTCTTCGCGACCGGACGCCGCGAGCGGCCGCGTATTGTCGACGGCCTCAAGGAAGGATTCCGCTTCGCGCGCAGCGATGAGCGGGTCTGGCTGATCCTCGTCCTCGTCTTCGTCATGGCGACGTTCTGCCTCAATTTCAACGTCCTGCTGCCCGTGCTCGCGAAGCAGACCCTGCACGCCGGCCCACAGACCTTCGGCGTCCTGTCCGCAGCCTTCGGTGTCGGCGCGTTGATCGGAGCCCTCGTGTCGGCACACGTCAGCCGTGCGACCGTGGGCACGACCGCGCTCGGCAGCGGCGGCTTCGCCCTGTGTGAGCTCCTGATCAGCCCGCTGCGCTCGACCGTCGTCGTGATGGTGCTGCTGTTCGTCGCCGGTGTGTGCTTCACGACGTGGTCCTCGAACTCGAACTCGTTGGTGCAGCTCGCGTCGCCCGACCATCTCCGCGGGCGCCTGATCGGGATCTACTTCTTCGCCTTCGCCGGGACCGGGACGGCGGGGGGAATCCTGTCCGGCTGGCTGACCGCCGCGGGTGGGACCGAGCTTTCGTTCGCGGTCGCCGGCATCGCCGGCATGTCGATCTCGCTCCTCGTGTGGCTGCGTGCACGCTCGACGGACGTCATCGGCGCGCGGCCGGCCGAGGAACGGCTCGCCGCCTAGCTCGGCGTACCGGCCTCGTCAGCGCGCCGTGCGTATGCGAACGGATGGCGGTAGACCTCGACCGCCTCGTCCCTACTGACCGGGATCGCGACCTCCTCGTTGGTGAGGTCGTCGTGGGCGAAAACGACGAGGGACTGCTCACGCCGGTTCCAGATCAGGGCGACCTCGATCCCCCCGGCGCGCCGTGTGGCAAGGTCGACGAGATTCCGCATGTCCACACAATTGCGCAGCCCTCTCTGTCGGGCACTGGACAAGGGGCGAGCCGCTTCTAGACCCAGGTCGAGACGCGTTCCGGGCCGAGCGTCGGATAATTCGACCATGCCGCTGCACGTCCGAATCACAGCGCCGGAGCTGCTCCCGAAACTGGTCGCCTCGTTTCTGCGCGCCGAGTGCGTTGCGCAGGCGGTCGAGCGCGACCGCCTCGTCGTGATCCATCCGAGTGCGGACGATTCCCGCCAGGCGCACGAGGAGGTCGCCTTCTTCGTGCGCGCCTGGCAGCTCGACCATCCCGGCGTCGGCATCAAGCTGACGCACAACTAGCCCGCAGCGGCCTCGAGCAGCGGAGCCTCGAGCAACCCCCTCCGATAGGCGACGTGGACAGCCTCCGTCCGCGTCGAGACGCCGAGCTTGCGGTAGATGTTCGTCAGATGGAACTTGACCGTCTGCTCGGCCAACCAGTGCCGCTTGGCGATCTGCTTGTTCGAGAGCCCCTCGCCGAGCGCGCGCAGGATCGAGACCTCGCGGTCGCTGAGGCCGGCGTCCTTCGCCGTCTTGCTCTCGGTTTCGACGAGCTTCCCGAAGGTCTGATGCGTCACGGTTCCGTGCTCCACCTGACGAAGGACGGACGGTAGGTCGCGCGGGTCGATGGTCTTTCGCACGAACGCGACTGCGCCGCGGTTGAACGCCGACCGGATCACGTCGGGCGCATCCACGCCCGACAGCACGATCGCCTTGACGCCGGGATGGCGCTGCCGCAGCAGCTCGAGGCACGTCAGCCCGTCCATCCCGGGCATGCGCAGGTCGAGCAGGACGAGATCGGGCTGAGTCCGTGCGACGAGCGGAAGCACCTGCGGCCCCCGGGTCGTCACGGCCACGATCTCGAATTCGTCCTGTGCTTGGGCAAGCGCGAGGCGCACGCCTTCGAGCATGAGCTCGTGGTCGTCCGCCACGAGAACCTTCAGCCGCCGCATAGCTGTCACTCCCCCTCGTAGTGCCGCAGTTCAGCACCTCGAATCGTGCTCCTAAACGGCGCTCTTCTCCATCCCTCACACGAGTCATTCGTGACGGGACTACCCGGACGGCTAGACGAGGGTCGAATCTCCCGCGTCGCCGCGATAGGGTCAATTCGCAATGTCGTTCGTCTTGCTCGACCTAGCCGCCGCAATCGTTCTCCTCGCCTCGATCGCAGTGGCCTCGACCCGGGGATGCCGTGTGCGATCGCATCGATTGCGTTCCCTCGGGTGCGCGCTCGTCGCCGTCCCGCTACCGCTCGCGGTGGCCCTGAACCTGGCGCTGCGCGTGCCGGCCCCTGCCGATCAGGTTTCGTTCTTGCTCGGCGTCGCCGCCTTCGCCGTCGGCGCAGCCCTCATCCTCCGGTCCGATGAGGGCGACTGGGGCAGGGAAGCTGAAGACGATTCTCCACCGTGGTGGCCCGCCTTCGAGCGTGAGTTTCGCGTCTACGCGCGCACATCGCCTCCTCGGCGGGGCAAGGTTCCGACCTAGCACCGCTCTCGTAAGCAGACGAACGGCTGGGCCGTTCGGCACGTTCGTCCAGGCATGAGGTTCCGAGCGCGCACATAGTCGAGTGATGGCGTCGCTCAGCGAAGCTCCACGGCGCCCGCCGTCTCGGCTCTGGCGCGGGTTTTGGTCGATCTGCTCGGTGATCGCCGTCTGCCGCCCTCCGTGGCGATCTCGATGAGCTTCGTCGCCGGGCTGACGATCGGAGCGGCGCTGCTCGCGGTCTGGATCGATTGCCTGGCCGAAGATCGCCGGCCCACCTCGCTGAAGCGCCGGGCCGCACACGTAGTGGTGGCATTCGTGGTGCTTCAGGGAGCGAACTTCGCGTTCGCTCTCATCGCGGGCGACCATGCCGGCGACCTCAGAACCGTGCTCCTCGTGTTCTTCCTGTTTCTCCCGAGCCTCATCTACGTGTTCCTCGCAGGGCTCTGGCTCTTGCGAACACTCGTCGAGATGAACTCTACGGCACGACCCTAGCCGCAAAGTCTCATACACTTCTTAGGCGGCTCTTGGGCGCCTCTTAGCCACGGGCAGTTCCATGGTCGGGACACCGCGACCGAAAGGAGGTCACACGTGTTCCGACCCAGACGCACGACGCTGTTCGCCACCGCCCTGACGGTGACGGCCCTCGCCGGCACCGGAGCCGCGCTCGCCGCAAGCGGCGGGAACAGCTCCAAATCGTCGGGCGCGGGGACGACGGCGACGACGACCACCCAGTCGAGCCAGTCGTCGCACTGCGACCACAGCAACGGCTCGTCCGGCGCCTAGCAGCACCAGAAGCGACCACGACCGCCGGCGCGCACGAGTGCGCCGGCGGTCGCCATTGCCGCGAGACCTACTGCATCCTCGAGACGGGCACCTCGTAGAACTCGACCCCCAGGCGCTTCCCGCCGTCGGTCGGGGACATGGCGTTGAGCGCCTCGTCGCCGCGCTTCATCTCGTCCTCGCTGTCGAACAGGATGATCCCCATCGACTTCTTGCTGGCGCGATCGACCAGCATCAGCATCCCCTTGGCACCTTCGAGGCCCGGGGGCGGATCGCCCTGAACCTCCTGGCCCACCTGCTCGATGGCCTGGTCGACGTCGTCGCCGTGCTCGAACGTCGCAACGCGTGCGTACATCTGCTTGCTCCTTTCGCCTCGCTTCGCTCATCGGCGAGCTTACCGGCGGGGGTCAGGGCAGACGGAGCGTCGTCAGCACGAAGACGCCCTGCTGCGGCACCGTGAAGCTCGCGACTCCCGATGCGTCCGTCGAGACAGGCTGCGAGGCCCCGGCTTTCCCGTCGCCCGCCTGGTCCCAGACGCCGAGGAAGTACTGCTGCGACGGCTTCAGGCCCCCGACGGTGTACGACACCAGGGTCGTCGAGACCGCGTTCAGCTGCGCGCCGGCGGTGTCGAGCCCCACGACGGTTTGCTGTCCATCCTTGCTCACGTACCCGGCGAGGAGGCGACTCGTGCCGGGGACGGCGTCGACGCTCACCGTGCTCCACCCTGACTTGACGGCCGTGTTGACGAGCTGGACGAGGTTGTAGAGGGGATACGGCGGCCAACCGTCCTGCGGCGGGCCGATCATGTAGTAGGCCTGCGTCGAGTTGTCGTACTTGCCGAAGTAGGAGTCCCACTTGCTCGTCCCCGCGTAGCCGAGCCGTGCCGCGAGGATGTCGAACCAGGCGTGCTGGAAGGCGCTCACGTTGGTCTGTGTGATCGGCGTGCCGTCGTCCCAGACGCCGGGATCGAGCGTCGCGACGCCGTTGAACGTCCGCTGGCCGCGGACGCCGTACTCGGCGACGTAGAGCGGCTTGCGCGCGCCCTTGGGCAGGGCGTCGACGATCGCGCGCACCTCGGTGAGTCGATCGACGAGCTTCTGCGTGTCCCAGTAGTCCCAGAAGACGTGGATCGAGTACGCGTCGAGAAGGTCGGACATGTGGGTCGCGAGGTACTTGAGCCAGGCCGCCTGGTTCGGCGCGCCGACGTCGGGCCCGCGGACGAGGTCGCCGCCCATGTACCGCACCTGGCCGCGGATGCTCTGGATGAGCGGATCGAGCTCGCGGTACTGGGCCTCGTACTGAGCCATCGTTATCCGCGTGCGGTTGGGCTCGTTCTGGAGCGTCAGCCAGCGCAGGTTCGTCACGCCGCGATTGCGCACCAGGTCGATGAGCACGTTCGCGAACTTCTGCACGGTCCCGGCGGCGACGCTCAGCGTTCCGCCCTGCCACGTGATGTCGATGGTCGTCCCAGTGCTCTGCGCGAGCAGCACGGTTCGCACGAAGGACTGCATCTTGTCGGGATCGGTGAACGCCTGGGGCGTGAAGAAGATGCGCGAGAACTCGGGATGGAGCGCGCGCATCTTCTGCTCCATGTCCCCGACGTTCTGGTCGGTGACGCCGACCGCACGGCTGAGGGCCGCGTAGACATGATGGTTGAACTGACCGCCGTAGCCGGCGAAGCTGGAGACCAGCACCGACGAAGGGCGTATGCGGAAGTCGGCCGCCTCTACGGTCGTACTGCGGACGTTGTTCCGAAGAGTCGTCTCGGGGTCGGTTGTGGCAACCGTCACCGTCAGCTGAGTCGGCCCGCCGCCGGGCGGCAGGACGACAGGGATCTTCAGGAAGACACGCTTCCGGGGCCTCAAGGTGGCGGTGGCCGTCCCGAGCGTCGAGCCTGCTGCCGTCACGGTCGCCGTCGTGCGGGCGCGAACGTCACGCGTCCGTTGGCGGACCGACGCGGTGACGTAGAAGGGCCGCCCGGTGAGGGCAACCTTCGGCGCCGAGACGGAAGCCAGGACAAGATCGGGCTCGAGGAGCGTGCGGGTCGCGCCGCGAAGGACGATGTGCTCCGGCTCCCCGAAGGTGACCGTGGCAGCCATCGGTCTGAGCCTCGGAACGCGACCGACCTTCACTGTCGCCCGGCCGTCGGGTGAAGGCAGGTTCTGGAAGGCGAGCTTCGTCCGCTTGCCGATCGTGACCTGGACGCCGGTGAGCGTGCTGGGAAGCTCGCAGCCGGGCTTCCTCGCGATCACCCGGATCGTGAGACTGGCCCGCGGAGGCCCCGTCAGCGAGCGGAGAGCGAGCCGGTACGACTTGGCGGCGCACGCCTGTGTGCCGGCCGCCTCGGACCGGCCGGCGCCGAGCGCGAGCGCCGACAGGCAGAGGAGCGCAGCGATAACCGATGCTCTTGAGTAACCCACGATTCCCGACCCCGAGAGCCGAGAGGGTAGCCACAACGCGCGCGGGACATCTCTACCTGGCGCAGAACGCCGTCTCCGCTGCGGACTCCACCTTGCCGAAGGAGAGGAAGCTGTCGTCGACGTTGACCATGACCTCGACGACGCGCCGGCCGTCAGGGCTGGCGATGACCTCGTTGCGATAGCCGGGGATGTCTCCGAAATGCCCGTAGGCCGCGCCGCAATGCGGATACAGGAACCGGAGGCCGAGGCCGTACTCTCCCGGCCCGACGACGCTCTTCATCTCGGCGAGCAGCTCGGGCCGTAGAAGGCGGCCGTCGAGCAGCGCGGCGTAGAAGGTGGTCACGTCGTCTGCGTTCGAGACGATTCCGCCCGCCGCCCACGCTATCGAGGGGCTGACGAGCGAGGTCGCGTCCAGATACGTCCCAGCTTTGAGCGACGGGATGGTGCCGAACCCGACGTAGCCGTGCGCGTGCGCGCCCTCGATCTCCGGAGCCGTCGGCAGCGACGTCGCCTCGAGCCCGAGCGGCTTGAAGATCCGCTGCCTCAGCTGCTGCTCGAGCGTCGTCCCGGTCAGCTGTTCGACCACGAGCCCGGCGAGGATGTAGTTCGTGTTTGAGTACCACCACGCCGTGCCGGGCGCGAACATGGGCGGGTGAGCCGTCGCGACGGCGACCAGCTCGCGGGGCGGCCAGTCGCGCGCCGGATTCGCGATCACCGTGGAGACCCAGGTCTTGTCGTCGGTGAAGTCGAAGAGACCGCTCGTGTGATTCAGAAGCTCGCGGACGGTGATCCGGTCTCCGTTCGGCACGAGGCCGGGAAGCCAGCGCTCGACGGAGTCGTCAAGGCTCAGCCTCCCTTCTCCGACGAGCTGGAGCACGACCGTGGCGACGAACGTCTTGGTGAGGCTCCCGATGCGAACGCGATCCGTCCCGCGCATCGTGACCTTCGGCTTCCGGCTCCCGAGGCCCGCCGCAGCGCGACAGATCCGACCGGGCCTCCGCACGACCGTGAGTGCGCCGGGCGCCCCGTCGCGAACGAGCGACGTCGTGGCTCGTTGCACTCGCGGCTTGCAGGCCGCCGGGAGGCGGGCGCCGCTTGTGTGGCCCGGAGTTGCCAGCGATACGACCAGGAGCGATCCGGTGAGAGCGAGTGTCTTGGCGAGCAACATCTTCCTGCTACGCACGGGCCTCCCCATCGATGAACGTCGTCCACATGACGAGTCGTGCGCGTCGACGTCGAGGACGACGGCGTCGGCGGCGCCGACCCGGCTCTGTGGTACCGGCCTGCCGGGCTCGCCGACCGCGTGCACGCGATCGACAGGCGAGCTCGAGCTCGTCAGCCCGACCGGGCGGAGGCACGCACTTGCGCGCCGAGATCCCGTGCGCATAGTCCTCGCGAGAGCGGTGTTGTGCGAAGGCTGGCGCGTTTGAGGGGTGGATGAGTTAGGCCGGAACGCCGGAGGAGCTGCTCGCGGCCGTCGTGAGGCTGACTCCCGACATCGCGGTCGTCGACATCCGCATGCCGCCCACGATGAGCGATGAAGGGCTTGTCGCCGCGGCACGGATCCGCGAGCGTCATCCGCGGGTCGGCGTCCTCGTTCTCTCGCAGTACGTCGAGCCGGCCTACGCGTTGCGGCTGCTGGACGGTGACCAGGGCCGCACCGGGTACCTGCTCAAGGACCGGATGCTCGACATCGACGATTTCGTGAGCTCCCTCGAGCGCGTCGCCGCCGGAGAGACGGTGGTCGACCCGGCTCTCGTCGCCCAGCTCGTCGGCCGAGCACGCGAGCGCGACCCCCTCGACGAGCTCACCTCACGCGAGCGCGAGGTGCTTGGGCTGATGGCCGAAGGGCTCACCGACCGCGGCATCGCCGAGCGCCTCTACGTCACGCCGAAGACGGTCGAGACGCACATCCGCCACGTCTTCGCGAAGCTCGGGATCCCCGTCACGTCGGCGCACAATCGTCGCGTTCACGCCGTGATCACGTACCTGCGCTCGTGACGCACAGCTAGAACTCTTCGTAGCCGTGGCAGAAGAGCTCCATCCAGCGCTGAAGGCCGTCAGCGACGCGGTGCTCTCTATTGGCGCCCAGCGCTCCACGGAGGATGTCTTGCAGCGCCTCGTCGAGAGCGCGAGAACGCTCGTCGGCGCACGTTACGCGGCACTGGGCATTCCCGACGGCGAGGGTGGGTTCAGCCAGTTCCTCACCGCGGGCATGAGCGACAAGCTGATCGCATCGCTCGGGCCGTTGCCGACGACTCATGGGATGCTGGGCGCGATGCTCGAGGGGCCGGCGTCCTTCCGGACGACGGACATCCACGACGATCCGCGCTTCCGCGGCTGGTGGCCGCGCGGCCATCCGGACATGCGCTCCTTCCTCGGCGTGCCGATCGTCGCCGCCGAGGGAGTGATCGGCGCCTTCTACCTGACCGAGAAGGAGCAGGACGCCGACTTCTCCGCGTCGGACCAGGAGCTGATCGAGCTGCTCGCCTCCCACGCGGCGATCGCGATCACCAACGCGCGCCTGCACGAGACGAGCAGAGAGCTCTCCGTTCTCTCGGAACGCAACCGTCTCGCGCTAGACCTTCACGACGCAGTCAGCCAGAAGCTGTTCGGCCTCGTTCTCAGCGCAGAGACGGCGGCGACCCTGCTCGACCGCGATCCCGAGGCTGCGCGCGGCCAGTTGGTCAAGCTGCAGGAGCTCGCGCGGGAGGCGCTCGACGAGCTCCGCTCGCTCATCTTCGAGCTGCGTCCGCCCGAGCTCGAGCGCGACGGCCTTTGCGGCGCGCTGCGGAAGCACGTCGACGTCCTTCGCCGAGTGCAGCCCACGCTCGTCGAGCTGGAGGGCGACGTCGAGCTCGACAGCGATCCGCCGCGCGACGGCGAGCTGTTTCGCATCGCACAGGAAGCACTTCAGAACGCGCTCCGGCACGCACAGGCCACGCGCGTCATCGTCAGCCTGCGAAGCGAAGACGGTCGGATCCTCCTCGATGTGACCGACGACGGCGTCGGGTTCGATCCCGGCGCGGCGGAGGTGCGGTCGCGGCGCCTCGGGCTCACCTCGATGGAGGAGCGGGCGCACCGCCTCGGCGCACGCCTCGAGATCCAGTCGGCGAAAGGCGAGGGAACGACGGTGCACCTGGACACTTCCCGTGCCTGAGCCGATCCGCGTGCTGATCGCCGACGACCATGCCGTCGTCCGCGAAGGCCTACGCAGCTTCCTCGAGCTGCAGGAGGACATGGATGTGGTCGGGGAGGCGGCGGACGGCGCGGAGGCGGTCGCACTCGCTCGTGAGCTCCATCCGGACGTGGTGTTGATGGATCTCGTCATGCCGACTCTCGGGGGCGTCGAGGCCATGCGGCAGCTCCGCAAGCGTGCCCCAGCCACCCGAGCGATCGTCCTCACGAGCTTCCTCGACCACGACGAAGTGCTGCCGGCGATCCGAGCGGGCGCCGCCGGCTACCTGCTCAAGAACGTCGAGCCACAGGAGCTCGCGCGTGCCGTGCGTGCTGCGCACGCGGGCGAGGCTCTCATCGATCCCAACGTGGCGGCACGGCTCGTCGACACCCTCGTGAAGGAGGACGTCGACGACGGCTACGGGCGGTTGACCGCCCGGGAGCAGGAGGTGCTCGGCCTGATCGGGCGTGGCCTCTCGAACAAGCGCATCGCGCTCGAGCTCGGCGTCGCGGAGAAGACCGTCAAGACGCATGTCACCCATGTCCTCTCGAAGCTCGGCCTCGCCGACCGCACACAGGCCGCCTTGTACGTCAGCCGCCACGGGTCCTAGGACCAATTTCCGATAGCGGCTGCGACCGGCCGCCTCGTACGGTGGAGGCATGCCGGTCGGGATCGTCACGGGAGCATCGCGCGGCCTCGGGCTCGAGCTCACGCACGCTTTAGTCGATCGTGGCTGGCGCATCGTCGTCGACGCCAGGGACGGAGAGGCCCTGTTGCGCGAGTGGGGTCACCCGCCGCACGACGTCGTCCTCCCCGGCGACATCGCCGACCCCGTGCACAGACGCGCGCTGATCGACGCGGCCGGACCCTCGATCGATCTCGTCGTCAACAACGCGAGCACCCTGGGTTCGACTCCGCTGCCCGCCCTGGGTCAGTACCGGCTCGAAGAGCTGCGCGGCGTCTACGAGGTCAACGTCATCGCGCCCCTCGCGCTGATCCAGCTCGCCTTGCCACACCTCGCGGCGGGCGCACACATCCTCAACATCACCTCCGACGCGGCGGTCGAGGCGTACGAGGGTTGGGGCGGCTACGGCTCGTCGAAGGCGGCGCTCGAGCAGCTCACCGCCGTGCTCGCCGCCGAGCATCCCGAGCTACGCGTTTACGCGGTCGACCCGGGCGACATGCGGACGCAGATGCAACAGGACGCCTTTCCGGGCGAGGACATCTCGGACCGGCCTCCGCCCGCCGAGAGCGTGCCGGGGTTGCTCGAGCTCATCGAAGGCCGACTCCCGAGCGGGCGCTACAGGGCCCGCGACCTGGCAGCGGTGACGATGTGAGCAGCGCACTCCAGTTCGAGGTTCCGCAGAGACTCGAGGCCCATGAGCCGCCCGAGGCGCGCGGCCTGGCCCGCGACGGCGTTCGGCTCCTCGTCGCGCGCAAGCGCGACGGCCGGATCTCGCACGGCCGGTTCCGCGACCTGCCGCGCTATCTGCGACCGGGCGACGTGCTGGTCGTCAATACGTCGGCGACGCTTCCCGCGTCGCTGCCGGCGCTGCGCTCGGACGGGGCCCCGTTGGAGCTGCGCCTGTCCACTCCCGCGCCTCATCGCCTTGCGGAGAGATGGTGGATCGTGGAGCTGCGCGCCGACGAGCAGCCGTTTCTCGCAGGCCGAATCGGCGAGGAGCTGGCTCTGCCGCACGGTGGTAACGCCGAGATCATGGCGCCGTACATGAGCGGCCGGCGCCTGTGGCTCGCCCGGCTCGACCTCCCGGAACCGCTCCTCGACTATCTCGGCCGCGACGGCCGGCCGATCCGCTACGGCTATGTCCCGCGGGAGTGGCCGCTTGCGATGTACCAGAACGTCTACGCGCGCGAGCCCGGCAGCGCAGAGATGGCGAGCGCGGGTCGTCCGTTCACCTCAGAGCTCGTGACGAGACTCGTCGCGGACGGCGTCCACTTCGCACCGGTCTCGTTGCACACCGGTGTTTCCTCGCCGGAGCGCGGCGAGGCTCCGTACCCCGAGCGGTTTCGCGTCCCGAAGACGACGGCTCGACTCGTCAACGCCGCGCGCGGCTGGGGCGGCCGGGTGATCGCGGTCGGGACGACGGCCGTGCGCGCACTCGAGACGGTTGCCGGGCCGGACGGGGTGGTCAGCGCAGGCGAGGGCTGGACGAATCTCGTGGTGGAGCCGGAGCGCGGGGTCTACGCCGTCGACGGCCTCATCACCGGCTGGCACGAGCCGCAAGCGACGCACCTGGAGATGCTGCGGGCGCTCGCGGGCGAGGAGCTCCTCGACGACTCGTACCGCGAAGCGCTCGGCCACGGCTACCTCTGGCACGAGTTCGGCGACAGCCACCTGATCGTTCCGTAAGAGCCGATCACCCGGCCACATGCAGGCGCCCGGCGCTGCAGGCCTCTGGGCGATCACGGTGGTAGCGACGGTCGCGGGTTCCTTCGCGGCGTTCCTGGCGAACCAAGAGCTAGCACTTAGCCCACCGCCGATCGCGTGAAGACACGGATCGCCACGGCAGTCAGCGCGAGCGCGAACACTCCGACGACCGCGAGGCTGAGGCCGGCCATGCCGGCTCCGCTGCTCATTCCCCAGATGTTGTGGAGGCCGCTCGTGTCGCCGAGGAGGCCGTAGCGCATCAGCGCCAACGCGTGGGTCAGCGGCAGGAACTTCGCCGCCCAGGTGAGGAACGCCGGCAGCGCCGTGATCGGGAACAGCGAGCCTGCAAGAAACCAGGGCAGGATCGCGATCGCAGGCACTCTCGCGATGTACTCCTCCTGCTTCGGCACGCGGCTCGCGAGAGTCTCCGCGATCCCGTACATCCCGATCGTGAACAGGCCGGCGGCCGCGACGAACCACGCGACGCCCGATGCCGTTGCGTCGAAATGGATCCCGCGGGCAACGGCGACGCCGATCAGGACCGCAAGCTGCAGGGCGGTCACCGCGAACGCGACCAGGAGGTTTCCGACGACGAGAAGCGCTCGGGGGACCGGCGCGGCGAGCAGCTCGCGTTGCGCGCCCTCGTGCCGGTCGACGATCACCCCGATCCCGGCGAACATCGTGTTGAGCGGGATCAGCAAGCCCGCGGTCCCGATCGCCACGAACGACTCGTAGCTCGCAGCCGTGTGGAGCGCCACCCTGAGTGCCGGCGCGATGACGAGCGCGAACATGATCGGAGTCAGGAGCGGAACGACGAGCTCGCGCGGCGTGCGCACGGTCAGCTGAAAGCGGCGACGTGCGAGGGTGCCGAGCGGGGCGAGCATCCCGGCACGGAGGCCGAGTGCCGCCGGCAGGGGCAGAGCGGGTGAAATGGCAGACATGGTCGTCCTTTCGGGATCAGGCGGCTTCGGCGAGTCGATCGCCGGTGAGCTGCAGGTAGACGTCGTCGAGCGTCGGCTCGCGGGTGCTGATCGTCGACGCGAGGTCGAGCTCGCCGATGACGGAGACAGCGGCACTCGCGCGGACGCCGTGAAGCGGGATCGTGAGCGTCGCGCCGAGAGCGAAAGCGTCGTCACCGGCCACGCCGCGGGCGCGGAGCACGTCCAGCGCGGCCTCGGGATTCCCGCGGGCGCGCATCTCGACGAGCTCGGGGCCGAGCTCGGCACGGAGCCCGTCGGGTGTGTCGAGCGCGACGATCCGGCCGGCGTGCATCACCGCGATCCGGTCGCAGAGCCGCTCGGCCTCGTCGAGATAGTGAGTCGTGACGAGGATCGTCGTCTCGAAACGGGCGCGGAGATCGGCGATGACGTCGAGCAGCTCGGCGCGAATGCGCGGATCGAGCCCGACGGTGGGCTCGTCGAGGAAGAGAACGCGAGGCCTCGAGACGAGCGCGCGCGCGAGCTCGAGTCGTCTCCGTTCGCCGCCGCTGTACGTGCCTACCTCACGTCCGACGAGCTTCGACAGGCCGAGCCCCGCCGCGATGTCGTCGATCCGCGCCGCGGCCGCTCGTCCGTCCACGCGCCACAACCGGGCGTGCAGCTCGAGGTTCCGTCGCCCGCTGAGCGAGCGGTCGACGACGGCGTCCTGGAAGACAACGCTGCTGACCGCCCGCGCCGCCAGCGGCTGACGCGTAACGTCGAATCCCGCCAGCTTCGCCGTGCCGCTCGTCGGGACGATCGTGGTCGTGAGCATTCCGATGGTCGTCGACTTTCCCGCGCCGTTGGGGCCCAGGAGGCCGAAGACCTCGCCGGGCGCGACATCGAAGTCGATTCCCTTCACGGCCTCGTTCCCCCCCGGATAGATCTTGCGGAGACTTCTCGCTTCGATCATTGAGCTACCTCTCTGTGGTCACATTCGTTGTGGTTGATGCGTCATCCCATTGACGGATCCCGACGCAAGGATGTGACCGTGAACGCCGACGACTGGCAGACAGAGCTCTTCGAGGAACACCGCCCGCACCTGCACGCCGTGGCCTACCGCATGCTCGGCTCGCTGAGCGAAGCGGACGACGCCGTCCAGGAGTCGTGGCTCAAGCTGAATCGCTTCGACGCGGGCGCCGTCGAGAACATGGGTGCCTGGCTGACCACCGTCGTCGCGCGTGTCTGCCTCGACATCTTGAGAACGCGCCGTGCCCGTCGGGAGGAATACGTCGGCTCATGGCTACCCGAGCCGGTCGTGTCTCTCGAGACCGAGAGCAACCCCGAGCACGAGGCGCTGCTGGCGGATTCGGTCGGGCTGGCGCTCCTGGTCGTGCTGGACACGCTGACGCCCGGGGAACGGCTCGCCTTCGTCCTGCACGACATGTTCGCGATGCCGTTCGAGGAGATCGCGCCGATCGTCAACCGCACGCCCTCGGCGACGCGCCAGCTCGCCAGCCGTGCGAGACGACGGGTCCGCGGCGCTGCGCCTGCTCCCGACCCCGACCTCGACCGCCAGCGCGAGGTGGTCGGCGCCTTCCTCGCTGCCGCACGCGAGGGTGACTTCGAGGCGCTGATCACGGTGCTCGATCCCGAGGTCGTCTTCCGCGTCGACACAGCCCCGGGAGATCGGGTACCGGTGCGTGGCGCAGAGGCGGTCGCGAGGGCGATCCTGGACCGGGGCCGCCGGTTTGCTCCGCTCGCGCGTCCCGCGATCGTCAACGGTGCCGCCGGTGCGGTCGTCATGCCCGGCAGACGGCCGATCGCCGTCATCGGCTTCACCGTCGTCGACGGCCGCATCGCCGAGATCGACGTGGTCGCGAACCCCGAGCGGCTGCGTCGAGCGCTCGCATAGCCCTCGCGCGCGTCGCTATGGTCGGGACCACCCGTCCGAAAGGAGCAGAGATGGCCGGAAAGCTCGTTCACTTCGAGATCCCCGCAGGCGACAGCAGCAGGGCGCTGAACTTCTACGGGCAGATGTTCGGGTGGAAGCTCGAAGACATGCCAGGCCCAGTCGAGTACCACATGGGGCAAATCGACGACACCATGGGCGGGGCGATCTACCCGGCCGGCGAGGACAGCGGCGCCGGAATCCGCGTTTACTTCGACGTCGACGACATCAACGCGGGCTCGGCGCAGGTGCGCGATCTCGGCGGAAAGGCCGAAGACGCGCAGCCGGTACCGCAGATGGGCTGGTTCGCGCTCTGCGAGGACACTGAAGGGAATGCATTCGGGCTCTGGCAGACCGATCCGGCCGCACCGGCCCCGGAGGGGGCCCCGGGCTAGGACAGGCGGCTTCACCCGGCCGTTCGGTTTCCCCGAATCCGCGTTAGGCTGGTGCCAGGGGAATTGTCACGGAACGCCTGGACGAACAGAAACTCGGACTGATGAAGCGGTGGGGCGAGGGCCTCACTCGCGACGACCGCGAAGAAGTGCGCGCGGCCGGTCGCGCGATCCTGCTACTGAGCGAGGAGATCGAGTCGCTCCACATCGAGCTCTGGCACGCGAACGACCGGAGAGGCGACGGCACGACGTCGCCGGCCGAGCCGGCAGTGCTGCCCGACGAGCCCGAAGCGCCGGTCGAGACCGCCGTGGCGGACGACGGGGACATGGGCGTCAAGCTCCGCGACCGGCTGAGCGCGTTCCGCTTCTCGCATCGCTGAATAAGCCCGCATCCACAGGCTTTCCACAGCTGTGCGCCGCCTGAATCGGGCGGCGTCCGGCCTTGCCTGTGGACAACGCCGCCGCTAGATCGTCCAGGTGTCCCCGGCCTGCAGCAGCTCCGCGAGGTCGCCTTCGTGCTGCTCACGGGCGGCCTCGATCTGCCCGGCCATGAGATCGTCGTAGACCGGCCGCTCGACGTCCCTGAAGACCCCGACGGGCGTGGCTCCGACCGTCGCCTGGGTCAGACGGCTGAGCGCGAACGCCGCGCTCGGCTCGGCGTGGTGCGCGTCGTGGACGAGCAGCGCCGACTCGTCGTCGGCCCCGTCGACCAGCTCGACGCTCCCGTCGGTGCGCTGCCGCACCCCACGCTCGCCCTCCTCGCCGAACCGAATCGGGCTGCCGTGCTCGAGGTAGATGCGGTTCGTCTTGTCCTCTCGCACGAAGTCGAACGCACCGTCGTTGTAGATGTTGCAGTTCTGGAAGATCTCGACGATCGCGCTCCCCCTGTGAGCCGCTGCGGCACGCAGGACGTCCGTCAGGTGTGCTCGGTCGGTGTCGATCGCGCGGGCGACGAACGATGCCTCAGCCCCGATCGCAAGGGAGAGCGGGTTGAACGGCCAGTCGAGCGAGCCCATGGGCGTCGACTTCGTCCGCGTCCCGAGCGGGCTCGTGGGCGAGTACTGCCCCTTCGTCAAGCCGTAGATCTCGTTGTTGAAGAGGAGGATCTTGATGTTGACGTTCCGGCGCAGAGCGTGGATCAGGTGGTTGCCCCCGATCGAGAGGGCATCTCCGTCGCCCGTGACGACCCAGACCGAGAGATCGGGCCGCGATGTCGCCAGACCCGTCGCCAGCGCGGGTGCACGACCGTGAATCGAGTGCATCCCGTACGTCTCCATGTAATACGGAAAGCGCGCGGCGCAGCCGATCCCGGAGACGAACACGATGTTCTCCTTCGGGACCTCGAGCTCCGGCATGAACGACTGGAGCGCCGCGAGGATCGCGTAGTCCCCGCAGCCCGGGCACCAGCGGACTTCCTGGTCTGTCTTGAAGTCCTTGGCCGTGAGCTTGCCGTTCGTGGCCACGACTCGATGATAGACGCGGGCGCCCACCAGGCGGGGGTCTCTTCGTGCCGTGAGACGAGGGATACAGTCTCGGCGTGACGACTCGGTCTTCCGAGCTCTCCGGGATCGAGCTCGCCGTCGCGCGCACGCTCGCCGACGCGGTGCACCCGAATGAGACCTATGGCAGCGTCCTGGCCCAGATCGGAACCGCTCTCGACTGGCCCCTCGGCGCGGTGTGGGAGGTTCTCCCGCACGGCGAAGCGCTGCGCTGCGTCGCCATCTGGGAAACATCCGTGGAGGACGTGCGTGAGTTCAGGAGGCTCAGCGAGCGGATCACGCTTGCCCGCGGGGAAGGGCTTCCCGGCCGGGTGTGGGATACGGGCGAGCCCGCCTGGATCGTCGACGTCTCCGAGGACGAGAACTTCCCGCGCGCCCGGGCGGCCGCGAGCGTCGGGCTCCGCGGGGCCCTCTCGTTCCCCATCCGCAGCCCGCACGAGATCGTCGGCACGATGGAGTTCTTCACGCGCGAGCTGTCGGAGCCGGACGATGCCCTGCTCGCGTGCACCGCGGTCCTCGGCAGCCTGGTCGGGCAGTTCGTGGTCCGCCGCCGCGCGGAGGCCTCGGCCCGGCAGGACGAGGCGCTCACCCAGGCGATCCTCAAATCGGCCCTCGACGCGGTGATCACCATGGACGAATGGGGCCGCGTGCTCGAGTTCAACCCCGCCGCAGAGCGGATGTTCGGCCGCTCTCGAGACGACGTGGTCGGCGAGGACCTCGGCGATCTGATCGTCCCGCCCTCCCTGCGGGAGGGTCACCGCCGGGGGCTGGCCCGCTATCTCGAGCACGGCGGCGGGAACTATCTCGACCGCCGGGTCGAGATCACCGGCATCCGCGCGGACGGAACCGAGTTCCCCGTGGAGCTCACCATCACGCAGATCGACCTGCCCGGCTCGCCCGTGTTCACCGGCTTCATCCGCGACATCACCGAGCGGAAGCACGCGGAGCATGAGCTTGCGGCTTCGCGGGCGCGCCTCGTCGAGAGCGCGGACACGGAGAGGCGGAGGCTCGAGCGCAACCTGCACGACGGCGCTCAGCAGCACCTCGTCGGTCTGTCGCTCAAGCTCGGCCTCGCGTCCGCCGGCCTCGAGGCCCGACCCGACCGCGCACGGCAGCTGCTGGACGAGAGCCGGCGCGACCTCGATCTGGCCATGGAGGAGCTGCGCGAGCTCGCGCGGGGGATCCATCCCGCCGTCCTGTCGGAGCGGGGGCTGGGCGACGCGCTCACCGCGCTCGCGGAGCGCTCTCCCATCGAGGTCGCAATCGAGGCGCTACCCCCGGAGCGGCTGCCGGAACGGGTGGAGGTCGCCGTCTACTACCTCGTCGCCGAGGCGCTCACGAACGTCGCCAAGTACGCGTTTGTCGATCGAGCCGCGGTCTCGATCAGGCTGGAGGGCTCGGTCGCGATCGTCGAGGTCGACGACCGCGGACGAGGCGGTGCCTCGATGTCCGCCGGCAGCGGTCTCCGGGGCCTCGCCGACCGGGTTGAGGCGCTCGGCGGGACGCTGGCACTTGACAGCCCCGCGGGTGGTGGGACCAAACTCCGCGCAGCGATCCCCACATAGGGGAGCACTGACAAGGAGGGGAGAGATGAAGCGTGTGCTCGTTCCCGCCGCGGTGCTGGCCGCGGCAATCCTCACGTTCGCCGTCGTGAACGCGACTGCAGGGAGCTCTCGCTCGCGTGAAGGCGGCACGATCCACGTCATCGAGCACGCGACGAGCGACGCCGTGACGAACGGGACGGCCGGCGACTCGGCCGGCAACATCCTCACGTTCGCCAACGACGTCTTCGACGCCTCGAACACGAAGAAGGTCGGAACCGACCAGGGCTACTGCGTGCGCATCGAGGTCGGCAAGTCGTTCGAGTGCAACTGGACGACGTTCCTTCCCGGCGGCCAGATCACAGTCGAGGGCCCGTTCCTCGACACCGGTGACAGCACGGTGGCGATCACGGGCGGCACCGGCGCCTACCGGAACGTTCGCGGCTCGATGCAGCTCAAGTACCGCAACCCCGCAGGCACGGAGTTCGACTTCGTCTTCAACCTGATCGGGTAGGCGAACGGATTACGCGCGGGCGAGCTCGCCGAGTCGGCTCGCCCGCTCGGTCTCGCCTTCCTCGAGGAGGCCCAGCGCAAGCTTTGCCTGGGCGGCGGCCTCGTCGTTCCGTCCGAGGAGCGCGTAGTCCTCGGCGAGCTCCTCGCGGAAGAAGGAGTCGCCGGGGCTCGAAGCGACGCAACGCTCGAGCAGGGCTGCCGCCTCGTCGGGACGGCCGAGGGCCCGGAGCGTCTTGCCGACGCAGTAGCGGGCGATCTCGATCTCGGCCGGCCTGCCGGAGTCCCGCTCCCGTGCGTCGAGCGCCGCCCGGAAGGCGTCCAGAGCCTCCGAGAGCTCCCCCCTTTCGTAAAGCTCCCAGCCGAGGTTGTTGTAGAGCGGGCCGAGCCAATAGGTGGTGCCCGACGAACGCGCGAGCTCGATCCCCCTCTGCGTCCAGCCGACGAAGGCGTCGCGGTTGGCGGCCGCGAGCGCCGCCATGTGCGCGGCGTCGATCGCCACGAAGTCCTGATCCGCCGCGAGCGCGGTCGCGAACGAGGACTCGAACAGTGGCAGCGAACCGGCGACGTCGCCGCTCGAGCGAAGCTTCCGTCCGCGCTCGAGATCGATGCGCGCGCAGGCCACCGCATCCGTTCCGGCCAGGGCCTCCGCTTCGACGAGCAGCTTCTCGCACTCGTCGAACGCACCCCGCAGCCCCTCGATACGCGCGAGCTGGGTGAGAACTTCCGCGCGTCCCGGATCGGTGCGCTCCTTGTCGAGCTGCGCCCCGAGCCTCAGCTCGGTCGTGTCGAGGTCGTCGAAGTCCCAGAGCGTGCGCAGCCGGTCGCTCATCCGGCCACTGTAGTCGGCGGCCTCCTAGGGCCCCCACCCGCGCAGGCGCGGCAGCCACCTGGGCACGTTGGCGCGATAGTCGTCGTAGGCGGCGCCGAACCGCCCTCGAAGGCCAGGCTCCTCGCTGAGCGGCATGTAGATCCCGTTGACGGCCGCGAAGATCGCGAGGCAGACGGCGAGCGCCCACGAGCGGAAGAAGAGCGCCTCGCCGCCGAGGATCGTGCCCACGCCCGTGATCATCGGATTGCGCACGTGCCGGTAGGGGCCGCGCACGACGAGGGACGTCGTCTGGTCCCACGGAGCGAGGGTCCCTCGCCCGACTCTGACGAAAAGCCGCACCGTCCAGACGACGAGAGCCAGGCCGAGCACGATGAGGACGGCTCCGGCTGCGGCCGTCGCCGGCACGATCTCCGCGCCCGTGCGCCAGAGGACGAGAGCCGGCAGGAGGACGGTGACCGTCCCTGGAAGCAGGACGATCGCCCGGAGATGCCTCAGGCGGCGCCGACCATCGCGTCGATCGCCTCTGCGACCTCTCTCGCCCGGAACGGGATGCCGCGCACGAGGTTGAACCCGGTCGCGTCGACGAGGAACTCGGCCCGGATCAGCTTCCGGAGCTGCCCCAGGTTGATCTCTGGGACGAGCACCTTGTCGTAGCTCCGCACGACCTCGCCCGTGTTGCGCGGGAACGGGTTGAGGTAACGGAGGTGCGCATGCGCCACCTTCTGTCCCTTGGCCCGAGCGCGACGGACTCCGGCAGCGACCGAGCCGTAGGTCCCGCCCCAGCTGAGGACGAGGGTGTCGGCGCCGTCCGGGTCGTCGACCTCGAGCTCGGGGATGTCCTGTGCGATCCCTGCGATCTTCTGCGCGCGCAGGCGCGTCATGCGGTCGTGGTTCTCCGGGTCGTAGCTGACGTTGCCGGTGACGTCCTGCTTTTCCAGGCCTCCTATCCGATGCTCGAGCCCGGGCGTTCCCGGGATCGCCCAGGGCCGCGCCAGCGTCGCCTGGTCCCGCCGGTAGGGCTCGAACTCCTCGCCGTCGCTCTCGGCGAATCCCGGATCGATCGGCGGGATCGCGCCCACGTCGGGCAGCCGCCACGGCTCGGAGCCGTTCGCGAGGTAGGCGTCGGAGAGGAGGAACACCGGCGTCCGGTACTTCACCGCGATCCGCGCCGCCTCGAGCGCGGCGTCGAAGCAGTCGGACGGCGTCGCAGCGGCGATAACAGGAACGGGCGACTCGGAGTTGCGGCCGAACATCACGTTGAGCAGGTCGGCCTGCTCGGGCTTCGTCGGCATTCCGGTCGAAGGGCCGGCGCGCTGGATGTCCACGATCACGAGCGGCAGCTCCAGCGTCACTCCGAGGCCGATCGTCTCCTGCTTCAGGACGATCCCGGGACCGCTCGAGGTGGAGACGCCGAGCGAGCCGCCGAAGGCCGCGCCGAGGGCGGCGCCCACCGCGGCGATCTCGTCCTCCGCCTGGAAGGTGCGGACGCCGAAGCTCTTGTGCCGCGCGAGCTCCTCGAGCACCGCGGAGGCCGGCGTGATCGGGTATGCGCCGAGGAACAGGGGCAGGCCGGACTTCACCGAGGCCGCGACGAGGCCGTACGCGAGCGCCTGGTTCCCCGTGATGTTGCGGTACATGCCGCGCTCGAGCGGGGCAGCCCGGACCTCGTACTGCACGGCGAAGGACTCCGTCGTCTCGCCGAAGGCGTAGCCCGTCTGGAATGCCTTGACGTTGGCGGCGGCGATCTCCGGCCGCTTGGCGAACTTCCGCTGCAGGAACCCGATCGTCCCCTCGGTCGGACGCCCGTACAGCCACGACATCAGGCCGAGAGCGAACATGTTCTTCGACCGTTCTGCCTCGCGCTTCGTGATCCCGGCGATGTCCTTGAGCGCCTCGATGGTCATCGTCGTCAAGGGGATCGGGTGCACGTCGTAGGACTCGAGCGAGCCGTCCTCGAGCGGATTCCCCTCGTAGCCCGCCTTCTTGAGGTTGCGGTCGGTGAACGCGTCCACGTCGACGACGAGGATCCCCCGCGGCGGCAGGTCCTTCAGGTTCGTCCTGAGGGCCGCCGGGTTCATAGCCACCAAAACGTTCGGCGCGTCGCCAGGCGTGAGGATGTCGTGGTCGGCGAAGTGGAGCTGGAAGCCGGAGACGCCGGGAAGCGAGCCGGCCGGCGCCCGGATCTCGGCCGGGAAGTCCGGGAAGGTGGCGAGGTCGTTCCCTGTCAGGGCCGTCTCGCTCGTGAAGCGGTCCCCGGTGAGCTGCATCCCGTCGCCGGAGTCCCCGGCGAACCGGATCACGACCGACTCGAGCTGCTCGACGGGCTTCGAGGCCACCACCCTGAGTTGTAGCGCAGACCGGCCGGTCCGGCTCGACGAGCCGCAGGCCGCCCCGGCGTCAGCGCTCGGCGTCCAGCTCCAGGCCGGCCGCCGCGAGGGTGTAGAGCAGGAAGTAGGCGAAGGCGAGGGCGACGGTGAACAGGAGCGTGACGGCGATCGCCTCCTGATAGGCGAACGGGTTCCGCGCGACCGCGTGCACAATGCGCGGCAGAACACTCGGATGCTCAAGGGCGTCCCAGCTGTTCAGGCGGAGGACGCGGCCGAGGTAGATCCCGAGGGAACCGAGGGCTATTGCCGCGACGGCGAAGATCCACCCCACGACGGCTCCCCGCCACTGCCTCACCACCGTCTGCACGAGGTAGAGCGAGGCGAAACCCAGGAGCAGCCCCATCCAGGCGAAGGCCGAGATCGTGACGGCGTCGTACCAGTACGGCGCGAGCGGGTCACGCTCGAGGTGGACGAAATCGGTCGCGATGTACGGGGCGTTCGGAAAGAAGAGGAGCCAGAGCCCGCCAAGGGTGACCAGCAGCACCCCCGTCCGGCGCCTCCGCCAGCGGTCGTAGACGAAGACCGCAAGGACGAACGGGATCCAGGCGAGGAAGAGGTTCCAGACCAGGTAGCGGAAGTTCGGGCTGCCGGTGTGCACGTTCCGGACGACCACGAGCGCGACGCAGAAGAGCGAGCCGGCGAACAGCCCGAAGACCGTCAGGAGTCGGCGCCGGCTGGTGCGCATCAGTCCGCTTCGGCGAGCAGGGCGTGCACGTCGAGCGGAAGCGTGACCATCGCGATGCCTTCGCCGTCGGCGCTGCGGGGCCACTCCTCGCGGGGACGGTCCCGGTAGAGCTCGATGCCGTTGTCGTCCGGGTCGCGCAGGTAGAGGGCCTCGCTGACGCCGTGGTCGCTCGCACCGCTCAGCGGGACGCCGGCGTCGACCACCGCCTTCAGCGCCTGCGCGAGCGTCTTGCGGTCCGGATAGCGGATGGCGACGTGGTAAAGGCCCGTTGTACCCGACGGCGGCGGCGATCCGCCGAGCGACTCCCAGGTGTTGAGGCCGATGTGATGGTGATAGCCCCCGGCAGAGATGAAGACCGCCTGGTCGCCGTAGCGCGCGACGACCTCGAAGCCCAGAACGTCGCGATAGAACGCGAGCGCGCGCTCGATGTCGCTCACCTTCAGGTGGACGTGGCCGATGTCAACGCGCGGATCGATTGCCATCGTGCGCGAACGGTACCGACGCGAGGGAGATCCCTGCGAGGGCCCAGAGGCAATACGCCATCCACGGATCGCCGATGACATCCGTCTGCACGGCGAGCACGAGCGCGGCGGCAAGTGCTGCCGCGACGCCCGCCGCCGCCCAGTCGCGCGTCCGGCGGGCTGTCAGGGCCAGCCCGGCGAGGAGCGCGAGGCCCCAGGCCGTCCAGAGCAGCGAGCCCAGCACCCCGGCCTCGGCGCCGAACTCGGTGTAGTTCGATTCGCCTGCCTTGATGGTCGTGCCGGTCCGCGACGCCGTCTGTCCCGCATTGCCGAGCCCGTAGCCCTGCGGATGATGGATAACCGTCCAGGCGCCTTCGCGCAGGCTCGACAGGTGGCTGCGGATCGACGGCTCGTTGATGCTGCCGGCGCTCCCGCTCGCGCCAGGCTTCTGCTTGGCGATGTTCCGCTGCAGGACGAGGTCGCGCTGCGTCCACTTTCCCTGCGGCGCGACGTGCGGGAACACGTGCACCCACGCGACGCTCACAACGATCGTCGCGATCGCCGCGCCGAGCGCCCACCAGCGCGGCCTGACGAAAGCGAAGACGACGAGCCCGGCGGCCAGTGCGATGAGCGACGAGCGGGAGAACGTGAACAGAAGCGCCGCGGCCACGACGGCGGCGATCACGCCGAGCAGCCGGACGCGCAACCAGAGCGCGCTAGCGATCAGCAGCGCCACGACGAACATGTAGCCGGAGGCGAGCGGGCCCAGGAAGACCGAGACGAGACGGCGGAGGAAGTGCGCCTCGGAGCCGGTGTTGTAGATGAAATTCTCGGGCAGGCCGCCGGTGCCCTGGTAGTCATAGCCGAGCTGCTTGTGGAAGTAGTCGACCACGGCCGACGATCGCCACCAGGAGATCGGGATCAGGAAGTCGTCGAGGAGGCCGATGACGGCGACCGCCGCGGCGCTCAAGACCAGCGTCCAGGCGACGCGGACGAGCTCCTCGCGCCGCACGATCAGAGAGCGGCCGAGGAAGTACGCGCCGACCGGAACGAGATCATGCTTGAGCGCGAGCCCGATCGCCGAGTGATCCGCAGTCCCCCCGAGCCAGCTTTGCGGCAGGACCGCGTAGACGCAGATCAGGGCTCCGAACGCGAGCGCGAGCACGTCGACGGCGTTGATCCGGAACGGCAGCCGTCGCGAACGGGCCGCGTCGACGGCGACGCGGGCGAGAGCGACGCCGAGCAGGATCTCCTTCCAGGCCTGGATCGCCGTCAGCGAGCTGCCGCGTACGCCGGCTCCGTAGAGCGCGGCCATCACCGCGTTGTGCGCGGCCAGGCCGACGATCCAGGCGTAGAGAGCGGCGACCGGCTTCCGCCAGACCAGAACCGCTCCGGGGACGAGCAGAAGCGCATAGACCGCGAGCGCGAGCCCCGAAGCCATGATCCGACACTAAACAGACCCGCCGAGACGAGCAGGGTTGACTTATGTGCGGCAGCGTCGAATCATCCCTCTTGGCGTGCTCGCGGACTCGACTGCGGAGAGTGTGGGCGCACGGCTGAAGCGCCTGCGGCTCGAACAGGGCCTATCCCAGCGCGACCTCTCGTCGCCGGGCGTTTCCTACGCGTACATCTCGCGGATCGAGGCCGGGGCGAGAACGCCCTCGGTCAAAGCGCTGCGCAGGCTGGCGCGCAAGCTCGGCGTCTCGGCGGAGTACCTCGAGACCGGAAGCGAGCTGCGCGAGGTCGACGACCGGTCGATCCGCCTCGCGGAGGCCGAGCTCGAGGTGCGGCTCGGCCGGGACCTGTCGGGGGCCGAGCGGAAGCTCGAGGGGATCCTCGACGCCGCGCTCGAGGCGGGCGACGCAAGCGCCGCCGCGCGCGCGAGAGCCGCGCTCGGCCTCCTTTCGGCGGCGGGAGACCGCCACCTCGAGGCCGTCGAGCATCTGGAGCAGGCGATCGGCGACGAGCATTTTCAGCCGCCCCAGCTCCGTCCCGACGTCTACGGCGCGCTCGGTCAGACGTACGTCGCCCTCGGGGCGCCGGAGCGAGCGGTGAGCCTCTTCGAGGACTGCCTGGCCCGAGCGCGGAGAGAGACGCCCCGGGACTTCGACGCCGAGATCCGTTACTCCACTTTCCTCGGTCATGCGCTCGCGGGCTCGGGCGAGACCGACCGGGCGGCGGAGCTCGTCCTCGACGCCCTCGCGCGCGCGCGTGAACAGAAAGATCCGCTGGGCGCGCGAATCCAGTCGTACTGGCTGCTCGGACGGCAGTCCCTCGAGCAGAGCAGGCCCGCGCACGCCGCCGGCTACCTCGACGATGCGGCGGCGCTCCTCCGCGCGCGGGATCACGAGGCGGCGCTTAGCAGGGCCGCGGAGGCGGCGGTCGAATGGGCGGAGTCGCTCCCCGAGAGCGGCGGCAACGGACGTGCGGAGGCGATCCGTGCCCGGGCGTACGATCTCGTCGTGGGAGCCGAGGCGAGACCCATCGGGCTGAGTTGACCCTCGAGCGGGTCCTCTCGCCCGCCGGCCCCTACTCGCTCGCTCTCACGGCGAGGCATGCTGGAGACGCGACACGAAGGTTTCGGGACGGGTCACTGACGACCACGATTCGCGCCGGCGATCGCGTGGAGCTCGGGTCGGCGACGCAGCTCATGGACGGCCGCATGATCCTGCGCGCCGAGAGCGAGGCAGGCATCGAAAAGCTTCGCTTTCTTCTCGCGCTCGACGCGGATCACTCGGAGTTTCTGCGGCGCTTTGCCACGGATCAGCTCATCGGCCGGGCCACGCTGCGCTTCCAGGGTCTGCGTCAGTTGCGGGTCGGTACGGTCGCGCAGACGCTCCTCCGAGCGCTCTGCGGACAGCTGATCGAGGCCCGGCGGGCACGTGAGATCGAATTTGCGATCATCCGCGCTGCCGAGCCGCGCATCGGCGGAACGAAGCTCCATGCCCCGCCCACGTGCGAGTCCCTGGGGAGCTTCGCGCCCGCCCGGTTGCGCCAGCTCGGCCTCCACGCGCGCCGTGCGGCGGCCCTCGTCCGCATCTGCCGGTCGGTCGAGCTCGAGCGCCTGCACGACCTTCCGACCTCGAAGGTCGCTGAGCTCATCGAGCGGGAGCGGGGCCTTGGGCCCTGGTCGTCCGGGCTCGTCTGCCTCGAAGGGCTGGGGCGGCACGACCGCGGACTGGTCGGCGACCTCGCCCTCGTGAAGCTCATGTCACGCCTGCGCGGCCGCTGGGTGGAGACACACGAGACGGCTGAGCTGCTGGCTCCCTACGGCGAGTGGGCCGGGCTCGCGAGCCGCTACCTCATCATCGGCTTCGGCCACGGGTTGATCCCGCTCCCTGGCGACCGGCCCAGGCACACTCGCGCCGCCTTCGCGTGATCGAGCTCCTGCTCGGCGACATCACCGCGCAGGAGGTGGACGCGATCGTCAACGCCGCGAACCCGACGCTGCTCGGCGGCGGCGGGGTCGACGGCGCGATTCACCGCGCCGGCGGGCCGGCGATCCTCGCCGAGTGCGGGCAGCTGGGCGGTTGCGCGCCGGGCGACGCGAAGATGACAACGGCGGGCAATCTGCCGGCCCGCTACGTGATCCACGCCGTCGGCCCGGTGTGGCGGGGCGGTTCCGAGGGTGAAGCGGACCTCCTTGCCTCTTGCCACCGCCGCTCGATCGAGCTCGCGGCCGCTGCGGGCTGCGCCTCGATCGCCTTCCCGGCAATCTCGACGGGCGCCTACGGATATCCGGCCGCGCTCGCGGCGCCGGTCGCGATCGAGGCGACGGCCCAGGCGCTCGACGCTCATCCGAGCGTCGAGGTCGCGCGCTTCGTGTTCCGTGACGAAGGGACGCTCGCGCCGTACCGCGCGGCACTCGAGTCGTGCAGATAGCCGCGCGTCACGTGCACCTAGACTGATGCCGTGGCTGCCAACCGCCGAATCGCGATCCTCGGCGCGGGGAAGATCGGAGAGTCGCTCCTCGCCGGGCTGCTGAGCTCCGGCTGGCGAAAGCCGGGCGACATCGTCGTCACCGGCCGCCGCGAGGAGCGCGTGCAGGATCTCGTCGAGCGCCACGGCGTCGAGGGAACACTTTCCAACCCAGAGGCGGTCCGCGATGCAGGGCTCGTCGTGATCGCCGTGAAGCCGCAGGACTTCGAGACGCTGCTCGGGGAGATCGGCGGCCTGTTGAGCCCGGAGCAGACCGTCCTCTCGGTCGCGGCCGCGATTCCCACCGCCCAGATCGAGGCGCGCCTGACGCCCGGCGTGCCGGTCGTGCGGGCGATGCCGAATGCGCCGGCGCTCGTGCACGAGGGAATGGCCGGTATATGCGCGGGCGCCCACGCCGGCGACGAGCACCTGGATCTCGCGGAAGAGGTTCTCTCCCACGTTGGCGCGGTCGCCCGGGTCCCCGAGCAGTACATGGACGCCGTCACGGCGGTGTCCGGGTCCGGCCCGGCGTACTTCGCGCTGCTGGCGGAGGCCATGATCGAGGCGGGGATCCTCCTCGGGCTCGGCCGCGAAACCTCGACGCAGCTCGTCGTCCAGACGATGCTCGGCACCGCAAAGCTTCTACGGGACGAGAAGATCCATCCTGTCGAGCTGCGGGAGACGGTGACCTCTCCGGGCGGCACGACCATTCGCGCGATCCGCGAGCTCGAGCAGGCCGGCGTTCGCGCGGCGTTCCTGAACGCGATCCAGGCCGCGATGGAACGCTCGAAGGAGCTCGCGGCCGGCGAATTGTGAGCGACGTCGACCTCTTCGTCGTCGACGACGAAGAGGCGGCGGCAGCGACGGCCGCCGAGCGCCTCGTAGCCGCGGCGCGGCACGGGCTGAGCATCGTCGTTACCGGCGGCACCACCCCCAAGCTCGCCTACGAACGCGCCGCGCTGCTCGAGCCCGACTGGAGCGGAGCGATGCTCTGGTGGAGCGACGAGCGATGTGTCCCACCGGAGCACGAGGACTCGAACTACGGACTGGCCAAGCGGGCGTTGCTCGACCGACTCGACGTCTTGCCCCGCGAGATCCACCGGATCGAGGGCGAGCTCGGCAAGGAGACGGGGGCTACCCGATACGACCACGCGCTTGCGGGCCGCACTCTCGATCTCGTCCTGCTCGGCATCGGCCCCGACGGGCACGCGGCCTCCCTCTTCCCGAACGCGCCGACGCTCTCGCAGGGCGGCCGGGCCCTCCCCGCCGAGGCGGGCCTCGAGCCTTTCGTCGACCGCGTGACGATGAGCTTGCCCCTCCTCTGCAGCGCAAGGGAGGTGCTTTTCCTCGTCACCGGGCCGTCCAAGACGGACGCCGTCCGGCGCGCGTTCGGCGCTCCGCCCGGCCCGGAGACCCCGGCGAGCCTCGTCCGCGCCCGAACGGGGCAGACAACTGCAATCCTCGATCGCGCTGCTGCAGCCGAACTACACGCTTGACACGGCCGGGCTATATGTAGAACCTCCCCTCGCCGTGCAGGAAACCATGATCCTCGACAAGCCCGAGCAGTTGAAGGCACTCGGTCACCCACTCCGGGTCCGCGTGCTCGAGATGCTCGGCGAGGAGGGCGACTGGCGGCTCACGAACCGTCAGCTCGCCCAACGGCTCGAGGTCGACCCCGGCCATCTCCACTTCCACGTCCGCATGCTGCTGAAGGCAGGGCTGATCGAGCTCGCCGACACCGGAGGAGGCGGCCGGGAGAAGCCGTACCGCTCGGTCGCGAAGGTCTTCCGGGTCGCGCCCGAGCTGCTCGCCGCAGGCGGAGCGCGCGACCTGCAGGCCGCGATGATCGACCAGGTGCAGCGCGCGCACACCCTGTACTCGCCGAACGGCACGTTTCGCGGCGCGCAGCTCGAGCTGAAGCTCTCACTCGAACGCGCACTCGAGCTGATGAGCACCTTCCTGGCCGAGGCACGCGGCCTCGAGGACGACGACGAGGACAAGATCGTCCTGACGATGTTCGCGCACCCGCCCGCCTGAAGGCGGGCTAGCCCGGCAGCAGCGGCGAGCTCAGCTTCGCCGACATGTCGCGCCGTCGGGCGAGCGCCTGTAGAACGAGGACGGTGTCGGCGACAGGCACGTCCTCGAGGTATTCCTCGCGGGTCTCGAATGACCGGAGCACCGCGGCGACGGACCGGCCGTAGCCTGGCCCGTCGCCAGCCGCGAGGCACGAGAGCGACGCGGCCACATCTGCGGGAAGGTCGTCGCGCCCTTCGAGAGCCGCGGCGGCGACGCGTGCCTGTTCGTCACGGCCAAGCACGAGCAGCGCGATCGTCGCGGCGTAGCGCGCGATCGTCGAGCCTGCGGCCGCAGCCCCCTGGTCCAGCGTCCACCGCGCGACCTCGCCGGCGCCCTGCCAGTTGCCGGCCAGAACCCTCGCCTTGATCATCCCGATCGGCCGGCCCCAGCTACCGGGCGGCGCGAGCGGGAAGCTCTCGCGGTAGAGCTCGACGGCCCGGTCGAACCACTCCGCGGCGAGCTCGTGCTCGCCGGCCATCAGGTGTGCGAGCCCGGCGCCGCCTGCGGCGTTACCCATCCGGGCCAGCTGCCTCCCCAGCGCGTCGTTTTCCGTGATCTGCGACAGCCGGCACTCGCCGTCCCGGTAGCGTGCCTCCTCCCTCGCCGCATGGTTCGCCCAGACGGACACGGGGAAGACCCTATGTCCCCCGCGTTGACGCCCCGATGAAAACCTCCTTCCACGGCTTGCCCTTCCTGACCGCCCCCGGCCGCGTCTTCACGCCGCGAGAGGCAACGGAGCAGCTCGTCGACGCGGCCCTCGACCGCATCGACGGCGTTCCCATGCGAGTGGCGGACGTCGGCACGGGCACCGGCGCAGTCGCCGTCGCGCTGGCCGTCAACCGCCCTCAGATCGAGGTCTGGGCGACCGACACGAACGAGGAGGCGGTCGAGCTCGCGCGCAGGAACGCCGAGAAGCACGACGTGGCCGACCGCGTACATGTCCTCCGCGGGGATCTCCTGGAGCCGGTTCCGTTCCCCGTCGACCTCGTGGTCGCGAACCTCCCATACCTGCCGGAGCGCGAGCACGACGACCTGTACGACGACGAGCCGGCCGACGCGGTCTACGCCCCCGGCGACGGCCTCGAACCGTACCGCCGGCTCCTGGACGCGTGCCGCGAAGGACGGCTCGTGACGCCGGGCGGCACGGTCCTGATCCAGTTCCATCGCAAGCCTCTCGCCGCCGACTGCTGGCAGCTCGAGGATCTGCGCTCCGTGCTCGAGACCACCGCGTAGGATCGGCGACATGGAGCGGCGGGAGGTCGTGTTCGTCGACGGAGTCCGCACAGCGTTCGGACGTGCGGGACCGCAGGGAATCTTCTGGAGGACGCGGGCGGACGACATGGCCGTGAAGGTCGTGCGTGAGCTGCTGCGACGCAATCCGGCAGTTCCGCCCGACCGCATCGGCGACGTCATCTTCGCGGCGACCGCCCAGGTCGGAGACCAGGGGCTGACGCTCGGCCGCGACGTCGCGCTGCTCGCCGGGATCCCGCAGTCGGTTCCCGGATTTGCAGTCGACCGGATGTGCGCCGGCGCGCTGACCGCGGTCACCGCCGGCGCGGGTGAGATCGCGTTCGGCGCTGCCGACGTGATCGTCGCCGGCGGCGTCGAGCACATGGGCCATCACCCAATGGGAGAGGACGTGGACTTCAACCCGCGCTTCGTCGCAGAGCGCCTCGTCGACACCTCCGCCGTGACGATGGGCGCGACGGCCGAGAATCTGCACGACCGTTTTCCGCAGATCACGAAGGACGACGCGGACGCCTTCGCAGTCCGATCGCAGCAGCGGGCTGCGGCTGCCTGGTCGAACGGCGTCATGGGCGAGACGGTCGTCCCGATGACGGTCTTCACCGACGAGGGCTGGAAGGTCACGGGCAACGACGAGTTTCTCCGTCCTGACACCACGCTCGAGCGCCTCGCCTCGCTCCGGACGCCTTTCCGGACGGCCGGGCGCGTGACCGCCGGCAACTCGGCGGGGCTGACGGACGGCGCGACTGCCTGCCTGCTCGTCGCAGAGGAAACGGTCGGCGAGCTCGGGCTCGAGCCGAGCATGCGGCTGGTGTCCTTCGCGTTCGCCGGCGTCGAGCCAGAGCTGATGGGCATCGGCCCGATCCCGGCGACGCGACGGGCGCTCGAGCTCGCGGGGATCACCCTGGACGAGCTCGCACTGTTCGAGCTGAACGAGCCGTTCGCCGTCCAGGTCCTCACGTGGTGCGACGCGATGGGAGTCGATCCGGAGGACGAGCGGCTGAACCCGTACGGCGGAGCGATCGCCTGCGGTCACCCGCTCGCGGCCACGGGCGTGCGACTCATGGCACAGCTCGCGTACGGGTTTCGCGAGCGGCCCGGGGCGCGCTACGGGCTGACGGCCCTTTGCATCGGGATGGGAATGGGCGCGGCGATCGTCTGGGAGAACCTCGGAGCTCATGGCGGCCACTGAGTTCAAGGTCGCGCGGTCGGGCGACGTCGCCCTCGTCACGATCGACAACGGCGAGGACTGGACGAAGCCGACCTTCTTCGGCGCCGATGCGCTCCGCTCGCTCGCGCTCGCACTGGACGAGCTCGAGGCCGGCGAGTTCGAAGCCGCGGTGTTCACGGGTAAGCCGTTCGTCTTCGCGGTCGGAGCGGACATCACGGAGTTTCCGGGCATCACGCGAGACCGCGCGATCGAGGGCTCACGCGCCGGGCACGAGCTCTTCGGTCGCGTGCGCGCACTGCCGTTCCCGACGGTGGCGGCGATCAACGGAGCGTGTGTCGGCGGAGGGCTCGAGCTCGCGCTGCACTGCAGCGCGCGGACGATATCCGCGACGGTTCGCCACCTCGCGTTCTCCGAGGTCTTCCTCGGCTTGTTCCCCGCGTGGGGCGGCACGCAGCTGCTGCCGAAGCTCGCAGGCCCGGAGACGGCGATCAAGGTGATCGTCTCGAATCCACTCCGGCAGAACCGGATGCTCGACGCCGCGAAGGCCCTGGAGCTCGGGCTTGCCGACCGCGTGCTCGCGCCGGTCGAGTTCGTCGACGAGTCACTCGTGTTCGCGCGCGAGCTCGTGGACGCGCCGCTCGAACGTCCGGAGGCCGACTGGGCAGATGCCGAGACGCTCTTCAGGCGCGCGCGCAACTCCGTCGACGATGCCGTCCACGGTGCCGCTCCGGCACCGTATGTGGCGCTGGAGCTGATCGCGGGCGCGCAGGAATGGCCGCTCGAGGAGGGGTACCGCCGCGAGGAAGAGGCGATCGGCGAGCTTCTGCCGGGCCCCCAGGCGCAGGCGTCGATCTACGCCTTCCATCTCGTCGAGCAGCGGGCCAGGAAGCATCCGGCCCGGCCGGAGGCGGCGCCGCGCGACGTCCGCAAGGTCGGCGTCGTCGGCGCAGGACTGATGGCGCGCCAGATCGCGTCGCTCTTCCTACGGCGCCTCGAGGTGCCCGTCGTCCTCCGAGACGTCGAGCAGGGGATCGTCGACGACGCGCTCGCGGACATCCGCTCCGACATCGAGCAGCAGGTCGCGCGAGGGCGCTACGACGAGGGCAAGGGACGGTTCCTCGCCTCGCTGGCCTCCGGCGGCACCGGGTACGACGGTTTCGCCGACTGCGACCTCGTGCTCGAGGCGGTGTTCGAGGAGCTCGCGATCAAGAAGAAGGTGTTCGCGGAGCTCGAGGATGTCGTGAGCGCCGGGTGCATCCTCGCGACGAACACGTCCGCGCTGCCGATCGGCGAGATGGCGGCGGGTCTGCGCCACCCGCAGCGCGTTGTCGGCATGCACTTCTTCAACCCGGTGGCGGTGATGCCGCTCCTCGAGGTCGTGCGTGCAGCCGAGAGCGACGACGTCGCGCTCGCGACGGTGTGGGCGATCGGCGAGACGCTGCGCAAGCGGCCCATCCTCGTCCAGGACGCTCCCGGCTTCGTCGTCAACCGCGTGCTGACCCGCATGACGCGCGTGATCATGGACGCCGTCGAGCACGGCACCCCGGTGGAGGACGTCGACGAGGCCGTCATGTCCCTCGGGATGCCGATGGCGCCGTCGGTGCTGTTGCAGATGGTCGGCCCCCGCGTTGCCAACCACGTGCTCGAGCGGATGCACGACGCGTTTCCCGACCGCTTCACGCTCTCTCCGGCGCTCGCGTCGATCGCGGATGGGAGCGAGCCGGTAGTGCTGGCGAGCGCGCCGCGTGAGCGCGAGCAGATCGTCGAGGACGTCCTCGAGGCGGTCGCCGACGAGATCCACATCTTGCTGGAGGAAGGCGTCGTGGCCGAGGCCGCCGACGTCGACACCGGCCTTCTGCTCGGCGCCGGCTGGCCCTTCTTCCTCGGCGGCATCACGAAACATCTCGACCAGACGGGGATATCGGATCGCCTCTTCGGCCACGCTTTCGCCGACTCCGGAGCACCAGCGCCGGCCTGACCGGCATAGGCTTTCGGCATGGCAACCGACGACTGGCGGATCAGGATCACGCTGCCCGACGAGGAGGGGGCGCGCGGGCTCCTCGAGAGTCTCGGGCTCGTCAGCAGTGACGCCCGGCAGCTCGCCGAGGAGTTGCGCGAGCACCGGCTCGCGGTTTCGCGCGACGGCGACACGGTCTTCGTGTACACGGCCGGCGCCATGCAGGCGGAGCAGGCGAGCCGGATCGTGGAGCGAGAGCTCCAGGACGCCGGTCTCGAGCCGAGCCGCTTCGTCACCGAGCGCTGGCTCCGCGACGAGGACCGGTGGGACGACGAGGCCGACGAGGGTGACTTCGAAGAGGAAGTCCTCGAGCGCGGCTACGCGCCCTGGGAGGTCCGAGTCGAAGCCGAGACACTCGGCGACGCCCACGATCTGGCCGAACAGCTCCGCTCCGAGGGATACGACGTGTCGCGAACTTTCACCTTCGTCATCGCCGGAACCTCGACGCGCCCCGAGGCCGTCGAGCTCGCGCGCCGAGTCCACGGCCGGGTCGAGCCCGGCGGCGAGCTCGTCTACGAGGTTCAGCCCCGGAACCCCTTTGCCGTCTTCGGGGGTCTCGGCACTTGACTCCTCGGCCGATATACTGAAGCCAACGACGACCGCCTAGGGGATTCGCGGAGTCGTCCTTTTTTGACCATTGCAGCGCGCCGTACGCGTTGCGTCCATGCAGGAAATCACAGACCAGCCGACTACCGAGTCGGAGGCCACGGACGGCCTGGCGGCCGCCGCCCTCCGAGCAGAAGCCTGGGCAGGCGAGCCCTTCCTGCGCGCCGGCGAGGATCCTGCCCGCGCGCTCGCGCCCGAGACGTCGCGCCGGCGGGCGCTCGACGACGCGCTCGAGGAGATCGACCGGGGCGAGCGCGTTCCGACGCCGTCCTGGAAGGTCCGCTACGGGCTCATGCTCGGACTGGAACGGGTGCTCGCGGAGGAGCGACCGCATCTCGCCTCCGGCACCGAGCTGCGGCGCCACCAGGTCGACGCGCTGGCCGGCATGCTCACCGAGCTGATCGCCGCCAACGAGCTCGATGCCGCGGCGAGAAACGGCAACGGGAACGGAAACGGCACCGCGAACGGGGATCTGATCGTTCCCGAGGCGGCGGCCGACGAGGAGGACGACGAGCCGGTCGAGGACTCGACGGAGGACGTCCTTCCCGAGGAGCCGGCCGGATACAGGGGCCCGGATCCCGGCGCCGTGCGGCGGTACCGCTTCCGCCACCCGACCGCGTCCGGAAAGACGATCGCGGCGGGGGGCTTCGTCGAGGCGGCCCGCTCACTCGGTGTCCTGATCCTCACCCACCGGCGCCTGCTCGTCACGCAGTTCCAGCGCGACCTCACGACGGAGGGCTACGGCGACCGCTTCACGCCGGCGATCGAGCGCGGCAAGGAACCGCTCCGCGGCGGAAGCCCGTTGACGATCCAGACCTACGCGTGGTTCGCCCGTCACCAGGGAACGCTGTCGCGTGACGCATACCAGCTCGTGATCTGCGACGAGGCGCACACGGCCCTCGGCGAAAAGACGAGTCAGGCGATCCGCTCGTTCCCCGAGCCGATCTACATTGGCATGACCGCGACGGAGCAGTTGATAGCGAAGCAGGTCTCCGACGTCTTTCCCGCCTCGGTCGACGACCTCCCGCTCCAGGACGCGGCCCGGCGCGGGCTGATCGCCCCCCTCCGCGACCTGCGCGTGCCGCCGGTTGCGGCGATCAACCAGGTGCCGATCGTGGGCGGCGACTTCGACCAGGAGATCCTCGCCAAGACACTGGATCACCAGGCCTTGAACCAGGCGGCGGCGTCGCTGTACCGCGATCGCTTCGACAACACGCCCGGGATCGTCTACGCGGCCGGTGTCGACCACGCCTACAACCTGGCCAAGGAGTTTCGCGCCGCTGGGCTGAAAGCGGAGGCAGTGTCCGGTCGCACGCCGCCGGTTCGCCTCGCCGAGACACTCGCCGCGTACGAGCGCGGCGAGATCAACGTCCTGATCAACGCGATGCTGCTCGCCGAGGGCTGGAATTCCCCGCGCGCGACGGTCTGCATGCACCTCGCCCCGACGGCTTCGCGTCGCGTCTATCAGCAGCGGATCGGCCGCATCATGCGGACGCACCCGCGCAAGGAGGCGGGGATCGTCGTCGACTTCGTGCCGAAGGCGGCCACGCACAACGAGCGCGTCATCTCGCTGCACTCCCTACTCGACGCCGACTTCTATCGCGAGGGCGCGCGCGTCACTCCGGCACCGCGCCGCCGGGTTCAGCGACGGGCGCGGCGGAAGCTGACACCCGCACCCTGGCTCGTCCCGGTCACGCCCGACGTCCGCCGGCGGCTCGCCGTGATCACACGGGAATGGCAGCGCATCGACCCCAAGTATCTGGACGAAGACGAGCAGCGCTACTGGGCGACGATCGCCGGAAGGCAGATCCGCTTCGACGAGCGCGCCGCCTTCGTCGAGAAGCTGACAGCCCGGGGCGCGTCGCGGGCCTGCCTCGAGCAGTTCCTGGCTACATGCGCCGCAGAGAACCCGAACCGGCGGCTGCGGATCATCGCCCTGTCGGATCGCGTGTCGATGATCGTCGAGCGTGCCGACTTCGACGATCTCGTCACGCTCGTGACGCAGGCACCCACCTGGGAGAAGGACCGGATGGCAGGCATCCGGATCCTGCTGCGCGCGATCGCGGAGGGAAAGGCGGACGCGCCCGAGCAGATTCTCGCGCGCTGGACGTGGCGCCTCGCACGCGCCTCTCGGAAGCAGCAGGATCGGCGGGCGAGCGCCGAGTTCCCCGAGGCCAAGCGTCTGCTCGGCGCGCTCGCCAACTCGCGGGGCCATCGCCACGAGGAGAACGCCGCGAAGCTCGTCAACGCCGCGCTCGACCTGCCGCTGCCGGTCGGCGCCGCGCTCCTTGCGTCCGCGGAGGGCTACACCCCGCGGGCGACCCAGTTGATCGAGGCCGCTCGCGAGCGGCTCGGGACGCTCCCGGAGATGGCCGGGGCCCTGGCGGAGAACCTCCCGCAGCCGAAGCTGACCTCGGGCCGGTCGCGCCGCCGCAAACGGCGGAAGCGCAAGAAGGGCCAGGGACAGCCGCAGTCCTCCCCACAGGCCGCGAAGACGGAGCCGGCTCCCGCACCGGAGCCGAAACCGGCCGAAACGTCTGCGTCGTAAGAACGACTAGACAACGTGTTCGTCCTGGTCCCGATCGCGTTCGCGGCGGGCGTTATCACCGCGGTGACCCCGTGCATCCTGCCGGTGCTCCCGATCGTGCTCGCCGGCGGGAGCAGCGGGACGAAGAGGCGGCCGTATGCGATCGCCGCCGGCCTGGTGACGACCTTCACCGCGTTTCTCCTCGCAGGAGCCTGGCTCTGGGGCCTGATCGGGATCAACGAGAAGTATCAGCTGAAGATCGGAGCCGGCCTGCTCGGAGTGCTCGCGGTCGTCCTGATCGTCCCGCGGGTCGGTGAGCTCGCCGAGCGGCCGTTTCGCTTCCTGACCCGCCGGCGCGCCGGCGACCTCGGCGGGGGCTTCCTGCTCGGCGCGAGCCTCGGGCTCGTCTTCGTCCCGTGCGGAGGGCCGGTGCTCGCGGCGCTGACGGCGAACGCAGCGACGAATCTCGTCGGCGGCTGGGCTGTCGCGATCGCAATCGCCTACGCGATCGGAGCCGCCCTCCCGATGTTTGCGATCGCACGTGGGAGCCAGGACATCGCGTCGAGCCTTCGCGCTCACGCGCGGACGATCCAGGTCGCCGGAGGCGTCCTGATGGCGCTCGGCGCGATCGTGATCTACAACGGCTGGGCTCAGAGCCTTCAGACGAAGGTGCCCGGCTACGCCCAGTGGGCCCAGAACCTGATCGAGGGCAACTCCAAGGCGAACACCGAGCTGGCGCGCCTGCGGCACGACTCCGGCAAGCCCGTCTTCACGGCGAGGAAGCGCAGCCTGGCCAAGGTCTCGCTCAAGGACTACGGCCCGGCACCGGAATTCCAGGGGATCTCGGCGTGGATCAACAGCCCACCTCTCGACCTCCGAAGCCTGAGGGGGAAAGTGGTGCTCGTCGACTTCTGGACGTACTCCTGCATCAACTGCCTGCGCACCCTCCCGTACATCGAGAAGTGGGACTCGCTGTACAGGAACAAGGGCCTCGTGATCGTCGGCGTCCACACTCCGGAGTTCTCCTTCGAGCACGACCTCGGCAACGTACGCGCTGCCGTCAAGCGGCTCGGCGTGCGCTATCCGGTCGCTCTCGACAACGACTACGGGACCTGGAAGGCGTACGGCAACAACTACTGGCCGGCCGATTACCTGATCGACCAGGCCGGGCACGTGCGGGAGCTCCACATCGGCGAGGGCGGCTACGACGAGACCCAGCGCCACATCCGCCTACTGCTCGAGGCCGGCCGCAGCGGCCGGCTTCCACCCCAGGCGCCGCAGACCGACCGGACGCCGCAGGAGCTCCGGACCCCCGAGACGTACCTCGGCTATCTACGCATCGGCAACTACGCTGGATCTCCCGTGCGAACGGATCGATCCGCGCAGTACACCTTTCCGGCCTCGCTCGCGCCCGACTCGTTCGCCTACGCGGGAACGTGGCGCGTGGAAGGCGAGCGCATCCTCGCGGGCCACGACGCGCGTCTCCGGCTTCGCTACACCGCGCGGAGCGTCCATCTCGTCCTCACCGGGCGGGGCTCGGTCGGCGTGAAGCTGAACGGGATGGCGCAGCCGAGCGTCGCGATCACCGGCGATCGCCTCTACACGCTCGTGTCCCGGCAGAAGGCGCGGTCCGGAGTGCTCGACCTGCGTTTCACGCAAGGTTTGTCGGCGTACGCCTTCACCTTCGGCTGAGCCGGCGCGAGCTACAGTCGAGGGCGTGCAGCACAGCACTGCCGTTCTCGTCGTCGACGACGACGGCCCTATTCGCCGGATGCTCGAACGGACTCTGGCGGCGGACGGTTACGAGGTCACGGGCGCGGCCGGCGGCGGCGAAGCGCTGGCGGCGATCGAGCGTTCGACCCCAGACCTCGTCGTCCTCGACGTCGCGATGCCCGACGTCGACGGGCTCTCGGTCTGCCGGCGGCTGCGCGCAAAAGGGCTCGGTCTGCCGATTCTGCTCCTGACGGCCCGAGACGCTGTCGCCGACCGAGTCCGTGGTCTCGACGCCGGGGCCGACGACTACCTGGTCAAGCCGTTCGCAGCCGAGGAGCTGCTCGCGCGCGTCCGCGCGCTTGTCCGCCGGGGGCGCGAGCCCGTCGAGACGCTTTCCTACGGCGACCTGACTCTGGAGGTCGCAACGCGGAAGGCGCGCCGCGGATCTCGGGAGCTCTCCCTGACCGCTCGCGAGGCCGATTTGCTCGAGCTCCTCCTTCGGAATCGCGAGCAGGTCGTCAGCCGCGCGCTCGCGCTCGATCGCGTCTGGGACGGCGCCCCGGCGAGCCTCAACGCCGTCGACCGCTACATCTCCTACCTCCGGCGCAAGCTCGGCGATCCCCCGCTGATCCAGACGGTCAGAGGGGTCGGCTTCGTGCTCACCCGATGACGCGCCATTCGCTGCTGCTTCGCTCGGTGCTCGCGGCCGCCGCCAGCATCCTGATCGCCCTCGTCGCCGTCGGCGCGATCATCAGCGTGCTCGTCTCGCGGCATCTTCACGGCTCGCTCGATCACACCCTGCGAGCGCGCGCCGTAGAGATCGCGCAGCTGAGCGCCTCGGCTCCCACCCTGCTGACTACGCCCGGCGCACTCGACTCCCCCGTCGGCGGGACGCAGCTCATCGTCGAGGTGGTCGACCGGAACGGCCGCATCGTCGCGCGCTCGCTCTCCCTCGGCGGACGCGTCCTCCAGGCACCGGCGCTGGTCCAGACTGCGATCACGCACAACCGGGGCGCTTTCGCGAATACGCGCCTCGGCAAGGAGCATCTTCGGGCGTACTCGGCGCCGCTCGCCGACCTGGGCGGTCCCGCTGCCGGCGGCTCGGTCGTGGTCGCTGCCTCGACCCACGACCTCGGGGAGACGCTCGCGAGCCTGCATCTCTTCGTGATCCTTGCCGGTCTCGTCGGGGCGCTCCTCGGCGCAACCGTCGTCGCGCTGCTGATGCGCCGCGCGCTCGGCCCGCTCGGGCGACTCGCGACGGGAGCGTCAGAGATCGAACGGACGGGCGATCCACGCCGCCGGCTTCCCGAACCGTCCACGACCGGCGAGGTAGGCCAGCTGGCGAGCACGCTCAACGCGATGCTCGACAGCCTCGAGCGTGCACGCGAGCGCGAACGCCGCTTCCTTTCCGATGCTTCGCACGAACTGCGAACACCGTTGACGGCATTGCGTGGCAACGTTGCCTTCGTGGCGCGTCACGGTGCGAATCCGACCGTGGTGGCCGAGCTCGAGCACGACGCCGAGCGGCTCGCGCAACTGGCCGACGACCTGCTCGCTCTCTCTCGCGAGGAGTCGTCGCCCAGGCTTCCTGACGAGCTCCTCTCTCTCGACGCGGTGGCACGGAAGGTTGCGGGTGAGGACGCGGGCATCGTCGTGGACGCCGCCGAGCCAGTGTCGGTTCGCGGCGACCGGGCCGCACTCGAGCGGGCGCTCGGCAACCTGGTCCAGAACGGCCGCCGCCACGGCCCGGCGGGCGGTCGGATCACGGTCGAGGTTCGCGCCTCGAACGGTCTCGCGTTTCTGACCGTGACCGACGAGGGGAACGGACTTCCGCCGGAGGACGCCGAGCGTGCCTTCCAAAGGTTCTGGCGTGGGAGCACCGATGCCTCGGGCACGGGTCTAGGGCTCCCAATCGTCCGGGCGATCGCCGAACGTCACGGCGGACGCGCCTACGCCCAGGGGCCCCGGTTCACGATCGAGTTGCCCGCTCTCAGAGATCTCTCAGAGTCGAGGGCTACAACGAACGGCGTGAAGACCGAGGAGCAACCCGCGTGAGGCTTCTGCGCACGCTTTCGACCGGCCGCCTTCTGGCCGCCGTTGCCGTCGTCGTCGCAGTCGCCGTCGGCGGCAGCGCAATTGCGATCGCCGCGAGTCGAAGCGCTGGGCCGACCCCGCCGGCGAAGCCGCTCGCCCGGGCAATCCACGATTCGCTCTCGGCGCCCGCCGTCGCCGGGATTACGGCCCGGATCAAGTTCACGAATCGACTCTTCCCGTCCGGCGCCCTCCTCGGCGGGAACGGATCGGCGCTGATGTCCGGTGCGTCGGGGAGGCTGTGGCTGACGGGGGACGGACGGGGCCGCCTCGAGCTCCAGGCCGACGCGGGTGACGCGCAGATCGTCTGGAACGACAAGCTCATCACCGTCTACGACGCCTCGACCAACACGGTCTACAAGCTCGCTCGCTCGAACTCGAGCTCGACCACTCCCGCACCGGGCGACAACGGCAACGCGCCGTCGGTCACCCAGATCGAGCGACTTTCTGACGAAGCTCGGGGAGCACGCGGACGTCTCGGCGGCCCAGCCCACCAACGTCGCGGGCCAACCCGCGTACAGCGTCAAGATTTCCCCAAAGCACGACGGTGGACTACTCGGTTACGCCGAGCTCGCGTGGGATGCCGCCCGCGGCGTTCCGCTCCAGGCGGCGATTTACGCACAGGGTGGCTCGAAGCCCGTGCTGGAGCTCACTGCGACGGACATCTCATACGGCGCCGTCTCCTCGAGCAACGTCGACGTGTCGCCGCCCGCCGGAGCGAAGACGATCGACCTGAGCGCGCCGAGTAAGCCCGCGTCGGGCGGAGGCGCGACCGATGTCACCGGCCTCGCTCCCGTCCAGGCCGCGGTCGACTTCAACGTCGTCGCGCCGGACACGCTCGTCGGTCTCCCGCGGAAAGACGTACGCGTGGTCGGCGGCTCCGATTCGAAAGCCGCGCTCGCCGTGTACGGGCAGGGTCTCGGAGCGTTGATCGTGGTCGAGCGGAAGGCACCGGCGGCCGGCGCCCAGAAGCAAGGGCTGCTGTCGAGTTTGCCGGCGGTCTCACTCGACGGGTTGACCGGCCACGAGCTCGCGACGCAGCTCGGCACGATCATCGAGTGGGAGCGCAACGGCGTCTCGTACGTCCTCGGCGGATCGCTGCCGCCCGCCGCGGCCGAAGCGGCCGCGCGTGCGTTGAAGTGAGCGAAGCGCACCCGGTCACAACGGGCGGCCTCGTCAAGCGTTACGGCGACGTCGTGGCGGTCGACGGTGTCGACCTGACAGTCGAGCACGGCGACGTCTTCGGTTACCTCGGCCCAAACGGAGCGGGCAAGACGACACTGCTGCGAATCTTGCTCGGCCTGATCCGTCCGACGTCAGGGTCGGCGAAGCTGTTCGGACGAGACCCGCTCGTCGAAGGCGCGAAGGCGCTCGAGGGCGTGTCGGGCTTCGTCGAGGGGCCGCGGTTCTATCCCTATCTGTCGGGTCGCAAGAATCTTCGCCTTCTCGCCGACTATGACGGGAACGGTGCCCCCTCGAGGATCGAAGGGGTGCTCGAGCTCGTCGAGCTGCGCGACCGCGCGAAGGACCGGGTCGGCGGCTACTCGCACGGAATGCGCCAGCGGCTCGGCATCGCTGCCGCGCTGTTGCGCGAGCCCAGGCTCCTCCTTCTCGACGAGCCGACGACGGGTCTCGATCCGGCCGGCATGCGCGACATGCGGGATCTCGTTCGACGCCTTGCTGGAGAGAAGATCACGATCCTCCTCTCGAGCCACCTCCTCAACGAGGTCGAAGAGCTTTGCAACCGCGTGGCGATCATCCGCACGGGCCGCATCGTCTACGAGGGCGGCCTCAGCGAGCTCCTCGCGACCGCAGCGACCGGGTATCGCCTACGGACGGCCGAGCCTGAACGGGCGAGGGCGGTGCTCCTCACGCAGACGGGAATCGAAGGAGTGGCGTTGGACGACGGCGAGGTCAGGTTCACGGCAGACGAGGAGGCCGCGGCGCACGCCACCATCACGCTCGGTCAGGCCCGAATCGGCATCAGCGCGCTCGTCCCGCAGACGGCCAGCCTCGAGGAGCTCTTTCTCGGGCTCACCGGAGGCGAGTCTTCGGACCATGACCGCCAGGCGGTCGCATGACCGGCGTGGCGACCGTGTACCGGTGGGAGATCGCCAAGCTCCTGGCACAGAAGCGAACGTACCTGGGCGTCGGCGTCGCGATGGCGGTGCCGCTGATCTTCGTGATCGTCCTCCTCCTTCAGTCCGGCGGGCCGAATGACGTTCCGCTCGGGCGATACATCCGCGACACGGGCCTCGCCACGCCGTTCGTCGTGCTGTTCTTCATGTCGATCTGGGGCTTTCCGCTGATCACCGCGCTCGTTGCAGGCGACATCGTTGCGACCGAGAGCCAGAGCGGAACGTTGAAGACGATCCTCACGCGATCGCGCGAACGGAGTGAGGTCTTCGCCGGCAAGGTGTTCGCGACGGCGACCTACACGGTCGTGCTGGTCTTCGCGATGGGGCTCGTCGGTGCGATCGCCGGGAGCATCGCCTGGGGGTTTCACCCACTGACGTCCCTCTCGGGGACGAAGGTCTCCGCCGCCCACGGCGCCGCGCTCCTCGCCGCGAGCCTCGGCGTGTACTTCCTCCCCCTTGTCGCGATCGCCGCCTTTGCGGTCCTGCTCTCGACGGTGACGCGGAACAGTGCTGCCTCCGTGGTCGGCGCGCTGATGTGGGCGCTCCTCATGCAGCTGCTCGGCGTGCTCCCGGGAACGGAGCCGATCAGGCCCTACCTCCTCGGCACGCAGTTCGAGGCGTGGCACGGATTCCTGCGCATTCCCGCCGACTGGACGCCTGTGATCCGCGCGGTCTGGGTGTGTGCGCTCTACGTGAGTCTGCCGCTCGCGGCGGCATACGTCGTCTTCGTCCGCCGCGACGTGGCCGGCGACTAGAGGCTCAGGGCTGTTCGGTCGGGCCGCGCTCCGGCCCGCCGTTGCCGCGCTCCCGTTCCCTGAGGAAGCGCGTGAGCTCGGCCGCGAGCGACTCACCGGAGGGGATGTCCTGCTCGTCGTCGAGGATCTCCGCCCGCTGCTCGAGCTCCTCGACGTAGGCGGAGGTCTCGTCATCGGAGGCGACGGCTTCGCTGACCTGCTCGCTGTAGCGCTCGGCCGCCTCGTCGAGCTCTCCCGTGTCGATCTCCGTCCCGAGGATGTCGCCCAGCCTCTGGCAGAGCGCGAGCGCCGCGCGCGGGCTCGGGGCGAGCGAGACGTAATGGGGCACGGCGGCCCACAGGCTCACCGACTTCAACCCTTCCCGGTTGCACGCATCGTGGAGGACCCCGACGATCCCGGTCGGCCCCTCGTAGCGTGAGCGCTGAAGTCCCAGCTGCTCGATCAGCTCCGGGTCGGTGGCGCCGCCGGTCACCGGCGACGGACGGGTGTGTGGGACGTCCGCCAGCAGAGAGCCGAGGGTGACGACGAGCTCGACGCCGAGATCACGCGCAAGGTCGACGATCATTCCGGTGAACGAACGCCAGCGGAGGTTCGGCTCCATCCCCAGCAGGAGCAGCGCGTCGCGCTCCAGCCCGGGGATCGGAGCGTGGTAGAACGCGTTGTCCGGCCAGTCGATGTGACGCGTCTGTCCGTCGACGAGCGACACGTGCGGACGGTTGGCCTGGAAGTCGAAGAAGCCCTCGGGCTCGATCTCGGCGAACCGCTCGGCCTCCCAGGCTTTCGCGAGGTAACCGCCCGCGAGGGACGCTCCCTGTCCGCCGTCGTTCCACCCACGGAATGCGGAGATCAGGACCGGGTTGCGCAACGTCGGACGTGTGGAGATTCGAAGTTCGTCAGCGATCGGCGAAGTCTACGTTCGGGCGGAAGAACAGGGTCACGAGGGCCACTGTTCCGACCCAGACGGCGCCCGCGAGAAAGACATGCGCGAGCACGAGCCCCCACGGCAGATGCGTGCGCCACTGAAGCTCCCCGAGGCCCATCTGCGCCAGGAGCAGAAGGAAGACCGCCGAGCCGAGAGCGAACAGCCGCGGCGACCGGTCGCGCCGGGAGGCGAGGTAGCCAAGGGTGAAGAGGAACGTGCAGAGGAAGATCCCGACGACCATCGCGTGTGCGTACACGACCGGTGCGAGGCGCCCGAGCCGGTCGATCCTATCGGCCCGGCCTCCTCCGGAGTGGGGGCCCGCCGCGGTCGCGAGCGAGCCACCGACGATCAGCGCGAAGCACGCGATCCCGGCCGCAAGGCCGAGCCGCTGAAGCTCACGCGGCACGAGCGGCTCGGATCTGCCGACCTGCTCCGATCGAGCCTCGAGCAGAAGGATGGTCGCACCCGCGAGGAGGGCGATCGAGAGGAGCAAGTGGAGGGTCACGATGGGCCAGCGCAGGTCCGACGCGATCGCGAGCAGGCCGATCGGCGCTTGCGCGAGCGTGCCGAGGAACACGGCGAGCGAGAGAGTGACAGCCCGGCGCGGCAGGTTACGGGTCCGCCGGGCGGCGAGCCAGACGATGAGGGTGATCGCGATCGTGACCGCGCCGACGAGTCGGTTGCCGAATTCGACGAACGCGTGCGCGCTCTTGGCGGGCAGCGGATGCCCCGCCTGGCAGCCGGGCCAGTGGCGGCAGCCGAGCCCCGAGTCGGTGAGGCGCACAGCGGCTCCCGTGCCGACGATCAGCCAGAGCGCGCCGAGCTGTGCGAGCGCAAGCGGAACGAGCTGAGCGGGGGTGAGGGCGAGCGAGCGAAGTCGCGCGAGCGCCGTCGGTTGCGCGTTCACGCCGCCGAGTCTAGTGACGGTCGTCATTGCGATCGGGCGGAGGCGCTCGCTGGCGCGGGGCTCGGGACGCCGGCCGCAGCGGCGGCAAGACGCGGCCTTCCCACCCACTCACCCCCCACCCTCCCAAGGGGGACAGTTCGAGGGTTACCGGCGAGAGTCGCGCGAATGGGTGACGCAGGCGTGCCGGCTTCGCGCCGGCTTGTTCACAGCGGCTCGAGGAGCGCCGGGTAGCCGTCTGCCCCGTCGTAGGGAGTAGGGCGCGACCCCAGGAAGAGCGGCCGGTCGGCCGCGTTCAGCAGCACCGGCATCATGTCCGGCCCGCGCAGGTGCCCGAAGATCCCCGCGGCGCACGTCGACTCGCCGAACTCGCGCACGGAATCGGCCCGGACGCCCGGCCCGGCGACGACGAACGGCACTGGGTCGCCCGAATGGATGACCTCCGGCGACGCCGGAGTCGCGTGATCGCCGGTGAGGCAGACGATCGCCCGGTCGATCGGAAGATCGCCGAGCGCCGAGTCAAGCGTCTCGATCATCGCCTGCTTCTTCCTCGGGTCCTTGGTGTGCCCGGCCGCGTCCGCGCTCTTGACGTGACAGAAGACGAACGACTCCCCCGCGTCGAGCAAGTCGCGGGCAATCGCCACCCGACCGGCGAGGTCGCCTGCCGCATCGGACGTCTCCGGCTCTTCCCGCTCCGTCAGCCCCACGGCCAGCGCAAGCCCGCGGAGAAACGCAGAGCTCGCGACGAACGTCCCGCGAAGGCCGTGGCGCTCCTCGAACGTCGGCACATGCCGCGGGCGCCCCCACCACTTGAGCGTGATCACGTTGAAGCGCTCCTTCTCGAGCCGCCTCATCACTTCGCGGCTCCACGCCTCCGCGGCACCTGCAGTCCGCTCGGCCACGGGGTTGAGAGCCCTAGGCCGGAGCACGGGATGCCTGTCGCGGAAGAACGCGTCCGTGTCCGTCACCCACTCGCTCGCGCCGCCTTCGACCCGCAGCACCGCCTCCCCGCGCCAGACATGGGAGAGCGAGAACCTGAGCCCGTCGACCGTGATGCCGTCACATGCCTCGACGAGCCGCTCTGCCTCCTCCGCGTCGCGGTCGGGGTCAGGCCGCCCGGTGAGCCACCAGCCGTCGGCACGCCGCTCCGCCGGTCGAAGCGCGGCGTAGGCGAAGACGTGCTGCTCATCGACCTCTTGGCCCCGCCCGAGCGCCTCGAACACCGCCCGCCCGGGAAACTCGTCCGGCCGGTAGCCGAGCATCGACCAGTGCGCGATCTCGCTCGAAGGCGCCCGCCCAGGACCGACCGCGTAGAGGACGCCGCACGATGCCGATGCGCACAGCCGGTCGAGGTTGGGCGTCCTCGCCGCCTCGAGCCCACTGAGGCCGCCGAGCGACTCGTGCGCACGGTCGGCGAGGCCGTCCAGCAGGAAGACGACGATCGGCTGCACTCGCTGCGCTAGACCACCGAGTGTTGAAGCGACCTGATCACGTGCGCGACGCCCCGTGGAACGAGTGACTCCCACCCGCTGTCCGCGCGCATCGCTTCGCGAACGTCGGCTCCGGAAATCTCCTTCGCGGTGCCTTCATCCAGGATCTCTACCTCGTAGCCTGCAGCGCGCATGCGCTCGAGCTTCGTCCCGCCCCAGTCGGAGAAAAGCCGCAAGTACTGGGTGACGCCGCGCGGCACGTACGCCGGCCAGAGCTCAGGCTCGTTGACCGGGAACGGGATGACATGCGCGCGAATCCCCTCGTCGTCCGCGACCGCCTGGACCATCAGCAACCGCTCCACGTAGCTGAACGGATTCGACTCCGGCAGGTGCCGGAGCGGATCGCTCGGCTCCTCCTTGATCCGCGACGGGTCCGGGTTCGTGATCCCGACGAAGACCTCCTCCGAGCGCGCCGCAGCCCCGAGGAGGTAATCCAGATGTCCGTTGTGGAAGGGCTGGAATCGCCCGTGGATCATCCCGCGGCTCACGAGCGCTGCCTCACTCGACGACGACTCCGGTTCCCTCCTCGACCCGGCCGATGCGCCGGATGAACAGCTTGCGGGCGCCGAACTCCGCCTCCAGTGCGGCCCCACGCTCGGCCGGGATCGAGACCAGGAGGCCGCCGGCCGTTTGCGGGTCGAACCCGAGCGCGTCGAGCGTCTCCGGCAGGCCGTTCGTCGTGACGTGCGCCGCAGCGAAGTCGCGATTCCGTGGATCACCGGTCGTCCGAACACCCTTCCGCGCCAGATCGAGCGCACCGTCGATCGCGGGAAAGCGTTCCGACTCGAGCCGGATCAGGGCACCGCTGCGCTCGGCCATCTCATGGGCATGACCGAAGAGCCCGAAACCCGTGACATCCGTGACTGCATTCGGCTCGGCCTTCCGCAGGACGTCGGCCGCATCCTTGTTGAGCGTGCGCATCCAATGCACGGCGCGCTCGAGCTGCATCTCGCCCGCGAGCCGCATCTTGTAGCCGGTCATGATCAGTCCCGTGCCAAGCGGCTTCGTGATGAAGAGCGAGTCGCCCGGCCGGGCGCCGTTCTTCGGCCAGATGCCGTCCGGGCTGACGGTGCCGACGACCGCTAGGCCGTACTTCGGCTCGGCATCCCTGATCGTGTGCCCCCCGGCGAGCAGGCCGCCCGCGGTGCGGACCTGTGCGTCCGCCGCGGCGAAGATCTCGCCGAGCATCTCGAGCGGCAGCTCCTCCGGAAACGCGGCGATCGACAGCGCGAGCAGCGGTGTCCCGCCCATCGCGAAGACATCGTTGAGCGCGTTCGTCGCAGCGATCGCGCCGTAGTCGGCCGGGTCGTCGACGATTGGCGGGAAGAAGTCCAGCGTGAAGATCAGCGCGCGCTCGTCGTCGAGCCGATAGACCGCGGCATCGTCCGCGGGCGCCAGACCGACCAGGAGATTCTCCGCCTCGACAGGAACGAAGCCTGCGAGCAGCTGCTCGAGACGGGCAGCAGAGTATTTCGCCGCGCAACCGCCACAGGAGGCGAGATCTGTGAGCTTGACGGGACCCGTCTCGGTGTCCAAAGGGAGCTCCTCCTCGTCGCTGAATCCGGAAGGGTAGGGATCTCTGCTCGGTTCGTCTACAGACTGCTTTCGGTTCAAAGGTGTTACGAACGGGCGGCAGCTCGTATTCCCTTTCGCAGAAAGATTTGGCAGAAAGAGAAAGGCACGCGGGAGGGCCGATGGCCCCCCCGGTGCCTCAGGGGAGAGGAGGAGCCTTGACGGTTCCCCCGCCGACCAAGTTCTCCACGGGCGATGCCGAACCTTCCAACTTGCAAAGATGCCTCATGGAGAAAGCCGCGCTCGTCACCGGCGGCTCGTCGGGTATCGGTTTCGCGATCGCGCGGATGCTCCGCGAGGAGGGGTTCGCCCTGACGCTGGTCTCGAGGAGACGAGAGAAGGTCGAAGCCGCGGCGGCCGAGCTCGACGCACTCGCCGTTTCGGCCGACCTCTCGGGCGAGGACGACTGTCGCCGAGCCGTCGACGAGCATCACCGCCGACACGGACGGCTGGACGTGCTCGTCAACTCGGCCGGCATCGGCGTGGCCGGCCCGGTCGACGAGCTCGCGACGAAGCACATCGATCTCCAGATCGACGTCAACCTGCGCGGCACGCTGTTGATGACGGCCGCGGCTCTCCCGCTCCTCCGGGAGGCTCATGGCCTCGTCGTCAATCTCGCCTCGATCGCTGGAACGATGGCGACTCCGGAACTGCCTGTCTACGGAGCGACGAAGGCGGCGGTCATCCAGTTCACGACGACGATCAATCGAGGTGAGGAAGAGCACGGTGTGCGTGCGACCGCGCTCAGCCCCGCATTCGTCGCAACGCCGATGACGGATTGGGCGCCCGTCCCGAAAGAGGAGATGATCCAGCCCGAGGACTGCGCCGAGATCGTGAGAGCGCTCCTTCGGCTCACTCCGCACGCTCGCGTGCCGCACGTCGTCCTCGAGCGAGTGGCGACGGACGGCCTCGACGGCTAGGCCGTCGCCGTCAGCTCTCGGGGCGCGTCGGCTTCACACGCTGCCGCGCGAGGAAGTGATCGACCGCTCGCTGATGCACGCGAAGGACCCGCCCGACCCGCACCGCGTCGAGCCGTCCGTCGTGGATCAGCCGGCGAATCGTCTCGGGGTGCACGCCGAGCTGCTGCGCGACGTCGCGCACGCTGACCAGACCGGGAGATTCACCAAATTCGGCGGACACGACCAGCGCCTAGCCTCGCAGGTTCGCGAGGACCCCGCTACGACAGCAGGGTCTCGACGCTCGCGGTCAGCTCACGAACGGAGAGCGAGCCCTCGAACTTCGCCTTGATACGCCCGTCACGACCGACGAGGAATGTCCACGGCTCCGAGGGGAGGTTCCACTCTCGAACCCAGCGGTTCTCGCCCTTGCTGGGATTGTTGCCCTTGTAGATCTCGACGTGGATGAAGCGGATCCTCGACTTCGAGTACTGACGGCGAACATGGTCGACGACGTCGACCACGGGACCGCACGTGCGGCTGGTGCAGTAGCGCGGCGTCGCAAATGTCACGACAAACGGCACGTGGGCCGCGAGCGACGATGCGATCGAGTACCGCAGCAGACCGCGGTCAGGTGGCGTCCGGGTCGTCAGCGCAGCAAGGTTGCCGCCGGTACTCGCAAGCGTCGGCGTTTTCGACGGGTAGGCACGGCTCCCGACCGCAGGCGAGGCGGAATGACTCTTGACCAGGAGCTCGCGGAGCGCGCCGATCCGCTCGCGACCGATCGGACGAGCGAGCATGTAGTAGGTCCCCGGCGTCGGGACGCTGACCTCCGCGACGTAGAGAGCCTTCACGTCGGCGTCGGCCGGGACGCCGCGAACTCCGACGCGCTCAAGCCGTGCAGTCGTCCGCTCGAACGGCTTGTCCTCACGTGCGTGCGCCACCCAGACGCGGGCGCGGGGGGGCGAGACCACCCGTCCGTGGCTGTTGACGACGAGGAACGAGACCCTCAGCTTGCCCGGCGAGAAATCAGAATCGCCGGGAATCCAGGCGACGCTCTCGCCGGATGCCTTCCAGAGCGCGTCCAGCGACCCGGGACCGGGGGCGCCGGAAGTCGAGACCTTGGACGACGAGCCGCAGCCTGAGGTCAGCGCGAGCAGCGCGAAGACGGCCAACCAGGCGCGCACATCGGCACTCTAGATCTCATGGCCGTCATGCGGGCCCACTGGCAGGAACTGCAGGGCAGGCAGGAGGGCTGATGCGATAAGGACTGCGAGCACTACAAAGTAGATGAGGCGAGCTTTGGACACGGGATCACCTCCCTTCGTTGGCCTTAGAAGCGAACGTCCTGAAGCGCGTCGGCGGCCTGGCGGTACAGCCGGGCCGCCGTTCGGTCGTCACCGCGCCGGGCCGCGAGGTCGCCCTGCGCGACCCAGGCGGACGCGCGATGACTTGCGGACGAGAGTTGGTCGTAGGCCTGTTCCCCCAGACGGAAAGCCTCCTCCGCCTCATCGAGCCGATCCTGCTCGAGCAGGGCCCGCCCGAGCACGAGCTGGGCGTTGCCGATCTCCGAGATCTCGTCGTCGCGGTCCCCGAGCAGCTCGAGCGCATATCGGGCCTGCTCCTCGGCACGCGACACATCACCGGTCTTGAGGTGGACCTGGGCCAGGCCGTTGACGGCGTGTGCAGCCTCGGCCTCGTTGCCGATGTCGAGCGCGATCCGAACCGCGTCTTTCAGCGACGTGACCGCCTCCTCGGGGTGCCCGAGCAGGAAGTTGATGCCGCCGAGGTTGTTCAGCAGCCGGCCGAGATTACTGCGATCCGAGAGCTCCTCGTATGCCGCCTTGGCACGCTCCGCGTAGGTGCGCGCCAGCACCCAGTGACCTTCGCGATCGGCGATGATCGAGGCCTGGAAGTAGATGTGCGCGGTGGCCCGCCGGTCGTTGAGGCCCTCGGCGAGCTCGAGCGCACGCTCGACGTCCTCGCGTGCAGCCTCGAGATCGCGACGTCGCCGGTAGCAGCGCGAGCGCCAGGCGAAGATGTTCGAGCGCAGCTGGTCGGACGGGAGCTCAGACCGCTCCGCGAGCTTCAACGCCTCGTCGAAGAGGGCGATCGCTGTCTGGATGCTGTTGAGCTTGTAGCGTGCGACCCCGAGCCTGAAGACGACATCCGCACGCTCGACGTCCGAGAACTCGGCTCGCTCGCACAGCGCGCGTGCCCGTTCGAGCAGGGAGATCGCCTCACGGACGTTGCCGAGGCGCATGCGCACGGTCGCTTCGCCCGACAGGGCCTTCGCCTCGAGCTCCGGCAGGCCCGTCGCCAGCACCGCGGCGCGGATGCCCTCGAACTGGTGGAGCGCCTCCTCGTCTCTCCTCGCCTCGAGCAGGGCATCGGCCCGAGCAAGGGCTGCGTCGACGCGACCGCGATCGTCGGCCGACACGCCGTTGGCGAGAAAGCCCGGGTCGACCCCGAGACGCTCCGCCAGCCAGGCGGTCGTCTCGTGCGTCGGCCTCGTCTTGCCACGCTCGATCTGGCTGACGTACTCCTTCGAGAACCGGTCACCGGCCAGATCGGTCTGAGTCATGCCCGCTGCCACGCGCAACTGGCGCAGACGCTCACCGAGGCGAAGCCCGGCCTGAGCGGCCATGACGCGCCCTTGCTGACGGGTTGAGGTCAAGTCAGAGATGTCCGACGAAGTAGACGTCATGCTTCACGAAAATTCAACCTGTCCCGAACAGCATCCCCCGGAAGGGGCATGTTCCCGGGGTTCTGGAGTCAAGCAAGCCTATCCCAAATCACTTGACCGAGGTACTTGACATGCCTCGGTGAGGCCCCTACAGTGAGGCCATCCTGCAACCGAGCCAGACGCCAGGGTCGGCTGCAGGAGGCGCTTCACCCGCGGGGAATTCCGACGGGGCGTGGCTGGGCCGCAGAGCCAAGTCCCGGCGATAGCCCGACAGGGCAGGAGCGCCGAGGAAGGGATCGACCCCCCGGAGCCGCAGCCGGGGGGTCTCCTATTTTTGGCGGCTGGTCGCGTGCTCCTCTCGTTCGATCATCGGCCGGCGCCGCCGAGGCGGCGCGCCGGCCAGTCGCCAGAAGCTCCCGAAGGCACACCGGCTCGCGACGGACGGAAGCCATCGCTTCCACCCGACCGAACGGGCCATGAACGTCCTGAAGAGAGTCAGGCTAGGCGCCGACGGCCGGCTGTTCCGCAGCGTGCCGGGACTCCGCCTCCGGCTCCGGATGTCGAACCTTGCGGACTGTCGAGACGGCGACGACTGCACCGGCCAGCACGATGCCGGCACCCACGTGGACGGCGAGGTGATAGCCGTCGATGAACTGCGCGCCGTAACGCGGGTCGTTCGGGGTCGTCGTGAGTTGCGTCGCGACGAGGGCGCCCATCATTGCTATTCCGATCGAGCCTCCCACCTGGCGCATGCTGTTGATGACCGCGGAGCCGACGCCCGCCTTGTCGATGGGAACCGAGCCCATCGCGGCCGACGTGGTCGGTGCCATCGTGATCGCCAGTCCGAAGCCGCCGACGAGGAGGCCGGGCAGGAGGCCCCAGAAGGTCGAGGTCGCCTTCAGCGTGCCGAACAAGAGCAGCGAGACGGACAGGAGCACCATGCCGATCCCCATCAACCACCGAGCGCCGTAGCGGTCCGAGACCTTCCCCGCCGCGGGCGCGACGAGGATGATCATCACGGTCATCGGCAGGAATGTCGCTCCGGTCTGGATGGCCGAGAAACCGAGGATGTTCTGGACGAAGAGCGAGTTGAAGAAGAAGATCCCGAACATCGCGAGGCCGACGAGCAGCATGGCCGTGTTCGCCCCCGCGAAGGTGCGGTTGCGGAAGAGGCTGAGGTCGAGCATCGGGATTCGCTGGTGGAGCTCCAAGAGGACGAACGCCGCCAGCGAGATGGCGGCGAGACCGAACATCGACAGCACGAGCGCCGACGTCCAGCCGTGATGGTTCGTCTCGATCAGCCCAAAGGTGAGCGCGAAGAGACCGATTCCGGACGTGAGCAGGCCGGGTAAGTCGAGGCGCTGCTCGGCCGACGAGTCTTTCGATTCGTCGATGAAGACCCTCGCCGCGAGAACGCCCGCGACCCCGATCGGAATGTTGATGAAGAAGATCCAGCTCCAATGGAGCTTCTGGGTGAGCACCCCGCCGACGATCGGGCCGAATGCGAGAGCGAGCGCCGACACGCCGGCCCAGATCCCGATCGCGGTGCCGCGCTGGCGCGGCGGGAAGGTCGCCGTGATGATCGACAGAGTGGCCGGGTTCATCAGCGCGGCGCCGATTCCCTGGACCGTTCGCGCGGCGATGAGGACGTTTGCGTCCCCAGCGAGCCCGCACGCGAGTGACGACGCCGTGAAGACGATGAGCCCGACGATGAAGATCCGTCTGCGGCCGAGCAGGTCGGCGAGCTTTCCTCCGCTCAGCAGCAGCACGCCGAACGTCAGCGCGTAGGCGTTCACGACCCACTCGAGCTCCGAGATGCCGATCCCGAGATCGCGGCGAATCGACGGCAGCGCGACGTTCACGACCGTGTTGTCGAGCATGATCATGAAGAGCCCGATCGCGACGGCGACCAGCGTCCACCACTTGCGGTTCTCAGGAGCGAAGAGTCGCGCCCTCACGGAGGACTAGGTTAGTGATCCTTATCCGGGCGCTGCGTTACTCGTGCCGTACTCTTTCCGGCCCGTGAGCGAGTTCGTCTGGAGCCCGACCCCGGAGGACGTCGAGAGCGCCAACCTGACGCGCCTCGGGCGACGTCTCGGCGTCGATCGCTACCACGATCTGCACAGGGTCTCGGTCGAGGAGCCCGACCGATTCTGGCCGGCCGTGGTCGAGGATCTCGGCCTCGAGTTCACGGAGCCCTGGGAAAGCGTCCTCGACACATCGCGGGGGGTCGAGTGGGCGACCTGGTTCAACGGCGCGAAGCTGAATCTCGCGTGGAACTGCGTGCACAGATGGGCGGCCGGAGAGCTCGCCGAGCAGGAAGCCATGGTTGGGATCCCCGAGGAGGGCGGGCGCGTCTCGCTCACGTGGCGCGAGCTGTCGGAGGAGGTCTTCCGGCTCGCTGAGGGCCTGGCCTCGATCGGAATCGGGCCGGGGGACGCAGTCGGGATCTTCCTGCCGATGTCTCCGCAGGTGGCGATCGCATCCCACGCCTGCGCGCATCTCGGGGCAGTGCAGGTGCCGATCTTCTCCGGATTCGCGGCGCCCGCCATCGCCGCGCGGCTTGCCGACGCCGGGGCAAAGGCCCTGATCACCGCAGACGGCTCTCTCCGCCGCGGACACCTCGTGCCGATGAAGGAGATCGCGGACGAGGCGCTCCGCGACGCGCCGGGCGTAGCCCACACGATCGTCTGGAGTCGCCTATCGCTCGACGACGTCCCTATGACGATCGGCCGTGACCGCTTCTGGGGCGAGCTCGTCGGCGGAGCCTCGGGCGACCTGCCGCCGGCGCAGGTCGACTCGGAGCACCCGTATCTCCTCGCCTACACGTCGGGAACGACGGGCAGGCCCAAGGGCGCGCTCCACGTGCAGGGCGGCTTCCTGGTGTCGATCGCCCGCGAGGTCGCCTACCAGACGAACGTCAAGCCGGGCGACCGCATCCACTTCGCGACCGACATGGGCTGGATCATGGGGCCCTGGACCGTCGTCGGCGGGGGCGCGTGCGGAGCGACCATCGTCTTCGCGGAGGGTGCGCCGGACTTTCCGTCCGACCGGCTGTGGCGGCTCGTCGAGTCAGAGCGCCTCTCCATGCTCGGCGTGTCTCCGACGCTCGTTCGGGCCCTCGCTCCCCTCGGCGAGCCCGAGGCCGACCTGAGCTCGCTGAAGACCATCTGCACAACGGGCGAACCGTGGAATCTCGATCCCTATCTGTGGCTGCACGAACGCGTGGGCGGAGGACGCGTGCCGATCGTCAACGAGTCCGGCGGCACCGAGGTCGGCGCCTGCTTCCTCGCGAGCTGCTTGACGGAGCCGGTCAAGCCGGTCTCGCTCGGCTTCCCCGCGCTGGGTCAGGACATGGACGTCGTCGCCGGCGACGGGACGCCGGTCCGCGGTGAGGTGGGCGAGCTCATCTGCCGGCGACCATGGCCCGGCATGACGCGGGGGATCTGGGGGGACGACGAGCGCTACCTCGACTCCTACTGGCGGCGCTTTCCCGGAGTGTGGACGCACGGGGACTGGGCGTCGATCGACGCCGACGGCTACTGGTTCCTGCACGGGCGCTCCGACGACACGCTCAACATCGCGGGCAAGCGCATCGGACCGGCGGAACTCGAGTCCGCCGCCGTTGCCCACCCCGCCGTGGCCGAAGCGGCCGCGGTCGGCGTTCCCCACGACGTCAAGGGAGAGGTCGCCTGGATCTTCTGCGTCCTCAAGCCGGGGAGCGAGGCGACACCGGCTCGAAGAGACGAGGTCACGAGGGCCGTCACCGACGCGTTGGGAAAAGCCTTCAAGCCGGAACGGGTCGTCTTCGTCTCAGCGCTGCCGAAGACCCGCAGCGCGAAGATCGTGAGGCGCGCGGTCCGCGCGAGGATCCTGGGGACCGACCCGGGCGACCTCTCCAGCCTCGAGAACCCGGAGGCGCTGGACGAGATCGAGGCCGCTTCCGGAGCCTGATCCTGCACTCTTGCGACTTACAAGTAGGAATGTAAATTCTGCGCCGCCCGGAAGGGAAACGCGGCCGGAGCAGGCAAGATGCCGACGGAACGCGTATGGGAGTCGCCCAGGCCCTTACAGCGCTCGTTCTCGGCTTCGTCGCGCCCTCGGTCGCGGCGCCGGCTTCGGACGCCTCGGCCCTCTCCTCCGTCGCGTCCTCGTGCGCCGGAGCCACTACTGCCGCCGAGAACACTCATGCGAGCCTCGAGGCGATGTACTGCGGCATCAACGTGATCCGGCGAAGCTTCGGCCTCGGGCCGGTGCGCGGCAATCTCTCGCTCAACCGCTCCTCCCTCCTCAAGGCCGACGCCGTCAGGCACTGCGGCTTCTCCCACACGCCGTGCGGAATGTCGTTCACGCGAACGTTCGCGCGGGCCGGCTATCTCCCCGCCCGGCGATTCGCAGAGAACCTCGCCTGGGGCCAGGGCGAGCTCGGCTCGCCGCTGCGAACGCTGTCCGCGTGGCTCAACTCTCCGCCACATCGCGCGAACCTGCTCGCACGGCGGTGGCGCGATCTGGGAATCGCGATCGAGCGCGGCGCGATCTTCGGGCGGCCGGACGTCTCGCTCTGGGTGCTCCAGCTGGGCCGCCGCTAGTTTTCGACTGAGAGTCGCAAACAGCTAGACTTGCCCCGTGAGGCTCGCGCTAGCGCAGATCAACCCGATCGTCGGCGACCTCGACGGAAACCGCGCGCTGATCCTCGAGCAGCTCGACGACGCGAGGACTGCTGGAGCCGAGCTGATCGTCTTCCCGGAGCTCTCGGTCACCGGCTATCCGCCCGAAGACCTCCTCTTGCGGCAGGGCTTCATCCGGGCGGCGGAGGCCTCCGTCGAGCGCATCGCGAGAGCGGCCCGAGGAGTAACCGTCCTCGTAGGCGCTCCCCACTTCGACCGCGATCTCTACAACGCGTGCTACGTCTGCGCCGCGGGCGAGGTGAAGGCCGTCTACCGGAAGCGCTTCCTGCCGAACTACGGCGTCTTCGACGAAGAGCGGTACTTCGCCTCGGGCCGCGACCTGATCCTCCTGGAGCACGGCGGGACGCTCGTCGGCCCGACCGTCTGCGAGGACATGTGGCAGCCGGGCCCTCCCGCGACCGACCTCGCTCTGGCCGGAGCCGAGCTGCTGGTGAACATCTCGGCGTCGCCGTTCTACGTCGGCCGCGACCGCGAGCGCGAGGAGATGTTCGTCACACGCGCGCGCGACAACTCGTGCTTCGTCGCCTTCTGCAACAGCGTCGGTGGACAGGACGAGCTGATCTTCGACGGGCACTCCGTCGTCCTCGACGACGAAGGAACTGTCATCGCCCGGGCGCCCGGATTCGAAGAGGCGCTGCTCCTGGCCGACATCGAGCCGAAAGAGGTGATCGGCCGGCGGCTGCGTGACGTCCGGCGGCGCGCGCTCGCGCGCGACCGCGAGGGGGCCCCGGACGCAACCGTGGTCCACGTCGGCGCGCCGGGCGCGTCACTCGACGGAGGGAAGGTCGACGCCACACTCGCGCCGTTCGTCGACGAGCTCGAGCAGATGCGGCTCGCCCTCGAGCTCGGGCTGCGCGACTACGTCGACAAGAACGGCTTCAGCGACGTGGTGGTGGGGGTTTCCGGCGGCATCGACTCGGCGGTGACCGCCGCCCTCGCCGCCGAGGCTCTCGGCCCCGGGCGGGTGCACTGCGTGTCGATGCCGTCGCGATTCTCCTCGGAGGGCACCCGGACGGATGCGCGCAGGCTGGCGGAAAGCCTGGGCTCGGCGTTTCTCGAGCTGCCGATAGGCCCGATCGTCGAGGCGTTCGACGCCGCCCTCGCGGAGCAGTTCAGCGGGCTCGCGCCGGACCTCGCCGAGGAGAACGTGCAGGCCCGCGCGCGCGGCGTATTGCTGATGGCGCTGTCGAACAAGTTCGGCTGGATGCTCGTCGCGACCGGGAACAAGTCGGAGCTCTCGGTCGGGTACGCAACGCTCTACGGGGATATGGCCGGCGGCTTCGCTCTGCTCAAGGACGTCTACAAGACCGACGTCTTCCGCCTCGCCCGCCACCTGAACGAGCGGGCGAGGCGCGAGCTGATCCCACAGTCGATCATCGACCGCGCGCCGAGCGCCGAGTTGCGCGACAACCAGCTCGACGAGGACTCGCTACCTCCCTACGCGAAGCTCGACGCCGTGCTCGAGCAGTACGTCGAGCACGACCGGACGCTCGAGGAGCTCTCGACCGACGGATTCGACCGCGACCTCGTCGAGCGGGCCGTGTCGATGATCGACCGCGCCGAATACAAGCGCAGACAGGCCCCGCCGGGCGTGAAGATCCGCCCGAAGGCGTTCGGCCGCGACCGGCGAACGCCGATCACGAACCGCTGGCGCGGCTGAGGCTCGCCAGCTCGGCGAACCACCTCAGCCGGTCTTCCCAGGGCACTGCGGCGTTGGCGGGCGACGTCGACGGCAGCACGAACAGGCGCGTGTCGCCGAGGCGGCGCTCCTGCACGCCGAGGTCGGCGCGCTCGCCGAACGTCCCGCGGTACGCCTCCTTGCCCACGAATCCGATCCACCCCGGACGTCGCGTCAGTGCGAGCGCTTCGAGTCGTTCTGCGGCGCCGGCGAAATCGCTCTTCCTGAGATCGCTCGACCCCGGCGTCGTCCGCGCGGCCGCGTTGGTGATGCCGATCCCGTAGCGGAGCAGCTCGAACTGCTCGTCGGGCTCGAGCTGCCGGGGCGTGAACCCGGCCGCGTGCAAGAGCCGCCAGAAGTCGTTGCGCGGATTCGCGAAGTGCGCGGCAGCCGCGGCCGACACGCGTCCCGGATTGATCCCGCAGAAGACGACGCGCAAGGCGTCGCCGAGGACATCCGGTACGGCAGACCTAGGCGGCTTCGGGCTCGGCGAGGGCTTCCGGGTCACGGCCGTCGAGGAGCTCCTCGAAGCGCACGCGAAGCGCCTCCCCCTCGACCGCGGGCTCGCGGCGGGCGAGCCGCGGCTCCAGCCTCACGATCCTGACCGTCTCTTCCCAACCGCCGTAGCACCTGGCGTAACACTCGGCTTCCGTCAGCGGCCGCAGCCGTCGCATGACGAGAGAGTACGCCGGTCCCCGGACGGTTCCTCCCCGCCTGGCTACGTGCGCTCGAGCGGCGCCATCGTCAGCCCGAGGCCGCGCAGCTGCTCCCAGTAGAGCTCGGCGCGCTCGCGATACCCGGACCAGACGATCGCCCGGCCGCTCGAGTGGATCGTGTCGGCGATGCGCAGGCCCTGGTCGTACGACACGTTCGGGATCGTCGATGCAAGGGCCGCCGCCACGCCCTGAAAGGTGTTGTGGTTGTCGTTCAGGACGATGACGTTCCAGGGAGCGCCGAGACCGGTTCCCGTCCCTCGGTCGACACGCTCTTTCGTCGCTGGAGCCATGGCCGAATCGTAGTAACGTCTTCGGGGTGTCTACCGTGACGCTCGACGTCGAGGCCGTGCGCGCCCGCTTCTCAGCTCTTCGACAGCCGCTTGCGTTCTTCGACGGGCCGGGCGGGACGCAGGTGCCGGACGAGGTGATCGAGGCGGTCTCGCGGTACTACCGGGAGTCGAATGCGAACGTGAGCGGCCCCTACGACACGAGCCGCCGGACGGAGGCGCTCGTCGCGCAGGCCAGGGACACCGCAGGACGGTTCCTGGGCTGCACGGCCGACGAGGTCGTCTTCGGCGCGAACATGACGACTCTCGCGTTCGCGCTCACGCGGACGTTCGGAAGGGAATGGCGGGAAGGCGACCAGATCCTGGTCACGAAGCTCGACCACGACGCCAATGTCTCGCCCTGGCTCGAGCTCGCCCACGACCTCGGGCTCGAGGTTCGCTTCGTCGACATCCGGGACGACACGACCGTCGACCTCGAGGATCTCGAGCGGCTCCTGACCGACCGCACCCGGGTGGTGGCGTTTCCGGTCGCGTCGAACGCCGTCGGGACGCTCACCGACGCGCGCCGCGTGGTCGAGCTCGCCCACACGGCAGGAGCGCTCGCGTGGGCCGACGCCGTCCACTACGGCCCCCACGGCCCGATCGACGTCGCCGGCTGGGAGGTCGACGTGCTGCTCTGCTCGCCGTACAAGTTCTTCGGGCCGCACCTCGGCGTTGCCTACGGGCGCGGCGACCTCCTCGAGCCGCTGCGGCCCTACAAGGTGCGACCCGCGTCGAACGAGCCGCTCGGGCACCGCTTCGAGACCGGGACACTTCCCCACGAGCTGCTCGCGGGGTTCGTCGCCGCGGTCGACTACGTCGACTCGATCGGCTGGGACGCGATCCAGACGCACGAGCACGGACTCGGCGAGCGATTTCTCGCCGGATTACCCGACGGCGTGACGCTCTACGGGCTGCCGACGATGGAGGGACGCGTCGCCACCTTCGCCTTCAACATCGACGGCATCCCCACGAGGGAAGCCGCGACGCGGCTTGGAGACGCCGGCTACGCGGTCTGGCAGGGAAACTACTACGCGGTCGAGGTGATGAAGCGCCTCGGCCTCGTCGAAGGAGCGGTGCGCGCCGGGATCGTCCACTACAACACCGCCGAGGAGGTCGACGGCCTGCTCGAAGCGATCGCCTCGCTCGCCGACGGTTAGGCGCCGGCCCAGCGTGACGCGGCGCTCGCCCGCGCGAAACTGCGGGTCGCTCCCTCGTCGACGGTGAGCACGACGGGACCGTGGACGATCAGGCCCGCTCCGGCGCGCTCCTTCAGCAGGTCGGTGTAGAAGCCGTCCACGAGCCACTCGCGGCCCGGGGCGACGGCCGCGCGCATCCGCAGGCGGACGACGGCCGGCGCGAGCTCGTCGATCTGGTGGATCTGAGGGCGCTGAACGAACGTCGTCGGGCCCTGCGGCAGGAGCGAGTGCAGACCCTCGACGAGATGCTCGGCGGCATCCCGGTCGCTGGCGACGAGCTCGACGTCGAACTCCTTGAGCCCTCCCGGCAGCACGCGCACGGCCGGGATCTGCGAGTTGTGGATGTTGATCACCTCGCCCTCGAGCGAGCGGAGCTTCGTGCGCCTGAGCGAGACGTCCTCGACGATGCCCTGCAGCTCCATCGTCGGAATCGCGATCGTGTCGCCGACGGAGTACCACTTCTCGGTGAACATGCTGAAGCCCGCGATGATGTCGACGAGAACGCGCTGCGCCGAGAAGCCGACCAGGATGAGGACGAAGGACGCGCCTGCGATGGCCGTCAGGTGGTCGAACCCACCCGTCACCTGAGCCGCGGCAAGCACGAGCGCCGCCGCGAAGGCGATGTAGGCGATGCCGGTGCGGATGATCCCCACGGTCGTCTCGCGCCGCTTGAGCTCGATGATCTTGGCGCGGAGATCGCCGCTCGGCAAATGATGGCGCCGGTCGTGCCAGACGAGGACCTTCCGAGCGACGAGGGCCGCCAGGCGCGAGACTGCCCAGGCCGCGGCGAGCAAGAAGACGATCGTGAGGATGTGGAGCATTTGTTACAACCTTCCCTGAATCGCAAGGTACAGACAGGGCTCGGGCCGTCACAAGCTCCAGCCGGAATCCTTACACCCCGTTAATCCCTTTGACTCCTGCCGAGCTCCTCCAGCAACTGATCCGGTTCGACACCACGAACCCTCCGGGGAACGAGGGCGAATGCGTCACGTTCATCCGCGGGCTGCTCGAGGACGCAGGCGTCGCGACCGAGACGTACGCGAAAGAGCCGGGCCGCCCGAACCTCGTCGCCCGGCTGCCGGGCAGCGGGCAGAGCGCGCCTCTGTTGCTCGAGGGCCACGTCGACGTCGTCACCACCGCCGGCCAGAGCTGGCGGCGCCCGCCCTTCGGCGGCGATCTCGCGGACGGCGAGATCTGGGGACGGGGCGCCATCGACATGAAGGGCGCGGTGTCGATGTACGTCTCGGCGTTCCTGCGCGCGGCGCGCGGCGAGCTCGAGCTGCCGGGGGACGTCGTGCTCGTGGTGTTGAGCGACGAGGAGAACGGCGGCGACTTCGGGGCGAAGTTCCTTGTCGAGCAGCATCCGGAGCTCTTCACAGGGATCACGCATGCGCTCGGCGAGGCGGGGGGCATCTCGCGCGTGATCTCCGGCAAGCGCTTCTATCCGATTCAGCTCGGCGAGAAGCAGATCTGCTGGCTGAAGGCGACCGTCCGCGGTGCCGGCGGCCACGGGGCGATGATCCACCGCGGCGGCACGATGAGCCGTCTCGGACGGCTGCTCGGCGCCCTCGACCGGAATCGGCTGCCGATCCACGTCACGCCGATCGTCCGCGAGATGATCGAGACGATCGCGGCTCAGCTCTCTTCGCCGAAGCGCCAGCTCTGGCTCAGCCTCCTGAATCCGGCCGTCGCCGATCGCGCCCTGCCGAGGCTCGGCCCGGCGATGCGGCCGATCGAGGGCCTGCTGCGGAACACCGTCAACGCGACGATCGTGCGCGGCGGCGAGAAGGTCAACGTGATCCCGTCGCAGATCGAGCTCGAGCTGGACGGCCGGCTCCTGCCCGGCTTCGCCCCCGACGATCTCATGGCCGAGCTCCGGTTCGTGGTCGGCGACGACGTGGAGCTCGAGCTCCTTCGGCACGACCCCGGCCCGGCCGAGGCCGACCTGACGCACTTCGAGATGCTCGCGGGCGTGCTGCGCGAGCTCGACCCCGAGGGAGTGCCTATGCCGCTGCTCCAGGGCGGCGTTACCGACGCGCGCTTCTTCGCGCAGCTCGGAATCCAGACCTACGGGTTCATGCCGATGCGCCTGGCCGACGACTTCCCGGTTCTCGAGATCGTCCATGCGGCCGACGAGCGCATCCCCGTCGACGCGCTGGACTTCGGCACGGAAGCGGTCTCGCGCGCGCTGCAGCGCTTTTGATGGCCCGGACCGACTACTCGAACACACCCCTGGCCCGAAAGCTGGGCGCGAAGCCCGGCGTCGAGGTCGTCGTCCTCTTCACGACGAGCCGCGACCAGCTCGAGAAGCGCTTCGGTGCGTTGAAGACGACGCTCGCCCCGGCGGACGGCCTCTGGGTCGCCTGGCCGAAGAAGACGTCCGGGATCGAGACCGACCTCGATTTCGAGACCGTGCAGAGGGTAGGGCTCGGCGCCGGGCTGGTCGACAACAAGAGCGCGGCGATCGACGGCGACTGGCAGGCGGTCCGCTTCGTCTACCGCGTGGAGGATCGGCGTCGATAGCATCGGCCGTGTGAGCGCCTACAACCTCGAGCGGCTCGACAACGGCCTGCGGATCCTGACCGCGCCGATCGAGTCGGCGCAGTCGGTGACGTGCGCGATCATGCTCGCCGCCGGCTCCCGCTACGAGACGGCCAAGACAAACGGTATCGCGCACTTCTCCGAGCACATGTTCTTCAAGGGGACCGAGCGGCGGCCGACCGCGCGCGACATCTCGATGGAGATCGACGCGATCGGCGGTGAGTTCAACGCGTTCACCGGCAAGGAGTACACGGGCTACTACGTCAAGTGCGCGGCGGAGTCGCGCGACATCGCGCTCGACGTCCTCGTTGACATGCTCCGCCATTCGAAGTTCGACTCCGGCGAGATCGAGCGCGAGAAGGGCGTGATCGTCGAGGAGATGAACATGTACTACGACACACCGAGAGACTTCATCGGCGGCGTGTACGAGGAATTGCTCTACGGCGACCAGCCGCTCGGCTGGGACATCATCGGCCGCAAGGAGACCGTTCGCGAGGCGACCCGGGAGACGTTCACGTCGTACGTCGACTCCTGGTACCACCCTGCGCGGATGGTCGTCGGCGTGGGGGGAAAGATCGGCGACGGGCTACACGAGCGCGTCCAGGAGCTGCTCGGCGACATGCCTGCCGCGGAGACCGGCAATCCCGCGCCCGTCCAGGTGGGCGCGGGGAACGGATCCCGCGTGAAACTGCACACGAAGGCATCCGACCAGGCGCACATCTGCCTCGGCGTCCACAGCCATCCGCTCGAGCATCCGGACCGCTACATCCTCCAGGTGCTCGCCAACGTCCTCGGAGGCGGTATGTCGTCACGCCTCTTCACCGAGGTGCGCGAGCGCCGGGGGCTCGCCTACTACGTGTACGGCGTCAACCACAGCTACACCGACACGGGGTCGCTCTACGCGCAGGCCGGCGTCGACATCAACCGGATCGACGACGCGGTCTCGACGATCGCCGCCGAGCTTCGCAAGATCGCCGACGAGGCCGTGCCGCAGGACGAGCTCGACAAGGCCAAGAGCTTCGCGAAGGGCCGATTCGTCCTCCAGCTCGAGACCTCGCAGGGACTGATCATGTTCGGGCTGCGCCGCGAGGTGCTCGAGAGCCGGACGCCCGATCCCGAGGAGATCCTCGCGGACATCAGCAGGGTGACGGTCGAGGACGTGCAGCGGGTCGCGCGCGAGCTGATCGACGCGCAGGGGCTCAACCTCGCCGTGATCGGGCCGTTCGACGACGCGGCGCGGTTCGAGAATCTGCTCGCGTAAGGCGAGAAACGCTAGCCCTCGCGGCTGTCGGTCGTCGCCCGGTCCTTGATCTCCTCGACCACGGCTGGATCGGCGAGCGTGGTCGTGTCGCCGAGCGCCCGGTTCTCCGCCACGTCGCGGAGGAGCCGCCTCATGATCTTCCCGCTCCGGGTCTTCGGGAGCTCGGGCGTGAACACGATGTTCGCGGGCTTCGCGATCGGCCCGATCTTCTTGCCGACGTGATTCCTTAGCTCCTCCAGCATCTCGACCGACCCGTCCACTCCGCCCTTCAGCGTCACGTAGGCGACGATCGCCTGGCCGGTTCTCTCGTCGGCCCGGCCGCAGACCGCCGCCTCCGCCACCTTCTGATGGTCGACGAGGGCGCTCTCGACCTCGATCGTGGAGATCCGATGCCCGGAGATGTTCATCACGTCGTCGACGCGGCCCAGGAGCCAGAAGTCGCCGTCCTCGTCGATGCGCGCGCCGTCGCCGGCGAAGTAGACATGCCCATAACGCGACCAGTACGTCTCCCGGAAGCGTGCGTCGTCCTTGTAGATGCCGCGAAGCATCGCGGGCCACGGCCGCTCGAGGACGAGATAGCCACCGCCTCCGGGACCGACCTCGTCGCCGCTCTCGTTGTAAACGGCCGCGGAGACGCCTGGGAACGGCTTCGTGGCCGACCCGGGCTTCGTCGTCGTCACGCCCGGCAGAGGAGTGATCAGGATCATCCCGGTCTCGGTCTGCCACCACGTGTCGACGATCGGCGTGCGGTCGCCGCCGATGTGCTCGCGGTACCAGACCCAGGCCTCCGGGTTGATCGGCTCGCCGACGGAGCCGAGCAAGCGGAGCGAGGAGAGGTCGTGCTTGGCCGCATGCTCCGGCCCCCACTTCATGTGCGATCGGATCGCGGTCGGCGCCGTGTAGAGGATGTCCACCTTGTAGCGCTCGATGATCGACCACCAGCGCGCGGGATCCGGAAAGTTCGGAACGCCCTCGTAGATGATGCCGGTCGTGCCGTTCGTCAACGGGCCGTAGACGATGTAGCTGTGACCCGTCACCCAGCCGACGTCCGCCGCGCACCAGTAGACCGATTCGGGCTTGACGTCGAAGATGTAGTGATGCGTCGCGGCGACGCCGACGAGATAGCCGGCCGTCGTGTGGACGATGCCCTTCGGCTTCGCGGTCGTTCCGGAGGTGTAGAGAAGGTAGAGCAGGTCCTCGGCGTCCATCGGCTCGCACGGGCACGAAGCCGGATCGTCGTCCTTCCCGGAGACGAGCTCGTCCCACCACACGTCGCGTGACTCGTCGAACGCGACCTCGTCCCCGCTGCGACGGAAGACGACCACCTTCCTCACCCCCGGCGAGACCGCAACTGCCTCGTCCGCGTTCCGCTTGAGCGGGACCTTCTTGCCGGCGCGCCAGCCCTCGTCCTGCGTGACCAGGATCTCGCAGCCCATGTCGTTCAGCCGGTCGGACAGGGACTCCGCGGAGAAGCCGCCGAAGACGACCGTATGGGGCGCGCCGAGCCGCGCGCACGCGAGCATCGCGATCGGCAGCTCGGGGACCATGCCCATGTAGATCCCGACCGAGGTCCCCTTCTTCACCCCGAGCTCTTTGAGCCCGTTCGCGAACCGGACGACCTCGCGCTGCAGGTCGGCGAACGTGATCGTCCTCCGCTCGTCCTCGGGCTCACCCTCCCAGTAGTAGGCGACCCTGTCGCCGTTCCCGGCCTCGACGTGGCGGTCGACGCAGTTGAAGCACACGTTGAGCTTCCCGCCGAGGTACCACTTCGCGTACGGCGGCTCCCACTCGTAGAGCTTGGAGAACGGCTCGAACCACGTCAGCCGCTCGCGGCCCTCGGTCTCCCAGAACTCCTCCCAGTCGCGCTCGTACACGTCGGGCTGCGCGTTCGCCTGGCGCGCGAACTCGGGATCCGGCGCGTAGCGCCGCTCCTCGAGGAGCATCGTGTCGATCGTGTTGGGTGGATGGGTCGGTTTCATCGGTGGAGGCCCGGGCCGCCCGCAGCGCGCTGCGCGACCGTGGTTCGGGCGCCGAATGGAGCTGATCCAGCCACCACCTACGGCTCCAGGTCGTACGGGTAGTCCGTGATCACCTCGTGGCCGCTTTGGGTGACGAGCACCACGTCTTCGAGGCGAAGGCCGCCGTACCCCGAGCGGTAGAGGCCGGGCTCGATCGTGAGCACGTCGCCGGGGACGAAGTCCTGTCCCGTGCGTCCCAGGTTCGGCAGCTCGTGGACCTCGAGCCCGACGCCGTGGCCGAGCCCGTGGAAGAACCCGTCCTCGAGCACCTCACCTGGCTCCTTGTGCAGCGGCGTCGGATAGCCCGCGCCGTGAAAGAGCTCGCACACCTCCTCGAACAGCGCTCGCCCGTTCACTCCCGGCTTGACCCCCGCGGTGGACGTATCGAGCGCCTCTTTCACGAGCCGGTACCACTCCTTCACCTCGTCGGACGGCTCGCCGACGACGTAGGTCCGGGTCATGTCCGAGTGGCAGCCGGTGGCCTTGTCCCTCGGGAAGAGGTCGATGACGATCGGTTCGTTCGGCGCGATCTGGCCCGAGCCCATGTCGTGGCCGACGGCGCTCTGTGGCCCGTGCGCCACGATCATCTCGCCGCCCTCGACGGCGTGGTCGGCGAAGACGTCCTCGATCACCCGCTTGAGGCGCTCGCTCGTGAGCGGTTCTCCGTCGACCTCGAGGCCGGCTCCGTTCGCGCGCGAACGCCGGAGGAGGTCGCGCGACGCATCGAGCGCGGCCTCGCAGGCGCGCTGCGCGTTGCGGATCCCGCGCAGCTCGGTCTCGTTCTTCGAGCGGCGCCGGTCGTCGAAGAGGTCGCGGTCGACGACGAGCTCGACGCCGTTCGCGCGCAGGTGGTCGGCCTGGGCGACCGGAAAGGCGGCGGGCACGGCGGCGGAGGTGATGCCGAGCTCGCGGCACGCTCGGACGGAGAGCTCGAGCGTGACCTCCCATCCCTGAAGGCCTTGCTCGAAGAGCTCGTCCAGGCCCAGGTCCTCGAGCGGGATGATCTCGAGCTCGGGCGCCTCCTCGCGCACGCGCGGGATCTCCAGCGAATGCAGGATGACGGCACGGCGCGCGCCTTTCTCGGCGTAGAGGAACTCGTCCGCGATCGACACGGGCACTTCGTGGCGGAGCTCCGGCGAGCGGACCGTGTCGCCGTAGATCAGGACGTCGGGCACGGCCGGATCCTAACCATCGGCCCACGCCACCCCTCCGCCCATACACTCAAGGTGTGAGCGACGCCGTGCAGCAGGCCCAGGCGCTGATGGCGAGATGGGACGAAGAACTGCATGCCGAGTTGCCCGACGGTGCCGACATCTTCGACGCCCACACGCATCTCGGGACCGACATCGACGGCATGGTCGGGATCTACGACGACCTCACGTCGGGGATGGACAGATACGGCATGTCACGCGCCTTCATGTTCTGCCTGGACGAGCCCGACCGGCATCCCGAGTTCCGCACGGGCAACGACCGGACGCTCGAGTTCGCCGCGCGCTCGAACGGCCGCCTGATTCCCTTCGTCCGGCTCGACCTGACGGAGGACCCGATCAGCGAGGCGATCCGGGCGCTCGACGCCGGCGCGCGCGGGATCAAGCTGCACCCCCGCGCCCAGAAGTTCCTGCTGAACGACGAGCGCCTGTCCCCGATCTTCGAGCTCGCAGCCGACCGGAAGGTGCCGATCCTGATCCACGGCGGGCGTGGGCTCCCTCCGATCGCGGACGACCTCGCGCGGCTCGTCGACCGCTTCCCGGCAGCGCAGCTGATCGTCGCGCACGCAGGGATCGCGGACCTCGCCGCGTTCGCCGACCGGCTCGGAGGCAAGGCCGGCGTGTTCTTCGACACCTCCGTCTGGAGCCCACTCGACCTGCTCGGCCTCTACCGGCTCGTCGGACCGGAGCAGGTCGTCTACGCCTCCGACTACCCCTACGGGCAACAACCGTCCTCACTCCTGATCGCGCTGCGAACGGCGCGCCTTGCGCAGCTCGACGCGGGCGAGGTGCGTGGCGTGCTCGCTGGCAACGCGAACCGGATCGCTGACGGCGAGCCGCCGCTCGAGCCGTCGTCGCCGAAGGGCGTTGACACCTTCCAGCAGCCGATGACGTTCGCGCGGATCCACCAGTACCTCTCGATGGCGACGCCGTTGCTCTGGACGAGGCAGCAGGACCGGATCGGCGTGCTCGGCCTCGCGCTGAACGCGTGCGATGACCGGTCGAACGGGCACCGGGACGAGCTCGATCAGATCCGGGAGCTGCTGACCGCGGCCCAGCAGCTGTGGCTCACGCTGCCGGAGGAAGGTGACGAGCGCGACAGGATGGCGCACACACGCAGAACCTTCAGGCTCATCCACCTGGCCGACATCGTGGCGGTGACGACGCCTGCCTGACCTCCGCATCAACGGAGACGACTATTCGGTCGACGCCGCCGTCGGCCGCTCGCTCGCGACCGTCCTGCGCGACGATCTCGGCCTGATCGGCACGAAGGTCGCCTGCGGCGAGGGCCACTGCGGCGCGTGCACCGTGCTGCTCGACGGGGTGCCGACGCTTTCGTGCATCACGCTCGTCCACACGGTCGACGAGCGCGAGGTGACGACGATCGAAGGGCTGCGCGACCATCCGCTCGTCGGAGCGTTCGTGCGCACCGACGCCGTGCAGTGCGGCTTCTGCACGCCCGGGCAGATCGTCTCGGCGGCCGCGCTCGTCGCGGGGAACCCCGAGCCCTCGCGCGACGAGATCAGGCACGCGATGTCCGGCAACATCTGCCGTTGCGGCACCTATCCCAAGATCGAGGAGGCCATCGACACGTGGAACCAATGAGAAGGCATTGCTGTCGCGGCCACGCCGCTCCGCTCGGGATCTCGTCACTTCGGCGTAACTTGGACGCGTAGCGTGGCGAGACTGATCCGCACCGAGAAGGAGGTCGAGGGACGCTACGAGGACGTCTGGATCGTGGTCGACGAGGACGCCCTCGATCAGTGGCCGGCCGGGCCGCTGACGACGGTCGGGCAGCAGGTGCCGCGCATCGACGGCAAACAGCGCGTGCTGGGACAGGCTCCGTATACCGCCGACCTGCAGCTTCCCGGCATGTTGCACACCGCAGTGCTCCGCAGCCCTTACGCACGGGCGCGTGTAACCCGCATCGACCTCACACCCGCGCTGTCGGCGCCGGGCGTCCGGGCGGCGCTCGGCCCCGACGACCTCGAGCAGCTGACCCGTGAGCCGGGCTATGTCGGCCAGGCGATTGCCGCGGTCGCCGCCGAGACCTTCGGCAAGGCGCGCGCCGCCCTCGACCTGATCGACGTCGAGTGGGAGGTGCTCGAGCCGCTGCTCGACCCGGACGAGGCCGTCCGCCGCGAGTCCTTCCTCTCGGACGTGAAGCACTACGAGCGCGGCGACCTCGAGCGAGGCCTCGCCGAGGCCGACGAGGTGGTCGAGGCCAAGTACCGCACGTCGGTCGTCCTCCACAACTCGATGGAGACGCACCAGTCCGTCTGCCACTGGGAGGGCGACGGCATAACGATCTACATCTCGACCCAGTACATCTGGGGCGTTCGCGACGCGATGGCCGCGAACCTCGGCCTGCCGCCCGACAGGGTGCGCGTCGTCTGCCAGGCGATGGGCGGCGGCTTCGGCTCGAAGAACGGGCCCGGCGACTACACGCCGATCGCGGCGGAGCTCGCGAAGCGGACGGGGCGGCCGGTGAAGTGCGCGCTCACGCGGCGTGAGGAGAACGTCGCGGCGGGCAACCGGAACGCGACCATCCAGCGGCTCACGGCCGGGGCAAAGGCGGACGGGACGCTCGTCGCGCTCGGCGGCGAGTTTGTCAACGCGATCGGCTTCGGCGGCTGGTCGTCAAGCACCGAGGGCCCGATGAAGATGCTCTACGCGTGCGAGAACGTCCGCACGACGCATTACCCGACGAAGCTGAACCTGCCGCCGATGGCCGCGTTCCGCGCGCCCGGCTTCGTCGAGGGGACCTTCGCGCTCGAGTGCCTGCTCGACGAGCTCGCGGCGAAGCTCGGGATGGACCCGCTCGAGCTGCGGCGACGGAACTACGCGGACTCCGACCGGGTCGAACAGCGCCCCTTCTCCTCCAAGAACCTCGCGGAGTGCTACCGCCGCGCCGAGCCGCACTGGGCGAAGCGCGACGAGGTGCGCGCGCGGAGCAGCGGCCCGTGGAAGCACGGCATCGGCCTCGCGTCCCAGATCTGGTACGGCGGCGGCGGCCCGCCGTCGTACGCGTGGATCCGCGTCGGGGCCGACGGGCGCGCCCAGGTCGTGACCGCGGTGCAGGACATCGGCACCGGCACCAGCACGGCGATGGCCCAGATCGCCGCCGAGGAGCTCGGCGTCCCCATGGATCGCGTCCAGATCTCGCTCGGCGATTCCGCGCGCGGCCCGTACGCGTCGATCTCCGCCGGATCGTCGACCGTGCCGTCGATGGGGCCCGCGGTGCGGTCCGCGGCCGCGGACGCGAAGCGCCAGATCCTCGAGATCGCGGCGCAGCGATTCCACCTCGAGGAAGGCAAGATCGACATTCGCAACGCGCAGATCGTGTCCTCGGACGGCGGGTCGTGGCCGCTCGAAGAGATAACCGGACTGCTCGAGGACGGCCAGATCCTCGGCCAGGGCGCCCGCGGACCGAACCCTGCCGGAATGCAGGTCCTGACGTTCGGCGTCCAGGTCGCAGAGGTCGCCGTCGACGTCGAGACCGGCGAGATACGGGTCGACAAGGTCGTCGCGATCCACGACGTCGGCCGCGTGATCAACCGGCTCGGCGCGGAGAGCCAGGTGGAGGGCGGGATCATCCAGGGGATCGGCCACACGCTCTCGGAGGAGCGGATCGTCGACCCGGCGACCGGCTCGATCCTCACGCAGACGCTCGACGCCTACAAGATGCCCACGATCGCCGACGTGCCGGAGATCGTTTCCGAGCTCGTCGACGTCCCCGACCCGCATTTGACCAACCTCGGCTCGAAGGGGCTCGGCGAGCCGCCGATCATCCCGACCGCTGCTGCAATCGCGAACGCGATCCGCGACGCGACGGGTGCCGACGTGCGCTCGCTGCCGATCACGCGCGAGGAAATGCTGCGCGCGCTGCGCGAGGCGCGCGAGCGCGAGAACGAGCGGCGTGGAGCTCCTGCGGCCGTCTAGCGCCGAGGAGGCGCAGGCGGCGCTCGGCAACGGCTCCGTCGCGCTGGCCGGCGGCACCGAGCTCGTTCCGCTCATCCGCGATGGGCTCGTGCGAGCCGACACCCTCGTGCACGTCTCCGCGGCCGTGCCTCGCGGAATCGACGGGACGAAGATCGGCGCCGGCACGACACTCGCCGACCTCGAGGCCGAGCCGAGCGTTCCCACGGCGCTGCGAGAGGCCTGCTCGCTCGCCGCGTCGCCCCAGCTGCGCTCGATGGGAACGATCGGCGGCAACCTTCTCCAGGCGACGCGCTGCTGGTACTGGCGGCTCGGCTTCGACTGCTGGCTTCACGGCGGCGAGCGGTGCCTCGCAAGAGACGGAGCGCACCGCGAGCACGCGATCTTCGGGAACGACCTCTGCGCGTCGGCGCATCCGTCGGACGTCGCCGCCGCGCTGCTCGCCCTCGGCGCGACGGTGCGAACGACGAAGCGCGCGCTTCCGGTGGCAGATCTCTATCGGCTCCCGGCGAACGACGACCGCAGCACGACGACGCTCGCCGCGGACGAGCTGATCCTCGAACTCGACGTTCCCACGTCGGACGCCTCGATCTACCTCAAGGCAATGGACCGCAAGAAGTGGGCCTTCCCGCTCGTCGGCGTGGCCGTCGCCCGGACGGCCGGCGAGACGCGCATCGCGCTCGCCGGGGTCGCCCCCATCCCCTGGGCGATCGGGTCGGCCGAGGCGCTCGAGGAGGCCACCCCGCTGCCGGGCACCGCGTACAAGGTCGAGATCGCGCGCGCCCTCGTGCGCCGTGCGCTCGAGGCAATCGCACCCGCAGGGTGAAACACGCCGCACGGCTTGTCGTAGGCGCCGGTGTGCTCGTCCTCGCCGCGTGCGGCGGGAGCGGAAAGCAAGCAACGAAATCCGCGTGCCCGACAACCGGAGCGAGGGCGACCTTCCCACTGCTCGACAAGTCGAAGCCGCACACGATCAGCGTCCTCACCAACTACGGCTCGTTCGACATCCGGCTCGACGTCGAGGACTCGCCGTGCACGACGTCCTCGTTCGCTGCGCTCGTGCGTAGAGGCTTCTTCGACGGGACCCGATTTCACCGCATCGTGCCGGGGTTTGTCATCCAGGGAGGCGACCCGACTGGGACGGGGCGCGGAGGGCCCGGTTACACGGTGGTCGACGTTCCGCCGAAGAACTCGCTCTACACCGAGGGCGTCGTCGCGATGGCCAAGGCGCAGAACGAGCCGGCCGGGACCGCGGGCAGCCAGTTCTTCGTCGTCACCGCCGCCAATGCGGGGCTGCCGCCCGAGTACGCGATTCTCGGCGTCGTCACCAAGGGGCTGAAGGTAGTGGAGAAGATCGGCAAGCTCGGCAACCGGCAGACGGAGCAGCCGACGCGCAGGGTTGTGGTGCTGCGCATGACGCTCACATGATCTCCGCGGTCGTGCTCGCGGCGGGCGCCTCCACGCGTTACGGCTCGCCGAAGCAGGCGGTCCTGCTCGAGCCGGTGCTCGCGCGAGTGCGCGGCAGTACGGAGATCGGCGAGATCGTCGTCGTCCTCGGCGCCCACGAGGTCGAGTCGAGCGCTCGGACGATCCGGTGCCCGGAGTGGGAGCGCGGCCCCGGAGCGTCGCTTCGCTGCGGGCTCGCGGCGCTTGAGGACGACGTCGAGGCGGCCGTCGTCATCCTCGGTGACGGCCCCGACCTTGATTCTCGTGCGATCGACCGCGTCGTCGAAGCGTGGCGCGCGGGCGCGGGCGATCGCGTCGCGGCCACCTACGACGGCGCCCGGCTGCACCCGGTCCTTCTTGCACGCAGCGGGTGGGCCGAGGTTCCGGACGAGGGCCTGCGCGACGTGCCGGCCACACTGGTCGCTTGCGACGACCTCCCACCGCCGGGGGACGTGGACTACGTCCAGGAGTGAGCGAGCGGGCTACTCGAGCGGCGTGCGCAGGTCGGCGAGCTTGCGCTTGAGTTCGACCGGCATCGGCTCGATCACGGCCTGGTGCACGAACTGCCGTAGCTTGACCTCGAAGCGGTAGCGCTTTCGGCAGTACGAGCAGCTGTTCAGGTGCCCTTCCGCTTCGGCGCGTTCGGCGTCCGTGAGGACGCGATCCATGTACTGCTGCATCACTTCCTCGCAGTGCGCACACGGATCGTACGTCGTCACGCCGCCTCGCCTCCCGCAGACTCGGCCATCGCCTGCTTCAGGATACGCCGCCCCCGATGGAGACGCGACATCACGGTTCCGATCGGGATGTCGAGGATCTGCGCGGCATCGGCATAGGTGAAGTCGCCGATGTCGACCAAGACGAGGACGTCGCGAAAGTCGTGCGGAACCTCGGAGAGCGCATCAACGACGTCATTCTGAGAAAGGCGCTGGACGACGCGCTCCTCGTCGGAGACCCCGTCGCCGCTCGACTCGAGCTTGTTGTAGAGGAAGTAGTCGCCTTCCTCGAGCGGCTGCGAGTCGGGAGTGCGCTGCTGTCGCCGCCCGCGGTCGATGTTGAGGTTCGTGAGGATCCGGAGGAGCCACGCGCGGAGGTTCGTCCCGGATTGGAAGGAACGCCAACTGCGGAACGCGCGAGCGTAGGTCTCCTGCATGAGGTCCTCGGCCTCCTCGCGGGAGCCGACGAGATGGCGGGCGACCCGATAGACCTGATCCGAGAGCGCAAGAGCTTCCTCCTCGAAACGCACGCGGTCGCGCGCGTCGGCTGCGATTCGCCTTGCATCCGGTTCCTGCGTCGTCTCGCTCACCCGAGCCACCCTAGCAAGGCACTTCATGGCCTAAAACGCGTGCGGGGCCGCGGGAATTCCGCGCGCGTCAGGCAGGCTCGAGCTCGCGGAAGCCGCCGCGTGCCATCGCCTCGAGCAGCGCGTCCCGCGAGGTTCGCTCGTCGTCCCAGGTCATCGTTACCTCACCCATCAGATTCGCGTTGGCCGACTCGAGGCCGTCATGGCCCTCGAGCACGCCGGCGAGCCGCATCACGCAGTTCTCGCAGCGGATGCCGCTGACCTGGATCGTCTCGCTCAGAGTCGCCACGGTCCTACGCTACCGACCTTTCAACGAGCTCCGCGCACACCGCCTGCAGGTCCAGGGAACGGCCGACCTCGAGTTGCCGGTCAGCCTCACAGCTTTCAGGATGCAATCCACTCGCGGCGACGGGAAGGTCACGCACGAGCGCTACTGCGGTCAGCGCTTCGTCGCGGTCGGGATGGATCAGCTTCCCGTGTGGCCCGAAGCGCGCCGCGGCCCAGCGGTTCTGCGCATAGACGCCGCGCCCGGCGGGATCGAACGGCCGCGGGGGTGCGTCGAGCGCCCACTCGCAGAGGTCACGCAGCAGGCGGACGAACGCCGCCGCACTTTCTGCGGAGGTCGGCTGGTCGGGTGCGCGAATCTCGAGCGTTCCGAACTTCGGGTGCAGGCGGACGTCCCACCAGAAGCTCGTGTAGTCGTTCGCGAGACCGCTCGCCGTGACACGGTGAACAAAGGCCTCCCAGTCCGCGTAGCTCCGGAACGCCGGCGGGGCGCCGCTCCGCGGAAGCAATCCGAGCACCTCCGCCCGGGTCGACAGGAGGCCCGTCTCGCGACCCGCGAGGTAGGGCGAGTTCGCAGCGAGCGCGAGCACGAGGGGGAGCCATGGGAGGACGTTCTCGAGGACGCGGAAGCATGTGTCCGCATCGGGCATCCCCACATGCACGTGAAGCCCGCTGACTCCCTGCCGCCGGGCGCTCGGGCCTGCGTAGGCGACGAAGTCGCGGTAGCGCTCGACCGGTGCGATCTCCTGCTCCTCGGGGATGCTCGTCGGCCACGAGCCCGAGGCGGCAAGCCGCAGGCCGTTCGCCCCGGCAATCCGCTGCGCTTCCCGCCGCAGCTCGACGAGCCGCTCGGCCGCTTCGTCCGCGGTGGCGCTCAGGTGGGTCGCGAGCTCGACGACGGAAGCATGGAGCTCGGTCTTCAGCACGCCGGGAAGCGCTCGACCGTCGGCACCGGCGACGATCCTCTCCACTTCCGGGACGAGCTCGAGCGTCTCGGCATCCAGAATCCACAGCTCCTCCTCGACGCCGACGGTCAGCGAGGAGCCGAAGTGCTGTTCGATCACCTCACGCGCACGCCGTGAACCGGCCCGCCCGCCGCTTCCCAGGCGTAGTACGACGCGCTCGGCCCGAAGGCCGGGTCGTAGGGGTCGATACGCGGATTGCGCCCGACCTCTTTCGCCCGCTGCGCGTGATGGAGCAGGTTCGGGTCGTCACGCTGCTCCCACACGAGGATCAGGTGCGCCGCGGTCATGAACACGGCGATGTACGCGCAGCCCTCAGCAGGACACGGGAAGGGATCCGTACGGACGCAGAACCAGCCCGTGCGGTCTGCGCTCGGGTCGTCGCGCCACAGCTCCTCGTCCTGGGCGAGCTCCGCATCCGCGATGAAGACGCGGCCCGGCTCGATGCGCGCCTGCTCCACCCGGGTCAGGCTACCTATCGCACCGTGTTCTCTTCAGGCACTCTAGGGCCAGGGTCCGGGTAGCTCGGTCCGCAGCCGCAGTCGGACCGCGCGTGGAGCGCGCCTCGTCGCGCGCCCACTCGGGCCCTTACCTCGGTGTGAGCCCGAGCCGCTGCGCGAGCCATGCAGCCTGGGCGGCCCGCTCCTCGTCGTACGCGTCCGGGCCGTCGTGGAGCTCCGCGGCCCTCGCCGCCGCGAAGCCCGCGATCGGAAAGCGGCGCTGCGAGATGAAGCGGTCGATGTCTCCGACGAAGCCGGAGAGGACGGGGACATAGCCGACGCGCGCACGCGTACGCCGTGCGCAAAGCTCGCCGAAGCCGTAGAGGACCTCGTCCGTCCACTCGTCGACCTGACGTACGAGGCGGCCGCGCTGCGCGATCACCTGCCGCTCGCGCTCGATGATCTCCCCGTCGAGCTCGACCTCCCAGAGCTCGTCTCCGATCCAGACCGGCAGGTCGCGGACACGACACGCGTGGATGCCGGCGCGGCAGGGCTCGACACGGCCTCCGTCGACCCATGCTCCGACCGGCCAACGGAATCCGCTGAAGGGAGCGACGCGGCCGCGGTCGAGGAACTTGTAGGCGTTCACGCGGGCCGCCAGTCGCGGAAGGCCTCCAGCAGGCGCTCCTCGAGCTCGGGGGGCAGCTCGCCGACTCGGACGTTCCTCGTGGCGGAAATGGTCGCGCGCATCTGCTCGAGGTAGCGATCGCAGCCGTCGCAGAACACGAGATGCTCCTCGAAGCGCTCGCGGTCCTCGGCGGGCAGCGCGCCGTCGAGATACGCCGTCACCAGCTCGACGACCTCGTTGCACGCAAGCTCTCTGGCCAGCCTCATCTCATGTACTCCTCGAGGGCGTTCCGCACCTTCGCTCGTGCGCGGTGCAGCAGCACCCGTTGATTGGTCTCGGTCAGGTCCAGCGCGTTACAGACCTCCTCGGAGGAGAAGCCCTGCACGTCGCGCATCGTGATCACGGCCTGCTGCGACGGCGGCAGACGGTCGATCTCTCGCTCGATCACGTCCATCGCCTCCTGGGCGAGCAGCCTGCCCTCGGGCGCCCAGCTCTGCGGCGGCACAGCCCAGTGACCGGGGAAGCGCTCGCCGTCGCCGAGGAAGCGATCGGGATCGACCGCGGGCTCGTCGGCGCCGCCGTCACCGAGCGAAGAGAACGGGATGCTTCGAGCCTCGCGCACACCGCGCGTCTTCGCCGTGTTGGCGACGATCCGGAAGAGCCAGGTCTTGAGCGACGAGCGCCCCTCGAACCTATCGATCCCCTTGAGCACGCCGAGCCATGCTTCCTGCACCACGTCCTCGGCGATCGCCCGGCTCGGCACGTACATCTGCGCCACGCGCAGCATCCCGGCACCGTAGAGGCGCATCAGCTCCGCGAAGGCCGCCTCCTCCCCCGCACGCAGGCCCTCGATCAGCGCCGCGTCGCGCGAGGTCTGCTCCGTTTCCACGCAGCGACTGTAACGTCGTCGTTCGGGGCGGAGACGGACGAGTCGATGCGAAACGAACTTGACCCGGAGGTGGCCCGATGAGCCGCGAGAACTACGACCTGATCGTCCTCGGCGCGGGCTCCGCGGCCCGCGACGGCGCCGGCAAGGCAGCGCGCGAGCACGGCGCGAGCGTCGCGATGGTGGAACGCACCCGCTGGGGCGGATCCTGCCCCAACGTCGCCTGCCGCCCCACGAAGGCGTATGTCGTCGCCGCGGAGCTGATGCACGACGTGCGCGTGCACGCCGCCGAGCGCGGGATCGACCTTCCGGCGCCGACCATCGACCTCGGGCGCACGCGCGCCTGGAAGAGGACGCTGCTCCGCGAGCAGGAGAGCTGGGTCGAGGTTCTCTCCGGAGCCGGTTACGCGTTGCACGCCGGCGCCGCGACGTTCGTGGACGCGCACACGGTTCGCGTCGGCGACGCGGAGCTGTCGGCCGAGAAGATCCTCGTCGCGACCGGCGGCCGCACCGCCGTCCCGCCGATTCCCGGCATCGAGGACGTCGACTGGCTCGACCACGTCAGCGCGCTCGAGCTCGAGCAGGTTCCGGAGTCGCTGCTCGTGATCGGAGCCGGCCCGGTCGGGCTCGAGTTCGCACAGATCTTCTCCCGCTTCGGCTCCCGGGTGACGATCGTCAACCACGGCGACCAGATCGCCGCGCGCGCGGACACGGAAGCGGCCGACGAGCTGCAAGCGGTGCTGGAGGACGAAGGGATCGACGTCGTCCTCGGCGGCGGAGTGGACTCGTTCGCCCGGACCGGCAAGAGCATCGACGCGGCAATCGGAGGCCGGACGGTCAGCGTCTCACACGTGCTGCTCGCATCGGGCCGCACGCCGAACGTGCAGGAGCTCGCGCTCGACGGCATCGGCGTCGACGTCACTCCGCGCGGCATCGTCGTCGACGACCGGCAGCGCACCTCGGTCGAGGGGATCTGGGCGGCGGGCGACGTCGCGCTCGGGCCGATGCTGACTCCGGCGGCGCAGTACCAGGCTCGGATCGCGATCGACGACATGTTCGGCGACGGCTCGCGGCGTGCCGACTACACGGTTCTCCCGACGGCGATCTTCACCGATCCCGAGCTCGGCAGTGTGGGGCTCAGCGAGGCCGAGGCCACCGCGCAGGGCTACGAGATCGAGATCGTGAAGCATCCGCTGTCTGCGGTCACGAGGGCGCAGTTCACGCGCACGAAGCGCGGGCTCTTCAAGATCGTGTTCGACCGTCCGACTCGTCGCGTGCTCGGCGTGCACGTCGTCTCGCGCGGGGCGAGTGACATCGTCGGCGGGCTCGCGGTCGCGCTCGGCCTCGGCGCCACGGTCGACGAGCTCGCGCTCGTGCACCACGTGTATCCGAGCTACAGCGAGGGTGTCAAGGCGGCCGCCGAGCAGGCGCTCGCGCCGGCCGTTGCTCGCTGAGGCGGCGACGGAACCAAAAAGAGAGCCTGAGGCCCGGGCAGGCGGGCGGGCTGGATGTTTACGCCCGAGCCAGACTGAAGTCTGGCACGGATCGCAAGCGAGTCTGGGCCCGCCGATGAAAAAGAGAGCCTGAGGCCCGGGCAGGCGGGCGGGCCTCAGACTCAGCGCTTCCGCGTGGCCGTGCTGGCCTACGGCATCGGCGGAAGCAGGCCCCCAGGGGTTCGGGGCCAGTCAGGGCGGCTCGAGGGGAGGTTCATGCTTGCCGCCCAAGCTTGACGTTGATGTTCATCCGCTTCGCGTCGCGGATCACTTCGAGATTGACGTGGTCGCCCGGCTTCTTCGCGGAGATGATGTCGATGAGCCGCTCGATGCTTCCAACCGGCCGGCCGTCGGCCTTGACGATCAGGTCGCCGCCCGCGGGCCAGCTCTCGCCTTCGACCGTCACCTGGTTGGTCGCCGCCTTCAGGCCGGCCTTCGCCGCTCCGGATCCGGGCCGAACAACCGCGACGAGGACGCCGCTGGTGGCGGGGAGATGGAACAGCCGCGCGATGCTCGGCTCGAGCGTCTTGCCCTCGATGCCGAGGAACGCGTGCTCGACCTTGCCGTTCTTGATCAGCTCGGCGACGACGTCCCGAACGGTGTTGATCGGGATCGCGAAGCCAATGCCGACGTTGCCCTGGCTCTGGCCGCCGGTCTCGATCTGCGCGTTCACGCCGATCACCTGACCCTGCGCGTTCAGGAGCGGCCCGCCGGAGTTGCCGTGGTTCAAAGAGGCGTCGGTCTGGATCACGTGCGCGATCGACAGCTGGTTCGGCGCCTCGATCCGTCGCTGGACGGCGCTCACGATCCCGGCGGTGACCGACCGGTCGAGCCCGAACGGGTTCCCGATCGCGATCACCTGGTCGCCGACGCGGACGTCGTCCGAGTTTCCGAGGGGCAGCGACCGCAGAGCCCGCGACTTGACGTCCACCTTGAGCACCGCGATGTCGGTCGACGGGTCGACGCCGACGACAGTCGCCTTGAATCGCTCGTTGTTCGAGAAGCTGACCTCGATCGACGTCGCTCCGCGAACGACGTGGTAGTTCGTGACGATGTGCCCGGCCTTGTCGATCACGAAGCCGGAGCCGAGAGCGCGCTGGGTCTGGGTGCCGCCGAACGAATTCCCGAAGAACGGGTCAGCAACCTGCTGCACCTTGCTCGCCGTGTCGATGTGGACGACGCCCGGAGCCGAGGCGCGATAGATCGCGTTGATCGACTTCCGCGTCCCCTGCTGGAAGGACGCCTCGGTCGCCGGCCGGGTGAACGACTCCTCGCGGATCACCGTCGTCTTGTCCCCGAGCCTCCCGAGCGCGGCCGCGCCGCCGAGCGCAATGCCGCCGCCGAGAAGCGCTGCGGTGACGACGCCGGCGGCGCGGCGCAGAAGGAGGGAGCGATGCACCAGACCGTTCTACCCCTGCCGGTCTTAATCGGGCGTTGCGCCGGGTTAAGCCCCCGTTAAGGCGGTTCCCGAGGCCCCAGATGACATGATCCCCGACTTGTCCACGGTCGTCCGGATCGCGCTCGCTCTCGCGCTCCTGGTCGCGGCAGCGCTCAAGCTCGCGAGCCGGGACGCGAGTCGCGCGGCGCTGGCGACCTTCGATGTCCCCCCGCGTGCGCGAAATCCCGTCTGGCTGCTGCTGATCTCGCTCGAGACCGGGCTCGCGATCGGCGTCGGAGCGGGCTCCGACCTCGCCGCCTACTCGGCGGCCGCGCTGTGCGGGCTGTTCGGCGCAGCCCTGGCGGTCGCGCTGCTTCGTGGACGCGCCGGCGCCCCCTGCGGCTGCTTCGGGGCCCGCTCGCGCGTCGGCGTGGGCGCCGTCCTGCGCAACGCGATGCTCGCGGCCGCGTTCGCCGCGACACCCTCGATCCCGAGCGGCCGGCCGAGCCGGGACGGGTGGCTCGCCATCGGCCTCGCGGTCACCTTCGCGCTCGTCCTCGCGCTCGGCGTAGCGGTGCTCGCGCTTGCACGAGAGGTCGGGCTGCTCCGTCTTCGGCTCGGCGGCGAGTCGGCGCTCGAGATCGCCGAGGAGGGCCCACCGCTCGGGGAGCGCGTGGGGCTGATCCACCGCTTCCGGCCGGAGAGCCGGACACGGCTCGCGCTCGCCGTCTTCTCCTCCGAGGGCTGCGCGCTCTGCAAGAGCCTCGAGCCCGTCATAGCTGCCTTCCGCCGCGAGCCGCTCGTCGCCGTCGAGGTCTTCGACGAGGTCCGCGACGCGGAGGTCTGGGCCGACCTGGGGATTCCGGGTAGCCCGTTCGCGGTCGCGCTCGGCCGTGACGGCGCCGTCCGCGCGAAGGGCACCTTCAACAGCTACGGCCAGCTCGAGGGCATCCTCGCAGCCGCCGAGCGCCGCGTCGCCGAGGCGCATGCCTGATCTCGGCGCCGCCGCCGAGAGGCTGGCCTCGTCCACCTCTCGCGGCGGGTTCCTCGCGCGAGTGTCCCGCGTCCTCGTCCTCGCCGCTGGTGGCGGCGCGGTCGCCGCTGTCGTCAAGCCGGGCGAGGCCGACGCGTACCACTTCTGCGGGCACATCTACACGACGGACTCGTGTCCCCATCCGACGGGGCTCCCCCGCGTCGATGCACAGGGCTTTCCGCTCCGCGCGCGCGACGGCAGGCCGATCGACGATCTCGGCCGGCCGATCGGCACAGATGGAAGCCCGGTCGACGACGGCGGCAAACCGTTGCTCGATCCCGACGGGCGACCGCTCCCGCCCGCGCCGCGGACGCGAGTCTGCCTGGACGGCGTCGCCGCCGAGTTCGGGATGCGCACCTGGATCGACGGCAGCTGGTATCGCTGCTGTGGCGGGCACGTCCGCAAGCTGATCGACTGCTGCTCGCGCAACAGGCGACGCATCAACGGGGACGCAGCGCTCACGGGCTACTGCTACGCCGGCCGCCGCGTGTTCTGTGTCATGTACTACGACACGAAGATCCCGTGCTAACGATCGCGCTGGCAGCCGCGGCGTTCGTCGCGGGGCTGACCGGCACGTGGTCGCCGTGCGGCTTCTCGATGATCGAGACGATCGCCAACCCCCGCCGGCAGGTCGCACTCTCTTGCGCGACGTTCGCAGCCGGCTGCATTGCCGGCGGAGTCGCCACGTTCGGGCTCCTCGCCTGGGCCGGCTCCCGCGTCGGCGGCCCGGTCGTGGCGCTCGCCGGAGCGCTCGCGCTCGCGGCCGCGATCGCGGAGGCACGCAACGCGGGCGTCGCGCCGCAGATAAGGCGGCAGGTGCCGGAACGCTGGCGGCGCGTCCTGCCGTTGCCGGTCGCCGCTGGCCTGTACGGGATCCTCCTCGGCCTCGGCTTCACGACTTTCGTGCTGACCTTTGCCGTCTGGGCGGTCGCGGCGCTGTCGTTCGGCCTCGGCGACCCTCTCGCGGGTGTCGCGGCGGGCGCCGCTTTCGGCCTGGGGCGAGCTCTGCCGGTCGTGAGCATCGCGTCTCTGCTGCACCGGCGGATCGGCGCCGCGGCGCTCACCGCTATGACGGGGCGGCCGGCGCTCCTCCGCCGTACGCGGCTCGCCGACGCGGGAGCGCTCGCGCTCGTCGTCGCCGCGCTCCTCGCCGGCAGCGCGCGCGGCGCGACGAACATCGGCGCGGGAGTCGACCCTTCCACAGCCGGCGACGTGCTGGCGTGGGCCCGGCCCGACGGGACCGGTCTCCTCTTTCGGGACCCCGGCGCCCCGCCGCTCGAGCTCCCCGGCCGTCCTGCTCTCGGCGGCTCGCTCGTCGCGTGGCGCACGGGCACCGACGTGCACGTCGCCCGCACGGCCGACCTTTCGGCAGTGCTCGACCTTTCCGTTCCGGGAGTGGACGCGCTGGCGGTCGACGACACGTGGCTCGTCACGCGCGAGCGAAGCGCGGGCCGCGACACGATCGTCGCGCGGTCGCTGCCGACGGGGGATGCGCACACCGTTGCGTCGGTGGGCGCGCCCTCGCAACTCGGCCGTCCGTCCCTCGACGGGGACCTCGTCGTGTACCACGTCGCGACCCGGGCCGGCAGCCGGATCGTCGTGGCCGACCTCGGCGCAGGCACGTTGAGGGTCGTCCGTCACAGCCGGCAAGCGCAGCTCACGAACCCCTCGACGCTCGACGGCCAGCTCCTGTACGTCCGTCAGACGAGCACGGGCCAGTTCCTCGAGCTCGGCCGTCTTGCTGCGGGAAGCAGCAACCGCGTCCTCTACCGGCTGGGCGCCCCGGCGCCGCACGACAACGGGTACGAGCGAGGGCATAGCCCCGTGACACGGACGAAGAAGCCCCCGCTAGCCGCCGGCACGCTCTGGACGACCGCCCTCGGCCCGGCACGAGCGTACGTGACGTTTGTTCCGCGACGGTACGGGCCCGCCGGGGCGTCGATCGTCGCGGTCACGCGCTGACGCGCACCGTTTACACGTTCCTAAAGAGCTCCCGCGTAGCTTGTACGCGGTCATCGACAACGACTCGGAGGGGGAACACATGGGTCTGCTCAAGAGATTCAGGCCGTCGCCTGCGATGGTGGTGGCCTGTCTGGCGTTGCTGCTCGCACTCGGAGGGTCGAGCTACGCGGCGATCCAGGCGCTCCCGCGGAACAGCGTGACGACCGTGCAGGTGAAGGACTTCTCGCTGCTCGCCCGCGACTTCAAGCGAGGCCAGATCCCGCGAGGCCCGATCGGGCCCGTGGGGCCGGCCGGGCCCGCAGGACCGGCCGGGCCTGCAGGACCAGCCGGAGGGAGCGCGGCGTCCAAGTGGGCGATCGTGCGGCCCGATGGTGGCATCGCCGCGCAATCCGGCGGCATCACGCTCGCCGCGAAGCCCGGTGGCGGAACGTACATCCTCAGCATGGGCAGCTCCGTCGCCGGGAAGCCGATCGTCGCGACGGGTGGCTATGCATCCGACCCTGGAGACCAGCGGGGCGAGACGACCGCCGGCCCGTGCGGCGGCGGCGCCGACGGCAGGACGTGCCCGACGGGACTCGACTCGGCGAGCAACGTCTTCGTCCAGACCCGCAACAACGACGGGACGCCGGCGGACCACTCGTTCTACATCGTCGTCCTCGGTTGAGCCGTGACTTCAGCGGGGGCGGGCCTCGGCGGCCGCCCCCGCGTTCGACCGTAGAATCGAAGCCGGTGAGCGCCTCCCTTCAGGACTACGTGGTCTTCAGGCTCGACGGAGCGGAGCGCCTCCCCTACACGCTGCGGATCCTGCTCGAGAACGCTCTCAGGCACGGCGAGGAGGCGGACGCGGAGGCGCTGAGGCGGTGGGAACCGCAGGCCGAGCCGTCGGATGAGGTCTCGTTCCGGCCCGCGCGGGTGCTCCTGCAGGACTTCACCGGCGTTCCCGCGGTGGTCGACCTGGCTGCGATGCGGAACGCGATGGCCGACCTCGGCGGCGACCCGTCGCTGATCAACCCGCTCCTCCCGGTCGAACTCGTCATCGACCACTCTGTCCAGGTCGACGAGTACGGGTCGGCCCGGGCGATCTTCCGCAACGCCGAGCTCGAGTTCGAGCGCAACCGGGAGCGGTACGCCTTCCTGCGGTGGGGCCAGGAGGCGTTCGACAACTTCAAGGTCGTCCCCCCGAACACGGGGATCGTCCACCAGGTGAACCTCGAGTTCCTGGCCCGCGTGGTCGAAGTGCGCGACGGGCAGGCGTTCCCCGACACACTCGTCGGCACCGACTCGCACACGACGATGGTCAACGGGCTCGGGGTGCTCGGCTGGGGCGTGGGCGGCATCGAAGCCGAGGCGGCGATGCTCGGCGAGGCGATCTCCATGCTCATCCCTCAGGTCGTGGGGTTCAAGCTCGAGGGCGCGCTCCCCGAAGGAGCGACGGCGACCGACCTCGTCCTGACGGTCACCCAGATCCTGCGCGGGACCGGCGTCGTCGGCAAGTTCGTCGAGTACTTCGGCCGCGGGCTCGCTGGGCTCGCACTCGCCGACCGCGCCACGATCGGGAACATGTCGCCCGAGTACGGCGCGACGTGCGGCTTTTTCCCCGTCGACGACGAGACGCTCAAGTACCTGCGTCTGACCGGACGTGAGGAGGGGCACGTTGCGCTCGTGGAGGCGTATTGCCGGGAGAACGCGCTGTGGCACGACCCCGCGCACGAGCCGGAGTACTCGCAGGTGGTCGAGCTGGATCTCGCGGACGTCGAGCCGTCGCTCGCCGGGCCGCGGCGACCGCAGGACCGGGTGCCGTTGCGAGAGGCGAAGCAGGCGTTCGTCGCGTCCCTCGAGACGTTCGGCGTCGACTACGGAAACGGCCAGGACGCCGCGGTGGCGGAGTCGTTCCCCGCGAGCGATCCGCCCGCCAGCGTCGAGCCGGGTAGTGGGCGGCCGGGCCCGGGCGAGAGCATTCCGGCGGCGGGCGGCGCGGTGACGCCTCACAGTCCCGTTGCCGTCGCGATAGACGGCCAGGACTTCGACCTCGAACACGGGTCGGTGGTGATCGCGGCGATCACGTCGTGCACGAACACGTCGAACCCGCAGGTGATGATCGGGGCCGGCCTCCTCGCGAAGAACGCGGTCGAACGCGGCATGCGCCGGAAGCCATGGGTGAAGTCGAGCCTCGCTCCGGGCTCTAAAGTCGTGACGGAGTACTACGAGCGCGCCGGCCTGGCGCAGTACCTCGACGAGCTGGGCTTCCAGACGGTCGGGTACGGGTGCACGACCTGCATCGGGAACTCAGGGCCGTTGCCGGAGCCAATCTCGGAGGCGATCTCCGAGGGCGATCTGGTCGTCTGTTCCGTCCTGTCGGGGAACCGGAACTTCGAGGCGCGGATCCATCCGGAGGTGAAGGCGAACTACCTTGCTTCGCCCCCCCTCGTCGTCGCATATGCGCTGGCGGGTCGGATGGACGTCGACCTCGTCAACGAGCCGCTCGGCGAAGACGGCGACGGCAACGACGTCTATCTCCGCGATCTCTGGCCGAGCGCCGAGGAGATCCAGGCGACGATCTCGACGGCGGTGCGCGGCGAGATGTTCTCGAAGACTTACGCGGACGTCTTCACCGGCGATCCGGCATGGCGCGAGCTGCCCGTGCCGGAAGGCGATCTGTTTCAGTGGGAGGCGGGGTCGACCTACGTGCGGCTGCCGCCGTATTTCGACGGAATGCCGCGCGTGCCCGGAGACGTGGAGGACTTCGGGGGGGCGAGGTGCTTGGTTCGGGTCGGCGACTCGGTCACGACCGATCACATCTCGCCGGCGGGCGCGATCAAGCCCGACTCTCCGGCCGGGAAGTACCTCGTCGAGCACGCAGTCGAGCGGAAGGACTTCAACTCCTACGGCTCTCGGCGCGGCAATCACGAGGTAATGGTGCGCGGCACGTTCGCGAACGTACGGCTGCGCAATCTGCTCGTGCCCGGCTCGGAGGGGACGTGGACGATGCACGTGCCGAGCGGCGAGGAGATGACGATCTACGACGCGTCGGCGCGCTACCTGGCGGAGGGAACGCCGTTGATCGTGCTCGCGGGCAAGGAGTACGGGTCGGGGTCGTCCCGGGACTGGGCGGCGAAAGGCCCGAATCTCCTCGGTGTCCGGGCCGCGATCGCAGAGTCGTACGAGCGGATCCATCGTTCGAACCTGTTGATGATGGGGATCCTCCCGCTGCAGTACCTCGACGGCGAGAATGCGGAGTCGCTGGGGCTGACTGGGCGCGAGGAGTTTGCCGTCGAGGGCCTCGAGAACGGGGAGGCGCGGGAGGTGGTGGTGCGCGCCGACGGGAGGGCTTTTCGGGCCCGGCTGCGTCTCGACACTCCGCGGGAGCGCGAGTACCTTCGCCACGGCGGGATCCTCCCGTTCGTCCTCCGCCGCCTGCTCGGTTAGGTCCGGCGCGGTTCGGGGCCGGTCTGAGGCGCGGCCGGCGTGGCCCTTCCGGACAGGGGCTAAGGATCGGGGTCAGACCTCGGCCGCTTCGGCCCTGCCGAAACGAGACGGCGCGAAGGCGCCAAGAGTGTGCCGATTCATGCGCGCGGCCAGAGCAGCGAGCCATCGCTCGTACGCTCGCTGGGATGACCAGACCGCACCGGATCGAGGAGCCCGGCGGGATCTTTCACATCGCGACACGCTCCGTCGACGAGCGCCACGCCTTCGGCACGATCGAAGATCGCTGGAGCTTTCTCGGAGTGCTCAACGACGTCGTGGGCGAGTACGGCTGGTTGTGCAAGAGCTACTGCCTGATGGGAAGCCACTATCACCTGATCGTCGAGACGCCAAAACCGAATCTCTCACTCGGGATGCAGCGTCTCAACGGCACTTATGCCCAACGATTCAATGGACGCCATGTCCGACGTGGACATCTCTTCGGAAGTCGGTTCTTCTCCGTTCTCACCGACAACGAGCAGCATCTTCTCGCCGCATTGAGATATGTCGCACGCAATCCGGTCGAGGCCGGGCTCTGTGCCCGAGCCGCCGATTGGCGATGGGGTAGTTTCCGCGCGACGATCGGTCTCGAGCCGGCGCTACGGCTGCTTGACGTCGACGGTGTCCTCGGTCTCTTCGGATCGCAACGGCATGTCGCCCGAGCGGAATTCGCCCGGCTCGTAGAAGGTCCCGAGCCGTTGATCCTGTGCGAAAGGGCCAAGGTGGTTCGAATGGACAGGGTCTGACCCCGGTTGGATCTTGCCAGGGGTGTGGGCGGCTCGTAGAGTCGTGGATGTGCGACTCGGCAAGGACAGCAAAGTCAAGCTGATCGAGAAGGTGCCCCTGTTCTCGAAGCTGTCGAAGAAGAGCCTCGAGGACGTGGCCCACCTCGCCGACGAGCTCGACCTACCAGCCGGAAAAGTGATGGCGACGGAAGGAGACCGGGGCCGCGAGTTCTTCGTGCTGCTCGACGGCGAGGCCGACGTCACGAGGGGCGGCAACAGCGTCAACCGGCTCAGCGCCGGCGACTTCTTCGGCGAGATCGCCCTTGTCACCCACATGCCACGCACCGCATCGGTCACGGCGATGGACAACGTCCGCGTTCTCGTCATCACGGAACGCGATTTCAACTCCCTCCTCAAGCGATCGCCCGAGATCAGCCGCGGCGTCGCCGAGGCGCTGGCCGAGCGGATCGCGCCCGACATTCCGATCTAGCGGGCCGCTCCCGTCCGGCGCCCGCCCAACGAGCCTTTAGGCAGAGCCGCCGAGCGTCGCAAAGACCGGAACCTTGAACCCGAGCTTGCGCAGTTGCTCGGCCGCCCGGATCGTCTCCTTCGCGGACTCTGACTTCTGCAGCGCGACAAGCGCTGCGACCGCCTGCTTGTAGCTGACGCGCCGGGCGGTCTTCACTTTCTCGAACTCGTTCTTGAGGTCTCGATAGGCACGAATCAGGCGGTCGTTGGCCGCCTGGGCGGCCGTACCGGGAGGTCGCATCGCGTCGAGCGCGTCCGCCCCGTCGCTCACGACCTTCTCGAGCGTGTCGACCCCTTCTATGAAGATCTCCCTGTTGGTCGACTGCCCGAGGTTGTTCGCGGCGGAATAGAGGTCGCGCCCGAGCTGATCGACCCTCTGGTCGTACTGCGCCTTCGTGACCGCCTTCTCGCTCTTGCCGCCGCAGCCCGTGGCGAACGCCGCGACGAGCACCGCCAAGACAATCGCGAAAGATCCGGCCTTCATCCGACCCAGTAGGCTACCGACGCCGGGGTGCGCTACGACACGGCGCTGAGATCACACCCGTCGAACCTGATCTGGGTCACGCCAGCGAAGGGAGCGAACGCCTTGCACGAGACGCCGCACTGGGGAATCGAGCCTGTGCCCGAGCGCCTGCGCGTGCTGGGCTTCTTCGACACCACGCTGCTCTGGACCAACCTCGGCATTTCGCTCCTCGTGCTCGTCCTGCCCGCGTACTTCGACCTGCCGCTCCGGGACGCGCTCGTCGCCACGCTCGTCGGCGCCGTGATCGGGAACGGGATGCTCGCGGTGGCCGCGCTCATCGGCGCGGACGCAGGCGTGCCGACCATGGTTCTGCAACGCGCGCCGCTCGGACGCCGGGGCTCGTACGTCGCGACGGCGCTGAACATCCTCCAGTGCCTCGGCTGGGCGATCTTCGAGCTGATCGTCATCGCCACGGCCGCCGGGCTCCTGTGCGACAGGCTGTTCGGCTTCCAGGCGGTCTGGCTGTGGAAGCTCGGCTTCGGCGGCGTGGCGGCGCTGCTCGCGCTGCTCGGCCCCGTGGGATTCGTACGCCGATTCGTGCGGAAGTTCGCCATCTGGGCAGTGCTGGCGTCGGTCGTCTACCTCGCCTGGTGGATCGTCCACGGCGCGAACCTCACGAGGATTTGGATGGAGCACGGACACCACGGCTCGTTCTGGGTCGCGGTCGACACGGTCGTCGCGGTCACCGTCTCGTGGGCTCCACTCGTCGCCGACTACACGCGATTCTCGCGCAACCGGCGAAGCGCCTTCCTCGGAGTCGGGGTCGGCTACCTCCTGCCGACGCTGTTCCAGTTCGGCTTCGGGTCGATCCTCGTCCTCTCGCGAGGCGTCGACCCGAACCATCCGGAGCTGATCCTGACCGCGATCGCCGGAGGCAGCGTCGCCGCTGCGCTCGCGTTGCTTGCGCTGACCGTCGACGAGACCGACGAGGCGTTCGCCAACGTCTACTCGACCGCCGTCTCGACGCAGAACCTCGTTCCGCGCGTTTCGCCCCGCCTCCTGATCGCGGGCGCGTCCATCGTGGCGACCGCCGGAGCGCTCGCGATCGACATGCGGAGCTACCAGCGGTTTCTGCTGCTGCTCGGCGCGGTGTTCGTCCCTCTGCTCGGCGTCCTCGTCGCCGACTGGCTCGCGCGGGGCGCTCACTACGAGCCCGAGGACGTCTTCGACGGCCCCGCCGTACGCCCCGGGCCGATCGTCGCGTGGATCGCCGGCTTCATCGTCTACGAGTGGCTCGCGCAACCGGCCGATCTCGGTTTCTGGTCCGACTGGCTCCATCGGCTCCCGACCCCCGCGTACCAAACCGGGGCGTCGCTCCCCGGATTCCTCGTCGCGTTCCTGCTGACGGGCGCGGCGGTCAAGCTAGGCTCGGCGCGTGCTGCCGCTGGCCCTCGTCGGGAACCTCGCCCGCGACCTCGTTGACGGCCAGCCGCCGCGCATCGGCGGAGCGCCCTTCTATGCCGCGCAGGGGTGGCGCGAGATGCATGTGCTCGGCACCATCTTCACGCGCTGCGGCCCGGACGAGCGCGAGGCGTACGTCCGCCACCTGAGCTCGCTCGGCCTCCCGGTCGTCGTCCTCGAGGGAACCCAGACGACCGAGTTCGCCTTCTACTACGAGGACTCGGTCCGGGTGATGACCGTCGACCAGCCCGGCGACACCTGGTCGCCCGAGGACACCGAGGTCATCCCCGCCGGCGCATGGGTGCACGCGGCGCCGCTCCTTCGCTCGGACTTTCCCGCTGAGACGCTCGCCGCGCTCGCCCGCGGCCGCCATCTGTCACTCGACGGCCAGGGCCTCGTGCGCTCACCCGAGACCGGCCCGCTCCGGCTCGATGCAGACTTCGATCCCGCGATGCTCGAGCACGTTCAGATCCTCAAGCTCGCGGAGGAGGAGGCCGAGGTGATCGGGGCGATCGACAGGCTCGGCGTGCCCGAGGTGCTCGTCACGTTTGGGCCACGGGGCTCATGTGTCTACTACGACGGCCGAGCCGAGGATGTCGGCGCGTGGCCGATCGCGGCAGATCCGACGGGCTCGGGCGATGCGTTCTCCGCGGCGTACCTGGCGGGCAGGGCAAAAGGCCTGAGCCCGTCCTCCGCGGCACGGCGCGCGACGGCAGTCGTCGGTGCGGTTCTGAGCAAGAGAGTCCCGTGACAGCCTCCGTCCGCACAGCGACCGGGACCTATGTCGTCGACCTCGAAGGCGAGGAGGTGCTCGGGCCGGGAGACGACTTCGACGTGCCCGCCGTCGAGGTCGCCCTGCCGCGCGTCGTCGCGGCCGCGGCCGCCGGCGCGACGATCGTCGCGGTCGTCGACCGCCGGCCGCCGCTCGCCATCTCCCGTGACGCCGGGAGCACCTGGCACGAGTCGGGCGGCGGGCTGCCGCCCGGCTTCGCCGTCACGATCCACGACGACAACCCCGACGTGATGCTGTTCGCCGCGCGCAACCGGCTCTACCTGTCCGAGAACGGCGGCATCTTCTGGCGCGCGCTCGTCCCCGAGCTGCCGGAGATCCAGGCGGTCGCGTTCGACTAGATGCGGAACTCGCCGCGAGCCACGATCACGGCGCAACCACCAACCTCGACACGCTCAACCTGCTCACCGGATCCCTCCGCACGCGCGTAGAGCTTCGACGGGCGCTTGAGCTCCACGCCCTGCGAGATCTCGATCTCGTCGCCGAACTCGATCCGTCCGTGCCGGCAGAGGTGGATCGCGAGCGGCCCAGCCGCCGACCCGGTCGCCGGATCCTCGGCAACGCCGCTGCCCGGCGCGAACATGCGCGTCTTCCAGCGCGCACCCTCGCCTGCGAAGCAGTTGATGCCGGCGTCGAAGCGCTCCAGCAGGTTGAAGTCGGGCTTGAGCGCGGCGACCTCGTCCTCACTGCCGAGCGCGACATAGACGTGCCCCGGGCCGAGGCGGTAGAAGTCCACCGGCAGGAGCGAGCGGACACCGAGTGCCTCCTGCAACTCTTCGGCCTCCGCGAACGGCTCCCATTCGGGAATCGGCTGCTGCATCCAGCCGAAAGTGATCCTGGCCCCCTCGCGCTCGAGCGTGACCGGAACGATGCCCGACTGGGTCTCGAGCCGGATCTCGCCGAGCTGCAGCGGCTGGGCCAGCACGAACGCCGACCCGAGAACCGGGTGGCCGGCGAAGGGCAGCTCGCTCACGGGCGTGAAGATCCGGATGCTTGCGTGCCCCCCGCTCTCCGGCGGCAAGACGAAGACGGTCTCGGAGAGGTTCATCTCCCGCGCCAGGACCTGCATCGTCTCCCCGTCGACGTCGCGGCCGTCGGTGAAGACGGCGAGCTGGTTGCCGGTCAGCGGCGTGTCGGTGAAGACGTCGGCGACGACATAGCGCAGCGGGCCCACACAGGTAGCCTACGGCGCCAGTTGAGGCTCGTGCTCATTCGCCATGCGGAGGCCGTTCCGGGGAGCCCGGACGAGCTCCGCGCGCTCACGACTGAGGGACGGGAGCAGGCGCGCCGGCTCGGCGAGCGCCTCCTCGCCGACGGGCTCGATCCCGACGCGGTCCTCTCCAGCCCGCTTCTGCGTGCGCGCCAGACAGCGGAGGAGCTCGGTCTCGGCGAGCCCGAGACCGAAGAGGCGCTCGCGCCGGGCGCGACGGCCGAGGACGTCCTGGCCGCCGTCGCCGGGCGCGGAGAGACCGTGGTCGTCGTCGGCCACCAGCCGGACTGCAGCCAGATCGTGGCGGAGCTCGACGCTGGCGCCGAGCCCGCCTTTCCGCCCACGGGCATGCACGTGCTCGAGCTGTGAGCGCGATCTCGGTCCGCGACCTGCACAAGTCGTACGGCGCGCACGAAGCCCTGCGCGGCATCAGCTTCGAGCTCGCCGAAGGCGAGGTCTTCGGGCTCCTCGGGCCCAACGGCGCCGGGAAAACCACCACGGTGGAGATCCTCGAGGGCTACCGCGCACGCGACGGCGGCGAGGTCGAGGTGCTCGGTCACGACCCGGCCGGCTCGCCGCGCGGTCTCCGCGAGCGCATCGGGGTGGTGCTGCAGCACTCCCAGCTCTGGGCGAACCTCACGGTCGACGAGACGCACCGCATGTTCGCGGGCTACTACGAGCACCCGCGCGACGTCGGCGAGGTGATCAGTCTCGTTGGTCTCGACGAGAAGCGACATGCACGCGTGAAGACCCTCTCGGGCGGACAGAAGCGCCGCCTCGACCTAGGCGTCGCGCTCGTCGGAGATCCCGAGCTGATCTTCCTCGACGAGCCGACAACCGGCTTCGACCCGGCGGCACGCCGCGCGGCCTGGGACATGATCCGCTCGCTCCGCTCGCTCGGCAAGACGATCCTCCTAACGACGCACTACCTGGACGAGGCCGAGCAGCTCGCCGACCGGGTCGCCGTCCTGCGCGAGGGCCTGATCATCCGCGAGGGAACGCCCGCCGAGTTGACCGACGAGACCAACGAGACCGAGATCCGCTTTCGCGAGAACGGAACGGAACGGATCATCCGCACGAGCGAGCCGACACGCCTGCTGCACGAGCTGACGACGAAGGCGGTTGCCGAGGGCCGTGAGCTCGAGGGGCTCACCGTCCGGCGGCCCACGCTCGAGGACGTCTACCTGCTCATCACCGCAGGCGACGACAAGTGAGGCTTTTCTGGCACCAGCTGCGCTGGGAGCAACTCGTCTTCTGGCGCAGCCGCGAGGCGGCCGTGTTCGTGTTCCTGTTCCCGCTGTTGCTGTTCACGTTGCTCACCGCCGTCTACAACGGCCGCATCTACGGCAAGCCCGCGTCGTGGGCCCTGCTATCGGGCATGCTCGGCTACGGGGCCGCGAACACGGCATTCGCCGGGCTGGCTCTTCTGCTCGTGGCAAGGCGCGAGATGGGGATCCTGAAACGGATCCGCGCGGCGCCTCTTCCGTCGCCGACGTATCTCGTCGCCGTGCTCGCGTCGATCATGCTCGTCTTCACGCTGCAGACGGTCGCGCTGTTTCTGCTCGGACGGCTGCTGAAGTCGACGCCCTGGCCCGCGCATCCCTTTTCGCTCGTGCTGGCGCTCGCTCTCGGAGCGGCAGCATTTGCCGGGCTGGGGCTGGCGATCACCGGATTCATCCGTTCGCTCGAGGGATCGTCCGCCGTGGTCAACCTGATCGTGCTGCCGATGGCGTTCCTCGCTGGTTCGTTCGGGCCGACCCGTCACTACCCGGCCGTTCTCCGCGCCATCGGCGCCGTGCTCCCGCTCAAGCATCTCCTGGACGCGATCAACGCGATCTATCTCCACGGTCAGCGGCTCTGGGATCAGCCCACCGCGATCGCCGTTCTCGCCGCCTGGGGCGCCGTCGGCATGGCCGTCGCGCTGCGAACCTTCCGCTGGGAGCCACGGGAGGGTTAGCTCTCGGCCGGACCGGTAATACGGGTTCCGTGGCAATCGAGCAAACGATCGCGTTCGTCTCTGAACGAGAGCCCGCAGGACTGGACATCCAGATCAACTTCGGGGTCTTCGCAGGCCGGGATGCGACGAGCGCCGAGCTGGAGGAGCTCGGCCAGCTGCTGATCCCGGAGGCCGGTGAGGTCTCGATCGTCGGCGAGGAGCGGCACGACCTGTCTGGCGAGGTCGAGCTCGTCCTCCACCAGGTGCGCGTCTCGGTTCCGCCGAAGAACGTGCCCGACGATCGCGCCGAGCGAAAGATGTTCTGCGAGCGCCTGGTCACGCTCGCCGAGATCTGGGCGCGCCAGTGCATTCACCAGCGCCACGCCGAGATCTCGGACCTCTAGCGGAGCTCTTCGGAACTCAGCGGGCGCGCGCGGCCCGGAGCGCGAGCCCGGCGACCCGCGCCGGGCGCGTCGCCTTCGCGATCACGTCGTCGAGCGCGGCGGCGAACTCCTCCACGTCCTGCTCCGAGAGCACGAGCGGCGGCAGGCCCTTAAGCACGGGCAGGTCGTGGCCGGCAACCTGCGACAGGATGCGGTGCCGTGTGAAGAGCGGGACGGCGACGAGCTGCGCGAACAGGCCGGCCTGCATGCGCTCCATCAGGCGCCACGCGCGGCTGCCTTCGTTGGGCTCCGCGAACTCCATCGCCCACAACAGCCCGAGGCCGCGGACCTCGCGCACGACGTCGTGGCGCTCCGCGAGGGCACGCGTCCGCTCGAGCAGCAGCTCGCCGAGCTTCGCCGACCGCTCCACCAGCCGCTCGTCATCCAGCTCGCGGAGCGTCGCCAGGCCCGCGGCCATGGCGAGATCATTCGGGGCGAAGGTCGAGCCGTGGCTGACCGAGTGCTCGAGCGAGTCGAACACCCCTTCGTAGACACGCTCAGACATCAACAGCGCGCCGACGGGGACGTACCCGCCTGACAGCGACTTGGCGACCGGGACGAGGTCTGGCTCGAGCCCCCAGTGCTCGAACGCGAACAGCCGTCCGGTTCGACCGAAGCCCGTCTGGACCTCGTCGACGGCGAAGAGCGTCCCGTAGCGGCGGCAGAGCTCTTGCGCTCCCTCGAGGTAACCGTCCGGAGGCAGGTTGACCCCCTTTCCCTGAACCGGCTCGACGAGGAAGAGCGCGACCTCTTCGGTGCGCAGGGCCGCCTCGAGCTCGTCGAGGTCGCCGAAGGCCACCTGGCTGAATCCCGGCAGAAGCGGGCCGAAGCGATCGGTGAAGTGCGGATCGCCGTTGGCTGACAGCGAGCCGAGTGTCAGCCCGTGGAAACCGTGCCTTGTCGAGACGACGCGCGAGCGCCTCGTTGCCGCGCGACCCAGCTTGAGCGCCGCCTCCACCGCCTCGGTGCCCGAGCTCGTGAACAGCACGCGCGCGAGCCGGTCGGGCGTGCGCCTGAGGAGCTCCTCGGCGAGCAGGCCCGGAAGCAGAGAGACGCCGAGCTGCACCGAGCCGGGCGTCCCGAGCTCGAGCGTTTCCACCAGCGCCGCGTGAACGCGCGCGTTGTTCCGGCCGACGTTGAACATCCCGAAACCGCCGAGGAGGTCGAGGAACCGGTTACCGTCTGCGTCGAAGAGGTACTGCCCATCGGCGCGTGCCCACACGCGGTCGAACCCGATCGTCCGCAACACGCGCATGAACTGCGGGTTGATCGTGCGCGCGTAGAGCTCGTAGTCCTCGCCGGCGCGGCCCTCGAGCAGCTCGCGGATCACGGCTGGAGCCTAATCACTTCCCAAACGACGAGAGCCCCGCAGTGCGGGGCCCTCGTGAGGTGGAAGCGACCCGGATCTACTTGCCGTTGCCGTGGCTGCCGGAGTTCCCGTGGCTGCCCGAGTTGCCGTGGCCCGTGGTCGCACCCTTCTTCGGGCTGTGCTGCCCCGACTTGCCGTGGCTCGAGCTGTGCGTGGTGCTGTGCTGGCCCGAGCGGCCGTGAGTCGACCCGCTCGTGGTGCCGGCCGTCTGCGGAGTCTTCGACGGCTTGACCTTCTTCGGCTTCGGCTGCCGCGTGCTCGCCGAGGCCTGGGTCGTCGTCTGGCCGGTCGTCGTCGTGCTGGTCGTCGTCGTGCCGGTCGTGGAGGTCGTCCCGGTTGTCGTCGTGACTGTGCATGCCCCCAGCGTGTCGCCGTGCGCGAGATGCGCCGGAACCGCCGGAGCAGCGATGTTGATCGTGTGCTCCGGGTTGCTCATCGAACCCGTGTGGTGACAGACGTCGACCTTCTCCTGACCCTGGCCGGTCGTGGAAGTCTCACCGGTCGTGGTCTGACCCGTGGTCGTCTGACCGGTCGTCGTTTGACCGGTGGTCGTCTGACCGGTCGTGGTCTGACCCGTGGTCGTCTGACCGGTCGTCGTCTGACCGGTGGTCGTTTGGCCCGTCGTCGTCGTCCCGGTCGTCGAGGTCGAAGTCGAGATGGTCGTGGTGCTCTGGCCTGTCGTGGTCGCGCTGGTGGTCGTCGTGTCGACCGCCAGACTCGACGACGAGTTGGCGGTGATCTGCGCAAGCCCGACGCCCGCGGCTGCAGCGAACGCTAGGCCTACGGCCGCAACGGCGACCGACCGGCGGCTGTAGCGTGCGAATCTGGGCACTGGGCATCCCTTCTGTCGGAAAAAGCGTCCTACGGCAAGGAGTCGCCGCCCAGGGCGGAAACTTGCGCCGCGCCCTCCGGGAAGCCGAAAATCCGCTAGCCCAGGGCGATCAGGAGCTCGAGGGCCGCACCCTCGAGGCGTGTGTCGACGACCGAGCCGAGCCGGCGCAGCAGCGCATTCGAGCGGATGTTCTCCGAGAACAGCGTCGCGCGCACCCGGGAGATGCCGAGCTCGGCCGCGCGCCGCGCGAGGCGCTCGGCCAGGCACGTCCCGAGCCGGCGATCTTGCCAGGCGTCGACCACGCCGAACGCAACGTCTCCGACGGCGCTATCGTTGGAATCCCGGACGAGATGTGCCTCACCCACGGCCTGGCCGGTGTGAGCGTCGAAGGCGACCACCCCCACGTGGTTCTCGTGATCGACGGAGGCAAGCAAGCCCAGGTCCTTCTCCGATAGTCGCGGCTTCGGGCCGACGAACCGCTGTCGGCGCGACTGCTCGCTCATGCGCTCGAAGATCTCCCGGACGACGGGTGCCTCGCCGGAGCAGAGCGTCCGGATGACCACGCGCGACCCGTCCCCGAGCGTGACGAGCTGCGAGTCGCGGGGGCAGGCCGGGTCGTCGACGGACCGCGTGTTGGCGACCATGACTCCACGCTACGTGCTGTCGAGCGGGCTAGGTGGTACGGGCGACACCACTCTTTGGATGCCGGGTATCCCCATGGCCGAGCCTGCCCTCCGGGAGCGATGATGGTGACATGACGATCGAGCAGCTCACGGTGACGATTCGCGAGCTCATCGCAGAGCGCCAAGCGCTGCGCGACCGTGGCGCGAGCCAGGAAGTGCTCGAGCGCAATCGCCTAGAGATCGTTCACCGCCAGCAGGAGCTCTCGTACATGTGGATCGAGAGCCACCGGCCCGAGACGCTCCCTCGAGCCGCATAGGTCGGTCGCTGCCGCCGAGGTCGCGGTGACTCCGCAGCGCTAACCTCCGCTCGGGCCCCCGTAGCTCAGTGGATAGAGCAGCGGTTTCCTAAACCGCGTGCGCTGGTTCGATTCCGGCCGGGGGCATCCTCAGCAACGGAGCCGATTTCAGCCTAAAGGCCAGCAAATCGGCCGAATTGCCCTCCGAACCGAATCGCACCTCTCTTTACCTCTTCGCTCCTCTTTCGACCCTATTCGCAGGGTCGAGGCAGGGTCTGCAGGGTCTCGGCAGGGTCGCGCCCGGTTCCGCCCTGCGTGAGCTGCTCAGGGACTAGGCGGTCTCTAGGCCAGCGTTCCGGAATGACGCCTGAGACTCCGGTGACGTTGCGTGCGCGGGCGGCTTTGCGTAGTTCCAGGCAGCGCGTTTACGAATGCACCCCGATGCGCCCGGTAAGCACGGGTAGGAACATCGGATCGACGCTCTCTCACAGTGCGTGAACTCGCGCGTGTTTTGGGCGAGATGTCGACAAGGGAGGTTGCAGATGGAGACGGCAGGCACACCCGGGGCGTACGCCAGCGCCATCACTCATGTGGGTCGTCGTTCGGGTCGGGTCTATGAGACTCCGGCCGGGCCGTTTGCCACCGACGAGGGATTCATATCGCCTTCGCCGATGTTCGCTGACAAGACGACGGCACGGAAATCTGCGGTCTGGGTTGGCGTGCTGTGGATCATGGCGACCGTGTTCCCGGTATCGAGCATATTGGCCTGGAGTGCTCTGGACGGCGGTGAGGGGATCCTCGCCAATGCCGCGACGCACAAGAGCCAGTTGATCGCGTGGGCGCTGCTGAACCTGGTGGGGGCAGTCGCCGCCGCCGGTGTGGCGTTCATGTTCTACCCGATCTTGAAGCGGGTAGCCGATACGAGCGTCAAGAAAGGGCTGGCTCTGTGGTACGTGGGCACCAGGATCACCGAGGGCGGCATGTACCTCGTGGCTGTGCTCGCAACCTGGGCGTTCCTCCCGCTGAGTCGAGAGTTCGCAGCAGCGGGAGCGCCCGACGCTTCGCACTTCCAGACCAATGGCGCGGTCCTGCAGTCGACGTCCGATCTGGCCTTGGCGCTGGCGCAGTCGGTTTTCGCGATCGGCGCCGTGATGTTGTACTACCTGCTGTTCCAGTCAAGGCTCGTCCCTCGGTGGCTGGCGCTGTGGGGCCTCGTCGCGGCTCCGCTGTTTCTCATCGCGAGCTTGTCACTCCTATGGACGGGGGATCCCAACTCCAGCCTGGCCAATATCTTGTTCGCCCCGTTGGCTCTGCAGGAAATGGTTCTGGCGGTATGGCTGATCGTCAAAGGCTTCGACGAGGCTGCCCTTGCCTCCGGGTCGGCTATGGCCGAGGCGGCCTGAGGCGCGGTCAGTCCGAGTTCTAGTTCCGCCCAGTGCTCTTTCCACCCAGACTTACGTCAGTTTCATAACCTTGGGTGTCGCCTGGGCCAGCGTTCGCGAATTCCTCCGAGCACGAGGAGTCACCTACCTCGTGCTGATGTAGTGCAGCGCGAGGCCCGCGACCCCGGCTCGCTGTGATCACAGGGTGCCGGGAATGACATGATCGGGCACCCACGGTCGATCGAAGGAGAAGAGATGGCAGTCTTGATGACCGCGCAGATTCCAGACGGGTCGAAGGAGATGATCGACGGCATGCGGCCGGTGCTTGATTCCATCACGAGCGCGAAGGGCTTCATCGTGCACGGGAATGGCCCGAGCCCTGGCGGCTGGCGGGTGACTGAGATGTGGGAGACACAAGGCGACTTCGAGGCCTGGTTCGAGACGTCGGTGAAGCCGGCGTTCCCGGAGGGTGCCGCGATGCCGTCGATTAGCTTCGACGAACTGAACGAGGTCGTGAAGGCCTAGCGGTACTCATGTCGCGCCGTCCGAGGAGGTGAGCCGGAGCGGGCTCGCCTGAGCCAGCGTCCGGGCATGTCCCCTGACGGGCGGGGCGGCTGCCGAAGCTGCTCGGGCCGAAGCTGCTCGTTCCGGGTTACCGGATCCGCCCGACGAGCTCGATCTCGACCGGTGATGTCGAACGGCAGCTCGGCCATTCCGACCGAGCGCGATTGTCGAGGCAAGACCGTTCACGCCAGAGCAGAAGGAGCAACTTCGCGGCCTCCTGAATGAGTCGCGAGCCGCGACAGAGGAGCTACTTGTGGTGCTACGGGCGAAGCAGTCCGCTTTGGCCACCGCTTAGCAACTCGCGCCGTTGCGGGGAGGGCGGGTCGATCTCTATCGCGGCCCGCCCTCCGATCCTCGCTACGGCTCGCGGTCGATCTTGCTGCGAATTGCTCGTTCGAGCCGCGCGAGCGGCCTCAAGAAGTCGCCGGTCGCGCGCAACTCCGCGAGTGCTTTCAGCACGCACGCATCCTCGCCAATCCAGAGTTCAAGCCTCGTGTCCTCGTGAAGCCTTGTCGCTCGCTCGATCTTCTCGGCCGCGCTCGCGCATTCCGGTGATCCCGCCTCCCGAAGTCGCTCAGCCAAACGAGCGGCGTCTCGCGCCGAGACGGAGATCGCCTCTCCCTCGATGTTGAACTCGACCACCTGCGGCACGACGCTGAGGATAGCCTGCCCTCCCGGCGGCGCCAGCCAACTCCTGTAGCCGCTACGTCGCCGAGAGCAAATCTTCCCAGAGATGGCGGAGCGCGCGACGGTCTTCGGGTGAGAGGTTCTCGCGACCGACGCGCTCCATTAAGGCCATCTCCGACGCCGCATAGAAAGCGTTCACGAAGTCCTGGCTCGCGCCAGTCGTCCCGAACCTCCTGTCGATTGCGGCGTGAACTTCGCTTAGAGCAGCGCGATAGTCAGTTCGCACCCGCGTACGCCGCGGGATCAGGTGTTCCGGCGTCCGAACCTCCGACACCTCTCGCGCCAAACGAACTGACGCATCCGGCATGCGTCGAGCCTCGTCTAACAAGTCGCTCATCGACCGAGCGTATTTCGCTCGCCGCATCGCCGAACTCGCGGGCAGCGGAGACTCGGACAGTGGAAGACGGCATACGGCGCCTCGTCCTCGCGAGGGTTGTACGCGAGATGGCGCTGCCACTTCTCGGCGGCGTGGTCAACCACCTCGCCGCATTCCTCGCATTGCAACACGTCGCCAGAGCCTAGACCTTGTGAGCGATGTCCCGACAGCGGGACGCGTTCTTGAACAAGCTGGCGAGATAATTCGTCGGATAGTCAGCCTCGACGATCTCGACGACCCGTCTGTACTTCTCTCCGACGAGATTTGGTATGTCGGCAAGTAGGACGGTCATGTCCGTCGTGGGTTGCCTTAGCGCGCCCGGAGGAAGTGCTTGGTAAACGAGGTGCTCGATTAGACGGTTGCCATGAACGCCGATAAAACGCTCACGACCATCGCGCTTGGCGCGCTCCGCCTCGAGAGCAGTTTCGACTTCTCGCAACACTTGAACCGTCTTCCAGAGTTGATCGCCTGATAGATGAGGACCGAACAACATGTGGTACTGCGTGTTCTTCGTTGCGGACTCCGCTCCGCTCCAAAGGCGTCCGATCTCGCGCTTTGCCTGTACTGCGACGTCCGAGTCAGACTGAGCGCACGCTAGAGCAATCGTTGCCTCTACTACGGTCGTCCCGGAATCCGGGGCCGGTACAGCCTCTCCACTCTTTATCGCATAGCGTTTGCCGTCGAGCGCAAGTTCTGTTGCGAGCCGCTCTTGCTCGCTATCAAGGGCAACGAACTCGCGCGGGCCGACCCTGTTCTGCGTATTGGTCGCACGTGTGACCTCTTCAGCGAAATCTGGCGGGCAGTTCGTGGCTCGGCCGGCGGCTTATGGATCAGCGTGAAGACGTACCGGTGGTCAGCTCTGCCGACTCGACGTCGCTCGCTCCTCGCGACCAATCTGGGCGAAGAATGGCCAACTCCGCCTCCGATGCCCGCGCGAGCGGTCGATCTGCCGGTACGTAGCGTAGAAGAAGTTCGAGCCGATCGCGATCATCACATCGGCGGAGTGGTCCTCGATCAGGCGGCACGGATCTCGGCCCGGGCGTCGAGGAAGAGCACGGTGTTCTCGCGCGGCGAGCCGCGCCTGCCGCGGTCGAGAAACCAGAGCCATTTCCACTCGCCGAACTGCTCCCACGGGGCGAACGTTGCGCCGAGACGCGCATCGGAGCCGTTGGACGTTCACGATCGTGGCGTCGACGATGGTCATCGCCACCCCGATCGTCAGCGCGACGAGACCGAGCCAGCGCCGGGAACCTCCAGTCACCGAACGATGATCGTCGCTCTGCCTGGCCGACGGCACATGAGCGCGAGGCCACAGCGCCGTGCCGGCACGAGGCAGGTGAGGCTTCCAGCGCGTCGAAGAGTTTCTCGTGGGCTGCATCTTCGCGTTGATCGCGCTCTTCTCGCCCCGCCTCGCGGTGGCGCTGATGTGGATCTTCACGCCTTGGGTCGACCGCGCGTTCGGGCCGGTCATCTGGCCGATCCTGGGGATCGTCTTCCTGCCGTTGACAACCCTTCTCTACGTGATCCTCTGGAACACCGGCGGACACGGCGTCACCGGCTGGGAGTGGATCTTCGTCGTGTTCGCGTTCTTCGGTGACGTGGTCGCACACGGCGCCAGCGCCAGGCAACGCGGCGCGTTCTGAAGCGTCTGCCAGACGCAGCCGACGGTGCGTAGTTCTCCGTAGCGGCCAGTTCGATGGCGAGTGGGAGTCCGTCGAGGGGCATCAATCGAGCAGCTTCCTAAAACGCGTGCGCTGGTTCGATTCCGCCGGGGGCATAACCGAGAACGGCTGTCAATACGCCAAGTCGGCAAAGCCGCCTTCGCTCAGAGCCGGCATCCTAAGGGACGCCTCGGCGGTGCGCCTTAGAGCTCCCAACAGAAGGAGCTACGCCGCAGTAGGCGGTCCGAACCAGGTCGTGAGCGCGTCAGCGAGGCCCGACTGGGCGAGGTCTCCGACCCAGGCCACATATCCGTCGGGCCGAATCAGCACGGCGGTGGGGGCGGTGACCTCGCCGAGTGCCGGAAGCTCCCAGCTACCGTCGTACGTCGCGTCGATCAGCTGGACCCGATCTGCCCATGGGGTGATGTCGATGCCGCCGGGCTCACCGAGGTTGAGCAGCACCGGCCGGGCGTCGTGCAGCAGGGTGAAGACGCGGAGCGGGCCGTCGGCGGTGAACAGGTCGAGGTCGGGGATGCGGCGTCCGAGCAGCGGGTGTCCCTCGCCGAGGTCGTAATGAATGTCGAGGCCGGACATCATCGCTGCGAATCGTCTGCGAGGCTCGTCCATGCCGAGGAGCTCGGACATGGTGTCGCGCAGTGCCTCCGTGCGAGCGTCCGGGCGGCGAAGGGCGACCTGCGCCATCGTGGTGCGCAGCACGCGGGCAGCGACCGGGTGGCGCTCGGCATGGTAGGTATCCAGAAGGCTTTCCGGCGACGTCCCCTTGACCACCTGGGCCAGCTTCCATCCCAGATTCACCGCATCCTGCACGCCGGTCTGGAGGCCCTGCCCGCCGTCCGGGGGATGCACGTGTGCGGCGTCGCCGGCCAGCAGCACCCGTCTGTCGCGGTAGGCCGCCGCCTGCCGAGTCATATCGGTGAACCTGGAGATCCAGGTGGGACTGTGCACCCCGTAGTCGGTTCCGTAGACCGCGATGAGTGCCTCGCTGAGATCGCGCAGGGTGGGTTCGGTCGCGGGCCCGACACGCTCTTCGGTCACCATGACCCGGACGGGGCCTGTGTCCATGTAGACCACCTCGCCCTCGCGGATCTCGTACTCCAACCGGCCGAAGGAATGGAGGCCAAGGGCGTCGCGGCGGATGCCCCATTCCGGCTCCTCGGCCAGCTCGACCTCGGCGATCAGATTGCTGATTGTCGGATCCCAGCCGGGGAACTCGATGCCGGCCGCCTTACGGATGAGGCTGCGTCCTCCGTCGCACCCGACGACATACTCGGCCCGAAGCGACCGGCCATGAGACAGCTCGACGTCGACGCCGGTGTCGTCCTGCGCGATACCGGTGACCTCACGCCGGCGATAGATCGTCACCGCCAGCTCACCGACCCAGCCGGCCAATATGCGCTCGATGTCGTTCTGCCACAGCCCGAGCCCGTAGTTGTGACGGGTCGGGAAGTCGCTGATGTCCAATTGGGTCCCGGCGAACGCCGCGACCTGCGCCATCTGGCCCTCCGCCAGGAACCGATCGGCGATCCCACGCTGATCAAGAACCTCGATCGTGCGTGAGTGCAGACCGCCCGAGCGCGAGCCGGGAAGGTCCTGGCCGGCGCGCCGCTCGACAATCGCAACGTCGACTCCCGCCAACGCCAACTCACCCGCCAACATCAGCCCGGTCGGACCGCCCCCGGCGATCACCACCGCATGCTCGGTCATCGCAACTGCACCGTGAGTCCCACCATCGGTTCGAACCGCGATCGCATGGTTCGGATTATGTGAGGCCGGGCCATTTGTCGCCGACGCGTCGAGTGCACTACGGTCTTCGACAGTGAAGCCGGCATTTCGAGTCGTCATCGCCGGAGGCGGTGTCGCGGCGATCGAGGCGGCGCTCGCCCTGCGCGAGCTTGCGCCCGAGCGGGTTGCGCTGACGATCGCCGCCGCCGCGACCGACTTCGTCTACCGGCCGCTTGCGGTTCTGCGACCGTTCCGGGAACAACCCACCTACCGGATCGAGCTCGCCGGCGTCGCGGCGGATCTGGAAGCCGGCCTCGTCGCTGCGGACGCGGTCGCCGTCGAGGCGGACGACCGGCAACTCGTCCTGTCCGACGGGCAAAGGCTGGACTACGACGCGCTGCTGATCGCGATCGGCGCGCAGGCGGAGGCGGTTGTCGCCGGCGGAACCCTCACGCCCTGGGACTGGGGCGAAGGGCACGCGTACCGGTCGATCCTCGCCGAGCTCGGCACGGGCGAGGCGAAGAGCGTCGTCTTCATCGTCCCGGCCGGCCTCACCTGGCCGCTGCCGCTGTACGAGCTCGCGCTGCTCACCAGCGCGCACGTCCGCGACCAGGGGCTCACCGACGTTTCGCTCAGCATCGTCACTCCCGAGCGGGCGCCGCTCGACGACTTCGGCACCGGCGTGAGCACCTCCGTCACGCGGCTCCTCGAGGAGCGCGACATCACGCTCGTCACCGGAAGAGAGATAACGTCGATCGAACCGGGGATCGTCCGAATCGCGCGGAGACAGCCGTTGGCGGCAGACGTCACCGTCGCCGTGCCGGTGATCCGGGCAAGGACGCTCGACGGCGTTCCAACCGATCGTGCCGGCTTCATCAGCGTCGATGCGTTCTGCCGCGTGAAGGACAGCGACAACGTCTTCGCGGCCGGCGATTGCACGAATCACCCGCTGAAGCAGGGAGGCATCGCCGCGCAGCAGGCGGACACGGCGGCGGCGGGCATCGCCAGCCTCGCGGGCGCGCCGGTCGCGGTCGAGATCTTCCGGCCGGAGCTACACGCCGTGTTGCTGACCGGGGGAACGCCCTTGCGGCTCGACGAGACCGGAGCCTCACCGCTCGTCACCGATGATCCGGAGGCCCATACGGAGCACCTGGAGAAGATCGTGGCCCGTCAGCTGATGCGATACCTCACGCGAACGGCGCGCCGCCCAAGTACTTGAAGCCGCTGTCGACGGCCAGCGTCACGACGAGCGAGCCCGCCGGCAGCTCTTCGGCGAGCCGCAGCGAGCCGACGACGTTGGCGCCAGTAGTGATACCCGCGAAGATCCCCTCCTCGCGCGCGAGCCGGGCCGTCATCTCGATCGCTTCCTCGTCCTCGATCGTCCAGACGTCGTCGACACGGGCGACGTCCCAGAGCGGCGGCACCATCCCGCTCCAGCCCTGCATGGCGAACGAGCCGCCCGCACCGCCGCTGATCGCGGCCGAGCCGGCCGGCTCCAGCCCGACGATGCGCACGTCGCGGCTGTGGCCCTTCAGCGCGTCCGAGACGCCCATGAGTGAGCTCCCGGTTCCGATGCCGTGGCAGAACGCGGTCACCCTGCCGCCGGTCTGCTCCCAGATCTCGCGGCCGAGCAGGTCCCGGTGTCCCGGCACGACGTACGGGTTGCTGAACTGGTCGGTGGCATACGTTCCCGGCTCGCGGGACAACTCTGCCGCACGCTCGATCATGTTGCGGATGTCCTGCGCGGTCACGCGGCCGCGCTCCTCGACCGCGGGGATCAGGTCCAGCTCCGCACCGAGAGCGCGCATCAACTGCATGCGCTCCTCGGTGAAGCACTCCGAGATCACGATGCGCGCGCGGTAGCCCTTCGCGCGACAGACGAGCGCAAGCGCAGGACCGGTGCTGCCGCCGGTGTACTCGACGACCGTCGTGCCCGGCTCGATCAGGCCGTCCCGCTCCGCGCCCTCGATCATCGACAACGCCATTCGGTCCTTCATCGAGCCCGTCGGGTTTCGGTACTCGAGCTTGACCCAGATCTCCGCGCCGCTCGCAGGAACGATGTGGCGAAGCTGCACCACGGGCGTGTCGCCGATGGTGTCGAGGATCCCTGGGCCCGCCATCGCCCGACAACGATATCCGCGGTACGGTTGTCCCTCGTGAAGCGCCGCCTCGCTCTCGCGCTCGCCGCCGTCGCGCTCGTCGCGTTCGTGACGGCGATGGCGTCCGGCTCGCGCGACAACCGCGGAAGCTCCCTGACTGCAGCCGCTGCCCCGCCGACCTGGGCAGACGTCGCGCCGGTCTTCGCCGAGAAATGCGCCGGCTGCCACGCGCCCGGCGGGATCGCCCCGTTCTCCCTCACGAGGGCCCGCTCCGCCGCCGCGCATGCGAGCGCGATCCTGGCGATGACGCGGGCCGGAAAGATGCCGCCCTGGATGCCCGGTCACGACTCGCCGCCGTACGCGGGCCAGTCCCGTCGGATCCTGACAGCCGCCGAGAAGAGCCTGATCGCGCGCTGGGTGCGCGGCGGCGCGCGCACCGGCGCGGGCGGCTCGATCGCACCGATCGGCCAGAACGGCAACGCACCGGGAACCACGGTCACGCTCACACCGGCGCAGGCGTATCTCCCGAAGGCGGCCGTCGGCGGGATGGACGACTACCACTGCTTCCTGCTCGAGCCGCACCTGGCGCAGGACATGTTCGTGACGAGCGCCGTCGTCCAGCCGCAGCAGCCGGGAATCGTCCACCACGTGATCCTCTTCGAGGCATCCGGCCAGAACGCGGCCGAGGCACGGCGCCTGAACGACCAGTCGGGACGAAACGGCTGGACGTGCTTCGGCGGCCCCGGCCTCTCCGAGACGCACCCGACCGCGGACAACGCCGCCGGCGACCGGCTCGGCGCACCGCAGTGGATCAGCGCCTGGGTTCCCGGCCATACAACGAACGACACGCCCGCGGGCACCGGAGTGCTTCTCCATGCGGGCGCCGCAGTCGTGATGCAGGTGCACTACAACCTCATCCATCCGGCGAAGCGCGACCGCTCGCGGGCCGTCCTCAAGGTCGTTCCGGCGACGGGCTCCACAGTGACGCCGCTCGACACCATCCTGATCCCGGCGCCCGTGGAGCTTCCGTGCCCACGCAGCGTCCACTCGCAGCTCTGCTCGCGCGATACCGCCGTTCGCGAGGAGGCGAGGAAGTACGGCACCAACGCCTCGCTGATCCCGTTCGGCCTCCTCTACCTCTGTCACAAGTCACTCGCGGACTATCCGAGCTCGCCGGCGAGCGTGTCGTCGCTGACGACGACCTGCGACCGCCGCGTCAACCGGCCGATCCGCATCTACGGCGTCGCCGGCCACATGCACCTGCGCGGTTACGACATCCGGGTCGACCTCGACCCGGGCACGCCGGCGGCGCGAACGCTCCTACACATCCCAGCGTGGGACTTCCACTGGCAGGACGCGTACTACCTCGCGCAGCCGATCGACGCGAGCGTGGGGGAGACGATCCGGGTCACCTGCAAGTTCGACAATTCGGCGAAACGCCAACCCGTCGTGAACGGCAAGCGGCTGAAGCCGCGCTACGTCCTCTGGGGCGAGGGAACGACCGACGAGATGTGCCTCGGCCTCCTCCAGGTCGCCGACCGCTAGTCACGTTGACCCGGCGGGCTCCCGCTCGTCGTCTCTACCATTTGCTTGCACGCCGGCGCAGGCGCGTGTCGGAAGAAGAGAGGAAGACGAACATGATTCACGCGCCCGCCGCGCGGCCGCCGCACCCGGAAGCCGTCCACATCGCCGCTCGCGCCTCGGCTCCGTCCTCGTTGTATGCGAGCTGGCGGCACCGAAACTGGGGAGCCCTCAAGGGCAGAGCCGATCTCGTCCGCACCTGGCGGATCACGTACCGCGCCCACGACGGGCTGCCACGAGAGGCGCTCGTCGTTCTGCCACGCTGGTACGGCCCGAAGCGCGATCCCGCCATTCCGCTCGTGATCTCGCCTCACGGACGCGGCGCCACGCCCGCGGCGAACGCGAAGTTCTGGGGGAACCTGCCGGCTCTCGGCCGCTTCGCCGTCGTCAACCCCGAGGGGCAGGGCGCCAGGCTCGCGCTCTACTCTTGGGGCAGCCCGGGCCAGATCAGCGACCTCGCCCGCATGCCGGCAATCGTCCGGCACGCGCTGCCGTGGCTCCGGATTGCTCCACACGCCGTGTATGCCGTCGGCGGAAGCATGGGCGGGCAGGAGACATTGCTGCTCGTCGCCGAGCATCCGCACCTGCTCGCGGGCGCGATCTCGTTTGACGCCCCGACGAACATGGCGGCGCGCTACTCGGCGTTCCCCGAGCTCAAGTGGGGGTTGACGATCCAGAAGTTCGCCCGCCTGGAGTTCGGGGGTGTTCCCCGCACTCACGGGGATCTCTACGCCGACCGGAGCCCGATCTACTTCGCCCGCCAGATCGCGTGGTCGAACGTCCCGCTCGAGATCTGGTGGAGCAGGGACGACCGCGTCGTCGTCGACCAGGCCCGCGAGTCGGGCCGGCTCTACCACGCGATCAAACGGATCAACCCGAGCGCCCCGGTCGTCGAGTACGTCGGCTGGTGGCAACACACCGCCGAGATGCATCCGTTCGCCAGTCTTCCGCTTGCCCTCGCTGCGATGGGACTGCTCCACTTCGACCCACCCGCGGCGGGAGTGCCGGTCTGATCGCGAAGATCGCGCTCTACGCGGTCGCCGCGAGCAGCTCCTCCCCATCGCGGACGTAGCGCGAGGCGCCGACGGAGCGATAGAAGGCGAGGGCCTGCTGCAGGTGCACGTCGGCTTCGGCGCGCCTGCCCTCCTCGACGAGGCGCCTCGCGAGACGCAGGCGCACGAACGCCACATCAGTAGCCGCGCCGGCACGCTGGTAGATCTCCGCCGCACGCTCGAGGTCGCCGTCGAACAACGCGCCGGCACCCTCCGCCCACGGAGTGAACAAGCGCGCCGACATCAAGATTCTCCGCCTCACGTACTCGGGCCCGACGAGGTCGATGAGAACGGCGACGACCTCTCCTGGCCCGCCGTAGGGGAAATCCGGCGAGCCCGCTTCGTCCGCCAAAAGCTCCAGTGCAAAAGGCTTCGCCCGCTCGTTGTCGCCGGCGGCGGCGGCAACGACCGTCGAGATCGCGAGCGCCGGATAGAGCGTCTGGGGATCGCCCGCACTCCGAGCGGTCGCGAGAGCGCGTGCGGCGTCCTCTCTCGCGCTCTCGTGTTCGCTGCGCGCGCTGCGAATCAACGCGCGGATATCCAGCGCCGACGCCTCCGCGTACGCCGCACCTGTCTCTTCTTCGAGGAAAGCCTGGGCGGCGGAGAGTGCTTCGTCCCACCGACCTACCCGGTACAGGAGCCCGGGTCGCTGCGCCCGGGCAAAGCGCAGGATCGGGACGTTCCCGAACCGCGCAGCCCAGCCGATCGCCTGCTGCACGAGCTCGATTGCACGTTCGAGGTCGCCGGTCAGGAACTTCAACGTGCTGAGGTTGTGAACCGACCGTGCCACCTCCGGGGAGTTGATCTCGGAGCCGAGCGCTATACCGGCTTCGAGGTCGGCGAGCCCCTCGAGCTCGCCCCGGTAGACGCGCGACACCCCGATGTTGTTGAGAGCGTGCACGCGGACGTCCGGCAGATCGAGCAGCGTCGCCATCTCGAGCGCGGCGCGGCCCAGGGGGATCGCCTCGGCCGGGCGTCCCGCCAGCATGGCGTACCGGGAGGCCTGGCTGAGGATCCAGGCCTTGGAGCGCGACGGCCGGAGCGGCTCGACGAGCTCGAGCGCGCGGTCGAGATGTGAACGGACCTCGTTGCTCTGACCTCGATGCCACGCCGCCTCGGCCGCGAGCGCAAGCGCCTCGCCGGAGAGGTCCGGCCGGCCCGCGGCCAGCAACGCCGACGCCGCCTCCGTCAGCCTCTCGTCGCCCTGCCCATCCAGGAATTCCGCTCGCGCGAGGCCAAAAAGGACGAGCTCGCGGTCCGCCGACGCGGACGGCCAGAGCTCGAGAGCGGCTCGGTAGTAGTCGACGGCGGAGCCGTATGCGTTCAGCACCATCGCCCGGTCGGCAGCGCGTCGCAGTGCATTGCGGGCGCGCTCGGTGAGCTCCATCGACGGCCGGCCCGCGGCACCCCGCAGATCGAGCGCGGTCGAGTAATGGTGCGCGATCAGCTCGGCGTGGTCGTCGGGACGGCCGAGTGACTCGAGCCAGCCGACTGCGGCGATGTGCTTGTCGGCGCGGGCGTTCCGCGGCACCTGGCCGTATGCGACCTCCCGGACGATGACATGGCGAAACGCGAGCTCGGTGTCGCCCGCGACCGCCGACCGCCGCTCTCGCCGCACGAACCCTTTTCGCTCGAGCGAGTGGATCACTCGTCCGAGCTCGTCGTCCTCGAGCCCCGTCAGGACGGCGGCGCCTCCGGACCAGAACACCTTCCCGAGGACCGCTGCGTCCTGAAGGAGACGTTTCTCGTCCGGAGAGAGCGCATCGAGGCGAGCCGCGATGATCCCTTGCACGTTCTCGGGCAGGGGCATCTCGTCGACGGAATCCCGCTCGAGGAAGAGGCGGGCGAACTGCTCTGCGTAGAGCGGATTTCCGCCGGCACGCTCGAGCAGCTCCTGCTGGGTCTCGGCGGGGAGTACAGCGCGGTCGAGCACCGCGGCGATGACGAGCGCGGCCTCCGTGTCGGCGAGCGGTGAGAGCGCGAGCGTCGCGGCGCTCAGCTTGCCGCCGCCCCAGCCAGGCCGGCGGTCGAGCAGCTCGGGGCGAGCCGTTCCGAGCACCAGCAGCGGTGCGCCGGTCGCCCATTCGGCCAGGTGGTCGACGAAGTCGAGCAGCCCGTCGTCCGCCCAGTGCAGATCCTCGAAGACGAGAACCAGGGGATGCTGCTCCGCAAGTCCCTCGAGATAGCGGCGCCAGGCGGTGAACGCCTCTTCGCGGTTGACCGCGACCTCGTCACCGAGGCCGACGAGCGGCTCGAGGTGTTTGAGGACCCAGTCGCGCTCGTGCTCGTCGACCGTCTGCTCGACCGAGGCTCGCAGGTTCGCCCTCGCGTCCTCGGCGGCGTCGTTCTCGTGAATCCCCGCCTGAGCCTTCACCATCTCGCCGAGCGCCCAGAAGCTGACGCGTGTCCCGTACGGGAGCGCCCGACCCTGTCTCCACCAGGCGAGCTCGGTGCTCTCGTCGATCTGCCGGAACAGTTCGGCCACGAGGCGCGACTTGCCGATCCCGGGGACGCCGACCAGCGTGACGAGCTGGGGCTCCCGCTCTCGGCAGACACGGTCGAACGCGTCGAGTAACGAGCCCAGCTCGCGTTCCCGGCCGACGAGCGGCGTCAGCGCACGCTCCTCGAGATCCATCCCGAGACGAGCGTGCGCGTGCAGCGGCTCCCAGACGCGCACCGGCTCCGCCTTGCCCTTGGCCGTGACGGCGTCGCGCTCCTCGTAGTCGATCACGTCGCGCGTCGAGCGCCACGTCGTCTCTCCGACGAGGATCCCGTTGATCGGAGCCGCCGACTGGAGGCGCGCCGTGGTGTTCACGACGTCCCCAGAAGCCATCCCCTCGCCGGCGTCCGGCCGGGCGCCGAGCGCGATCAGCGCTTCCCCGGTGTTGACCGCGATCCGAAGCTCGAGGCCGCCCTCCTCCTCGCGCGCCCAGTCGCGAATCGCGAGCGCCGCGCGAACGGCGCGCTCCGGGTCGTCCTCGTGAGCGACCGGCGCGCCGAACAGCGCGACCACGGCGTCGCCGATGAACTTCTCAACCGTGCCCCCGTAGCGCTCGAGCTCGGACCGAAGCCGCTGGTGATAAGGCGCGAGCAGCGCGCGCACGTCCTCCGGGTCCATCGTCTCGGCACGTGAGGTGAAGCCGACGAGGTCCGCGAAGAGCACCGTGACGACCTTGCGCTCCTCGGCGCCCACCTCCGCAGCCTCGAGCGGGGTGGCGCAGGCGAAGCAGAACCGCGCGATGTCCGGGTTCTCCTGTCCGCAGCTGGGGCAGACGATCATGGGCGAAGGGTAAGCGCCAGCGTTGGTCGGTTCTAGCCGACGGAGAGGATCCGGGCGCGCCAGGAGCCCCGCGGGGCGTCGACCTCGACCTCGTCGCCGACCTTACGGCCGAAGAGCGCCCGGCCGACGGGAGAATCGGGAGACACGCCGCCGACGCTCGAGATCACGACCTGAAGCCGCTCGCCGTGCTCGTCCTCGATCTCGACGGTCGTTCCGATCCCCACCGTGTCGACGGCCGCGGCATCGCCGTCGACGATCACGGCCCGGTCGAGCCGGTCACGCAACAGTGTGATGCGGCGCTCGAGCAGGCCCTGCTCGTTCTTCGCCGCGTGATACTCGAAGTTCTCGGACAAGTCGCCGAAGCTCCGCGCGGTCGCGATCGCCTGCACCGCTTCGGCGCGTCGTGGCCCTTCGAGCTCGGCCAGCTCCGACTCGAGCTGCTCCTTCTGGGCGAGCGTCAGCGGCTCGGGCCTGTCCGTCGTCACGGCACTCAGCGTAGCGGCGCGTCCGAACGTTCCTGTTACCCTGGGCGCACGGTCTGCAATTCCGCCGGCCGGTGAGATGAGCTTCTCGTTCCTCCTTCGGGTGTTTCGAGGTAGGCAAGTCTCGAACCCGTAAAGGAGTCGAACCCAACGTGTTGCAGCAATCTTTCCGCGAGCTCGGCGTGTCCACGCCCGTCGTCGACACGCTCGCCGCCCGCTCCATCCACGAGCCGTTCCGGATCCAGGCACTCGTCCTTCCGGACGCGCTCGCCGGCCTCGACGTGCTGGCCAAGTCACCGACGGGATCCGGCAAGACCCTCGCCTTCGCATTGCCGATCGTCGAGCGAACCGTGGCGGCCGACGCCCGCCCGTCCGCGCTCGTGCTCGTGCCGACGCGCGAGCTCGCCGCCCAGGTCGGGTCCGAGCTCGACTCGCTCGCGCGGCCCAAGCGACTCACCGTCGCCACGGTCTACGGCGGCCTGCCGCTGCGGGCGCAGGCCAAGCGCGCTGCCGGCGCACACATCATCGTCGCCACACCGGGGCGGCTCGAGGACCTCGCCGAGCGCCGGCTGATCGACCTCTCGCGCATTCGCATCCTCGTCCTCGACGAGGCCGACCGGATGCTCGACATGGGCTTTCAGCCTCAGGTCGACCGGATCGTCCGGCGCCTCCCGCGCAACCGGCAGACGATGTTCTTCTCGGCCACCCTCGACGGCGCCGTCGGCAAACTGGCACACGCATACACGAACAGCGCGTCGCAGTTCGAGGCCAGCCAGGTCGCTGAGGACCCCGGCGAGATCGAGCATCGATTCGTCTCGGTCACCGCCGACACGAAGATCGAGACGCTCGTCGAGCATCTGCGCGCGGCGGACGGGCTCACGCTCGTCTTCGTGAGGACGAAGCGCGGTGCAGACCGGCTCGTCCAGAAGCTCGGGCGCCATGACGTCCACGCCGTCGCGATGCACGGAGACATGGCGCAGGGAGCGCGCGAGCGCGCGCTCACTCGATTCGAGAGCGGGAAGGTGACAACGCTCGTCGCGACCGACGTCGCCGCCCGAGGACTCGACCTCGACGACATCACGCACGTGATCAACTTCGACCCGCCCGGTGAGGACAAGGACTACGTCCACCGCACCGGCCGCACCGGCCGGGCAGGTCGCAGCGGCCGGGCAATCACGCTCGTCCTGCCCGAGCAGCAGGCCGAGACGAGCCATGTCGCCCGCCGGCTCGGGCACCATGAGCAGTTCGAGGAGGCAGGGCTGCAGTCCGCACGTCCGAAGCTCCTGTACACGAGCCGCCGCGGCAGGCGCTCGAAGTGGTAGGCGCGGAACCCCGCCTCTAAGGCAGGCGCGGAGACCAGGCCGCGGACAGGAGCCCGGCCGCGATCAAGAGACCGGCCGCCGCCGCGAGGAATCCGTAGGTGACCTCGCTGTGCCCGGGCTTCCGCCCCAGCCGTGAGCCGAGGTGCCTGTACGCGGCCTGGAGCGTCTCGGCGCTACGCGCTGCGAAGAACTCGCCGCCGGTCCTGTCGGCGATCGCCTTGAGCGTCGCCGGGTCCGGCGGCACCGGGACTCGCCGGGGCGCCCCGTTCGGGTCGAGCGACGGGAACCCTCCCGGCCCGCCCCTGAAGTCGAGCGTCCCTCCGGGCGTCCCGAGCGCGACCGTGTAGACCGGAATCCCGGCCGACTTCGCGCGGTCCGCTCCTTGGAGCGGCTCGAGCTCGCCGCGCGTTTGCGCGCCGTCGGACAGGAAAAGGATCGACACCAGGCCCTTGGTGCTCGACTCCGGCGCGGCAGTGGTCACGGAGGCAAGGCTTCCGTTCCCGCCCGCGACGGCCCGCCGGCCGAGCTGGACGGCGGCTGCGAGCGCGTCCCCGATCGCCGTGCCGCCGAACGCCGGATACCAGCGGATGGTGTCGAGAGCCTGGCGCACGAGCTGATGATCCGTCGTCGGCGGTGTCGCCACCGCCGGCTCCCCGGCGAAGGCGATGAGGCCCACCTGCAGGCGCTTCGGCACGCGGTCGAGGAACAGGCGCAGAGCCGCCTGCGCGGCGCCGATTCGGGTCGGCTTCACGTCCTTCGCCTCCATCGACCGCGAGACGTCGACGACGAGGATGACGGTGGCACGGTCGCGCGGGACGAGCGTCGTCGTCTGCGGGCGCGCGACACCGACACAGAGCGCGGCGAGCGCGAGGAGGAAGAGCGCCGGCGGGACATACCTCCGCCACGCCCGCCCGGAGACGACCCCGGCTAGCACGTCGAGATTCGTGAACCTGATCGCGTAGCGCATCCGCCGCCGCTCCGACAGGAGGTAGAGAGCCGCAGCCGCGGGCAGGGCAAGCAGCGTCAGCAGCAGGAGAGGGCGCTCGAAGCTCACTTCATTCACCACCCGCGCAGACGGCGCCGACCTGGACGATGGTGCGCACCTGACCGGCCGCCGGGCCCGCCGCGACGCGCACGGCGACGCGGCCGCCGCGAACGGTGCGCGCCGTTCGGACGCTGCGAAGCAGCGTGGCGTCCGGCGGCCCCGACGTGTAGAAGCCGACGGCGTGCCAGCCCGAGACGAGCCGCTCGCCGGCGCCGCAGGCGGCGAACACGGTCATCACGCCTGGCCGGAGGCGGACATTGCGGACGCGGCGGACGGTCGGCTCGCCGGGCGGGAACGCCGCTGCGGCGGCAACGCGACGGTACGGCACCGGCCCTCCGCCGCCACCGCTCGCCGGGATGCAGCCGAGGTGCGGACGGAAGCTCGGCGCCCTCGCGGACGCGCCGGCATACGTGGCTACGAAGACCGCGGCACGACCAGTCGTCACCCCCGGCCCGACCGGGCCGCCCAGCCTCCCGACGAAACCGATGTCGACGGCGCGGTCGCCGAGCTCCGCGTCGAGGCCGCCGATCGCGTAGCGGCGGGGACAGGAGAGCTGGAAGTCGACGCGGGCACGAGGAACGGCGAGGCCGGAGGGCACGGCGACCCACGGTCCGGCAACCGGAACGCACACCAGCAGGCCGCGGCACTCGTTTGTCGCCGCCGCGGGCTGGGCACCGGCGGCGGCGATCCCACCGGCGAGACAGAGCAGAGCGACGAGCTTCCTCACGGCACCCTCCTGAACCACAGCGCCGACAGCGCGCCGCCGAAGAAGAGCAGGGCCGCCGACCCACCCGCGAAGTAGTCCGTCACCTCTCGCACCTCGGTGCGCTTGCCGAGACGCGAGCCGAGCTTCTCGTAGACGTCGCGCAGGCGCGCGTCGGTCGGGGCGGTGAACAGCTCCCCGCCCGTGATGCCCGTGACCGTCCTGAGCGTCTCGGCATCGGGCGGAACCCGGATCTGGGCCTGGTAGCCGTTCGCGAGCGGGACCTGGACGACGCCGTCCGGTGTGCCGAGGAGGACCGCGTACACGGGAATGCCGAAGGAACGGGCGCTCTGCGCGGCCGCCGCCGGCTGTGTGCGGCCCGACTTCTGGGCGCCGTCGGAGATGACGAGGATCGAGATCGGGGGGACGACCCCGTCCGCGGCGCGCTGCCGCCGTCCGAGCTGCGTGGCCAGCGCGACCGCGTCGCCGAGCGAGGTCCCCTGACCGGGACGAAGCGATGCGAGCGCCGCCGGCACGAGCGAGCGGTCGTCCGTCGGCGGCAGGGCGACGTACGCGCGCCCGGCGAAACCGACGATGCCGACCCGGAACTTCTTCGGCATCCGCTCCACGAACGCCCGCGCGACCCCGCGCGCGGCGAGCAGCCGCGTTGGCTTGACGTCGTCGGCGCGCATCGAGAGGGACGTGTCGATCACGAGGATGACCGTCGCCTCCTCGCGCTTCACGCTGACGGTCGCGTGCGGCCGGGCGACACCGACGAGCATCGCCGTCAAGGCGGCGACCAGGACCGCGATCGGGAGGTGGCGCCGCCAGCCCGGAGAGGCGTCGACGAGGTTCGGAAGCAAGCCGGGCGACGTCAGCCTTGCCGCCGCCGTCGTGCGCCGGCGCTCACGGACAACGTAGAGGGCGACCAGCAGCGGAACCAAGGCGAGGCCGATCAGCGCCAGCGGCCACTCGAAGCTCACCGCCCCTGCCGCCTCCGCAGGAACGACGCCAGCGTTCGCAGCCAGTCTCCCGAGGTCGTCAGCACGACGTGGCGCGCGCCTGCGGAGGCAAGCGTCCGCGCGACCACCGTGCGCTCTTCCGCGGCGGCGGCGGCGAAGCGCGACCGCAGCCTGACGCTCCGCGTGTCGACCCGAAGCTGTCTGCCAGTCTCGGGGTCGACGAGCCAGAGCGGGCCGGCATCCGGGAGCTCCTGCTCGGCCGGATCGCGAATCTCGATCGCGACGAGCTCGTGACCGCCCGCGAGCTCGAGCAGCGGGCGATGCCAGTCGAGCGGGCCGCGGAAGTCGCTGACCACGACCACGACCGAGCGCTGCCGCGCGAGCGCACCGGCGCGTCCGAGCGCCTCTCCGAGGGAGGTTGCGCCGATTCGATCGTCCCCGGCGTCGACGGTCTCACCTCGCAGGGCGCCCAGCAGCCCGATCAGCGCCATGCGGCCCTGCCGCGGCGGGGCCGCGCGCGGGCTCCGGTCACCGAACGTGACGATGCCGAGCCGGTTGCCGCGGCGGGTCGCGACATGACCGACCGCGATGGCGACTCCCTCGGCGACGTCGGCCTTTCGACGATCGGCCGTGCCGAACTGCATCGAGGGCGACGTGTCGAGCACGAGCCAGGTGACCAGGACGCGCTCGGCAAGCTGGACGCGCACGTGCGGATCACCGGTGCGCGCCGTCACGGCCCAGTCGATACGACGAACGTCGTCACCCGGCACGTAGGGACGGACGAGGGCGAGCTCCGTTCCCTCGCCGTGGAGCGTCGATCGGTAGTCGCCGGCGAGCAGCCCTTCGATCCTGCGCCCGATGCTCACGTCGAGCGCGCGCAGGAGAGCATCCGGCAGCGGCCCCGGCCCGGGCCGGGCGGGCGTGGGCTCGGAGCGCAGAGACCGGACGAGGCTCACGCCGCGCCGGAAGCAGCCAGGTCGATCGCGGGGACGGGAACGGTGGCGCCGACCTGGTCGAGGATCGAGTCCGACGAGACCTCCTCGGCGAGCGCCTGGTAGGTCAGCACCAGGCGATGGCGGAGCGCGTCCTTTGCGAGCGCGTGGAGATCCTCGGCGAGCACGTAGTCGCGGCCGCGAACGAGTGCGAGCGCGCGAGAGGCCTGGACGAGGCTGATCGGGCCGCGCGGGCTCGCGCCGAAGGCGATGTACTGCCCCAGATCGGGCAGGCCGTGCGCCGCAGGATCGCGCGTGGCGGCCGCGATCGCAACCGCGTAGCTGACGAGCGCCGGGTCGACGTAGACGCCCGACACGGCCTTCTGCAGCCCACGGAGCTCGTCGAGCGACAGCGCCTGCCGGAGGACCGGCTGGTCGACGAGCTGGCGCTGGACGATCGTGAGCTCCTCGTCGTGCTCCGGATAATCGATCACGACCTTCAACATGAACCGGTCGACCTGCGCCTCGGGCAGGGGGTAGGTCCCCTCGGACTCGATCGGGTTCTGCGTCGCCATGACGAGGAACGGCTCCGGGACCGGATAGGTCGTATGGCCGATCGTCACCTGGTGCTCCTGCATCACCTCGAGTAGCGCGGACTGCACCTTTGCCGGCGCGCGGTTGATCTCGTCTGCGAGCAGGAAGTTGCAGAACACCGGCCCGAGCTCCGTCTCGAAAATCCCTTCTCCGGGCCGGTAGATCCGCGTCCCGACAAGATCCGACGGCACGAGGTCGGGCGTGAACTGGATGCGGGCGAACGAGCCCCCGAGCACGCCCGCCGTCGTCTTGATGGTCAGCGTCTTGGCCAGTCCCGGCACGCCTTCGATCAGCAGATGGCCCTGCGCCAGGAGGCACACCAGCACGCGCTCGAGCATCTGATCCTGGCCTGCGATGACGCGTCTGATCTCGAAGAGAGCCTGCTCGAGCCGATCCCTGGCCTCGGGCGGCGACGGCACGGGCAGCTCGGTCGGCGATTCGGTCACGTCCCCTCCCTCGGTCCGGTCTCTACGAAGTCATATACGACAGCACGTCAACCTAAGTTTCTCCTGAGAGGCCTCCCCGCCATGTGTACGCTATTCGTATGCCCCGTTACCTCGTCGAGCGCGTCTTCCATGTCACCGAGGATCAGATGCCCGCTGTCGGCCGGCGGTCGAAAGAGGTGGCGATCGAGCGCTTTCCCGAGATCATCTGGGAGCACAGCCATGTCGTCGTGGACGAGAACGGCGGCGTGAAGACCTACTGCGTGTACGACGCCCCGAGCGAGGAGATCGTCCGCAGCCACGCCGTTTACCTCGGCGAACACGACATCGCGTGGGTGCAGGAGATCGCCGGAGACGTCACGCCCGACGACTTCCCGCTCGACGGCGAGCCGGCCGAGGCCGTCTAGCCGCCTGACGGATTCCCGCGCGACAGGCTGGGCTCGGAGGCGTGGAAGACGGCGGCCAGGGCAACTGCCCGGCGGCCTGTGATATCGCGGCGCGCGGCCGCGTCCTCGGCCGGGAGCAGCTCGAGCGCGTCCTGGTAGAAGGCGGCCGCGACGTGCTTCGACCAGCCGCGGCCCGCCTGATCTCCCGCCGCGACAAATGCCGCCGCCGCCCGCTCGTTCTCGCCGGCCTCGCGCCAGTGGTGGGCGACCGCCGAAGCCGCGGCCGGGAGCTCTGACGTCGTCTCCTCCAGGAAGGCCGCCACCTGCGCGTGGCGCTTCCGCCGCTGCGGCCGGGGCAGCGTCGAGTACGCGATCTCCCGGATGAGGTCGTGCTTGAAGCTGTACTGCTGGTCACCGCGAAGCCGTGACACGCTCTCCCGCCGGACGAGGTCGCGGCCCTCGAGCGAATCGAGCAGCTCGGGCAGCGGAAGCGCCCCGCTCGCCATCGACTCCAGCGCGTGGGCCCAGAACACCTTGCCGACGACCGAGGCGTCGAGCACCACCGCGCGCTCCTCGGGCGGCAGCGCGTCGAGCCGGGCCGCGACGATTGCGCGGATGGACGTCGGCAGCTCGGACGACGCCGCTGTCGTGTCCTCGGCGAGTGCGGCAGCGAGCTCCTCGATGAAGAGCGGGTTCCCCTCTCCGACGGCGCTGACCGCGGCCGCTTCGCGCTGGATCTTGCGTGACTGGTCGAGCAGCTGCATGGCGAGCTCGTTCGCGTGCTCCTCGCTGAGCGGCTCGATCGGCAGCGCGGTATAACCCGGGAGGCCACCGCCCCAGGCCGGACGGCTTTCGAGGAGCTCCGGCCGCGCCGGCGCGAGCATCAACAGCGGGACGTCGCGGATTCTCGAAGCGAGAGTCTCGAGGAGGTCGAGCATGCCGGCATCGGCCCAGTGGATGTCCTCGAAGACGAGCACCGTCGGCCGCTCCATGGCGAGCCCTTCGACCAGGCGCCGGGCCGAGAAGAAGAGCGACTGGCGATCGCCTGAGCTGCCCTCGCCGACGCCGATCAGCATCGCGATGTGCGAGGCGGTCTCGCCGGCGTCGGCCCCGAGGAGGTCCGACACGGCCTCGTGCAGCTTGGTCGAGGCGATCTCCGCCTCGTCGGTGTCGAAAATCCGCGCGATCTGCTTCACCTGCGTGACGAAGGCGCCGTAGGGGATGACCTCGCCGTACGGCAGAGAGCGGCCCCTGACGACGCGGGCACCTTCGCCGGCGGCGAGCTCGCCGAACTCGGTCGTGAGCCGGGTCTTCCCGATCCCGGCCGGGCCGAAGAGCGTGACGAGCTGCGGCCGCCGCTCGGACACGACCCGCTCCCAGATCCCCTGGAGCACGGCGAGCTCGGAAGCCCGTCCGAGCATCGGGGCGCGGCCCGCCGCCCGCTCACCCGGGCCTTTCGTCGCCGAGAGCGCGATCCAGACCGGAACCGGCTCCTGCTTGCCCTTGGCGACGACCGGGTCGGCATCGTCGTACTGCATGACGAGCCTGGTGGAGCGGTACGTCTCCTCTCCGACGAGGATGCCGTTCACCGGCGCCGCCTCCTGGAGACGCGAAGCGGTGTTGACGACGTCACCCGCCACCATTCCTTCTCCCCCGGTAGCGGTGACCGAGACGAGCGCCTCGCCCGTGTTGACCGCCATCCGAACCTTCAGGTCGAGCTCGGGATCGTTCGCGTTCATCTCCCCCACCGCCGTCCGGATCGCAAGCGCGGCGCGGACAGCGCGCTCCGGATCGTCCCCGTGCGCGATCGGCGCGCCGAACACGGCCATGACGGCGTCCCCGATGAACTTCTCCACCGTGCCGCCGTGGGTCTCGATCTCACGCCGAACGCGGGCGAAGTACGGCGTGAGGATGGCGCGCACGTCCTCCGGGTCCAACTGCTCCGCACGCGCCGTGAAGCCGACGAGGTCGGCGAAGAGCACCGTCACGACCTTTCGCTCCTCTTCGAGGCCCTGGGCCCGCTCTTCGAGCGGAGAGCCGCAGCTGTTGCAGAACTTCGCTCCGGCCGGGTTCTCCTGTCCGCAGTTCGCGCAGGTGATCACGAGCAAAGGTTACGACCCTGGACCGACCGCGCTACCGCGGCGGCGGTAGAAGACGAGTCCCGCGAAGAGGGCGAGTGCGAGCGTGGCCGCCGCGGCGATCGTGATGCGGTCCCGGCCGGTGGACCCGCCCCCCGACGAGACGACGAGGCGGTGCCCTTCCGCGGCCGCGAGCCGCTGGATCGCGAGCGTCGCCGCATCCGCCTCCTTCGTGACGTCGGCTCCGGGCGGAGGGACGGTCTCGAGCACGCGGGCGGCCTTGGGGTCCGGATTCCCTTTCACCGAGTAGCCGAAGCCGTTCGGCATCACGACGAGCAGCCGCTGCCGATAGACGAAGGAGAGCTCGAGACCCAGGAACTCTGCATAGCGCTGCGGCTTGTGGATGAGCGAGAAGGCGGTACCGAGGTCGGAAGGCCCGAGAATCAGCGCCGTCTTGATCTTGAAGCCGGCGCGGTCTGCGGCCGCGATCACGTCGTTCAGATGCTTGGCGGAGCCCGCGTCGATCTTCGCGTTGAAGGGAAGGAAAACGCTCTGCGTGAGGAGGTAGTCGCTCGCCGGATCACCGTTCGCGCTCGCCGCAGCGGGCAGGAGGAGCGATGCAATCACGGCAACCGCGGCGGCCGCGCTCCTACCCAAGGACGTTCACCGCGAGCAGGATCGCCACGATGCATGCTGCGGTCCCGGCGAGCAACGCGAGGAGCGATGCCGCAAGCAGAGCCTGTGTCGTCCTCATCCCGATGCCCGGTCCACGAAGATCACCTTGAACGGTGCCTGACCCGGCGGCGTGACCTCGAAGGACAGGCCCCAGTGGCCGACCATCACGAGCGCCGGCGAGTCGCGCTGATAGACGCCCGGCGCGACCTCCGGCAGCTGATAGGTCTGCACGCCCATCTCCATGTCGAGCATCGCAAAGCTGAGGAGCACGCTCTGCATCCTCACCGGACGCCCGCCGCGCGTGACCTTGACGCTGAACGTGTTCGGCGCCGCCGCGCGGTTCGGGGAGACCCGGAACTCGAGGCGGTAGCCGTTCTTGTTCACGACCTCCGTGACAGCGCCGGGGCCGACGCGCGCGGTGGCCTGGGCCGCGCTCGCCAGCGCCTTGGCCGGCGGCGGCAGGCTCGACAGGACAGCCGCGGCCGCCACGGCCCCGGCGATGAGCGCCACCTCCCCGAGGACGAGCGAGCGCAGCAGCCGGGCGGCGCCCGCGCCGAGCTCCGGACGCACCGTCGAGGCGGCCAGGCGCGGGCGGATCCGCAAGAGGTTGACGCCTGCGATCAGCAACGTCCCTCCGAGCAGGCCGATCTTGACGAGGAGGGCCTGCCCGTAGGACGTCTGCCAGAGGGAGGAGAAGGTCGGGAAGTGGATCAGGGAGGCGCCGATTCCCGATCCGACCAGCACGACGACCGAGACAAAGGCCGTGTTCGAGAAGCGCGGGACGCAAGCGGCGAGCCCGGCAACCCGCCGTCCCCCGGGCAGGCTCCACCAGAGAGCCAGCAGGCCGATCAGGCCGCCGATCCATACCGAGCCGGCGGCGAGGTGGAGCCAGTCGAAGAGGATCGAGGCCCCACGCGGCGAGGTCTGCCCGGCATGCCCCGAGACCCCCGGGACGATGAGCACCGCCGCGGCGCCTCCCACGGCGCCGCTGAGTGCGAGCAGCTCGGCCACCGAGCGCCGGTCTCGGTCCGGGCGGTCGACCCAGAGCGCCAGGGCCCCGGCGACGACGAACAACGCGAAGACGAGCTCGAGGTCGAGGTAGCCGCGGCCGAACGCGGATTGCCGCATGAGCGGCACGACGTTTCCGAGGTCGAATGCCGAACGCAGTGCGAACTGCGCCGTCGCCATGTCGACGTACACGGGGATCGCGAGCAGCGTGATCGCGGCGGCCGCGAAGAACGCGACGGACACCGCACGCAGGCGCGTGCCGGTTACCCGCCGAACCACCGGCCGCGCGATCGCGACGCGCAGGAAGAAGAGCCCGATCGCGGCCATCATCGCGAGGAAGACGATCGTCCGTGCCGTGATCAGGCGCGGGGTTGCGGCCGTCTCGGAGATCGACGGGATGTTGAACTGCGGCGCCGGCCCGGGATTGGGCCCGACCGCGAACGTGAACGCACCGCGAACCGGATGGCCGTCGACCGAGATCACGCGCCAGTAGACGAGATACCACCCTTGCGGAACGCGATCGAGCGGCACCACGAGCGTCTTCGGATCGGTCGCCGCCCGGCGCGGCGCAGCTGCCGTCTCCTGCTTCCCGGCCGCGTCCGTGACGGACACGACCGCGAAGCGAGGCTCGACCGCCTCCGAGTAGGTGAGAAGCACCACTGGCGGGGGCGTATTGACCACTGCACTGGCGACCGGGGTCGTCCGTATCAGCACGGCGTGGGCTGAGGCGACCGCGGGCAGCACGAGCGCCCCCGCGGCCGCGAGCAGCACGAGTGCGGTCCGGTGGCGCAGCGTCACGCGAGCGAGCGCCTCCCGCCTCCACCGAAGAGACCGGCGGCAGCGACGACGACCGCGACCGCGGCCAGGGCGAGCGCGACGATCGCCAGCGTGTTCGTGCCTCCGCCGCCGAGGGACGACTTCGACTCGACCGTCGGCGCCGGGGTATCTGAGGCCTCCGGGCCGGACCAGTCGACGACGCTGCCGTCGGAATATGTCTGCCGGACGCTGAAGGCGTAGGTCTTCGACGCATCCGTGCTCGCGAGGAACTGGAAGACCGCGTCTTCGCCGTGCGGAACGTTGCCGCCGGTCCACGTGACCTGCTGGATCGCCGTCTGCTCACCAGAGCCGGTTGACCGGACGGCGCGCTTCCAGCCGGGCGAAGGCACGAACGAGTCGATCGCGAACCCCGTCGGCGGTGTCAGCGCGACCGCTGTTGTGGTCGCGTTGGCCTTCTCGGTCGGAACGGCGAGGGTGAAGAGCTGGCCGTGCTTCGCCAGCGCGACGGCAGGGCTGATCTCGGCATGACCGAGCGCCGTGGCTGCGGCGATCAGCGGCACCGTGCCGGCGGCAAGCACGGCCACGAGGCGCGCGCCCGCGCGTTTGAACCTCATCGGTTTGTCTCTCCTTTCGCTGGGATGAAGACGGCGTCAGGAGAGCGCGGGCGGAGCGCGCGGTGAACCGACCGTGAGCCGAACGGTGCTGTTCGGAAGCTCGAAGGCCACCGCGAGCTTCGACGGCACGGATGCCGTCGACCGCGGGGGAAGCGAGCGGAGAGACGCGAACGTGCGCCGCATCCAGGCGACGACGTGCTCTGCCGCGGCGATCAGTGCCGCGCCGACGAGCGAGAAAGCGCACTCGACCGGCAGCAGGTCCCGGTGCACAGGCCCGAACAGGCAATGGAGCCCGTGCCACCCGAGGCCGGCGCGCCAGTGCAGATAGGCCTCGAAGAGACCGCCCGCCAGCGAGGTCGTGACGGCGAGGCCGAGGGCCAGCGTCAGCGTGCGGCCGATCCTGAACCTCGGCGCCTCGCGGCGCTCGAGCAGAGCGCGCTCCCGGACGCCGAGCGCCGCGAGCCAGCAGATCGCAACCATCAGCGCGAGGCCGAGCGAGAGCGCGGTGACGAGCATCACCGGCAGCGCCGGACCTCCGGCCCGCTGCTCGAGCAGGCGCGCGTCGGGGCTCGCCGTTGCCGAATACGCGATCGCGCGTAGCGGCGAGGACGATCAGGACTGCGGTGACGACGAGGAGCGAAGCCTTCGAGATGCGCCGCGTCATTGCACGTCCAGCGTAAACGGAGCGGTGAGAACGCGCCCGTCCACCTTGCACTGGAGGAACAGCCGCCACGTGCCCGCGACGGGCAACAGCACGCCGACGTTCAGGACGCCGGGCCGGGTCGACCTTCCGGTCACTTTCGTCGCGCCGAGCGTGCTCGTGCAGCCGGTCGCGCCCGGCGCACAGACGTGAGTGTGGAAGTAGTCGAGCGAGCCGGACCTGAAGAAGATCGCGTGGGCAAGCGCTCCGAACCAGGGCGTGAAAGTCGCGCGGCTGCCGTCGGGGCGCGTGACGTCGAGCGTCAGGAAGGCGGGCCTGATCGCCCGCAGCCGGGGACGATGCTCGAGGGTGAAGCGATAGCCGTCGACGACCACAGTTCGCTGGAACGGGCCGAGCGGTTTGGTCGGAGCGCGGCCGGGGACGGTGATCAGCCCGAACAGCTGGAAATTCCGTAGCGGCCCCTGGAGGTTCGGATACGCGTCGATGACGACCCGGTACTTCCCGGGGGTCGGCAGCGTGATCGGCTCGCTGATGCTCCCGTCCGCCCCGATGGGCGGATGCTTGTGGATGATCACGCCGAGGTCGCTCCTGACGATGATGACGTGGACGCCCGTGTGTGGCCCGGGGCCGCGGCGGAAGTCGGTCAGGGGCTTGCCCGACGGCTGCCCGATCGTGAACGACAACCGCTCCGGCCGGCCGGCCGTGAACTGGACCGGGCCGAAATGGGCGAGGCGGAAGGTGCGCGCGGCGCCGACGGTGATCTGCCCCGTCCCGGACGATCCACAGCCCGCGAGCGTCAGAGCCACAGCCGCCGCCGCGAGCACGGCTGCCTGCTTCATCGGCTCAGAACGAAGTCGAAGTGCGCGACGAACCGGTGGTCGACGAGCCGCAACCGGACGAGCAGCCGCCGGTCGAAGAACGGGTCCTGCGCGTTCAGGTGCTCGCCCGGGAAGTAGAGCATCGTGGTCACCGGGCGCTTCGCCCGGGCGTGCACGGTGACGTGGATGTGAGGCGCACGATTCGCATACGGCCCCGGCAGGATCGTCTGGAGCCAGTAGCGCCCCACGGCATCCGTGAACTGGTGGCTCCGCAGCCGGGTGCCCTGGTCGTCGTACGCGCCCTTGCGATCGGCCTGCCAGAAGTCGAGGCGTGACCCGGCAATCGGCTTACAGGCACTGGTGAGGACAACGCCCTCGAGCCGGATGCGCGTCCCGGCAAGGCCCGCCTCCAAGACGGAGTGACGAAGCGGAGAGGCCCTGAAGTGCGTGCCGCCGATCTGGCTCGGCGTCACCGGGAAGCCGTCGCACCCGGCGACGGCGGACTCCGAAACGCCCGCGGTGACCGCGGCGAGCGCGACCGCGAGCACTGCGACGGCGAGCTTGCCGCGAGCGTTCACCGCGGCCATTGAAGCAGCAGACCCCCCGGGGCCGCTGGTTGAATGGGCCCGTGGCGAGCAGGCCGGTGCCGGATCTGCCGATTCGGCGCAACACGTTGATCCTCGCGGCCACCCTTGCGGTCAACTCGGCCGTCCTCCAGCTGGTCGCAGCAGTCTCGTCTCTGACCTTCGTGCTCGTGACCGGCGTCAGAGGCCTGCTGGGGCTCGGCCCGGCGCTCTTCCTCACAGCCTCGGGCACGACCGGCTTTTTCGCGGGACGCCTCATGGACCGGTTCGGGCGCGTCCCGGTGCTCTCCGTCGGGTTTGCGATCGGCTCGGCCGGATGCGCGTTGACCGCGCTGGCGACGCACCTCGAGTCGACGCCGGCGGTCATCGGCGGGTTCTGGCTCGTCGGTGCCTCGAGCGGCATCGCGCTCCTGATGCGAACGGCGGCGGGCGACATGTATCCACCCCACCGGCGCGCGCGGGGGATCTCCTACGTCCTCTTCGGATCGGTCTTCGGCGCGATTCTCGGGCCGACGGTCTTCGGGCCGCTGTTTGCCGGCAAGGACGTGAAGGCCGACTCGCTCACGGTTCCCTGGCTCGCGGCGGCCGGTATCGGCCTCGTCGCGGTCGTCCTCGTCCAGTTCGTGCGACCCGATCCCAAGAAGATCGCGGAGCTGATCGGCGACGGGAGCCCGACCGCCGCCGAAGGGGTCGCCGCGCCGCTCCGCGAGATCGTCGCGCGCCCGGGCGTGATTCCCGCCATGCTCGCCGCGCTGGCGAGCTTCAGCGTCATGGTCTCCGTCATGAACCTGTCCGGCTACGTCGTCGTCGAGCACCACCATCACAGCCAGAGCTCCGTGTTCCCGATCATCGGCGCCCACGTCTTCGGGATGTACGCGCTCGTGCTCGTGATCGGCGCGGTGATCGACCGCACCGGCACGGCCGCGGCGCTCGACGTGGGGCTGGTCGTGATGGGCGTGTCGACGATCGGCCTGCTCTGGGTCGAGAGCGTCTTCGGCACGGCCGTCCTGCTCCTCGGGCTCGGGGTCGGCTGGAACATCTCGTTCGTCGCAGCCACGACGCAGCTCGCCGACCGCACCAGCGCCGCAGAGCGCGGCAAGCTGCTCGGCTTCAACGACCTGCTCGCTGCGCTCCTTGGCGCCTCGTTCGCGCTGCTGGGCGGCTATGCGCTCGACGTGATCGGCGTCGCGGCACTCGCGATCGGGGCGACGCTGATCGTCGTGTTCCCGGTCCTGATCACCGCTCGCACGACGACGCCGGCGGCCGAGACGCCTTGATCATGCGCGCGGCGCGCCTCGCTCTCGGCCTCGGGTCGATCGTCACTCTCGGCTGGTGGGTCGCAGCCTCGCAGACCGCGCAGGCACGGCTGCCTGTCGGTGTGTTCCACTCGCGGCCGGACCTCGAGCCGCCGCGTGTGCAGGTGCTCGCGCGCACCGGGCGCGTCACTCCCGGTTACGTGTTCATCGCGCCGAAGAAGCGCGTCGCGCAGGCGGGGCCGCTGATCCTCGACAACCGAGGTCGGGTCGTGTGGTTCCTGCCGCTCGACACCCGGGGCGCGACCGACTTCCGCGTCCAGCGCTACCGGAGGAAACCCGTGCTCACCTGGTGGCAGGAGCGATCTCGCGACGGGAGCCGCCGCGGGCGATACGCGATCTACGACGATCGCTATCGACCCGTCGCGTACGTTCATCCCGGCAACGGTCTCTCGGGCGACATGCACGAGTTCATGATCACGCCACGCAACACGGCCCTGCTCACGCTCTCCCACATCGTGCGCGTGAAGACCCGAAAAGTGCTCGAGGGCGCCTTCCAGGAGGTGGACATCAAGACCGGGCGCGTCCTCTTCGAGTGGCACAGCATCGGCCACGTCGCCCTGGTCGAGTCCTACTATCGGCTGCCGAAGGATCCGGCCAGGACGTTCGACTACTTCCATCTGAACTCGATCGACGTCGACACCGACGGCAACCTCCTCGTGTCGGCGCGGAACACCCACACCGTCTACAAGATCAGCCGCCGGACCGGAAAGATCATCTGGCGGCTCGGTGGCAAGCGAAGCGACTTCGCGCTCGGCCGCGGCGCACGCTTCGGCTGGCAGCACGACGCACGGCGACAGCCGAACGGGACGCTGACGCTCTTCGACAACGCGGCGGCACCGAAGCTGCGGAGGCAGTCGCGGGGTCTCGTGCTGCGGCTGGACGAGAAGCGCAGGCGCGCGTCCGTCCTGCGCACGTTCGTGCACGACCCTCCGATCGTGGCCGTCGACCAGGGCAACCTGCAGCGGCTGCCGAACGGCCACTACCTCGTCGGCTGGGGCCATCAGCCGTACTTCACCGAGTTCGGGCCGCGCGGCAGCACGTTGCTCGACGCACGCTTCGCCGGCAGGGGCGCAGACTCGTACCGGGCCTACCGCTTCCCCTGGATCGGGAGACCGGCGCGGCCTCCCTCGGTCGCGATCGACGGCAACTTCGTCTACGTGAGCTGGAACGGCGCCACGGAAGTGCGCAGCTGGCAGCTCCTGGCGGGAGCCGAGCGGACCCGCCTACAGCCGGTGCGAGTCGTTCCGAAGCGGGCGTTCGAGACGGCGATTCCCCTCCCGGCGGGCGCCACGTGGCTCGCCGTCCGCGCGCTCGACTCGAGCGGGCGCTCCATGGCACGCTCCGCGGTCCTGGGGCGCGACTGATGCAGCCGCGGAAGGTCGCGCACGTGCTCGCGGCGGCGGTGCTCCTCCTCGCCGGATGCGGCGGCAAGAAGGAGAGCGCAAGCCCACCGCAAGAGAAGCAAGGCCCTGCTCCAGGCCCGGCCCAGACGTTCGAGTCGCGACCCGACCTGAGGCCCCCGCGCATCCAGGTCAGGATCCCCGCGCGAGGAACGGCGCCGGGCTACGTCTTCCTCGGCCCGAAGCTCGCGGTGCAGCAGGCAGGCCCGCTGATCATGGACAACCGCGGCGAGGTCGTCTGGTTCCAGCCCCTGAAGTTCACCAAGGGGATCACCGACTTCCGCGTCCAGCGGTATCACGGCCGGCCGGTGCTCACGTGGTGGCGCGGACGCCTGCAAAATCGAGGTCTCGGCGACGGCTGGTACGTGATCTACGACGACCACTACCACGAGATCGCGGAGGTCCGCCCTGGGCACGGCTACGCCGGCGACGTCCACGAGTTCCTGATCACGAAGCAGGACACGGCCCTGATCCCGATCTACCACCGGCGCAAGGTCGACCTCACGCCTGTCGGAGGGCCCGCCCAGGGAAAGATCTGGGACGGGATCGTGCAGGAGATCGACATCCCCACCGGCCGCGTCCTGTTCGAGTGGCACAGCTACCCGCAGATCGGGATCAAAGAGTCGTACGCCAGGCCGCCCAAGCGATCGCGCGGAGCGAAGGCTCTGCCGTACGACTACCTGCACCTCAACGCAATCGACGTCGACACCGACGGCAACCTGCTCATCTCCGGGCGGAACACACACGCGGTCTACAAGGTCAACCGCCGGACCGGGAAGGTGATGTGGCGTCTCGGCGGGAAGCGCAGCGACTTCGTGCTCGGCCCCGGCGTCCGCTTCGCTTGGCAGCACGACGCGCGGCGACAACCTGACGGGACGATCACCGTCTTCGACAACGGCGCCGCGCCGCCCGTGGAGAAGTTCTCCCGCGTGCTCGTGATCCGGGCGAACACAAAGACGAGGCGGGCGACGCTCGTGCGGAGCTACCGGCACCCGCGGAGGCTCCTGTCGCCCTTCGAGGGCAACGCCCAGTTTCTCCCCGACGGCCATGTCGTCGTCGGCTGGGGCGGCTGGCCGTACGTGACGGAGTTCGCGCGAAACGGCCGCGTGCTCTTCGACGCCTACTTCGGCCACGGCAAGCCGGCCGGCGAAGACGCCGACTCGTACCGCGCCTACCGGTTCGTCTGGCACGGCCGGCCGACCGACCGGCCCGCATTGGCCGTGCAGCAGCGTCCCGCAGTCGCCGTGCTGTTCGCAAGCTGGAACGGCGCGACCGAAGTCAGGCGCTGGGCGGTCCTGGCGGGGTCCGATCCCGACACGCTGCAGCGGATCGGGACGTGGACCAAGACAGGGTTCGAGACCCCGATCACGGTTCAGAGCGACGCGAAGTACTTTGCCGTCGAGGCGGTCGCCGCCAACGGCAAGACGCTGGGGCGGTCGACGGCGGTCGAGGCGAAGAAGTAGCGCTTCTTCGCGAGCCGACTCAGCCGGCTTGCAACAAGCGGAGGCGCGTGAGCTCGCGGTCCCGCTCTTCGAGGATCTCCTCGAGGCGAGCGACCTTCATGCGCAGCGTCTCGGTCGTCGTGACGAGCTCGATGAAGGCGCGCTGGCGCTCTCGCAGCATCGCCTCCACGCTGTGGAGCTTCGCCTCGGGATTCTCGTCACGGCGGTCGACTTCCAACTCGGGCTCGACCGCGCGCACGGCGGCCGGGCGCGGCGGCGGCGGGGCGGCCGGCTCCGCCTCCTCGATGTCGAGGACCTGCTCGGCGAGCGCGCGCGCGAGGGCGAGCCACGACGTCTGGCCGGACTCGATCAGAATCTCGCCCAGACGCCGTCCCGTCCGCGCCTGCTCGGCGAGCGCAGCCTGGAGCTCGACCTCCGAGATCTCGTGTTTCTCGACCAGGATCTGACCGATCGGGCGTCGCCGCATGTGCCTCTTATCGGCAGCGGAGGGTGAAGACCAAAGGGGGTTCGCCGGGATTTCCGGAAGGCAACGCCGGCCGGCGCCCCAGCTCAGTCCGTCATCCGGAGCGCGACCGCGGGGCGGATGCGGGCCGCAGCCAGCGCCGGCCCGATCGTGGCGAGCAGGGAGACGACGACGGTGCCGATGAGCAGGACGGAGAGCTGGGTCACGGGGACGGCAAACTCGAGGTTCCCCATCGCATCCGAGCGCGCGATGATCGTATAGAGAGTGAGGAGCGCGAGCAGCGCCCCGATCAGCGTTCCCTGCAGCGCGATGTAGGACGCTTCGACAGCGAAGCTCCGCCCGACCGACTGCCCCGGAAAGCCGAGCGCACGCAGAGTCCCGATCTGCCGGCGCCGCTCGCGAACGGCGCGGACCATGACGACCGCGATGCCGGCGATGCCGACGAGCAGGCCCATCGCGAGGTAGCCCTGGAACAGCCGGAAGATCTGGCGCGTCGTCGTGAAGGACTCGTCCATCAGGGCGCGGATCGAGAACGCCTCCACACCGTTGCCGATGAACCGCGACTGGAGGCTCGCGGCGAAGGACTCGAAATCGACGGTCGGCACCACGCTCAGGTAGTCGCGGCTGGCGACGAGCCGGTTCCCGAAGAGCTCGTGCGCGCCCCGGCGGCCGTAGAGCATCCCGTTGCCGATGAGGTTGTCGGTCGGGCCAATCGCCGCCACGGTCACCTGTCGCGTCCGGCCGGTAGTGGGGTCGATGAGGGTCAGCTTGTCGCCGACGACCACGCTGAAGTTCGGCGGCCCTCCGCGCTGGAGGAAGAGGGGGTCGGCGACGATCAGGCTCGGATCGTTCAGAACCGCCGTCCAGGCCGCGCGATCGGTCGGGTAGGCGCCGCGATCCTCGAGCGTCGGCGCGCCGATGTCGAGCAGCCTCCGGTCGAACGCGGTCAGGGGCCACGGATGCTCGTCTGGCGCGTTGTCGAGCGCGAAGCTCGCATCGACCTGCGAGAGCGGCGCCACCATCGTCACTCCGTCAACGCGCGACAGCGCGGCTGCTGAGACGGGATTGGCCTTGCTCGACCTGAGGAACACCTGGGACCCGCCCGCGACGTCAGCGCTCGCGGTCGCGACCTGCCGGTCGATCATGAAGGAGATGGCGGTGATGAAGGTCAGGATGAAGACGACGAGCGCGTACATCGCCACGGTCAGGCCGGTGCGGCCCCTCCGCGCGAGCGGGTAAGCGAGGCCGAGGCGAAACGCGAGCGCGCGCCGGCCGAAGCCTCGAAGCACCCCACCGAGCCGGTCCTGCTGAAGGGTGACGAACGCGACGCCCCCTGCGGTCATCACCATCCCCTGCGCGACGTACAGCATGATCGAGGCGCCCTCGGCCGAGCCCGGGAAGATCGCGAAGACAACCGCGCCCCAGACCACTGTCAGCCCGGCAATCGCCGACGACGCCGTTCGACCCGGTACGAGCCGGCCGAAGGCGGGAGCCAGGCCGAAGAGCACGAGGGTCGGGCCGAGGAGGAGACCGAAGGGATCGGAGGCCGAGATCGCCGTCGCCGTCCAAAGAGCCCCGGCAGCGGTCCCGACTGCTCCGAGGACCAGCCAGCGCCGGCGGCGCTTGGGCGGCGGCTCCGCGAGGTCGCGAATCGCGCGGATGATGTTGAGGCGGCTGAAGCGCACGCTCATCACCACGATCGTGAGCAGCGCCACGACGAAGGAGATGGTGAACGTCTGAGCCAGGCTCGCGTTCTTGACCGTGAACGTGAGATCGAGGCGACTGTGCTCCGAGCTGAAGGCGGATTGCGACAGTGCGACGAGTGCGCGGCCGAGCCCGATGCCCACGAGAGTGCCGAG
>CAVQEP010000016.1:0-7416 GCA_963711545.1 uncultured Actinomycetes bacterium
TCTGGCTCGACAGCCCGTCGCATCGGCGCGAGCTGCTTGCTCCCACTTACCGCGAGGTGGGCATCGCCGCCGTGCGCGTGTCGGGGGCTGGAGGCATCTTCGCCGGCCGCACCGTGACGCTCGTCGGGGCCGATTTCGGCGTCCGCCGCTAGTCGCACCCGTACAATCCGGCACACGATGGCGACGACCGAGGATCCGCGCGCGCGGCCCGAAGCACACGGTGTCGACGAGTGGAAGCGCGAGCTCTACGAGGCCAAGCCGGAGCGCGAAGGTGAGCTCTTCTCGACCATTTCGGGGCTCGAGAACGAGCCGCTCTACACGCCCGACACGGTAGAGGTCGACTACGAGCGCGACCTGGGCTACCCGGGCGTCTATCCGTTCACGCGCGGTGTCTATCCCTCGATGTACCGCGGCAAGCTCTGGACGATGCGGCAGTTCGCCGGCTTCGGGGGAGCGGCGGAGACGAACGAGCGCTTCCGGTACCTGCTCGAGCACGGCCAGACCGGGTTGTCGACGGCCTTCGACATGCCGACGCTGATGGGCTACGACTCGGACCACGCCCGGTCGCTCGGCGAGGTGGGGCGCGAGGGCGTCGCGATCGACTCGCTCGACGACATGGAGACGCTCTTCGCGGGCATTCCGCTCGGCGAGGTCTCGACGTCGATGACGATCAACTCCGCCGCGGCGATGCTGCTCGCGTTCTACCTCTGCGTCGGCGAGGAGCAGGGCGTGCCGCGCGCCAACCTGCGAGGAACGATCCAGACCGACATCCTCAAGGAGTACATCGCGCAGAAGGAATGGATCTTCCCGCCCGAGCCGTCGATGCGGCTCGTGATCGACATGGTCGAGTTCTGCGCGCAGGAGATGCCGCTCTGGCATCCGATCTCGATCTCCGGGTACCACATTCGCGAGGCGGGCTCGAACGCAGCGCAGGAGCTCGCGTTCACGCTCGCCGACGGCTTCGCCTACGTCGAAGCAGCGATGGAACGAGGGCTCGACGTCGACGACTTCGCACCCCGCCTCAGCTTCTTCTTCAACGCGCACCTCGACTTCTTCGAGGAGATCGCCAAGTACCGCGCTGCGCGGCGGATCTGGGCCCACGAGCTGAAGGAGCGCTACGGCGCGCGCGATCCTCGCTCGTGGCTGATGCGCTTCCACACGCAGACTGCCGGCGTGTCGCTGACGGCGCAACAGCCGGAGGTGAACATCGTCCGCACCGCACTGGAGGCGATGGCGGCAGTGCTGGGCGGGACGCAGTCGCTGCACACGAACTCTTTCGACGAGGCGCTTGCGCTTCCGACCGAGAACGCGGTGCGGCTCGCCCTGCGCACGCAGCAGGTGATCGCGCACGAGACCGGCGTCGTCGAACACGATCGACCCGCTCGGTGGCTCGTACTACGTCGAGAGCCTGACGAACCGGCTCGAGGCGGAGGCCTACGACTACTTCGAGCGCATCCGCGAGCTCGGCGGCGTCATCCCGGCGATCAAGGAGAACTTCTTCCAGCGCGAGATCGCCGACGCGTCCTTCCGCTACCAGCACGAGGTCGAGCAGAAGCAGCGGATCGTCGTGGGCGTCAACCGCTACGAGCTCGAGGACGAAGAGCCGCTCGACATCCTCCGCATCGATCCCGCGCTCGAGGAGGAGCAGATCGCGAGGGTTCAGGCACTGCGGTCCCGGCGTGACTCCGCCGCCGTCGAATCCGCCCTCGCCCGGCTGAAGGAGGACGCCGCGCACGAGGACCGGAATCTCATGCCCCCGATCGTCGACGCGTCGAAGGCGTACGTGACGATGGGCGAGATGTGCGACGCGCTCCGCGAGGTCTGGGGCGTGTGGCGGGAAACACCCGGTCTTCTGAGCCGCTCATATACTCGGGCCGTGGCTCGGAAGATCAGGGTCGTCATCGCGAAGCCCGGGCTCGACGGGCACGATCGCGGCGCGAAGATCATCGCGCGCGCGCTGCGTGACGCCGGCATGGAGGTGATCTACACCGGCCTGCACCAGACGCCGGAGCAGATCGTCGAGACCGCGATCCAGGAGGACGCCGACGCCGTCGGCATCTCGATCCTGTCGGGAGCGCACATGACTCTCGTTCCGCGCATCCTCGACGGGCTCAAGGCGAACGGCGCCGAAGACGTGCTGGTCGTCGTGGGCGGGACGATTCCGAGAGAGGACTCGGACGAGCTCAAGGAACGTGGCGTCGCCGAGATTTTCACTCCGGGCGCGCCGACCGGCGAGATCGTGGACTTCCTCAAGGGCAAGATCCCGGTTTGATCCGCGTCGAGGTGGACGAGGCCGTCGCCGTCGTCACCGTCGACCGGCCCGAGGCCCTCAACGCTCTCGACGTCGAGACGCTCTCGGCGCTCCGCGATCGCCTGCGCGAGCTGGCCGACGACGACGCGACCAGGGTCGTGATCCTCACCGGCGCCGGGGAGAAGGCGTTCGTCGCCGGGGCCGACATCAAGTACATGAGCGGGCTCGGAGTCGAGGCGGCGAAGGAATGGGGCGCGCTCGGCCACGAGACGGGCCGTCTGCTCGAGACGATGCCGAAGCCCACGATCGCCGCCGTCAACGGCTTTGCCCTCGGCGGCGGCTGTGAGCTCGCCCTCGCGTGCGACATCCGCTACGCGGCGAGCGCCGCCAGGCTCGGGCAGCCCGAGGTCAACCTCGGGATCATCCCGGGCTGGGGCGGGACGCAGCGCCTCGCCCGCGTCTGCGGGCTCGGCGTCGCCAAGGAGCTGATCTTCACCGGGCGCCTTGTCGGCGCGGAGGAGGCCCTCCGGGTCGGGCTCGTCAACGCGATCCACGATCCGGTGCTCGACAAGGCGCGTGAGACGGCCGCGCTGCTCGCCGCCAAGAGCCCGGTCTCGCTCCGTCTGATGAAGCGGCTCGCGAACCGTGCGCTCGGCGGGGACCATGCGGCGAACCTCGAGGCCGAGGGCGGAGGCGTTCGGCGAGCTGTTCGCGAGCGCCGACGCGAAGGAGGGCCTGACCGCCTTCGTCGAGAAGCGGGAGCCCCGCTTCACCGGACGCTAGCCGAGATCGACGAGGGCGGTGCTCAGGACGAAGTCGTCGCCGCGCTGCGCTTTCAGCGATGACGGCGCCGGCTGCGTCCAGACCACGACCTTCTGGCCCTTCTGGGCGAGCGAGAGGTCGGCAACCGAGCGGTAGGCCCCCGTCGATCCGACGGTCTGGACGAGGGTCGTCTCGGGGACCGTGAGCGAGATCGCACGGTTGAGCTTGGTGAGCAGCAGCCCGGTGGGCCAGGCCTGCGAGCTCGAGACGTCGACGACGAGCTGGCCGGCCGCCGAGGACACCACCGTCCCGGTCAGCGTGAGCGCGAACGGCGTGCCGGGCTTCGCCGAGAACAGCAGCTTGTAGGCCTTCTGGAGATAGGGGTACGGGCTGACCGCACGCCCTCCGCCCGGATGCACCTCGAAATGCAGGTGCGAGTTGGCCCCGTTCGCGTCACCGGAGTCGCCCACGTAGCCGATCTGCTGTCCGGCCGCGACCCGGGCGCCGTTGTTGACCGTGTACGCCACGCCCTTCACGCACTTGCCGCGGTTGTCGTTCTTCAGCGTCAGGTCGTTGTTGAGATGGATGTAGTAGTAGACCGTCCCGCTGTCGCCGTACAGGTAGAGCATGCAGCCGGCGCTCGCCGACGTGGTCCAGTACTTGACCTTGCCGCTCTCCGCGGCGACCGCGGGGGATCTCTTGGCCGCCATGAGGTCATTTCCCTGATGCGCACCGCCCGGCCGAGGAGTGCCGAAGTCGTCGACGTACTGGACCTTGCCGACGAGCGGGAAGACGATGTGCTCGGGCGGCGGTCCCTTGGCCGCGTACGCAGCGGCCGTCCCGGCGGCGAGGCCGGTGATTACGGCGAGGAAGAGAACCCCTCGGGCTGTCGTCCGGTGGCGTCTCATACGAGAACGGGCGCTCCGGTTCGCGTCCGAAGGCCGGAGGGTAACAACCGGCTCGGGCCGCGTCACCCTCAGTAGAGTCCGGGCGGCATGAAGATCGCCGTCTGCGTCAAACAGATTCCCGAGGGTCAAGGCCGCCTCGATCCCGCAACCAAGCGGCTCGACCGCTCGGGCGAAGGGGCTCTCAACCCCTTCGACTCGAACGCCGTCGAAGAGGCGCTCCGGCTGAAGGATTCGACGGGGGAAGGTGAGGTCGTCCTGGTCTCGATGGGCCCGGCCAAAGCGCAGGACGCCCTGCGCAAGGGGCTCGCGATGGGTGCGGACCGCGCGGTTCTGGTCAGCGACGAGGCCGCCGCGGGCGCCGACCTGGTCGCCACCAGCTACGTGCTCGCCAAGGCGCTCGAGCGTGAGAGCGCCGACCTGATCCTGTTCGGGCAGCAGTCGGGCGATTCCGACGGCGCAGTGCTCTGGGCTGCGGTCGCCGACCGGCTCCGAGCGCCTGTCGTGTCGCAGGCGTCCGAGATGACGCACGCCGACGGCAAGCTCACCGTGAAGCGACAGACGGAGTTCGGCTACGACGTGATCGAGCTACCTCTCCCGGCTGTCGTTGCGGTGTCGGACGCGATCAACGAGCCGAGGTATCCGTCGCTGAAGGGGATCATGAGCGCGAAGTCGAAGCCTCAGGAAACGTTGTCCCTCGGCGAGCTCGGCGTCGACGCAGACCTGTCCGGCGAGCAGGGCTCGCGGACCGAGGTGTACGCGCTGAACGATCCCCCCGCGCGGGCCGATTCGAAGAAGATCGACGACGACGGCAACGCCGCGCAGGCAGTGGTCGAGTTCCTCGCGGAGAAGCGGCTGGTATGAGCGTCCTCGTCTTTCTCGAGCATCACGGCGACGAGGTGTCGAAAGCTTCGCTTGGCGTCCTGTCGAAGGCGGTGACGCTCGGAGACGGAGAGGTCGCGGGCGCGATCATCGGGTCGGGCGTCGCGGACTGTCGCGGAACAGGCCGGGAAGTTCGGCGCGACGAAGGTCTACGTCGCGGACGACGAGCGCCTCGACGCGCCGCTGCCGCAGCCGCGCGTCGACGTCCTGGCCGGCCTCGTGCGGGACCGGGAGTTCGACTCCGTCCTGTTCGCCAACTCGGTGCTCGCGGCGGACGTCGCCGCCGGGCTCGCTGCACGTCTCGAGGCCGGGCTCAACTGGGACCTGGTCGATCTCGAGGCCTCAGACGACGGCCTTGTCGGCAAGCGTCCGGCGCTTCAGGACTCCGTCTACGTCGACGTCGGCTGGAAGTCGGAGCCGCGGCTCGCGCTCTTCCGCTCCGGGTCGTTCGACCCCGTGGACACGGGCGGGAGCGCCGAAGTCGAGGACGTCGTGGTCGAGCTAGAGGACTTCTCCACGGCGGCGCGGATGGTCGACCAGGCGCACGAGGAGAGCGAAGGCCCCTCGATCGAGGACGCGGAGGTCATCGTCGCGGGCGGCCGCGGTCTCGGCGCCCCCGAGGGCTTCACCCTCGTCGAGGAGCTCGCGAAGGCACTCGGAGGCGCGGTCGGCGCAACGCGCGCGGTCGTCGACGCCGGCTGGTACCCGTACTCGACCCAGGTCGGCCAGACGGGCAAGACCGTGTCGCCGAAGCTCTACATCGCGTGCGGGATCTCCGGGGCGATCCAGCACAAGGTCGGCATGCAGGGCTCCGGCGTGATCGTGGCGATCAACAAGGATCCGAACGCGCCGATCTTCGAGTTCTCCGATCTCGGCGTCGTCGGGGACGTGCACGAAGTCGTCCCCAAGCTGACCGAGCTCGTCAAGCAGCGCAAAGGGTCGTGACCCGGCCGGCAGACTTCCCGCCGCCCTTCGACGCGCGGGACTACGTCGCGGCGCCCAGCGATCCGAAGGACGAGCGAATCGAGGTCGGTGTCCTCGTCGTCGGCGCAGGGCCGGCGGGGCTTGCGTGCGCGATCCGCCTCGGCCAGCTCCTCGAGGACGCGCCCGAGCTGCGCGAGCGGCTCGGCGAGGTGCCGGTCGCCGTCCTCGACAAGGGCAAGCAGGTGGGCTCGCACCTGATGTCGGGCGCGGTGGTCAATCCCCGCGCGCTGAGGCGGCTCTTCAAGGGGCGCAAGCGGATCGACGAGATGCCGTTCTACGGGCCGGTACTGGATGAGTCGGTCTACTTCCTCACACCGCGGAGCGCCGCGCGCATCCCGACGCCGCCGACGATGAAGAACGACGGGAACTACGTCGCCTCGCTGTCGCAGCTGAGCCGCTGGCTGGCCGAGCAGGCCGAGGAGGGCGGCGCGATGCTCCTGCCGGAGACGTCCGCCGAGAAGCTCCTGGTCGCCGACGGCCGGGTGCAGGGCGTGCGCACGGGCGACAAGGGCCGGGGGCGAGACGGCGGGCAGCTCGGGAACTTCGAGCCGGGCGCGGACCTCACGGCGCGCGTGACCGTCCTCGCGGAGGGCACGCAAGGACATCTCACCGGCGTCGCCCTCGACCGCTTCGGGCTGGCCGGGGAGAGCCCGCAGGTCTGGGCGCTCGGAGTCAAAGAGGTCTGGAAGGTGGCGAAGCCGCTCGACCGCGTCATCCACACCATGGGCTGGCCGCTCCGCGCCGGCGCGAAGTTCCGCGAGTTCGGCGGCTCGTTCATCTATCCGATGGGCGACGACATGGTCACGGTCGGGATGGTCGTCGGCCTCGACTACCGGGACGCCGAGCTGTCGGTGCACGACCTGCTGCAGGAGCTGAAGACGCATCCGCTCGTCCGCAAGCTGCTCGACGGCGGCGAGCGCGTAGCCTGGGGCGCGAAGACGATCCCGGAGGGAGGCTTCCTCGCGCTGCCCAAGCAGCTGCACGCGCCCGGAGTCCTGATCTGCGGCGACGGCGCCGGCCTCGTCAACGTCCCGGCGCTGAAGGGGATCCATTACGCGATCGAGTCGGGGTCGCTCGCCGCCGAAGCGGCGATCGGCGCGCTGCGGCGGGGTCAGACCCCGTCGACTCCTGGGGCCCTGGCCCGCTACGACGAGTCGCTCAGGGAGAGCTTCGTTTGGAAGGAGCTGCAGGAAGTCCGCAACATGCGTCCGGCGTTCGGCCGTGGCTTCTGGGTCGGCGGCGCCATGGCCGGGATGATGACCGCATCGAAGGGACGATTTCCTCCGAAGGACCTCGAGACCGAACGCGACGCCGAGCAGGAGATCTTCAGGACGGACCGCGCCTCGAGCTATCCCGCTCCCGACGGCAAGCTCACGTTCGACAAGCTCTCATCCGTCTTCGCGTCGGGAAACAAGACGCGCGACGACCAGCCCGATCACATCGTCCTGCGGCACGACGTGCCGGAGGAGCTGGCGCGCCTCTGGGAGCGCATGTGTCCCGCGCAGGTGTACGAGGCGACGGAGGGCGGAGTGCAGGTGACTCCGTCCAACTGCGTCCAGTGCGGCGCGATCACGGCCAAGGGCGGGCGGCTGACTCCGCCCGAGGGCGGCAGCGGGCCCGAGTACACGCTGA
>CAVQEP010000017.1:0-399057 GCA_963711545.1 uncultured Actinomycetes bacterium
GATGGTCGCCGCGAGCGCATAGAGAAAGCCCTCGGTCGCGAACGCCCCGACCAGCGACCCGCGCCGCATGCCGACCGCGCGCAGCATGCCGAGCTCCGACTTGCGCTCCGCGGCGAGCATCACGAACAGGTTGATGAGCAGGAGAAGACCCGCGAAGACCCCGAAGCTCCCCATCGCCGTGAACATCTGGGTGAACGTCGATCCGACCTGGTCGGCGGTGGCGAGGACGTCCTTCTTGATCGTGATCACCTGCGGTGCGAGCCCGCCCGCCGTGCCCTCGATCGCCGCCTCGACGCGCTTGGTCCCCGCCGCGCCTGCCTCGACGCCGCCCCGGTTCGAGACAGCGACCACCCAGAACGGAGGAGCTCCGCGCCCGCGTCCGTCGCGGAGCATCTCGGAGAAGGTCGCGTGCGAGACCAGGACGTTGCGCGATTCCTGCTCGCCCGAGACGTTGAACCCCGCGACACCGCGGCGCGGCAGTATCCGGTCGACGGTGAGCGTGCGCGATCGTCCGTACGCGTAGACGGTGATCCGGGCGCCTTTCCGAACGGCGAGACCCCGTGCGAGGTCGTTCGTGATCGCGGCGTGGTCGAGCGCCGGGGTGGAGCCGCTGATCCCTGTCGCCGCCGGGTCGTTACCGAATGCGCGCGCGGCCTCGAAGTCCACGCCGACCACCCGGGAGCTCGGAACAGTCCGAAGGTCGGACCTGGCTCCCGCCGTCGTCGCGGCGTCGAAAGTCGAGAGCGACAGGACGCCGTCGACCTCGGAGCTCGGCAGGAAGGTCAACCGTCGCGTCAGCGAATGCCACTCCGCCGCGTCACGGGCGGGTACGAGCTCGTCGACCGGGCCGAGGTGCTGCCAGGCGACCTGCCGGATCGACGAGTCCATCGTGTCGCCCACAACGGCAGATCCCGTGATGATCGCCGCGCCGAGCAGCGACCCGAGCACGACGAGAAGGGCCTCGCGCGGGCGCCGCGCGGCGTTGCGGAGCGCGAGCCGCCGCAGGATCGGACGGCGGAGCAGAACGAAGAGAAACGGGAGGGCGACGACGACCGAGACGGCAAGGATCGTCATCGGACCGCCGTCTCCTGTCGGGCCTGCACCTCCTCCCCCGTCTTCCCGAGACGCTCGTCGGCGACGAGCCTCCCGTCGCGCACGGTGATCAGACGGTCGGCATGGGCGGCGACCGTCGAGTCGTGCGTCACGAGGACGAGGGAGAGCCCCTCTTCGTGGAGCTCGTCGAGCAGCTCGATCACCGACTGCGCCATCTCGGAGTCGAGGTTCCCGGTTGGCTCGTCTGCCCAGACGATGCTCGGCTTCCCCGCGAGGGCGCGCGCGACCGCAACGCGCTGCTGCTCTCCGCCGGAGAGCTCGCCGGGGTGCCGGTCGAGGCGGTGGCCGAGCCCGACCCGGCTCAAGGTCTCCCGCGACCGCTCGCGCGCGTCGTGCTCACGAACGCCGGCGAGAAGGAGCGGTAGCTCGACGTTCTCGGTCGCGGTGAAGACCGGAATCAGGTTGAAGGCCTGGAAGATGAACCCCATCTCCGCGGCGCGATGCTTCGTCCGGGCCGAATCCGAAAGCTCGTGGATGCTGAGGCCCTCGACCATGACCGAGCCGCCGTCGATCTCATCCAGGCCGGAAAGGCAGTTGAGGAGCGTCGTCTTGCCCGAGCCCGAGGGCCCCATCACCGCCAGAAACTCACCGCGGGGAACGACCAGGTCGAGCCCGTGCAGCGCGACGACCGACTCCGCGCCCGAGCGGTACACCTTGCGGACAGCGTCCGCGACGAGGATCGGCTGGGCCGGCGCGCCGTTCGAAATGGTCATTCGTGCTCCCAGCGGAGCTGGGACTCGACCCCGACCACGCCCGGGACGCGGTCGACGAATGCCTCGATCACGTCCGCGTGATGCTTCGAGTCGACCTTCCCCTTGAGTGTCACCTCGCCCGACGCGACCGAGACGTCGGCGGGGCCGGGCAGCCGCCAGTACGAACGGATCAGGGGGTCGGAGTCGATCTCCTGCCAGATCTCCTCGTCGGAACGCGCGAACGCCCGGACAAGATCGAACCGCGTCACGATCCCGACGAGCTCGCCGTGGTCGACGACGGGCAGGCGCGAGACTCCCTCGTCGAGCATCAGCGCCGCGGCGTCCGCGACCGAGCGGGCAGGGCCGATCGTCACGGCAGGGGACGTCATCGCGGCGCGGGCGGAACGAGCGTCGATCTTCAGCATCAGGTCGCCCTCGTCCATCAGAAACGCGAGGACTCCTCGATTCAGCCCGTCCCTCGGGCGCTCCTTGAAGAGGATGTCACCCTCGGAGACGATCCCGAGGACGCGTCCGGCGTCGACCACCGGCACGCCCGAGATTCGACGCCGCACGAGCAGCTCCGCGACATCCCTGAGGACGGCATCCGGCGGCACGCTCGCCACGTCGGTCGTCATGACATCCCGGACTCTCATCTCGCGCCCCTTCCGCGCGGTCTGCGATCTGTCCGCACTCTCGCGCGCTGCGGCGGCGGCGACATCGGTGCGCCGCCTGAGAGGGTGTGCGGGGTTCTACGGAATCAGCGGCGCCTGAAACGGCGTCGGGCAGCTTCCTCGACCGCGAGCGGCTCCTGGGTGATCTCGTCCCCGCCGTCGGGTGACGGCTCGTCGGCGAAGCCGGCCTCCCACGGGTCCTCCTCGGCCGGACGGGCGGCCGGGAGCGCATCGACCACCGGCGGCGGCTCGCCCGGCCCGGCCTCGGCCGCGGGCGGCAGCTCGGGCTCCGGCTCGGGCTCGGGCTGCGGCTCGGGTTGCGGCTCGGCGTGCGGCTCCTCGGCCGGCGTGGCCCCGATGATGGTCATCGCGTCCGACGGCTCCTGGGCCTCCTCGAACGCGGTCCAGCCGAGCGAATCGTGCTCGTCCGTGTCCTGGGCCCTTGGTGCCTCGACGACGGGGTGCACCGGCGGTGCGTCGGCTCGCGCGAAGGAGTACTCGTCACGCCCGGCGAGCCACTCGACGAGGCAGACGACGAGGAAGGCGCCCGCCATCGCGAGGAGGATCTGCCACCAGGAAAGCTTTGCCACGCCGACTCCGACCGCGACGGCGACGAGAAGCGCGATCTCCCCCAGGATCCGCCAGAGCGCCGGCGGGATACCCTCGCGCGGAGCGCGCAGGTCGGAGCCGTACACCGGCGGCGCCCACGACTGTTGCGACCAGCCTGCCGCGCGAAGAGTGCGGAGATCCGCCCGCAGAGCGGCCGCCTGGTGCTGGAACGAGTCCGCCGCCTCGAGCGTCCGCAGCGCGGCGTCGAGCTGCGCCGCGTGACGGTAGAACGAATCGAAGGCCGCGCGAACGCTCTCCGGCTCGTAGCCTCGCTCGGAGAGCGGCAGGTCCTCGAGCCGGGGCAACGGCTCGCGGCTCGGCCGGTCGGGTGTGGGCCAGGATTCGGGTGGGTAGTCCACGGAGCCGGAAATTATGCGTTCAACCTGCTGCTTCCGCACGTCTCAGTCCCCGCACGGCCCAAAAACTGAACCCGACGACGAGGCCGATCCCGATCGCGAACGCCGCAACCGTCAGCTGGCGGTCGCCCGAGATCAGGCCTCGCCCGGCCTCGAGCAGCGCCGTGATCGGGTTCACCGAGGCGACCCCGTGGATCCAACCCTGGAGCAGGCCGAGCGGGACGTAGACCGGCGCGAAGAAGAGGATGAGGAAGACGGGCATCTGCATCACGGGCGCCGCCTGCTGAGTGCGCAGCCGCATCGCGACGCCTGCCGCCCAGAGCGCGCCGGCGAGGTTCAGGAGGAGGCCGAGGAGATACAGGCCGAAGAGGTCGACGCCGCTGCCGTCGATCTTCATGTGGGCGAGCAGCGCCACGACCGTCACGATCGACACGACCGTGAGCCAGCGCACGAGCGACGACACCGCGTAGCCCAGCAGGATGCCGCCGCGGTTCGGCGCGGCGAGCATCAGCCGCCGCATGAAGCCGCTCTCGAAGTCGCGAGCGATGCCGAAGCCGGTGAACACGCCGGCGAACGCCGCCGACTGGAGCAGCACGAAGACGAACTGGAAGGCGGTGTAGCCGGTGGGGAAGTCGAAGCCGGGAACGTCGCGAATGCGCGAGAGGGCTCCGACGAACGCCGTGAAGAAGAACAGTGGGAACGCGACCGACGGCAGGAGAAACGCCTTGTTCGTGAAGAACGTGTGCAGCACGCGCCAGGACACGCCCCTCGCCACGGCAACGGTGTCCTCGAGCTGCGTCACGTGCGCTCCAGCCTGTGCCAGAGAGCGTGGACCGCGAGAGTGAAGCCGACCGCGCTGAGGGCGCCGGCGGCGGCGAAGCCGAGGCCGAGCGCCTCCCAGTTCCAGCCCTCGATGACGAGGGAGCGAACCGCCTCGATCAAGTAGGACACCGGATTGACGGTCGCGATCCAGCGGAACCAGTCGGCCTGGATCAGGTTCCGCGGCATGTTCATCGAGGACAGGAAGAGGAAGACGAAGAAGACCGGGAAGAGCCCCTGCACGGCCTCGGTCGATCCCGTCTTTAGCGCTGCCCAGCTGCCGAGCGACGCGAAGGCGAGGGCGATCACGGTCTCGAGGACGAGCAGCATGAACGCGCCCCCGACCCCGCTCGCGAGCCTGACCCCGAAGGCAGTCCCCACCGCCAGGTAGAAGACCGCCTGCACGAGCGCGATGGTCAGCAGCCCGCCCAGCTGGCCCACGAGCAGAACGAGCCCGCGAACGGGCGTCAGCGCGAGGCGGTTGAGAAAGCCGGTCTGGATGTCGCGCGCGAACTCGACGTTGGCGTTGATGGTGGCGAGCAGGGCTCCCTGGATGAAGGGAACCGCCAAGGCGAAGGCGAGAAACGAGCTCGTCGGGAAGCCGGGCAGGTTCGTGGCCGCCTTGAGGCCGCCCGCGTTCACCGCGAGCAGGAGCATCGGGAAGATGAGCGGAAAGACGACATTCGCCGGCTGGCGCGCAGTCCGCACGACCGCCCGACGGCCGAGGGTCGCGATCTGAGGCAGTGCGGTCGAGCTCAACGCCTGGCCGGCCCGGCGGCCTCGGCCCGGTCGGCTTCCCCGTCCTCGCCGGCCCCCTCGAGATGGCGGCCCGTCTTCGCGAGGAAGACGTCGTCGAGCGTCGGCTCGTGGATCTGTAGTTGCGAGACGTGGATGCCCTCGGCGTCGAGGGCGCGCACGATCGCGGCGAGGTTGCCGTTCGAGGCGGCGAGCTGCACCGCGACGCTGGCCGGTCCGAAACCGGTCGTCTGCTCCCCGAAGCGCGCCAGCACCGCGGCGACCGCACCGCGCTCCGCACCGTCAGCCGGCACCGCCTCCACCGTGGAGGTCGCAACCTCGGCCTTGAGCTGTGCCGGTGTTCCCTCTGCCACGATGTGCCCGTGGTCGATGATCCCGACCCGGTCGGCGAGCACATCGGCTTCCTCGAGGTACTGCGTCGTGAGGAAGACGGTCACGCCCTCGTCCTTTGCAAGACGCCCGACCTCCTCCCAGAGCGCGGTGCGGCTCTGGACGTCGAGCCCCGTCGTCGGCTCGTCGAGGAAGAGGACGCGCGGCCCGTGCACGAGGGCGAGCGCGAGGTCGAGCCGGCGCTTCATTCCCCCGGAGTAGCCCCGGACCTTGCGGTCGGCGGCCTCCGTCAGGCCGACACGCGCGAGGAGCTCGTCGGTCCGGCGCCGCCGGTCTTCGCCGGTGATTCCGTGCATCGTCGTCTGGAGCCTCATGTGCTCCCGCCCGCTCAGGAAGGGGTCGAGCGCGGCCTCCTGGAGCGCGGCTCCGATCACCTTCCGCACCTTCGGTCCCTCGTGCAGGACGTCGTAGCCGGCCACGCGTGCCGTGCCCGCGGTCGGCGGGAGGAGCGTCGTGAGCATGTGCACCGTCGTCGACTTTCCGGCGCCGTTCGGCCCGAGAAACCCGTAGATCTCGCCCGGGTCGACGCGCAGCTCGATGCCGTCGACTGCGCGCGGGCCCTTCCTGAACTCGCGGACGAGACCGTGCGCCTCGATGCTGTTGTCGCGCGGGCCCTCCATCCCCGCAGGCTACCCGTGCTCTGTTTCCCTCCGAAGAACGGCCGCGAGCGCGGTCAGGGCGACCCGCGTCTCGTCGAGACGCGGCTCACGAGTGGTCAGTCGCTGCAACCCGAGGCCGGGGAGAAGGACGACGCGCGCGAGCCGGCGCGATCCCTGGACGAGGGTCCACAGCTCCATCGTCAGGGCGAGCGCGAGCACGGAGACGATCAGTGGCGAGACCGACGTCGCCGGCAACGGCCAGAAGCGTCCGCCAACGACGGCCACGGGGAGCAGCAGCGTTGCGAAGTTGGTGCCGCAGCGCAACGAGAAGCGCGACGGACGCGCGGCGCCGTCCCAGGTCTCCCGCAGCCTGCGTTCCTCGAGTGCCGCGATCGCGCGGTGCTCCGCACCGTGCAGGTACAGCGTCCTGCCTCGAAGAAGCCACCGCAGGAGGGCGAGGGTCGTCGCGATGCCGCCGACGAGGCCGACCCATCCGGGAGCGAATGCAAGGGCGAGCGGCAGCAGTATCGCGACGGCGAGGAACAGGCGCTCCCGACCGCGCGCCACGCCGCGGCGCCGGAAGAGCGGGGCGAACGACCCTGCGAGACGAACGAGGCCGCGTGCAAGCGGAAGCGCCCGGAGCGCGGACGGGACGGCCGGCATCGTTCCCTCCGTCAGGCTCCCGTCCGTCCTCGCGAACGCCCAGTGGTGCCGGCCGACGATGACCACTCCGTCCGCGCGGGCCATCCCGCCGAGGCGAGGCACCGCTGTGGCGCGGTCCCCGCGCTCGAGCTGGGTCAGGACTTCGGCGACCTCCACCCGACCATGATCGCCGGACGCAGGCCGCCCGGCAAGTGCCGGGCGGCCCAGAAACGGTTCTCGCTGGTCCTAGTCGAGGACCAGCGCCTATCGCTACCAGTACCCGCGCGAGAAAAAGCCGAGCAGCGCGAGCACGAGGACCACGATCAGGATGATCCAGAGGATGCTCATGTTCGAACCTCCCTTCGGGCTCGTCGTCGGTCGACTACGGCGTCGTTAGCTCAGAGCGACAACGGACGAAGCGAGCGCCTGGTTACGGGTAGCTCAGAAGATGGCCTGGATGGGCCAGTAGAGCCCGGCGGCGACCGCCGCCGCCGCGGGGATCGTGAGCACCCACGCGAAGACGATGTTGCCGGCCACGCCCCAGCGCACCGCCGAGAGACGCTGCGTGGCGCCGGCTCCGAGCACGGCGCCGGAGATGACGTGGGTGGTCGACAGCGGATACCCGTAGTGCGTCGCCGCCCAGATCGTGGCCCCGGCGGTGGCCTGCGAAGCGAAGCCGCCTTCGGGCTCCATCTTGTACAGACGCTGGCCGAGCGTCCGCATGATCCGCCAGCCCCCGACATACGTCCCCGCCGCGATCGACAGCCCCGCAGTGATCTTGACCCATGTCGGGATGTCGAACTCCTTCAGGTTGCCGTTCGCAAAGAGCGCGAGCGCGATCACGCCCATCGTCTTCTGCGCGTCGTTCGAGCCGTGCGTGAACGCCATGAACGTTCCCGATGCGAGTTGTCCAAACCGAAAGCCGCGGTTGGCGACGCCGCGAGTCAGCCGCTGAAAGAGCCAGTAGATGACGACCAAGAGCAGGAACCCGGCGCCGAATGCGATCAGCGGCGCCACGAGGGCGGGAATCACCACCTTGTGGGCGAGCCCGTGCCAGAGCACGCCGCTCGCGCCGGATTGGGCGAGCGCGGCACCAACGAGCCCCCCGATCAGCGCGTGCGAGGAGCTGGAGGGCAACCCCAGCCGCCACGTCAGCAGGTTCCACGTGGTCGCGCCCAGAAGAGCGGCGAGCACGGTCTTCGTGTTGATGAGGTCGCTGGCCACGATGTCCTTGCCGATCGTTGTCGCCACAGCGGTGGTCACGAACGCCCCGACGAGATTCGCTGCGGATGCGATCAGCACGGCCAGACGAGGGGTCAGCGCACGTGTCGAGACCGACGTCGCAACGGCGTTCGCCGTGTCGTGGAACCCATTCGTGAAGTCGAAGCCGAGCGCTACGACAACGACGACGACCAGCAGGACGTCGTTCAACGATTCTTGACCAGGATCGCCTCGAGCACGTCGGCCGCGTTTTCGCACGCATCGACGGCTTCCTCGAGCTGCTGGTGGATGTCCTTCCACCGGATCACGACGATCGGGTCCTCGCCCGACGAGAAGAGCTCCGAGACAGCCTCGCGGTTGATCCGGTCGCCCTCGTCCTCCAGGTCGCGGAGGGCGTGGAGCTGCCTGCTCGAGTCCTTGAAGCCCTCGAGCCGCTCGACCGCCTCGTGCAGCTTCTCTGCGCTGAGCAGGATGACCTTCGCCTGCTCCATCGCCTGCGGGCGGATCCGTTCGACACCGTAGCCGGCGATGTGCCCTGCGGCTTCGTCGACGTGGTCGCAGACGTCGTCGATCGCCGTCGCGAGCATGTAGATATCGTCGCGGTCGAACGGCGTCACGAACGTTCTGTTCAGGAGGTCCACGACCTCGCGGGTGAGCCGGTCGCCCTCGTGCTCGAGCTCCTTGATCCCGCGCAGCTGCGTGCCGTCCGTGGGGAACACCTCGAGCAGCCCGACGAGCCCGGCCGCGATCTCGACCGCGTTCCGCGAGGCGCGCTCGAGCAGCCTGAAGAACTCTTTCTTCTGCGGGACCAGCGATATGCGTGCCAACTGCCTGCCCCTCCATGTCGTCGCGACCGCAGGACTCTAACCAGACGTTCACCAGTCGTCTCCCCACGCCCGCCCCCGTTCGGGCGAGACTCGCGCGGCGAGCGGCCGGCGATCCACCCGGGGCGGCCACCGGGGATCGTCGGCGTTCGTCACCCGTTCGACCCCAGTTCGTTGCCGCTTCGCTGCCCACGGTCCTGTCTGTGAAGGCAACACTGGCAGGGATGCACTAAAACCTCCTGCTTCTGCGAGCTCCACGCGCACACGCCCATCGCGAGCGGCCACTTCCACCGGGCCGAGAACGTGTCGCGGTGGAAGACGCTCCTCCCCTGTGAGAAGGACGAGGAGGCTGTGGTCGACTGCCTCCGATCACGCGCGCGCGTCTATCTGACGCCGTATGCAGCGGAGGATCGGGCCGCCGCCCAGCTGGCCGCCTGACGCGAGCTGTCACAGCTTCGTAACCGAAGAAGCTTGACGCGTGGGACAGAATGGAGCATGGCTCGCGTCGAGGCGCCCCAATCGACAGGCGAGGCGCGGCCGCTCAACCGGGAGCTTTCCTGGCTCGATTACGACGCTCGGGTTCTCGCCCGCGCGACGGATCAAGCCCTGCCCGCTGCTCGAGCGGGCGCGGAGTTGCGCCTACTTCTCATCCAACCTGGACGAGTTCTTCCAGGTGCGGGTCGCCGGCCTCATGGGGCAGCGGGAAGCCGGTCTGCTCGTCCGCTCGCCGGACGGCCGCACCGCGCCCGAGACCCTCGCGGAGATCCGCGAGCGAACGCTCGAGCTCACCGCCGAGCAGGCGAAGCTGTGGAAGCGAGAGCTCCGGCCGGCACTCGCCGACGCAGGCATCGTCGTGGCCGAGGTCGAGGACTGCAACCGCAAGGAGCTCGAAGAGCTCGAGAACGTCTTCCAGCGCGAGGTGTTCCCGATCCTCACGCCGCTCGCCGTGGGGCCGGGCCAGCCCTTCCCGTACATCTCCCCGCTCTCGCTCAGCCTCGGCATCTTCGTCCGCGACCCGGAGACGGGCGACGAGCGCTTCGCGCGCGTGAAGGTGCCGGAGCTCCTGTCTCGCTTCCTGCCGATCGGCAAGCGCGGGCTCCTGATCCCGCTCGAGCGGGTCATCAGGCACTTCCTGCCGCTGCTCTTCTCCGACATGGAGATCGTGGAGTGCTGCGTGTTCCGCGTCACGCGCGACGCTGACTTCGAGGTTTCGGACGAGGCCGACGACCTGATCGAGGCGGTGCAGGACGAGCTGCGCCGGCGCCGCTTCGGAGACGTGGTCCGGGTCGAGATCGCCGGCTCCGCCTCGACGAGGATGCTCGAGCGCCTCGCCCTGGGACTCGACGTCACGAGCGAGCAGATCTATCTCACCCAGGGCCTCCTCGACCTGGGCGAGCTGCAGGAACTGGTCGCGCTCGATCGCCCCGACCTGAAGGAAGAGCCGTGGTACCCGATCGCGCACCCGAGGCTCGCGGTCGCCGATGCCGACGGGCTCTTCGCGGAGATCAAGCGGGGCGACATCCTCGTCCACCATCCCTACGACTCCTTCGCCTCGAGCTTCGAAGCGCTTCTCCGAACGGCGGCGAGCGATCCCGCGGTCGCTCGCGCTCAAGACCACGCTCTATCGCACGAGCGAGGACTCCCCGGTCGTGCCGGCGCTGATCGAGGCGGCGGAGCGGGGCAAGCAGAGCGTCTCCCTGATCGAGCTCAAGGCCCGCTTCGACGAGCACCGCAACATCGGCTGGTCACGCTCGCTCGAGCAGGCCGGCGTCCACGTCGTCTACGGCTATCCCGAACCTCAAGATCCATGCCAAGACGACGCTCGTCATCCGCAAGGAGGGCGGCGAGCTGAGGCGCTACGTGCATCTCGGCACGGGCAACTACAACGTGCTCACCGCCCGTGCCTACGAGGATTACGGGCTCTTCACGGCCGACCCGGAGATCGCCGCCGACGTCGCCGACCTCTTCAACCTGCTGACGGGCTTCGGCCGCCCGCACGCCTTTCGCAAGCTCCTCGTCGCGCCGTTCGGCCTGCGGGAGGGGCTGGTCGAGCGCATCCGCGAGGTGCGGAGCGCCGCCGCACGAGGGGAGCATGCACGGATCCGGATCAAGGTGAACAACCTGAGCGACGAGCAGGTGATCCAGGAGCTCTACCGCGCGTCGCAGGAGGGCGCGAGCGTGGAGATCGTCGCCCGCAGCATCTGCACCCTCCGGCCCGGCCTCCCCAGCCTGAGCGAGGGCATCCGCGTTCGAAGCATCCTCGGCCGCTTTCTGGAGCACAGCCGCGTGTTTATCTTCGAGGCAGGCGAGAAGAGAACCGTTCTGATGGGCAGCGCCGACCTGATGCCGCGGAATCTCGACCACCGCATCGAGCTCGTCGCCCCGGTCGAGGACGGCCGCGCGCAACTGGAGCTCGGCCGCGCCTTCGACGCCATGCTCTCCGACAACGCGTCCGCCTGGGAGCTGAGCTCCGAGGGCCGGTGGATGAAGCTGCGACCCAAGAAGGGCGAGCGCAGCCGCCAGACCCAGAACGTCTTCATGCGCAGCGTCCAGGCCCGCGCCCGCCGCCGAGCCGTCTCACCCCCGCAGCGCTGATCGACTCGCTGCGATCCCTGCTCCACATCGGCACGCCGACCGACGGGCAGATCAAGATCGCGTTCGTGCGGGTCGGAGTCGTCGACGTGGGCGCGAACACCGTTCGACTGCTGGTCGCCTCTCGCGAGACAGACGCACTCGTGTCGATTCGAGAAGAACGCGTCCAGCTCGGGCTCGGGGAGGAGATCGAGCAATCGGACCGGATCGGGGACGAGAAGCTTGCCGAGGCGGCTGCCACGGCCGGAGCGCAGGTCCGGAAGGCGAGGAAGCTCGGCTGCTCCAGGGTCGAGGTGCTCGTCACCTCACCGGGGCGGCAGGCGGACAACGGGACGGAGCTCGTTGCGCGCATCGCAGATGCGACCGGGGTGCCCACCCACGTTCTCTCCGTCGAGGAAGAGGGAGAGCTTGCGTGGCGTGGCGCGCTCGCCGCCGCGGACGGCGCGCGCGGACCGGTCGCGGTCTGCGACGTCGGCGGCGGCTCCGCTCAGATAGCCGTCGGTGACAGCTCGGGGCCCCCGTCCTCGATCACGTCGATCGATATCGGTTCGCTGCGACTGACGCGAAGAGCCTTTCGGAACGACCCGCCCGACGCCGAAGACGTCGCGCGAGCCGCCCGGGCGATCGCGGAGCGGTTCGAGGGCATCGCGCCGACGGCGGTCGAGAGCGCAATCGCCGTCGGAGGAAGCGCGCGATCGCTGCGCAGGGTCATCGGCGACGAGCTGACCGAGGAGACGCTGCTGCTCGCCGTCGGGCTCCTGTCGAAGCAATCCTCCAAGAAGATCGCGAAGGAGTACGGAGTCGGCGACGCGCGCGCCCGCACGATGACAGCGGGCGCGATGATCTTCCTCGATCTCCAGCGCCGGCTCGGGGTGCCACTGCGGGTCGGCCGCGGCGGGCTGCGCGAAGGGGCGGCACTGAGCCTGCTCGAGACCGCCGCGGCCGAGCGCCGCTCGGCCTAGCTCAGCGCGTCCAGCTCGAAGGTCACGGTTTCGGAGGAGAGCGGCCAGTCGCGCGGCAAGCGCTTCCGGGAGGGATGCAGGGCCGCCGGCTCTGTAGGAGAGCGGCCAGTCGCGCGGCAAGCGCATCCGGGAGGGATGCAGGGCCGCCCGGCTCCGTGACGATCTCGTCACCGATTCGCGCCTCCCACAGGCCCGGGCGCGCTACCCCCGTGCGCTCGGGTGCGACGCGTCGGTGAACTCGCGGAACTCGGCCGTCAGGAGATAGGCCGTCTGCTCGCCGATGTCGACGGCATGATCGCCGATCCGCTCGAGCGCGCGCGACACGACGACCATTCGCAACCCGTACTCGCGCATCGCCGGATCACTCCCGAGCTCGAGCACGCGCTCAACGACGCGGCGATTCGCGCGGTCGATGAGCTCGTCGAGGTCGACGAGCGACTCCGCGCCTGCGAGATCCCGGTCGCCGAACGAGTCGAGCGCAACGCGAATCATCTCCTCGCACCGCAGCCCCATCTCCTCGAAGCCCTCGACGAGGCGTGGGCCGGGGTCGACCTCGGGCACGAGCTTCGACAGCTTCGCGATCGTGACGCAGTAGTCGGCCATTCGCTCGAGATGGAGGTTCACGTGCAGGATGGCGAGCACCAGACGGAGGTCGCTCGCGACCGGCGTCTGCCTCGCGAGCAGCGACTGGATCCCCTCCTCGATCCGGACGTAACGCGCGTCGACGTCGTCGTCGAACGCGATCACCTCGTCGGCCAGTTCCGCGTCGCGATGGTCGAGCGCGTTCAGGGCACCACGGAGAGCACGCGACACGAGGGCGCCCTCCTCCTGCAGCGTCGCCTCGAGGAGATCGAGCTCCTCCTGGAAGGTCGTCCTCATCCGAACCTGCCCGTGACGTAGTCCTCCGTCCGCTTGTCGGAGGGGTTCGTGAAGAGCTTGTCCGTCGAGTCGTACTCGACCAGCACTCCAGTGCGCCCGCCCTCGGTGACCTCGAGAGAGAAGAAGGCGGTGAGATCGGCGACGCGGGCCGCCTGCTGCATGTTGTGGGTGACGATCACCAACGTATAGTCGCGTTTCAGGTCGTGCATCAATTCTTCGATCGCGGAGGTCGCGATCGGGTCGAGCGCGGACGCGGGCTCGTCCAGGAGCAGGACGTCGGGCTCGATGGCGATGGCCCGGGCGATGCAGAGCCGCTGCTGCTGGCCGCCCGAAAGCGAGAGGGCGCTCTTCTTCAGCCGGTCCTTGACCTCGTCCCAGAGCGCAGCACCCGTCAACGCCTTCTCGACGCGATCGTCGAGGTCCCGCTTCATCCCCAGCACGCGCGGGCCCCAGGCGACGTTGTCGTAGATCGATTTCGGAAACGGGTTCGCGCGTTGGAAGACCATGCCGATCCGCCGCCGCACCTCCACCGGATCGACGCCGTCCCCGTAGATGTCCTGGCCGTGATAGAGGACCTGGCCGCTGATCTTCGCGCCGGGCACGAGGTCGTTCATCCGGTTCAGGCAGCGGATGAACGTGCTCTTGCCGCAGCCGGACGGCCCGATCATCGCCGTGATGTAGTTGCGGTAGATCTCGAGGTCGACGCGGCTGATCGCGGTCGTCGTGCCGTAATTGACACCCAGGTTGTGAATGTCGAACACGACTTCGCGCTGCGCGGGCGTGGGCGCTTTGCGCTCCTGGGCAATTTCTACGGGGCCCACGTCGATCGGAATCGTAACGTCGCCGCTCATCATCGTCCGAGGTTCCTCCGTGCCCGGGCGAGCATGGCCTTGGCCGCGAGGCTCGCGACCAGCACGAACGCCATCAGGACGAGCGCGGCCCCCCAAGCCTGTTCGTGCAGCGCCTTATCGGGCTGCTCCGAGTAGGTGAAGATCAGGACCGGGATGTTCGGAAGCGCGTGCGTGATGTCGATCGAGACGGATGGGTTGAAGATCGAGGTCGTGAACAGCAGCGGAGCCGTCTCGCCGGCGGCGCGGGCGACGGCCAGCACCGCGCCGGTCAGAATGCCCCCGAACGTCGTCGGGAGGATGACGCCGAGAACGGCGCGCCACCGGCTCACGCCTAGCGCCAGGCTTCCCTCGCGCAGCGCGGGCGGCACGAGCAGCAGGGTCTCCTGCGCCGCGCGCGCGACAAGGGGGAGCATGACGATCCCGAGCGCGAAGGCGCCCGCAAACGCACTCTGGGCGTGCCCGATCACGAGCAGGCCGTAGACGAAGATGCCGGTGATGATGGTCGGGACCCCGTTCAGCACGTCGAGCACGAGCTGGATCGGGGCTGCGAGGGAGCGCGGCGCGAACTCCGTCAGGTAGATCGCGATCAGCACGCCGAGGGGCAGCGCCATCGCGGTAGCGACCAGCACGATCACGCCCGACCCGATGATCGCGCTCGAGATGCCGCCGCCGGGACCACCGAAGGGGTTCGGCGGCTTCGTCAGGAAGTCCCAGCTCAAAGCGGGCGCGGCGCGCACCGCGACGGACACGATCACGAGCGCGAGAACACCGACCGCGATGAGCGCAGCGCCCGTCCCGACGCCCTCCATGATCCGGTTGACGATGCGCCGCCTGCGCAGGCGCCCGCTCGGCTGCAGGCTGAAGTGGGGAGCGACCGTGGACATCAGCGGCTACCCCGCAGCGGGTCGAATCGCCGGACGATCACCTGGGCGGCGAGGTTGGTTAGGAGCCCGATCACGAGCAGGATCGCGGCGAGATAGAGCAGGGACGCGGACTCGAGAGCCGTCGCCGCTCCCTGGTAGCTGGCGGCGATCTTGCTCGCGAGCGTGTCGCTCGGGCCGAAGATGTTCGACGAGATCTTCGTGCCGCCACCGATCACCTGTGTGACCGCGATCGCCTCGCCGAGTGCGCGGCCGAGGCCGAGGATGATCGCGGCCGCGATTCCCGTTCTCGTCGCCGGCAGGATCACGCCGCGCACCATCTCCCACCGGGTCGCGCCGAGCGCCATGGCTCCCTCCTCGAGCTCGCCGGGCACCTGGAGGAAAAGCTCTCGGCAGATGCTCGCGATGATCGGGACGATCATGATCGTCAGGATCAGCCCGGCCGTGAAGAGCCCGGTGCCGGTCGCCTCGGGCGCTCCGAAAATGGGGATGAACCCGAGCTTGTCGTGCAGCCAGGGCTCGAGATGCTGCGCGAGAAACGGGCCGAGGACGAGGATCCCCCAGAGGCCGAGCACGACGCTCGGGATCGCCGCGAGCATCTCGACCAGCGAGCCGATGAGGCCGCGCACGCCGCGCGGAGCGAGCTCGCTGAGCCAGAGGCCGATCGCGATCGCGAGCGGCGTCGAGATCACGAGCGCGACCAGCGAGCTCAGGGCAGTCCCGTAGATGAACGGCAGCGCGCCGAACACTTCCTTCACCGGATCCCATGTTTCGCCGGTGAGGAAGCTCAGGCCGTACTTCGATATCGCCGGCCAGGCGAGGGCGAAGACCTTCCAGACGATCGCGCCGAGCAGTACGACGACGGCGAGGGCGGATGCGAGCGTGAGACCACGCAGCGAGACATCGCCGAGCCGGTCGCCGAGCCGGCGTCGAGAAGCGAGCGAAGGAGTCGTCGGGACGGCGCTCACGCGGACCGCAACCCTAAAGCCGCCGCCAGACCGCCCGGGTGCGGGTCACCAGCCTGTCACCACATCTTCACCTTGTGGCCCCCCACCGGCAACTCGCGCGAGGGCATCCTCGCCTCAATCGGACCCGAACTGACACGAAGGGGAGGAAACGACTTGGACAGGAAGATCATCGCGCTTGCCGGCCTGCTCGCCACGGTGGTGGCGCTCGTGCTGGCGAGCGCCAACGGCTCCGCTCAGGCGCGGCCCGCAGCCGGCGATCTGACGGGGGCAGGAAGCTCGTTCGTGTCGAAGCTCGTGCAGGCCTGGATCCCCAAGGTCGATTCGGCGCTTGGGATCAAGGTGACGTACGGTCCGATCGGATCGGGCGGCGGCATCGCACAGATCACGAACCGCACCGTCGACTTCGGCGCCAGCGACGCTCCGCTGACTCCCGACCAGGCGGCCGCGTGCAAGGGCTGCGTCCAGATTCCCTGGGCCCTGTCGGCGACGTCGATCCCGTACCGGCTCGACGGAGGCCCCAACCGCATCCGCTTCAACGGCAAGGTCCTGGCCGACATCTTCCTCGGGAAGATCACGAGCTGGGACGACCCGGCGATCAAGAAACTGAACAAGGGCAAGGCGATCCCGCACACGCCGATCACCGTCATCCACCGCAGCGACGGCTCGGGGACGACCTACAACCTCACCGACTACTTCAACCGGGTCAGCCCGCAGTGGAAGAGCAGCGTCGGTAAGGGCACCGCAGTGAACTGGCCGACCGGCGTCGGCGCGCGCGGCTCCTCCGGAGTCTCCGGCGCCCTCAGCCAGACGAACGGCGCAATCACCTACGTCGACGTCGCGTTCAGCCTCGTCAACCACTTCAAGTTCGCATCGATCCAGAACCGTGCGGGCGTGTTTGCCCTGCCCGGCCTGACCGGGATCGCGGCCGCCGCGAAGACCATCAACCGCGTCGCTCCCGGCAACAGCGGCATCTCGATCGTCAACCCGGCGAAGTCGCAGCGGCTGGCATACCCGATCTGCACGTTCACCTACGTGATCATCCCCAAGCAGACCGGGAAGGCTGCCGACTTGAAGAAGTTCGTCCGCTGGGCACTGACGTCGGGGCAGATGGACGGGCCCAAGCTGCTCTTCTCCCCGCTGCCCAAGGTCGTCCTCAAGGCCTCGCTCAAGACCCTCAACCTGATCCACACCTAGGTTGACTCCCGGCGCTACGGGGCGGGGAGTCTGCACACGATGCGGAGCCCCCGCCCCGGGCCACCCGAGGCTTCGATCTCGCCTCCCGCGGACGCGACCACGTGCTTGACGATCGCCAGGCCGAGGCCGGTCCCGCGGGACGCGCGCGCCTGGTCGCTGCGGTAGAACCGCTCGAAGAGACGGGGAAGCTCCTCTTCCTCCACTCCGCGACCGTCGTCGGCGACCTCGAGCAGCGCGGGCAGCGCGGCGAGGGTCAGCGTCGACCCAGGGCCTGCGTAGCGGATCGCGTTCTGCGCGAGGTTCTCGACGATCGTCTGCAGCATGCGCCGGCGCAGCGGCAGGCCGACCTCGGCCGGATCGGCGTCGACGCGGATCGTGACGTCCGCCCGCTCCGCGCTGTCGGCGAGCCGGTCGCGAACCTCTTCGAGCACGGGCAGCACGCGCGTGTCGCCGAGCGCCACCACCTCGCGGCCGCTCTCGAGCTCGGAGAGGAAGAGGACGTCGTTGACGAGCTCGGTCATCTCCTCGACCTCCTGCCGCGCCTGGGCAAGCAGGGCGCCGTGGTCAGCTCCGGGCAGCCCCGCCGAGTCGAGCAGCGCCATCAGCCGCGCCAGCGGCGTCCGCAGCTCGTGCGAGACCGCGGCCGTGAATCCGACCCGAAGCTCCTGGTAGGCCCTCGCGTCCTCCATCATTCGAGGCGAGTATGGCCAAAGTCCTGATCGTCGAAGACGACGCCGTCATCGCCGAGGCGATGGCGCGGCATCTCGCGACCGCCGGGTTCGACCCCGTCGTGGTCGGGAAGGGCGGGCAAGGCCTCGCACGCCTTCGCTTCGAGCGGCCGGACGTCGTCGTGCTCGACCTGATGCTGCCGGAGCGAGACGGCTGGAGCGTGATCGAGGAAGCCCGTTCCGAAGGGATCGGCACTCCGATCGTGGTCGTCTCGGCACGGGGCACCGAGCACGATCGCGTGCACGCGCTCGAGATCGGAGCCGACGACTATCTGGTCAAGCCGTTCTCGATGAAGGAGCTGGTCGCGCGTGTGCGGGCGGCCTCGCGGCGCGCCACGCGCCGCGACGAGATGCCGCGCGGCGAGCCGATCGACATCGAGGAGCTGCGGATCGACCCGCGCGAGGTGCAGGCGTTCGTCGACGGCAAGAGCGCAGAGCTGACGCCGACCGAGTTCAGGCTGCTCTACCAGCTCGCGCTCGAGCGCGGTCGCGTCGTGACCCGCGACGAGCTGCTGCAGAAGATCTGGGGCCGCCGGGAGTCACACCGGGACCGAACGGTCGACGTCTTCGTACGGCGCCTCCGAGACAAGATCGACCGCCGGGCCCCGCTGCACACCTTCATCCAGACCCGCTACGGCGTGGGTTACAGGCTGGAGCCGGTCACGAAGGAGTGAGGGAGGCGACCGTGCGGCGGCCGGCGACCTCGTAGATCACGTCCACGTTCTCGTGCTTCCGGTAGGTCCCGGCGATCCCCAGGAGCATGGAGAGCCAGCGGATCGGTCCGAGCCGGCCCTCCTGGGCGAGCGCCCGGCGGAAGACGAGCTCCTCACCGATCCGGTCGAAGTCGCGGCCCGGCAGCTGGCGGACGCCGTTCACGTACACCTCGTAACGATCTCCGACCCCGGCCGGCAGCTTCACGCGCGAGCTTCCTTCCACCGGTCCTAAGGCACCGCTTGCGGTGCCGTCTCCAGGACGCGCGGGCTCCGCCCGCGTGTCCGTCTGAACTCGCCGACCGACTCACTTCGACTCATCTCGCCACCATCTCCCAAGGCACCGCCTGCGGTGCCGCCTCCAGGACGCGCGGGCTCCGCCCGCGTGTCCGTCTGAACTCGCCGGCCGACTCAATTCAACTCATCTCGCCACCATCTCCCAAGGCACCGCCTGCGGTGCCGCCTCCAGGACGCGCGGGCTCCGCCCGCGTGTCCGTCTGAACTCGCCGACCGACTCACTTCGAACTCATCTCGCCACCATCTCCCAAGGCACCGCCTGCGGTGCCGCCTCCAGGACGCGCGGGCTCCGCCCGCGTGTCCGTCTGAACTCGCCGACCGACTCAATTGAACTCATCTCGCCACCATCTCTTAGGATGCCACCGCCGGTGAGGCGCAAGACATTCGTCCTCCTTCTCGTCCTCGGCGTCGCGCTGGCGCTGGCGGCGGTCGCCTACGCGGACAACGGCGGCTTCGCGCCCAAGACGCCGAGATCCCCGAACGCTCGCGGCATCAGCGACTCGTACGCGTGGATCTCGACCTTCGCCATCATCATCCTCGTCGTCGTCGAGGCAAGCCTGCTCTGGGTCATCTTCAAGTACCGGCGCCGCAACCGGTCGCGGGCCGCCGAAGGGCCGCAGATCCACGGCGCCACGCGCCTCGAGCTGATCTGGACGCTGATCCCGGTGCTCATCCTCGCCGCGATCGCGAGCTTCATCTTCTACAAGCTGCCTGGGATCAGGGATGTGCCGGCCGCGAAAGCTGAAGGCGGGCCGCTCCAGATCCAGGTCGACGCCCACCAGTTCTACTGGCAGTTCACGTACCCGAACGGCGCCGTCGGCATCGACGAGATGCACGCGCCGGTGAACCGGACCGTGCAGGTCAACATCCGGTCTGCGGATGTGGTTCACAGCTGGTGGATCCCGCAGCTCGGCGGCAAGTTCGACGCCATCCCGGGCTCGCCGCAGCACACCTGGTTCAAGGCCGACAAGATCGGCACCTACGTCGGGAAGTGCGGCGAGTTCTGCGGCGTCTTCCACGCCAAGATGGCCGCCGAGGTGAAGGTCGAGTCGAAAGGCGACTACCAGACCTGGGTGTCGAGCACGGCGCAGCAGAGCCTCGGCCAGAGCGAGTGGCAGGGCGTCTGCGCCAAGTGCCACGGGTTCACCGGCCAGGGAGGCTACGGGCCTCCGATCTTCAACAGCTCGCTGCTCGTCCAGCCGGTGAGCCTGCGCACGATCCTCATGAACGGGCAGAACCGGCTCAAGCCGGTCTCCTCGTACATGCCGCCCGTCGGCAGGGATTGGACCGACGCGCAGTTCAAGGCGCTGGCCGACTACGTGAAGCAGCACATCTACAAGGTGCAGACCAGTGGCGGCTAGAGCGGAGGTAGACCTCTATCGCGCCGACTGGCGCAACGGCCGGGTCGCGAGCTGGCTGACGACGGTCGATCACAAGCGGATCGGGATCCTCTACGTGGTCACGTCACTCGTCTTCTTCGCGGCGGGCGGGTTGCTCGCGCTGCTGATGCGTGCGCAGCTCGCGACTCCGAACGAGCACTTCGTGACTCGGAACTCGTACAACGAGCTCTTCACCATCCACGGGACGGTGATGATCTTCCTCTTCATCGTCCCGTTCTGGGCCGGGCTGGCGAACTTCCTCGTCCCGCTCATGATCGGCGCGCGCGACATGGCGTTCCCGCGCCTGAACGCCCTGTCGTACTGGCTCTTCCTCTTCGGGGGCGGCACGCTCTTCCTCAGCTTCTTCGCCTCCGGGGGCGCCTCGAAGTCGGGCTGGTACGGCTACCCGCCGCTGTCGGAGAAGTTCTATTCGCCGGGAACGGGCCAGGACCTCTGGATCCTCTCTCTGCACCTGGTGGCGATCTCGTCGCTCCTCGGCGCGATCAACTTCATCTGCACGATCCACAACATGCGCGCGCCCGGCATGAGCTGGATGCGCATCCCGCTGTTCGTGTGGGCGATCGAGGTCTACTCGTTCCTCTTGATCTTCGTGCTGCCGGTGATCGCCGTCGGCCTGACCTTCCTGCTCCTCGACCGGCAGGTGGGAACGCACTTCTTCCTGCCCGACCAGGGAGGGAGCGCCGTGCTCTACCAGCATCTGTTCTGGTTCTTCGGGCATCCCGAGGTCTACATCATCATCCTGCCGGCGATGGGGGTGATCTCCGAGGTCATCCCCGTCTTTTCGAGGAAACCGATCTTCGGCTACAAGGCGATCGCGTTCTCGACCGTCGCGATCGGCTTCTACTCGATGCTCGTCTGGGCGCACCACATGTTCAGCGTCGGCCTGCCGAACTTCCTCAACGTCTTCTTCATGCTTTCGTCGATGGTGATCGCCGTCCCGACCGGCGTGAAGATCTTCAACTGGATCGCAACGACCTGGCGCGGGAATCTCATCTTCGACACCGCGATGCTGTGGGCGCTCGGCTTCGTTGCCCTGTTCACGATCGGCGGCCTGTCGGGGATCTTCCTGGCGGCGTTTCCCGTCGACTGGCAGGTGACCGACACGTACTACGTCGTCGCGCACATGCACTACGTCCTCTTCAGCGGCGCGGTCTTCGGAGCGTTCGCCGGCCTCTTCTACTGGTGGCCGAAGGTTTTCGGGCGCATGCTCGACGAGCGTCTCGGGAAGACTCAGTTCTGGCTTGTGTTCATCGGCTTCAACCTCACGTTCTTCCCGCAGCACCTGCTCGGCCTGCTGGGAATGACGCGGCGCGTCTACACGTACGACCAGCACGGGCTCTGGCTCGTGTACAACCTCATCTCCACGATCGGATCGGGAGTCATGGCGATCGGGCTGATGGTCTTCGTCTACAACGTGGTCAAGACCGCGCGCACCGGGCCGCGCGCCGCCAACGACCCGTGGCTCGCCGACACGCTCGAGTGGTACACGACGTCGCCGCCGCCGGCCCACAACTTCGACCGCGTCCCGTACGTGGCGAGCGCGCGCCCCCTGCGCGACCTGCGCCGCCGGCTCGCGGAGGCCGGACGTGCATAGCGCCGTGAGACCCGGGCCCTGGCTGCGCCTGACGGCGCTCTTCGCCGCGCTCGCGACACTGCTCGCCGTCGTGAGCGGCGCCGCGTCACTCGGGGCCGCTCACCGGCTGCTCGCTGCGCTCGCCCTCCCACCGCTCGTCGCGCTCGTGGTCGCGGGCCGGCTCGCGCATCGCCGGCTGCTCCTGCCGGCCGGCTCCGCGCTCGTGCTCTTCGGCCTGGCCGCGCTGGTCACGACCCGCGGCGCGCACCTGGCGCTGGCTGGGCTCGCCTTCGCCGCCTGTCTCGTCCTGACCGCCGCGACGTATCGCGGCGAGCCCGCGCCGCGCGCGTCCGCGCGCGACTACATCACGCTGACCAAGCCGCGGATCATGTCGCTCCTGCTCATCACCGGCCTCTGCGCGATGTTCGTCGGGGCCGGCGACGCGCCGTCGGTGTGGCTCGTCGTCGTGACCATGACGGGGCTCGCCCTCGCCTGCGGCGGCGCGTCGGCGCTCAACCACGTCATCGACCGCGACATCGACAAGCTGATGGGGAAGCGGACGCGGGCGCGGCCGGTCGCAGCGGAGAGGATGCCTCCGTCCCGCGCGCTCGAGTTCGGCCTGACGCTGTCGGCGTTCTCGTTCGTCCTGCTCGCGTCGCTCGTCAACCCGCTGACCGCCGCGCTCGCCCTGGTCGGAAACCTCTTCTACGTCCTCGTCTATACGCGGTGGCTGAAGCGCTCGACCCCGCAGAACATCGTCATCGGTGGCGCAGCGGGAGCCGTGCCGCCGCTCGTCGGCTGGTCGGCCGCGACGGGCAACCTGACTCTGCCGGCGCTCTGGCTCTTCCTGATCGTCTTCTTCTGGACGCCGCCGCACTTCTGGGCGCTCGCCCTCCTGATCAGGCGCGACTACGAGGCGGCGCGGATCCCGATGCTCCCGGTCGTCCGCGGCGAGCGCGAGACCGTGCGGCAGATCCTCCTCTACGCCGGAGTGCTCGTCGCCGTGACACTCATACCGTTCCTGTGGGGGCCGCTCGGCCTCGTGTATCTCGCCGCCGCGATCGTGCTCGGCGCGGCCTTCGTCTGGCTTGCGCTGCGCTTGTGGCGCGAATGGACGCCGGGGCGCGCATCCGTCCTCTTCCATTACTCCCTGCTCTACCTGGCCCTGCTCTTCGTCGCCATGGCGATCGACCCACTCGTGTAGTGCCCGAGCCGCTCATCGAGCCCACGCAGACGCGCACCGGGAGCGAGCCGGTGGAGCCCACCGGCGAGGTCGCGCGGAAGAACCTGAGGCTCGCGATCGCCCTGGTGACGATCGCCCTGCTCTTCGCCGCGGGCGCCGTCGCCGTCACGTTCATCTACCTGCACTACGACTGACACCGTGGGGATCTTTCTCGCCAGGCCCGAGAGCCCCGGGCCCGGCATTCGCCTGGCTGTCAAGGACCTGCTCGACACAGCCGGGCTCACGACGACCTACGGCTCGGCGATCTTCGCGGAGCACGTGCCCACGGCAACCGCCACATCGGTCGCGCTCCTCGAAGCTGCGGGTTACGCCAACGTCGGCAAGACGAATTTGCACGAGTTCGCCTACGGCATCACCTCGGAGAACCCGCACTTCGGCACGGTGCCCAACCCGCTCGCTCCGGGCCGAATTGCCGGCGGCTCGAGCGGCGGCTCCGCCGCGGCGCTCGCGGCCGGGCTTGCGGAGGCCGCGCTCGGGACGGACTCGGGCGGCTCGATCCGGATCCCGGCCGCCTGCTGCGGCGTCGTCGGCTTCAAGCCGACCTACGACCTCGTCCCGGCCCAGGGCTGCTTCCCGCTCGCGACGAGCTTCGACCACGTCGGGCCGATGGCGAAGGACGTCGCCGGCTGCGTCGCGATGCTCGCCGCCCTGGCGCCGGGTTTCGACGCGACACGGGTCGAGTCGCTCGAGGAGCTCACCGTGGGCGTCGCCTGGATCGACGAGGCCGACCCGCTCGTGCAGGCACGCGTCGGGGAGGCCGCGGAGTTGTTCCCGCGCCGGCGCGGCGTCGACCTGCCGCGGCCGCGGATCGACGCGCTCTTCATGCGCGAGGTCGCGGACGTGCACCGGGAGCTGTACGAGGAGCACGGCGAGCTGTACGGGGAGGATCTGGCGGTGAAGATCGAGCGCTGCCTGGCCGTCACCGACGCCGAGGCGCGTGAGGCGGAGCGTTCCAGGGCGGAGTACCGCGAGCGCTGCGAAGAGCTGATGGAAGGCGTCGACCTCCTCCTGACGCCGACCCTTCCAGTTGTGGCCCCGAGGACCGGGATCGGCGACCTCGAGCTGCGCGGCACCCTGACCCGGAACACGCTCCCGGTGAACGCACTGGGCTGGCCGGCGCTGGCCCTGCCGTGCGGCGCCGCCGAGGACGGCCTGCCCGCCTCGGTGCAGCTGGTCGGGCACCCGGGGGCCGACGCGCTCGTCCTCGCCGCGGGCGCAGCGCTGGAGAAGGCCCTACTGGATCGCGCGTAGGAAGCGCCGGCCCAGCCGCTCGATCGGCTCGGGCAGCAGCCGCCGCTGCTTCTTCACCGCCGTCGAGCCGAGCCAGAAGGCGGTCTTGACCCCGAGCACGTAGCGGTTCCGGGCACGGTCGGAGATTGTGTTGGCGGCCACCTTCCGGGCGACCGTCGTCGAGCCGACGACGAAGCGCGCGTCCTTGAAGCGGCGCGAGCGGTAGATCGCGTCGCCGACGACCTTGCGGGGACCCGCGGTCCACGTCGTGTCGTGGAATGCGACCCAGCCTCCCTCCACGACCTTCGGCACCCACTTCTCGAAGTCCTCGAGGACGAGGTCGTACTCGTGCGAGCCGTCCACGAACAGGAGCTCGATCGGACGGTCGAAGTCGTCGGCCGCCGCCTGGGAGAGCGAGGCGACCGGGTGGACGAGGTCGTTTATGCCCGCGCGCGTGACGTTGTCCTTGAAGTCGCCGAAGCGGTAATCCGCATGCGGGTCGATTGCGTAGACGGGGACAGCCGAGCCCGCCTGCGATCCGAGGCCGAGGCAGATCGTCGACTTTCCCTTCCAGGACCCGATCTCGACGATCACGCCCTCTCCGGTGCACGCGCGCGCGAGCTCGTAGAGCGCCTCGCCTTCCTCGTCGGTGAGCCACCCGGGAACGTCCGCGATCAGCGGCTTCACCTTCGCCGCGAAGTCGCTCACAGGCCGAACTTTGGCCTATGAGCGGCTATGACGGCCGCTTCGTAGATCCGGTCGCGGTCGACGAGATCGAGCTCGTCCGAGAGCAGATCCGCGGGCGCGGGAGCATCACCGGGCGGAAACGGGGCGGGCTTGCCGTCGAGCTCGACGCCGACGAGCCGGTCGGACGGCTCGTGCTCGAGCGCGATCTCCCGGTGCAGGCGCGACCGCAGCCAACCGGCGATCAAGTGCGCCTGCGCCGCCGTCCCCTTGACGAGCACCCGCTCGACCTCGGCGATCCCCGGCCAGAGCGACGCGAGCTGGGGTCGCCAGCGGCTTGTTCTCGCCCAGGCGATGTCGGACACGACGACGCGGTCGAAGATCCCGGCGAGCTGCTCGTAGGACGCCGGCAGGCCCGGCCACTCCGTGCTGTCGACGATCAGCCGGTCGACGACGTCGAGGAGACCCTCGAACGCGGGGTCGCCGAAGGGAGGGAGGCCGCGCCAGCGCAGGAACGCGGGCAGGTCGGGGAGGAGCAGCGGCTGGACGACGCTCGCGGGCGCGAGCGACCGCTTCCCGTTCAGCTCGATCCGGATCGTCTCGGTGCAGACCTGGCGCTCGTCGCCGACAGGAAAGGAGTGGACCTCCACGGTCGCGGCGAGCCCGTCGCCCTCGTCGGGGTGGGGGAAGAGCACGACCGTCCTCGACGGATGGCGCTCGGCGAGACCCGCGAGCACGTCCTCGGCCGCCTCCGCCCACTCGGGCGGCACCCAGGCCGTGTGCGTCATCACGCTCGTGCGCTGGTAGGCGACGTTCGTGCCCGGCACGACACGCAGGGCGCTCAGCTCACGCTCGATGTCCCCGATCGATCCTAGTGCCTGCGCCACGATCTCCCGTCTCGGTGGAGGAGGTCGTCGGCCGAGGGCGGGCCCCACGTGCCGGCGGCATAGTTCGGGAACGCTGGCCGGTCGCGAGGCCAGGCCGCCACGATCGCGTCGACGAGCGACCACTGCTCCTCCACCTCGTCGATGCGCGTGAAGAGAGTGGCGTCGCCGAGCATGGCGTCGAGGACGAGGCGCTCGTAGGCCTCGGGCAGGCCCGTGCGGAAGGCGCCGCCGTAGAGGAAGTCCATATGCGCGGTGCGGATCGTCGTCCCGAGGCCCGGAGCCTTCACACTGATCGCGAACGAGACGCCCTCGTCGGGCTGCACGTGGACGATCAGCACGTTCGGCCGTACGCCCTCGGTGGCGAGCTCCTCGAACGGTGGGTGGGGAGCACGCTTGAACTGGATGGCAATCGTCGTCTCGCGGCGCGCGAGCCGCTTGCCCATCCGGACGTAGAACGGCGTGTCCGCCCAGCGCCAGTTGTCGACGTGGAGCTTCGCGGCGACGAAGGTCTCCGTCATCGACTGCGGATCGACGTCCTGCTCGTCGCGGTAGCCAACGACCTCCTCCCCCTCGACGAACCCGCGGCCGTACTGCCCGCGGACGACCGACTCCGGTGCGGGCGTGTGCAGCGCCTTCAGCACCTTCACCTTCTCGTTTCGGACGGAGTCCGCAGTGAAGTCGATCGGCGGCTCCATCGTGGTGATCGCGAGGAGCTGCAGCAGGTGGTTCTGGAAGATGTCCCGGATTGCGCCCGCCTGCTCGTAGTACGCACCTCGCGCCTCGATCCCCATCGACTCGGCCACCGTGATCTGCACGTGGTCGACGAACTGGCGGTTCCAGATCGGCTCGAAGATGCCGTTCGCAAAGCGGAGCACGAGCATGTTCTGGACCGTCTCCTTGCCCAGGTAGTGGTCGATCCGAAAGACCTCGCGCTCCGAGAAGTGCTTCCGGATCGCCTCGTTGAGCGCCTCGGCGGAGGCGAGGTCGTGGCCGAACGGCTTCTCGACGATGAGCCGCGTCCACCCCTTCGAAGTTCGCCGCTTGCCGAGCGCGTCGACGACGGTCGGGAAGACGACCGGCGGAGTAGCGAGGTAGTAGACGCGGTTCCCGCCCGTGCCGATCTTCTCGTCGAGCTCCGTGAGCGTGGTCGCGAGCTTGTTCTCCCCGGCCTCGTCGGCGAAGTCCGTCGCGACGTAGCGCATCGATTCCGCGAACGGAGCCCAGACATCGTCGCGGAGGGGATCGCGGGAGTGCTGCCGCACCGCCTCCTTCATCCGGTCCTTGAAGTCGTCGTCCGACTCCTCCGTGCGGGCAACGCCGACTATGGCGAACTTCTCCGGGAGCAATCGCCGGTACGCGAGCGAGTAGAGCGCGGGGAAGAGCTTGCGCTGCGTGAGGTCCCCGGAGGCGCCGAAGATCGTGAGGATGCAGGGATCGGGCGGTCGTCTGACCTGCAGCCCTTCGAGCAGAGGGTTCTGCTCGTGCTCGGCGGCGGCCGGCGGCGTCGGTCCGGGCGGCGCGGTCGGCGACGTCGTCATCAGGCGGGCGCGAGCTCCCCCTGCTTGCCCTTGATGCCATCCATCAGCTCACCGAAGGAGTCGGAGAACTTCTGCACTCCTTCACGCTCGAGCGTGTCGACCACATCGTCGTAGTCGATTCCGGCCTGACGGAGATCCTCGAGCAGCTTGCGCGCGGAGTCGACGTCCTCGGTGAGCGTCACCGCGACGCGGCCGTGATCCTGGAACGCGTCGATCGTCTCCTCGGGCATCGTGTCGACGGTCTCGGGCCCGATCAAGCCCTCGACGTACATGACGTCGTTGTAGGCCGGGTTCTTCGTGGAGGTCGATGCCCACAGGCAGCGCTGCTTCGTCGCTCCTTTCGCGGCGAGTCCCTGCCAGCGGTGCGTCGCGAACGTCTCGAGGTAGTTCTCGTAAGCGAGCTTCGCGTTCGCGATACCGAGCTTGCCCTCGAGCCCTTTCGCCGCACCGGAGGCTTCCAGCCGCTTGTCGGTCTCCGTGTCGACGCGCGAGACGAAGAAGCTGGCGACCGAGTGCACCGTCGACGGATCGCCGCCGCTCTCGACGAGACGCTCGACACCGCGGATGTACGCCTCCATCACTTCCTTGTGGCGCTCGAGGGAAAAGATCAGCGTCACGTTGATGTTGCGGCCGGCGGCGATCATCTCCTCGATCGCGCCGAGCCCGGGCTTCGTCGCCGGGATCTTCACGTAGAGGTTCTGGCGCTCGAGCCACTCGTGCAGGCGGCGGGCCTCGGCGATCGTCCCGGCCTCGTCGTAGGCGAGCGTGGGATCGACCTCCCACGAGACGTAGCCGTCGAGCCCGTTGGTCTTCTCCCAGATGGGATGTAGGAGGTCGCACGCGTCGCCGACGTCGTGCGAGGAGAGCTGCAGGAAGATCTCCTTTGCATCGTGCGTGCCGGCTTCGAGCACCTCCTTCAACTGCTCGTCGTACGCATTCCCGCCGGCCAGCGCCTTCTGGAAGATGGTCGGGTTCGACGTCACGCCGACGACGGCGTCCTCTTCGGTCATCCGTGCGAGCTCGCCGGTCTTCAGCAGGTCGCGTGAGAGGTAGTCGATCCAGACGCTCTGGCCGAGCGCGGACAGCTTCTGCAGGTTCGAGTCAGGCATTGGACATCGCCCTTTCAAGGTCTTCGATTTGCTTCAGGCGCCTCGCGTATCGCTCGCCGCCGTTGAACTGCGCCTTCAGGAAGGCGGCGACGAGCTCGCGGGCCAGAGACTCGCCCACGACCTCCGATCCGAGGCAGAGGACATTCATGTCGTCGTGCTCGACGCCCTGATGGGCCGAGTAGACATCGTGGCAGATCGCAGCTCGAATCCCGCGCAGCTTGCAGGCGGCGACGGAAGCGCCGACACCGGAGCCGCAGACGAGCACGCCGCGCTCCGCCTCGCCCGCGAGGATCGCCTCGCCGAGCTCGCGCGCCTTTACCGGGTAGTCGATGCGGACGGCATCCGTGTCCGTGCCGAGGTCGACGATCTCGTGCCCGAGCCCGGCCAGTTGCTCGAGAAGGCTTTCGCGGAGCTTGACGCCGCGATGGTCGAAGGCGACCGCCACTCTCATGAGACGGACGGTACCCCAGACGCAGCGAGGGACGCCGTCTACCCTGTGGTGGCTCCGAGAAGTTCGAATCTGCTCCTCGGAGACACCACTAGAATGGCCGCGATGGAGGCAACGCAGCTTCGCGAGCTCGGCCAGCAGCTCCGAGTCGACGCGATCCGCCCCGCAGCAGTCGCGGGCTCGGGGCATCCGACGTCCGGCATGTCGGCGGCCGACCTGATGGCGGTGCTCGTCGCGAACCACCTCCGCTACGACTTCGACGACCCCAGGGCCGCTGCGAACGACCGGCTCGTCTTCTCCAAGGGGCACGCCTCGACGCTGCTCTACGGGATCTTCCGGGCGGTCGGCGCGATCGACGACAAGGAGCTCCTCACCTACCGCAGCTTCGGCAGCATGCTCGAGGGACACCCGACGCCGATCATCCCCTGGGTCGACGTCGCCACCGGATCGCTCGGCCAGGGCCTGCCGATCGGGGTCGGCATGGCGCTCGCCGCAGCGAAGCTCGACCGACTGCCCTCCCGCGTCTGGGTCCTCTGCGGCGACAGCGAGATCGCCGAGGGCTCCCAGTGGGAGGCGTTCGAGCACGCGGCGCACTACGGGCTCGACAACCTCACCGCGATCATCGACGTCAACCGGCTCGGGCAGCGCGGCGAGACCATGATCGGCTGGAACACCGGCGTCTACGTCGAGCGCGCGCGCGCGTTCGGCTGGAACGCGATCGAGGTCGACGGCCACGACGTCGAGGAGATCGACCGGGCGTACACGATGGCCGCCGAGACGACGGGCCGTCCCACGGTGATCGTCGCGCGCACGATCAAGGGCAAGGGAGTGAAGGCAGTCGAGGACAAGAACGGCTGGCACGGCAAGCCGCTCGCCGACCCCGACGCCGCCATCGCCGAGCTCGGGGGGATCCGGAACATCCACGTCGACGTCGCGAAGCCCGAGCCGGCGGAACCGCATCGGTTCCCCGACGGGAAGCTCGAGCTGCCGCGCTACGAGCTCGGCGACAAGGTCGCCACACGGAAGGCCTACGGAGACGCCCTGACCGCGCTCGGCTCCGCGCGCGGAGACGTCGTCGCACTCGACGGCGAGGTCAGCAACTCGACGTTCGCCGAGATCTTCAAGGACGCCCATCCCGACCGCTACTTCGAGATGTACATCGCCGAGCAGCAGCTCGTCGCGGCGGCGGTCGGACTGCACGCGCGCGGCTGGAACGCGTTCGGCTCGACGTTCGCGGCCTTCTTCTCGCGCGCCTACGACTTCATCCGCATGGCGGCGATCAGCCGGGTCGACCTGCGACTGGTCGGATCGCACGCGGGTGTCTCGATCGGCGAGGACGGCCCCTCCCAGATGGCGCTCGAGGACATCGCCGCACTTCGCGCCGTCCACTCGAGCACGGTGCTGCATCCCTGCGATGCGAATCAGACAGCGAAGCTCGTTGCCGAGATGGCGGACACGAAGGGCATCGTCTTCCTGCGGACGCTGCGGCCGAACACGCCGGTGATCTACGACGCGGACCAGGAGTTCGCAGTCGGTGGCAGCCGCGTGCTCCGCTCGTCTGACGACGACCAGGTCACCCTCGTTGCGGCGGGCATCACGGTAGGTGAGGCGCTCGAGGCCGCCGACGTCCTCGCGGGCGACGGGCTGCACGCCCGCGTGATCGACGCGTACTCGATCAAGCCGATCGACGCCGAGACGCTGCAGGCGGCGGCCGAGGCGACCGGCCGGATCGTCACGGTCGAGGATCACTTCCCCGAGGGCGGCCTCGGAGACGCGGTGCTGGACGCGCTCGCGGAGACCGACGACCATCCTCGAGTGGTGAAGCTCGCCGTGCGGGAGATGCCGCGCTCGGGCAAGCCGGACGAGCTGCTGGCCGCGTATGGAATCGACAGCGCGCACATCGCCGATGCCGCGCGCAAGCTCGTCGGCGCGGAAGTCATCGCCTCGTAGCGACCCAGCCCCGAGCCGTACCCTTACGGCAAATGGCGGTGGTGATCGCATCCAACCTGCGCAAGGAGCTCTCCGGCGACCCGCTCTTCGAAGGTGTGTCGTTCAAGGTCGAGCGCCGTGACCGCGTTGCGCTGTCGGGCCCTAACGGCGCCGGCAAGACGACCCTTCTCCGGGCTCTCGTCGGCGAGACGAGCCTGCAGGGCGGCGAGCTCGCCCTCGAAAAGGGGGCACGCGTCGCGCTGCACGACCAGCGGCCACCGCTCGAGCGGGAGCTGACGCTGCGCGAGTACGTCCTCTCGGGCGCACGCGACCTGATCGCGCTCGAAGAGGAGCTGCGCCGGCTGGAAGCGGCGATGACGGCAGGCGACCACAGCCCGGCCACGATGAAGCGCTACGGCGACGCGCAGGGGCGGCTCGAGCATGCCGGCGGTTACGCCTGGCGCGATCACGCGACCGCGGTCCTGCGCGGCCTCGGCTTCGCAGACGAGCAGCTCGACCGGCGGCTGGAGACGTTCTCCGGCGGAGAGCTCACACGCGCGTCGCTCGCGCGCGCGCTCGGCGGCGATCCCGACCTGCTGCTGCTCGACGAGCCCACCAACCACCTCGACGTCGCCAGCCTCGAGTGGCTGGAGCAGGAGCTTCGCTCGCTCGACGCCGGGATCATCATCGTGGCGCACGACCGCTGGTTCCTCGAGGCGGTCGCAACCGCGGTCCTCGAGCTCGAGGCGGGACGATCGACCTACTTCGCAGGCCCGTGGCACACCTGGAGGCTCGAGAAGGCGGCGCGGCTTCAAGCGGCGTCCAAGACGGCAGCGCGCCTCGACCGCGACATCGAGCGACTCGAGCGCTTCGTCGCGCGGTTCCGCGCCTCGACCGAGACGATGGCGCGGAAGGCGCAGGTCAAGCTCACGCAGATCGAGCGGCTCGAGAAGGAACGGGCCAAGGCGACGGGAGACGTCGACCTGCTCACGCGGAAGGGCCGACGGCTCGGGTTCGAGTTCCTCAAGCCGGCGCGAAGCGGACGGACCGTGGTGGAGGCGGACCACCTTGCGGTCCGGATCGGAGGCCGTGATCTCGTGAAAGACGCGACCTTCGCGATCGAACGCGGAGAGCACGTCGCTCTGGTGGGGCCCAACGGCTCGGGCAAGACGACACTGCTCGAGACGATGGTCGCGAACCGAGACGCCGAGGACGGGCCTGTTCGGTTCGGCCACGGCGTGACGCCCGCCTACTTCTCCCAGCAGGAGATGGAGCTCGACACCCGCGGCTCGGTCCTGCAATGCGTTCAGCGCGCGACAGGCTTGCAACGGCCCGATGCGCAGAACCTGCTCGGGCGTTTCCTCTTCTCAGGCTGGGCCGAGCACGAGAAGCCGGTCCTCGCGCTCTCCGGCGGCGAGCGCCGCCGCCTGGCCCTCGCCCTCGTGGTCGCGTCCGGCGCGAACTTCCTCGTCCTCGACGAGCCGACGAACCACCTCGACCTCGAAAGCCGGGAGGCCCTCGAAGCCGCGCTCGAGGCATTCCCCGGCACCGTTCTGCTCGTGTCGCACGATCGCGCTCTCCTCGACGCCGTGGCCGACAGGACGCTCGCGATCGAGGGCGAGCGGCTCGAGTCGTACGACGGCGGCTGGGCCGAGTACGTGCGCCGCCGCGAGGAACGCGCCCGCGCCGAGGCGGCGCCGCCCGAGCCGAGCCCGCCGAAACGGGCGAAGACACCGGTGGAAGCGCCGCGGAGGCGGCCGAGGCCGTCGGAGCTCGAGCGGATCGAAACCGAGATCTCCGAGCGCGAGGCCGCGGTCGCCGAGCTCGAGCGGCGCCTCGCGCAGGACTGGCAGGACGTCGACACCCTCGCCGAGCACAAGCGAGCGCGTGATGAGTTGCAGGCGCTGCTGCAGCGGTGGGAATCGTTGTTCGAGCGATCGCAGGCATGAGCCACCCTGCGCCCGAGCCGTCGAGCCGCTGGAGCGGAATGGGCGAGGTCGTGCGGCGGATGGTGATCGGAGCGGTGGGCGCCGCCGTCGGAGTCGGGCTGCTCGGCGCGGGCATCGCGTGGGCGGCGCATCGAAGCGTCTCGACCGGCGTCTCGGGTGCGTACTACATCGTCGGCTGCGGCCTCTTCCTGATCGGCATGTTCCCGACAGGCGGCTTCTCCACGTTCCGCGGCCAGATGACACGGCGCCGACCGACCGGCTCGCGGCAGGAGCCGATCTTCCTCCTCGGCATCCTTCTGGTCGCGCTCGGCGTCGTGGCCGACGTCGCCCGGCCCTTCTAGGAACGGCCGGGCTCGCCGCTCTCGCCGAAGGTGGCAATCAGCGCCTCGGCGACGACCTTCAGCGGCCGGCCCGAGATCTGGCTCGCCTTGCGCAACCGGGCGAAGGCAGCCTGCTCCGACAGGCCCTCCTTCTCCATCAGGAGCCCCTTTGCACGCTCGATCGCCTTGCGCGCCGCGAGGGCGTCGGCGAGCGATTCCGCCTCTTCCCGCAACGCCGCGAGCTCGTCGTGCCGCGCCCGGGCGGTGTGGATGGCGGGCACGAGATCCTGCTCTCTGAACGGCTTGACCAGGTATCCGAAGACGCCCGCCTCCGCGGCCCGCTGGACGAGCTCTTCCTGGCCGTAGGCCGTGAGCATCACGATCGGGATGGGCCGCTCGTCGAGGATCCGCCGGGCCGCCTCGATCCCGTCCAAGACCGGCATCTTCACATCGAGCACCGCCACGTCAGGCCGCTCGGAGCGGGCCAGCCGCACGGCCTCCTCACCGTCTCGCGCCTCCGCACAGACCTCGAACCCCGCGCGCTCGAGGAGGGCCCGAAGGTCGAGCCGGATGATCGTCTCGTCCTCCGCGACCAGCACGCGCACGACCGGCAGTCTCGCCGAAACGCTCAGGTGAGGGATCGAGTCCGCCAGGCGGGAGGGCGATCAGATCCCCGGACGGCCTATGTCGGACGATCACACTGCGCGCAAACCACTCGTCCTCCGCGTCGAAATCTCCGCGGAGCAGGCGGCTTCACTGGCACCCTTCCTCGAGACGGCGCCGGTGCTTCCGGCCCTGCCCGCCGAGCCGCTCGAAGATCTTCACCGCGAGATCGCTCCCCCGCCGCGGATCTCGGAGGGGTATGCCGACGCGAGGCTCGAAGAGCTGAAGACCCGCGAAACCGACCTCGAGCAGCGCGAGGCGGTGTTCGAGGCGGACGTCCAGTTCCGGGAGGACCGGATCGAGCGCTGGCGCACCGAGCTGGAAGAGCTCGAGCAGAGACTCGATCGCCGCGAGCGCGACCTGGTCAGCTACGTCGACCAGCTACAGGGCGCGATGTCTGGCTCGGACGACGCCTGGTGGGCCCGCCCCGCCGGGGGCGACGGCGGCGTGCGCTGAACCAGGCGAAAGCGATGCTTTCGCCTGGGCTCTAGGTACGGCGCTCCGCGCCGAACGCGCGCGGTCAAGCCCGCGCGCTCCATCGGAGCCTTGGGTCGGCGTCGGTTCCCTTCCGTACGGGTGCGGGCGCTGAAGCGTCCGCGCCCGTATCAGCCCGCCTCCCGCTAGTGCTCCGCACTAGCGTCCGGCCCTTGCGTCCCGACTAGGCCGGGAAGACGACTTCGGCGCGCGTTCCTTCGCCGGCCGTGAGCTCGAGCCGCCCCTGAAGCTCGTCGCGCACGAGCGCCCGCACGATCGACAGCCCGGTTCCCGCCGGCTCACGCGCGATTCCCGCGCCGTCGTCGGCGATCGCCAGAACGACCTCGCCGTTTCGCTGCGCGAGCTCGATGCGCACGGTGTGGCCTCCGTGCTCTAGCGCGTTCTGCAGAAGCTCGCTGAACACGAGCGCCAGCGCGGTTGCGCGATCGCCCGCAAGCGACACCGGCGCCAGCTCGGCGTGGACCTCCTTGCCGGCCGCGAGGCCCTGAACGAGCATCGCGCGCAGGCGGTCGAGCAGCTCGCGCAGCTCCACGACCTCGTCACGCTGCTCGGTCAGCACTTCGTGCACGGCCGCGATCGCGAGGATCCGGTTGACGGAGTCCTCCAACGCCTGCCGCGGATCGGCGTGCTCCGAGCGGGCCTGTAACCGCAGCAACGACGCGACGGTCTGCAGGTTGTTCTTCACGCGGTGATGGATCTCTTGCGCGAGCACCCCGCGCATCACGGCGCGGCCGTGCTCGAGCGCGACCGCCGCGTGATGCGCGATCGACGTCAGGAGCGAGCGCTCGTCGGCGGTGAACGGCGTGTCTCGGTCGCAGACGAGCTCGCCGATCTGCCGCCGCTTCCAGCGGAGCGGAAGCCGGACGTTGAAGGCGCCCGCCCGCCCCTCGGGCCAGGCGATGTTCCCGTCCTCGAGCACGAGCGCCGCGCCCGTGGCGCCGACAGCCTCCATCGTCGTCTTCACGATCGCCTCGAGCGACTCCTCGAGGTAGAGCGACTCCGAGACCGCCTCCGAGATCTTCGCCAGGGCTTCGAGCTCCGCCACACGGCTCTGCGCCTGCGCGTAGAGCTGAGCGTGCTGGATCGTCTGCGCGACCTGATCGGCGATCGCCGTGAGGAGGTCGATCTCGTCCCGGGTGAACTCGCGTGGCTCGAGCGTCCGGACGTTGAGAGCGCCCGCAAGCCGCTCGCGCGCGAGGATCGGCACGGCCAGAATCGACTCGTACTCCTCCTCCGGGAGGTTCGGGAAGAGCTTGAAGCGCGGATCGAGGTGAGCCTCCGACGGGATCATCACGGGCGCACGCTCGGCCGCAGCGGTGCCGGTGATCCCCTCTCCGGGGCGCATCCGCGGGCGCCGGGTCATCTCCGCGACGCTCGTACCGTGCGTCGCGCGCAGGACGAGCTCGTCGGTGCCCTCGTCGTAGAGGTAGACGAAGCAGGCCTCCGTGCCGAGAACGTCGGCGACTTTGCGCGCGACGAGCCCGAGTACCTCCTCCAGATCGAGCGTCGAGTTGACGGCCGCGATCGTCTCGATCAGAAGCCGGAGGTGGCGCTCGCGCGTGTCCATGGAACTAGGCTAACGCCGTGAGCAAGTACGACTGGTTGCTCTTTCTGCACGTGACCGGCGCGTTCTGTGTTCTCGGCGGAGCGGTCATGGCCGGCGTCTTCAACGTCGCCGCGCTCCGTCGCGAGCGGCCCAGCGAAATCGCGCTCCTGTTCCGTCTCACCCGGGTCGCGGTCGTCGCCATCGGCCTCGGAATGGGGCTCACGCTCGTGTTCGGCCTGTGGCTCGTCCACTACCGCGGTTACGGCTGGGGCCAGACGTGGATCGTGCTCGCGCTCGCACTCTGGGCACTGTCGAACGCCCTCGGCGGGATCGGGGGCGGCCGCGAGAAGCGGCTGCGCCTGCTGGCCGAGCAGCTCGCGTCGGAGGGCGACGCACCGAGCCCGGAGCTGTCGGCCCAACTGCGCGACGTGCGCTGGCTCGCCCTGAACTGGATCAGCGGCCTCCTGATCGTGACGATCGTCGCGCTGATGGTCTGGAAGCCGGGCAACTGATGGTCGCCGTCGTCCTCCCGAACTGGCGCGTGTTCCTGCACGTGCTCGGCTCGATCGTGCTCGTGGGAACCGTGGGAGCCGTCGTCGTGCTCGCGATCGCCACGAAGAGGCGTCCGGACCACTCGGCTCTCCTTTCGCGGCTCGCCTTCCGCACACTCCTCTTCGCCGTCATTCCGGCCTGGTTCCTGATGCGCGTGCCTGCGCAGCTGGTCGTGGATCGCGAGTACCCCCACGACAGCCCGACCTGGGTCGGAATCGGCTTCAGCGTCTCGGAAGGCGTGGGCGTCGTCATCCTCGCGAGCGCGGTGGTCGCGTACCTGAGCGCCAAGCGCGGCGGCGCGGGCCGGCTGGCGACGACTCTCGCCCTGCTGGCGCCCATCCAGCTCGCCGCTCTCGCCGTCGCCTGGTGGGCGATGACGACCCGACCCTCGTAGCGATTTACAAAACCCTTACCGCGCGGAAGGTTTTTTCTTTGCAGACGGGAAATAGGTTCGACATATGTCCGCGCTGCCTCTCAATCTCGTCGACACGGCCGGGTTCCTGGTCGCCGACAACCGGGGCCGGGTGATCGGGAAGGTCGAGTGTCCGATGTACGGGACGCTCCCGGACGTCCCCGATGCGCTGGCCGTGAAGAGTGGGTTCCTCTCGCGCCAACGGCGACTCGTTCCGGCCGACACGATCGCCGAGGTCGACCTCCGGAGCCACGTCGTCGCGCTCCGCGTCGCGCGCGAGTCGATCCGCCGCTTCCTCTAACCAGGATCAGGTCTTGCATTCACTCAGGCCGCGAGCGGCCTGTCGGTGCTTGACCGAATGCAGGACCTGACCCTAACGACCTACACCTCGACACCACGGCCCGCAAAACGACCACGAGCTGCGCGCGGCGGCGTCGCTTGCGATGCCGCCATACAGGCCGCTCGGGCCTCTGCCCGGCGGCCGTCTCAACGCCCACCTCGAGAACATGGGTCGCAAAACGACCACGAGCTGCGCGAAATCGCAGCAGCTCGCAGTCGGCCGTCAGTTGGGCCCCGCAGGCCGCAGAGCACTCCGGGACCAAGTGACATTTTCACCTTTTCTCGCCCGCTCGACAAGGCCGAACCGTCGGATCGGCCAGGAGCTCACAGCACGGACAGGTACTTGTCGAGCTCCCACTGAGACAGCTGCACGCGGTACTCGTCCCATTCCTTTCGCTTCAGCTCGACGTAACGGTCGAAGATGTGCGGGCCGAGCGCCTTCCTGACGAGGTCCGAGCCCGCGAGCTCGTCGACCGCCTCCCCGAGCGTCTCGGGGAGCGCCACGATGCCGCGCTCGCGCCGCTGGTCGGGGGTGAGGTGGTAGAGGTTCGTCTCCATCGGGTCGGGGAGCTCATATCCGTGCTCGATGCCCTCGAGCCCCGCATGGAGGAGGGCGGCGAAGGTGAGGTACGGGTTGCACGCCGGGTCGGGGCAGCGGATCTCAGCCCGGGTGGCCTGTTCGGCACCCGGCTTGTAGAGGGGGATCCGGATCAACGCCGAGCGGTTCCGCCGCGACCAGGCGACGTAGACCGGCGCCTCGTAGCCCGGCACGAGCCGCTTGTACGAGTTGACCCACTGTGCGAAGACCGCCGTGATCTCCCGCGCATGCCTCAGCTGGCCGGCGATGAACGCCTTGCCGGTGGGCGAGAGGTGCCACTCGTCGTCGCTATCGAAGAAAGCGTTGCGGCCTTCCTTGAACAGCGACTGGTGCGTGTGCATGCCCGAGCCGTTCTCGCCGAAGATCGGCTTCGGCATGAACGTCGCGTGGAAGCCCGCCTTCTTCGCGATCTCCTTGACGATCAGCCGGTACGTAACCGTGTGGTCGGCCATGGAGAGCGCGTCCGAGAAACGCATGTCGATCTCGTGCTGCGACGGCCCGACCTCGTGATGGACGTACTCGATCGGTATCCCCATCGACTCGAGCGCCCGGACGGTCTCCTGCCTGAGCTCGCCGGCGGCGTCCATCGTCGTCATCGCGAAGTAGCCACCCTCGTCGAGCGTCTCGGTGCCCTTGTTGTCCTTGAAGAGGAAGTACTCGAGCTCCGGGCCGACGTTGAAGGTGTCGAAGCCGAGCGCCGACATACGGTCGAGCGCGCGCCGCAGGACATGGCGCGGATCCCCGTCGTAGGGCTTGCCGTCCGGCGTGACGACGTCGCAGATCATGCGTGCGACCTTCGTCTCGCCCTCCTTCCACGGCATCAGCTGGAAGGTCTCGGGATCCGGAATGGCGACCATGTCCGACTCCTCGATCGCGTTGAAGCCGGTGATCGACGAGCCGTCGAAGCCCATGCCGTCGTCGAGCGCATCCTCCATCTCGCTCGGGGTGACCGCAAAGCTCTTGAGGTGGCCCTCGATGTCCGTGAACCAGAGCAGGACGAACTCGACGCCCTCCTGCTCGATCCGGGCGAGCGCCTGCTTTCGCGAGTCCTCGCTCGACGTTGCCCGGTTCCGTGTCTCGACTTGCGCCATGAACTCCTCCTCGAAACGCAAAAAGCCCCGAGCGCAGACGACGCGCCCGAGGCTGCGTTGCCTCGCTGACGAAGCGAGTCTATACCGTACGGCCGTGCGCGTCCTCGTCACCGGCGGAGCGGGATTCATCGGCTCACACTTCGTCAAGCGGATGCTCGCCGCGGGGGAAGAGGTCGTCATCCTCGACAAGTTCACCTACGCGGGGAACGCCGCCAACCTGCCGGAGGGCGCCGACTGCCGCCGCGGGGACATCGCCTCGCGGGAGGACGTCGACCTGATCGGCCCCGTCGACGCGATCGTGAACTTCGCGGCCGAGACGCACGTCGACCGTTCGATCATGGGCCCGGAGGAGTTCGTGCGCACCGACGTGCTCGGCACGCTCGTCCTGCTCCAGGCGGCCGAGGAGCTGAGCGCGCGCCTCGTCCATGTCTCGACGGACGAGGTCTACGGCGACGTCGAGCCGGGGTGGTCGTCGCGGGAGGACGACCCGCTGCGGCCGTCGAGCCCGTACAGCGCTTCGAAGGCCGGGGGCGACCTCCAGGTGCTCGCGGCGGTGCGGACGTTCGGGGTCAACGCCTCGGTCACGCGCGGCTCCAACACCTACGGGCCGAACCAGTATCCCGAGAAGATCCTCCCTCTCTTCACGACCAACGCCCTCGACGGTGAGCCGCTGCCGCTGTACGGGGACGGCCGCCAGGTACGCGACTGGCTGCACGTCGAGGATCACTGCGCGGGAATCGAGCTCGTGCTCCGAGCAGGAGAGGCCGGGGAGATCTACAACATCGGCGCGGGCGAAGAGCACGAGAACGTCGAGCTCACTCAGCTGATCCTCGACCACCTGGGCGCGGACCCCTCCCTCGTCCGCCATGTCGAGGACCGCGCGGGCCACGACCGCCGTTACTCCCTCGACACGGCCAAGCTCCGCGGCCTCGGCTGGGAGCCGCGCCGCACGTGGGAGGACGGAATCCGCTCCACGGTCGACTGGTACCGCCAGCGCAGAGACTGGTGGGAACCGATCAAGCGCTCGGGCGGCTACCGCGAGTACTACGAGAAGCAGTACGCCGCCCGGCTGCGCTGAGCCGCCCGTCGCGACGGTCCCGCATGAGATCAGCGATTCGTAAAGAAAAGATCCTGCTCATGGGCACTTTGCTAGCCTCGGTCGCGTTCTAGCCGCTCGATGCGCCGAACGCTCCTACTCGCCTCTGTCACCTTGCTCGTCGCCGGCGCGGCGGCGTCCGCGCGTGTCTCGGCGCCGGCGCCCACGCCGGTGGGCACGGCAACGTTCGTGATCACCGGCCACGGTTGGGGGCACGGCGTCGGCCTCAGCCAGTACGGGGCCTACGGCTACGCACAGAAGGGGTTCGACTACACCAAGATCCTCCTGCACTACTTCCCGGGCACAGAGATCGGCGCCGCGCCGGTCTCGAAAGTCCGCGTGTTGCTCGCCGGCGCCGCGAAGTCGCTCAAGCTCGGGTCCGATCAGGACTTCCGCGTGCGAGACGCTTCGGGCTCGCTCCACACCGTCGCGGCCGGGACCTACACCCTCACACCCGGGCTCAAGCTGACGGTCGACGGCGGCACGAAGCCGGCGGCGCTCACCGGGCCGCTCGTCTTCCAGGCGGGCGGCTCGCCGCTCTCCCTCAACCGTCCCTATCGCGGGACGATTCAGGTCGACGTCGCCAACGGGAAGCTCCGCGCGATCAACGTCGTCGGCCTCGAGCAGTACCTGTGGGGCGTCGTCCCGGCCGAGATGCCGTTCCAGTGGGCAGCCGAAGCCCTGAAGGCACAGGCGATCGCCGCGCGCTCCTACGCCCTTGCCACGCGCAAGACCGGCGCCGCGTTCGACCTCTACCCGGATACGCGTAGCCAGATGTACCTCGGAGTGGATCACGAGAAACCGTCGACGACGACGGCCGTGAACGCGACCGCAGGCCAGGTGGTGCTCTACCAGGGCCAGGTCGCCAAGACCTACTTCTTCTCCACTTCCGGCGGCCGCACGGAGTCGGCCGAGGACGCCTGGGGGACGCCCGTGCCGTACCTCGTCTCGGTGCCCGACCCCTACGACACCATCTCACCGCACCACAACTGGGGACCGCTGACGTTCACTGGCGCCAAGCTCGCAAAGCTCCTCAAACTCCCGGGAAGCGTCCTCGACCTTCAGCCCGATCTGAACTCGTCCGGCCGAGTCAAGTCCCTGAACGTCGTCGGCACGAAGACGACGGCCTCCATCCAGGCGACCGACCTGCGGAGGAAGCTCGGGCTGCGCTCGACGTGGTTCAGCGTCGGCGTGCTGTCGCTCAGCGCGCCACCGCAGGCCGTGATCTTCGGCAACCGCGCACGACTCAACGGCGTCGCCCGCGGGCTCACGCAGACCATCCTCGAACAGCGCCAGGGCACCGACTGGCAGACCGTCGGCTCCGTCAAGTCCGACGACGCCGGTGCGGTGAGCGTCGTCGTGAAGCCGTCGATCACGACGCAGTACCGGCTCGCCAGCGGAAAGGTCTCAGCCGCGGGAGTCCGAGTGCCTGTCGCCTCCTTTGTCCGCCTCCTGACCCCGCAGACCCAGGCTCAGCTGCGCGGGCTCGTGCGGCCGGCCTCAGTCGCGGGAGCCCGCGTCTGGATCCAGCGGCAGCAGGGTGCCGGCTGGGCAACCGTTACCCAGACGACCGTCGCCTCCGACGGGACGTTTGCGGTGAACCTGCAACTCACGTCGGGCGTGTATCGCGCACGCGTCGCTTCTGGCCACGGCTTCGTCGCCGGGACGAGCGCGGTGCTCCAGGTCTCGAGTTCGTGAGAGTCGCAACAGTCGCGGTGCTGGCGCTCCTCCTCGCGCCGGCCGCCGCCGCCCTCTCGACCAGGACGAGCTTCACTCCGACCGACCCCCTGGCGCCGCGGCAGTACTACCTCGCGCAGGATCACGCGTTCGACGCCTTCCCCGCAGAGCTGCCGTTGCTGACCCCGGTGAGGGTCGCGATCATCGACTCCGGCATCGACGGCGGCCACCCGGAGTTCCCGCGTTCGCGCCTCTGGGCGGCTCGAAGCTGGGTCGGGGGCAGCCCGCTGACCGACGAGGAGGGCCACGGGACGTTCGTCGCCGGGATGATCGGGGCCGCGATTGACAACAACGAGGGAATCGCGGGCATGGCGTTCCCCGCACAGCTCGTGATCGCGAAGATCGCCCGTACCGACCAGACCATCGACATCCGGAACGAGGCGGCGGCGATCCGATGGGCCGCCGACATGGGCGCGCGCGTGATCAACCTGTCGATCGGCGGGCTGCGTGACCCGTTCCACCCCCGGCGCGACACGTACTCGCAGCTCGAGGCGGACGCGATCGAGTACGCCGTGCGGAAGGGCGCGGTGCTGGTCGCGGCGGTCGGCAACTCGGACGAGGCGCCGCAGACTCCGTGGCCCTACGCCAGCTACCCGGCGGCGCTTCCCCACGTGCTCGGAGTGAGCGCTCTGACCCCCTCCGGGAACGTGCCCGCGTTCTCCGACCGCGACCGGATCTTCAACGACGTCTCGGCGCCGGGGCAGGAGATCTACTCGACGCTTCCGAGGGCTTTGACCTCCTTCCGCCCGCTCTGCCAGAACCAGGGATACTCGGACTGCGGGCCGGACGAGTTCCGCCACGCCGCCGGAACGTCATTCGCGGCGCCCCAGGTCTCCGCGGCCGCCGCAGTCCTGATCGCACTGAGGCCGAGCCTCACCCCTGACCAGGTGATCAACATCCTCGAGCGATCGGCAACCGACGTGAACGCTTCGAACGGGTGCAAGCAGTGCCCCCTCCTGCGCGACGCGCTCAGCGGCTGGGGGCGCCTAGACGTCTCCAAGGCCGTGGCCGCCCTGGACGGCGTCCTGCCTCCCCCCGACAGGTACGAGCCGAACGACGACGCCGGGCGCCACGCCGTCACGATCACGTCGAAAGTCACGACGGTGAAGGCGACGATCGACTTCTGGGACGACCAGATCGATGTCTACCGCCTCCACCTCCACAAGGGGGAGCGCATCCAGATGACGCTCGACGGTCCCGCGGGCGCGAACTCGAACCTCCTGCTCTGGCGGCCGGGCACGAAGCGAGTCGGCGATCTGCGCACGCAGCACTTCCGCGCCGCGCAGGCAATCGGGCCGGGCGCGTCGCACCGGCTCGGGTATCGCGCCCGGCAAAGCGGCTGGTACTACGCGGAGGTCAAGCTGGTCACGCGCGGCTTCGGCCCGTACGAGCTGGGCATCACGAGGGGCTGAGCAGCTCCTCGGGCGGCACGTCTCGCAGGATGCGCGCGGGATTCCCCACGACGACGACCCGAGGCGGCACGTCCTTCACGACCACGGCTCCCGCACCGACGAAGGCCTCTTCGCCGATCTCGACGCCCGGACACAGGACGGCTCCGCCTCCCACGCGTGCCCCGCGGCGAATCGTCGGGCCCTTGCGCAGCTCGTGCCGCTTCTCGGTTCGGCCCATGAGGTTGTCGTTCGTCGTCTGGACGCAGGGCGCAACGAACACGTGCTCCTCAAGGGTCGAGTACGCGGTGATGTACGCCATCGCCTGGATCTTCGTGTCCGCTCCGATTCTCGTGTCGTTCTCGACCAGCGAGCCCCGGCCAACGACGACGTCGTCCCCGATCTCGCACCGCTCGCGGACGCAGGCCTGGTCGCCGATGATCACTCTCTCGCCGATCCGCGTCCCCGCGAACACGATCGCACCGGTCGAGACGATCGTGCCCGCACCAAGCTCGAGCGGCGGCTGCGGCTCGCGCGATGCCGTCGAGCGCGGCGACAGCGACGGCTGCTTGCCGACGACGGCACCGTCGAGGATCCTGCAGCCCTCTCCGAGGACCGTGCCCGGATAGACGACGGCGGTGGGGGCGATCTCGGCGCTCAAGCCGGAACGGTCTCGAGCGAGGCCTGCAGCTGCTCCAGCGTTCGCACCACGCTCAATCCATCTCTCGCAGCAGCATGGACGTCGCCATCACCCGCGATGAGCGAAAGGAAGTGCTGGCATTCGAGCTTGAGAGGCTCGTCGAGTCGTGATCTTCGGAATGTAGATGTCGCCGGAACGGGTCATCCACTCGCCGTAGGTCTCAGCACGCTGCCATGGCGCCTTGTCGTAAACCGTGACCTTACGCTCGAGCTCCATGTCGTCGAACACGACCATTCGATCGCGTCCGACGACGGTGATCCGGCGCATCTTGTGTGGATCGAGCCACGAGAGGTGCATGTGCGCGATCTTCCCCGACGGGAAGCGGAGGTAGCAGAAGACGACGTCCTCAACGCCGGGAGTCAAGAACGAGTTGCCGTGTGCCCAGACCTCCTCCGGCTCCTCATCGATCAGGAAAAGGACAACGGAGAGGTCGTGGACACCCAGCGACCAGAGCGCGTTCTCGTCGCGGCGGATCTTGCCGAGGTTCTGCCGGTTTCCGTAGATGCAGAGAACCTCACCGAGCTCGCCGGTGTCGATCAGCTCCTTCAGCTTGCGGACTCCGGGGTGGTAGAGCAGCAAATGTCCCGGCAGGAGCACGAGATTCTTCTCCGACGCGAGTGCGCAGAGCTCCTCCATCTCGGCGCCCCGCATCGCCGGGGGCTTCTCGACGAAGACGTGCTTGCCGGCCTCGAGTGCCTCCTTTGCCATCGGGTAGTGGAGAGGGACCGGAGTCGCGATCGCGACGGCTTCGAGCTCGGGATCTTCGAGCAGGTCCTCCCAGCGACCCGTGAGCCGGGCCGAGGGGAATCGAGGCCCGTAACGGTCACGCAGCTCAGGATCGAGGTCGCAGAGCCACCTGAGGTCGGCGAGATCGTCGAAGTTGCGCGCAAGATTCGGCCCCCAGTACCCGAGGCCCACCTGCCCGATCGTCGTCACAGCTTCCACACCTTGCCGTTCGTCGAGCCGTTGCGGCCGGTTGCGTTTCGGAAGTCGACGACGACATGCGCCTGGTCGACGACAGCCTCGTAGTCGATGGTCGTATGTGCCGTCACGATCACCACGCAGTCGTAGAGCCCTGGCTCGAGGGCAACGGACGAGAGACCGAGGTCCGGTAGCTCGGCCACGTGCGGATCGTGGTAGGCAACCTCGGAGCCTGCGTTGCGAAGCAGTTCGATGATCTTGAGTGCCGGCGACTCGCGCATATCGGCGATGTCGGCCTTGTAGGCCACCCCGAGAACGAGGACCTTCGAGCCCTTGAGAGCGCGCTCGCGGCCGTGGTTGAGAGCCTGCGAAATGAGGGAGCGACAGAAGTACGGCATGTTCTCGTTGACCTTGCCAGCGAGCTCGATGAACTCCGTGTAGAAGTCGAACTCCCTCGCCTTCCACGTGAGATAGAAGGGATCGATCGGGATGCAGTGGCCGCCGAGCCCCGGCCCCGGCTTGAAGCTCATGAAGCCGAACGGCTTCGTCGCGGCGGCGTCGACGACCTCCCACACGTCGATGTCCATCCGCTCGCAGAGCTGGGCCAACTCGTTGACGAGTGCGATGTTGACGGAACGGAAGATGTTCTCGAGGAGCTTCGTCAGCTCGGCCGCTTCGGGCGAGGAGACGGTGTGGACGGTGTCGATCGCGGCGCGGTACAGCTCTGCAGCCCGCTCGGTGCATGCAGGGGTGACGCCCCCCACGACTTTCGGCACGTTCCGCGTCGTCCAGTCCTCTCGTCCCGGGTCGACGCGCTCGGGAGAGAAGGCGAGGTGAAAGTCGCTCCCGACCTTGAGGCCGCTCTGCTCGAGCAGCGGGAGGAGATCGCCTCGGGTCGTCCCCGGGTAGGTCGTGGACTCCAGGACGACGAGTTGGTCGCGCTGCAAGCGGATGGCGATTTCCCTGGTTGCGCCGAGAACAATCGAGAGATCGGGCTCACGTTGCTTGGTGAGAGGAGTCGGGAGAGCGATCAAGACGGCTCCGACCTCCCGCAAGACGTCGTAGTTCGTCGTCGCCGAGAGACCGGTCTCGGCGATCAGGCGCGACAACGTCTCCGACGGAACGTCTTCGATATAGCTCTCGCCGCGATTGAGCATCGCGACGCGTTCCTGATCGGCGTCGACGAGGACGACCCGCTTTCCCGCATCTGCGAAGACCTTTGCGAGCGGCAGCCCGACGTAACCTGCACCGACGATTCCGATGTCTCGATTCATGCGGACGGAAGGGTACTCAGGTCGCCTTCAAAAGTATCCTGGCAATTCGTTCAGAGGCCCTGCCGTCGCCGTACAAAGGCGGCCTCTGGACAGGCATTGTGGCCTGGGAGAGCGCCCGTTCGATGCGATCGGGATCGTCGTCGACGAGAACATTCGCGCCCACCTCGACCGTGTCCACCCACTCGGTCGAAGGCCTCATTGTCACGCAGGGCACGCCGTACCAGTAGGCCTCCTTCTGAAGCCCACCGGAATCGGTCGCGACGGTGCGCGCCTGCGATGCCAGCGCCGACAAGTCGAGGTAGCCGAGCGGCTCGAGCAACTCGACCGTCTGCGGGACGGCGAGGCGGCCGCCCTCGATAGCCGCCCTGGTTCGCGGATGGGCGGGAAACAGCACACGTGCGTCGGAGCGGCCGAGCCCCTCGAGGATCCGCTCTAGGCGCTCCGGCCTGACGTTCGCCTCGCGATGAACGGTTGCAAGCACATACGAGCCCGGTTGGGCCCCGAGACGCGCGAGCACGGTCGACCGTCGTCGGGCGATCGGGCCGAAACGAAAGGCAGCGTCGGCCATGACGTCACCCACGACCTCTACGGTCCCGGGAGCTCCCTCGGCGACAAGCGTGTCACGCGACCGCTCGTCCGGGCAGAGAAGAAGGGCGGCGACACCGTCGACCGCGATCCTGTTCCTCTCCTCCGGCATCGATAGGTCGCCGCTCCGCAACCCTGCCTCGACGTGGGCGACAGGCACACTCGCCTCGCCTGCAGCCTCGGTCCCTGCGAGAGTCGAGTTCGTGTCGCCGTAAACGAGCGTCCACTCCGGCTGCTCCGCGTGGATCGCCCTCAGGATCTCGGGGCGCATCCTGCCGGTCTCTGCCGTCTGGAGATCGAGTGCGTACTCGGGCTTCCGGAGCCCGAGCTCCTCGAAGAAGACCAGCGACATTTCGTCGTCGTAATGCTGGCCAGTGTGTACGACGACCTCGTCGATCCCGGCAGTACGCAATGCCGCCGAGAGCGGCGCCGACTTGATGAACTGAGGCCGGTTTCCGACGACCGAGAGAACCTTCATCGCGGCGCTACACTACGCACCCGCTCGGGCCGTTAGCTCAGCTGGTAGAGCAGGGGACTCTTAATCCCAAGGTCGCAGGTTCGATCCCTGCACGGCCCATTCACGTCGAGCCGACAAGCGCCTGCACAGGAGCGCTTTTCATAGAATCAGCACGATGACCTCCTCTCCTTCTCAGCTGATCGACGCGAGAATCAGGGAGCTCGGCGACTGGCGGGGCGAGATGCTCGGCCGGCTCCGCGCCTTGGTCAAGGAAGCCGATCCGGAAGTCGTCGAGGAGTGGAAGTGGAGAGGCGTTCCGGTGTGGTCGCACGATGGACTGATCTGCACGGGCGAGACGTACAAGAACGTCGTGAAGATGACCTTCGCCAAAGGGGCAGCTCTGGAAGATCCTTCGGGCCTCTTCAACTCCAGTCTCGAGGGGAACACAAGGCGTGCGATCGACTTCCACGAGGGCGAGCAGATGCACAAGGAGGCGTTGAAGACTCTCGTTCGCGCCGCCGTGAACCTGAACAGGTCCACAGCCCGAAGCTAGTCAGTGGGATGTCAGCGCCGGAGCAGGATGACGGCCGGAAGTCGACCATGCGTCACGTCGAAGGCGTCCCACATCCCCGCCTGCTCGTGGCTCGAGACGAGGCAGGCGATGCGGTAGCTGCCCTCCTTCGCGGCCGAGAAGGAGAACGTGGCGGTATGCCCCGGTAGAACGCCGACTTGCGAGTTGGGCGAGCTCGCGCCGGGGAAGACAGGGACCCTCCCGCTCACCCCACGCACGATCGCGCAGGAGTGGCTCATGCTCGACGAGTTGTTCACGCAGTGCACTTCGACTCGCCAGCCCAGGGGAACCTGAACCAGGACCTGGCCCTTGCCGTAGCCGTTGAAGTTGAAGCCGGCGTAGGCGTCGTTGTAGCCCGCGATGAGCCGCAGGGTGACGGTCTTGGCGGTCGCCTGGAACGACAGCCATTCAGAGAGCGGCACCCTCTTCTGCGCCGACGAGCCGCAGCCTGAGCCGGCCGCGACGACGATCGCGAGCGCCAGGGCTGCAACTGAGGATAACCGGCTCGTCGAGCTTCGTTATACTCGCCGCCGTCCTGCAACCGTCGGAGGGGCAGTGCACCAAGACGGACGACCGAGCAGGCAGGCGGATAGGCTACGTGCGCCCGGCAAGGCGGCGGGCTGGATGGCGCGATGAGCCGCGCGGCGAGGCTGGGTGCCGTGGGTGCCGGGACGGCCTTCGTCGCCGCGTTGATCGTCTACTACATCGTCTCGTTCCTCATGGTGACGCCGCCGGGCGTCGCCGCGACGGGATCGAAGCCCCGGGTGCAACTCACGTTGCAGACCGTCGCCTCGTTTGGCCATGCGCCTCACACCGAGTGGGTCTCCTACCTCGCCCGAAACCCCGGCGGTAAGTGGGTTCACAGCACGGTGCTACGCGTGCCGTCGTACTCGACTGTCACGGTCACCGTCTACCAGTTCGACACCGCGACGGGGCTGCGCAATCCGTTCTGGGGACAGCCTCACGGGACGGTCGGCGGGACGTTCAACGTCGACGGCAAGACCCTGAAGGTGCTCGATCCGGATCTCGCGTCCCACACGTTTGCGATTCCGGAATTGGGCGTCACCGTCCCGCTCAAGGGCGTCGCGGACGATGCGAAGAATCAGTGCAGCGTGGCTCCATGCAACCTCTCGCAGGCGCACACCACGGTGACCTTCTCGTTCAAGACCGGTAAGCCGGGCAAGTTCCGCTGGCAGTGCTTCGTCCCCTGCGCAGCCGGCTTCCCGCTCGGTTTCGGAGGGCCGATGCAGAGCATCGGCTGGATGGACGGCTACCTCATGGTCGGATGACGACGATCGCCGGCGAGCCGATGCCGAGGCACGGGGTCCGCATCCTCACGATCTGGCTCGTCCTGACGGCGATCGCAGTCCCGCTGATCGTTCTCGTGCTCGGGCCCCATCTTCCCCCCTCGCAAATGAGCGCGGAGGCCGGCTCGCAACACGACGCGAACATCGTCATGACCGCGCTCCTCGTGCCGATCGCACTACTCGTCGTCGTGTTCTTCGTCTACTCGTTCGCGTTCTTCCGCCAAAGCGGCGACGCCATCCTGGATGGACCGCCGATCAAGGGGCACTCGGGCGCGCAGTTGCTCTGGATCGTCCTCACTAGCGTGACGGTGCTCGCCCTCGCCGTCTGGGGGAGCTACACGCTGGTCGTCAGCTCGCACGGCGCCGGCGGCGGCCAGGGGCCGAGCCCGATCGCACAGCCCAAAGGCCATGAGCACGCTCTTCCGGTGCAGGTGATCGGCCAGCAGTGGGAGTGGACGTTCCGCTTTCCGACGTACGGCGGCCTCGAGACCCGGGATCTGGCCATCCCCGTGCATACGGTCGTCGCGTTCCACGTGACGTCACTCGACGTCACCCACTCGTTCTGGGCGTACGAGCTCGGCGTGAAGGCCGACGCGGTCGCCGGGGTCGACAACGTCGCCTACGTCAACGCGCACAACACTGGCTCCTTCCAGATTCGCTGCGCGGAGCTCTGCGGCCTCTGGCACGGCCACATGGCGAAGACGGGCCACGTACTCACGATGCAGGCGTTCCAGGCGTGGATCGCCGATGCGCAGAAGCAGAACGCGGCGGTTGCGAAGTACCTGCCCGACTACAACCGCGTCTATTTCCCGGCGCCGCTCAGGAGAGCCGGCTAGGTGAGGAGGTAAGCGCGTGAGCGCGACAGCGATCGCAGTCCGTCGGCCTCTCTGGCGACGACTGATCGGCTTCAACATGCTGGCCGGTCTCGCCCTCGGGATCGGCGGCTGGTTCCTGGGCGCGTGGATCGGCGGCCAGATCGCCGTGGGCCACGACTATCTGCAGGGCACGAACCAGAACGACGTCGGCCTCTTCATGGGGTACCTGTTCGGAGTCATCGGCTGGCTGGTCGGGCTCGGCTTCGCCAACTATCCGATCGGGCGCCTCCTCGGCCGGGCGCCCACGATGCGACACCACGAGACGGCGAGCTGGACCCGCTACTTCAAGCTCTGCACGGATCACAAGGTCGTTGGGATCCAGTACCTCTTCGGCGTCGGGATCTTCTTCTTCATCGGCGGGCTGAACGCGATGCTGATGCGGACCGAGCTGCTGCGCCCCGTGGAGCAGGCCTGGCCTGCAGGCCAGTACCTGACGCTCATGAGTCTGCACGGGACGATGATGATCATGATGACGTCGGCCTTCATCCTGGGGCCGTTCGGCAACTACTTCGTCCCACTCATGATCGGCGCGCGCCGAATGGCGTTCCCGCGGATCGAGGCGCTGACGTTCTGGCTCGTGCCCGCCGCGGGGCTCATCCTCATGTCGGCGATCGCGTTCGGCGGAATCGCAACCGGCTGGACCGGGTACGCGCCCCTCGCCGACGAAGGACGTGCCGGCATGGATGCCTACGTGGTGGCGTTCATCCTGATCGGGATCTCGCTGACCCTCGTCGGGATCAACCTGATGGCGACGATCCTGACGATGCGCGCGCCGGGGATGAGCTGGACACGCCTCCCGATCTTCGTCTGGGGCGTGCTCGCGACGTCCATCCTGATGGCACTGGCCGCGCCGGTGCTCGTCGCCGCGATGACGATGGTCCTGATGGACCGCGGCGCGAACACCTCCTTCTTCCTCGCGAGCGCCGGTGGCAGCCAGTACCTCTACGAGAACCTCTTCTGGTTCTTCGGCCATCCGGAGGTGTACATCCTCGCCCTGCCCGGGTTCGGGATCGTGCTCGAGATCCTTCCCGTCTTCGCCCGTAAGCCGCTCTGGGGCTATCGGCTCGCCGTCGCCGGGATGCTCGGCGTGACGCTGCTCAGCTTCATGGTTTGGCAGCACCACCTGTTCGTGAGCGGGATGAACGCCGGCCTGCGGCCCTTCTACATGCTCACGACCGAGCTCATCTCTATCCCGACCGGCTTCATCTTCCTCAACGCGATCGGGACGCTCTGGCGCGCGCGAATCCGCTTCACGGTGCCCATGCTGTTCGCGCTCGCCTTCTTCTTCAATTTCCTGATCGGAGGTCTTTCCGGAGTGTTCCTCTCCGACGTCCCGAGCGACGTCACGACACATGGAAGCTACTTCGTGATGGCCCACTTCCATTACACGATCATGGGCGGCCTCGTCTTCGCGTTCTTCGGCGCCGTCTACTACTGGCTACCTAAGATGCTCGGCGTCACCCTCAACGAGACTCTCGGGAAGATCCACTTCTGGCTGATGTTCATCTTCTTCAACCTGACCTTCTTCCCACTCTTCGCCGCCGGGTTCCTCGACATGCCGCGACGCGTCTCGACTTACGCGCCGCACCTCCAGGCTCTGAACGACTTCGTGTCGGCTTCGGCCTTCGTGCTCGGCTTTTCGATGCTGGTCTTCATCGCGAATATGGTCTGGTCGCTCGTGTTCGCGCGCGTGCCGGCGGCGGAGAATCCGTGGGCGTCGCGTGGGCTCGAATGGCAACTCCCGACTCCGGTCCCCGTCGACAACTTCGAGCGGATTCCCGTGATCACCAGCGGCCCCTACGAGTACGGCGTCGCGGGGGCGCCGCCGGTGGCGGACTTCGCTCCCGGCGCCGTCGCGGCCGCGGGGAGCTGAGCGATGGAGACGACCCTTTCGCCGGCGATCGGGGATGGTGCGGAGCCGCCCGACCTCTTCATACGCAACATCCGCGTCGGCTCTCGCATCTGGGCGGCCGCGCAGGCGTTCTTCTTCCTCGCCTTCTTCTTCGCCTTCCTCTATCTCCGCGCCCTGAACACCAACGGCCTCTGGCGCGGCTGGCCGGGCCATCATCCGAGCCCGTCGCTCGCGTTCGGCGTCGCCATCCTGATCTGCGTCCTCGCGAGCGCGGCCGTCGCCCGTGGCGCCGTGCTGGTCTCCCCGGCGCTGTGGCGTCTTGCCGCGTGGGCCTCGCTCGGCCTCGCCCTGGCGGCGGTCGGATTGCAGGCCGCCCAGTTCTCGTCGCTCGGCTTCGGCCCGACCGACGCGGCCTACGCGAGCGTGTTCGTCGGCTGGAGCGGGCTCTTCGCCCTCTTCCTACTCGGCACGTGCTACTGGCTGGCGACCGTGGTCGGAGACGTCGGGCGCGCCGGGGCGATGCCCGAGCTCCAGGCCGCGGCGATCGACGGCGTCGGTTTCGTCTTGCTGGTCCTCGCGGGCATCGAGGTGGCTGCCTTCATCCTCCTCTACGTCGTCAAATGAGCCGGCCTTCGACGAAGGAGACCCGATGAGTGACGTCTCGTCAGGAGCGGTTCTGACACTCGTCGTCCCGCTCTCGCTGCTCGTGGTCGTCATTGCCGTGTGGGCGCTCGCAAACCGCCGAGCGCTTCGCGGCAGGGGCTCGCCTGCAGAGCCTCGACGTGATGGCTGAACGCCCGTGCGACGGCGTTACCGATCGCAGCTCTACGTGGTCGGCGCGGCTGCGGCGATCGGCATCGCGATCGGCGTCGCCGCAGCGCTGATCCACACTTCCCATTCGCCTGCGGCCGCCCGACCGAGCCCGTTGCAGGCCCAGATCACATGGCGAAAGGGCGCGAAGCCCGCGCCCGCCCTGGCTCTGCGCGATCAGAGTGGAGCCGGCATCGCGCTGCGCTCACTGCGCGGCCACGTCGTGCTGCTGACCTTCCTCGACTCGAAGTGCAAGCGTGAGTGCCCGATCGAGGGCCGGGTGATTCGTGACGTGCTCCGCCGTGTGGAAGGAACCCGAGCTGTCACCGTGATCGTCAGCGTCGATCCCTGGGCGGACACGCCCGCGAGCGCGCGGAGCTTCGCCGCACACTCCGGCTGGTCCGGCGACTGGCACTGGCTGCTCGGAAACAGGGCGGCGCTCAGGCCGGTCTGGCGTGCCTACGACATCGGCGTCAAGCGGACGCCGGGCGACATTCTTCACAGCACAGCGCTCTACGTGATCGACCAGAGAGGTGACCTTCGCGCGGGGTTCCTGTTCCCGTTCTCGGCCCAAGCCGTGGCCCGGAACGTGCGGAGTCTCGCGAAAGGGGCCTAGCGGATGGACCTCCTTCGCGAGCCCTGGGTGCTGGCAACCGTCGCCGTCTCCGCGGTCTGGTACTGGCGCGGCACGCGCCGTCCCAGCCTGCGACAGGTCGGGGCCCCCAGACACCGCGCTATACCGTGGCGCGGCGTGTCGTTCGCAGCCGGACTGGCGACTGTCGTGGTCGCCCTCGACTCGCCGGTCGAGCGCCTGGCGGACGACTGGTTCTGGGCCCACATGCTCCAGCACGTCCTCCTGATGATGGTCGCCGCCCCACTCCTCGTCCTGGGCGCCCCCTGGATGCCGTTCTGGCGGCCGCTTCCGCTTCGGTTCCGCCGACGCCTGGCCAGGGCAGTCGTCAAGAGCCCGCGGCTCGCCTGGCTGCGGCGCGTTGCACGCTTCCTCGCGACTCCGGTCGCGGCGTGGGTCCTCTTCAACGTCGACCTCGGCCTCTGGCACGTGCCGGCTCTCTACGATCTCACGCTCAGGAACACCGGCGTGCACTACGCGGAGCACCTCTCGTTCGTGCTGCTCGGCCTTCTGTTCTGGGCCCAGGTAGTGGAGTCTTCGCCGTTCCATCCGTCCCTCACCTCTTTCGGCCGGGCGATCTACGCGACGGCGGCGTCCGCCGCGAGCTGGGTGCTCGCACTCGTCCTGGCCCTGGCAACCTCGCCCTTCTATCCGGCCCAGACCGCGGGACATCGAGGGCTCTCCGCGCTTTCGGATCAACAGCTCGCCGCCGGCGTCATGCTCGGCCCCGGCTCGATCCCGTACGCGCTGGTCGTCTTCTACTGGCTCTACGCCTGGCTCAATACCGATCACCCGGCCGAGCGGAGGCGCCAGCGCCTCACCCGACACGCCGCGGTGCGAACGAGCGCGCGATGACCCGGCCGGGGCCGCACTCGAGACATCTGCTTGCGATCTCGCTGCGCGTCTCGGCGACGCTGCTCGTCCTCGTCCTCTTCGCCGTCCTGACTTATCGGATCGTGCATGGAAACGCCGGTGCCGCCCGGTTGACGCGCGCCATCAAGGCACACCGATCGCCGCCCGCGCCGAACGTCAGGCTTTCCGTGATCTGGTCGCGGGGGGAGACCTGGCCGCGACCTCTTCGCACGTCCCTGGCTCGCGGCTCACTGCGACTCACGGATCTCCGCGGGTACCCGGTCGTCCTCAATTTCTGGGCCTCCTGGTGCGATCCGTGCCGGCGCGAGGCCGCTCTCCTGGCATCAGCGGCCAAGGCGCGCCGCGGCCGCATCGTCTTCCTCGGCGTGGACGTCAACGATCTGAGCGGCGATGCGCGACACTTCCTGCGCGCGCATGACGTGCCGTACGTTGCGGTGCACTCGTCGCAGTCGACCGCCGACCGGTTCGGGCTGATCGGACTTCCGGAGACGTTCTACCTCGATCGGCAGGGCCGCATCCGGGACGTAACCAGGGGCGAGCTCTCTGCCGCGATGCTCGATCGGTCACTCGCCCGCGCCTCGCAGAACTAGCCTGCGGCGCTGACGGCGAGCCCGGAGTGACGCAGCGCGCTCGAGCTCGTAGGGCGTATCCAGCTCCGTCGTCGGAGTCGCCGGCGCTTCCTCCAGCCGACCGCCGGCTACGTGGTATGCGGTTCGCGCCACCATGGCGAGCAGGCCGGCGCCGACAACGGACACGATCAGGTTGAGCAGGACGCTTGAGATCATCGGTCATGACTCCTCGAATTCGATTTCATCTTGGCTTCGACCGATGAAAACGGGGGCAGATGAGAAGAACCTTGGAGATCCCTAAGAATCTTCTGAGACCTCGTCCGAAGGCCGGCTGATGACGATCCTCACCAGGCAGGAGCTCGAGGCCGCGCATTGCTGGGAAGCCGAGGACCACGTTCCGCGGCGACCGGCCATGACCGAGTTCCGTCGGAGGGCACGCTTCCACCAGGCACGGTGGCGTGCCGCCCACAAGCATCCCATCGGCACCCAGCCGATCGTGCCGCTGCGCGGCAAGCCGTCGCGGCTCGTCGGGAGTCGACTCCCGCTCGCGTACGCCCGCGAGACTGGAGCGAACTTCGTTACCGCAGGCGCGCTCGACGCGGCGAGGGCCCGGACGTCGATCACGGAACCGCACCAGAGCTTCGATCACCAGCGGCTGTGGGCCGACCTCCTGTCGTCGGCGGCGATGGCCTTCAACCTGTTCGGGGACCTGGCGGGCGACCCCCCGCTGGCCGGCCGGGCCGTCCAGACCTGGTGGCCGGATGCGAAGGGAACGGTCGGCGACGTCCGCTTCGCGCATTCGCCCGGTCGCCTCGATCCGACCTACCTCAACAGCCTCCGCGCGTTCGCTGCGGCCTTCGTGCTCGAACGCGGCGACGGGTCGCAGGGAATCGTCGCCGTCGACACCAAATACCACGAGCGCATGAAGTCCGAGGTCCCGAAGCCGAGTAACCTTCCGCGGTACCTCGAGGTCGCCGAGAGATCGGGCGTCTTCGCGCCGGGAGCGGTCGACGGCGTCAAGGGGAGATCCGAGCTCGCCGTGATGTGGCTCGAGCACCTGCTGCTGCTGTCGATGCTCCAGCACCCGAGCGGTACGTGGAGCTGGGGCCGCTACGTCGTCGTCCATCCTGCGGGCAACACGGACTTCACCGACGCATGCGCCCGCTACCGAGCGCTGCTCGCGGATGAGTCGACCTTCGCCTCCGTGACCCTCGAGAACCTCCTCGACGCGAAGGTGCTTCCGGCGCGGACAGCCGCCGCGTTACGCGACCGGTACCTGCCGGGCTGACCACAGGTTCGTAAGAAGGGGGTGCGCCCGGGTGATCGGGCGCACCCCTGCGATGTTCTACGCGAACAGGATGTTGCTGGAGGCCGCGACGTAGCTCGGCCCCACCTGGCTCCGCGGAACGAGCACGCGGACCCTCGCATCTCCGAAGCGCGCCCGGAAGACCGCGAGCGAGGTGATGGTCGGCGAGACGCTCTGAACAGCGCGCGTGAAGAACACGCGCTGCTTGTTGATCCAGAGATGCCGCCGGCTGTTCCAACGTTGGAGCACGCCATACCGCCCGATGAACGACCGCGCAGCGGTGGCCCTCAGCGCGAACCGATGCCGAGCAATGCGCGACAGGCTCACCCTCGGCCGCACGCTGACGGCGACGGTGTTGCTCTCGGTCTGCCCGGTGGTGGCCTTGTACAGCGTGTGAGACTCCGGCCGGACGACCGCGCTGAACGAGCCGTCGGCGGCCGTCTGCACCGTTGCTGCAGTGCGGACCGCCAGACCGTTGAACGACGGCACGCGATGCTCCTCGATCGTCACCGTGTCTCCCGCCTGACCGTTCGCGAGCGAGCCGAACAGCCTGACGGTCCCGCCGTAGAGGACGAGCGACTGACTCCTGTCGAGCGAGATCGACTTCGGCGGCTGGGCGACTACGACACTCGACGGCAGCGACGTTGCCGTACCGGTGCCCGCGCTGTTCGAGGCGCGGACGCGAACGCGCAGCCTGTTGCCGACGTCGACCGACGTGAGCACGTAGGTCTTGCCGGTCGCGCCGCTGATGTTCGAGCAGTTGGCGCCGGCCGCGTCGCAACGACGCCACTGGTACGCGAACGTCGGTGGCTGAGTGCCCGACCAGTTGCCGGGGTCAGCCGTGAACGTCTCGCCCTGCCGGGCGAGCCCGGAGACCGACGGGCGAACCGTGTTGCGCGGCGGCGTGGAAGCCGCAGCGGCAGATCCTGCGCCAATGAGCGCGACGATCAACATCGTGATGAAGCGTGTTCTCATTCATGACACCCCCTTGCTCTCGGTTCATCCGAGAGGTTCACCCCGTCTGCTACCCGGGGATTTGCAGGGGAAATCGTCAGGTTCGTGTAAGGAAACGTGAGCATCGTGTAAGTGCCGGGCGATACGTCCAGTCCGTTAGCGTCGGCGCGTGAGCACCGTCCCGCTGCGTCGAAACCGCGACTTCGTCCTGCTCCAGTCCGCGGCGCTGGTGTCAAGCGCGGGATCCCAGATGACGGCGATCGCATATTCGCTGCTCGTGCTCGCGCTCACCGGCTCGCCGACCAAGGCCGGGATCGTGGCGTTCGCCCGGCTGCTCGGCATGGCCCTCTGCGCGCTCCCGGCGGGTCTGGCGGCCGACCGGCGGAACCGCAGACGGCTCATGATCGCGGCTCACGCACTACGAGGTGTCGCCGTCGGAACGCTAGGCGCGCTGATCCTCCTCGGAGAGATCGCCTTCGCGGTCGTCCCCCTTGTCGCGTTCGTCGAGGGCAGCGGCGCGGCTGTCTTCGCCGCGGCCCAGACGGGAGCGCTAAGGGCCGTCGTGCCCAGGCGACAGTTGCCCGCCGCAGTGGCGACCGTGACCGGCCGGGAAGCGGCCGTCAGCCTCGGCGCCCCTCCGCTCGGCGGTGTGCTCTTCGGGCTCTCCCGCGCCCTCCCGTTCGCCGTCGACGCCGCGTCCTACGCGTTCTCGACGCTGGCACTGCTGGCGATGCGCACGCCGTTCGAGGAGCAGCGCGACAGCGATCGATCGCCGCTCCGCACGCGTCTCGGCGAGGGGCTGCGCTTCCTCTGGAATCACCGCTTCCTACGTGCGTGCGCCCTTCTGTACGCACCGACGAACTTCATCGGGCCGGGAGTGCTGCTCGCCGTCGTCGTCATCGGAACGAACCACGGGCTGTCGGGCGGCACGGTCGGCCTGCTCCTCTCCGCGTTCGGGGCGTGCCTGCTTCTCGGCGCGTTCCTCTCGCCAGTCGTCCGTCGGCTGCTGCCGGTCAGGGGAATCCTGCTACTCGAACTCTGGACGTGGGTCGGCTGCGGCCTCTTTCTCGCCTGGCCGAATCCGTATGTGCTCACTGCGAGCATCCTCCCGACCGGGCTCGCGATCCCGTCGACCGACTCGGTCGTCAGGAGCCTTCAGCTCGCGATGACGCCCGACCGCCTTCTCGGTCGGGTCGAGAGCGCCCGGAGCACGATCGCTTTGCTCCTCGCACCGCTCGGCCCGCTCGCCGCCGGCTTCCTGCTCGGCAAGGTCTCGGAGCGCGCCACGATCGCCGTCTTCGCGGCCGTCGGCCTCGCCTTGGCGCTCTGGGGCACCCTCAGCCCGTCGATCCGCGCCGCGCCGAGCCTCGACGAGCTCGACGACCTCACCGACCAGGGGCCGGAGGTGTCGACGGGGCACTAGAGACCCACGCTGCCCTTGGTGGAAACCCGCTCTTTGCGGAGTAAAGTCTGGGAGTCCGCCGCGTCTACACCGGGGGGAAGTTGGCGATTCGAGACGTTCCGAGACGCGCAGACGACCGGGAACACGCGCAGGCCGAACAAGCGGAGCGGTTCCGCGTTCTGGTCGAGGAGTCCTCGACGCTGCTCGCCTCGCTTCGCGTCGAGGCGATACTCCCCGACCTGCTCGTGCTGGCGCAGAGGACGCTCTCCGCCGATGCGTACTCGCTCTGGCGCCACGACGAGGTCAGCGGCACGTGGGAGCTCACGCTCAGCTCGGGGCTCTCCGACGAGTATCTCGAGGGCGCGAGCGCGGCGGTCTCCGCCTACAGCGATCGCCGCTCCTTCGCCGAGCCCCTTGCGATCGAGGACGTCACGACCTCAGAGCTTCTGACCGACGAGCATCGCCGGGCACACGCCGCCGAAGGCACGCGTTCGCTCCTCGCCGTGCCGATGCTCTACGGCACGAGCCTGGTCGGGACGATCTCGTTCTACTACCGAGACCCGCGCCGCTTCACGGTCGAGGAGCAGAGCGCCGCCTCGATGCTCGCCAACCTCGGTGCGGCCGCAATCAGGACCGCCGAGCTCTACCAGGCCCAGCGGGCGCTCGCCGATGACCGGAGATTCGTCGCGGAGGCGAGCGAGCTGCTTGCCTCCTCCCTCGAGTACGAGACCACGCTCGCGAACGTCGCCCGGCTGGCCGTGCCTCGCTTCGCCGACTGGTGCTCGATCGACATCGTGCGCGACGACCGGTCGATCGGCCGGCTCGCCGTCGTCCACGTCGACCCGGGGAAGATCCAGCTGGCCGAGGAGCTGACGTCGAGGTTCCCGCCCGACCCCGAGGCGAGGTTCGGCGTTCCCAACGTCGTCCGCACGGGACTGTCCGAGCTCTTCGCCGAGATTCCGGACGAGCTGCTGCGGGAAGCCACGAGCGACACCCCGGAGCTCTACGAGATCCTGGGAGAGCTCGGACTGAGGTCGTCGATGTGCGTGCCGCTCATCGCGCGGGGGAGGACGTACGGCGCCATCACGTTCGTCGCCGCGGAGAGCGGCCGGCGGTACACGGAGGCCGATCTCGTGACAGCGGAGGACGTCGCCCGCCGCGCTGCCATAGCCGTCGACAATGCAGAGCTCTACCGCGTCGCCGAGACCGCGCGGGCGCACGCGCAGGAGTCGCTCGCAGTGGTGGACGCGCTCTTCGGCGCCACTCCCGTGGGCATCGCTCTGATGGACACCGCCTTCAACTACGTGCGCGTCAACGAGACGCTCGCCGCGTTCAACGGGCTCCCCGCGGAGGACCATGTCGGACGGAGCCTCCGCGACGTGCTCGGCGATCTCGCCGACGAGATCGAGCCCTACCATCGCAGCGTGCTGGAGACGGGCGAGCCCGTCCTGGATCTCGAGGTGGGCGGGCACAGCGCGCTCAGCCCCGACGAGCTGCGGGCCTGGCTGGTGAGCTACTACCCGGTCAAGAGCGCCGCCGGCGAGACGCTCGGCGTCGGCGTGGTGATCACGGACGTCACCGAACAGCAGCGCGCTCGCGCCGAGGCCACGGCGGCAAGCTCGCAGCTCGCGATTCTCGCCCAGGCCGGTGAGCAGCTCGCGTCGACGCTCGACTACGAGCGGACGCTCGCGAATATCGCGACGCTCTTCGTCCCGCGCTTTGCAGACTGGTACTCCGTGGACGTGATCGATGAAGACGGGCTGCTACGGCAACTCGCGCTCGGCCACGGTGACCCTGCGAAGGCGAAGTGGGTCGAGGAGGCCAGAGAGCACGGGCCGCTCGGGCCGAGCGCCGGCGAGGACGGCGTCCTGGGCTCCGGGGAAGCGGTACTGCATGCATCGGTGACCGAGGACCTCCTGAAGAGGTGGGCTCGGACCCCCGAGGAGGCGGCCCTGCTGCGCCGGCTCGGGATCAGCTCCGCGATGGTCGTGCCGCTGACGACAGGAGGACGCACCTTCGGCACGCTTCTGCTCGTGTCGGGCGACGCGGAGCGAACCTACGACGCCGACGATCTCGCCTTTGCCCGCCACCTGGGCCGGCGCGCCGCCGTCGCCGTCGACAACGCAAGGCTCTACCGCGCCGCCGAGGCACGGGCTCATTCGGCCCTCGTGGTCGAGCACGTCGGGGACGGCGTCTTCCTCGTCGACGAGTCGGGCGTGATCCGGCTGTGGAACCCGGCCGCGGAGTCGATCACAGGCCTGTCGGCTCTCGAGGTGGTCGGGCGGCCCGCCGCCGACGTCCTCGGCTCGTGGACGACGCTCGTGGAGCTCTCCCGCAACGGAGACCAGCGTCCGTCGACCTGTGCCGTGGAGATCCGCGGCAACGAGCTCTGGCTCTCCGTCACCGGGGTCGGCTTCGAGGGCGGCAGCGTCTATGCGTTCCGCGACCTCACCGCCGAGCGGGCCGTCGACCGGCTGAAGTCGGATTTCGTCTCCACGATCTCGCACGAGCTTCGAACGCCGCTGGCCGCGATCTACGGATCCGCGCTAACGCTCCTGCGCCGGGACGTCAGCCTCGGCGAGCCGGAGCGGACGGGACTGCTCGAGGTGATCGCAAACGAGTCCGATCGCCTCGCTCGGATCGTCAACGACATCCTCTGGGCGAGCCGACTCGAGTCCGGCGGGATGACCCTGAACGTCGATATCTGCGACGGCGTGGAGCTCGCCCGTGGCGTGGTCGACGCCGCACACAGCTACACGGCCGACGGCGTCACAGTCGAGCTGAACGCGCCCGACGATGCCCCGCTGATCGCCGCCGATCCCGACAAGGTCCGCCAGGTGCTGACCAACCTGGTCGACAACGCCGTCAAGTTCTCGCCGCCCGGCGGCCGGATCGAAGTGGACATCCTCTTGGTCGGCCGACGGCTCCGGTTCTCGATCAGCGACCAGGGGCTCGGCATCCCCGCCGCGGAGCGGGAGCGAATCTTCGAGAAGTTCTACCGCGTCGATCCGGAGCAGACCGGCGGCATCGGCGGGACCGGGCTCGGCCTCTACATCAGCCGGGAGCTTCTGGAGCGGATGGACGGGCGCATCTGGGTCGAGTCGAGCCGGGCCGGCGGGTCGACGTTCATCGCCGAGTTACCACTCGCCGACCGCGCCGTGAGATAGTCCACCGGTGAGCGACGCAGTCGGTCGTGTGGGCGGACTCGTCCGGCGAGAACGAGGAGACGGGCGAGCCGGCCGGAGAGACGCCGGGAGGCGAGCTCGACGAGTCCTTCGCAGCCCGACGGCTGCGGCGCTGGTTGAAGGGCATGTTCGGCGGCCCTCCCGCGGAGGAGGACAAGCCCCCTCCGCCGGGATCCACCATGTAACGAGACGCGCTTAGTACGGGGGCGCGGCGGGCGGCGCGTCGTCCACGACCGTCGTGCGGCGGCGGGTCCAGTAGCCGGGGCCTGCCCAGGACTGCCAGAAGAGCAGCGAGAGCAACACACTCACGAGGCCGACGCCCATCAGGATCCAGCCGACGGCGTCGACGTTCACCGAGCTCGAGGTCGCGTTGACGGCAAAGGTCAGGATCGCCCCGACGGCGATCAGAAAGATTCCAACACCAATTCCCATGAAACCTCCTTTCTCCGAGGAACTCCTCTTCCCCGCGGAGGCGCGCGGGAAACCCGCCGTCCGTCGCGCCGCGGCAACCGCACCTCCCGCACCCAGCCCGCCGGTCCAGTAGGCTCGCAGCGTCCGTGCGCAGGGGCTCGATCGTTCAGCTGGTCTTGTTCGCGCTCGTCGCGTCGGCGGCCGGAGTCGCTCTGGCGATCTTCCCGAACTGGCTGCCGAAGTCGGCGTCGGCCGAAGCGGGCCGGATCGACTTCGTGTTCTGGTTCGTCACCGGCATCTGCATTTTCATCTTCGCGATCGTCGCCGCGGTCCTGGCCTACTCGGTCCTGAAGTTCCGCGCGAAGCCCGACGACGACTCGGACGGGCCTCCGATCCACGGCAACACGGGGCTCGAGATCGCCTGGACGGCGGTCCCGGCCGCGCTCGTGGTCGCCATCGCGATCGTGAGCGGTATCGTCCTCGCCAAGGACGACGCCGCCGGAGCAAACCCGCTTCGCGTGGACGTCACGGCCCAGCAGTTCTTCTGGAGCTACAGCTATCCGGGATACGGCAACAAGAAGTCGAGCGTGCTGCGCCTTCCCGTCGGCCGCTCGGTCGTGCTCAGGATGTCGTCGAAGGACGTCATCCATTCGTTCTGGGTGCCTGAGTTCCGCCAGAAGCAGGATCTCGTGCCCGGGATCCACCCGACACTCCACATCACCCCGAACAAGGTGGGCACGTACCCGGTGGTCTGCACCGAGCTGTGCGGCCTCGGCCACGCGCTGATGCGGTCACGCGTGGTCGTGATGGAGCCGGGGGCGTTCGAGCAGTGGGCGGCGAAGAAGGGCCCGTGACCACCACGGTCCACGATCACGCGGCGCCCGGCGTGCACCAGGGGCCCCCGCCGCCGCCCCGCGGCTGGCGCCGGCTCCTCCATCCGGGGTTCCTCCGGGTGGCATGGATGGTGCCGCTCTTCTTCGGGATCGGCTGCGGCATCGTCGTCCTCTGCCGCTGGTGGGGCGGCTGGCACCCGATCTGGTTCGGCGAGATAATCGTCCTCGTCGGCGCGCTCATCGCGGCGCCGGTCGGCTTCCTCGCCGGCATCGGCGCCTTCGACTACTGGGCGCGCTACGCGATCGGCGCGCCGACGAAGCCCGAGGACCACTCCGGGCACGGCGCGTACAGCTGGCGCGACTACTTCCGGGTCAACACCGACCACAAGGTCATCGGCATGCAGTACCTGGTGACGACGATCTTCTTCTTCCTGGCCGGCGGCCTGCTCGCGATGCTCGTGCGCGCGGAGCTCGCAAAGCCCGGCATGCAGTTCTTCGACAACCAGACCTACAACGGGCTCTTCTCGGTCCACGCCTCGCTGATGATCTTCCTCTTCGTCATCCCGGCATTCGCGGGCCTGGCGAACTTCGTCGTCCCGCTGATGCTCGGCGCGCCCGACATGGCGTTCCCCCGGTTGAACGCGCTCTCCTACTGGCTGCTCCCGATCGCCGGGATCATGATGCTCTCGAGCTTCATCGCTCCGGGCGGAGCGTTCGCAGCCGGCTGGACCGGATACGCGCCGCTGTCCGTCCATCAGCCCATGGGGACGATCTTCTTCAACATGGGCGTCCAGTGGGCCGGGGCCAGCTCGATCATGACCGCCCTCAATTTCCTGGTCACGATCATCACGATGCGTGCGCCGGGGATGACGTTCTGGCGCATGCCGCTGCTGGTGTGGGCGAACTTCACCACCTCCCTCCTGGTGGTGATCGCGACGCCGTTCATCGCAGGCTCGCAGTTCTTCGTGATGTTCGACCGCGTGATGCACACGCACTTCTTCGACCCGGCCGGCGGCGGTTACCCGCTGGGGTACCAGCACATCTTCTGGTTCTACTCGCACCCGGCGGTCTACATCATGATGCTGCCCGGCTTCGGCATCGCCTCCGAAGTGATCTCGGCGATGAGTCGCAAGCCGATCTTCGGGTACCGCCTCATGGCCCTCTCGCTGATGGCGATCCTCGTGCTGGGCTTCTCGGTCTGGGCCCATCACATGTTCGTCTCCGGCATGGCTCCGTGGCTCCGCGTGCCGATGATGGTGACCACGCTCCTGATCGCGATCCCGACCGGAATCAAGGTGTTCTCCTGGTTAGCCACCATCTGGGAGGGGAAGATCAACTTCTCCACGCCGATGCTCTGGGCGCTCGGCTTCGTGTCGATGTTCGTGATCGGCGGCCTCTCGGGGATCTACCTCGGTGCCGTCCCGATCGACATCCACGTCAGCGACACCTACTTCGTCGTCGCGCACATCCACTACGTGCTGTTCGGGGGCTCGCTCTTCACGATCTTCGCGGGGATCTACTACTGGTTCCCGAAGATGACGGGGCGCCAATACGACGAGCGTCTCGGCAAGCTTCACTTCTGGCTCACGTTCGTCGGCTTCAACCTGACGTTCTTCCCGATGCACCTGATCGGCACGCAGGGAATGCCACGCCGGGTCTCCGACTACCTGCCGGAGTTCGCGAACTGGAACCTGTTCATCTCGATCGCCTCCTTCGGCCTCGGCGCGTCGACGATCGTCTTCCTCTACAACATGGTGACGAGCATGCGGCGCGGCAAGCCGGCCGAGGCGAACCCGTGGCGCGCGCTCACGCTCGAGTGGCAGGTCTCGTCACCGCCGCCCGTCTTCAACTTCGACGAGATCCCGCAGGTCGTCGGCAGCCCGTACGAGTACGGCGTCCCCGGTGCAAAGCACGCGGTGCTCAACGGCGACCGGGCGCCGGCCGAGGTCGAGGTCCACCGGTGAGCGCCGAGCATCCGCACGTCCTCGTCGTCGCCAACGAGACCGTCACGGGCCGTAAGCTGATCGAAGCTGCCGAGGGACGGAAGGGCCCCGGCGGCCTGCGCGTGACCGTGATCGCGCCGGTCAGCCAGCCGAAACGGGGCTATGTCGTCTACGTGGACACGCGGCGCGCGGCGGCGGGCCGGCGGCTCGAGCGGACGCTCGCGACGCTGCGCGAAGAGGGCATCTCCGCCCACGGGCTGGTCGTCGAGGCCGATCCGGTCACCGCCGTCCGCGACGCTCTCTCGCAGCTCGAGCCGCCGGTGGACGAGATCCTCGTGGCAACGCACCCGCAACAGAAGTCCGGCTGGCTGCGGAAGAACGTCGTCGACCGGATCCGGGACGCCGCCGGAGGCCGGCCGGTCGAGCACGTCGTCGTCGACATAAGCGCCGAGACGGGCGACAAGAACGTCCTGGTGATCGCCAACGAGACCGTGATCGGAAAGGAGCTCCTCGACAGGATCCGCGCCCGGGCGGCCGAGGGAGGCGCAAGCTTCCTGATCGTGTCGCCGCAGAGCGATCCCACGGGCGCGGCGCATCCGGAGGCGGAGCGGCGGCTCAGGCAGGCGCTGGCAGAGCTCCGCGGTGCCGGCATCGACGCACACGGCCAGGTCGCCCATCCCGACCCGTTCTCGGCGGCGCTCGAGGCGATGCACGAGGAGCGTGCCGACGAGATCATCGTCTCGACGTTCGCGCCCGAGAAGTCAGGGTGGCTCCGCCGCGACCTCGTCGAGCGGCTGCGCAGCGAGACGAACCTCCCGGTCGAGCATGTGATGCCGACGAGCGAGGTGCCGGCCTAGTGTCGGCGCACGCCGAAGCCCATCACGGGCCCCCGATCGCGAACCAGAGCTCGCGCGTCTCGTCGTCGGTACTCGGGATGCTGCTGTTCATCGCGTCGGAGATCATGCTCTTCGGGGCTTTCTTCACGGCCTACTTCTTCGTGCGCGTCGTGAACGGGATCGACTGGCCGCCGGAGCCGTTCCATCTGCCCGTCTTCGTCGCCGGCGTGAACACGGCGATCCTCGTCACATCGAGCTTCACGATGCACTGGGCCCTGCAGTCGATCAAGCGCGGCAACCGCGCCGGCCTCCAAGCCGGCCTGCTGCTGACGTTCCTGATGGGCCTCGTCTTCCTCCTGACGCAGGCCCGCGAGTACTCACGCGTCGGGTTCGCACCGCACGACGGCGCCTTCGGGACGATCTTCTACTGCCTCACCGGCCTGCACGGAGCCCACGTGTTCGTCGGTCTCTCGATCCTCCTGTTCATGACGATCCGGGCCTTCCGCGGCCACTTCTCGCCGGAGAACCACCACGGGGTCGAGATCGGCGGCATCTACTGGCACTTCGTCGACGTAATGTGGATCGTCGTGTATTCCACCGTGTACCTGATCTAGGGGCCCATACCCGTGATCAACCCGCTTCGGAGCGAGGCAGAGGCGTTCAGGTTCCTGATCGCGTCGATCGTCTACTTCGGGGCGATCGTGATCGCGAGCGTGGCCGGCGGCGAATGGGTCGGCCTCGGAGTCTTCATCGCGCTGACCGCCGCCGTCCTCGGTTGGTGGATGCACGCGCGGCGCGACGAGCGGCCGCCAAAGACCGAGCCGCGGCCCCACGCGGCCGGCGAGCGGCGCATCCTGGTGGTCGCGAACGAGACCGTCGGCGGCCACACTCTGCGGTCGATGATCCTCGAGCGGAGCCTCGACGTCCGCGAAGAGGTGCTCGTCGTGACCCCTGCGCTGAACTCGCCGCTCAAGCACTGGGTCTCCGACGAGGACGATGCACGGGCGGCCGCGCAGGAGCGTCTCGAAGCGAGCCTGGCCAGGCTCGCGGAAGCGGGCGTCGACGCACGGGGCGAGGTGGGAGACGGCGATCCCCTCCAGGCTGTCGAAGATGCTCTCCGTACCTTCGGCGCGGACGAGATCATCATCTCGACCCACCCCGAGGGCCGCTCGAACTGGCTCGAGCGCGATGTCGTGACCAAGGCGCGCGAACGCTTCACCGTGCCGATCACCCACGTGATCGTCGACCTCGAGAACGAGCAGAGTTAGCTAGTACAGGAGCAGCTGGGTGCAGCGGAAGAGCGCCAGCGTCTTCCCGACCTCTGTCGTCACTGTCGCGTCCCACACCTGAGTCGTCCGCCCGCCGTGAGCGCGGCGCGCCTCGCACACGAGCGTCCCGTCGAGGATCGTGCCGAGGAAGTTCGTCTTGAGCTCGATGGTCGTGAAGCCTGTCGCGCCCTCCGGCAGAAACGCGATGCAGCCATAGCCGCACGCCGAGTCGGCCAGCGCGACGACCGTGGCCGCGTGGAGATAGCCGTTCGGTGCCAGCAGCTCGTCGCGTAGGGGCAGTCGCATCACGACCTTGCCGTCCTCGATCGACGAGACCTCGACTCCGATCAGCCCGGGCAGGCGTCCGCGGCCGAGCTCCTTGAAAGCCTCCATGTCCAACTTTAGCTGCCTGCTACTTGCCGGCGTGAGTGGCGACGTAGCGCGCGACCGCTTCGATCTGGGCGTCGCTCAGCGTTCCCTTGAAGGCGGGCATGACAGCGCCCCCGTTCGTCACCTGCCGCTTCGCGATCGCGAAGGGCGGCTTCAACAGATCGAGGTTGGGCCCAGTCGTCCCCGTGGCACCCGCGTCCTTCAGCGTGTGACAGCCGGCGCACTTCGACACGAAGATCGCCTTCCCGTTGGTGCCCGTGACGACGACCGACTGCGTGTAGCCCTGGAGCCCGGCGTTCTGCGCGACGAAGGTGGCTACGTCGACCGCGTCCTTGCCGGTCACGAGCTTCGCCGGCATGTTGGCGGCCAGGAAGTCGCCGTTGCCCGCCTTCGTGGAGTACTGCCCGGGATACAGGATCTGCTCGTGGACGATCTCGCGGATCGCCGACTCCTTGAACCCTTCCTGCCGGGCCTGGGCGAAGGAGTCGTCGAGGTTCGGGCCAATCGTCCCCTGCGCGCCGGCCGCCGAGAGCGTGTGGCACCCGGCGCATTTGTCTTGGAACAACGTCCGCCCGTTCTGGACGTCCGCGCCGCCTTTCGCGAGCCCGCCCGTGCCGCACGCCGCCAGAGTGACTGCTACCACCGCGCCGAGCGCGGCGGCCAGAGCCAGCCGGAGCGCCAGCTCAGGTCTGCCCGTCGGGCGACGCCACCTGCGCGAGAGCCTCGTCACGCGTCGGATAGATCGCGAAGACGCGGTCGAGGCCGGTGATCTCGAAGATCTTGGTGATGTTCCGGTCGCTGCAAACCAGGAGCAGCTGGCCGTCCGCCGCCCGCAGCCGCTTGACGCCGCCTACGAGCACACCGAGCGTCGTCGAGTCGATGAAGGTCGTGTCGCTGAAGTCGACGATGACGTGCTTCGCTCCCTGCCCGATCACCTCGAGCAGCTGCTGCTTGAACTCCGGGGCCGTGTACAGGTCGACCTCGCCCGAGAGCGAGATCACATAGCCGGTCCCCAGTTGCTCGGTCTTGATGTCGAAGTTCATCGTCCCCCCGCCGTCGGGTCGCTGGGACTGTTCCCGTCACGGCGCCGAGTCTAACCCGATGATCCTCCGGTCGACTGTCGTAGCGTCTTGATGCGCTGCCGGATCTGGGCGGCGGTCGCCTGGTCGAGGCCGAGGGCGAGCACCCGCTTGTAGGCGGAGATCGCGACGGACGGCTGGCGAAGCGTGTCGGCGGCCTGCGCCAGGGAGAGCAACGCTTGCTGGTCGCGCGGGTTGATCTTGACGATCTGCTTGTAGGTGGTGACGGCCGCGCCGGCCGCCGTCTGGTAATTGACGGAGGCCTGCTGCAGCGCGGCGGTGGCCTTCGTGGATACGGCCGAGGCGATCGGGTTCGTTCCGAGCGACTGTCCGAACCTCGAGCTCGAGGACGGCGTGAAGGCGGAGCCGGCCCCGGCCTCCTGCTGCGCGAGTGCCGCGAGCTGCGCCTGCTGCAGGAACCGGTCGGCCTGGCCGAGCTCGAGCTGGCCGAGGTGCCTCAGGGCGGTCGTGTCCTTGGGGCGAAGCTTGACGTACGCCTGCCACGCGGTGATCGCCTCGTCGACGCGCCCCTTCTTCTCGAGCACGTCGGCGAGATTCTGCCGCGCGGGCGCGTTGTACGGGCGCTCCTGAACCGCCTTCTGCGCCTCCGACACCGATCCGGTCGACGCCCCCTTGTTCCCGAACGCGTCACGGAGAAGCGTTCCGAGGTCGAGGCCGCCGGAGCCGACGCCGAGGAAGATGAACCCGCCCCCGAAGACGAAGATGAGCAGCACGAAGGCCCACTTCGCCTGATTGCGCAGGCGGGGGAAGAACATCGTGTTCTCGGCTACGCGCGAGGGGCTGCCGCCACCGGCCTTACGGCCGGAGGGGCGGCGAGCATTGCGCGCCTCGCGCTGTGCGCGGCGGCGGTCAGCTCGTGCCAATCCATTCCTCCTCTCTCGTAGCGCATTCGGCCGTCCACGTACGTCGCAGCGACGCGGTCCGGCGACCCACCGAACACCACCGCGCCGGCGGGGTCCTCCCAGGGTAGATACGCGGAGCCGGTCATGGAGACCACCGTGAGGTCGGCCCGCTTTCCGGGGGCGAGCGAGCCGATCTCTGCCTCGAGCCCGAGGGCCCGCGCGGATCCGATCGTTCCGAGCTCGAGCGCCTCCCCCGCGGTCAGGACGTCGGGCCGCGCCGACCGGGCGCGGGCCGTGAGGACGACGCTCCGGAGCTCCTCGAAGAAGTCGAACGAGGGCGCCGAGGCCGGGCTGTCCGTCCCGACGCCGACGCGCGCGCCCGCCGCGCGCAGCTCGGCGAGCGGCGCGACGCCGCAGCCAAGGGCTCCGTTCGAGCGGGGGCAGTGGGCGATGCCCGTGCCGGTCGAGGCCAGAAGGCCGATCTCCTCCGCGTCGAGGACGACGCAGTGGGCCGCGACGAGGCTCGGCCCGAGCAGGCCGTCGGCCGCGAGCAGGCGGGTGCCGCTCGTCCCGGGAGGTTCGACGAGCAGGTCCCTGTAGCCGCCCCACGCGCCCTCTCCGCTGACGAGGTAGGCGATCTCCGAATTGCTCTCGGAGATGTGGGTCGCCATCGGCAGCTTCAGCGCGGCGCAGTCCCGGTACAGCTTTGCCGAGACCGAGTAGGGCGCGTGCGGCGAGATGCCGAGGCGGACACGAGCGGAGAAGGAGCCGGCGACGCGTTCGCAGATCTCCGAGAAACGCTCGAGCGCCGGTGCGGGCTCCGAGCCGAAGACCTCGAGATACACCGTTGCCCGCAGGCCGAGCTCCGCGCACGCGACCGCGGCGGCGCCGCTGTAGCTGCAGTCGCCGACCGTCGTCACGCCCGAGGCGAGGCACTGGGAGACGCCGAGCCTCGCGATGTCGACGAACTCGTCCCAGCCGATCCGCGCCTTGCGCTCGACATGGAGCGTGATCCACTCCGAGAAGTCGCCCAGCCCGTCACCGAAGCCGCCGTAGACGGCGTACTCGAGGTGGGAGTGCGCGTTGACGAGCCCGGGAAGGATCGCGGCGTCCGGGTAGGACGTCCCCGCGCCGAGCTCCGAAACGGTTCCGACCGCGACGATGCGGCCGTCCTCGAAGGCCACGGCCCCGTTGCGGATCGGGGCCCCCTCGACCGGGAGCACCCAGTCGGCGGAGACGACGTTCACGAGTCGGTCGCGCCCGCCGGCTCGGCGCGCACTGCCGCCCGCCGATCCATCAGCACCGCGAGCCAGATCGACCCCTCGTACAAGACCATCAGGGGTATGGCCTCGAGCGTCGTCGTCACGGGGTCGACGCCCGGCAGCAGCACCGCGATCACCGCAACGATGAAGTAGCCGAGCCGCCGGTTCCGGCGCAGGGTGCGAGTCGACAGGACATCGAGGCGCACGAGCGCGAGGATGAAGATCGGCAACTCGAAGACGAGGCCAACCGCGAGCAGCACGGTCATGACGAAGCTGTAGTAGTCGCGTGCGCGGAGCTGGATGTCGTACTGGCTCTGGTCGAAGTTGGTCAGGAAGTGCACGGCCTGGGGCAGGACGATCCAGTAGCCGAACGCGACCCCGCCAACGAGCAGGACGCTCGCGAGCAGGACGAACAGGAAGACGAGGCGCTGAGCGTGCTCCTCGACGGCCGGCGCGAGGAAGCTCCACAGCTGCCACAGCACGACAGGGAGCGCGAGGCCGAGGCCCGCGAGCAGGCTGATCTTGAAGGAGGTCAGGAACGGCTCCGCCACGCCGAGGGTGATCGGCTTCCCACGCCCGGCTGGAAGCGGTGCGTTCAGCCAGTTCAGGAGGTTGTGGCGGAAGACGAACGCGACGACGAACCCGAGCGCCAGTGCCCCCAGGCAGACGAAGATCCTGGTCCTCAACTCGTCGAGATGCTCGACGAGGGTCGCCTCTTCACCGTGTCGCAGGCGCCGGGGCAACGCTTTCATGGTCTGCGAGCTAGACGGGGTCGCGTTCGCGCGCGCGCGGCGCCGCCGTCGTATCGGTCGTCTGCATCGGCAGCTCGGCCGGCTCGTCGTCGTGATCCTTGCCGCTCACCGAGTCCTTGAACTCGCGCATGCCGCGCCCCACCGAGCGCCCGATCTCCGGCAGCCGCTTGGCGCCGAAGAGGAGCAGCGCCAGCAGGAGCAGCAGGATGATCTCCCACGGTCCGACGTTCGGCATGCGAGCAGCGTAGCTGTTTTCGGCCCGAAAGTGGGAAGGGTCGAGGCAGAAGCCCGATTGGCTACGATGCGAGCACGAGCAGGCCTCTGAGGCCGCTCTCCATCTCGGAGATGAAATGGCGCTACTGGAGCTGAAAAACCTGCACGTCGCCCTCGAGGACGGCACGGAGATCGTCAAGGGCGTCGACCTCGCGGTGAGCCCGAACGAGGTGCACGCCGTGATGGGGCCGAACGGCTCCGGCAAGTCGACTCTCGCGTACGCGCTGATGGGCCACCCCGCCTACGAGATCACCGAGGGCGAGATCCTCTTCGACGGTGAGAACCTCCTCGAGATGGGGGCGGACGAGCGCGCGCACCGCGGGCTCTTCCTCGCGTTCCAGTACCCGCACGCCGTTCCCGGCGTCACGGTCACCAGCTTCCTGCGCAGCGCGATCAACTCGACCCGCAAGGCGAAGGCCGGCGGCGAGGACGACCCGGTGCCGATCCCCGAGTTTCGCAAGGAGCTCCTCGAGCAAATGGACCGGCTCAAGGTCTCGCGCGAGCTCGCGTCCCGCTATCTCAACGACGGCTTCTCGGGCGGGGAGAAAAAGCGCGTCGAGATCCTGCAGATGGCGATGCTGAAGCCGCGGATCGCCATTCTCGACGAGACCGACTCCGGCCTAGACATCGACGCCCTGCGTGTCGTCGCGAACGGCGTCAAGGAGCTCGTCTCCCCGAAGATGGGCGCCCTCGTGATCACCCACTATCAGCGAATCCTCGACTATATCGAGCCCGACTTCGTGCACGTGTTCGCGGATGGACGTATCGTGGAAGAAGGCGGCCCCGAACTTGCGCATAAGCTCGAGGCCGAGGGGTACGAACGCTACGAGGCAAAGGTCTGATGGCCACACCGGAAACCAACGTCGTCAAGCAGATCCGCGAGGAGTACAAGTACGGCTTCTCGAACCCGGACGAGGCGAAGGACTACTTCTTCAAGTCCGGCCGGGGGATCTCGCACGAGGTCGTCGAGGCGATCGCGGAGCACAAGAACGAGCCCGACTGGATGCGCAAGTTCCGGCACAAGTCGCTGGACTACTTCCTCGCGCGCCCACTGCCGATGTGGGGTGGCGACCTGACGCAGATCGACTTCGAGAACATCTACTACTACATCCGGCCCACCGAGAAACAGGCGGAGCGCTGGGAGGACTTGCCCGCGGAGATCCTCGACACCTGGGACAAGCTCGGCATCCCCGAGGCCGAGAAGAAGTACCTCGCCGGGGTCGGCGCCCAGTACGAGTCCGAGGTCGTCTACCACAAGCTGCAGGAGGACCTCACAAGGCAGGGAGTGGTCTTCCTCGACATGGACTCCGGGCTGCGCGAGCACGAGGACCTCGTCAAGCAGTACTTCGGCACGATCATCCCGCAGAACGACAACAAGTTCGCTGCGCTCAACTCGGCGGTCTGGTCCGGGGGCTCGTTCATCTACGTCCCGCCCGGCGTGTCGATCGAGATGCCGCTGCAGGCGTACTTCCGCATCAACGCCGAGAACATGGGCCAGTTCGAGCGGACGCTGATCATCGTCGACGAAGGCGCGTACGTGCACTACGTCGAGGGCTGCACCGCCCCGATCTACTCGACCGACTCGCTTCACAGCGCGGTGGTAGAGATCATCGTCAAGAAAGACGCGCGCTGCCGGTACACGACGATCCAGAACTGGTCGAACAACGTCTACAACCTCGTCACGAAGCGCGCCGTCGCCTACGAAGGCGCGACGATGGAGTGGGTCGACGGGAACCTCGGGTCGAAGCTGACGATGAAGTACCCGGCGATCTGGCTGATGGGCGAGCGAGCCCACGGCGAGGTCCTGTCGATTGCCTTCGCCGGCAGCGGTCAGCATCAGGACGCGGGCGGCAAGGCTGTTCACATGGCGCCGAACACGTCGTCCGTGATCACGTCCAAGTCGATCTCGAAGAACGGCGGGCGTGCCGGTTACCGCGGGCTGCTCGAGGTTTCGAAGGGCGCCGGCGGGTCGAAGTCCAAGGTCGTCTGCGACGCGCTGATCCTCGACGAGGACTCGCGCTCCGACACCTACCCGTACATGAAGATCGACGCCGATGACGTCGACATCGGCCACGAGGCAACCGTGTCGAAGATCGGCGAGGAGCAGCTCTTCTATCTGATGTCACGCGGACTGTCCGAGGCCGAGGCCTCCGCGTTGATCGTCTCCGGCTTCGTCGAGCCGATCACGAAAGAGCTCCCGCTCGAGTACGCGGTCGAGATGAACCGCCTGATCCAGCTCCAGATGGAGGGCTCGGTCGGTTGATCGACGCCCTGGGCGTCGACCTCGTCACGGTGCCGGTTCGTGTCCAGTAGCGAAGCTCTCGAGCGCTATCGCGCCCTGCCCCTGCCCGACACCACCGAGGAGCATTGGCGCTTCACCGACCTCTCCGGCTTCGACCCTGACTCCTTTGCGGATGCCTCGGGGACTGTCCCCGAGACACGATCTGCCGCGACCATGCTCGAGCTGGACGTGGCCGGGCTGGCCACGATCACCGAAGCCGGCGTCACCGTCGAGCGCGCCGCCCCCGACGGCGTGACCTTCGCACCCCTGCCGGAGGCGCACGAGCGGCTGTACTCCCTCGTCGGCTGGGACGAGAAGTTCGCCGCGCACAACGCCGCCGTCTGGCAGCACGGGCTCCTCATCGTCGTGCCGAAGGGCGTGACCCTCGACAAGCCGCTCTACGTCCGCGTGACGAACACGAGCGAAGGCGGCGCCCTCTTCTGGCGCCTGCTCGTCATCGCCGAGGAAGAAGCGCGCTTCACCCTCGTCGAGGAGGTGTCCTCGGCGAGCCCCAGCCTGCGCTCGTACACGAACACCGCACAGGAGCTCTTTCTCGAGCAGGGATCGAAGTTCGAATACGTCTCGATCCAGAACCTGTCCCGCGAGACGTGGCACTTCGCCACGCACCACGCCCGGGTCGAGCGCGACGCCGAGCTCGACTGGGTCGCGGGCGGCTTCGGCTCGAAGAAGGGCAAGGTGCGGATCCAGAACGACCTCGCCGGGCCGGGGGCAACCTCGCGGGTGACGGGCGCGTACTTCACGGACGGCGACCAGCACCTGGACTACGACACCTTCCAGGAACATATCGCGCCGAACACCACGTCGGACTTCGCGTTCAAGGGCGCTCTTCGGGACAACTCCACGGCGGTGTGGCGAGGAATGATCCGAGTCGAGAAGGACGCCCAGAAGACGAACGCGTATCAGGAGAACCGCAACCTGATGCTCTCCCCGACGACGCACGCCGTTCCGATCCCGGGGCTCGAGATCCTGGCGAACGACGTCCGGTGCACTCACGGCGCAACGGTCAGTCGCGTCGACCGCGAGGAGCTCTTCTACGCCATGGCGCGCGGCCTCTCGCGGGGGGATGCCGAACGCCTGATCGTCCGCGGCTTCTTCCAGGACATCCTCGACCGCATCGAGTTCGAGGCGGTTCGCGAGGCCCTCGCCGCGGCGCTCGAAGCCCGCATCCCGCAGGGCTGACTTCCCTCTTAGAGCCAGAAGGCTCATACTCCGCGAGTGATCCGCGTGCCGCTCTGCGCGGTGGTGGCGCTGTTCGCGACGCTCGTCCCCTTCTCCGCCGGGGCGGCCGTGAAGAGCGACGAGCGCGTGCTGGTCGTGCTGGCCACGGCGGGCACGGAGCCTTACAGCGTCGGCGACGTCGAGCGGACCGCGGCCCAGGCCGCGGCCTTCCTGAAGGCGTCGTCCTTCGGGCAGGTGCATCTCCGCGTGGACGTGACGCCCTGGCTGCCGGCGTTCACGGCGACTCCCGGGTGCGGCGGGAGCACGAGCGGCAGTCTCGGGACGGTCGCCGGCCCGGCTCGCGCCGCCGCCGACAGAGCCGGATATGACGCCTCCCGCTACGACGACGTCGTCTACGCGATCGCCGACAGCCACTGCGGCTACTTCGGCGCGACGATCGGCAAGGAGGTGCTGCTGACCCGCGAACCGACGCTCGACCTGCTGCTGCACGAGCTGGGCCACGCGTTCGGGCTCGGCCACGCCCAGTCGTCACCTTGCGTCCTCGACTCGCTCAGATGTGCGACCGACGACACCGGCGACCCGTTCAGCCCCATGGGCCACGGGTCACTCGACTACTCGGCCTACGAGAAGTCCCTACTGGGCTGGCTGCCGGCCCAGCCGCGCGTACCCAAAGCCGGGCGGTACCTCCTCGCTCCGCCCACCACGAGGACGCAGCTCGCTCAGGCGCTCGTCGTCGAGACCCAGGGCGGGACCTGGTGGATCGAGTATCGAGCGAGGCCCTTCCGAGGTCTCGTCTTCCGCTTCGTCGACCCGACGCAGCATCCGTACCCGTTCGCTCCCTCGGCGGTGCTGATCGAGGACCCGGCGAAGAAACACCGAGCGTGGATCCGCCAAGGAGAGTCGTACCGCCTGCCGTTCTCGTTCCGCGTCACGCTGGCGCGGGCCGGAGCGACCCGCGCCGAAGTGCGCTTTCGCTAGCGGCTGAGGCGAGCCACACGGGGGTACGATGAGCTCATGGCCGTGACGGCGGAATCGAAGCTCGACGCGCGCAAGCTGCGGGCCGACTTTCCGATCTTCGAGCAGCTGATCCACGGCAAGCAGCTCGCCTATCTGGACTCGGCCGTCAGCGCGCACAAGCCGCGCCAGGTGCTCGACAAGCTGCGGCAGTTCTACGAGACGTCGTACGCGAACGTCCACCGCGGCGTCTACGCGCTCTCGGAGCTGGCAACAGCTGAGTACGAGGGTGCGCGCGAGACGATCGCGCGCTTCATCAACGCGCCGGAGCCGCGCGAGCTCATCTTCACCCACGGCGCGACCGAGAGCCTCAACCTGGTCGCCTATGCCTGGGGCCTCGACAACCTCGGCCCGGGCGACATCGTCCTCGTCACGGAGCTCGAGCACCACTCGAACTTCGTCCCGTGGCAGTACATCGCCAAGAGGACGGGGGCAGCGTTCGAGGCTATCCCCCTCGACGACAACGGCGAGCTACAGCTCGACTCGCTGGACGAGCTTGCGAAGGGCGGGAACGTGAAGGTGGTTGCGAACAACCTCGTCTCGAATGCGCTGGGCACGATCAACCCGGTCGAGCGGCTGGCGGCCTGGGCTCACGAGCAGGGGGCGATCATGGTGGTCGACGCCGCTCAGGGAGCGCCGCACCACGCGATCGACGTGCAGCAGCTCGACTGCGACTTCCTCGCCTTCTCCTCTCACAAGCTCTGCGGTCCGACCAGTGTCGGCGCCCTCTGGGGCCGCGCGGAGCTGCTCGAGTCGATGGCGCCTTTCAACCTCGGCGGCCACATGATCCGCTCGGTCTCGCTCGAGGAGACGACCTGGGGCCAGCTGCCCTACAAGTTCGAGGCCGGCACGCAGCCGATTGCGGAAGCGGTCGGATTCGGCGCGGCGGTCGACTACATCACCGACGTCGGGCTCGATGCGATCGAGCGTCACGAGCGCGAGCTCCTGGTCTACGCGCTCGAACGGCTCGCGGACGTCCCCGGCTTCGTCGGCTACGGGCCGGCTCCCGAGCGGCGGGCGGGGATCGTGTCGTTCAACATCGAGGGCGTGCACCCGCACGACGTCGCACAGGTGCTCGACATGGACGGCGTCGCAATCCGAGCCGGGCACCACTGCTGCCAGCCGCTGATGGCGAGGCTCGGCGTCGCGGCGACGAACCGGGCGAGCTTCTACCTCTACACGATCCCCGAGGAAATCGACCGTCTCGTCAAAGGCCTCCGCAAAGCCCATAAGCTGTTGGCGCAATGAGCGAGTTCGACCAGCTCTATAGGGAGGTCATCCTCGACCACTACAAGAACCCGCGCGGGCACGGAGAGATGGAGGGCGCCGACGCGGAGGCCGAGGGACAGAACCCGCTCTGCGGCGACGAGGTGTCCATCTACGTGGCCTTCGGCGAGGACGGCGACACGATCGACGAGGTCAGGTTCTCAGGACGGGGGTGCGCGATCTCGCAGGCCGCGACCTCGATGCTCACCGAGATGGTCAAGGGCCGAAGCGCGGCCGAGGTGGCGGCGCTTCCCCGCGACGAGCTTCTCGACGAGATCGGGATCCCCCTCACACCGGTCCGGCTCAAGTGCGCACTGCTCGGGCTCTCGACGCTGAAGCTCGCGCTGCACAAGGCAAAGGGAACGCCGCTCCCGGAGGAGTGGGCCGGGGCGTCGTCCGACCTCGAGCTGCGCTAGTTGCCCGAGTTGGACGTCTGCCCGGTGGAGGAGCTTCCACCGTGCTCGGTCAAGATCGTCTACGCGGGGGAGATCGCGGTCGGCGTCTACAACCTCGGGGGCGAGTACTACGGCCTCGAGGATCGCTGCTCCCACGACGACGGGCCGCTCTGCGAAGGCGACTTCGAGTGCGACGACGGCATCGCCATCTGCCCGCGGCACGGCGCGAACATCGACATCCGCACCGGGCGCGCGCTCACCTTGCCGGCGGTCGAGACCGTGGCCACCTTCCCGGTTCGCATCGACGACGGAATGGTGAAAGTCCAGCTTGGCTGAGGCACTGCTTGCCTGAGGCGCCGCGGCGCTGCTGGACGTCGGCCGACCCCGCGTACGTCGCCTATCACGACGAGGAATGGGGGCGGCCCGTCACGGACGAACGCGGCCTGCTCGAGCGGCTCTGCCTCGAAGGCTTCCAGTCGGGCCTGTCGTGGCTGACCATCCTCCGCAAGCGCGAGAGCTTCCGCGCCGCCTTCGCCGGCTTCGACCCCGAGCAGGTTGCGCAGTTCGGCACGCGGGACGTCGACCGGCTGCTGCGCGATGCCGGGATCGTCCGGCATCGGGGCAAGATCGAGGCGGCCATCGCCAATGCACGTGGAACCCTCGCGCTCCGTGACGGCCCGGCGCCGCTCGAGGAGCTCGTCTGGTCACACCGCCCGAAGCGGCGTCGCGCTCCTCGCAGCCCTCGTGACTGGCGCTCGACGACGCCCGAGTCCGCCGCCCTCTCGAAGGCGCTGAAGGCTGCAGGTTTCCGCTTCGTCGGCCCGACGACGGTCCACGCGGCAATGCAGGCGTGCGGGGTCGTCAACGACCATCTCGCCACCTGCCACGTCCGCGGCGCCGTCGAGGCGGAGATCCAAAGGCAGGTGGGCTGATGCTCGACGAACGCGTCAGGAACGTCCTGGCGCGACTCGAGCAGGAGGACGCCGACGAGCGGGCGCGCGGCCTTCCGCAGGGGATGCGCTCCCGCCAGGTGGCGCGGACGACCGGCCGGTTCCTGTTCGCCCTCGTCGCGCCCCAGTGGGACTGCGAAGTGCTCGAGATCGGCGGCTCGCGCGGCTACTCGACGATCTGGCTCGCGTCGGGGGTGCGACAGTTTGGGGGCCGCGTCCTGTCGCTCGAGAAGGATCCGGAGAAGACGCGTGCCTGGAGGGAGAACATCGCAGCAGCGGGCCTCGAGGAGTGGGCCGAGCTCATGGAGGCTGACGCCCGGCAGAGCCTGACCGCGATCGACGACGTGTTCGACGTCGTCTTCCTCGACGCGGAGAAGGAGGACTACGAGGAGCTCTTCCACCTCGCGCGGGCGAAGCTCGAGCCAGGAGCGCTCATCGTCGCGGACAACGTCCTGTCGCACGAGGAGACCCTCGGCGCCTACAGCCGGGCCCGGCAGTCCGATCCGACGCTCGAGTCGCTCACCCTGCCGCTCGACCGCGGCCTCGAGCTGTCCGTTGTGCTCCGCTGATATCCTGGCGCCAACCGCGGAAAGGAGGTGGTCCGAGAGTGGAGATTTCCAGTACGGGCAGTGGAGGTACCAGCGGGTAGAGGCGCGTCCCCGGCACCTACGGGGAATCGCCTAGCCAGCGTGGGGGACGACGCGTTACGCGCCGCCTCGGCCACGAGCTCTCGGGCCGGAGGCAGGAAGCGCCTCTACTAATACGACGCTGGTAACCGGAACAAGGGCCGCCGAAAGGCGGCCCTTTTCTTTGCGGTCGCGGGCAGGTGGGGACACGTCCGGTGCCAGGCAGGAGACGCGCCCGGATCAGGCGGCGCGACGGAGCTGCTCGTCGAGCGGGACGAGCCGGAGCTCGAACGCTCGGGCCGCCTCGTCGTCAGAGACGACGTTGTCGCCGAGCTCGAGCATGGTCAGGAGGTCGCGGGTGAGCGGGATGTTCCCGGGCAGGCGCTCGGTGACGAGCGCATTCATGCGCATCAGCCCGACCGGGACGTGCACGCTCGGCCGGCGAATCCCCCGGATCTGCTTCAGACGCTCCCAGAACTCGTTCCAGCTGACCACATCGGGCCCGCCGAGCTCGAAGGTCTTCCCGGTCAGCCCCTCCCGCTCCACTGCCTCAGCGAAATAGGCCGCGACGTCGCCGACCCAGAGGGGTTGGATTCGCTGCCGCCCGCTCCCGATGATCGGCGTCACGGGCGCGAGGCGCGCGAGCTTGACGAAGGTGGGCAGGATCCCGCCGTCGCCGGCAAAGACAAAGCTCGGCCGGAAGATCACGGACGGGATCGCGGACGCTCCGACGAGTTGCTCGCTGTCCCACTTGGCGCGGTAGTAGGGCACGACGTCCTTCGTCTCCTCCGTGACCCCGAGCGCGCTCATATGGACGAAGTGGCCGACCCGCGCCCTCTCCGCGGCGGCGAGAAGCGAGCGGGTCCCGTCCACCATCACCCGCTGGAACAGCTCGGCCGGCCCCTGCCGGACGGCGACGAGGTGGACGACGGTGTCGGCCCCCTCCACCGCGCGCCCGAGGCTCGCGGGGTCGGTCATGTCCCCCTCGGCGAGCTCGCACCCCCAGGCCTCGAGCCTGGCCGCCTTCCGGGAGTTACGGACGAGGCAGCGGACGGGCAGATCCCGGCCGCGCAGCTCGTGGACGACATGGCCGCCGACGAACCCGCCCGCCCCCGTGACGAGGATCAACCCGTCGGCTCCCGCTGAAAGTTCTGCCAGTACTTCGACGGCGTGGGCCCACGCTGGCCCTGGTACTTGGAGCCGATCCCCGTGCTCCCGTACGGCGTCTCGGCGGGCTCGCTCAGCTGCACGAACGAGATCTGGCCGATCTTCATCTGCGGGTAGATCGTCACCGGCAGGTTCGCGACATTCGACAGCTCGAGGGTGACGTGCCCGTCCCAGCCGGGGTCGATGAACCCGGCGGTCGAGTGGATCAGGAGTCCCAGCCGCCCAAGGGAGCTCTTGCCCTCGAGGCGCGCGACGAGGTCGTCGGGCAAACGGATCCGCTCGAGCGTCGAGCCGAGGACGAACTCGCCGGGATGCAGGACGAACGGCGTCCCGTCGTCGACCTCGACGAGCTCCGTCAGGTCCTCTTGTTCCTCGCGCACGTCGATGTACGGGTACCGGTTGTTGTGGAAAACGCGGAAGAACCGGTCGACCCTGACGTCGACGCTCGAAGGCTGGAGCAGCGAGTCGTCGTACGGGTCGATCTCGATGCGGCCCGCTTTCAAGAGACGCGCAATCGTGCGATCGGCGAGGACCATGGGGCGATTCTACGGCCGGGTCGCCTCTGTTAGTTTTCCACACCTTGCCCACGCGCTACGTCCTCCAGCCGGTCGATCCCAACGCACGCTCGAAGCGCCGGCGGCTGGAAGCGCAGCAGCAGCGGCGGCGACGGCGGTTGATCGTCGCGGGACTGCTCCTCGCCCTGATCTCGGCCGCCGTCCTGGGCGGCGTGATCGCGATCAAAGTGCGCGGCCACAAGACGGTTCGCGCTGCGGCCCGCGCCGAGAAGCCCGCCGCCTCCAGACCGGGGGCCCTGCAGCCGCGTCCCCTGCCGAACGAGGTGCGCGGCGTGCACATCACCCCAGCCCTCGCCGGCATCCCCGGGAAGCTCCAGCAATACCTCGCGCTGAAGAAGGACGGGCTGAACACGATCGAGCTCGATGTGAAGGACGAGAACGGCGAGATCGGGTTCCCCGTCGACGTCCCGCTCGCGCGCAGGGTCGGCTCGGCGCTGCGCTACTACAACCCCCAACGGACGGTCGCGCAGATCCACCAGGCAGGCCTCTACCTGATCGGGCGGATCGTCACCTTCCAGGACCCGATCCTTGCCGCCCGTGCTCCCGCGCTCGCCATCCGCAGGTCGGACGGCTCCCGCTGGGTGACCAACGGAGGGCTCGGCTGGACGAACCCGTACGACCGCCGGGTATGGAAGTACAACGTCGACATCGCAGTGCAGGCCGCGAAGCTGGGCTTCGACGAGATCCAGTTCGACTACGTGCGCTTCCCGAGCGACGGTGACCTCTCGGTGATCCGCTATCCGGGGGCCCACGCGCAGCCGATGGGCTGGACGATCCCACTGTTCCTCAAGTACGCCCGCTCGCGGCTCAAGCCGCTCGGCGTCCGCATCTCCGCTGACGTCTTCGGCCTGTCGGCGACGCGGAACCTCGGCATCGCGCAGTTCCCACGACGCATGGCTCCGTTCCTGGACTCGATCTATCCGATGGTGTACCCGTCCCACTACGTGTCCGGCGAATACGGGATCGTCAACCCCGATTCGCGCCCGGGAACGACGGTCGCCTATTCGCTGCGGGACTTCCACGAGAAGCTCCAGGGGCGCTCGACCAAGCTCATTCCGTGGCTGCAGGACTTTTCGCTCGGGCGCGCGTACTCACTGGCAGACGTGCAGGACCAGATCCAGGCCGCCCGGCTGGAGCACTCCAAGGGATTCCTGCTCTGGAACGCGGCGGGCGTCTACACCGTCAAGGCACTCTCCACACCGGTCTTCCGCTAGACAGGCACTGAAACCTCCTTATGCAGGTATGCAGCGCCGCCGCCGGCTGCTGTATCTTCAGGTCATGGCCGCGACCAGGGCAATCGAGCTACGCACGGCCATCCCGGGCCCGCGCTCGGAGGCGATTCTCGAGCGAAAGGCCCGCGTCGTCGCCGACCCGCTGTCGGTCTTCCTCCCCGTCGTGATCGAGCGTGGGGACGGCGCGACGCTCACCGACGTCGACGGGAACACTTTCATCGACTTCACGGGCGGCGTCGGCTGTCTCAACGTCGGCCACTCGAACGCTCGGGTCCAGGAAGCCGTCTCCGATCAGGTCGCGAAGTTCCTCCACACCGATTTCACGATCGTCCCTTACGAGGTCTACGTCACCCTGGCGGAGCGCCTCGTCGAGTCGGCGCCGATCTCGGGAGCGACCAAGGCCGCCTTCTTCAACGCCGGCACGGAGGCCGTCGAGAACGCGATCAAGTTCGCCCGCTCGTACACCAGGCGTCCGGCCGTGATCGCCTTCGAGGGCGGCTTCCACGGCCGGACGCTGCTGTCCCTCTCGCTGACGTCGAAGACGCACCCGTACAAAGCCGGCCTGGGGCCCTTCGCGCCCGAGGTCTACCGCCTTCCGTTCGCGCAGGACTACCGCGGCCCGAGCGCTGACGAGGCGCTCGGGGCCCTCGAGCGGGCACTCGTCGCGCAGGTCGCGGCGGAGTCCATCGCGGCGATCGTGATCGAGCCGGTCCAGGGCGAGGGCGGCTTCGTGGTCGCCCCGCAGGAGTTCCTCGCCGGAATACGCCGCATCTGTGACGACAACGGCATCGTCCTGGTCGTCGACGAGGTCCAGACGGGATTCGGGAGGACAGGGAAGATGTGGGCGATCGAGCACTACGGCATCGAGCCCGACCTGATGACGGTCGCGAAGTCGATCGCCGCCGGGCTCCCGCTCTCCGGTGTCATCGGGCGCGCGGAGATCATGGACGCCCCCGGCGACTCGGCGATCGGGGGCACCTACGTCGGCAACCCGGTCGCGCAGGCGGCCGCCCTCGCAGTGCTCGACGTCTTCGAGGAGGAGGGGCTCGTCGAGCGAAGCGTCGAGATCGGCGAGACCATCCGGTCCCGGATGGAAGCCTGGCGCGGGCGTTTCGACGCGGTCGGCGACGTGCGCGGCCTCGGGGCGATGCTCGCGATCGAGCTGGTCCACGACCGGGTGTCGAAGGATCCCGCCCCGGAGCTCGCGAGCGCCGTGGTCGAGGCCGCCGCCGCACGGGGCCTGCTCCTGCTGAAGTCGGGGATCTACTCGAACTGCATCCGCGTCCTCGTGCCGCTCGTGATCTCAGAGGCGGAGCTCGAGGAGGCGCTCGCAGTGTGGGAGGACGCGCTCTCCCATGTCCTCACCGCCTGAGCGTCTCTCTCCGAAGCTCACGCTCCACGCCCGCCCCGCCGATACAGAGCGGATGGCCGGCTACCTGATCGGAAGCATCGCCTTCCTCGTCGCGCTCGCGCTCGGAGCGACCGGGCTCGGGCGGCCGCGGCTGGTCCTCGCGGCGGGCGCGCTCGCGGGCTGCGCCTGGATCGCAGGCGGCGCGATCGCGCGCGCCGACGACCTCCAGAAGGGGAACGACATCGTGCCGCTGTGGTTCCTGGCCGCCCTGGTCGGATTCCTCTACCTCATCTGGTGCGGAGGCCTGTGGCTCGGGCTTCGCCTCCGCCGCGCCCGAGCCTCAAGCTAGCCCCCCGGCCCGCCCGGCGAGGGCGGGTAGCTTTTCGGAGTGGTCGGGGAGACCATTGCCGAGCGCTACCGCCTGGAGGAGGTCGTGGGCCACGGCGGCATGTCGAGCGTCTACAGGGCGTACGACACGCTGCTGGAGCGCCAGGTCGCGATCAAGATCCTCCACGGGCGGTACTCGAGCGACGACGAGTTCGTCGAGCGCTTCAAGCGGGAGGCCCGGTCGGTCGCCCAGCTCCAGCATCCGAGCATCGTCACTGTCATCGACCGCGGCCAGGAAGGCGACTCCCAGTACATCGTCTTCGAGTACATCGCCGGGGAGAACCTCAAGGAGCTCGTCGTCCGGAAGGGCCGTCTCGGCGTCAGGCGCGCGCTCGAGCTCGCGATCGAAATCGCCCGTGCGCTCGCGTTCGCGCACGAGCACGGGCTCGTGCACCGCGACGTCAAGCCGCAAAACGTCCTGCTGAACGGCGACGGCGACGCCAAGGTCACCGACTTCGGGATCGCCCGCGCGCTCGACGTGGAGAGCGGGATGACGCAGACCGGCACCGTGCTCGGGAGCTCGAGCTACATCGCGCCGGAGCAGGCGAGCGGCAGGCCCGTCGACGCGAAGTCCGACGTCTACTCGCTCGGGGTCGTCCTGTACGAGCTCCTCGCCGGCGAGGTGCCGTTCCCCGGGGAGAGCTTCGTTGCGGTCGCCCTGAAGCACGTCCACGAGCCGGCGCCGAGCCTGCTCGACGTCCGCGGGGACGTGCCCCCTCGCGTCGTCGCGGCGATCGACCGCGCGCTCGCGAAGGACCCCGATGAGCGGTTCCCGACCATGGGCGCGTTCGCCGGCGAGCTCGAAGCGTGCCTGCGAGAGCTCGGCCTCGGCACCGACGCCGACACCGACGCGACGCTGCTCGTGCCGCCGCGCCCGCCGAGCACGAGCAGCCGGCCCGCCCGGTCCGTGTGGCCCGTGATCATCACGCTCGTTGCCCTCATCGCCATCGGAGCAATCGTCGCCGGGCTCCTGAAGTTCCGCGGAGACCCCTCGCCTGCCCAGGCGAACGGACGGCCGATCGCGCTCAGCGGGGTCACCTCGTACGACCCCTACGGCGACAACAAGACGGAGCACAGTGACCAGGTTCAGCTCGCGACCGACCACAACCCGAGCACCTTCTGGTCGACCGAGCAATACCGATCGTTCGACAAGCCGGGAGTCGGGATCGTCCTCGACGTCGGCAGCCCGCTCGTCGTCTCCTCGATCCGCCTCAGGACCGACACTCCCGGCTACACGGCCGAGATCAGGGCGGGGAACAACCTGGCCGGCCCCTTCACCCCGGTGTCGAGCTCCGGAACGGTCGCCGACGTCACGTCGTTCGAACTGCACGTCACCGAGCCGATGGAGTACTACGTCGTCTGGATCACGAAGCTCGCCGCAGGCAGCGACGTGGCGCACGTCAGCGAGGTCACCGCGCTCGGCTCGTAGCCGGGCGGATCAGTACTCGAGCTTCGAGCGCCGCTCGTGACGCTCGACGGCGAGGGCGATCAGGCGCCGCAATAGCTCGTCGTACGGCACGCCCGAAGCTTCGAAGAGCTTCGCGTAGACGCTCGTCGCGGTGAAGCCCGGGATGGTGTTGAGCTCGCCGACGATGACGCGCTCGCCGTCGAGCACGAAGCAGTCCACGCGCGCCATGCCCTCGCAGTCGGTGACCCGGAAGGCCTCGACCGCCGTCCGTTGCACCCGCTCGATCACCTCGGCCGGCAGGTCCGGCGGAATGAGAAGGCTCATGCCGCCCTCGTCGTACTTCGCGGAGTAGTCGTACCATTCGTGGCCGAGCGGAACGATCTGCCCGGGCAGCGACGCGACCGGCTCCAAATTGCCGAGCACGCCGACCTCGACCTCGATCCCGTCGAGGAACTCCTCGATCAACACCTTGTCGTCGTGACGGAACGCGAGCGCGACGGAGTCCTCCAGCTCGCGCTCGTCGTGGGCCTTGCTGATGCCCACGGACGATCCGAGCCGCGCCGGCTTGACGAAGCAGGGAAACCCGAACGGGTTCTCGATCGCATCGCCTGTCCGCAGCGCGACGTGCCGCGCCACGGAGACGCCGCTGTCACGCAGGACCTTCTTGAACAGATCCTTGTCCATGCAGAGAGCCGAGGCGGCAACTCCGGCGCCGACGTAGGGGAGGCCGGCGAGCTCGAGGAGCCCCTGGACGGTGCCGTCCTCGCCGAACGGCCCGTGGAGGATCGGCAGGACGACGTCCACCGCCCCGAGCGTCGCGGGCGCGTTCGTCGCGGGCACCGGCAGCGTCTCGGCCACCGTCCCGTCGCCGGTGCCGAGCTCCCAGCGGCCGTCGCGGCCGATGGCGACGGTGACGACGTCGTAGCGCTCGGGGTCGAGCGCTTCGAGAACCGAGCGCGCCGAGGCGAGCGAGATCTCGTGTTCCGACGAGCGCCCGCCGGCGAGGACGGCGACCCGAATCCGCTTCACCTCGGGGTCGTGGTGCCTGTGAACTTCCCCACGGCGATCGTGACGGTGCTGCCCTGGGGCGCCTGCGACCCGCCCGGCGGGTCCTGGGTCTGGACGATCCCGTCCTGGCTCGGGTCGCTCACATCCTGCGTGACGATGCTGACGTTGAACCCGGACGCCTTGAGCTGTGTCTGCGCGTCCCGCTGGGTCAGCGTCGTCACGTCGGGCACGGTGGACGTCTTCGGGCCTTTCGAGACGCTGAGCGTGATCGTCGTGCCGGGGTTCTGGAGCGTCCCGCCCGCGGGCGACTGATTCACCACCGTGCCCTTCGGCTGATTGGAGTCGACGTCCGGTCCGCGCGCGACGGCAAAGCCCTTCGCCTGGAGTGCCGAGGTCGCCGACTGGAAGCTCGAGCCCACGACGCTCGGCACGGCGACCTGCTGCGGCCCCTTCGAGACCTGCACCGTCACCTTCGAACCCTCGGTCACGACAGCGCCGGCGCTCGGAGTTTGCAGGACGACCTCGCCCTGGGGCTTGTCGGATGCGACCTGGACCGTCTTGCCCTTGAGGTTCGCGTTCTGCAGGTCGGAAAGCGCGCGGTCGAGCTGCTCGCCGACGACGCTGGGCACCTTCGTCTTCGGCGGGCCGGTCGAGACGTAGATCGTGACGAAATTGCCCTTCTGCGTTCGCTCGCCCGGCTGGGGGCTCTGCCGGAAGACGTACGTGGCCGGGAATCTCGGATCGGCGTTCGCCTGGCGGACGGGCTGCGGCTTGAGGCCGATGTCGCGGATCTTCTTGTCCGCGTCGATCTCGCGGATGCCGACATAGCTCTCGACGGCGATCGTCTTCGACCCGCTGAGCTGCTGCTGGATCTGGTCGTAGAGGAAGTAGCCGCCGACGATCGCGCCGAGTACGAACGCGAAAGCGACCAGCCACGGCCAGAGCGCTCGGCGGCGCCGCTCGTCGTAGTCGTAGTAAGCGGGCGGCGGTGCGTAGGGAACCGGCTCCCGCGCCTGTGTTCCCGCGGGCACCTCGGTGATCGCAGTAGCCGCGGGCGGAGGGCGGGAGATGATCGCCGTCGCGGCCTCCTCCGTCGCGGGCGAGACAGCGACGCCCTTCGCGACGCGCTTGAGGTCGGCGTCCATCTCCTCGGCGCTCTGGTAGCGCTCGGACGGATCCTTGGCGAGCGCACGCATGACGATCAGATCCAGATCGCGCGGCACCTCGGCGCGCTTCGAGGACGGTGCGTCGGGAATGCGCGAGAGATGCTTCATCGCGATCTCAACCGGTGTGTCACCGCTGAACGGGACGACGCCTGTCAGAAGCTCGTAGAGGACGACGCCGACCGAGTAGAGATCAGACGTCTCGTCGACCGGCGCGCCTTTCGCCTGCTCGGGCGAGAGGTACTGCGCGGTGCCGATGATCGAGCCGGCCTCGGTCATCTGGCTCGTGCCCGCGCGCGCGATGCCGAAGTCCGTCACCTTGAGTCGGCCCTCGCCGTCGACCAGAACGTTGTGTGGCTTGATGTCGCGGTGGACGATGCCGTGGCGGTGCGCGAAGCGAATCGCGGCGAGGATCTGCCGCGCGTAGTCGATCGCCAGATGGATCGGCGCCGGGCCGCGCGCAACGATCAGCTCCTTCAGGGAGCGCCCGTCGAGGTACTCCATCGCGATGTAGTAGGTGCCTTCGGCCTCCCCCCGGTCATAGATGGAGACGATGTTCGGGTGCGAGAGCCCGGCGGCGTTCTTCGCCTCGCGGCGGAAGCGCTCGACGAACTGGTCGTCGCCCGCGTGGCGGTCGTCGAGGATCTTGACGGCCACGCGGCGCCCGAGCACTTCGTCCTCGGCGAGATAGACGTTGGCCATCCCGCCGGTGCCGAGCTTGCGGACGATCCGGTAGCGACCGTCGAAGAGGGTGTTGATCAGCGTGTCCGAAACGGCCATATCTGCGTCCCTGCAGGGTAGGGATTCGCCCCTACCGGAGCAGCGCCTCCATCACCTGTCTCGCGATCGGCGCGGCGACAGTCCCGCCGAACCCGCCGGCCTGATTTTCCACCACCACGGCGATCGCAATCTTCGGCGCGTCTGCGGGGGCAAACGCCGCGAACCACGTGGTGTTGATGTTCCCGTGCCCGATCTCCGCCGTCCCGGTCTTGCCCGCGACCCGGATCCCCGGGATCTGCGCCGCCGTCCCGGTGCCGCCACTGACGGCGAGCTCCATCATCTGGGTCAGCTCGGCCGCCGTCTGCGCCTTGATCGGGGTGCTGAGGACGCGCGACTTGAGGTGCGTGATCGTCTTCCCGGACGGAGACAGGACGCGCTCGACCAGCTGCGGCCTCATCAGCACGCCGTGATTCGCGATCGCGGCGGCGACCATCGCCATCTGGAGCGGCGTGACCTGCAGGCGCTCCTGGCCGAAGGCGAGCCGCCCGGGATCGACCTGGAACTGTGGCTGCTTTGGATCGAACAGGCGGCCGTGGTCGTAGAGCCCGCTCGCGATCCGCTCGTTCGCGGGAGTCTCGAGCGGCGGCAGCGAGTAGAAGCCGAACCGCTTCGCATACTCCAGCACCGTTCCTGCGCCGAGTGCCTTGCCGACGTTGCAGAAGACGGAGTTGATCGAGTGCTCGAACCCCGTCGAGAGGTCGACGTGGCCGAACGTCTCCGGAGCCTCGGGGTTCCCGGCGTTGCGGACCTGCTTCCCGTATTCGATGCAGTAGCCCGGGTCGTAGAAGGGTGACGACGGGGTGAACCGGCCCGTGTCGAGGGCGGCGGCGGCCGTGACCATCTTGAAGGTGGAGCCCGGCTGGTACCGGCCGGCGGTCGCGCGGTTGAGCAGCGGCGCGCCGCAGGGCGCATTCGAGCGCGTGGCCTCCCGGAAGCGTGTCTCGATCAGGTTCGGGTTGTAGCTCGGGCTCGTCGCCATCGCGAGGACTCGACCGGTCGAGGGCTCGATGGCGACGACCGCCCCGCACTTGCCCTGAAGCAGGCGACGCGAGAGCGCCTGAAGGTTCGGCCTGAGCGTGAGAAAGACGTCGTTCCCCGTCACTGTCGAGCCCTTGAGCTTGTCGAGGGTCGACCGGAAGACGGTGTCGAGGTTGGCGTTCGAGCCCGTGAGGTAGTCGTTGTACGACTGCTCGAGCCCGGTGCGGTTGCGAGTCTGCGTCGAGTAGCCGACCACGTCGGAAAAGATCGGGCCGGTCGGGTAGCGCCGGAAGTAGAGGGTCTGGCCGCTGATCCTCTTCGCGACGTTGACGGCGAGTGGCGTGCCGCCCGCGGCGAGGATCTTGCCGCGCTTGATCGTGAACTGCGCGACGAGCCGGATCTCATTGTCCTGCCGGGCGGCGAGACCGGCGTTCGCCCACGTCTGCCAGTAGGTCGTGCCCAGGATCAGGACAGCAAGCAGGAGGAGGCCGACGGCGGCGATCTGGGAAACCTGCTTGTTCAGAGGACCGCTCCTCTCCGAATCGTGCCCGGCAGCCGCGAGACGCCCGTCTCGGAAGGACGCAGGGAGCGTGCGTAGCCGGAGGCTACGGGCGCGACCGAGGACACACCGAGACGGAGCGTCGCAGCGCCCTGGCGGGTGGGAGGCGGGGAGGAGCGGGCCGCCATTACCGCAACATCTCCCGGTTGGCGCGGTTCGAGACGAGCAGGAGCCCGGCCACGAGCAGGAAGTTGGCGACGATGCTCGACCCTCCGTACGACACGAACGGAAGCGTGATCCCCGTCAACGGGATGATCCGCAGGATCCCGCCGACGATGATGAACGTCTGGAGCGCGAACCCGAAGGTGAGGCCGGCGGCGAGCAGCTTCGAGAAACCGTCCTGGGCGAGCAGCGACGTGCGCATGCCGCGCAGGACGAAGATCATGTAGACGAGCAGGAGGGCCGACGCCCCGATCAGCCCGAGCTCCTGGGCGAGCGCGGAGTAGATGAAGTCGGTGTTGAGGTCGGGGATGATCGGAGTGCCGCTGATCGTCTGGAACGTCCCCTTGCCGAGGCCGGTCCCTCCGTACTGCCCGTTCCCGATCGAGTAGAGGGACTTGACGAGCTGGAAGCTCTGGCAGTTCTGGCGCAGGTCCAGCTGCCCCGAGAGGGGGCAGTAGACCTTGTGATCGGTCCACGGGTGCAGCCAGATCGTCACGCGCTCGCGGACGTGCGGCGTGACGCGCCAGACGCCGACCGCTCCGACGAGGAACAGGCCGAGCCCGGCGGCGACGTACGCGATGCGCGCGGTCGCCATGTAGAGCATGGCGAGGAAGATCCCGAAGTAGAGAAGGCCGCCGCCGAGGTCACGCGTCTCGAGCAGGACGAGCATCGCGATCACCCAGATCACCAGGAGCGGGCCCCAGTCCTTCGGGCGCCCCTGCGCGAGCACCTCGCGCTTCTCGCGCATGTAGCCCGCGAGGAAGACGATCAGCATGACCTTCGCCAGCTCACCGGGCTGGAACCGCAAGCCGCCGATGTGCACCCACAGGCGCGCCCCGTTCACGGTCAGCCCGATCACCGGCAGAACCGGCAGCGCGAGGAGCGCGATGGCGGTGAGGCCGAACAGGTACTTGTACGACTCGAGGCGCCGGTAGTCGTGGCGTAGTAGCAGGAGGGCGAGCGTGAACAGCACGACGCCAACGACGATCCATCCAGCCTGCCGGAACGCGTCGTTCGGACGGAGTCGGTAGATCTCGGTGAGCCCGAGCGCCGTCAGCAGCGCGACGATCGGCAGCAGATACGGATCGGCGAACGGCACGGTGTAGCGCACCACGAGGTGCGCGAGGAGGTAGAGGGCGAAGAAGAGCCCCGCGTAGGTGAGCGAGGCCGTCGACACGACGGACTTGCGTGCGATGTAGACACTGGCGAACCCGACCGCCGTCAGTGCGCCGACGGCGATCAGGAACACGAGCTCGCGGTTGCGAAGGCTCAAAGCGCGAACCTCAGGACCAGGACGAGCGCGACCGCGGCCGACAGCGCCGAGACCACGAGCCAAGCCACGAGCCTACGGAGGAAATGCCGGCGCCGCTTTCCCGCGGGGGCCGGCGCGGCATCGACTACGACCGGAACGCCGTCGGCCTCGGTGAGCGTGTCCTCGTCCTCCGCGTGCGGCTCGGCCGGAGGAACCGCCTGCTCGCGCGTGTCGCCGTCACGGACAAGCACCGTGTCCGCGATCTCGAAGGCCACGACGGTGATGTTGTCCTCCCCTCCGCCCCTGTTCGCGGCGCCGACGAGCGCCCTGAGCGCGCCGTCCAGGTTCCCGCGATTGCTCTCGACGAGATCGAGAATGCTGCTGTTCGGCACCATCGTCGTCAGCCCGTCCGAGCAGAGCAGGAACAGGTCGCCGACCTGCGCCGCGATCGTGAACGTGTCGACGTCGACGTCGGGATCGGTCCCGAGCGCCCGGGTGATCACCGAGCGCTGCGGGTGCGTCTCCGCTTCTTCGGGAGACAGCTTGCCGCTCCGGATCAGTTCTGCGACGAGCGAGTGGTCCTCCGTGAGCTGCTCCAGCGAGCCGTCGCGGATCAGGTAGGCCCGCGAGTCGCCGACGTGCCCGAACGCGACTTGCCCGTTTTCCACGAGCGCAACCGTCATCGTCGTCCCCATCCCGGACACGTTCGGATCCGCGGTGGAGCGGTCGTAGATGCGCCGGTTCGCCTCCTGGATGAGCGAGACGATCCGCGCCTCTCCGCCCCGTTCGGCGCGGCCCTCCTTGACCGCGCCGGCGGCGAGCCTCGAGGCTACCTCGCCCGCCTGCGCGCCGCCCATGCCGTCCGCGACCGCGAACAGCGGCGGCTCGATCACGTACGCATCTTCGTTGCGACGCCGCTTCCGGCCGGGATCGGTGATCGCGCCGACGGGACCGAGGCCGCTCACGGCTCGAACCTCAGGTCGGTCTCGCCTACGCGGACGACGTCACCCTTTGTGAGCCGCCGCGGCGTCTCGAGCTTGGCCCCGTTGAGGTACGTCCCGTTCGTCGACCCCAGATCCTGCACCCAGACGCCGTCGGAGCGAGGCTCGAAGCGTGCGTGCCTCGCGGACGCGTACTCGTCGGCAGGAATCGCGATGTCGTTCTGGCTTCCACGCCCGACCGTCATCACGGCCGAGTCGAGCTCGAAGCGCCGACCGGGGGCGAGGTCGCCGCTCTTCACGACGACAAGCCGGCCGCTCGGCTCCAGGCGCGGGACCGGAGGCTTCACTCCGCCCGCGGCCGAGGGCGCGAGGATGAAGCTCTCCTGGGGGACGCGGAGGTCCCGGCTCCCGGTTCGGACGATGCGCCAGATGAAGAGGTAGAGCAGGACCAGAAACGCGATCTTGAGGGCGAGGAGGACCTCGTCGACCGCGGCGGAGTCGTAGATCATCCCGATTCCAGCGAGAAGACGACATCGGTCGAGCCGAGCGTGAACCTGTCGCCGTCGCGGAGCTTCGCGCGCTTCACGCGCTTCCCGTTCACCTGGATCCCGTTCGTCGAGCCGAGATCGACGATCCAGTATTCCGCTCCCTCCTGCCTGAGCTCTGCGTGCCGCCTCGAGACGTTCGCGTCAGACAGCTGGATGTCGCAATCCCGCGACCTGCCGAGCACCGCGCGCTTGTGCTTGACCTCATGGCGGTCGCCGTCGAACGTGAGCGCAGCCGTTTCGGGCTCGACGCCGAGCTCCTCCGCGGAGACCGCCTGCGTCGGAACGGGCGGGCTCGACTTGTAGATCATCGTCGAGCCGGGGGCGACCTCCTCTAGTTGCTCACCTTCGGGACGGCCCCCTTCCGGCTGGGCCATCCGCGTCGCAATCCCGAACTCACCGAGATCGAGGTCGGCATCGGTCTCGAACAGCACCTGTGGAGACGTCAGCAGCGCGTAGTCCTCGCGCCGGGCGTGCTGCGCGAGGTACTCCTGCAGCTCTCCCTTCAGGTTCTCCTCGTAGCTCGTGAACTGCTCGCGGTCGGCGGGCGACAGGTAGATGCTGTACTCGTTCGGGACGTAGACGCGAGACACAGACACGGTCCGGTGATCGTCCATCTCCTTCGCGAGCTTGCGTGCGAGCTCGACGGGCTGCACGTTCGTGCGGAAGGCGCGGCCGAAGATCCCCTCGAAGAGGGCCTCGATCTTGTGTTCGAGTGCGCGCAGGACCATGTGACCCGGGAATACCCGGCGATCGATGCTAACGAACGGCTACTGCAACACAGGTTGCCCAAACCGCCACGACGAGGGGGACCGAGGCAACAGCGGGAACCGCGAGGAGGGAAGCCGCGAGGAACCCGGCCCCCAGGGCGGCGATCGCCCAGGGGCCGCGCGCGCGCGCCAGAGGCAGGAGCACCGCGACCGCCGCAAGCACGACGGCCTCGACAGCGAGGGCTGGTCTCGACAGGAGCGAGCTCCAGAGGACGGAGGCGATGTCGAACGGGTCGCTGCTCGCGGCCACGCCGAGACCCCGCGGGGGGGTCGCCCCGTCGAAGGGCATCGGCACGTTCCTGATGCCGGCGACCAGCCCGGCGACGAGGACGGCCGCCGCGACCTGCACACCGCGCCGAAATGTCGAGCGGACCGGCTGCGCGGCCAGGGGCAGGAGGCCGAGCGCCGAGAGTGGCGCGAGCAGGGGGCCGAGCGAGAAGAGCAGGCCCTGCTCGGGCTCGCGCCAGGCCAGGACCAGGAGTGCGAGCGCCGCAAACGCATAGAGGACGGCTGCCCCTAGGGCGAGGTTTCCGAGCGGGAGGAGCGGCACCGCGAGCGTCAGCGCCAGTCCGACCCGCGGGCGCAGGAACGTGACCGCGGCAGCGAGCGCTCCCAGGCCGAATGCCCAGCCGGCGGGGTAGAAGGGAACCGCCCAGGCTGTCCAGCCCGCGACGAGCGCCGCCAGGACGGCGGGGATGAGCCTCGGGGCGACGGCAGGCAGTGCGAGCGCCGGCCCCCGGCCCCGGGTCCGGCTCCTGCGCTTCCGGCCGGCCACGCGCAACGCGTCCGCAAAGGCGGCTGCGCTGGGACGCCGGCCCGCGTCGAGGTCGAGCGAGCGGGCGACCGCGCTCAGCAGAGAGCGCGGCAGGTCAGGCCTGAGCGTCTCCAGCGGCGGCGGCCCGGTCTCGATCGCGCGGGCCGTGTCGAGCAGGGAGCTGCGCCAGAATGGATGGCGGCCGGCGAGAGCCTCCCAGAGCATGACGCCCACGGCCCAGACGTCGGCGGCCTCCGTGGTCAACTCGCCCGCGAGCCGCTCGGGAGCGATGTAGGCGAGCGTCCCGGGGACGTCGCCCTGCGCCGTGAGCGTCTCGGCCTCCCGCATCTTCGCCAGGCCGAAGTCGAGCACGCGGACCGAGACTTCTCTGCCCTCGGCGAGCAGGACGTTCGACGGCTTGACGTCTCGGTGGACGATCCCGCGCGCGTGCGCGTGTGCAAGGGCCTCGAGAATCTGCACCGCTGCCTCGATCGCGCCCGCATCGTCGAGGTCGCCGCCTCGCAGGGCCTCCCGGAAAGTTCGTCCCGGGACGTACTCGTAGGCGATGTAGACGTGGCGAGAGTCGCGCCCGAAGCCGTAGACGCGCTGGCAGCCGGGATGGCGGAGCCGCGCCGCGGCCTCGGCCTCCCGCTCCGCGCGCGCGGCGGTCTTGCCCTCGCGGGGGACGATCTTGAGAGCCACGTCGAGGCCGTTCTGCTCGTCGCGGGCGAGCCATACCGAGCCCGATCCGCCGCTCCCGAGCGGACGGAGCGGCCGATACCGGCCGAGGACGAGGTCGCTCTGGACCAGGGCTGGAGCGGCGCTTCGCATCGGCCCCCCTGGGTTGGCGAGAGCGGGAGCAAGTCCTTCACCGGCCGTCACTCGGGTTAGAGTGAACGCGGCTTCGGCTGGATCTCCAACGCCTTTCGGCCAGATGACCGAGCGCGACAGCGACATCGAGTTCGACTTCTTCGACGAGCCCGAGACCGAGGAAGCAGCCGAGCGGACCCGTTCACCCCGCCGGCCTCCCCCTGGTGGCCCCCGTCGTCCCGTGCGCCCGCCGGCGGGGCTCATCCCGATGCTGCGGCTGGCCGGGCTGATCGCGTTCCTGATCATCGCGGTGGTGCTGGTGGTGGTGGGCGCCCGCGGCTGCGCTGCGAGCAGCAAGCACGACCGGTACAAGGCTTACATCGACGACGTTCGCGGAATCGCCAGCAGCTCGGAGCAAGTCGGCAGGGACCTGAACCGGACCCTGTCGGCGACGGGGATCAAGGAGAGCCAGCTCGAGACGAAGATCAAGGGCTACGCGGCCACCGAGCAGCAGCTCGTCTCGCAGGCCCGTAACATCACGCCGCCCGGCCCGCTCCAGGTCGAGCACAACCATCTGATCGAGGTCCTGCAGCTTCGGGCCAGCGGGCTCAGCCGCCTTGCGGACGCGTTCCGGCAGACCGCTACCGCCCCGGCAAAGAACGCCACGACCTCGGGCCGCCTGCTCGCCGACCAGACCCGCCTCCTGGTTGCCAGCGATGTCAACTGGGACTTCTACGTCATTGAGCCCACCCAGAGGGAGTTGCGAAACCAGGGCGTCTCGAACATCGGAGGGGTACCGGGCTCGGTGATCTTCCTGAACCCCGACCTCGCCAGCACGCTGGCGATGACGAACGTCTGGCAGAGGGTGCACGGCGCCGCCACGGGCGGGACCCCCGGCGGCAACCACGGCAGCGCGCTCGTGTCGGTCACGGCCCTCCCGGACGGCAAGAAGCTCAACGTCAGCGGTGCCGCGAGCGACAACCAGATCACAGCCTCGACCGACCTCGCCTTCCAGGTCGCCGTCCAGAACTCGGGCGACTTCCAGGAGTTCAACGTGGGAGTGACCTTGACCATCCAGAAGTCGCAGAAGCCGATCGTGTTGAAGAAGAGGATCGACGTGATCAACGCCGGACAGACGCGGACGGTGACGTTCACGAACATCGACCTCACCGGGCTCTTCGGGCTCCCGACGACCGTCAAGGTCGACGTCCTGCCGGTCCCGGGCGAGAAGACGGTGTCGAACAACTCCGCCGAGTACAAGGTCATCTTCTCGCTCGGCTGATGATTGCCTCGACCGCGGAGTGGATCGCGATCGGAGGCTCGACGCTCGCAGGGATCGCCGTCGTGGTCTCGGCGCTGGCGTGGTGGAAGCTCCGGGCTGTTCGAGCGGGCCAGCGCGTGCTTCTCGGCGGGGGCAAGGAGGACCTCGTCGACTTCGCCGTCTCGCTCCAGGCGCGCATCGACGACCTGCACCGGGCGGTCGACGAGATCGCGGCCGGGCTGTCGAGGGTCGACCGGCGCGTCGATACCGCGGTCTCGAAGACATCACTCGTCCGGTACGACGCCTACGAAGGGGCCGGCGGTCAGCAGTCGGCCTCGATCGCGTTGCTCGACGCCGGTCGCAGCGGCCTCGTCGTCAGCGCGATCCAGGGCCGCGACTACGCCCGCATCTACGTCAAGGAACTCGACCGCGGACGCCCGTCGGTCGCGCTTTCGCCCGAGGAGGAGGAGGCGGTCGAGCGCGCGATGGCGGGTTCTAGCTAGATTTTCGGCCCAGATGCAGCAGGTTCTCGTCCTGAATGCGAGTTACGAGCCGCTCAATGTCACGACCGTGCGGCGCGCCCACGTGCTCGTGTACAAGGGCAAGGCCGAGGTGATCGAAGAGCTCGACCAGCCGCTCCACTCCGCAACCGACACCTACCCGTGGCCGCACGTCATCCGGCTCGTCGCCTACGTCCGCGTGCCCCGCGCAGTGCAGCGGAAGATCTCCAGGCGCGCCCTGTTCGCGCGGGACGGCTGGCGCTGCGTCTACTGCGGCACCAGCGCTGGGCGGCTGACGCTCGACCACGTCATTCCACGCTCGCGCGGAGGCGAGTCGGTGTGGGAGAACGTCGTCACCGCCTGCGCGCCCTGCAACCACCAGAAGGGGAACCGAACGCTCGAGGAGGCGCGGATGGAACTGGTCCATCCGCCGAAAGCGCCGGCACCCGTCCTGTTCATCCGGCTGGCCGCCCCGAGGATCCCGAACGGGTGGCAGCCGTACCTCGCCCAGTTCGGCGGCGCGGCGGCCTAGTCGCGCTCGACCGGCAGGCCGAGCTGCTCCCATTCGCTCCACGATCCCGGGTACAGGCGCCCGTCGCGGCCGGCGAGGTGGAGGCGATGGAGGGTCACGGTCGCGGTCACGCCCGAGCCGCAGTAGGCGACGAGGTCTCCCTCCGGTAGCTCGGGGACCGGTTCGTCCCAGGGAGCGTTGAGCGACCCCGGGATCCGGCCGGGTACACGGTCGATCGGGTTCGGCTCGCCTCGCCAGCGCGACGGAACGCGCGCGTCGACGACGACGACCTCGTCGAGCCGTCGGACGAGCTCCTCGGCGGTGACGACGTCGTCCGCACGGGGACGCAGGACGAGCTCGCGAGGCTCGGCCGGCTCGTCGCCGCTCGTCAGCGGCCCGTGCCAGCACTCGAAGTCGACCACCGCGCAGTCGTCGTGGCCGAAGTGGCGGAGCAACCACCAGAGGCGCTCCGCGCCGCCCATGTTCCCGTAGGCGACGACGTACACGCCGGCGCCGATACCGGCGGCCCCCGCCGCGCGGGCGAAAGACTCGGACTCGGGCAGCGGATGCCGGCCGCGCGCTCCCGGCTGAGACGCGAGGTCCAGGTCGACGTCGAGGAAGCTCGCGCCCGGGATGTGCCCGGCGAGGTACAGCTCCCGCCCGCGATCGGGATCGCCGATGTCCCAGCGGCAGTCGACGAACTGGTACCGCACCACTTGGAGAGGCTACGCGGGGTTGGACGCGGGCGCGTCCGCGCCCAACCCAGACCGGAATGACTTAGACGAGCTCCTTCGTCCGCTCCGCGTAGGCCTCGACCTTGCTCTGGCGCTCGCGAATCGGGACTTCGGCCCGCCGAAAGCCGTAGATGTAATGGAACGTCAGGCCGATCCCCCATCCCACGAGCGGGAAGAACACCCACGGGAAGTCGGCGTCGGTGAACGCGATCAGCAACGCATTCAGGACGATGAGCCCGGTCATCACCAGCGCGTAGACAAGTGCGTGGATCTTGAACCCACGCTTCGCCTCGGCGAGGGAGTACCCGAACTCCGCCTCTCTGTACTGCTCGGCGGTCAGCATGGTCCACCCCTCCTTTCATGCGCCATCGTTTCTCGATCGCCGGCGCGTGTCATCGGGGCGGCCCCCGATGGAGGCTCCGGAGTTGTTGGCAGCTAGGCCGCCTCGGGCTCGGCCTCCACCACGGGATGGGGGCGGACGTGACCGAGCAAATGGCCGTGGCTCTCCGTTCCGTAGCCGCCCGGCACCGGGATGTAGAACTCGGGATAGCCCCACATGCCGTGCTCGGAGACGTCGAGCCCCGCGGTCTCGACGTGCTCCTCGACGCGGATGCCCCAAAGCCGCTTCATCGTCCAGAGGCAGCCGAACGAGGCGGAGAAGGTGAAGGCGCCGACGGCAGCGAGCCCAATCACCTGCACCCCCAGCTGGTGGAACGAGCCCGTGTACAAGAGCCCTCCCGTCCCGGTGGCGAGGTTCGACGCGAGCGCTGGGACAGCGAAGATGCCGGTCGCGATCGTGCCCCAGACCCCGGCGAGCCCGTGGACGGCGACCGCGCCGATCGGGTCGTCGATGCCGAGCCGCTCCACGAGCGGCACGGCGACGACGGCGATGGCGGCAGCGAGGAAGCCGATGAGGGCCGCGGCCCACGGAGCGACGAACCCCGATGCGGCCGTAACGGCCACGAGGGCCGCGATGACGCCGTTCAGCATCATCGAGACGTCCGGTTTCTTCAGCACGACCCAGGCCGTGGTGATGCCGCCGAGCGCTCCGGCCGCAGCCGCCAGGTTCGTCGTCAGGGCGACGTAGGCGAAGAAGCCGAGGTGCTTTCCCGTGACGACGGCCAGCGTCGAGCCGGGGTTGAAGCCGAACCAGCCGAACCACAGGATGATCGTTCCGAGCACGGCATACGGCATGTTGTGACCGGGGATCGGGTTCGCACGGCCGTCGTGTCCGAACTTGCCGATCCGCGGACCGAGCAGGATCGCGCCGGCGAGCGCGGCGAGCGCCCCCTGGTAGTGGACGACGGTCGAGCCGGCGAAGTCCTGCATCCCGAGGCCGAAGAGCCAGCCGCCGGCGTGCCAGATCCAGTGGGACGTGACCGAGTAGATCAGCGTGAAGCAGACGCCGAAGGCGAAGTAGACCCAGAGCTTGGCCCGCTCCGCCATCGCGCCCCAGACGATCGCGAGCGAGACGCCGGCGAACACGACCTCGAACAGGTACGCAGCCGCGCCCGGAATGGACGCGAAGAAGGAGAACGGCGCCGCGCCGACGGCGAGCAGCGAGTCGACCGACGGGAAGAACCCGTGCGTGCCGACCACGCCGTTCCCGTCCCCGAACGCGAGCCCGAAGCCGACCGCCCAGTAGACGAGCGAGCAGATGCCGAAGATGAGGACGTTCTTGCCCGCGATGTGAGCCGCGTTCTTCATCCGCGTCAGGCCCGCTTCGAGGAACGCGAACCCGGCCTGCATGAACATGACGAGGACGGCTGCGACGACGACCCAGATCGTGTTCGCCGCGATCAGGAGATCCGCGTTCGACACCTAGTGGTGTCTCCGGGAAGTTCGGTACTGATTGGCCGAGCGAAAACCGAGCAGCGCAAGGACACAGGGAGCCCCAATACCGGAACGTATTGGGGCGACCGAGGACGCCGCGATGCGACGCGTTTGCAGCCGGCCAAGCGGTGACGTACTTCCCGAAGCCATCACTAAACCTCGAGCTCCTCGAGACGCTGCCCGGTGCGGTGATGCGTGACGTTGTCGACCCGGCTCGTCCACACCAGGCCGTCGCCGGACTCGCCGCCGCTCCGAGCGGCGTCGGCGACAGCGGCCACGACGGCTGGCGCCACGCCGTCGTCGACGATGAACGTGAGCAGTGCCTTCGGCAGGAAGCGCGACTCGAAGACGCGGCCGCGATATTCGTGCGTGACTCCACGCTCGCGGCCGTGCCCGATCGCCTCCACGACTGACACGCCGACGTGACCGGTTGCCTCCTCGACGGCGTCGATCACGGTCTCGACGCGCTCCCGGATCACGACCGCCTCGACCTTGATCATCCGAGGAACCCCTTGTGGCTCTGAGCCACAAACCGTCCCGAAAGGCGAACCGCAAGTGCATGAGTCTGCGGTTCCACCTCATTAGTGGCTCTGAGCCACAAAGTCATCCGGCCACTCCGCTCCGGCGCTCGAGGAAAACCGTGTCGCGCCAGATGCCGTCGCGCTTCGCAATCCGCTCGCGCGTGCCGACGATGCGGAAACCGCAACGCTCGTGCAGCGCGAGCGACGCTCGGTTCTCCGGGAAAATCGAGGTCTGGATCGTCCAGATTCCCGCCGCGTCGGCCCCACGCACGAGCGCCCCAAGCAGCACGCGGCCGACGCCGTCGCCGCGGGCGTCCCGCGCGACGTAGACACTGTTCTCCGCGACGCCGGCATAGCAGCGCCGCGACGAGGCCGGCGAGAGGGCTGCCCAACCGACGACCTCGCCGAGCAGCTCGGCGACGAGCCGGTGCTCGGCGAAGTGGCCGGCATCCCATGCCTCCCACGACGGCACCTCGGTCTCGAAGGTCGCGAGCCCGTCACGCATGCCGTCCCAGTAGATGTCGGCGACCGCCGCCCAGTCGTCCTCCGTGAGGCCACGCAATTCGACGGACGTCGGCGCCTTGACGACCATTTGCCTAGCAGTCGTAGTAGAGCGAGAACTCGGCCGGGTGCGGGCGCAGGCGGACGACGTCGGTCTCGTGCTCGCGCTTGTAGTCGATCCAGGTTCGGATCAGCTCCTCGCCGAACACGCCGCCCGCGGTGAGGAAGTCATGGTCGGTCTCGAGCGCGTCGAGCGCCTCGTCCAGCGAGGCCGGCACCTGGGCGACGCCGCGATCCTCCTCGAAGAGGTCCCAGTCGGCGGGCTCGCCCGCGTCGAGGCCCTTCTGGATGCCGTCGATGCCGGCCATCAGCATCGCGGCGAAGGCCAGGTAGGGATTCGCCGCCGCGTCCGGGCAGCGGAACTCGACGCGCTTCGCCTTCGGCGAGTCGGAGTACATCGGGATCCGGATGCACGCGCTTCGGTTGCGCATCGAGTAGACGAGGTTGACGGGGGCCTCGTAGCCCGGAACGAGCCGGCGGTAGGAGTTCGTCGTCGGCGCGCAGAACGCGAGCAGCGCCGGCGCGTGCGCGAGCAGCCCGCCGATGTATGCGCGAGCGAGCTGCGACAGCCCCGCGTATCCGGACTTGTCCGCCATCAACGGGGCGCCCTCCTTCCAGAGGGACTGATGCGTGTGCATCCCGGATCCGTTGTCGCCGAAGATCGGCTTCGGCATGAACGTGACGGACTTCCCGGCCCGCCGCGCGACGTTCTTGACGACGTACTTGTAGGTCATGACCTGGTCGGCCATCCGTGTGAGCGACTCGTAGCGGAGGTCGATCTCGCACTGTCCGCCGGACGCGACCTCGTGGTGGTGGAACTCGCACGGGATACCGAGCCGCTCGAGCGTCAGCACCATCTCCGTCCGCAGGTCGGAGAGCGTGTCGTGTGGCGCCGGCGGGAAGTAGCCCTCCTTCTCCCGCACCGTGTAGCCGAGCCCGGGCTTGCCCGAGTTCCAGTGGCCCTCTCCCGAGTCGACGTGGTAGTGGGAGCGGTTCGGGCCGAGCTCGAACGAGACCTCGTCGAAGACGAAGAACTCGCATTCCGGTCCCATGTAGGCCGTGTCGGCGATGCCGGTCGAGAGGAGGTACTCCTCGGCCCGGCGCGCGATCCGTCGTGGATCCCGACCGTACGACTCGCGCGTGATCGGGTCGGCGATCTCGCACACGAGCGAGAGTGTCGGTGCCTCGGTGAAGGGGTCGAGGATGGCGGAGGAGGCGTCCGGCATCAGCAGCATGTCCGACTCGGAGATGCCCTTCCAGCCGCGGATGGACGAGCCGTCGAAGCCGAGCCCGTCGTCGAAGGCCGACTCGTCGAAAGCGCCGATGGGCAGCGTGACGTGCTGCCACGTCCCGAGCAGGTCGCAGAACTTGAGGTCGACCATGCGCGCCGTCGTCTCGCGCGCCCATTCGAGGGCCTCGCGCGCGTCCGGCGCCGTCGCCTGCCCGTTTGCCAGATAGTGCCTCGCCTCGTCCGCCGCCATCACCGCTCCTTCCGAATCGGGACCACAAAAAAAGAGCCCAGGGCTCAAATCGAGTCCTGAGGCTCCAGTGCCTCGGCGCCCGCCTTCGCCGGCGGCCACCTGGACTTCACCTTAGCGGCGACCCCGGACGAAGGTCAAGGCGAATACAACCGTGCGACCTCGCGCGCCGTCGCGGCGATGCGCTCGCGGAGCTCGGCCGGCTCGAGCACCTCTGCGTCTGGCCCGAAGCGAAGCAGCTCGCGGTACGCATCCTCGAGACTCTCGAACCCGACCGTGAAGACGCCGTCGGCCGGATGCTGATCACGCGGGAGGAAACGCAGGGTGAGATCGCTCGTGCGCAGCTTCACCTCCACCCGTCGCATCGACGCCTCGAAGGCCTCAGACCACTCGTCCCAGTAACGGGCGAGCTCGAATCCCTCCGGTCGCGCGAAGCCCTGCTCCAGGGCGCGCACGGATGCGAACCGCGAGACGCGGTATACCCGCATGCCGGCGCTCCGCCGCGCGACGAGATACCACGCGCCGCCCTTGAGCACGAGCCCGAGCGGATCGAGCGTACGCTGGACGACCTTCGCGCCCTCGCGGTAGCGCGTGCTCAGCCTCCGGCCCTGCCACGTGGCCGAAGCGATCACCGGGAGATGCGGAACGGTGTCCTCGGCCCTGAACCACCGGCGTGTGTCGAGGTGGAAGAACCGCTCGGCACGGCTGGCGCGCTCCTGGAGCTCGGCGGGAAGGGCGGACAGAACCTTCAGCCGCGCATTTGTCAGCACGCCGCCGAGACCGAGCTCGGCCGCCGGCGCGGGCGCGACGAAGAGCGCCTCCGCCTCGGCCGGTGTCAGGCCCGTGAGCTTCGTCCGGTACCTACCCGAGAGCCGGTAGCCGCCGGCGGGGCCGCGGACCGCCTCGACCGGCACCCCGGCCGCGCCGAGCGCTTCGACGTCGCGGTGGATCGTTCGGACCGAGACGTCGAAGTGACCCGCCAGCTCCATCGCGGTCAGCTGTCCGCGGTGCTGCAGCAGCAACAGGAGCGAAACGAGGCGCGTCGCCCGCATCGACCGTCAAAATACCTGACAGAAGCTGGCATGTATATCCCGTAGGCTCCCGGCATGAGCGACGAACAGCAGCAACCAGACCCCGCGCAGGTGACGGAGCTCCAGCGTGAGGAGCGCCGGCTCGAGCGGCTACGGCTGGTGAGTAGCAAGTCCTGGCCGACTCCGACCCGATTCGAAGAGCCGGAGTCGGAGCCGGACAGGGCCGCATGAGCGGCACGCCGAACGTCTTCGGCGCCGGCTGGGACGCGACGGACGACTGGTCGGGCGGGGGTGCAAAGTCGAAACGTCTCGTCGAACGCGGCCCCGCCCTCGGCGCGAGCGTCTACGAGCTCGGGCCCGGCAACACGACGGCCTACCACTTCCACCACGGCTCGGAGGAGCTCCTTGTCGTCCTGCGAGGGCGGCCAACCCTTCGCACCCCGGAGGGAGAGCGGCAGCTCGCGGAGGGGGAAGTCGTCCACTTCACAACCGGCCCTGAGGGAGCTCACGGGCTCCGAAACGACACGAATGCGGCCACCCGCTTCGTCGTCGCGGGCATCCGCGTCTCGCCCGAGGTGGCCGAGTATCCGGACGTGAACAAGGTCACCGCCCAGGCGCGAACCGGCTCGCTGACCGGCGAGCGGCTCTGGCTGGTTCACGACATCGAACGAGAAGAGCCCAAGGCGTAGCGCTTGACACGGCTGCTACGGTCTTTCCCGATGCGCCTCTTCGGCTGAGCTCTCACGCCTCGCGCGCCGCCTGCGCTTTTTGCAGGTGAACCGCGCGTACCCGTGTCCTGCCGAATCGTAGGAGTGTCGAGATGTTTGCTGTAGAGGTCAACAACTTGCGCAAGGAGTTCTTCCGCCGCGATGCGACGCGGACCGGCCTGCGCAAGCGGCGGCGACGCGTGGCTGCGCTCGAGGGAGTCACGTTCACGATCGAGCGCGGCGAGTGTGTCGCCATCCTGGGCCAGAACGGCTCGGGCAAGTCGACGCTGGTCCGGCTGCTGTCCACTCTCCTGCTGCCCGACGGGGGCAGCGCGAGGATCTTCGGCCACGACGTCGTCAAGGAGACGCGCGCGGTGCAGCGGCTCGTCAACCGCGTCTCGGTCGAGGCGTCGTTCTTCAAGAAGATGTCCTCCGAGGAGAACCTCGCCTATGCGGCGCGCTTCTACGGCATACCGCCGAGCGTCACGAAGACGGCGATCCCGGAGATCCTGGAGAGCGTCGGCTTCCCCGTGAGCCGCCGGCACGAGGGCATGGAGCACCTGTCACGCGGGATGCAGCAGAAGGTCGCGCTCGCGCGTGCGCTCCTCACCTCGCCGGTGCTGCTGCTGCTGGACGAGCCGACCACCGGTCTCGACCCGCGCTCGAAGCTCGAGGTGCAGGAGTTCATCCGCGAAGTCTGGACGTCGCACGACGCAACGATCCTGCTCTGCACGCACGACCTCCGCGAGGCCGAGGTGCTCGCGGACCGAGTCGGCATCCTCGACCGCGGTCGCCTGATCGCGCTCGACCCCGCCGAGGTGCTGAAGGAGCAGTACGAGGTCGACACGCTGGAGGAGGCGTTCTTCGCGGCGACCGGGCGGACGTTCGAAGAGGAAGAGGATGAAGACGCGGAGAGGGGGGTTTTTGCATGAGGGGCGAAGCGTCGGCAACCACACTCCGTCACGAGTTCATCGGCCTCTACGGGATGGTCGAGCGCAACTGGTACCTCATCAAGCGCTACGCCTGGTGGGAGATCGCGTTCTTCTTCTGGACAGCCGCGAACACGCTCACGATCGTCTTCATCGCCAAGGGCGTCGTCGCCGACGGCGGCAGCGTCAACATCGACCGGCTGACCACGATCCTGCTGATCGGCGCAGTGATGTGGTCGTACCTCGGCATCATCTTCGAGCTGCTGATCGAGACGGTCGCATGGGAGCGGTGGGAAGGAACGATCGAGTACACCTTCATGGCGCCGCTGACGCGTGCCGTTCACCTGCTCGGCACAGGCATCTTCGCGATCGGCTACGGCATCGTGCGCGCGTCGATTGTCTTCGCCGCGATCGCGGCGTTCTTCGGCCTGCACATGCCGAACGCGAACTTCGCCGCGGCGCTCGTCCTCATCGCCGTCGCCTCGATCTCGTTCGTCGGCATCGGGATGATGACCGCCGTCCTGCCGCTCATCTCGCCGGAGAAGGGAACGCAGTTCGGCTACGTCGCGCAGGGGCTGATGCTCGTCGTGTCGGGCGTCTACTACCCGGTGTCTGTGCTGCCGGAGTTCATGCAATGGATTGCCAAGATCTCGCCCGCGACGTACGCGTTGCGCGGCGAGCGGTCGGCGATCCTCGACGGCGCCGGAATCGGCGACGTCTGGGGCGACATCTGGCCGATGCTGATCATCGGCGTGATCTCGGTGCCGCTCGGGATCTGGGTGTTTCGCCGCGGCGAGCTGCACGCCAAGAAACACGGCAAGCTGAAGAGGTCGGGCTAGACGAGCCGTTCGAGACAGGCCCGCAGGCCCTCCCGCCAGTGCGGCAAGACAGGCGCGCCCTTCTTGCTACGCAGCACCGAGTTGGCCGGGCGCGGAGCCGGCCGGCCGAGCTCCTCGCTGGAGATGCGGCGAACGCGCGCCTCGAGTCCGGCCTCCTCGAAGATCGCCTCCGCGAACTCCGCCCACGTGCAGTCGCCGGACGCAGCGACGTGCCAGATCCCGAACGGGCGCTCGAGCAGCTCGCGCGTGGCCGCGGCGAGATGGCCGACGTAGGTCGGCGACGTGCGCTGGTCGTCGACGACCGCAAGCTCGTCGCGTTCGTGACCGAGGCGGAGCATGGTGCGCACGAAGTTGGTCCCGGTGGCGCCGAACAGGCCGGAGCTCCGCACGACCCACGCTTCCTCCCCGGCCGCAGCCTCGCCGTGCAGCTTCGTCCGTCCGTAGGCGGAGAGTGGATTGGGCGGGTCGGACTCGACGTACGGCTCGGTCTTGCGCCCGTCGAAGACGTAGTCGGTCGAGTAGTAGACGAGCGGGGCGCCGAGCTCAGCCACGTAGCGCGTGCCGCCGACGTTGACCGCGGCAGCGCCCTGGGGATCGTCCTCGGCGCCATCGACGTCGGTCCACGCGGCCGCGTGCAGGACGAGGCCGGGCGACTCGGCGAGAGCGGGGGCCGGCAGCGTGACGTCCCAGTCCGAGCGGCGGAGTGCGCGGGCTTCGGGAAACTCCTCCGCGAGGGCGCGCCCGAGCTGGCCCCCCGCGCCGGTGATCAGGACGCGCTCTGGTCCCGTTCCGACAGGATCGGCGATCTCGTGCTCCAGAGATGGACGACACGCGGGTCGTTCCACGGCAGGCCGTGCTCGTCGGGATTCGCGGGGTCGTACTCCTCGCTGACGTGGTACAGCATCAGCACGTCCGTCAACGCCTCGAAGCCGTGCGCGAGCGTGCCCGGGACATACACGGCCGCGAAGTTGTCGTCGCCGATGTCCTCGCTGAACGCCTCCCCCGTGTCCCGGTCGAGCGCGACCACGCGCGCGCGTCCCTCCAAGCAGACGAAGAGGTCGTCCTGTCCGCGCTCGTGGTAGTGGAGGCCGCGGACCGTCCCCGCCTGCGAAAAGGACACGTTTGTCTGGCCGATCGGCTTCGGCAGCCGGCTCGCACGCGCGATCTCGGCCAGCCAGCCGCGCTCGTCGCCGAATTTCCGCAACGGGATGACCTCCGGACGCCTCACGGCTTGTTCACTCCGTTCGTGCGCACGAAGTCATTGACCTCGTAGTACGCGTCGATCGACTCGCCCGCGTCACCCCAGAAGCCCTCGAGCACGTCGAACTCCATCGTCCCGCGGTCGACGTACGCGTTGTTGACGTCCGTGATCTCGAGCTCGCCGCGTCCCGAGGGCGTCAGTGTCGGAACGACGTCCCAGACCGTCGCGTCGTAGAAGTAGATGCCCGTGACCGCAAAGTCGCTCGGCGGATCCTGCGGCTTTTCGATGATTCTCGTGACGCGGTCGCCGTCGAGCTCGGGCACGCCGAGATGCCGCAGGTGCGATGGATCGGCGACGCGCGAGAGAAGGATGCGCGCACCAGCCTCCTGACGCTCGAAGTTCTCCACCGACGGGCGCAGCGACTGCTCGACGACGTTGTCCGCGAGCATCACGACGACGCGGTCACGGTCGACGAAGCGCTCCGCGAGCGCGAGCGCCTCCGCGATCCCTCCCGCCTTCTCCTGATAGGCGTAGAGCAGCCGGTCGATCCCGTACTCGTGGCCGTTCCCGAGCAGGCGGAAGAACTCGCCCGCGTGCGTCCCGCCCGTGACGAGCATCAACTCGGTCACGCCCGCCCGGACGAGCGCCTCGATCGCGTAGTTGACCATCGGCCGGTCGTAGATCGGCAGCAGGTGCTTGTTCGTGATGCGCGTGAGCGGATGCAGTCGTGTGCCGCTGCCGCCGGCGAGGATGACTCCCTTCATGGACAGCGGATGCTATGCGACGGCTACCGCCCGGCAGGCCGTAACGCCGGCCGCGGGCGCTCCGCCAGCGGTGAAGACGGCACACGCATGACGCGCGCGAGCGAGTCTGGGAGCCACCAGTTCCAGCGGCCGAAGATCGCCATCAGCGAGGGGACGAGCACGGCTCTCACGATCGTCGCGTCGAGGAAGATCGCGACCGCGAGCCCGAGGCCGAACTGCTGCAGACCCACGATCGACCCGGCCACGAAGCCCGAGAAGGCGGCGACCATGATGATCGCGGCTGCGGTCACGATCAGCCCGGTCCGCTCGAGCCCGTACGACACGGCGCGGACGTTGTCGTGCTCCTCGTCCCACGTCTCACGCATGCGCGTCACGAGGAACACCTCGTAGTCCATCGAGAGCCCGAACAGCATCGCGAACAGGAAGATCGGGATCCACCCCTCGACCTGCGGGAACTGGTACAGCCCGGCGAGCGAGTCGCCGAACCCCCACTTGAACCACACCACCAGCATCCCGTAGCAGGCACCGACCGACAGCAGGTTGAGAAGCACCGCCTTCAGCGGCAGGACGACCGACCGGAACGCGCGCATGAGAAGCAGGTACGTCAGGATCAGCACGGCAAGTACGAGCCAGGGGAAGATGCCGTACGACCGGTCGAGGAAGTCGACGCCCTGAGGCGGGCCGCCGCCGGCGAAGACGCGTACCCCGGCGGGGAAGCCGGCCGCGGGGATGATGTGGTCGCGCAGCCGGCCGACGAACTGCTGTGCGGGCTCGTCGCCGTACTCGTGCTTCCCGGCCGCGATCACCTGCTCGTAGCGGCCGGTCGGGTCGACGAACCGGCTCGAATGGCCGCTCTGCACGAAGGCGGTCTCCGGATCGGCTTCGAGCCCGGCGCGTAGGCGCGCGATCGCAGCCTGGATCTCCGGCGTGCGCACCGACCTCCCCGCGCCAGCGTCGACGACGACCTGCGACGGCGAAAGGGCACCCGGTCCGACGGCTGCGCGCAGGACGTTCAGCCCGCGCACCGACTGCGGCGTCTGGGGGATGCCCTGCGCCGATCCCGGGGTGAGCTGCAGCGCGTACACGGGGATCGCGGCGGCGACCAGGAGTGTCACGCCGGCGGCGAGGAAGACGAGCGGCCGGCGCATGATGTTGCGGGCTAGGCGGGCCCAGAAGCCGTGCTCGACGTCGACGCCGGCCAGCGCAGGCACCGGGACGTGGTGCCGGCGGAGCCGCTCCGCGACATGGACGCGCCTGGTGCCGCGGCGGCCGTAGACCGAGAGCAGCGCCGGCTGGAGCGTCGCCGCCGCGAGGATGGAGACGAGCGGGATCAGGAACCCGCCCACGCCCATCGAGCGCATGAACGGCAGCGGCATGAACAGCAGCAGCGCGAGGCCGATCGCGACCGTCGCGCCCGAGAAGATGACTGCACGGCCCGCGGTCGCCATCGTCCTGACGATCGCGTCGTCCTTCGAGCCGCCGCGCGCGAGCTCCTCGCGGAAGCGGTAGACGATGAGGAGCGAGTAGTCGACGGCGATCCCGAGCCCGATCAGCTGTACGAGATTGGTGACGTAGGTCGCCATCGTCATGTAGTGGGCGACGATGAAGACGATCCCGAGCGTCCCAGTGATCGTCGCCGCCGCGAAGACGAGCGGAATCGTGGCGGCGAGCGAGAGCCCGAAGACGGCGAGCAGGACGGCGAGCGCGATCGGGATCGCGATCGACTCTCCCCTCCTCAGGTCCTGGCTGAAGATCGGGTCGAGCTCGTCCGCGATCGCGGGCTGGCCCGAGACGTAGGCGTCGACGCCGGGTGGCGGATGCAGGCGCTTGAGGATGTCGTGCGTGTGACCCTTGGCCTGGGCGATGTTGAGCGTCGTCAGGATGCTCCCGTAGACGACGCCGCCCTTCGCCTGCCTGAGCGCCGTCACTCTCGCGCCCGGCACCGCTCCGGCGCCCCGGCGAATGCTCTGGTCGAGGCGAAGGGTGACGCCCGCGGTGCCCGCGCGGATCTTGTAGATGACGAGAAACTCGCCGTCGCTGCGGTCCCCGAAGTGCTGCTGCAGGATGTGCCGCGCGCGCTCGGAGTCGGTCCCCGGAACGGTGAACGTGTTCGACAGGAGAGGCGTCAGCTTCGAGGCTGCGAGCCCGCCGGCAAGCAGGACAACGAGCCACACACCGAGAATCGGCCAGCGAAAGCGCAGCACCAGACGAGTCCAGCGCGCCACGGGCCCAACCCTAGTCCTCGGGGGTACCTTTAGGCGATGGCCAAGCACCGACGTGATTTCGAGCACCGAGCCGAGGAGATCGAGCAGCTCTTCGCCGATCTCTGGCAGGTCTTTCCGCTCTCGCGGGGCCTCCGGCGCGTGCACCGGCCGCAGGTCGACGTCTACCGGACCGACGAGCCGCCGACCCTGACAGTCCTCGTCGAGCTGCCCGGCGTCGAGCCGTCAGAGGTCCAGGTGGTGGCGTCGGCGCGCGCCCTCCTCATCGCGGGCGAGCGGCCCAGGCCGAAGGACTGCGGTCACTACCAGCAGATGGAAGTGGACTACGGACCGTTCCAGAGGCAGGTGACGCTGGCCGAGGACGTCGACCCGGACCGCGCGACCGCGACGTACGAGCGGGGCATCCTCGCCATCCAGCTGCCGGTCGCTCCCAAGGACGCCCCCGGCGAGAGCGTCTCGATCCCCGTGAGGCTCGGCCGATGAGCGAAACCCTCATCGACTTCGAGGAGCGGCAGGACGAGCTCTCCTTCCCGGCGACGCTCCCGGTCCTCCCGTTGAAGGACACCGTCGTGTTCCCTGAGTCCGTCACGCCGCTCGCGATCGGCCAGGAGCGCTCGATCAAGCTCGTCGAAGATGTCGTCTCGGGCGAGCGCGTGCTCGCTCTCGTCACGGTGAAGGAAGCCGACATCGAGCAGCCCGGCTGGGACGAGCTCTACCGCGTCGGCACCGCGGCGGTCGTCCACAAGATGATCAAGGTGCCCGACGGGACGCTCCGCATCCTGGTGCAGGGCGTGCGGCGGATCGAGCTCGACCGCGAGGTGAGCGACGACCCCTACCTCGTCGGCGAGTTCCTGGAGCTCGCTGACGAGCTCGAGGAGACGCCCGAGGTGGAGGCGCTCACCCGAAACGTCCAGAACCTCTTCGCGCGGGTGATCGGGCTCGTCCCCTACCTCCCCGAGGAGCTGCAGCTCGCCGCCGCAAACGTCGACGATCCGAGCGCGCTCTGCAATCTCGTGGCGTCAACGCTGCGGTTGAAGACGGCGGAGAAGCAACGGCTGCTCGAGCTCACCGCCGTCGAGGCGCGCCTGCGCGAGGTCTCGGCGATCCTGAACCGCGAGCTCGAGGTGTTCGAGCTCGGCTCCAAGATCCAGTCCCAGGTTCAGGAGGAGATGGAGAAGGGCCAGCGGGAGTTCTTCCTGCGGCAGCAGCTGAAGGCGATCCAAGACGAGCTGGGCGAGGGGGACGCGGACGCGGCCGAGGTCAACGAGCTGCGCTCGCGGCTCACGGAGCTCGACCTGCCCGAGGACGCGCGCAAGGCCGCCGACCGGGAGCTCGGCCGGCTCGAGAAGCTTCCATCGGCCGCGGCCGAGTACGGGGTGATCCGGACGTATCTCGACTGGCTCGCGTCACTCCCGTGGGGGAAAACGACCGAGGACAACCTCGACCTCGATCACGCGCGCAAAGTGCTCGACGAGGACCACTTCGACCTCGAGAAGGTCAAGGATCGTATCCTCGAGCACCTCGCCGTCTCGAAGCTGAAGAACGACCTGTCCGGGCCGATCCTCTGCTTCGTCGGGCCGCCCGGCGTCGGGAAGACCTCACTCGGCCAATCGATCGGGCGCGCGCTCGGCCGGAAGTTCGCGCGGCTGTCGGTCGGCGGCGTCCGCGACGAGGCGGAGATCCGCGGCCACCGTCGCACGTACATCGGCGCCATGCCCGGCACGATCATCCGGACGCTCCGCGACGCCGAGTCGATGAACCCGGTGATGCTGATCGACGAGATCGACAAGATGGGCGCCGACTTCCGCGGCGATCCGGCGAGCGCGATGCTGGAGGTGCTCGACCCCGAGCAGAACAAGACCTTCCGCGACCACTACCTCGATCTGCCGTTCGACCTCTCCAAAGTCCTGTTCATCTGCACGGCGAACACGCTCGACACGATCCCGAGCCCGCTGCTCGACCGGATGGACGTGATCTCCCTCTCCGGCTACACCGAGGACGAGAAGTTCGGGATCGCAAAGCGGTACCTCCTCCCCAAGCAGCTCGAGGCGCACGGGCTCGACAGTGGCCGCGTCAGGTTCACGGACCGGGCGCTCCGCCTGATCATCCGCGAGTACACGCGCGAGGCCGGCGTGCGCAACCTCGAACGGCGGCTCGCCGACGTCCTGCGTAAGGGCGCACGGCAGATCGCCGAGGGCAAGGCGCGCGCGAAGACGCTGCGGATCGACGAGCGGCGCGTGCGATCGTGGCTCGGCCCGAGGCGGTTCGAAGGCGAGGTGCGCAAGCGCACGTCTGATCCGGGCGTCGCGACCGGCCTCGCGTTCACGGCCGTCGGCGGCGACATCCTCTTCTTCGAGGCGACGGCGTATCCGGGCAAGGGGCGGCTCACGGTCACCGGCCAGCTCGGCGACGTGATGCAGGAGTCGGCGCAGGCCGCCCTCTCCTGGGTGCGGGCCCACACCGCACAGCTCGGTCTCGACGCGAACTGGTTCACGGAGCACGACGTCCACCTGCACGTCCCTGCCGGCGCAGTGCCGAAAGACGGGCCGTCCGCGGGGATCACGATGGCGACGGCGATCGCCTCGCTCGTCCGCAACCAGCCCGTCTCCGAGGAGGTCGGGATGACCGGCGAGATCACGCTCACCGGCCAGGTGCTCCCGATCGGCGGCCTGCGCGAGAAGGCGCTCGCCGCGCAGCGCGCCGGCCTGAAGCGCGTGATCATCCCGAAGGACAACGAGCCGGACCTCGCCGAGCTCCCGGCCGAGACCCGGCGCGAGCTCGAGTTCGTCCCGGTCAGCTCGATCGACGAGGTGCTCGAGGCGGCGTTCGACGGCGCTCCCAGCCGGCCCGACCGTCAGGTCAACTTGAAGGTCGCGAGCAGCAGCCCGCACGCACGCGTGTCGCCGCCCCGCTCGTAGCGACAGAGGAGCAGGTACTCCGTCTTCGCACGGAGCAGGAAGACGAGCCGCTCGACGAGCTTCTTCCCGTTCTGCTCGTAGGCGATGTCGTACTGCCGGGCGCGACGACCGGCGATCGTCACCGTCCGGGAGCCGACTAGGGTGCCGGCCTGCTGCGTCGCGACCGCCGCCGCCGTGCGGTCGGACTCCGTCACCACCTTGGGCCAGAGCGCCGGACGGAATGCGTGCTGAAGCCGGAACCGGGTCACGGACACGACTCCGACGCCTTTCGAGACGCTCACCCCTCGGGCGGTACGGGCGACGGGCCAGTCCGAAGGAGCCGAGAACGCGTACCCGGTTCCCCGCACCGAACGTTCCGGGGTCGTGCCCTTTCCGCCCCCGCAGCCCGCAAGGAGCAGTATCCCCACGGCGACGGCCGCTCGTTTGCGAGGATTACCCTTCGGAAAGAACCGACAGGACGACAACAGAAAGGACGATCCACGCATGGTGAAAGCGAAGGACAAGGTATTGGACCGGGCGGGCAGCGCGAGACCGTACATCGAGCGAGCGATGACAGATGAGGACATCCGCGTCAACGTGCGCAACGCGTACGCCGCCGCGCGGGAGATCTACGACGAGCTGATCGGGAAGCGCGGAGCGATCCCGGTCGCGGCCCGCGTCGCGACCGACAAGGACATCCAGGAGCGGCTCCGGGAAGCCGTCGACGAGCTACGCCAGGCGTCCGACCGGGTTCAGGGCAAGCAGGACGAGCACGGGGGTCGCAACACGATGCTCCTCCTGACCGGCATCGCGCTCGGGCTCCTCTTCAACCCGGTCTCCGGCGCGCAGACCCGCAAGTGGCTCTCCGACAAGCTGTTCGGCGCGAGCGACGACTTCACGTACCAGGGCAACTCGACGCCCAGTCCGAACTAGGCGCCGCTTACTTCGACGCGTACCCGTCGCCCGCCCCTGACCGGGGGCGGACGGCGCGTTGCAGCGATCCGGGGACGAGGCCGTCCGCGGTCGAGATGTCGGACGCCGAGAGGAGGATCGCCCCCGGCTTGGGCGCGTTGCCGAGGCTCTGGCCGGGAGCCCAGGCGCCACCGCCGCTGAAGCTGACGTCCTGTAGGTGCTTCCACGCGAGCAGATACGACGTCGGGTTCACGGCGCCGTCGTATCCCTCACCCAGAAGTCCGACCGGGTGGATCTCGAAGTGGAGGTGGTACGGCGTCCCTTGAGCGTCGCCCGTGTTCCCGACGAAGCCGAGGACGTCCCCGGCGTTGACCTTGCTCCCGTTCACGGCGAGCGGCGTGAAGGCGGAAAGGTGGGCGAAGTAGAAGAGGTTGCCCTTTCCGTCGCGAAGCCAGAGCCGGTTGCCGCCGACGGGGTTCCAGCCGACGGAGAAGACGGTGCCGGTGGCGACCGCGAGGATGGGCGCGCCGAGCGGGGCGAAGACGTCGTCGCCGTGGTGCCAGCCGCTGGAGATGTCGCCGCGTGCCGCTCCGAAGGTGTCGACGAACGAGGACGGCCCGTACACCGGGAACACGTAGCCTCCCGCGGTCAGCTTCGGCGTGACGGTCGGCGGCGCGTGGATCGGCGGAAAGCCCGGAAGCGGCTCCGGCGCCTTCGCCTTGACCTTCCTCGGCCTGGCCGGGAGGGGCTCGAGCGGCGAGGCCTTCGCAGCGACCTCCGCGAAGCCGGCGTCGATCGTCGTCCCTGCGGGCAGCCCGCCGTGATCGAGCGTGAGCTTGATCTCGAGTGCCGTCACGTGACCGCCGTAGCCGGCGACGGGCGTGCCGGTGACTCCGCCCGCGGCTGTCGTCAGCGAGCCCCAGTCCGCGAGTGCCACGGTCGCCGCGCCGGTGACCGGCTGGCCGAGCGCGACCAGCCCGGTGACCGTCGTCCCGTCGACGTTCCCCTTGCCCGCGCCTGCGCGATGCTCGGCATGGGCCGCGGCCGCCACCGTCGTCGCCGTGATCTCCCCGCCGAAGACGGACAGCGTGCTGACCTGGGCCGACGCGCTCGACTGAGCGGAGGGGCCTGCCAGCGCCGACGCGCTGGCGTTGGCCGAGCCGGTGCTGACGATCGGAGCGCCGGTGAGGGGGTCCGTGCCGTACGTGAAGCTCCCGCTGAACTGGACGGAGTCGTTCGGGGCGTTGACCGTCGGCGTGCCCGCGGCCGGCTGGCCCGGGACGGTCACCCTGACCGCAAAGGCGTGCGCGCTCGCGCCTACGGGTACGGCAGCAGGCTGCTCCGCGCCCGCAGAGGAGGCGGTGAGGAGGAAGAGGACGGCGAGGAGAGCGACAGGCGCGCGCTTGAACACCTTCCCCGCATTATGCAGGGTCTTCCTGCGACTCTCCGCGTCCGCCGCCAGGTCAGCGCCCGAGCGACCGGCGGGCCAGCCGTGCCGCGAGGATCTCCTCGGCGTTCGCGTCGAGGTTGCGGGTGTCGATCCACAGCGGGTGTGCGACGCCGTCGCCGGCGGCAACTCCGGGGTAGCCGCCCCAGCCGCCCGAATCGCCGTAGCCGTAGATCTCGGCGTCTGCCCAGAGGACATCCGGGCTCGCGGCGTGGGCGCCGGCCCGAACGGGCTTCGACCAGTGGAGCCCGTCGCGGGAGACGGTGCAGGTGAACCACGCGTTCTTCCGGCCCGCGTCGCCGGTGGTGTCGTAGTAACAGACCCAGAGATCGCCCGTCCGCCGGTCGACCGTGGCCGCCGGCCAGAACTGGTCGGCCTTCTTCTTCTCGACCGGCCCGACGATGTTCCGACCGACCGGAGCCAGGCTCGCGTCGAAGACCGCATTCGCGACGTCCTCGGTGCCGTTCGCGCCCGTCGTTCCGTACGTGACGTAGACGCGTCCGTCCGTCCTCGTCGTCACGGTCGGGTTGGGGCCGAGGCACCGCAGGGACTGCTGCGGCAGCAGGTACTTGCCGAACACAATGCACGTCCGCGCCTGGTTCCCGGGAAGCCGGGCGACCTGCCGGACGAAGAACGAGCGGCCGCCGTCGGTCGACCGCGCGACCCAGACGCCCCGGGTAGCGTCGACACCGGCGACGTACAGCGAGCCCCCGCCGCCGGTCGCGACCGACACCAGCTGCGGCTGGACGAGGGCACGATCGACCGGGCGAGGCTTGGACCAGGTTTTGCCGCCGTCGTCGCTCGAGCTGACGACCGTCGTCTGGTACGACCGCCCGATCAGCCTCGACCACGCAACGTAGACGCGGCCGCTCGCCGCGACGGCGAGCGCGGGCTTGTCGTCGAAGCCGAACTCGACGGCGGGATGGGTCACCCGCCGCGTTTGCCATGGCAACGTGGGTCCTGCTCGTGACGCGACGATGAGGTAGGGCGTGAGATCGGGGCCGCTCGTGCACACGGACTTCTCGGTGTAGGCGACGTACTCGCGGCCCCCCGGGCCGACCGCGACAGCGGGGTCGCCCCACGCACAGGTGCCGGTGTCGAACACGGGGCCGTGCTCTGACTTCCACGTCTTGCCGCCGTTTGCCGACATATACAAGCGGATCGTCGTCTCGATCGAGTCGTTCGAGGCGGCGAAGAGAACACGCGGGTTCGCGCGATTGACCGCGACCGACACTTCGGTCTGAACCCCGGGGGCATGCGAGACGTTCTGCTCGTTCGTCCCCGCGACAGCCCAGGGGCTCGCGACGTTCTTGGTGTTGAGGAAATAGACGGTGGCGATCACCCCCGCGGTCACGGCCAGGACTGCGACCGCCTCGAGCGCGAACTTACGGCGCGCGCGGCGGCGCGCCCGTCGTTCGAGGACGTTTGCAGCGGCCACGCGTACTTAGACGCCGGCAGTCAAGGAAAGGCCGTCAGCCCGCAACGGAGCTTTCGGCGAGCCGGGCGCCGAAGACCTCCTGCAGGCGTCCGGCGGGGTCGCTCGTATCGATCCAGAGCGGATGCGCCACGCCGCCGGCCACGGTCAGGCCCGTGTAGCCGCCGTAGCCGATCATGTCGAGGAAGCCGAAGATCCGGGCGTCCTCCCAGAGAGTGTTGGAGTCGGCCGAGGCGCGCGCCACACGCACCGGGGTCGCCCAGTTCCGCCCGTCGCGGGAAGCGGCACACGAGAACCAGGCCCTGGTGCGACTCGGATCACCCGTCGTGTCGTAGTAACAGACCCAAAGGCGTCCGGTACGAGGATCGACCGCCGAGGCCGGCCAGAACTGATCTCCCTTCACCTGCTCGGCCGGGCCGGGCCGGGCTCGCCAGAGAGGATTCAGGGTCGCGTCGAGCGTGGCGACCGAAACTCCCCAGGCCCCGTTCGGCTTCACCGGCGAGTAGGTGACGTAGACGCGGCGGCCCGTCACGGCGATGGTCGGGTTGGGGCCGACGCAGCGGTTCCCCTCGGTCGCGGTCGGGAATCTTCCCGCGGCCGCGCAGGTCGCGGCCTGGTTGCCGGGGAGACCGGCGACGCGGTGAAGCGAGAACTCGCGGCCCCCGTCGACGGAGCGGGCCGCCCAGACGCCGTGCCGCGCGTCGATCCCCGCGACATAGACGACGCCGCGGGCGCTGACGGTCAACGTAGTGTGCTGGGGGCGGACGAGAAGCGGACTGACGACCCGAGCCGGGGACCAGGTGCGACCGCCGTCGCTCGTGGAGCTGACGACGATGGTCGCGTAGGTCGGCCGGAACAGATGCGACCAGGCGACGTACACCCGGCCGTCCGCGGCCGCCGTGATCGCCGGCTTGGCGTCGAAGGACGTCGTGTCGAGCCGGGTCATCGCATGAGAACGCCAGGGCGCACCCGGGCCGGCTCGGGTCGCGACGACGAGGTGAGGCCAGGGATCCTCCCGCAGGCAGAACCTGTTCACGATGAAGGCGACGTACTGACGCCCGTGAGGCGCGACGGTGACGGCGGGCTCGCCGCGTGCACACGACTCGCCCAGCGGCGGCCCCGGGCGGGAAGTCCACGTTCGCCCACCGTCCGTCGATGACAGAACGCGGATCGTCCGCAGCAGCGAATCGTTCGAGGCAGCGAAGAGGATCTGGGGGTGCCGGGGTGCGGCCGCAACCGCCACTTCCGTCTGCGCGCCCTGCGCCCGGGAGATGTTCTGCACGTCCGAGCCCGCCACGCTCCAACGGCTCGCGGTGTGGTGGATGCCGAAGACAAAGACCGCCCCGGCCGCCGCGGCGGAGAGCAACAGCACCGCGATCGCCTCGAGGACGAGCCGGCGTCGTCCGGATCGGCGGCGGGAGCGGGAGAGTCGCGCGACCAAGCGTTCCAGCACCGGCAACTCGAGCCGCAGGCTCGGCGTGGGCAGGCGTCGCAGGCCGATGTCGGGCACGTGCGGGCGCGGCAGCGCGGCGAGGCGGCGCGACATTACTCGAGGCAGCAGCCGCCTCCTGCGCCTGCCGGCCCCTCCGGCATGCCTGTAGCCGGCCGGGTCGAGGGCGTCCCGGACGCCGTCGCCCACAAAGACGATCGCGGAGACGAGCACGACGATGGTGAGCCCCGGTAACACGACCCCCCACCAGTGGAAGAGCCCCTCGTTCTGCGCGTTCGCGAGAACGTCGCCGATGCTGGGCGTGCGGTTCTGGTCCGCCAAGCGAAAGAGGCCGAAGCCGAGAAACGCGAGCGTCGTCTCGGCGATCACCGCGGCCCCGATCATCAGGCTCGCGGCCACGACCATCGGCCCGATCGCGTTGGGGAGGACGTGCTTGAGGATGATGCGCGTGTTGCCGGCCCCGACGGCCCTGGCCGCCTCGACGTATTCCTGCTCGCGCAGCGACAGACACGTCGCGCGCACGACCCGGGCCACCCCGGTCCAGAGCACCGCCGCGAGAACGAGCGACACCTCGGACGGCGTGCTCGCGTGCAGGTACGTACGGGCGACCAGGACCATGACGAAGCCGGGCAACGCCAGGAAGACGTCCGTGGTGCGCATGACGACGTTGTCGAGGGCGCCGCCGAAGTAGCCGGCCATCGCTCCGGCGGCCAACCCGATCAGCGAGCCGACGAGACCGACGATCAGCACGATCTTCGCTTCGGTGCCGAGCCCGATCAGAACCGCGCTGAAATAGTCGCGGCCGACCTGGTCGGTGCCGAACGGATGAGCCCAGCTGGGGCCGGCGCTGAGCGCATCGACGTTCACGTCGAGGTACCCGTACGGGGCGATGTGCCGGGAGAGAAGACCGACGGCGAAGAGCCCGAGCAGGACGAGCAGGCTGAGAGTCGCCGGCCGGTTCCGGAGAAACCGGTCCCGACCCCGCTGCCACTTGCTCCGCGGCTCGACCGCGAAGTCGTAGCCCTCCAGGGGCTCACCGGCCGCAGAAGCTGCGCCCACCGCTAGGTGAAGAGGTCAGTCGGCGGCAAGCTGTTTGCGCGCGAAGTCACGGAACCGGTCGCGCGCTGCGGCGTCGGGCCCGAGCGGCCCCTCGTCCGCATACCTCGGATCCGACGCGATCTCCTCGGCGACGGCCTTCACCTCGCGGTGAAGCGCCTCGTGGTGCTTCGGGTCTCGGAGCAGGGTGTCGACCCACGTCTCGTCGGCGTCGGGCGGCGCGAGATCCTGCTCGAAGAGGAGCTCGCCGAGCTTGATGCCGACCCTGATGTACGCGAACGTGCGAAACGCCAGGATGCGGTGAGGCGACGCGACGAGTGCCGAGATCTCGGGATCCTCGCGTTCGAGCTTCGCGACGATGTTTCCGACCGGCTCGTCGACGAGCGGAATCCAGGCCTCGTCCGGATGCGCCATCGTCACAGGATAGACCGCGCTCCCTTCGGCCCTACTTCTCAGCGGTGCGGGCACGCCAGGCGATCTGCACCGCGACCAGAACGAGGAAGCCGGCGAAGAGATGGCGGAGAGTCGCGTCCGACAGCGCCACGGCCAGGAAGACACCACCCTGGGCCGAAGCCGCGGCAAAGGCGCCGATGAGGAGCGCCGAGCGCCAGCGCACGTTTCCGTAGCGCGACTGCCGCCAGGTCCCGACGACCACGGTCGGGAGGATGGCAAGGAGAGAGGTCCCGTTCGCCTGATGGTGGTCCAGCCCGAGCGCGACGAGCGTCGGGACGAACAGGATCCCGCCGCCGACCCCGAACATCCCGGCGAGGACCCCGGCGACGAGCCCGAGCGCGATCGCGAGCGCGTACGTCACTTGAGGAAGAGCCAGACTGCGACGGCCAGCACGAACGCCGCGAACAGAAGCTCCAGTGTCTGGCCGCGCAGACGCTGCTGAAGCGCGGTCGCGCCGGCAACCGAGACCGCGGCCGGAACACCGACGAGAGCCGCATATCCGACCCGGACGTCTCCGTGGAACGCGTAGGCGATCACGCCCGCGACCGCGGTGATCCCGATCGCTGCGAGCGACGTTGCCGTGGCGGTGCGCGGCTTCCAGCCGCTGAGGAGAAGCAGCGGCACGATCAGGACTCCGCCGCCGACGCCGAACAGTGCGCTGAACACTCCGGCGACGAGGCCGATGACGACGAGCCGCACCTTCCTATCTTATGAAGCCGAGGCGGCGGCCCTCAGCGCGTCCCACACGCGCTCCACGTCGGACTCCGTCGTCCCCTCGTTGCCGATCGCGAGGCGGATCACGTACCTGCCCCCCAGCCGCGTATGGGAGAGAAACGCCTCGCCGCTTCGGTTCACCCGCTCGACGATCGCCTCGTTGTCCTCGTCCGAGCCCTCGTGGCGGAAGCAGACGAGCGAGAAGTGGCGGGTCGCGGCGAGCTCCCAGCCGTCCTCTGCCTCCACCCAGCCCTCGAAGAGCTCGGCCAGGCGCACGGCTTCGCGGATCCGGGCCTGAAGCCCCTCGCGGCCGTAGCAGCGGAGCACGGCCCACAGCTTCAGCGAGCGGAACCTCCTCCCGAGCGCGGGGCCGTACTCGGACAGGCTTTCCACGTCGTCGCTCGTGCGGAGATACTCTGGCACCAGGCTGAACGCGCGGCGGAAGTCCTCGGGCCGGCTCGTCCAGAGCAGCGAGCAGTCCATGGGCGTGAACAGCCACTTGTGAGCGTTGACGACGAGCGAGTCGGCGCGCTCGACGCCCTCCTGCGACCAGCGGAACTCGGGGCAGACCCAGGCCGAGCCGGCATACGCCGCGTCGACGTGGAGCCATGCGCCGGCGGCGGCGCAGGCATCGGCAATGGCGGGGACCGGGTCGACGGAAGCGACCGACGTCGTGCCGACCGTGGCGACGACAGCAGCGACGTCGGACAGGTCGAGCAGCTCGGGGCGAAGACGGAAATCGTCGTCGGCCTGTACCTTGCGCAGCTCGAGGCCGAGGATCCTCGCCGCCTTGTCCGTCGCCGAGTGCGCGTGCTCGGAGCAGACGACGACGTTTCTCCCCGTCGCCTGCCGCGCCGCTGTGAACGCGGCGAGGGTCGAGGTAGACGCCGTGTCCTCGATGTGGCCGTGCCAGCCGGACGGCAGGCCGAGCAGCTGGGCCGTCCAGTCGAGGGTGAGAGCTTCGAGCTCGGTCGACGCGGGCGACGTGCGCCAGAGAAACCCGACCGAGTTGAGCGTAGCCGCGAGAAGCTCCGCGAGGATGCCCGGCTCCGCGGCGCTGACCGCGAAGTAGGCGAAGAAGCGCGGGCTTTGCCAGTGGGTGATTCCCGGGAGGAGAATCTCGTCCAGATCGCGCAGCACGTTCGCGAACGGCTCGCCGTGCTCGGGCGGAGCCGCGGGGAGCCGTGAGCGGATGTCGCCCGGCTCGACCTGTGCCAGCACGGGGAGTTCGCCGACCCGCTCGAGATAGCGGGCAGCCCACTCGAGCGTCGCAGCACCGTCCTCGCGGAAGGTCACTTGCGGATCTTCTCGATCTGTGGCCAGGCCCGCGTGTTCAGCACCTGCTCGCGCGTGAGCCACGCACGTCGCGCCTGGGCGATCCCCATCTCGATGTGGTCGAGCGCGCTGAGCTGGTGAGCGTCTGTGGTGACCGCGATCTTCACGCCGGCCTCGCCGGCCAGCCGGGCATGGGTGTCGCGCAGGTCGAGGCGGTTCGGCTGCGAATTGATCTCGAGGAACGTGCCGGTCTCCACCGCCTTTACCACGACGCGCTCGACGTCGACGTCGGCCGGTGGGCGGATGTTGATCTTGCGGGCCGTCAAGTGTCCGATGCAGTGCACGTGAGGGTGCTCCATCGCCGCGAGCACCCGCTCGGTTGGGCTGCGGTCGAAGGCCCCGTGCAGGGATGCAATCACCCAGTCCCGGTGCGCGAGCACGTCTTCGGGGAGCGAGAGCGACCCGTCGACACGGATGTTGACCTCGATCCCCTTCAGAATCCGAAACGGCGCGACCCGCTCGTTGAGCGCGTCGATCTCCTCGTCCTGCTCCGCAAGCGACCCGCGCGGGTGGTCGGTCACCGCCAGGTACGCGTAGCCGCGCGCGCGGGCGGCGCTCACCATCTCCTCGAGGGAGGCGCGGCCGTCGGACCAGGTCGTGTGCGAGTGGAGATCGCCCCTGACGTCGCCGAGCTCGACGAGCTTCGGCAGCTCGCGCCTGCGAGCGGCCTCGAGCTCGCCGGAGTTCTCACGCAGCTCGGGCGGGATGTACTCGTAGCCGAGCCGCTCGTACACGGCCGCCTCATCCGCGAACCTCAGCTCCTCGCCGGTGGCGGTCACGGTCACCGAGTACTCGGACACAGAGAGCCCGTCCTTCACTGCGCGCTCTCGTAAAGCGACGTTGTGGTCCTTGGAGCCGGTGAAGTGCTGCAGCAGGTTCCCGTAGGACTCGGGCGGCACGACGCGGAGGTCGAAGCGAAGACCGGCATTGGAGAGCACCGTCGCCTTCGTCGGCCCCTTGGCGACGACCTCCACCACCCACTTCAGACCGGTGAAGTGGTCGATCAGAGCCTGCGGGTCGGTCGCGGTGGCGATGATGTCGAGATCCCGGAACGTCTCGCGCCGGCGGCGCGCGCTGCCGGCTTCGGAGACCTTCACGGCCGCGGGATGCTCACGCAGCTCCGCGACGACGGCGAGCAGCGTCGCGAGCCCGTCGCCGAGAAGCCGGCGGTCAGACGGTTCCTGCTTCTTCTCGGCGAGCGCCTTGAGGATCCGTTCCTCGGTCTTCGCTCCGAGGCCGGAGAGCGTCCTCAGCCGCTCCTGCTCGGCTGCGACCTTCAGCTCGTCGATCGTCGTCACGTCGAGCTCCCGCCAGATTCTCGCGGCCGTCTTCGGACCGAGGCCCGGCAGGCGCATGAACATCACGACCTCCGGCGGAATCACGTTCTTGCGCTTGGTCAGCGCGTGCATCTCCCCGTCCTCGACCACCTGGACGATCTTCTCCTCGATCGTCTTGCCGATCCCCTGGAGATCTTTCGCCCGGCCGGTGAGAGCGAGCTCGGCGACCGACCCTGCGGTCTCGCGGATGCGCGTCGCGGCGCGGCGGTAGGCGAGCACCCGGAACGACGCCTCGCCCTCCAGCTCGAGCAGGTCGGCCAGCAGCTCGAGCTGCTCGGCGAGATCGGCGTTGCGAGGCAGAGCGCGCGGTTCAGCGGGCCGATCGCTCGTCACCGCGTTGAATATACGCAGGTGGCTACCGCCGTCGTCTGCATCCCCACCTTCAACGAACGGGAGAATCTCGAGCCAATGCTGCGCGCGCTCGCCGACAAGGGAGTCCGCGTGCTCGTGATCGACGACAGCTCCCCGGATGGAACCGGGGAGCTCGCCGACCGCCTCGCGGCCGAGCTCCCATATGTCGACGTCCTGCACCGCCCGCGCAAAGAGGGCCTCGGCCCCGCGTACCTCGCAGGCTTCGAGCGGGCCCTGGCGGACGGAGCCGACCTCGTCCTCGAGATGGACTGCGATTTCTCTCACGACCCGGCAGACGTCCCGCGGCTGCTGGCTGCCGCGGGGGGCGAAGGCGGCGCGGACGTCGTGCTGGGCTCCCGATACGTCGCGGGCGGGGCGGTGCGCAACTGGGGGCTGGTGCGGAGGTTCGTATCGGCCGGCGGCTCGCTGTACGCGCGGATCGTGCTCGGCGTGCGCGTGCGAGACCTCACCGGCGGGTTCAAGTGCTACCGGCGGCGCGTGCTCGAGACGATCGACCTGGACGCGGTGCACTCCAAAGGCTACGCGTTCCAGATCGAGACCACGTACCGCGCGCTGCGGGCAGGCTTCACGGTCGTCGAGGTGCCGATCACGTTCGCCGACCGCGAGGCCGGCGGCTCGAAGATGTCGCGCGCGATCGTCGCCGAGGCGATCTGGAAGGTGCCGGCACTGCGCCTGTCCGCGCTGCGGGGACGGCTCTGAGGGCTGTCCGGGCTACCCTGACGGAATGGTCGAAGTCACCGACACCACCTTCGAGGAGAGCGTCCTCCAGGCGGACGGACCGGTCGTCGTCGACTTCTGGGCGCCCTGGTGCGGCCCGTGCCGCGCCGTCGACCCGATCCTCGAGCAGCTCTCCCTCGAGCTCGAGGGGCGGGTGACGTTCGTGAAGCTGAACATCGACGAGAATCCGCAGACCGCCGTCCGGTACGACGTGCTCTCCATCCCGACCGCGATCCTGTTCGACCGGGGAGAGCCGAAGTCGACGCTGATCGGCGCCCGGCCGCGCTCGCACTACGAGCGGGCCCTAGCGGAAGTGCTCCCAGCCGCCTAGCTCGTACGGCTCGCCCTCGAGAGTCAGCAGGACGCCCTCGCCGACCTCGCAGCGCCCGATCACCGGGTACCGGCCCGGCTCGTCGACCGCAGCGAGCAGCTCATAGTCCTCGCCGAAGCCGAGATCGCCCAGCTCGGCCCCCGCGGCCAGCGGCACCCGCTCGAGCTCGATGACGACCCGACAGCCGGAACGAGCTGCGATGTGGCCGGCATCCACGGCAATCCCATCCGAGACGTCCAGCATCGCGTGCGCGTGCTCCGCCAGCTCCCTTCCCTCACGAAGCCGCAGAGGCGGACGGGAGAAAGACTCACGCCGGAACGCTGCCCCCGCAGCGCCGAGCGGGCCCGTCACCACGACCAGATCCCCCGGCAGCGCTCCCGACCTTCCAGGCACACGCCGAGACCGGCCCACGGCGGCAACGCTCAGCACCAACCTGTCTGCAGCGGTCGTGTCGCCTCCCACCACCGGCACACCCGTCTCCACGATGCCCTCGTAGAGCTCGACGACGTCGGCGAGCTCCGTCTCCCCCGGTGCGGCCAGCGCGACGACCAGGCCCTCGGGATCCGCGCCGGACGCGGCCAGGTCGCTGAGGTTGACGGCGGCGGCGCGCCAGCCGAGATCACGCCACGAGATCCACTCGAGCCGGAAGTGGACGCCCTCCACGAGTGCGTCCTGGGTGAGGACGACACCATTCTCGAGCTGTGCCGCGTCGTTCTCGATTCCCGTCGCCAGCCCGCGCCGCTCGAGCTCGGCCAGAACCCCGGTCTCGCCGGCCTCAGAGAGCCGCATCGATCGCCGCCCGGAGTGTGGCGGCCGAACGTGCCGCCCGAATGACCGCCACGCCGGCCGCGCCGGCGGCGATGCAGTCGGCCGCGTTCGTCTCGTCGATCCCCCCGATCGCGATCACCGGGGTCGAGACGGCGTCGCAGATCTCACGCAGCCCTTCGAGCCCGAGCGCAGGATCGGCGTCCGCCTTCGAAGGCGTCTCCCAGACGGGCCCGACGCCCAGGTAGTCGGCCGTGCCGTCGAGGGCACGCGCCTCCGGGAGGCTCGACGCCGATCGTCCAAGCAGGAGGCCCTGCTCCTTCGCGCGCGCGGCGCCCTCGTCGCCGGCCCCGAGATGGACGCCGTCTGCCCCGAGCATGAGCGCGGCCTCGACGTCGTCGTTGACGACGAACGTGACGCCCGACCGCGCGCAGAGGCTGCGGGTCGCGCGGCCTCGCTCGACCACGTCGACCGTCGGGACGCGCTTGAGCCGCCACTGCACGAGGGTCGCGCCACCCTCCACGGCAGCCCGAGCCGTGTCGAGATCGCCGACGATCGCGTGGAGTCTCACGTGATCCGCGCCCGGCCGTCGAGTGTGTCGGGGTCGAGCGCGGCGAGCGCGTCGTAGAGGCCGACGTGGAACGACCCGGGGCCATTCGCGCCCTGGGCAGCGTCCTCGGCCGCGACGCCGAACGCGGCGAGCGCCTCCGCGGCGGCGGCAAGCGGCTCGTGCCGTTTCACGGCGAGGAAGCAGCCGGTGATCGCGCTCGACATGCAGCCCGTGCCGGTCACAGACGCGAGCAGCTCGTGGCCGTTCGCGATCGCAAGAAGATCGTCTCCGTCGGAGACATGGTCGACGGGGCCGGTGACCGACGCGACAACGCCGAGGCTCCGGGCCGCGGCCCGCGCGAGCTCCCCCGGTTCTCCGGCGGTCGCGATCGACTCCACGCCGCGCACCTCCGCGCCAACGCCGACCAGCGTCGCAACCTCCCCCTGGTTCCCGCGCAGCACCGCGATCTCGACCTCGTCGAGGATGCGCCTCGCGGTCTCGGTGCGATAGCTCGTCGCCCCGGCGCCGACCGGATCGAGCACAACGGGAATCGCCGACGCGTTCGCAGCCTTCCCCGCGGCCAGCATCGCCTCGACCCAGGGCGGCGAGAGCGTGCCGATGTTGAGCACGAGCGCACCGGCGAGGGCCACCATCTCCTCGACCTCCTCCCGCGCGTGGGCCATCACCGGCAGCGCGCCGAGCGCGAGGGTCGCATTCGCCGTCTCGTTCATCACCACGTAGTTCGTGATCTGATGGACGAGTGCCTTGCGCTCCCGCAGCGTGCGGAGCGTCGCACCGGGGGACGTGCTCATGCGGCTCCTCTCAGGTTGAGGACGTCGACCGGACCGTCGCCGGCCCCGATCTCGACGAGCCCGTGGCGCACGGCCTCGCCGGCGGCTCGTGCCGCACCCCGGGCAGCCTCCTCGAGGGCGAGGCCGCGGGCGAGACCGGCGGCCAGCGTCGCGGAGTGGGTGCAGCCGGCGCCGTGCGTCGCCGCGACGGCATGACGCTCGACGGCGATCTCGACGTGGCGCTCGCCGTCGAACAGATGGTCGACCGCCTCGTCGCCGTGACCGCCCGTCACGAGCACGGCAGCGGCGCCGAGCGCGTGGAGCCGCTCGGCCAGCTCACGCCGCGGCGCCTTGGCTCCGGCGAGCACCTCCGCCTCGTCGAGGTTGGGCGTCACGACAGTCGCCAGCGGAAAGAGGCGCTCGACCAGGGTCTTCACCGCGTCGTCCTGCAGCAGCCGCGCGCCGGAGCTGGCGACGAGCACCGGGTCGACGACCACCGGGACCGGACGATCCGACAGGAAGTCGGCCACCGCCTCGATCACGCGCCGCGAGAACAGCATCCCCGTCTTGGCGGCGTCGACGCCGATGTCATAGAACACCGCGGCGAGCTGCGCCTCGACGAGCTCGACCGGGACCTCGTGCACCGCGCTCACGCCTGTCGTGTTCTGCGCCGTGAGCGCCACGATCGCGCTCGTCCCGTAGCACCCGGCCGCGGCGAACGCCTTCAGATCGGCCTGGATGCCGGCGCCGCCGCCCGAGTCGGATCCGGCAATCGTCAAACAACGCGGAATCAAGTTTCACTCCCTTCGCCGGTTCACGCGGGGGAACCCATGGTTCCCCCGCGAGCTCCCTCCTTCTTGAACGTGATCAAAGCTGCGCCGCGAGCCTACGGCGGGCGAAGCCCGCCTACGGCGGCATCTCGCTGGCTCGTTCTCGCGGTCCTCACTCCCTTCGCCGGTGCAAACCGGATCAGGTTCGACGGGTGTGTTCTCAGCCCGAAGGCACCCCGGTCGGGCCAGGCTACCATCGCCGAATGGCGGTCGGCACGACGCTGTGGGACGACCTCACCGGCGGCGAGGAGGTTGCGCACGTCGAGGAGATACCCGCCGCCGAGGCGCGCACCGCCGCGCTACCGGAGGAGCTCCATCCGGCGCTGCGCGCGACGCTTCCCTTCGACGCGCTGTACGCCCATCAGCGTGCGGCCTGGGATGCGGCCGCGCGCGGCGAGCACCTGATCCTCGCGACCGGGACGGCCTCGGGGAAGTCGCTGGCGTTCAACCTGCCTGTCCTCGACGCGATCGCGCGAAGCCCGAAGAACAGAGCGCTCTACCTCTACCCGACAAAGGCCCTGGCTCAGGACCAGGCTCGCGCGCTCCGCGAGCTCGACCCGCCGGGCGTGCGCGCGGCGATCTACGACGGCGACACGCCGACCGAGCGGCGCTGGCAGATCCGCAAGTGGGCGAACGTGATCCTCACGAACCCGGACATGCTCCACGTCGGCGTCCTCCCCCATCACGACCGCTGGGCCGACGTGCTGCACAACCTCCGCTATGTCGTCGTGGACGAGGCACACGTTTACCGCGGCGTGTTCGGCTCGCACGTCGCCAATGTCCTGCGGCGACTGCGCCGTCTCGCCCGCGTCTACGGCGCGGAGCCGCAGTTCTTGCTGGCCTCGGCGACGATCGCCAATCCCGGCGCTCTCGCCTCAGCCCTCGCCGGGATCGATGCGACCGTCGTGGACGACGACGGCGCGCCCCGGGCCGAGCGCACGGTCGTCCTCTGGAATCCCGAGCTGATCGACCCGGAGCTCGGCCTCCGCGCAAGCGCGCTCGGCGACGCGTCGCGCCTCATGGCAGACCTCGTCTCGCGCGGGCTCAGGACGATCTGCTTCGCCAAGAGCCGCAAGTCCGCCGAGCTGATCCACAAGTTCACGGTCGACCGCGTCGGCACGGAGACCGCGGAGCGCCTGGCGCCGTACCGGGCCGGCTACACGCCCGCGCAGCGCCGCGAGATCGAGCGCCGCCTCGTCGAAGGCGAGCTGCTAGGAGTGGCCGCGACCGATGCGCTCGAGCTCGGAATCGACATCGGGCTCCTCAACTGCGCCATCTCCGTCGGCTTTCCCGGGACGATGGCCTCGCTGCGGCAGCAATGGGGGCGGGCCGGTCGTCGCGGTCACGGTCTCGCCGTCCTCGTCGCGAGCCAGGACGCGCTCGACCAGTACTTCATGCGCGAGCCCGGAGCCCTGCTCGGCCGGAGTGTGGAGGCCGCGATCCTCGACCACGCAAACCCGCGCCTCCTCGACGGCCACGTCCGGTCTGCCGCCTTCGAGGCGCCGCTCGACGACGCCGACCGCGCGACCCTCGGGGACGAGGCCCTCGAGCGGGCTGCGCAGCTTCCCGACCTGAAGCGGACGAAGAGCGGCTATGTCTGGGCCGGGCGCGAGTATCCGGCGGCACAGTTCGGCCTCCGCAGCACGACCCCGGACACGTTTGCGGTGGTCGAGGCACAGACGGGAACGTTGCTCGGAATCGTCGAGCGCGAGCGCGCCTACTCGACCGTCCACGAAGGGGCGGTGTACCTCCATCTCGGCGAGAGCTACCTCGTGCGCGAGCTCGATCTGCGGTCCCGGGCCGCGCTCGTGACGCCGTACAAGGGCGACTACTACACGCAGGCGAAGAGAGAGACGAACACCGCGATCGAGGAAACGCTTCGGGCCGAACGGCGCTGCGGCCTCGAGCTCTCGTTCGGCCGCATCTCGGTCACGGAACGCGTGGTGGCCTACCAGAAGAAATCCGTGCGCGACCAGTCGACGCTCGAGACGGTCGAGCTCGACCTGCCGGAGACGAGCTTCGAGACCGAGGCGGTCTGGTACGTCCCCGAGCCGGAGCAGCTGACGGGGCTGGAGCAGATGCCGAGGCTCCTCTCGACCCTTCACGCCGCCGAGCACTCGATGATCGCCCTGCTCCCGCTCTGGGCGATGTGCGACCGCTGGGACATTGGCGGCCTCTCCACGAACGTCCACTTCCAGACCAACGAGCCCACCGTCTTCGTGTACGACGGGCACGCCGGAGGTGTCGGGATCACGGAGCGGGGGTTCGACTGCTTCGAGGGCTGGGTCGAGGACACGGCGCGGATGCTCGAGGGCTGTCCGTGCGCCGATGGGTGCCCATCGTGTGTGCAGAGCCCGAAGTGCGGCAACCTGAACGAGATGCTGGACAAGGAGGGAGCCCTGACCTTCCTCCGCAGACTCGTGGCGGCGGCGGCGTGAGCGAACGAATCGCGGTCGGCGGCACCCTCGTGCTCGGCGGCGGCTTTGCCGGCGGCTACGTCGCCCGACTGCTCGGCAAGCGTGGCGCGACGATCGTCTCCCCCGAGAACTTCATGCTCTACACGCCGATGCTTCCCGAGGCAGCGTCCGGGACGCTCGAGCCACGCCACGTCGTCGTTCCGCTTCGGATGATGTGCCCGCGCGCGGAGCTTCTTCTCGGTCGCGCCGTGGCCGTCGACACAGGCCGACAGCACGTCCGCGTGGAGACCGACGAGGCCCTGCTGACCGTGCGTTACGAGGAGCTCGTGATCGCGCTCGGTGCCGTCTCGCGCACCTTGCCGATCCCCGGCCTCGCGGAGCATGCACTCGGTTTCAAGACCCTCGCCGACGCGATCAACCTCAGGAACCACGTGCTGAGGCGCCTCGAAGCCGCAGCGGCGGCGAGCAGCGAGGGACAGCGCCGGCGGGAGTTGACGTTCCTATTCGTCGGCGCCGGCTACGCGGGCGTCGAGGCGCTCGCCGAGCTCTCTGACCTCGTCCGCGACGCGCTGCGCTACTACCCCGCCCTCCGCCACGAGCGGCAGCACTGGCTCCTCGTCGACGCGGCGCCGAAGATCCTCGCCGAGATTCCGCGCGGGCTCGGCGACTACGCGGCGCGCCAGCTCGTCCGGCGCGGGGTCGACATCAGAGTGGCAACGACCCTCGAGTCGGTCGATGCGCACGCGGCCACGCTCTCCGACGGCGACCGCATCCTCACCAGCACCGTGGTCTGGACCGCGGGCGTCCGCGCCAACCCCGCCAACGACCGGCTCGGGCTGCCCGTCGACGAGCGAGGGCGCGTGGTCGTCGATTCCGCCCTCAGGGTAGATGGGGTCCCGCACGTCTGGGCGCTCGGCGACGGCGCGCGTGTCCCGAACGCCGCGACGCCCGGAGCGTTCGACCCGCCGACGTGCCAGCACGCCCTGCGCCAGGCCCGACGCCTCGCGAAGAACCTGACCAGCGAGCCGAAGCCCTACCGGTATCGCATGCTCGGCCAGGCCGCGACCCTCGGCCGCTACAAGGGCATCGCCCAGGTGCCGGGCGCGCGCCTGCGAGGCTTTCCGGGGTGGTTCGCCACCCGCACCTACCACCTCTACCAGCTGCCTCTGCTGACGAGGAAGCTCCGCGTCGTCGTCGACTGGACGACCGCGCTCTTCTTCCGGCGCGACATCGCGGAGCTCGGCACGCTCGGCCATCCCGAGCGCCTCGGCTAGCGCGGCGGCGTCGTCACTCGATGTGCACGCCCTCGATCGCCGGGTCCGGCTCGGGGAACTCCGGGTCGAGCCGCTCGAGCTCGTCGACTAGGAGCTGGGTCACGGCGAGCGCTTTCACCCAGTTCCGGTCGGCGGGGACGACATGCCATGGAGCCCAATCGGTCGACGTCTCGGTGAGGGCGTCCTCGTACGCGGCGACGTAGTCGTCGCTCTGCTTCCGCACGTCGAGGTCCTCAAGGCGGAACTTCCAGCGCTTCTCGGGATCGTCGACCCGCTCCTGGAGGCGCTTGCGTTGCTCGTCCTTCGAGACGTTGAGAAACACCTTCACGATCGAGATGCCTTCGTCCACGAGCATCCGCTCCCACTCCCGGACGTGGGCGCCCCGCCGGCGCCAGACCTGCTCCTCGACGAGCTTCTTGACGCGGACTGTGACGATGTCCTCGTAGTGGGAGCGGTTGAAGATGCCGATCTCACCGCGCGCCGGCAGGGCCGCGTGGATGCGCCACAGGTAGTCGTGGGCGAGCTCCCCTCCCGCCGGCACCTTGAAGGACACGACCCGGCAGCCCTGGGGGTTCAGGCCGGTGAAGACCGTCCTGATGACGCCGTCCTTGCCGGAGGCATCGATCCCCTGCAGCACGAGGAGGACGCTCCGCCGGCCCTCGGCGTAGAGGCGCGGCTGGAGCTCCTCGAGCCGCGCATGCAGACGCTCGAGGTGCTTCTTGCCCTCGTCCTTGGCGAGGCCGAGCGTTTCGCCCGGATCGCGCTTCGCGATCATCGCGTCCTCCCCGGGAGGCACGCGAAGGTGATCCAGCACAGGTCCCTCGGCGCGCGGCACACGGCCTTGTATCACGCCGCGGTCAGCCGCCGAGCGAGCGCAACGCGGTGTCGAGTCGCTGTCTCGTCTTGAGGACCCCGGCGAACAGGTCACCGTGCTTGCGGACGCGCTCGAGGACGACCCGCATCGTGAACGCGAGCGGGTCGAGCCGCTCGTTCACCTCGCTCCATCGCAGCGGGGTCGACACGGGCGCGCCGGAGCGCGGCCTCACGGAGTACACCGAGGCGATCGTCTTGCCCTCGCCGTTCTGATTCGAGTCGATCAGCACCCCGCGCCGCTTCGACTTCGTCCACTCCGTGGTCGCAAGGCCCCGGTGCGTGCGCGCGATTGCGCCCGCGACGATCTCGGCGAACTGCCGCGTGTCCGCGTACGTGTACCGCCGCTCCACCGGGACGATCACGTGCATGCCCTCCGCGCTCGAGGTCTTCGGGAAGCCGACCAGCCCGAAGGCGTCGAGCGCTTCCTTCACGAGCAACGCGACCTGCACCGTCTCGCGAAACCCGACGTCGGGCGCAGGATCCAGGTCGAAGAGGACGAAGTCCGGCCGGTCAGGCCGATCGACCCGCGAGTACCAGGCGTTGAGGTCGATGCAACCCATGTTCACCATCCAGAGCAGGGCGAGCTCGTCGTCGACGACCGGGAAGTTCACCCACTTCCGGCGCCGCGGCGACTCCCGCGTGGAGACGAGCGTGCGAAACGTCGGGATCCAGTCCGGCATGTGTGACGGGGCGTCCTTCTGGAAGAACCGGCCTCCCTCGATTCCGTCGGGCCACCGAATCATCGTGAAGGGGCGATCCTTCAGATGCGGGACGACCGCCGGTGCGATCGCGCGGTAGTACTCGAGCAGGTCGCCCTTCGTGATCCCCTCGATGGGGAAGAAGACCTTGTCGAGATTCGAGAGCTTCAGCTCGCGAGAGCCCTTCTTGACCCGGTCGGCGAGCGGCTCCTCGCGCCGGACTTCCGTCGCCGGCTTGTCGTCGCGTATTCCCTGGTACGAGGGCGCACGCAGGCGGCCGTCATGCGTCCACTCCGCGAACTCAACCTCCACGACGAGCGTCGGCTCGACCCAGATCACGTCGCTTCTGCGCACCTTCGGCATCTTCGGCACCTCGCGGAACGGCGGCGTCTCGCGCCTGAGCGGTCTCAGCCGGTCGAGCAGCGTCTCGATCTCCTTGCCGCCGAAGCCCGTGCCTACGTTCCCTGCGTAGACCAGCTCGCCGCTGCGGTAGTAGCCGAGCACGAGCGAGCCGAAGCTCGAGGCGCGCCTGCCGGTCCCCTTCGTGTAGCCGGCGACGACGAGCTCCTGCCGGCCGTGTGTCTTGAGCTTGAGCCAGTCGCGCGTGCGCCTGCCCTGGACGTAACGCGAGTCCAGCCGCTTGGCGACGATGCCTTCGAGCCCCTGCTGCTGCGCGGCCTGGTAGAGCGCCGTCCCGTCGTCGAAGCTCTCCGAGAGGCGAACCGTCTTGTTACGGCGGTCGAGCACCTGCTCGAGTTGCTTCCGCCGCTCGACGAGCGGAAGGTCGACCAGCGGCTCTCCGTCGACCTCGAGCACGTCGAACGCGTAGTAGACGAACGGCGTTCCCGCCTGGCTCTGCTGCATCGCCGAGAAGCTCGAGCGGCCGGACTCATCGAGAGCGCAGACTTCGCCGTCCAGCACGCAGGACAGCGTCCTCACCGCCCGCTCGAGCTGCCGTGCGACCTGCGCGAACCGCGACGTGAGGTCGTTTCCGTTCCGGCTCGTCAGCCGGGCGTCGCCTCCCATGACGGTCGCGATCGCGCGGTAGCCGTCCCACTTCACTTCGAACACCCAACCGGCGCCTGGGGGGACCGCCTCGACCGGCGTGGCGAGCATGGGCGCATACGTGCGGCCGGGCTCACGAGGGTCGGTTCCTCCCTCTTCCCGCTTGCGCACGATCAGCCAGTTCTTCTCCTCGCCGCCGAGACGAGCCGGGACGAGCGCCCATGTTCCTGCGAGCCGCTCTCCCTGCAAGCGCACGGTGAGGCCGCCGTTCTTCTTCTCCTCGAGCACCTCGTACGTGCCGTTGTCCCAGATCTCCACCGAGCCGGCGCCGTACTCGCCCTTCGGGATCTCGCCCTCGAACGTCGCGTAGTCGAGGGGATGGTCCTCGACGTGGACGGCGAGATGCTGCTCGCCCGGTTCGAGCGGGACCCCCTTCGGCACCGCCCAGCTGAGCAGGACGCCGTCGCGCTCCAGCCGGAAGTCGTAGTGCAGGCTGCGCGCGTCGTGCCGCTGGACGACGAAGATCGGGTCGACCGCCTTCCGGTTCCCGTCCCCGAAGGGCTCGGGCGTCCGTCCGCGGTCGCGCTTGCGCTCGTACTCGGACAGCGAGTCGGGGGTCACCGGAAGAGCTTTGCGGTTCGAGCCGCCCCGGTGCGCCGATGTTTCAGTGCCCGGGAACCAGGCAAATGACTCTTTGCAAAGAGGGAAGTCATGGCTTGAAAGGCTTCTCCTGCCACAGGGGGGTCGACGCTCCGGGCCGGATTTCCGGCCCGGAGTCGTTTCGAAACCGGGGAAAAGGCTGTGGATGTTGTGGAGAGCGAGGCGCGACAGGGGCCACGAATCTCTGCGAAGCTTCGTGAAGCTGCAATCTTTCCACAGGCGAAGCGTTGGCTCAGGCGTAAACGCCGAGCGACCTGAACTTGGCTCGGCGCCTGCGCTTGAGCTCGTCCGCGGAGGACGATTCGAGCTCTTCGAGCGCCTCCTGGAGCGACTCGCCCAATAGCCTCGCCGCCTCGTCGGGATTCACCTGCGCACCACCGGCCGGCTCGGAGACAATGCCGTCGATCACCCCGAGCTCGAGGCAGTGGACCGCGTCCGGCCTGAACGCGGCGGCAGCCTTCTTCGCCTCGCCCGCGTCCCGCCAGAGGATCGCCGCGCAGCCTTCGGGGGAGATGACGGTGTAGATCGCGTTTTCCTGCATGAGCACGCGGTCGGCGAGCGCGGTGGCGATGGCGCCGCCCGATCCTCCCTCGCCGATGACGCACGCGACGATCGGGATGCCGAGCCGGGCCATCACCGCCTGCGACCGGGCGATCGCCCCTCCCTGGCCGTGCTGCTCCGCCGCGACGCCCGGGTAGGCGCCGGGAATGTCGACGAGGCTGATCAACGGGAAGTGGTGGCGATCGGCGAGCTCCATCAACCGCATGGCCTTCCTGTACCCCTCCGGATAGGCCATGCCGAAGTTGCGGTGCGTGCGCTCCTTGATGTCGCGCCCCTTCTGGTTCCCGACGAGCGCAACGGTGCGATCGGCGAACCGGCCGACGCCGATCACGAGGGCGGCGTCGTCGGCGCGCCCGCGGTCGCCGTGAAGCTCGACCCAGTCCTCGAACAGCCGCTCGACATAGTCCAGCGTGTACGGCCGGTCCTGATGGCGTGCGAGCTCGACGGACCGCCAGATCTCCTCGTCGGTCGGCGCCGCCTGGATCCGGTCGAGCTGGCGCTGCAGCTTCTCAAGCTCGCCCGAGAGCTTCGTACCGCCGAGAAGGCTCACGCTGCGCAACCGCGTGAGCCGTTCACGCAGCCGCAGCTCGTGGTCAGTCGCCATTGCGCGAGAAAAGCCGCAGGAAGCGTGCGGCGTAGGGCTTCAGATCGGAGCGCGGCACGATGGCGTCGATGTGGCCGAAGCGGAGGTTCTGCTCCGCGAGGCCGAAGTCGTCGGGGAGCTTCTCGCGTGTCGTCTGCTGGACGACGCGCGGGCCGGTGAAGGCCACCAGCGCACCCGGTTCCGCCACGATCACGTCTCCAAGGCTCGCGAAGCTCGCCAGCACCCCCGCCGTGGTCGGATGCGTCATCACGCTCAGCATTCCCTGGCCGGCGTCGTGAAGGTCCTCGACCGCACAGACGGTCTTCGGCAGCTGCATCAGAGACAGGATCCCCTCCTGCATCCGCGCGCCTCCTGACGCCGTGATCGAGACGAGCGGCACGCCGCGCTGTGCCGCGCTATCGCACGCGCGCGAGAACTTCTCCCCCACGACGCTTCCCATCGAGCCGCCCATGAAGGAGAAATCCATGACAGCCAGCTCACAGGCGTTCCCGCCGATCGCCGCCCGGCCGATCACCATCGCCTCGCCGAGGCCCGTCGTCATCTCCGCCTCGGCAAGACGCTCCGTGTAGGGGCGGAGGTCGAAGAACTCGAGCGGGTCCTCGGAGCGGAGGTCCGCGGCCTCCTCGGCGAAGGAGCCATCGTCGACGAGCGAGGCGATGCGCGAGCGGGCGGGCATGGGGAAGTGATGCCCGCAGTGCGGACACACCCAGAGCGCGGCCTCGAGCTCGTCGTCGCGGTAGTGCGAGTCGCACTCCGGGCACGTGTTCGGGTGCTTCTTCGCGGGCGGCTCGGGGACGTTCCGGTGTTCGATGGAGACGTCGATCCGGGAGGACATGAACCGTCGAGTTTAGACCGGCGCGGAGCGTCGGCGGTTACGCCGCCGCGAAGCGCCCGTCCGCGAAGCGGACCTGGGGAGGGGGTCTGGGGGAACCGGGAGGTTCACCCAGCTCCGGCAGGGCGACGCCGCAGAGCGCCCGTCCGCAACCGCGGTTGCAGGCTTACATCCCGAGGGCTGAGGCGAGCCGTGCGATCGGCTCCGCGTTGGACGGCTCGAAGCTCGCGCCGCTGAATCCCGCGCCGACGATCCGTGTCCGGCTCTGGATCCCGGCCAGCAACCGCGACGCGTCGTCCAGCGAGAGACCACCCGGCTCCGGCATGAAGACGGACAGCTCGCTCGGCTCCAACACGTCCAGGTCGAAGGCGACGTAGGCGGCGGTCGTCCCGTCGAGCGCCTGCTGGACGCCGTCCTCTCCGCTGTGGACGCCGCACTTCCGGATGAAGTCCTCCTCCGCGGGATCGAGGCTGCGGGCTCCGACGAGGGCGACGTCGCCCGCGACGACCGCGCCGGAGTCGATCAGCAGCCGAAGAGGGGTCGCCCAGAGATTGCCGGAGGGCGAGCTCTCGACCGTGTTGAGGTCGCCGTGGGCGTCGAGCCAGATCAGGGACAGACGCCCCTGGCGCGCCGCCAGGCCCTCCACCGCCCCGACGTGGGCGCAGCAGCAGCCGCCGAGCACGAGCGGCCGGTCGGGCAGATCGGCCGCGAGCGCGAGGCTCTGCTCCTCGAGCGACTCCGCCTCGACGATGCCGGCCTCCGGGTAGGGAAGGTCGAGCCACGCCGCCTCGGCCATCGCCTCACCGTCCTCCCCCCAGGCCTGCGGCACGCGCACGAGGCCGGCGTTGTAGACCCGGCCGCAGGCATGGCACTCGTACTCCGAGTCGAGCGCCACGGCGGTGTACGTCCGGCAGTCCGGGCACTTCGCGCGCAGCCGGCTCATGTCAGATCCCGCTCGAAGAGGATGTCCTCCGTGAAGACCCGCATGCCGGCGGCCTCGTAGAGGCGGGTGGCACCGGTGGGATTGTCGGCGTCGACGCCGAGACCGACGTGCGGCTCCCCTCGCCTGTGGAACTCGACGAACGCCTGTCGGAGAAGAGCAAGCCCGATCCCTCTCTGCCGCCACTGCTTCCGCACTCCGAGCGCTCCGATCCAGCCCCCGCCGTGCTTCTTGGGATCACAGCGGTTGACGCCGGCGATCTCGTCACCGTCCCGCGCGACGAACCACAGCGAGGTGTCCGTCTCCGGTACGTCGAGACGGGTCCGCTCCCACGTGTCGAAGGGCAGCGCCACGAAGCCCCACTCCTCCTCGAACGCCTCGCCGAGCGCGGCATGAAACGCGCATGCGTCCTCCCTTCGGAACGGCGCAAGCTCGATCCCGTCCGGCCAGTCGGGCGGGGGCGGCTGCCCGTCGAACACGATGCGCATGTGAAAGAAGTGGCGGCTCTCGCGAAACCCGAGCCGGTCGAAGAGCGCCCGCGCCGCCTCGTTCTCTGCGAGCATGCCGACCTTGAGCGTACGAGAGCGTCGAGCGCGGGCCCCCAGCTCGACCTGCTCGAGCAGGAGGCTCGAGAGCCCCCGCGCCCGAAACTCCGGGTGAACGGTCACCCAGCAATCGGTGGCGTCGTCTCGATGCATGCTCAGCGCGAAGCCGGCCGGATGACCGTCCGCCGTCTCGACAATCCACGAGCCCCCGCCGAAGTCTCCGTGCCGCCAGAAGTCGATCATCTCCTGCGGCCCCCACTCTGACCGGCCCCGGACATTCTTTTCCTCGGCGCAAACGAGAGCGGCCGCGGCGGCGAGATCGTGCTCCTCGCAGGCGCGGAGCCGGAATCCCTCGGGCAGCGGCGAGGTCGGCGCCATCGGCTCCGACTCTAGCCGCGCGACAAGGCGCGAATCAGTCTTCGAAGCGCGTCAGGACGATCGAGGCGTTGTGTCCGCCGAACCCGAACGAGTTCGACACGGAGACCCGCACGTCGGCATCGCGCGCGGCGTTCGGGATGTAGTCGAGGTCGCACTCCGGATCCGCGGTCTCCTGGTTGATCGTCGGCGGGAGCTTCCCGTCGCGAATCGCGAGGGCGGAGAAGATCGCCTCGACAGCGCCGGCGGCGCCGAGGCAGTGGCCGGTTGCTCCCTTCGTCGAGGAGACAGGCGTCTTTCGCGCGTTCTCCTCACCGAGCGCGATCTTGATGACACGAGTCTCCGCTGCATCGCCGAGCGGGGTCGACGTGCCGTGCGCGTTGATGTAGTCGATCTCGGCCGGGTCGATTCCGGCCTCCGCGAAGGCGTTCTTCATCGCCCGCGCCGGGTTCTCACCGGTCGGGTCCGGCTCCGTCACGTGCGTCGCGTCGGAGGAGAGGCCGTACCCGGCCACCTCCGCGTAGATCTTCGCGCCCCGTGCGCGCGCTCGCTCGAGCTCCTCGAGGACGAGTACGGCCCCCGCCTCGCCCATCACGAAGCCGTCGCGCTCGCCGTCGAACGGCCTGCTCGCCCGCTCCGGATCGTCGTTGCGCCGCGAGAGGGCGCGCATCGCGCCGAATCCGGCGATACCGACCTCGTTGATCGCCGACTCGGTGCCGCCGCAGAACATGACGTCCGCGCGGCCGAGCCGGATGTCGTCGCGGCCCTGCCCGATCGCCATGTTCGAGGCCGCGCAGGCCGTGCATTCCGAGGAGAGAGGCCCGCGGGTGCCGAGCTCCATCGACACCCAGCCCGCTCCCATGTTCGGGATGATGCACGGGATCGCAAAGGGGTTGACCCGGTCCGGGCCGCGCTCCACGAGCGTGTCGTAGCAATCCTGGAACGACTTGATCCCGCCGATCCCCGTAGCTATCGAGGCGCCGACGCGGTCGGGCTCCGCCGCGATGTCGACACCCGAGTCGGCCTCGGCCTGGCGCGCGGCCGCGAGGATGATCTGGGCGAAACGGTCCATCCGCCGCGCCTGTTTGCGCTCGATCCAGTTCGCAGGATCGAAGTCCTTCAGCTCGCACGCGAAGTGGACGAAGTAGTTGCTCGAGTCGAAGTGGGTGATCGGACCGGCGCCCGACTTCCCGGCGAGCAGGTTCTGCCAGCTCGTCTCGACGTCGTTGCCCAGCGGGGTGACCGCACCCAGCCCGGTGATCACTACGCGCCTGTGCCCGTTCATCGTCGACCTGCTCATCGCAACCTCACATCCCCAGTCCGCCGTCGACGAGCAGCACGTCCCCGGTGATGAACGCGGCCTCGTCGGAACAGAGAAACCGTACCGCCCCGGCGACGTCCTCCGGCCGCCCGAAGCGGCCCAGAGGCGTGTTCGACAGCATGAGCTCCTTCATCTCCGATGAGATCACGTCCGTGAGCCGGGTGTCGATATACCCGGGGGCGATCACGTTCGCGCGCACTCCGCGCGTGCCCAGCTCCCGCGCCAGAGCCTTCGTGAAGCCGATGATCCCGGCCTTCGACGCCGAGTAGTTCGTCTGGCCGGGATTCCCGTGCACGCCCACGATGCTCGAGATGTTCACGATCGAGCCCGAGCGGCGCTTCATCATCCCGCGCACCGCCGCCCGGCACGTGTGGAACACCCCGCCGAGATTCGTCTCGATGACGTCGTGCCAGTCCTCGTCGGACATCCTTGCGATGAGGCCGTCGCGGGTCAGCCCCGCGTTGTTGACAAGGATGTCGAGGTCGCCGGCCGCCTCGACGAGCCCCTTTGCCGACTCCGGGTCGGAGACGTCGGCCTCGAGGGCGACGGCGTCCGCCTCCCGCGCCACCTCCTCGGCCTCCTCGCGTCCCGACCGGTAGCTCAGAGTGACCCGCGCGCCGGCGGCGGCGAGCTCGAGGGCGATCGCGCGGCCGATCCCGCGCGAACCGCCGGTGACAAGAGCCGTCTTGCCCTCCAGAGACGCGAAGGGCGCGCTAGACAGAGGCGAGGGTCTCCTCCAGCCTCTGCAACCCCTCTGGCGTCGAGACGGAGATCGTGTTCGCGTTCCGGTCGATCCGCTTCACCAGCCCGGCGAGCACGTTGCCCGGGCCGACCTCGACGAAGGTCTGCACGCCCTCCCGCACCAGGGCTTGCGCAGCCTGGGTGAATCGGACCGGCGCCGTCAGCTGGTCGACGAGGAGCGGCCCCATCCTCTTCGCTTCCTCGATCCGCGCCGTAACGGTCGACATGAAGGGCGCGGAGGGCTCCGCGAACTTCACGCGCTCGAGCGCCGGGCGCAGGCGGTCGGCGGCGCGGGCCACGAGAGGACTGTGGAACGCGCCGGACACACGGAGCTTGACCGCGCGCCGTGCTCCCTCGCCCTCGGCGGCCGAACACGCCTCGTCGACCGCGGAGTTCTCCCCGGAGACGACGATCTGGCCGGGGCAGTTGTAGTTCGCGGGCCAGACGTTCACGATCCGCCGGCAGATCCGCTCCACGACCTCGTCGTCGAGCCCGAGGATGGCCGCCATCGAGCCGGGGTTCGTCCGCGCTGCCTCGGCCATCGCCAGGCCGCGCTCGCGGACGAGCGCCACCGCTTCCTCGACTCTCAGGGCGCCGGCGGCAGCGAGCGCGGCGAACTCGCCGACCGAGTGGCCGACGACGAAATCGGGCTTGATGCCGCGCGCCCGGATGGCGGCGAGCACCGCGAGGCTCGTGGCCACGAGCGCCGGCTGCTGGACCTCGGTCTCGACGAGCTCCTCCTCGGAGCCCTCGAAGCAGAGCCGGCGGAGATCGAGGTCGGCGGCGAGACTCGCCCGCTCGAAGACGTCCATCGCCTCCGGGACCTCGGCCGCCATCACGCTCCCCATCCCGACGGCGAGCGAGCCCTGACCGGGGAAGCAAAAGGCCACGAGGCCGCGGTTCACAGCGTCCACTCCATCAACGAGGAGCCCCAGGTGAGCCCGGCTCCCATCCCCGTCATCAACACCAGGTCTCCCTTCTTCAACAGTCCGCTCGCCCGCGCGTCGGCCAGCGCGAGCGGAATCGAGCCCGAGGACGTGTTGCCGTACCGATCGACGTTCACCACCATCTTCTCCCGCGGTATGCCCAGTTTCGTCTGAGCGTGAGTCATGATCCGGACGTTCGCCTGGTGCGGCACGTAGACGTCGACGTCCTCGACACCGACCTCGCATTCTGCCAGCAAGTCCCGCGCCGACGAGACGAGCACACGCGTCGCGAACCTGAACACCTCCCGCCCGTTCATGTGGACATAGCCGTTGGCGCTCGCGTCCTCGATTCGCCGCGAGCCGCTGCCCGGGAGAGACAGGTGGACCCCACCGCCGCCGTCGGCGCCGAGCTCGAAGCCGAGAAAACCGCCGTCCTCCACCCGCTCGAGCACGACGGCCCCCGCGCCGTCCCCGAAGAGAACGAGGGTGGAGCGGTCGGTCCAGTCGAGGATCCGCGAAAGCACGTCGCCGCCGACGACGAGTGCTCGATCGGCGAGGCCAGAGGCAATCATCCCGTACGCCTGGGCCAACGCATAGACGAATCCCGTGCAGCCGGCGAGGAGGTCGTACGCAGCCGCGCTCCGAGCGCCGAGGGTGTCCGCGAGCAGGGCGCTCGACGTCGGGAACATCATGTCCGGGGTCACCGTGGCGCAGAGGAGGAGGTCGATCTGATCCGGCTCGACGGCCGCCTCCGCCAGCGCCGCCCTCGCAGCCGGGAGCGCAAGGTCGGTGAGCGCCTCCTCGGGCGCGGCGATCCGCCGCTCACGGATCCCGGTCCGCTCCATGATCCACTCGTCGGTCGTGTCGACGAGGGTCGAGAGCTCGTCGTTCGTGAGCACGCGCTCGGGCGCATAGGCCCCGAGTCCGGTGATCGACACCCTTGGCCCTTGCGTTCTGCCGATCACGCCCGCTCCACCGCGAAGGTCAAGGTAGCTCGGCACGCCAGCTCACCGCCGACCCGCGCCTCGGCCTTGCCTCGCCCGATCGGGCCCCGGACGCGCTCGAGCTCACACCGCAGGTCGAGCACGTCGCCCGGCTCGACGATCCGCTTGAAGCGGCAGTCGTCGATCCCGGCGAAGAGCGCCAGCCGGCCGCGGTTCTCCTCGTCGCTGAGAACGGCGACCGCGCCGGTCTGGGCCAGTGCCTCGACGATGAGGACGCCGGGCATCACGGGGCGGCCGGGGAAGTGGCCGCTCAGGTACCACTCGTCGGCGCGGACGGTCTTGCGCGCGACCGCGCCGACTCCCGGCGTCAGCTCGAGCACCTCGTCGACGAGGAGGAAGGGGTCGCGATGCGGCAGGATCTCCGCGATCGTCTCGCGGCCGAAGGGCAGGGCGGGAGCGGCGGTCACGCGACGTCCGAGAGCTTGTCGCGCAGACGGTTGCGGCCCCGATGCGCGTAGCACTTCGCGGTTCCGACGGGCATGCCCGAGGCGGCGGAGATCTCCTCGAAGGAGAGCCCGATCGCGTCCTTCAGCACCACCACGCGAGCCTGCTCCGGGGCGATCTCGCCGAGGCAGCGGTTGAGCTCCCCGCGCAGCTCGGCCCGGTCCGCCTCCCGGACCGGGTCGCCGTCGGCGGCGGCCCGGCGGTCCTCCAGCAGCGGCTCGCATGCCCTCGCGCGCTGGCGGTTCGCCACGTCACGGCAGGCATTGACCGCGAGCCGGTGGAGCCACGTGCTGAACTGGGATTCGCCGCGGAACTGCCTGAGCCGTACGCAGAGCTTCGCAAGGGCCTCCTGGGAGGCGTCGCGGGCGTCCTCGGGATCTCGCAGGAGGTGCAGGGCGAGCTTCTCGACACGGGGCGCATGGCGCCTGCACAAGGCCTCGAGGGCCTGAGGGTCGCCGTCCTTCGCGCGTTTCACGAGTATCGGGTCACTGAGCTTTTCATAGGCAAGCGGCTGCCCCTCCGGGCGGAAGGACTGCTGAATTGGACGGCGGCGGCCCGGCGGCAGTTGCATCTGAGCGCTCTAGTGTAGGAGCGTGGCCGACTCGCTGGCCCCCGACCACGTAAGGCCGCTGCTACGAGGCCGCTTCGGGCGCGAATACCGCTTCGAGCAATGCTGTCCGTCGACGCAGCGGCTGCTCGGGCCCGGCGACGCCGAGGGTACGGTCGCCGTTGCCGAGGAGCAGACGGAGGGACGGGGCCGTCTCGGCCGCGTCTGGCAGACGCCGGCCGGCACCGGCGTGCTCGTCTCGGTGCTCCTCCGTCCAGCGGTCCCGCCTCCGGCGCTGCCCGGGCTCACGCTCGTGGCCGGCCGGGCGGTCGCGGAGGCGATCAGAGAGGTCACCGGCCTCGGGCCCGCGATCAAGCTTCCCAACGACGTCCTGCTGAACGGCCGGAAGGTGGCGGGCATCCTGGCCGAGTCGAGCGAGGGCCGGGTCGTCCTCGGAGTCGGCGTCAACGCGAACCAATCCGCAGAGCAGCTGCCCGCGAACGTGCAGACAGAGGCCACGTCGCTTGCGATCGAGCTCGGCCGCCCGGTCGACCGCGCCGAGCTCCTGGCGGCGGTTCTGGCCCACCTCGAGCGCGCCTACGACCGCTGGGTCAGCGATAACGCAGCGTCCGGCTGACGTTGCCGGCCGCGTCGCGCGCGGAGATACGAACGGTCCGCACCGAAGCGGCGCGGAACGAGAACGAGCCCGCCCGGACCGTGCGGGCGATCGTCCGGCCGTTCACCGTCAGGCGGATCACCGACGTCTCGCTCACCCTGAAGCGAAGACGCTTGAACGAGAGGGCGCGTAGAAAGGGCGGTGTCGTGTCGACCCGGAACGAGAGCGTGTGAGTGACCGCACCGACGGCGTTCGACGCCGTCAGGACCGCCGCATAGATCCCGTCCTTCACGCCCACCCCGTTCCAGGTGATCGTCTGGGGGCCCGGGGCGAGCTGGGCCGAATACACCGCGGCGAGACTCGCGCCGCCCTGCGCAACGTCGAGCCGGACCTCCGCCGGCTGGACGACGACGAACCGGAAGGAGATGTCGTCCTGAACGCCGTCGCCGTTTGGCGAGAACGCGCGCGGGTCGAGCGCGAACCCCTGAATGGTCCGGTCGACGAGCACGGCGACCGTTGCCGTGGCGGTCGTCTTCCCGTCGCCGGCGCTGAGGACGATCTGGTACCGGCCGTCAGGCACCCCGGTCGCAGTGAACTTGAATGACTGCCTGCCCGCCTGCCGCTGCTGGGTGAAGAGGACGGAAAGCTGCCGGCCGTCGGGCCCGAGGAGCGTCGCGGTCACCGTGGCGGGGGTGCTGAGCGTGTACGAGATCGTGCTCGAGTCCGTCTGCCCGTCCCCGTTCGGGGTGATCGTGCGAGGCGCAGCGGAGACGGACTTCAGCGACAGCGGCACCGGCTTCGCGCCGAGCGTGCCGGTCGCGGGCCGGACCGTATTCCCGGCGGAGATCGTCCAGGTGTAGACACCCGGCGGAGCGCCGGATGCATCCCAGGTCCAGTCGACCGCCTGGCCTGTCCCCGCACCGTTTGCGACGAGGCTTCCGGATGCATCGGCGACGGTGACGGTCCAGGGGAGCGGCTGGGTCAGCTGCGCCTGGAAACGCACTGGTCCGCCAGGGGTTCCCGTCACTGCGGGCGCGTACAGCTTCGGGAGCCCGGCCGCAGCGGCCTGGCGCGCGATCGCGCCGAGCTGTGCGTAGAACGCATCGCCCGGACACGTCGTGAAGCCGGTGTCGCGATGCCCTGCGACGGCACGAAGCGTCACCGGTATCCCCGCAGGGAAACGAGGGTTTCCGCCCGAGAGCGCGGTCAGCGTCGAGAGCGGATCGACGTGGGCGAGGTCGAGCCGCCACGCGATCAGGTTCGCAAGCGCGGTCCGAGCGGCTCCGGGCGGAGGGGTGGAGCCGTACGAGCCCAGCACGGCGATTCCCGTCGAGCCCGTGTTGAACCCCTCGGCGTGCGCGCCGACGACGTTCTTGTCGACGCCCCCGTACCGCCCCTCGAACACCTGGCCGTACTTGTCGACGAGAAAGTTGTAGCCGATGTCGTTCCAGCCGTTTCCTTGGACATGGTAGATCTCGATCCCGCGCACGATCGCCGCCGACTGGGCCGCCGTGTAGGAGTTCGATCCGGCCGTGTGATGGATGACGGCGAACTGCACGCTCGGCGCGTACTGGACCGGCCCCTTCCGAATCGCCTCGTTCGCGCCCCAGGACAGGCGCGAGATCAACGCCGGCGAGCTCGCGATCGAGAGGCGGCGTGGCGGCACGAGCTCCTCCGGGCTACGCACGAAATAGGCCCGCAGACGGTCGACGCGCCCGTCGAGCCGATAGGCGATGCGATCGGACGGGCCGGTCCAGTACGGGTTCCCGAGCCGCCAACCGCGCGTCGCCCGCGCCTCCGCGCTCTGGACGTCCGGAAGATCCTCGGCCTCCGGCGCAGCGCGACGCCATGTGCTCCAGCGGCCGGCGAGCGATCGCGTCCGGAAGTCGACGCTACCGGGGCCTCGCCAGTGCAGCCCGACCATGTCGAACCGCAGCGTTCCCGCCGCTGCGAGCGTGCGGGCGTGGTGCAGCGGCACCTCGCGCATCGTCAAAGACGCGCCTGCGCTCGCCGTCGCTGGCACGGCGAGAAAAGCAGCGGCTGCGAGGACGAGAGCCTTCATGGGTGACGGCGACCCTGCCGTCTAGGGTGCCTGTGGCCGCCTTCGGCCTCAAGGGCTCCAGCCCTCCCCTGATAGAATCCTTACGAGTTGAAGAGCGCCCTTTTGCGGGGACTTTTGCTCCTCGGAGCGCTTCTGGCGCTCGCCTCTCCGGCAGTTGCGTCGGCGCCGAAGGTGCTGGCGATTCATTTCGCCCCCGACCTGGAGGTGAATCCCGTAACGCAGGGCTGGGTCAACCACGAGCTCAACCGGGCAAAGAACGGCGGCTACGCGGCTGCGGTGATCGTCCTCGATACCCCGGGCGGCCTGTCGACGTCGATGCGCAAGATCTACCAGAAGGAGCTCGCATCCCCGATCCCCGTGATCGTCTACGTCGCGCCCGACGGGGCGCGCGCGGGGTCGGCGGGCCTCTGGATCTCGGAAGCCGGGGACGTGCTCGCGATGGCCCCTCAGACGAACATCGGCGCATCGACCCCGATCGACTCGAGTGGCGGGAACCTGGGAACGGACCTCAGACGGAAGGTGATCAACGACGCGACGGCGTCGATCGTCGCGCTCGCGAAGAGCCATGGGCGCGACTGGCGCTTCCCCGCGCGAGCCGTACGCAAGGGGGCGAGCCTGGACGCGCCGGAGGCGCTACGACAGCACGTGATCGACGCTATCGCCCCTAGCCTCCCGGCCCTGCTGCGTCAGCTCGACGGTGTCAAGACGAAGCCGAAGGGATTCGTCCTTCACCTCGGCGGCGCCCAGATCGACAACACGAGCCCCGGATTCTTCACGCGCCTCCTGAACACGCTCATCGACCCGAACATCATCTCGCTGCTCTTTCTCGCGGGCATCGCCGGGATCGGCTACGAGATCTTCCACCCCGGTGTCGTACTACCCGGCGCTCTCGGCGCCGTATCGCTCGTCACCGCGCTCTTCGGTTTCTCGATCCTCCCCGTCAGCTGGGCGGGCCTCGTCCTCCTGCTGCTCGGCGTCGCGCTACTCGTCGCCGACCTGCACGTCACGAGCCACGGCGCGCTGACGGTCGCGGGGCTCGTCTGCCTCGCGATCGGCTCGATCATGCTGTTCCAGAACGCGCCCTCGCCCTATCACACGTCCAAGCCGCTCGTGATCGGGGTGGCCGTCGGGCTCGGGGCGCTGTGGTCCTTCGCGATCGGCAAGGCGTGGCGCGTGCGCAGAGCGCCCGTCGAGGTCGACCCGGGGATGATCGCCGGCTCCTTCGGCGAGGTGCGGGACAACGGCCTCGTCTACGTCAACGGGGAGCTCTGGCAGGCGCGCACCGAGAGCGGCGAGACGCTGCGGCCGGGAGAGCGCGTGCGCGTCGAGTCGCTCGACGGCCTCGTTCTCACCGTGCGGCCCGAGGGAACGTAGAATCGAGCGATGAGCGCCGTCCTCGTCATCATCGCGATCCTGCTCTTCCTGCTGGTGCTGTTCCTCTTCGCGGCGATCAAGGTGGCGCGCGAGTATGAGCGTGGCATCGTCTTCCGCCTGGGGCGGCTGCTGCCGAGCCCGAAGGGCCCAGGACTGTTCCTGCTCATCCCGATCGTCGACCGCATGGTGAAGGTCGACCTCCGCACGATCACGCTGACGATCCCCCCGCAGGAAGTCATCACCAAGGACAACGTTCCGGTCCGCGTGAACGCGGTCGCGTACTTCCGCATCGTCGATCCGAAGGCCGCGATCGTTCAGATCGAGAACTTCATGGTCGCGACCTCCCAGATCGCGCAGACGACGCTCCGCTCGGTGCTCGGCCAGCACGTGCTCGACGAGCTGCTGTCGGAGCGCGAGAAGATCAACGGGATCCTGCAAGGGATCATCGACGAGTCGACGGCGCCGTGGGGAATCAAGGTCTCGATCGTCGAGGTGAAGGACGTCGAGATTCCTTCGTCGATGCAGAGGGCCATGGCCCGCCAGGCCGAGGCCGAGCGCGAGCGCCGCGCGAAGATCATCAACGCGGAGGGTGAGTTCCAGGCTGCGGAACGGCTGAAGGATGCCGCGGCCGTGATCCACGAGCAACCCGTCGCCCTGCAGCTTCGCTACCTGCAGACATTGCTCGAGCTGGGCTCCTCGCAGTCGACGACGATCGTGTTCCCGGTCGACCTCGTCCGGCCGTTCCTGGAAAAGACCGGCGACAAGAGCTGAGCGGCGAGCTCCGCCGCGACCCCGAGTCGGGCCGCGTGGCCGTGATCGCCCCCGGGCGCGCAAAGCGGCCCGGCGCGGCGCGCTCCTCGCCGGACCCGCCGACACCCGGCGAGCTCGAGTCCTGTCCGTTCTGCGTGGGGCACGAGGACATGACACCGCCGCAGGCGCTCGTCCTCCCCGAGAAAGGGCCGTGGAGCGTGCGGGTCGTACCGAACCTCTATCCGGCGTTCGAGCGGCACGAGGTGGTCGTCCACTCCCCTCGTCACGTACGCTCGATCGCGCAGCTCTCGACTGGCGAGATCGACCTCGTCGCGGAGGCATGGCGCCGCCGCGCAGAAGCCGTCTCGGGGAACGTGTTCGCGCTGCTCAACGAAGGCCGCGACGCCGGCGCAAGCCTGCCGCACTCGCATTCGCAGCTCGTCTGGCTACCGGACGAGCTCATGCCTGCTTCAAAAGCACGTCCTCGAGGGGCTCCCTTCCTCGAGGACGGCGGCCTCATTGCGGTCTGCCCGTGGGCGAGCCGCGTCCCCTACGAGTGCGTGATCCAGCCGGCCGAGCCCGAGCGAGATGCGCTGTCGAGCCCGCTGCTTTCCCCGGCGCTCCACCTCCTCGCCGAGCTGGTCCGCCGCGTGCACGCCCTCGAGGGCGTCATCGCGCTCAACGCCTGGCTCGAGCACGACGCGGACGACTGGAGGATCGTGCTGCTGCCCCGACTGACCGTCTTCGCCGCCCTCGAGCTCGGCGCGGGGGTGTTCATCGACACGCTCTCGCCGGACGAGGCCGCGCGCCGACTCCAGGCGCTCTAGCCGGCGTCGGCGGCTGAAGCGGCGGTGTCGTCGCGCGCCATAGCGGCCTGCGCGCGGAACCGGCGCGCAGCGTCGATGGCAGCGCCGAGGTTGAGCCCCTTGTCCTTCGCCTGCTTGATCAGCATGACCGTCTCGAGCGCCTCGATGTCGTAGATCCGCTGCTTCTTACCCTTGGTCGGAATCTGGGCTTTGTTCGTCCAGTAGTCGAGCTGCATCTTCGAGATACCGGCGATCTGGCAGACCTGGCCGAGATACAGCTCGACCTTGCCGAGATGCTCGGCGAGATCGATCGGCTCGAGTAGGTCCACCTGGCGGCTTGCAGCCATCTCACCTCTTCTTTCCTTGCTCGGGACCCTCCACCCAAAGGTATAGCGCTACTGTCCGCAAACCGGAAGAGAGAGGCTTACTCCTGTGAGGACGGCTCGACGAGGACCTCGTCCGCGTCCTTCGCTTCGGCCTCGACCACGGGAGCGAGGCTCGAGACCTTCTCGCCGTCACGCGGCCGCATCACGATCACGCCCTGCGTCGCCCGCCCCGAGCGCTTGATGTCGTCGGCGCTCATGCGAATAACCGTGCCCCCGTCCGAGATCAGCATCACCTGATACCCGTCGCGCACGACGCGCGACCCGGCGAGCTGGCCCTTCGACTCCGTCAGCTGCACCGTCTTCACGCCGAGCCCGCCGCGGCCCTTGACCGGGTAGTCGGCGACGCGGGTGCGCTTGCCGTAGCCGTTCTCGGTCACCACGAGGACATCCGCGTCGTCGTGGGCGATGTTGACCGCGATCACCTCGTCGCCGGCCCTGAGCCGCATCCCCTGCACCCCGGACGCGTCGCGCCCCATTGGCCGCACGTCGGTCTCGTGGAAGCGGATCGCCTGCCCCTTCCTCGAGACCATCAGGATGTCGTCCGTTCCCGACGAGTGCCGGACGCCGACGAGCTCGTCGCCTTCGCGCATCTTGATCGCAATGATCCCGTCCGACCGCAGTGGCGTGTTGTACGCCTGCATCCTCGTCTTCTTGACGACGCCGTTCTTGGTCGCGAACACGAGGTATTCCGCCTCCTCGAAGTCGCGCGTCTGGACGACAGCCCGAACCTGCTCGTCCTGGCGGAAGGGGAGCAGGTTCTGGATCGCGCGTCCCTTCGACTGCCGCGAGCCGAGCGGCAATTCGTGCACCTTGAGCCGGTAGACCTTGCCGACGTTCGTGAAGAAGAGGATGTAGTCGTGGGTCGAGGCGACGAAGAGGTGCTCGATGTAGTCGTCCTCCTTCATGTCCATCCCCATCACTCCGATGCCTCCGCGCCGTTGCTCGCGGTAGGTGGTCACGGGTAGCCGCTTGATGTAGTTCGACCGGGTGATCGCGATCACCATGTCCTCTTCCGCGATCAGATCCTCGAGCTCGAGCTCGTCCTCCGCCTGCACGATCTCCGTGCGCCGGTCGTCGGCCTTGCCGTAGATCTCCTTGACCTCGAGCAGCTCCTCCTTGATCACCCCGTCGATCCGGGCGGGATCGCCGAGGATCGCGCGGAGCTCTGCGATCCGCTCCTGCAAATCGTCGTACTCGGCCTGGATCTCCTCGCGCGCGAGCCGCGTCAGTCTCGACAGCCGGAGGTCGAGGATCGCCTGTGCCTGGATCTCGGACAGCTCGAACCGCGCGATCAGCTGTCCGCGCGCGTCGTCGGTGTCACTCGCCTCGCGGATCAAGGCGATGACCGCGTCGAGGTTGTCGAGCGCCTTGAGGTATCCCTGCAGGACGTGCGCGCGCTTCTCGGCCTGCCGCAGCTCGTACTTCGACCGGCGCGTGACGACTTCGCGCTGGTAGTCGAGGTAGTGCCGGATCATCTCCAGCAGCGAGAGCGTCTTCGGCACGCCGTCGACGAGCGCGACCGCGTTGTAGCCGAACGTCGTCTGGAGCGGCGTCAGCTTGAACAGCTTGTTGAGGGCGACCTGCGGCACGGCCTCGCGCTTCAGCTCGACGTAGATCCGCATCCCCTCCTTGTCGGAGTGGTCCTGCAGGGCATCGTCGGACATCGGCACCTCGGTGAGGGTGCCGGCCTTCACGAGATCGGCGATCTTCTCGATCACGCCGCCCTCGCCGGCCTTCCGCACTCCGTACGGAAGCTCGGTGATGATGATCGCGCTCTTGCCGCCGCGAAGCTGCTCGATGTGGGCGCGCCCGCGCACGAGAATCCTGCCGCGGCCCGAGCGATACGCGTCACGAATGCCGCCTCGCCCGACGATCGAGCCGCCCGTTGGAAAGTCCGGCCCCTTGACGTGCTGTGAAAGCCGCTCGACGTCGATCGAGGAATCCTCGATCATCGCGAGGATGCCGGCGACGACCTCGCCCAGGTTATGCGGCGGGATGTTCGTCGCCATCCCGACGGCGATGCCGGACGAGCCGTTGACGAGGAGGTTCGGGAACCGGGCGGGCAGCACCGTCGGCTGACGGCGCGACTCGTCGTAGTTCGGCTCGAAGTCGACGGTGTCCGCGTCGATGTCGCGCAGAAGCTCCGTTGACATGCGTGACAGGCGGCATTCCGTGTAGCGCATGGCTCCCGCCGGATCGCCGTCGACGGAGCCGAAGTACCCCTGGCCGTCGACGAGCGGGTAGCGCATCGAGAACGGCTGCGCCAGCCGCACAAGAGCGTCGTAGATGGCGGCGTCGCCGTGCGGGTGGTAGTTGCCCATCACGTCGCCCACGACACGGGCCGACTTGCGCGTCGGCCGGTTCGGCTGCAGGCCGGCCTCGTGCATCGCGTAGAGCACGCGGCGATGGACGGGCTTGAGGCCGTCGCGCACGTCCGGTAACGCGCGGCTGACGATCACGCTCATCGCGTAGTCGAGGAAGCTCGTGCGAACCTCCTGGTCGAGCTCGCGCGTCTCGACCCGGCCCATGCCGAGCGGCTCGCCGGTCAGGTCAGACATCGAGGTTCTTGACGTCGAGTGCGTTCTGCTCGATGAACTCGCGTCGCGGCTCGACCTCGTCGCCCATCAACCGCGAGAACCAGAGGTCGGCCGCCGCGGCGTCCTCGACGTCGACCCTGATCAGCATGCGCCTGCTCGGATCCATGGTCGTCGCCCAGAGCTCCGGTGCGTTCATCTCGCTGAGACCCTTGAAGCGCGTGATCTGGATACCGGTCTTCGCAAGCGTCAGCGCAGCATCGCGAAGCTCCTCGAAGGTCGGCGCCTCCATTGTCTGCTTCCCGTACCTCAGGCTGAACGGCGGCAAGCCGCCGACTATCTCCGCCAGACGCGCGTAGGTCTTACGCACCCGGTCGTAGATCGGCGACGCGAACAGCTCGGCCGGCACGACCACCCGGCGCATCGCGCTCGTCTCGAGCTCCACGATGCGGACGCGGAGCGCCTCGGCGTCGGCCTCAGCCTCGAGCGCGTACCCGTTCCCGGCCGCGGCCGCGATCACGCCGGCCGCTTCCGCGGGCGAGTTGGCGTCGGACTCGACGAGACGGTGCTCGAGGACGAAGTCGGCCGCTTGCGGACCGAAGTCGGATCGCAGGCGGGCCGCCCACCCCACGTATTCGCTCAGCGTCCGCACGAACCGCAAGTACCGCGTCGCGGTGAACTTCACGACGGACGCGCCCCGCGCCTCGACCTCGAGCGCGCCGAACCGCTCGCGCACGAGCAGCTCCTCGAGCTGGGAATCCTTCTCGAGGTAGTTCTGCTGGTTGCCGAGCCGAGCGAGATAAAGCGGCGGCACCGCAATGTAGACGTAGCCGCGCTCGAACAGCTCCGGCATGTGCCGGTAGAGAAACGTCAGCACGAGCGTCCGGATGTGCGCCCCGTCGACGTCGGCGTCGGTCATGACGATGATCCGGTGGTAGCGGAGCTTCGCGATGTCGAACTCCTCGCCGATGCCAGTGCCGATCACCTGCACGAGTAGCTGCACCTCGGTGTTCGACAGAACCTTGTCGATGCGGTTCTTCTCCGAGTTGATGATCTTGCCGCGCAACGGAAGGATCGCCTGGTTCGACTTGTCGCGCGCGTCCTTCGCCGCGCCGCCGGCCGAGTTGCCCTCGACGATGAACATCTCCGCGAGCTCAGGGTCGCGCACCTGGCAGTCGGCGAACTTCTTGGCGATCTCTCCGCCAAACGCACCCTTGCGGCGCGTCAGCTCACGCGCCTTGCGCGCTGCCTGCCGGGCGCGCGCAGCCGAGATCGCCTTCTGGATGATCTGCTTCGCATCGGTCGGGTTCTCCTCGAGGAACTCCGAGAGCTTGGAGTTGACCGTCGACTCGACGAAGCCCTTCACCCAGGGGTTCCCGAGCTTCGTCTTGGTCTGCCCCTCGAATTGCGGGTCCTGCATCTTCAGGGACACAACCGCCGCGAGACCCTCGCGCACGTCCTCGCCTTCGAGGTTGTCCTCCTTCTCTTTCAGCAGCCCCATGTCGCGCGCGACCTTGTTCAGGGTGCGCGTCAGGGCGGCGTTGAAGCCGGAGAGATGCGAGCCGCCCTCGTGCGTGTTGATGTTGTTCGCGAACGTGTAGACGGACTCCTGGTACGACGAGTTCCACTGCATCGCCACCTCGACCGCGCCCTTCTCGTTCTCGCCTTCGAAGTAGACGATGTGCTTGTGGATCGAGTCCTTCGCGGCGTTGACGTGGGCGACGAAGTCCCTGATGCCGCCCTCGTAGTGGAACTCGACGTGCTCGCCGCCGGCGCGCTCGTCGGTGAGGACGATGCGAAGGCCTCGCGTGAGGAAGGCCGTCTCGCGGAGCCGCTGCTGCAGGGTGTCGGCCGACAACTCGACCTCTTCGAAGATCTCGGCGTCGGGCAGAAAGGAGATCGTCGTCCCGGTGTCCCCCTTCGCGGCCTTCCCGACAACCTCGACGTCGCCGTTCGGAACACCGCGCGTGAATTCCTGGCGATAGACCTTGCCGTCGCGGCGCACCTCGGCCACCAGCCACTCCGACAGCGCGTTCACAACCGACACGCCGACTCCGTGCAGGCCGCCCGACACCTTGTAGGCCGCGTCCTCGCCGCCGAACTTGCCGCCGGCGTGGAGCTTCGTCAGGACGACCGTCAGTGCGGACGTGCCCTGATCCTCCATCACGTCCACCGGGATGCCGGAGCCGTAGTCCCGGACGGTTACCGAGTTGTCCGGATGGAGGGTCGCCTCGATGCGGTCGTTCCGTCCGGCGAGCGCCTCGTCGACGCTGTTGTCGACGACCTCGTAGACGAGATGGTGGAGCCCGCGGGCCCCGGTCGAACCGATGTACATGCCCGGCCGCAGACGCACGGGCTCGAGGCCCTCGAGGACCGTGATGTCCTTTGCGGTGTAGGTCACTTCAGCCATGAAAAAAGCCCTGCAAATTAGCCACTTGCGGGCACCCCGAATACTACCAGAACGAGCGGTCGTTATCCGCCCTTGCAAGACCGGCCGCAACAGCCTTTTCGACCACTTTGCGAAGCTCCGAGTCGGCGATCTCCCGCGTCAGCGATTCCGCCTCGGCGAGGTGCTTCTCGGAGGGGGCGATCGGGCGTGCGCCGGACGGCTCGACGGCGTCTTGCGCGAGGTCCGGCAGCGGGCCCGGTGAGAACGCGAGCCGCGGTGGAGCGATGCTGCCGAGCCGGGCGCGGATCTCGTCGGCCCGGCTCGTGAGCTCGAACGCCCAGATCGAGTCCTGCGCGTGGACGTGGAGGGTGCCGTCGCGCCCGAGCCTCGCAGGCCAGGCGTTCCGGGCGATCTCGGGGCCCACCGCCTCCTCCCAGCGCTCCACGAGGGGCTCGAGCCCGCTCGAGGGCCCGAAGCGGCCGAGCTCCCGCCGCACCGCGCCGCCCACGCGCTCGATCATGCCGCGCGCACCAGCCCCGGCGAGACCTCGAGCAGCTGAGCCGGCTCCACCGGCAGCGACGATGCTTGCGTCGCCGTGATCAGCGTCTGACCCGTCCCTCGAATCCGTTCCGCGAGAGCGAGCCGGCGGGAGGGGTCGAGCTCCGACAGGACGTCGTCCAACAGCAGGAGCGGAGCGAAGCCGCGGCGGTCCGAGACGAGCTCGGCCTCGGCCAGGAGCAGGGCGAGAACGGTGAGGCGCTGCTCTCCCTGGGAGCCGAAGCTACGGAGATCCCGCGATCCGCTGGTCAGGAGGACGTCGTCGAGGTGCGGGCCGAGGCCGGTCGAGCCCCGCTCGAGGTCCCGGTCAAGGCGCTCCTCGAGCGCTGCCGCCGTGGGCGGCTCGCCTTCGTAGCTCATCCGCGCTGCCGGAAGGCCCAGCTCCCCGGCGCGCTCGGCAAAGCCCGGCGCGAGCGCGGCGATGACCTCGTTCCTCGCCTCCACGAGCCTGCGGCCGAGTTCCGCCAGCTGCTCGGTCCACGGCTCGAGCGCCGCGCGAGAGGAGTACCCCGCGGCGATCCGGCGGAGCGCGGCGTTCCGCTGCGCGAGCGCCGCCCCGTACTCGGCGGGCAGCATCGCGCGAGCCGGAGCCAGCCGCCCAAGGGTGCGGTCGAAATAGGCCCGGCGAACGGCCGGGCCGCTCTTGACGACCGCGAGACGATCGGGAGTGAACACGAGCGTTGCGAGCTCGTGGCGAAGCTGTTCGGCCGCCCGCAGGCTTGCGCCGTTGAGCTTCGCCCGCTTCCCCTCGCCAACCCGCACTGTGACCTCGACCTCGGCCGCGGTTTCGCCCCGACGGCCGCGGAGCGCGATCCGGCCCGCGTCCGTGCCGAACCGGACGAGCTGCGCGTCTGCCCGGGTGCGGGGCGAGAAGCCCTGCGTCCCCACGTGCAGCGACTCCAGCAGGTTCGTCTTCCCCGCGCCGTTCGGCCCGACCACGAGCACCAGCCCGGGCTCGAGGTCGAGGTCGAGCCGCGCGTACGAGCGGATGCTGCGGAGCGAGACCGTCGTGACGATCAGGTCGGCCCGTTCCGGGCGCTAGCCGGGCCGGAGGCGTCGCCTTGCGACGCCCACCACAGAGGCTGTGCAGCGCTCTGCCCCCGCGGCCGTCTGCCTTCCAATCGCCTCGTCACCGACGTCGCCGGGCGCGGCCATTTCTACCCGGGCAACCGGATCGGCATGATCAGGTACGTCGGGTCGTCCTCGCCCCCGTCGATCACCGCCGGCCGGAGCGGAGAGATGAGCCTCAGCCTGATGTCGTCCGCACCGATCGACTCGATGCCCTCGCGCAGAAACTCCGCGTTGAAGCCGATGTCCAGCGGCTCACCCGAGAACTGCACGGGCAGCGACTCCTTCGCCTCGCCGACGTCCTGGGTCCGCGCGAACACGGTCAGCTCGCCCTCGGCGAAACGCAGCTGGATCGGGGACGTCCGCTGCACCATCACGCCGACGCGCCGGACGACGTCGAGGATCTCGCCCCGAGGAAGCGTGACCTCGTGCTCGAAGCTCTCGGGCAGCAACTGCTTGTAGTTCGGGAACTGCCCGTCGATGCGCCGCGTCGTGAGCCAGACGTCGTCTGCGGCAAACACGACCTGGTTCTCGTGCACACCGAGCTCGATCGAATCACCGTCCTGCGCGATCCGGGCGAGCTCACCCAGCGCGCGCGCCGGGATGATCGCTTCCAGCTCCGGAGCAACGCCCTGGAGCTCCGTCTCCTTCACGGCCAAGCGATACGAGTCGGTCGCCGCCATCACGAGCTTCCCGGTCTCGAAGCGAACGAGGATGCCGGTCAGCACCGGCCGGGACTCGTCGCGTGAAGCCGAGCGCGCAACCCGCGAAACGGTGTCGAGCAGCGACTCGCGGTCGACGGTGAACGTCCCCAGGGCGTCGAGATCGGGCAGCCGCGGGAAGTCCTCGGCAGCGTACGTGTGCAACGACGACGAGGATGAGCCGCAGGTCACGCGCAGCACGCTCTCCTCCGCCTGATGCTCGATCGTCACCTCGCTCTCGGGCAGGAGGCGCACCAGGTCGACGAGAAGCCGGCCCGGGACGACCACGGCGCCGTCTCCCTCGACCTGCGCCTCGAGCGACGAACGCAGGGACAGCTCCATGTCCGTGGCCGCGAGGTGCAGGCGGCCGGCCTCGGCCCGGAGAAGAACGCCGGAGAGAATCTGGACGCTTGCACGGGTCGACACTGCTCTGGCGACGATGCCAAGCTTCTGGCTGAGCTCCTCTCGCTGACAGACGACCTTCATCCCCGTCCCCACAATGGTGTTGGTTTCCATCATTTATAAAAACCTCGTCGTAGTCATAGGGGGTGTGCACACCGTGGATGACGGGCCGCATGCCCCTGGTCGAGCCATTCTCGCAGGGTATGGAGACGGTGGAGAGAGTGGCTGCATCAACAAGCTCGAGCTGTCACCGGACTTGTTTCACACGTGCGGTCAATTCCTGCACAAGGTTGTAGACAGACCTGTCCTCACGAATGAGGCGCGCGATCTTGGAGGTCGCATGGATGACGGTCGTGTGGTCGCGTCCCCCGAACTCCTTGCCGATCTTCGGTAGCGACGAGTCCGTCAGCTCGCGGGAGAGGTACATGGCGACCTGGCGCGGGTAGACGATGCTCTGAGACCGCTTGTCGCCGCAGAGCTCGTCCATGGACAGCTGGAAGCGCTCTGAGACGAGCTCCTGGATCCGGCGGATCGAGACCTCGGCCGCCTCTCCCTGGGGGAACACGTCCTTGAGGACGTCCTCCGCAAGCTCCACGGAGAGAGCCCGCCCGGTGAGCGAGGAGAACGCCACGACCCGCGTCAGCGCTCCTTCGAGCTCCCGGATGTTGGTGGAGATCCGGGATGCGATGAACGAAAGCACTTGCGGATCCGCCACCTGGATTCCGTCCGTCTTCACTTTCTTCCGCAGGATCGCGATACGCGTCTCGAGATCCGGCGGTTGGACGTCGGTGATCAGGCCCCACTCGAAGCGCGACCGGAGGCGTTCCTCGAGCGTCGCGATTTCACGGGGCGGCCGATCCGAGGACATGACGATCTGCGAGCCGGCTTCGTACAGGGAGTTGAACGTGTGGAAGAATTCCTCCTGGATCCGTTCCTTGTGCTCGAAGAACTGCACGTCGTCCACGAGCAGCAGGTCGTACGTCCTGTATCGCTGCTTGAAGCCCTCGATGCGCTTGTCCCGTAGCGAGTTGATGAAGTCGTTCATGAACGTCTCGCTCGTGACGTAGCGGACGGACAGGTCGCTCGAGTGCTCGCCGACGTACTGGGCGATCGCCTGCATCAGGTGCGTCTTCCCGAGTCCCGTGCCGCCGTAGATGAACAGGGGGTTGTAGGCCTGCGCCGGTGCCTCCGCGACCGCGAGCGCTGCGGCGTGCGCGAAACGGTTCGAGGAGCCGATGACGAACAGGTCGAAGGTGTACTTCGGGTTCATTCCCGAGTCGCCGGCGCCGTTGCCTCGTTTCCGCACCTCGGCCGGTACCGGAGCAGTCGCCGGGGCGCGCTCCGTCACGGACAGTGCGATTCGCCGCTCCTGGCCGGTGACGTCCCGAACGGCCGCTCCGATCAGTCCGAGGAAATGACCCTCGATCCACTCGCGGGTGAAGTCGTTCGGAACCCCGAGGACGAAGGCGTCGTCCGAGAGGTCGGTTCCCTCCGCCTCGGCGAACCACGTTCTGTACGTGGTCTCGTTCAGGGCCCCCCTGAGCCGACCCGCAACCTCGATCCACAAGCTCTCTGCAGTCAGCTCAATTGGGCGCTCCACGCCGCGTTTCGGTTCCTCTCGCGTCTCGGGGAAGGGGCGAGCATAGCAGCGTCCTCACGGGGTCACAACGAGTGGAAACTGGGGATGAAAATCGCCACTTTTGCAGGGATTTTCCTGACTCCACATGGATCTCCACACCTGTGGAGGAAGCGTGACGGTTCGTCACATTTGGAGGCACTTCTCCCCTCGCGGGCTGTGGACAACTCTGTGTACCGGCGCTCCTCTATACTGGCCGTTCCACGCTGCCTCTTCGAGGCAAATCGCCTCTTTCTTCGATCTCGTGAAACGGACCTACCAGCCCAACGTGCGCCGGCGGAAGCGGAAGCACGGCTTCCGTGCCCGGATGGCGACGCGGGGTGGCCGCGCGATTCTCAAGCGTCGCCGCGCGAGGGGCCGGAAGCGTCTGTCGGCGTAGGCGCCGTGCAGCGACGACATCGGCTGTCTCGCTCGCGAGACTTCGACGCCGTCTACCGGCAAGGCCGGTCGACCTCCACGCGTTTCCTCGTCCTGTACTGGTTCGAGCGGGAGGACGAGCCCGAAGAGGCGCGGCTCGGCCTGGCGGTGCCGAAGGCGGCCGGGAACGCCGTTGCCAGGAACAAGATCAAGCGGCAGCTTCGCGAGGTCTGGCGCGGCAGGCTCGAGGAAGTCCCCTCCGGGCGCGACTATGTCCTGATCGTCAAGCCCGGGCTTCCTGAGGCGGTCGAGGCGAACGGCTTCGACTGGCTTGGAGAGCGGGTGGACGAGGTCCTGCAGAAGGCTGCCGCGTGAGGTACCTCGGGGTCGCCGCCGTCTGGGCGTACCGCTTGACGCTTGGGCCGTTCCTCGGTGGTCAGTGCAAGTACCACCCGTCGTGCTCGGAGTACGCAATCGAGGCCTACAAGGAGTTCGGGCTGTTCAAGGGCACGGTGCTCGCTGTGTGGCGACTCCTCCGGTGCAATCCATGGAGCCGCGGCGGCGTCGACCACGCACGTGACCAGCGGGTGTTCTCGTGATCGTCGCCAGCATCCTCACGCCGCTGGAGGACCTGCTCCGGCACATCCTCAACGGGCTCCACTCGGTCGGCCTCCCCTGGGCGTGGGCGATCGTCGGCCTGACGCTGATCGTGCGGATGCTGCTGGTCCCGCTGACCGTCAAGCAGATCCACTCGATGCAGAACATGCAGGCCCACGCCCCCCAGATGAAGGAGATCCAGCGCAAGTACAAGGGCGACCGGCAGAAGCTCAACGAAGAGCTGATGAAGTTCTACAAGGAGAACAACATCAATCCGGCTGCGTCTTGCCTGCCGCTGTTGGCGCAGTTACCGGTCTTCATCGGGCTTTTCTACACGCTGCGGCACTTCGCCAAGCATCCGCCGCCCGGGGACCTCTCGTGGCTCCACTTCGTTCCGAGCATCGCGGACAAGGCGAGCGCCCACTGGTCCGGGTGGGTCCTGATCGTCGTCTACGTGGCCAGCCAGCTTTCGTCCACCTACTTCATGTCCGGGACGATGCAGCAGTCACAGCGCGTGCTGATGATGGTCCTCCCGTTCGCGTTCATCCCGTTCATCGTCCACTTCCCGACGGGGCTCGTCCTCTACTGGATGACGACCAACCTCTGGACGGTCGGGCAAGGCCTGATCACCCGTCGGCTGATCCCGAAGATCGCCGCCCCGCCGCCCGGCCCCCGGCGCTCGTCGCGAACTCCCCCGAAGGAGCAGCAGGCGGACGCTGAGAGCTCTGCCGACAAGGCGCCGGCGCCCAAGCCTGCGGGCCAGCCCCGGCGTGTGAAGCGGAAGAAGAAGGCCAGGCGCTGATGGAGCTCCAGGTCGAGGCGACCGGCGAGACGGTCGGTGAGGCCAAGTGGGCGGCCCTGAGGGAGCTGGAGAAGCAGCACCCCGGCCTCGACAAGTCGGCGGTGAGCTTCCAGGTCGTCACCGAAGGGGAGCGCGGCCTCCTCGGAGTCGGATATTCGCCGGCGCGCGTCATTGCGACGACAACCGCAGAGGAAGTCGAGCGACAGGATCATCCGAGCGCCGACGAGACCGAGCTCGCGGCCGCCGCGCGCGACCTGGTGGAGCACGTCGTCGAGGCGATCGGCTTGAGCGCGAGGATCGACGTTCACGAGGACGCCGAGTCGATCACGCTCTCGTGTGTCGGGTCCAACCTCGGCATGCTCATCGGCCGGCACGGCCAGACGATCGACGCGGTTCAGTATCTGGCGAACGCGATCATGTTCCGGCGCCACGCCGAGGATCGGAAGGAGATCGTCGTGGACGCTGCGGGGTATCGCGCGCGGCGGCGGACGTCACTCGAGGCGCTCGCGGTGCGTTCGGCCGAGCGGGCAGTGTCGACGGGAGAGAGGGTCGTGCTAGAGCCGATGACCGCCGTCGAGCGCAAGGTCGTGCACATCCGGCTGAAGGAGTTCGACGGGGTCGAGACGACGAGCGAGGGCACCGAGCCGAATCGCAGCGTCGCCGTTGTTCCCGTGTGACGCTCGATACTCCGGACGAACGGCTCGGGCGGTGGCTCGCCGCCGTCGTGGCGACGCCCGGGCTGACGGCGATCGCGGACATCGAAGAGGCGCGTCGGATGCTGCTCGAGGACTCGCTGCGAGCGGTGGAGCTCGTCAGGGGCTTCAGCGGCTCGATCGTCGACGTCGGCTCGGGGGGCGGGGCGCCCGGCATCCCGCTCGCGGTCTCCTTGCCCGCCCGCGATGTGACGCTGCTCGAGTCCAACGGCAGAAAGTGCGAGTTCCTGCGGGCCTGGGCACCTGCGAACGCGACGGTCGTTCGGGGCCGGGCCGAGGAGCAGGAGATCGAGGCGCACGGCGTCGCCGTCGCCAAAGCGCTCGCGCCGCCGCCGGTCGCCGCGGAGTGGTGCCTACCCCTCGTGCGCGAAGGCGGCGCTGCGGTTCTCTGGCTCGGCCCGACAGCTGACACGGACGTGCTGGCACGAGTCGCCCGAAGGCTTGGCGGAGAGCTCGACGATCTTCGCGACGGCATCGCCGTCCTCCGCAAGGTGGAGCCGACCCCGGACGGTTTTCCCCGCCGCGTGGGCGTGGCACGGAAGCGTCCGTTGGCCTGAGTACCCTGGCTGCGTGACGAGGGTTTACGCGCTCGCGAACCAAAAGGGTGGCGTGGGCAAGACGACGACCGCGATCAATCTCGCCGCCTGCCTGGCGGAGGCAGGGGAGCGCGCGCTCGTGATCGACCTCGATCCCCAGGCGAACGCGACCTCGGGGCTCGGGGAGCGCGCGAACGGGACGTCGACCTACGACCTCCTCGACGGCGCGCCGCTACGCGAGCTCGCCAAGCCGACGCGGTTCCCGAACCTCCATCTCATTCCCGCCCGGCCGGAGCTCGCGGGCGCTACGGTCGAGCTCACGAGGCTGAGCGACGGCGAGACGTACCTCCGCCACGCGCTCGCGTCCGGTGCCGACCAGTACTCGTACGTGTTCCTCGACTGCCCGCCGACGTTCGGGCCGCTGACCGTGAACGCACTGGCTGCGGCAGACCGCGTGTTGATCCCCGTGCAGGCGGAGTACTACGCCCTCGAAGGCCTGTCGCAGCTCGTGCAGTCGATCAATCTCGTCAAGGCACGGCTGAACCCGCGGCTCGCGGTGGGTGGCGTCCTTCTGACGATGGTCGACGGCCGGACGAGGCTCTCGGCCGAGGTGGAGGCCGAGGTGCGCCGGCACTTCGGCGACCTCGTCTTCAAGACATCCGTGCCGCGCTCGGTCCGCCTGGCCGAGGCGCCGAGCCACGGTCTCCCCGCGATCGCGTACGACCGCCGCTCCCGCGGCGCCGACGCCTACTGGAAGGTGGCGATGGAGCTTGTCGAGCGTTCCTGAACGACGCGGTCTCGGCCGTGGCCTCGAGGTCTTGCTGGGCGGCGCCGGCCCGACCGAGCTCACCGAGATCCCGGTCGACGCGATCCACCCGAACCCGCGCCAGCCGCGAAGGCGGTTCGACTCCGAGGCGGGCGCCGGCCTGGCCGAGTCCGTGCGCGCACAGGGGGTCGTGCAGCCGGTGCTCGTCCGGCCGCGTGCCGCCGGCGGCTACGAGCTGATCGCAGGCGAGCGGCGCTGGCGAGCGGCGCGAGACGCGAAGGTCGCCGCCGTCCCGGCCGTCGTGCGGGACGTCGACGACCGCGAGACGCTCCTTCTCGGCCTGGTCGAGAACGTCGCGCGTGAAGATCTTTCCCCGGTCGAGGAAGCGCGCGCTTTCGCGGTCGTGATGGACGAGTTCGGGCTCTCGCTGGGGGAGCTCGCGGAGCGTGTCGGCAAGTCCAAGCCCGCGGTCTCGAACCGTGTCCGCTTGCTGGAGCTGCCGGAAGACGTTCTGAAGATGGTGGAGCGCGGCCAGCTCAGCGAGGGGCACGCGCGCGCCGTGCTCGCCGTCCCGGACCACGAGGGCCGCCGGGCGCTCGCGCGGAAGATCGTCCAGAAGGGAATGTCGGTGCGAGCCGCCGAGCGGGCCGCACGCTGGGCTGGGGCGAAGACGAAGCAGCGCCGGCAGACAGGCTCCAGGGTCGACCCGGCGCTCGCCGCCCGGGCGAAGGCTGCGGCGGACCGCATCACCGGGTTCTCCACACGTGTCGCGGCGTCCCGGCTCGAGATTCCGTTCGCGGACGAGACCGAGCTCGAGGAGCTCGTCGAAGCGCTCGAGAACGCCGCCCGCTGAGCCGCCGTATCCTGCTGCGCCCGACCGGCGTTGAGCCGTGGCGATGCTGGAGCTGTGGACTCACGACCTGGAGTCGCTCGAGGCGATCTCACAGGACGCCGAAGCGCGGGCCATTCTCTTGCAGATGGCAGCACTCTCCCGCGACGGGCGGCTCGAGCCATTCCTCGCCGCACTCATGGGTGACGACGATCTCGACGAGGAGTCCAAGCACAGGCTGCTCGAGCTCGCGAGCGACGGCGCGTTCCTCCGCGTGGTCGAGGACTACGTCGAGCGCACGCGGTCGCTTCACTAGCGCGGCTAGACTGCCCGCCGACCGGGCGATTAGCTCAGTTGGTTAGAGCGCCGCTCTGATAAGGCGGAGGTCCGTGGTTCGAGTCCACGATCGCCCACTCGCGGCTGCGCCGTTATGCTCGCGCCATGCCCACGCTCGGCGAGGTCATGACCAGGGACGTCCTCACTGTCGCGCCCGAGGACACGATCGGTGAGGCGGCCGAGAAGATGACGGGCCAGGGCGTCGGCGCGGTCGTCGTCTCCGATTTCGGCCGGATGATCGGCATCTTCACGGAGCGCGACCTGATGCGGGCGGTCGCCGGGCGCGTGCATTCGAGCGAGGCGCGCGTGCGGGAGTGGATGACACCCGATCCCGTGACGATGACCGAGGAAGCCTCCGTCGAGGAAGCCGGGGAGACGATGGTCGAACGTGGATTTCGCCACATCCCCGTCGTCGCCGGTGAGCGAGCCGTCGGCATCGTCAGCATCCGCGACGTCGCGGAGTGGCGCCTCAAGGGCCCTGACCCGGCGTAGCTCGCTCTAGGGATCACCTCGCGACCGCCGCGAGCCGATGTCAGAAACGGCGCTTCCTGCTCGACCTGCTCGATGACGATCGGCGACCTCGTGATCTACAAGGACCGACCCTACGTGCTCCGTGGGCTCGATCCGATGGGCGTTCCCGACGGGCACGCGGAGCTCGAAGACCTCGACGACGGCGAGCTCATTCTGGTGCCGCTTGCAGAGGTTTCGCCCCACGACCCCTGAGCTACCATCAGGTCGGGCCATGCAGGAGATGCAGATCTACGGCGTGAGCTTCGATCTCGTCGGCAAGCAGCCGATCGTCCTCTTGAAGACCGCCGACGGCAACCGGTTCCTGCCGATCTGGATCGGCCATCCCGAGGCGGCGGCGATCCTCATGAAACTGCAGAGCGCGACGACCCCGCGACCGATGACGCACGACCTCGTGACCGACATGCTCGAGCAACTCGGCGCGCAGGTGACGCGCATCACCGTTACCGAGCTACGCGAGAACACCTTCTACGCGCAAATCACGGTTCAGCTGGACGGCTCCGAGATCGAGGTCGACTCGCGCCCTTCCGACGCCATCGCCCTGGCGATTCGCGCGGACGCGCCGATCTTCGCCGCCGACGACGTGATCGAGGAATCCGCGATCGAGTTCGAGGGCGACGAGGTGACCGAGGAGGAGATCGAGTCCAAGGTCTCCGAGTTCAAGCGCTTCCTCGACGAGGTCTCCCCGGACGAGTTCGCCGTCGAGCCTGAAGACGAGTGAATCCGCGGAAAAGCTTTGCTTTTCCGCGGGAAGAGGTACGCCGCTTCGCGGACAACGTGCGCGGGCAAGCCCGCGCACTTCCGGTCGGCTCGAGGTAGGCAAACGGAGTGGTCCGCGGGCGGTGGCGCTTCGCGTCCCCACCCGCGTGAATCCGGCCTTCCGTTAGCGCCGCGCTTCGCTCGCGCTAACGTCCGGCCATTCTCGCCGCATGCGTGATGTCTAGCGTTCTTCGCCGCGCGCGACCTCGCGCTTCGTCAGGTCGAGCACTCCCTCGAACAGCTCGCCGAGCCCGTCTCGCGAGAGCGGCCCGCGGTTCGCCCGCTGCAGGTACTGGAGCATCCACTCCTCGCGCTCGGGATCGAGGAAGCCGATCCCTCGCGACTCCTTGTATCGCTTGAGCTGCGCGACGAGGCGCAGCCGCGCGTTGATCGCGTCGACGATCGCCCGATCCGTGTCGGAGATCTGCTGGCGAAGCTGGCGGATGAGAGGATCGTCAGTCACGGTCGCCCGGGCCACTTCAGCTTGACGGGTTTGCTCCCGCGCGGGAGCGTGATGAGTCGAAACGGATACGTCACGCGCGCCGTCACCGGATCGCCGAGCCCGGGAGTGCGCTCGTGCACGACGATCAGGATGCTGCCGCCCTGGTCGCTGACGCGCACGATGCGCAGGCCGTAGCCGGTGCTGGATCGCGGGCCGGCCGCGATCAAATAGGCGACGCGCCTCGAGAAGTTGATCGGAGGCAGCCGGATCGCCCTGCCCGGGTTGTTGCGCTCGAGAATCTTCACGAGCTTGTTCCGGTCCTTGCACAGCGAGATCGTGATCCGCGCGAACTCGAGCGAGCCCACCTGTCGGGTCAAGTCGGTGTAGGGAACCGGCCGTGCGGTCGTCGGGCCGCATCCCGCGGCGAGCACGACGAGCGAGAGGCACGCGACCGTCAGAGCTGCGGCAGCGCAGACAGGAGGCCGACGCACGCGCGCAGGATACTCCCGGGCTGAGGCGCGCCCCAGACGGCAGCGACGAGTGCGACGGTGTTGAAGATCCCGTGCACGAGCATTCCGGGGAAGACGCTGTCGGTGCGGCTCCGCAGATATGCGAGCCCGGCGCCGAAAGCCGCGAGGAGGGGGAACGCCTGGAGGAGCCCGTGCGCGGCGCCGAAGGCCAGCCCGACGAGCAGGATCGCGGTCCACTTCCCGTAGCGCACGAGGAGCGAGTAGCCCAGCCCCCGGAAGGTCAGCTCCTCGACGATCGGCGCGACGACCGCGATGACGAGACTGTTGGCGACGTAGGCGGCGGCGTGGTTCGGCTGCCACGTGTCGGGCGTGATGCCCTGCTCCCGCCCCGGATGCAGGACCGGCCCGAGGAGCTCCGTGAGCACGATCATCCCGACGCCGATCGCGCTGCCGATGCCGATCGCTGTCTTCCAGGACGTCGGCCGTCGCAAGGCCAAGAGCCTGCGGCGATCGCCGAGGCCGGCGATCCCGTAGACGATCGCCGCGATGATCGCGAACTGGACGAGATTCGCTCCGACCGTCGACCACTTGTAGAGGACGTCCTTCGCCGGTTTTCCTCCGGTGAAGCGGAGCGCGTAGCTGAGGCTCGCGAACGCGAGGACGAACGCCGTCCAGGCTGCGAGAGCGGGCCTCATGTGAGTGCTGAGAGCGCCGCCGGCAGAGGAGCAGGCGCAAAATGAACACCCGCGGCGCTCGCGGCCACCCGGTCGCTCTCGGTATCGCCGATGTACAAGGCGCGCTCCGGGGCCACCCCGAGCTCCACTGCCGCGCGTAGCAGGCCGTCGGGAGCGGGCTTGCCCGCGGCGTGGACGACACAGGGGAAGAAGTGCGCCAGGCCGACTTCCGCGAGCCGCTCGCTCAGGGTCAGGTCCCAGTTCGCGACCACCCCGAGCCCGAGCCCGAGCCCCCGCGCCCGGTTGAGCGAGGCGGAAACGCCCGGGAGCTGCTCGAAGCGGAGCGCGCCGACGTACGCCGGCGCGAACGCTCCGGGGTCGAGCGGCACGTCGACCGCTTCGAGGAAGACCGCCGCGCAGTCCCGCTGCAACCGGAGAAGGCTCGCAGTGTCATGGCCCTCCGAGGCTCGGGGCGCGTAGTAGACGATCTCGGCTTCCACGCCCGCGCGTACGACCGCCGCCGGCCGCGGCGTGCCGTGCGCGTCGAGCACGCCGACGAGTGCGGGTACCGGATCGGCGAGCGTCATCACCGTGCCGTAGGCGTCGACGAGCACCGCGTCGAGCTCGGCGGCTCTCATGCGACCCACTGCCAGAGTGCCCACTGGGCGACGGCGATCCCGAGGAAGAGGGCGCTGCAAGCGACGACCGCGTTGTGCGCCCGGGGCCGGCCCGCCGTCAGCGCGGCGAGCGCGAAGAAGAACGGAAAGACGACGAGGCCGAAACGCGGCAGCGAGAGCAGAGGCCAGCGCGAGCTCGGATAGCTCAAGGGGATCGCGAGGCTCACCGCGGCGAACAGGCCGTACGCCGCGCCGAACCAGCGCCAGACCATGACGGTCAGCACCACGAAGAGGATCAGGAACGCAAGCGTTTGCACGTTCTCGGCCGCGGCATGCATCGGGCTGACGCCGGAGACGTGCGTGCCGTGTCCGACCACGAACTGCTCGAGCCCGCGCCAGCCCCCGACGAGCCCGTCCCACAGGCCACCGAGCGGGCCCGTGTGCGAGAGGTGGCGGTGCCAGCGATCCTGCGCGTCCCGGAACGCCAGGGGATCGCCGACCTGCTGCCAGAGGACGAGTGGATAGACCGCCGCGACCGGAAGCGCCAGCGCGACTCCGCCGAGCGACCGCAGCCGGTCACGCTCTCTCCAGGCCAGGAGTCCCAGGGCCGGGAGAAGTGCCAGCCCCGCTGATCGCGTCAGGATCGCCAGTCCCACCGCGAGCCCGGCCGGCGCGAAGCGCTTCTGCTCGGCGAAGGAGAACGCCGATAGCACGAGGAGCAGGAAGAGCGACTCGCTGTACACGGCCTGGAGGAAGAGCGTCATCGGGAAGACCGCGAAGTAGAGGACCGCGCGGCGAGCGCCCTCCACTCCGAGCCGCTCGGTCGCTAGCCGGTCGAGAAGGACGAAGCAGCCGGCAGTTGCGAGCAGTGACACGACCAGGCCGGCGAGTACGTAGTGACCGAAGAACACGCGCCCGAGGACGGCCACGAGCGCGGGGTACAGGGGATTGAAGGCCGCCGAGGCGCCGTCGTAGCCGTGCTGCGCGATGCGAATGAAAAAGTCGCTGTCCCACCGAGCCCAGATGTCGGTGAAGTAGCCGAGGTCGTGAAGCCGCGCCGTGTCCCAGCGGCCCGCGTTGGGGTTTCGATTCGGCTCGAAGAAGAAGAAGGCGAAGATCGCCCCGACCCAGATTGCCGCGCGACTCCAGGCGAATGTTCCGAGCGCGGGTCTGCTGTCATGCCTTTGACCCACGCGCACGGCGTGAGGATGATAGTCCCGCGATGGAGCGCACCTTCACGCTCGAGGAGGCGAACGCCACGCTCGACACGCTGCGGCCGATCGTCGAGCGGATGGTTGCTCACCATCGTCGGCTCGCCGAGGCGCAGTCGCGCCAGCGGCAGCTGGTGACGAGGATCGCAGGCAACGGCGGCGACCTGGTGCCGAGCGATCTGCGCGAGCTGGGCGAGCGGATTCAGAGCGAAGCAGACGCGATCGCGCGCTGCGCCGAGGAGATCGACGCCGCTGGCGCACAGGTGAAGTCCCTCGAGGATGGGCTCATCGACTTCCCGGCACTTCGCGGCGACGAGGTCGTGCTCCTCTGCTGGAAGCTCGGCGAGGACGAGATCGGCTTCTGGCACGGAACGGACGAGGGCTTCGCGGGTCGGAAGCCCGTGCCGCTGTGAGGTCGACGCCTTCGAGCTCGACGCGCTCGTTGACGGCGAGGAGCCCTCCGTTCCAAGCGGGGATTCGCAGGAGGACGCGCCGCCCGTCGAATAGAGGCGCATGCTTTTCTGGCACCGGCTCGTCGTCGTAGCAGTCGTCCTGGCCGTCACGATCATCGTGGCGCGCCTTGCCGACCGTGCAATCGCGCGACGGCAGCTCGCGCCCGAGGCGATTACTCGCTACCGGGTTCTCCGCCGCAGCGTCACCACCGCCATCGTCTTCACGGGCCTCCTCTCGGCGCTGCTGGTGATCCCACAGGTCAGGGCCGTCGCGGGTGGCCTGCTGGCGTCGTCGGCCGTGATCGGCATCGTGGTCGGCTTCGCTTCGCAGCGAACGCTGGGCAACTTCGCCGCGGGGCTCCTCATCGCCTTCACGCAGCCCGTCCGCCTGGGCGATGCGGTGGTGATCGAGGATACGCCCGGCGTCGTCGAGGAGATCGGGCTGATCTACACCTTTGTCCGGACCGACAACGGCGAACGGCTCGTGATCCCGAACGAGAAACTGGCCTCGGATACCATCCAGAACTCCACGATTCGAAGCCGAGAGAAGGTCGCCGAAATCACTCTTCAGGTTCCGCTCGATCAGGATCTCGGCGCGGTCGTTGACCGGCTCCGCAGCGTCGCCGGCGACGCCGACGTCTTCGTCACCGCCCTCGCCGGCGCTGCGACGGTCGTGATTCGCGCCGCCGCTGCCGACGAGCCCGCCGCAGAGCGGCTCGAGCACGACCTCCGCCTGCGCGCACACGCGGCGCTGCGGGCGGACGGCGTCTTCGCATGAGCCCTTCCCGGGGAGCGAGCCCGCGTTCGGGGCGCGACCAGGATCTGGCCGCCGCGATCCGGCGCAAACGGCGACGGAGGCGACTGAGCCGCCGTCAGCGGTTCGGCAGGCTGGTCGCCATCGGCGTCCTGGGGACGCTGCTCGCGCTCGTGATCGCCGGCTTCACGGGCGCCGCGGTCTGGATGTCGAGCTGCGACCTCAACTCGCTGCGGCCCGTCAACGTCGGACAGAACTCGTTCGTCTACGCGGCCGACGGCTCGCTGCTCGGCTCTATCCCGGCGGAGAAGAACCGGCAGCCTGTCGCCCTGGCCGCGATGACCAAGTGGGTGCCCCAGGCGACCGTCGCTATCGAGGACCGCCGCTTCTGGTCGCACGGCGCGCTCGACTATCCCGGCATCGTGCGCGCGCTCGTCGCAGACATCAAGGCAGGACACGTCGTGCAGGGGGGATCGACGATCACGCAGCAGCTCGCGCGCAACCTGTACATCAAGAAGCCGTCCCAGACGTTCGGGCGGAAAGCCACGGAGGCGTGTCTTGCGATCAAGCTCGCGCGAGAGAAGTCGAAGCACTGGATCCTGGAGAGCTACGTCAACCAGGTCTTCTACGGCAACCGCGCGTACGGCATCGAGGCTGCGGCGCAGACGTACTTCTCCAAGCGGGCGTCGCACCTGACCCTGCCCGAGGCGGCCCTGCTCGCAGGGCTTCCACAGGCGCCGACCCTGTTCGATCCGTTCAAGCGCCCGAGGGATGCGATCGCCCGTCGCGACGAGGTCCTCCGCGCCATGCTCTCGAACGGCTACATCACGCAGGCCCAGTACGAGTCGGCCCGCACCGACCGTAATCTCCATCTCAGCGCCGGGCGGCTCTACTCGCGCATCCGAGAGCCTTACTTCTTCGACTACGTGCGCAACCAGCTCGAGGCGCAGTACGGCGTCCAGCGGGTCCGCGAGGGAGGCCTCAAGGTCTACACGACGATCGACCCGCGCCTGCAGCGCTTCGCGCTCGACGCGATCAAGACCGTGCTGCCCTACTCGACCGATCCGGCTGCGGCGATCGTCTCGATCAATCCGCTCAGCGGCGCGATCCGCGCCATGACCGAGGCCAGCCCGGGGAACCCGAAGAACCAGGTGAACTTCGCCTCCTCCGCGCGGCGGCAGCCCGGGTCGACCTTCAAGGCGATCGTCCTCACGACCGCGATCTCCCAGGGGATCAGCCCGTCGACGACGTACCTGTCCGCGCCCTTCAAGTACGACCCGTCGGGCCTGGGCTCGTGCTACGTGAACCCGCCGACCGCCTGGTGCCCGCAGACGTACGACCACACCTACGCCGGCGCAATCTCCATCGAGTCGGGAACGTTGCGCTCGGATAACACCGTGTACGCGCGTCTCTCCCTCGACGTTGGGCCCGAGAACATCGCCGCGATGGCCCACAAGCTCGGGGTTCAGACAGATCTGCGGACACCCGAGGGCGCCTACGTCCCCTCGATGGGTCTCGGCTCACGGGTCGTCACGCCGCTGGACATGGCGTCGGTGTACGCGACCCTGGCTGCCGGCGGGATCTACTCGAAGCCGATGGCGATCCGGAAGGTGATCCTGCCCAACGGCCAGGTCGACAAGGACGCGCACTGGGGTGAGGCCCAGCGCAAGCGGGTGGTCGCCGACTGGGTGGCGGCCGAGGTCGTCCGGATCCTGCAGGAGAACATGACGTCCGGGACCGGCGTCGGCGCCTACTTCGGCCGGACGTCCGCGGGCAAGACCGGAACGACCGACAACTACGCCGATGCGTGGTTCTGCGGCTTCCTGCCGAGTCTCGAGGCGACCGTGTGGATCGGCTACCCGCAGGGCGAGATCCCGATGCGCTCGGTCCACGGCATCGAGGTATCCGGGCCGACGTTCCCGGCGACGATCTGGAAGCTCTTCATGTCGCGGGCAGCGGACTACGCGCCCTTTCCCACCGCGTTCCCGGTGGCACAGACGGCGCCCGTCTGGCGCCCGCGCGCGCTCAAGTACGCCATGTCCGGGGGCTACTACTCCTCCTCGGGTTACTCGAGTGGCAACTATCAGCCGCAGCAGTCGACGACCCCGAACAATCCGGGCGACGGCTTCGTCCAGGTTCCGAAGCCGTAGCACTGCGCTCGCGCTGCGCGCGGCGGCTGCGGCGACACCCGTCTACGTCGCAGCCTGCGCCGTGCCTGACGGAGGGCTTTTCCGGGCCGAGCGCTACCGCGACGTTCACCTCTACCAGGGCTTCGCCGACGCGGTCTTCGACGGACGCGTGCCGTATCGCGACTTCTTCATGGAGTACCCGCCGGGAGCGTTGGCGGTCTTCCTGCCACCGGCCGCGGCTCCGGGCCACTACAACGCGGCGTTCAAGGTCCTGATGGCCCTGTGCGGGATCGCGACGCTGTTCCTGGTGGCGTTGCTGCTCGCGCGTCTCGGCGCGTCGCGCGCCCGGCTTTACGCTGGTGTTGCCCTCTTCGCGCTGTCCCCGATAGCGCTCGGCCCGATCTCTCTCAACACGTACGACGCCTGGCCCGCATTGCTCGTGCTGGCCGCGCTCGTGTCTCTCGTCGCGGGTCTTCCCGCGCTGTCGTTCGCCCTGCTCGGGCTCGCCTTCGCCGCGAAGGTCTATCCCCTGGTGGTCGTTCCGCCCGCTCTCGTGTTCGTCTGGCGCACGATGGGCCGGAGGGGCGCCATCCGAGCGGGCGCCGCCTTCGTCTTCTCGGTCGCGGTCGTCGTCGGGCCGTTCCTGGTGCTCGCACCGCACGGGCTGGCGCAGAGCTTCCGCGCGCAGGCCGAGCGCGGTCTCCAGGTCGAGAGCCTGGGCGGGTCACTGCTCGCCGTCGCGGATCGGCTCGGTCTCTACAGCGCGACCGTGGTGCACCGCACGGGACACGCGATCTCGTACGAGCTCACCGGGTCGCTTCCGGATGCGTTGGCAGCGCTGAGCTCGGCGGCCCAGATCGGGGTCGTGCTGCTCGTCGCGTGGCTCTACGTCCGGCGGCGGGACGATCCGGCGCGCCTGGCGTATGCGTTCGCGGCGGCTGTCGCCGGGTTCCTTGCGTTCACTCGGTTCTTCTCCCCCCAGTACCTCGCGTGGGTCGTCCCGCTCGTCGTGCTCCTCGGCCCGGCCGCGTGGGTTGTCACCGCGGCCGCGCTCGTCCTCGCGCAGATCTGGTTCTTCCACTACGCGGACGTCTTCGCCCTCGGCGGCTACGTCTGGCTTGTTCTCGCCAGAGACCTGCTCGTCGTCTGCGTGTTCGGCGTCGCCGTGAGCGCGCTACTGGGTGGGGGAGCGCCGGAACACGAGGATGCCGTCCTCCTCGAAGACGAGACGCCACTCCGGGTTCCGTCGTAGGGCGGCGAGCGCGACCGCGGTCGGGATCGGCGCATACCGGTCCGCGTAGCCGGGCTGAGTCTCGTCAGCGGCGACCCAGGTCGCGTCCTGGACGAAGGGGAAGCTGAGGAAGCGGCGCCGGGCCGAGAGGTGAGCGCCCAGGGTGTTGGTCGCGCTCACGACCGCGTTCGTGGGTATGAGCTTCAGCGCGCGCGCCGAGATGCGGTCGTGCTCGCTGATCCGCGCAGCGGTCGCCTGGAAGCGTTCTCCACCCGGAACGTGCCGCCACCCGGTGATCGGCCCGAGAAGGTAGTTGCCGGCGAGCGCGGCGAGCACGACGAGCATCGCGACGGGCACGGCGTGTCGTCCAAGCCGCTTGGCGCCGAAGACGGCGCCGATGACGAGAGGCGGGATCAAGCCGGCGGTGTAGTGGAAGTGGATCGACGTCTGGGTGGTCGCCGACGAGAGCAGGTTGATCGCCAGCTCGGGAAGTGCCGCGACGAGGATGAGCGGCGCCAGCAGGCAGAGCGCCGCGAGCGGGGCGAGCAGCTCGAGGAGGAAGCGCAGGTCGCGCGCGCCCGTCGCGGCGTGGACGATTCGCATCGGGTGCGTCACCGCCGTCTTGACGATTCCCGCGGCGGAGCCTCCGACCTCGCTGTAGCGGCCGTAGAAGTCCGACTCCGCGCCGGCGTGATAGTGGGGGATGACGACCGCGATCGCGATGGCCGCCCACGCCAGGCCGACCCCCGCGATCACCGCGCCGGCTCGAACGCGTCGATGTGAGAACGCGTACCACACGCCGAACCCGGCGACGACGAGCGCGATCTCTTCCTTGCAGGCCGAGGCCGCGACCGCGAACAAGGCAAAAGGGAGAAGGCGGTCCTCGTCGAGGTACCAGAACGCGAACAGCAGCAACGGCGTGGCGAGGGCGACCGGATGAAACTCGTTCAGCGTGAGCCATCCGGTCGCCGGGTAGAGGAGATAGGTGAGCGCGAAGCCGAGCCCCGCGCGTGCCGAGGTGAGGTGCTTGCGTGCCAGAAGGAAGACGGGGACAGCCCCGAGCGCGACGGCGACGGCCTGCGTGACCAGCAGCAGATCCGGGCTGGGCCAGAGCCACCACAGCGGCGCGAAGAGGACGAGAATCGGGTCGACGTGCGCGGCGAGGCGCGAGATCTGCTCTCCGTGCAGGCTTGTCATTTGCAGCGGGTGACCGTGGGCGGTCGACCAGACCGCCTGCACCATGTTCCCGAGGTCGAACCGCCCCGTGAAGAACGCGTCGTGCCGCAGGACTGAGAGCGCGGCGAACCCCGCCGCGTACGCGCAGACCCCCACGGCGACGAGCGCGCGGGGAGTCGGCACGAATCGCGAACGGCTCATATCAGTCGCTCGATGATCCGCCGCCAGCGCTGCCCGAGCACGTCCTCGCTCGCCTTTTGCTCGTACGCCTTGCGGCCGCCTCCGCCGATCCGGCGCGCGAGCTCCGCGTCGTTCGCGAGCCTTCTGACCGCGTTGGCGAGTCCTTGCGGGTCGCCTGCCGGAAGGAGGAGCGCGCTCTGCCCGTCGGTGAGCAGCTCACGCGCGGCCGGCGTGTCCGCGGTGACGAGCGGAGTCCCGCATGCGAGGGCCTGGAATGCCTTGTTCGGGATCACCCGCTGGGTCTTGGCCCCCGTCCCGAAGATCCCGAGGGCGCAGCCTGCGCGGCGAAGCTCGCCCGGCAGCAGCTCGTACTCGAGCCAGGGCACGTGCTCGACGTTGGCGGGCTTGACGGCGAGCAGCGGCGCGAGCTGCCCGCTGCCGACCACTCGAAAGCCGATCTCGGGCGCGAGCCGCGCGGCGGCGAAGATGGTCTCGATCCCCTGCAGCGGGATCAACTTGCCGACGAAGAGGGCCGTGAACGGCTCGGACGGTTCCCACCCGGGACGGAAGAGTCGGTCCTCCGCGCCGACGAAGCACACCTCGACGACCCCGAGGCCGGCGAGGTCGGCCAGGAAGCGAGCGTGGGCTTCGGTGTCGGCGACGACGAGGTCCGCGGCCCGGAACGCGTGACGGTCGACTGCCTCGAGCGCTCGCGCGGCGAGTGAGCGGGGCCGGAAGCGGCGACGGTCCGAGACGAGCGTGTCGGTGAGCGAGACGAGCGGGTTGAAGACGATCGGCGCGCCGCGCGCCGCGCGCCGGGCGGCGGTCAGGTCGAGGTGCCCCGGATAGCCGACCACGAGGGCGTCGGCACCCTGTGCGCTCCTGGTGAGGAGCTTCCCCTCGGCGGCAACGAGCCTGAGCAGCCGGCCCGGGCCGGCGCTCCACCCCTCACGCAGGTCGTCCCACACGGGGACGTGCTCTTCGACGACGTCGACGCCGGCACGCCGCAAGCACGCCATCACCTGTGCGTTCCGTGGATACGCCCGCTCGTAGGTGCCGAAGTAGCAAACCTTCACGGGGCGGCGCCCCGGCGCCCGTGGACTTGAGTCACCTAGGAGAGGACTTCGTCCACGAGCAATTCGGCCCGCTCGCGTTCCCCGGCACGCTCCTCGTGATGGCTCGTGATCATCTCGCTGATCAATCCGAGCGAGAAGAACTGCAGGCCGATGACGACGAGCAGCACTCCGAGCATGAGCAGCGGCCGGTGCCCGATGGCATGGCCGAGCGCCTTGAGGACGGTCAGGTAGATCAGGATCGCTGACCCGAACAATCCGAGGATCAGCCCGAGCCCGCCGAACAGATGCAGCGGCCGGTGGCGGTACCGCCCGATGAACGAGACGGTCAGCAAGTCGAGAAACCCGCGCAGATAGCGCTCGATCCCGTACCGCGAGCGGCCGTGCTCGCGCGGCCGGTGATTGACGGGAAGCTCGGCGATCCTGAAGCCGCGGTAGTGCGCGAGCACGGGAATGAAGCGGTGCAGCTCGCCGTACAGGCGCAGGCCGTGCACGACCTCCGCCCGGTACGCCTTCAGGCCGCAGTTCATGTCGTGGAGGCGCACTCCCGAGAAGGCGCCGGTGACGCGGTTGAAGATGCGCGACAGGATCCGCCGGGACAACCGGTCGCGTCGATCTGTCTTCCAGCCGGAGACGAGGTCGAACCCTTCGTCCAGCTTCGCCAGGAGGCGTGGGATCTCGGCGGGGTCGTCCTGGAGGTCGCCGTCGATAGTGACGACGGTCTCGCCCTTCGCCTGGTCGAATCCCGCGACCAGCGCCGCGGCCTTGCCGAAGTTGCGACGGAGCCGGACGACGCGGACGTTCTCCTCGGCGCTGTGGAGCCGCGTGAGAGCGGCGAACGTCCCGTCGGTCGATCCGTCGTCGACGAAGATCGCCTCCCACGAGGTGCCGAGCGGCTCGAGCGCGGAGCGGAGCTCGTCGTAGAGCAGGGCGACGCTTCGCGCCTCGTTGTGAACCGGGACGACGACGGAGATCACGGCGCGAGGTTATAGCCTGGGCCCGTGGCGGAGCTGCTTTCCCTCGCGGAGGCACGGGCGGCCGTGCTCGAGCGGGTGGTGCCTCTCCCCGCGGAGCCGGTCGCTCTCGGCGAGGCCGGCGGACGGATTCTGGCAGAGGACGCTGTCGCGACGGTCGACCTGCCGCCGTTCCCGAGCTCGGCAATGGACGGGTTTGCGGTGCGCGCGGCGGACTCCCCCGGGCGCCTGGTCGTCGTTGGCACCGTCGCAGCCGGTGCGCCCGCGACCGCCGGTCTGCGAGCGGGAGAGGCGATGGGCATCGCAACGGGCGGGGCGGTCCCGACCGGCGCCGACACCGTCGTCAGGATCGAGGACGTCGTCCTGGAAGGCAACACGGTCGAGATTCCCGGAGTCGACGAGGGCACGAGCGTCCGCCCGCGTGGCGGAGACATCCGCCGGGGCGAGGTCGTCGTCGAGAAGGGGACCCGGCTGGGAGCGGCCCACGTGGCGGCGCTCGCGGCAGCAGGGGTTGCGCGGGTCTCGGTCTCGCGACGCCCGCGAATCGCCGTGCTCGCCACCGGCAGCGAGTTGCGCCCTCCCGGCGAGCTCCTGGGTCCCGGACAGATCTTCGACGCGAACGGCGTCCTGCTCGCGACCGCGCTGTCGGCGGCCGGCGCCGAGGTCGAGGTGCTTCCCGCCGTCGAGGACGATCCGGGCGCCCACCGGGATGCGCTCGAACGCGGGCTCGACGCTGACGTGCTGGTGACGACGGGGGGCGTGTCCGTCGGTCCGCACGACCTCGTACGCTCGATTCTTCGCTCCCTCGGAGTGGAGGAGGTGTTCTGGGGCGTCGCGGTCAAGCCCGGCAAGCCGCTGGCCTTCGGCGTGCGGGGCGCGACGCTCGTCTTCGGGCTCCCCGGCAATCCCGTGTCGTCACTCGTCGGTTGCGAGCTCTTCGTCCGCCCGGCGGCGCTGGCGCTTCAGGGTGCGTCAGAGCCCGGCCCGGTCTACCGAGAGGCGCGTCTTGCGGCCGCGGTCAAACGTAACGCGCGGCGAGACGAGCTCCTGCGCGCGCGGACGCGCTTCACGGACGACGGTGTCGTCGTGGAACCCGTAACGGGCCAGGAGTCGCACATGATCGTCCGGGCAGCAGGCGCCGACGCGCTCGTGCTGTCACCGCGCGGGGACGGTGAGCTTCCCGTGGGATCTCACGTCCGCTACTTCCCGCTCGCCTGAGCCGAGATGGGTGCGTAGGGGGTCCCGCCGCGCGGCTCGACGCGCACGAGCTTCGCGTACGCGATGTATCGATGGGTGGCGAAGAACCTCGGGTGGCACGCCTGCAGCTCGAGCAGCTCGTGCCGCGGCGACTTCAGGACCGAGAGATCGGTCGCCTTCACGATTCGGTGCCCCGTCACCGAGTAGACGAACGTCCCGTACGGGACCTGCAGGGTGACGCGATCGCCGGGCCGGAGCGCGTCGATGTGCGAGAAGGGAGCGAGATACGTCGTACGGTGGCCGGCGATATAGACGAGCCTGTTCTCGCCGGGCATGTAGGTCCGCTGGTCTCTGCCGGGGCCCTTCGTCAGCGTGTCGTGGTCGGTCCCGTTGACGAGGATCATGTGCAGTCCCATTCGTGGGATCAGGATGCGGCCGATCGCCTGGCCGCGGCGGGAGCTCGCGCGGTAGCGCTCGGCCGCCCGCGCGACGTTCCTTCGAGTCGCCGCCAGCGAGTCGCCGGGAGAGGGCGGTGCGAAGGTACTGACGCGCCGGTCGTACTGCGACCTGAGCTCGTGCTGCTTCCACTTCGTGTAGAGGGCGGTGAACGGGTCCTGCCACCTCCAGACGACGAACGCCCACACGAGGGCCAGCAGGCCGGCGGCGATCAGCACTGTGCCCAGGAGCCGGAGCGCTCGCCGTGCGCGTGGGCGTGTCGCAGGGAGACGCACTAGCCCTCCAGCTCCTCGAGCTCTCGCCCCGCCGGCGCTCGCCGTCGGTTTCGAACGGCGAGGAACGTCGTCCGCATGATTCGCCTGAGCGGGCCGCGCGGCGGCAGCTCGGCCGCGTCGGGGTACGGCGCGTAGCGACCGACGGCGAGCGCGGCGAGCTGACCTGCGCCGGCCAGCCAGATGACGAGAAACGGCATCACTATGAACGGGACATAGCCGACGGCGCGCAATTCCGCCAGGTACCACGGCGCATCCCAGCCGAGCCCGAAGCGTCCCGCGAAAGAGCCGATCAGCAGCATCGGCCCCGCGAACCCGGCGATGAGCACGCCTGCCCGCGCGGCCGGAGAGGCCCTCGTGATCTGCGGTAGCCAGAGCCAGATGTGCAGGCTCGGCAGGACGAAGACGAGGGCGAAGGGGTTCGTCGCGACGAGCAGAAGCGCCAGCACGCCGAGGCAGAGCAGGGCAGCTGTGTGGCCGGCGAGGATCTCCTCCGCGGCGACGCCACGACGTGGCAGCAGGCGCTCCCTCGCCACGAGCCAGCCGAGCAGAGCGAGGACGATCAGCGCGAGCAGCGCCTTCGCAGGGACATGGTGGGCGAGAGTGCTTCGCGGCGAGATCGGTCGCGGCTCGCCCGAGCCCCAGGCGCCGAGTAACCCGAAGAGCTCGAAGAGCGCGATCACCCACGCCCAGAACGCGAGGCGGCTGCGGTAGCTGCGAAGCGCGGGGGCCAGCGGGATGCGCCGGCGGCGGCAGCGGGCGAACAGATCGATGGCCGTTGCCAAAAATGGCAACAAGCAGGCGATCAGCACGAGCTCGACCGCCCAGCCTCGAATCAGCCGCGAGCCGAGATAGACGTAGCTCGACGTGCCCCGCGCGAACTCGAGCCCGTCGTCGAGCGAGCCGAGGAGGTCCTGTGCCGTCCTCCCCACCTCGGCGAGGCGATCCTCGCGCAGCCGCCCGGCAGTATCGAAGAGAGGATTCGGGAGATGGTCGCCCGCAGTGGTGAGCGTCACCGCGCCGATGCCGTGCGTCAGGAACGGGGCGTGCTCGTAGAAGGAGTAAGGAAAGCCCAGGTCGACGAGCTGCCGGATCAGTCCCGACCGCACGGGCCGAACGCCGGTCTGGGCCGCCGCGCGTGCCGCGACCGTCTCGATCAGGGTGGCCGACGGCGTGCGCGGCACGTCGCCGTTGAACTCGACGCGCAACGGTCCCCCTCCGCCCACTGCGTCGAGATTGATCACCGCCTCGACGTCGTGGCGCAGGGGTGAGTGGGCCGCGAACCAGGCCGCGCCGAGCCCACCGGCCGAGCCGCCGTCGGTCGAGAGGAAGAGAATCGTGTGGTTCGGGTGGAGCTGGACGGACGGCACGCCGGGCGGTGCGGCATACGCGCGCGCGAGCTGGATCAGCACGGCGGTCCCGGAGGCGTTGTCGTTCGCGCCGGGACCGCGGCCGTCGTTGTCCCGGTGCGCCATCACGACGATCGTTCCCGGCGAGCGGCCCACCGCCTCGGCGACGAGGTTCTCAAGGCGGACGCGTCCGCGACCGGGGATCTTCGCGCTGAAGCTTTCAGACCGGACCGGGAGGCCGTAGGGCTCGAGCTGTCCGCGGAACCAGTCGACGGCGGCGGGAGCACGCGCCGAGCCGGGCGACCGGTCCGGGATCTGGGTGACGAGCTCGGAGGCGAGCGCCTTCGCGGCGCCGCCGTTGAACGCCGGGATGAAGCTCGATCGCGGCAGGGGCGCCGGCCGGGCGACGCTGAAGGCGGCGACGAGCAGCGGCAGTCCGACGATCAGCCAGGTTCCGCGGTAGAGACGGCCGTTGACCGGACGCTCGAGCGAGCCGGGCCGCGCCCGCCGCCGCTCGCTTCGGGGCGGAATTGAGGCCATCCACGGCTATAGTAGGTCGCGTACTACCCGGCAACTCAGCGGGCACGCGGGCAAGGCCCGCAGACCCTCCCCGGAGCCGGCCAGCGCCCCAGCGGCAGGCAGCCGACAGCCGAGCCGACATGTCCGACTCCTCGACCATCCTCCTCGTCGACGACGAGGACTCCGTCCAGAAGCTTCTCGCGTATCCGCTCGAACGCGAGGGCTTCAGGGTGCTGCAGGCCCGCGACGGGCAGGAGGCGCTCGAGCGTTTCGCCTCGGAGAGCGTCGATCTCGTCGTACTCGACGTCATGCTCCCCAAGCTCGACGGGCTCGAGGTCTGCAAGCGTCTGCGCGCTGAGAGCCAGGTCCCGATCATCATGCTCACGGCGCGCGACGACGAGCTGGACAAGGTGCTCGGCCTCGAGCTCGGCGCGGACGACTACATCACGAAACCGTTCTCGATTCGCGAGTTCCGGAGTCGTGTGCGTGCGCTCCTCCGGCGTGCAGCGGTTCCGCGCCAGGCGGACGTCGGCGACGTCATCTCCGCTGGCGGCCTCGAGATCGATCTCGCCCGGCGCGCGGTCGAGGCTCGCGGAGGGCAGGTTCAGCTCACGTACGTCGAGTTCGAGCTCTTGCGGACGCTCGCCTCGCATCCGGGCCGCGTCTACAGCCGGCGGATGCTGCTCGAGGCCCTCTGGGGGAGCGCCGACTACCGGGAGCCGCGCACCATCGACGTCCACGTTCGCCACCTGCGCGAGAAGCTCGAGGAGGATCCGGCCGAGCCCGAGTACATCCTCACCGTGCGCGGCGTCGGGTACCGCTTCCGGGACCGGTGAATCCCCTCCGGAGCGTCGGTGCGCGGCTCGGGCTCGGCCTTGCAGTCGTCGTGGCTTTCGCACTCCTCCTCGTCGACCTGATCGTCGTCCCCACCCTCGAGAACAACCTGATCAAGTCGAAGCTCGGACAGTTGCGGGAGGAGGTGCCCACGGTTGCACAGCAGGTGGTGGCGAGCAGCACCTTCACCCTCTTCGACACGCTTCAGGCCGCCGCATCGAGCTCGAATGCCCGGGTGGTCTGGTTCAACGTCCTGACGGCGGCGCCGCTCACTCTCACCGTCTACGCCGACTCGAACTCCATCTCGACCGCCGACGTCCAGAACGACCGGATCGCCCTCGCGGCGTATCGGAACGGGGCGCCCACGAGCGGGACCGTCTCATGGCACGGCCAGCGCTACGCGGAGTCGGCGGTCCCTGTCGCGGAAGGCGTGGTTCTCCTGCGGGCATCGCTCCACGATTCGTTGCGCAGCATCGCGCTCGTTCGCCGCCGGCTCGTGATCGCTGGCCTGATCGCTCTCGCCGCTTCGCTGCTCGTCGGCTACCTCGCGGCCGCGCTCTTCGCGCGCCGGATTCGGCGGCTCGAGCGCGCGGCCGACCGGATCGCGGGCGGCGACTTCGGCGAGCCGGTCACCGATGCCGGGCGGGACGAGCTCGGGGACCTGGCCGCGACGTTCGAGCGGATGCGCCAACGGCTCGCCCGGCTCGAGCATGCCAGGCGTGAGTTCATCGCGAATGCGTCACACGAGCTTCGCACGCCGCTTTTTTCGCTCGGCGGCTTCCTCGAGCTGATGTCCGAGGAGGACCTCGACGTGAACACCCGGATCGAGTTTCTGGCGACGATGCGGGAGCAGATCGAGCGTCTGACGAAGCTCGCCACCGAACTGCTCGACCTGTCGAGGCTGGATGCCGGGCGTATGCACGTCGAGCGTGAGCCGGTCGACCTGGTCGAGGTGGCCGAGACCCTCGCCGCCGAGTTCCGCGCGGTCGCCCGGGCCGGCGACCACGTCCTCGAAGTCGCGGGCTCGGATACCGCGACGGCCCTGGCGGACGAGGAAAGGGCGCTCCAGATCGGCCGGATTCTCGTGGAGAACGCCCTCGTGCACACCCCGGCCGGGACTGCCGTCCGTCTCCGCACGGCGCGGAGGGACGGCTTCGTCCTGCTGGCCGTCGAGGACGAGGGTCCGGGCATCCCGGTCGAGCAGGCCGAGCAGGTCTTCGACCGGTTCTACCGGGTCGAGGGCTCGGTCGCGTCGGGGAGCGGCCTCGGCCTCGCGATCGCCCGCGAGCTCGCGCAGCTGATGGGCGGAGCGATCGAGCTCCGTGGGGTGCCTGGACGGACGGTCTTTGCGCTCGTGCTGCCGGCTGCCGCCGCGGACTTTGCCGTTTCACGTGAAAACAGGTCGCTGAAAGAGCCGTCGCTACAGTGACGCCGATGCGAGCCGGGCCTCTCGCCGCCGTGGCGGTTGCAGCCGCCGTCGTCGGCGGAGGTGCCGCTCTGGGTATCGGCAAGAGCGCGGGTTGGCTCGGCCAGAACATGAAGACCGTCGTCGTTCAGGCCGGGACCGTCCGGCCCACCGCTCTGCCCGCTGCCGCAAAGTCGAACGTTGCCCCGCTCGAGGGAAATGGTTTCGACCCGAGCCGCATCTTCGCAAGCCGCTCCCCGGGCGTCGTGACGATCTTTGCCTATTTCGGCGATCCGGCGTCCGCGAGCACCCAGATCGCACAAGGCTCCGGTTTCGTCATCTCCGGTTCCGGCTACGTGCTGACGAACTCGCATGTGATCACGAACGCGGGGGAGGCCAGAAACGTGCATGCGGCAGCGCACCTCTATGTTGAGTTCTCGGACGGCGGCCGGGTGGAGGCGAAGGCCGTCGGCTGGGATCTCTACGACGACGTCGGCCTCGTTCGCGTCGATCCGGCAAGCCATGAGCTCTCTCCGGTGCCTCTCGGCGAGTCGGCCGGCGTCGTCGTCGGCGCGCCCGTCGCCGCGATCGGGAGCCCGCTCGGCAATGAGAACTCGCTTGCGGTCGGGGTCGTGTCCGCCGTGCATCGCTCGATCGACGCCTTGACGGTGGCCAGGTACAAGGTGGTCGACGCGATTCAGACCGACGCGCCGATCACGCACGGCAACTCTGGCGGCCCGCTCTTCGACGCCCGCGGCCGCGTGATCGGGATCAACGCGCAGATACGGAGTGCGAACGGGACCGGCAACGACAGCGGCATCGCTTTTGCGATTCCGATCGACGCGGCGAAGCGATCGGTCTCGCAGCTGATCGCCAGGGGCAAGGTGTCGTACGCATACGTCGGCGTCAGCACCGAGGACATGACGCCTACGCTCGCTCGAGCCCTCGGCTCGAAGGTCGATCACGGGGCGCTGATCGTCGCTGTGAACTCGTCGAGCCCGGCGAGCCGGGCAGGGCTCAGGGCCGGAACGCGCCAGGTCGACGTGCTCGGCATCAACGGCCTGGTTGCAGGCGGGGACGTCGTCGTCGCAGTCGACGGCCACGCGATTCGGCGTGCGGACGACCTTGTGCGGATCGTCTCGTTCTCCTTGCAGCCGAACAGGGTCGCCGTCTTCACGATCATCCGGAACGGCCGGCGCCTGACCGTTCCCGTCACGCTCGGCGAGCGCGAGCTGCCGACCAATTAGGTCTCATCGTGCGGGTTTCGCCAGTTTCGCCTTCAGTTGCCTGGGTAAAACTCTCCGAATGAGCGAAGCTCCGCTGACGGCGGGCACGAACGGCGAAGGGCACACGGTGGAGCTCACCATTCCGGCTCGCGCGGAGTACGTCGCCCTCTGCCGGCTCGCGCTGACCGGCCTCGTGCGGGCGCGTCCGCTTCCGGAGGAGGTCCTCGCCGATCTCAAGCTCGCCCTGACCGAAGCGGCGTCGAACTCCGTGCGCCACGCCTACGCGGACGGGGGCGGTGGGGTCGTGGGGATCCGCTACCACCTCCTGCCGGATCGTCTGGTGATCGAGGTGGAGGACGAGGGCAGCGGGTTCGACCAGGACACGACGACGGGAGCCCCCGCCGGGTTGAACGAGGGCGGCCTCGGGCTTGCGATCATCCGCGCGATCGCGGACCACGTCGAGATCGGCGCTCACCCGAACGGCAGAGGATCGCGGCTCCGCTTCGAGAAATCCCTGGAGTAAGAGCCCCCTCGGGCTGTATGCTGCGCGCCCTTCGACGCAACGAGCCCAGACATGCTTCAACTCGTCAACGCCGGCCACAAGTCACTCGCCGACTACGCCACGATCGCCACGCGAGGGCTGATGGACGAGATCCGCAGGCTGGCGGAGCCGCTCGCCGGCAAGCGGGTCGTCCATCTTTCAGCCACCGCGTTCGGCGGCGGCGTCGCCGAGATCAACTACACGCTCATCCCGCTCATGCAGGACGCAGGCCTCGAGGTCGAGTGGCGGATCATCAGAGGCGCGGAGGAGTTCTACGACGTCACGAAGACGATCCACAACGCGTTGCAGGGCAATCCGCAAGGCCTGACCGCAGAGCAGCTCGAGATCTTCCGGCGGTACCAGGCGCTGAACGCCGACGCCTTCGAGGACGACTACGACTTCGTCGTCGTGCACGATCCCCAGCCCGTCGGGATGGTCGACTACTTCCCGAGGTCCCGGGCGCACTGGATCTGGCGCGGTCACATCGACTTCTCTACGCCGAATCACGAGGTATTCGACGCGCTGCTGCCGTCGATCCGCCGCTACGACGCGGCGATCTTCCACATGCGCGAGTACGTGCCGAGCGCGGATGGGCTGCCTCCCTGTTACATCTGGCCGCCCGCGATCGACCCGCTCGCGCCGAAGAACATGGCTCTCTCCGGGGAGGATGCCGCCTACATCGTCGACCAGTTCGGCATCGACGTGGAGCGGCCGCTGCTCACCCAGGTGTCACGGTTCGACCCGTGGAAGGACCCTCTCGGCGTGATCGACGCGTACCGCGTCGTGAAGGAGCAGTTCCCCGGCATGCAGCTCGCCCTCGTTGGCTCGATGGCTCACGACGACCCCGAAGGTTGGGACTTCTACAACCAGACCGTCGCGTATGCCGCCGGCGATCCCGACATCTACATCCTCTCGAACCTGAACAACGTCGGCTCGGTGGAGGTCAATGCCTTCCAGGTCCACTCTGCGGCAGTCGTACAGAAGTCGATCCGTGAGGGCTTCGGGCTGACGGTGACAGAGGCGCTCTGGAAGACCCGCCCGACGGTCGCCGGACGCGTCGGCGGGATCGTCGCGCAGATACAGGACGGCGAGACCGGGTGGCTCGTCGACTCCGCGACGGACTGCGCCCGGGCGTGCATCGAGATCCTTTCGGATCCGGCGGCCGCGCGGCAGCGTGCGCTGAAGGGCAAGGAGTACGTCCGCCGCAACTTCCTGACGCCGAGGCTCCTGCGCGATTGGCTCGTGCTCTTCAACCGTCTCCTCGGCAACGAGACGGCGGGCGCGGAGCTGGCGGTCGTCGCGGCCGCCTAGGTCGCGCCGCTCGTGCGCCGCAGGCTGATCGTCGTCTCGAACCGCGGCCCGGTCTCGTACGGGCGCGATGCGCGGGGGAACCGCACGGCGAGGCGGGGTGGCGGCGGGCTCGTGACCGCTCTGCGCAGCCTCGTCGCCTACCACGACGTCACGTGGATCGCGAGCGCGATCACGCCCGAAGATCGAGCGCTCGCGGGCCGGACGATCGACGAGACGGCTCGCGACGGCTCCCTCTATCGTCTCCATCTGATCGCGCACGACGAGCAGGCCTACGACTGGTACTACAACGTCGTCGCGAACCCGGCGCTCTGGTTCCTCCAGCATTCGCTCTGGGCGCTTGCGAACACGCCGAGAGTCGACCGCGCTTTTCACGTCGCCTGGGACCAGGGGTACACGGTCGTGAACGAGGGATTCGCGGCGGCGGTCCTCGCGGAACTCGAGCAGGCGCCCGATGCCGCCGTGTTCTTCCACGACTATCAGCTCTACCTGGCCCCGCGCATGGTGCGCGCGCGGAAGCCCGACGCGAAGCTGATGCACTTCGTGCACATCCCGTGGCCCCAGCCGGACGCGTGGCGGGTGCTGCCGAGGCGCATGCGCTCTGCCGTGCACGACGGCCTGATCGCCAACGACGTCATCGGCTTCCACACCGACCGCTGGCGCCGGAACTTCGTCTACTGCGTGCGGGAGATCCTCGGCGAGGACGTGACCGCGAAGACGGTGACCGCGCCGATCTCCGTCGACGCTGCCGAGTTCGAGGAGCTCGCGCAGAGCGATGCCGTGCTCGAGGCCGAGCGGGAGATCCTCGCCGATCGGCCCGAGAAGCTCGTCGTCCGCGTCGACCGGACCGACCCGTCGAAGAACATCGTGCGTGGGTTCCAGGCGTTCGAGCTCTACCTCGACCGGCATCCGGAGATGCACGGACGCGTCACGATGCTCGCGCTGCTCGACCCGTCGCGGCAGGACATCGCCGAGTACGCGGAGTATCTCGCGTCGATCGAGCGTGAGGCGCGCCGCGTCAACGGGCGACTGGCGACAATGGGCTGGACACCGATCGAGCTCGAGATCGAGGACGATTTCCCCAGGTCGGTGGCGGCCTTCAAGCAGTTCGACGTGCTGCTCGTCAACGCGATCTTCGACGGGATGAACCTGGTCGCCAAGGAGGCGCCGCTGGTGAACAAGCGCGACGGCGTCGTTGTCCTGTCGGAAAACGCCGGCGCGCACGCAGAGCTCGGTGAATGGGTGCTGTCCGTGAACCCGTTCGACGTCGAGGCGCAGGCCGACGCGCTCGAGGAGGCGGTGGAGATGCCTTTGGAGGAGCGCCGAGCGCGGCTCGACGCGATCCGGTCGCAGGTGCTCGAGCACGATCTGAACGTCTGGATCGCCGCGCAGCTCGATGCTCTCGACCGGATGGGCACTGCCTCGCGCAGCTAGGATCGGCGGGCGCATGGGCGAGCTGAGCCACGTCAGCGAGGCGGGCGACGTTCGCATGGTGGACGTCGGCGGAAAGCCGCTCTCACGGCGCAGGGCTGTCGCGTGCGGGAGCGTTGTCATGGGCTCCGAGACCGCCCGGCGCTTGCGGGAGCTCCCGAAGGGCGACGCGCTCGCAGCGGCCCAGCTCGCCGGCATCATGGCCGCCAAGCGGACGAGCGAGTTGATCCCGCTGTGCCATCCGCTACCGCTGACTCATGTCGAGGTGTCGCTCGAGGTCGGCGAGGCGCGAGTCGACATCACCGCGGTCGCGGAGACGACGGCCCAGACGGGCGTCGAGATGGAGGCACTGACGGCGGTGTCGATCGCCGCGCTGACTGTCTACGACATGACGAAGGCGGTCGATCGGGAACTCGTCGTCACCGATGTGCGACTCGTCGAGAAGACGAAGGAGCCGACCTGAGGGCGGCAGTCCTGACCGTCTCCGACGGGGTCGCGGCGGGAGTGCGTGAGGATGCGAGTGGGTCACTGCTCGTCGAGCTGCTGAAGGGTGAGGAATACGAGGTCGAGCACCGTGTCGTGCCGGACGAGCGCGCCGGGATCTCGGCGGCGATCCGCGAGCTTTGCGAGCGGGCCGAGCTCGTCCTGACGACCGGGGGAACCGGCGTTGCCCCAAGAGACAACACTCCCGAAGCGACCGAGGAGGTGCTCGACCGGCACGTGCCCGGAATCGCGGAAGCGCTGCGCGCCGACGCGCTCGCGAAGACGCCACACGGACTGCTCGGCCGCGGGGTCGCCGGCATTCGAGGGAGAACGCTGATCGTCAACCTCCCGGGGTCGACCGGCGGTTGCCGCGACGGCTTCCGTCTCCTGCAGCCGGCACTCGCGCATGCGCTCGAGCTCATCGCCGGCGAGACGTCCGAGCACCGGGCGACGTGAGCTCGGCGCTCATCCTTCCCGGCCGGTTCGCGTCGCTCGTCAAGATCGAGCACACGGTCTTCGCGCTTCCGTTCGCGTACGTCGGAGCGCTCCTCTCCGTCCACGATGTCCCGTCCGCGCACGACCTCCTCTGGATCACGGTGGCAATGGTGGGCGCGCGGTCCCTCGCGATGGGGCTCAACCGGGTCATCGACGCGGAGATCGACGCGCGCAACCCGCGCACGGCCGGGCGGGAGCTCCCGTCCGGCCTGTTGACGCGCGCTCAGGTGGCCGCGTTTTGCGCGCTCGCGCTCGCCGTCTACCTGCTCGCCTGCTTCCAGCTGGACCCGCTCGTGCGGTGGCTCTGGCCCATCCCGCTCGTCGGCTTCGTCGTCTATCCGTATCTCAAGCGCTTCACGTGGCTCAGCCATCTGTGGCTCGGCGCCGTCGACGGCCTCGCGCCCGTGGGCGCGTGGGTCGCGATCACCGGCCGGCTTCCATGGGAGGCCTGGGCGCTGGGCGGGGCTGTCGCGCTGTGGATCGCAGGCTTCGACTTCTTCTACGCGCTCTTCGATCGCGACGTCGACGTCGCGCAGGGGCTGCATTCGGTGGCGGTCCGGTTCGGCGTCGCCGGCGCCTTCTGGTGGGCGCGGGCGCTCCACGTCGCGACCGTGGCGCTGCTCGCCGCAGTTGGCGTCGGGTTGCGGCTCGGGTGGCCGTACTGGCTCGGAATCGGCGTCGTCGCGGCTCTCCTCGCGTACGAGCATTCGCTGGTGCGGCCCGGTGATCTCCGGCGTCTGGACGCCGCGTTCTTCACGGTCAACGGCGCGATCAGCATCGCGCTCTTCCTGTTCGTGCTCGTCGAAGTCCTGGTCTAGGGGCGAGGCCGTTCGCGGCGCTCGCGACTACAGTGGCGCTGTGATCCGGGCCCGCCGACTGGAGAAGCGCTACGGCGCCAAGCGGGTCCTGCGCGGAGTCGGCTTCGAGCTCACCAGCCCGGGCTTCCTGCTCGTGACCGGCCCCAATGGCTCCGGGAAGACGACCCTCCTCCGCCTCTGCGCCGGCCTGGCGGCACCGACGGCCGGGGAGCTCGACGTCGCGGTCACCCGCGGACGGATCGGCTTTCTGGGACACGAGCCGCTGGTGTACCGGGAGCTCACCGCCCTCGAGAACCTCGAGCTCTACGGGCGCCTTTACCGCGTGCGCGAGCGCCGCGAGCGGATCGGGATGCTGCTCGAGCGCTTCGAGCTCTGGGACGCCCGGCACGAGCGGGCCGGTTCCTACTCCCGCGGCATGATGCAGCGCCTCGCCCTTTGTCGGACGCTCCTGCACGATCCCGACCTGCTCGTCCTCGACGAGCCTTACAGCGGCCTCGACGACGACGGCGCAGCTCTGCTCGACCGTGAGCTAGCGGAGCGGCGCGCGAGGGCGGCGTTCGTCGTCGCGACCCACGACCCCGAGCGAGTCGAGCCGCTCGCCTCGCTTCGGTTGGCGCTGGGATGACGTACCTCGCAGACGTCGGCACGCTCGCGCGCAAGGACCTCCTGCTGGAGCTGCGCGCGCGCGACACCCTGCCGGCAATGCTCCTGTTCGTCTTCTCCACCCTGGTCGTCTTCCACTTCGTCCTGCCGGGAGACTCGTCGGAGCTCGCGGCGACCGGCCTCCTCTGGGTCGCTCTCGTCTTCACGGCTCTCCTCGGCCTCTCCCGGTCGTTCGCCGCCGAGCGGGAGCAGGGCGTGATCGACGGGCTCGTCCTCGCCCCGAGCGACCGCAGCGCGATCTGGCTTGGGAAGGCCCTCTCGATCCTCGTCTTCCTCGGCCTCGCGGAGGTGGTGGCGTTGCCGGCCTTCGCACTCTTCTTCGGGGACGTGGACGGGTCGCTCGTCGCCGGGGTCGCCCTTGCGGATCTCGGGATTGCGGCCGTCGGGACGCTGCTCGCGGCCGTCGCGGCGGCCAGTCGGGCGCGCGAACTGCTGCTGCCGCTCCTCTTCCTCCCCCTGGCGATCCCGATCGTGATCGGCGGCGTCGGCGCGAGTGTGGCCGACCACTCCCCACGCTACCTCGGCTTCCTGGCGGTGTACGACACGATCTTCGCGCTCGTCTGCTGGGCCTCGTTCGAGTACGTCGTCACCGAGTAGCGGCTCGGTCCGAGCGGTCTCAGGCAGGAGTTCTGCGAGAATTGCCGCGGAGTCCCGTGCGGATCCGTCTCTCCCTTCCAGGCCTCGCAGCCGTCGCCCTCGTCCTTGTCGCGACGGCGATCGCGCTGATCGCGTACGTCGCCCCCGAGGACGCCGACCAGGGTCTCTCCCAGAAGATCTTCTACTTCCACGTACCCATCGCTCTGACCGCGTACGTGATGTTCGGCTGGGGTGCGTGGAAGGCACTGCTCCACCTGTGGCGCCGGGATCCAGACGCCGATCTCGAGAGCTACGTCGCGATCCACCAGGGCGTGATCTTCGGCGCCCTCACGCTCGTGACCGGATCGATCTGGGCGAAGATCTCGTGGGGCGTCTGGTGGGCGTGGAGCTCGAACCAGCTCGTCCTCTTCCTGGTCCTCTTCCTCTTCTACGCCGCCTACTTCATGCTGCGCTTCTCGATCGAGCCGGGGCCGCGACGGGCGAACAGCAGTGCCGTCTACGCGATCTTCGGCGTCGCCCTGATCCCCGTCAGCTTTCTGGCGATTCGACTTGCGAACGACTTCATCCACCCGACCGTGTTCACCTCGAACGGACCGCAGATGTCGGGCCTGATGTTCTTCACGTTCTGCGTCTCCTGGGCGTCGTTGCTCGCGCTGGCCGCATGTCTGTATCGAGTCGAGCTGGCGGGAAAGAGAATCGATCTGCGTCTGCGCGAGCTGAGGGAGCTGCTGACGTGACCAACGCGGAGAAGTACGTCGCGGCCGCGTATCTCGTCGTCTTCGTCGTCGTCCTCGCATACGTCCTGATCATCGCCGCGAAGCTCGACCGGCTCGAGCGCGACGTCGCGGAGCTCAGCGAGCTCGCACGCGCCCGCAGGGAGGACGAACCGGAGCGAGAGGCGGTCGCGGTTGGCTGAGCTGTTGTTCTGGCCGGCTTTGCTCGCCTACGGCGAGGCGGCGGTCGCCTACCTCGGGGATGCACGCCGTCCCGGGTCGGCAGGGCGGCTCGCGATCTGGGGCGTCCGCGTCGGCTGGCTCGTCCAGACCGCGTTGCTCGCGGTGCAGGCCGCTCGCTCGGACGGGTTTCCGTGGTCGACCTGGGCAACGTCCCTCAACCTCTTCGTCTGGCTCGTCGTCGCGGCCTATCTGATCTGGGGCTGCCGGCCGCGCTACCGGCTGCTCGGGCTGGCGGTCCTTCCTCCTGCGGTGATCCTGTTCGCCCTCGCACGCGCGGGCGGCGGGACCGGCGCCGGTACGCACAGCCGGTACTCGAATCTCTTTCTCGTGCTGCACGTCGGGCTCGTCCTGATGGCCTTCGCCGGTTTCATGCTCGCCGCGTCGCTGTCGGCCCTGTACCTCTGGCAGGAGCAGCGGCTGAAGCGTCACGAGGTATCGATCCTGCGCGTGCGCGCGCCGGCGCTTACCCGCCTCGACGAGCTGACGGGCAGGACGATCGCGGTCGCGGTGCCGGCTCTGACTCTGGGGATCGCTGTCGGGGTCGTGCGCCTGCGGAACGACGGTGGGGGGTTCGACGCGCTGATGGCGGTGACGGTGCTCACATGGGCCGTGTACGGGAGCTACCTCGGGCTGCGCCATCTCGCCGGCTGGCGCGGCCGGCGCGCCGCCTATCTCGTCCTCGCAGGCTTCGCGCTCGTAGCCGTGGCCAGGCTCGCCCTCCCCATAACTCACTTCACCTCATGAGCGTCGCTCGCCTTCGCCTCGCTCCCTTAGGGGAAACGATGTTTCCCCTAAGCGACTCCTTCTTTCGGCGTCGCCTCGGCACGCGCGCCGCTGAGATCGCCGCGCGTGCCGAGGAGGGCGAGAGGGGAAACCTCCCGGTTTCCCCCTTGGCCCCTTCCTCCGCTCATGGGCCAAAGGGCGGCCCATGAGCGTCGTCCTCGTCGGCATCTCCCACCACCAGGCGCCCGTCGACCTGCGCGAGCGCGCGGCCCTCGACCTCCCCCGGGCGGCCGAGCTCGCCTCCCGGCTCGCAGGCCCGGAGGGCGAGGCCGTCTGCCTCTCGACGTGCAACCGGACGGAGCTGTATCTCGCCGACGAGTCAGGGGAGGACGCCGAGCAACGGGCCGAGGCTGCGCTGCTCGCCCTCGAGACCGAGCTCGGCCCCGCGCTCTACCGGCTGCGAGACGAAGCTGCCGCGCTCCACCTCTTTCGCGTGGCGGCCGGTCTGGACTCGATGGTCCCCGGCGAGGGCGAGATCCTCGGACAGGTACGGAGCGCACACGATGCCGGCGTCGCCGGGCCGATTCTGGACCGGCTCTTCCGACAGGCCCTCCACGCCGGGAAGAAGGTGCGCGCGCAGACCGCGATCGGCGAGAGCCCCGCATCGATCGCATCGGCTGCTGCCGCGCTCGCCGAGCAGGTGTTCGGCGACCTGCGCGGCCGCTCTGTGCTCGTCATCGGCGCGGGGAAGATCGGCGAGCTGGCTGTTCGGAGCCTTGCTTCCCGTGGAGCGACGATCTCGTTCGTCGCCAACCGCACGGTCGACCGGGCTGCCGGGCTCGCGGAGAAGTTCGGCGCCGAGCCCCTCCCGCTCGATCGCGTCGACGGCGAGCTCGAGCGCGCCGACGTGGTGCTGACGTCGACGAGCGCGCCGGGCTGGATCCTGACGCGAGATCAGGTCGCGCGTGCCCTGCCTGCGCGCAAGGGACGCTCGCTCTTCCTCATCGACCTCGCGGTCCCGCGTGATCTGGAGCCGGCGATCAACGACCTCGACGGTTGCTACCTCTACGACATCGACGACCTGGAGGCGGTTGTCGCCGAGACGCTTGCAGGCCGCCGCCGCGAAGCCGAGCAGGCCGAGGCGATCGTCGCTGCGGAGGCGGACCGCTTCCGCAAGTGGCAGGCGTCGCTCGACGTCGTCCCCGCGATCGCCTCGCTCCGCGCGCGCGCCGAGGAGATCCGCGCAGCCGAGCTCCGGCGCGCCAAGCTCAGCGACTCCGAGCGCCGGGCCGCCGACTCGGTCACTGCGGCTGTGCTCAACAAGCTCCTGCACTTGCCCACGGTTCGCATGAAGGAGGCAGCCGCGGCAGCCGATGGGGTCCTCTATGCTGACGCGGTGCGTCACCTCTTCGGTCTCGAGGACGAGCGCTGAAGTCGGCGAGCCTGATCGGGCGTCCGCTCCCCGTGCAAGCTCCGACGGCGTTCGTTCGCATCCGCCGTCGCAAGGGTTGCGGCGCCCATTCGAGAGCGAGACGAAGCTGGTGCCGTGCTGATTCGCGTCGGTTCCCGCGGCAGTAAGCTCGCGCTCACCCAGGCCGAGCTCGCCGCCGCGCGGCTGCGTCTGCCCGGCGTCGAGATCGCGCTCGTTCCCATCACGACGGCCGGAGATCGCGACCGTACGCGGCCGTTCGGCGAGATCGGCGCCCGCGGCGTGTTCGTCAAGGAACTGGAGGAGGCGTTGCTCGACCGCCGCATCGACGTCGCGGTTCACTCCGCCAAGGACATGACCTCGACGGACACGGACGGATTGCGCGTCGGCGCGTATCTCGAGCGCGAAGACCCCCGGGACGCGCTCTGCGGCGCCGGCGAGCTTTTTGCCGGAATGCGGATCGGCACCGCCTCGGTCCGCCGGCGTGCCCAGCTCCTGGCGCTCGAGCCCTCGCTCTCGATCGAGCCGTTGCGCGGGAACATCGAAACTCGCCTGAGGAAGCGGCGCGAACGCGGGCTCGACGCGGTGGTGCTCGCCGCATGCGGCCTCGACCGGCTCGGCCTCGAGAAGGAGATCGGCCGTCGGTTCGACCAGGACGAGCTTCTCCCGGAAGCCGGTCAGGGCGCGCTCGCCCTCCAGGTGCGTTCCGGCGAGGAGGATCTCGTGAGCGCGGCCGACCACTCCGAGACGCGGCGGCGGGTCGAGGCGGAGCGTGCCTGTGTCGCGCGGATCGGCGGCGGCTGTCTTGCCCCCGTTGCCGCGCACCACGACGGGACGCGGCTGACGGCGCTCATCGCAGCAGAGGAGGGCGGCTGGATCGAGCGGCGCAGCGGTGACGATCCGCAGGCGGTCGCGAACGAGTTGCTGCAGCTCGTCTCGTCGTAGTGCGGGTCATCGTCACGCGCCCGCGAGCCCAGGCGGGCGCGCTTGCCGAGGCGCTCCGGTCCCGGGGTTTCGAGCCGGTTCTCTTCCCGCTGCTCGAGATCGAGCCGATCGACGACGGGCCGATCGACCTCACCGGCTACGACTGGGTGATCGTGACGAGCGCGAACGGCGCCGAGGAGCTCGCCCGCCGGCGGCACGGTGCTCTTCCACCGGTCGCTGCGATCGGGCCCGCGACGGCCACCTCGCTGCGTGAGCTCGGCCTGCCGGTCGACTTCGTGCCCTCGGAGGCATCCCAGGAGGGCCTCGTCGCCGAGCTTCCGCGCCCGGTCGGCCGGGCGCTCTTCGTCGGGGCGGAAGATGCCCGGCGCCTCCTGGTGGACGAGCTGCCGGCCGACTTCCGCGCCGTCTACCGGACGGTCGAGCTGGCCTCCGGGGAGCCGCCCGGCGGAGAGCTCGTCTTGCTCGCCTCCCCCTCGGCGGCTCGCGCCTGGGCCGGGCTCGGCGTGGAGGTCCCGGTGATCACGATCGGGCCGCAGACCACCGCCGCGGCCCGCGCCGCAGGCCTGCCGGTCGTTGCCGAAGCCGACACGCGGGACGTGCAGAGCCTCGTAGACTCCGCCGCGGCGTGGCGCGCTTCATCACGTTCCTGACGGACTTCGGGCTCCAGGACGATTTCGTCGGCACCTGTCACGGTGTCATGAAGCGCATCGCGCCGGACGTCGAGATCCTCGACATCACGCACGGCATTGCGCCGCAGGCCGTGCTGCAGGGGGCGCTGACGCTCGCGAACACGCTCCCGTTCATGCCGGAGGGAGTGCATCTCGCAGTCGTCGACCCCGGGGTCGGCGGGTCGCGCCGAGCGCTGGCCATCCGCGACGGGCAGGGCCGGATCCATGTCGGGCCGGACAACGGCCTGCTCATTCCCGCCGCGGAGAAGCTCGGCGGAATCGAGGCGGCACACGAGCTCACGAACCCCGAGTACGCGCTGGAGTCGGTCTCCCGCACCTTCCACGGTCGCGACCTGTTCTCGCCCGCCGCCGCGCATCTCGCGCTCGGGGTCTCGTTGGCGGAGCTCGGCCCACCGCTCGATCCCGATGCTCTCGCCCGGATCGACCTACCCAAGCCCGAGATCGGATCGTCGCGAATTCGCTGCACGGTGGTCTCCGTCGACCGCTTCGGAAACGTGCAGTTGAACCTTGACCGCTCGCATCTCGAACAGGCGGGTGTCGTGCCCGGTACACGAATCGAGCTGCAGGTCGGGCCGGAGCGTTACTACGCCGTCGTCGCGCGCACCTTCGCCGACGCCAGGCCGGGCGACATCATCCTCTACGAGGATGCGTACAGGAATCTCTCGATCGCGATCAGCGGCGGCAGCGCGGCGGCGATGTTCGCGATCGTGGACGGCCAGGACCTGCGCATTCATCTGGACACGTTATGAGCCCGCCGTCCGCGAATAGCCTCGGCAGGAAGCTCTCGCGCGTCGCCACCAACGCGGCGGTTCGGAGACCGTTTCTCTGGGGGCTGTTCCGGCCCCTGATCCGGCGACAGTTCGACTCGCTGGCACCGGTGTGGGACACGATGCGGACGCCGGCGAGTTTCCTCGCCTACGAGACCGCCCTGGCTGCGGTCGACCCTCCCCCGAAGCGGGCGCTCGATCTTGGCACCGGCACCGGAGTGGGCGCGCTCGCGATCGCGCAGCGCTTCCCGGACGTCGAGGTGGTCGGCGCCGACATGGCCGACAGGATGCTCGCAGAGGCGCGCAAGAAGATTCCCACGGAGCTGGAGGGGCGTGTTCGCTTCGAGCACGCCGACGCGTCGGCGCTACCGTTTGCGGACGCGAGCTTCGACCTCGTCACGCTCGCGAACATGATCCCGTTCTTCGACGAGCTGTCGCGGGTGCTGGCGCCGGGAGGCCACGCCCTGTTCTCTTTCTCCGTCGGAGCGGACACGCCGATCTACGTGCCCTCCGATCGCCTGCGAGCGGAGCTCGGATCACGGGGTTTCACGGAGTTTGCGGACTTCGCGCCGGGACCGGGAACCGCGCTGCTTGCCCGCAAGGGCGATCACGCTTAAGGTTCCGTTCGACGGGTCGTTCGTGCGCGGTATCACCGGCGCGGACGACCTTCTTTCTGTCTCGAGCCCGGCTAGTTCGTCTCGATCGCGACGTCGAAGCCGCGTGCCTTCGCGTTGTCCTTGAAGGTCTGCGCCTCGGCGGGAGTCTTGAAGCCGGCGACGTACACCTCGAAGCCTCCGCACGGGTCGTTGCGGAGCTTCAGCCCGGGGAAGCCGGCCGCCGCTGCGCGCGACACGATCCCGTTGGCGGCATTCCTGTCGATCCCGTGGCCGAAGACCGCTTCGAGCCGCCCGATCTGACCCGCCTTGACGCACTCGAGCGTGACGAAGAAGCCTTCCTTGCGCGCCTCGGCCTGGAAGGAAACGCCGATGTCGAAGGTCTCCAGCCCCCGCAGGACGAGCTTGAATCCCGGGCAGTCCTCGACGATCTGCGTGTTCAGGAAGCCGCGGCCCTGAACCTGCCGCTGCAGGGTGGCGGCGGCGGACTGGGTCTTGCTGCGCCCGAACACCGCCTCGAGGCCGCCGAAATCCGTGGGCGCGCAGGTACGCGCTGCGCCCGGTTTCGAGAGGCCGTGCGCAGGCACGAGGACGGCGACGGCAGCGGCCAGCGCGGCCAGCAGGGAGAAGCGGGCGACCCTCACGGCGCACAGTCCTAGCAGACCGCCCAGGAGCCGGCTTCAGTCTTAACGAATCCTTTAGAAGAATCGGGAGGCGAAGCCTCCGATGGGTCTTCGGGACCGCGGGACCTGGAAACCTCGAGAGTCAGGAGTTACCCTGGTCGCGAGTGATTCGAGGCAGGCGGATCCTCGTGATCGTGTTCGTGTTCGCTCTCCTCGCGGTCGGGGCGAGGGCGGGCACCGCGCAGCCGAAGCCCGGGACGCGGTGCGCTCCCGGTACGACTGCGGCAACGATCTCGGCGAAGAAGGTGTGCCTCAAGGCGGGCGCACGCTGTGTGAAGCGCTTGGATCGCGCCTACCATCGTTATCGCTTCCACTGCCATTCCGGACGGCTGACTCGTTTCCCGTCGCCGGTCCCCGTCCCGCCTGTCGGGACACCGCCGACCCTCCCCGAGCCGCCGGCACCCGCCGGCCAACTTGTCGACGTCGGTGGGTATCGGCTCCACCTCGAGTGCGTCGGAACGGGGTTGCCGACGATCGTGATCGAGGCCGGGTCATTGGCGACGCGTCTCGGCTATCGGAAGGTGCAGTACGCGTTGAGCGCCGAGAACCGAGTCTGCACGTACGACCGTCCGGGCACGACCGCGCCCGTGGCCAGTGCGAGCGATCCGCGGCCCGAGTCCATACCGCCGACCTCGGAGACCTTCGCTCGCGAGCTGCACACCGTCCTCGTGAACGGAAACGTGCCCGGCCCCTACCTCCTCGCCGGCAACTCTCTTGGCGGGCTCCTCATCTCGGCCTTCACTGCGCGGCACCTCAGCGACGTCGTGGGCCTCGTCTTCATCGATGCAGAAGCCCCGGGGAACATCGAGAGCTGGCTCCAATCCGAGCTCCTATCTCCAGAGCCTTGGGACGGCATAGCCGACGTAGGTCTTCTCAAGGGGCTGAACTTCGGGTCGCGGCCGGTTGTCGTGGTGACGACACAGCAGCCAGGCGAGATCCCGGCCTTCAGGCGGAGCGCCTCGAACATCGTCGTCGCCCAAGCGCTGCAATACGGGCACATCGTCTTCAGCGAGGTTCCGGGGCTCGCCTACGAAGCCATCCGGGTGGCGACCGCTGCGGTGCGAGCCGGCGGTCAGTTGCCTCCCTGCGCGCAGACGCAACTGCCGAAGATCGGCGCGCGCTGCGATCCATAGGCGGTGCGCCGAGAAACTGGGATGTGGCGAGGGCCGGAATCGAACCGGCGACACCACGGTTTTCAGCCGTGTGCTCTACCGACTGAGCTACCTCGCCTCGGCGGGCAGTCTAGCCCGGTGTGAGGGTTTCCTTCCGCCGAAAGTCCGCCGCGTAAGCGATTCGGACTTTCGGCGGCTGAGCCGTGTGCTCTACCGACTGAGCTACCTCGCCTCGGCGGGCAGTCTAGCCCGGTTCGACCGGCGCCTTCGCGGCGGCAAGCCTGTCGATGAGGACGTCCAGGAACTCGTTCTTCACGAGGACAGCATCCGCTCCCGCTTCCGACACCGCCCTGTGCAGCGCTGCGTGCTCGTCGCCTGTGAGCGCGATGACACACATGCTCGGGTGGTCGCGTCGGAGCCTCGCGACCGCCGAGACGCCGTCGAGCCGCGGCATGTGGAGGTCGATGACGACCGCGTCGGGCTCGAGCTCGTCCGCGAGCTCGATGGCGGCAAGCCCGTCGAGCGCCACCCCGACGACGGCGAGCTCGGGCTGCCGCTCGATCAAAGGGGAGAGGGCCTCGAGGAAGGGCTGGTCATCGTCGGCGAGGAGGACCCGGATCGTCCCTGCCGACTCGCCCAGTTCCATTAGCTGCCAAGTTAGCCTTGTCGGCCGTGGCATTTCAACCCGTCAAGAAACGACAAATTGCGGTTATCGGCGCAGCGCTCGACCTGGGCGCGGGCCGCCGTGGCGTCGACATGGGGCCCTCGGCGATCCGTTACGCCGGGCTCGACTCGCGGATCGCCGAGCTCGGGCTCGAGCTGGCCGACCTGGGCAACGTCGAGACGGCCGTGGCCGAGGCGACGAGCGTCGGCGACGAGCACGCCCGCTTCCTCCCTCAGATCAAGGCCACCTGCCGGCGCATCGCCGAGCTCGTCTCGAGCACGACGCAGGACGGGTCCGTGCCGGTCGTGCTCGGCGGCGACCATTCCGTCGCGCTCGGCACGCTCGCGGGCCTGCGCGAGGCGCACGGGCCCGGCGGGACGATCTGGATCGACGCCCACGGTGACCTGAACAGTCCCGAGACGAGCCCGAGCGGCAACGTCCACGGGATGGTGCTGGCGGCGGCGCTGGGGTTGGCCGGCCCCCGGTTCTCCGACGACGGCTGGGGACTGCCGGCGCTCGCGCCGGGCCGGGTGGCGCTCGTGGGCGTCCGGTCCCTGGACGAGGGTGAGCGTTCCCTGCTGCGCGACCTCGACGCGAGTGTCTTCACGATGAGCGACGTCGATCGGCTCGGAGTCGAGCACGCGGTCCGTGAGTCGCTGGAGCATGTCGCCGGGCCCGGCTTCGTCCACGTCAGCCTGGACATGGACGCGCTCGATCCGGACGTCGCTCCCGGCGTCGGCACGCCGGTACGGGGCGGACTCTCCTACCGGGAGGCGCACCTCGCGCTCGAGCTTGTCGCCGAATCGGGGCTCGCGTCCTCGCTCGACGTCGTCGAGGTGAATCCGATCCTCGACCGGGAGAACGAGACCGGGAAGCTCGCGGTCGAGCTCGTCGCCTCAGCCCTGGGCGCGCGCATCCTCTAAGGCACCGCTCGCGGTGCCGTCATCAGGACGCCGGGCCGAGCCGGCGTCCGTCTGAAACGACCGGTCGATGCGATCGAGCTCATTTCAAGACGCCTCGAGGAAGCGCCCGAGCACGCGGGCGGTCTCCTCGTACGCGTCCCAGTAGACGTAGTGCCCGCCGGGCACCTCGACGATCTCGATCTGGTCGCGGAGGACGGTCGCGTAGGCCAGAAGCTGCTCCACCCGCACGAGCCCGAACTCGCCCGCGTGCACGAGGAGCGTCGGGGCGCGCAGCGTCTCGGGCGGCGGGGCCGGCGTGCACAGCTCCCCGAAGCCGGTGATGACGGCGCTGCGGCAGTAGCGGTAGCTGAAGCGGCCGTCTGCGTCTCGGACCAGGTGCTCGCGCACGTCCTCCTCCACGAACGCGCGTGGGGTCGGGTTCCCGACCGAAAGGCGGTCCTCGATCGCTTCCTCCGGAGACGCAAAGGTGCCGGCTGTGCGCTCGCGCTCGGCGAAGTCGAAGCCGACGTGCGGCAGGAGCTCGATCGCCGGGTCGAGCAGTGCCACGCACTCGATGCGGCTCGGATCGAGCCCCGAGAGCTCGAGGATCAGCCGGCCGCCGTAGGAATGTCCGACGAACGTTGCCCGCTCGACCCCGGCATGGTCCATCGTCTCGAGGACGTCGGCGACGTGCGTCGCGATCGTCCACGGCGGCTCCCAGGAGGATGAACCGTGCCCTCGCAGGTCGGGCGCGAGCACGCGGAAGTGTTCCGCCAGATGCTCTTCCGCCAGCCGGCGGAAGCGCCGGCCGAACCCGCCGATGCCGTGCAGGGCGACGAGCGGCGGCGCCGTCCGGTCTCCCCACTCGTGCAGCTGGAGTTGCATCAGCGTGGCTCGAGCAAGTCCGGCAGGAGAGCTCGCCAGTCGCCCGTGAGCGCGACATCGGCGGCGTGCCGCATCGGGGCGTCGGCGGCGTTGATCGCGGCGACCACGTCCGCCTTCACGAAGCCAGCCAGCTGCTCGAAGTCGCCCGGGACGCCGACCGCGACCAGGAGCCGCGGGGCGACTGCGCGCCCGGAGAGCCCGATCTGACGGTTGCGCGCCAGAAGCCCACGCTCGCAGATCTCCCGCGTTCCGCCGATCGCCACTCCGTCCGGGACGGCCGGGAGCTCGTCGACCTCCGGGCCGATGCAGACCACGACATCCGCCTCGTCGAGATCCCGCGCGGCCGTACCGTGTCGCTCGACGAGCGCGAGACGTGGCTCCGGGAGGACGCCTGCGTCGATCCGCTCGACCTCGGCCTGGACCTCGCGCGGCTCGAGCGGCTGGAACATGCGCGGTCTCACCGTGGCGAGCTGCGGTGTCGTCGCGCTCATGATCACCGACACGATGTTGCCCCCGTATGCGGGTTTCGTCTGGACGAGCCGACCGGCACGGGCGATGCCGAGACCGACGCAGTCGCCGGTCATGCCGAGCTCGAGCTCGCCCGCGACCCGCGGTCCGACGTCGCGGCCGACGCTGCTCGCTGGAATGAGGAGGACGTGCGGCCGCTTCGCCGCGACGACGTCTCGGAGCACGCGGCTCCACAGCTCGGGGTGATAGGCGGCGAGGCGCTTGTCGTCGACCACGACGACGCGCTCGGCGCCGTGGCGGACAGCCTCGCGCGCCACGTGATCGAGGGAGCTGCCGAGGACGAGCGCGACGTTCGTCCCGCCGAGGCTGCCTGCAAGCTCCCTCCCTTTGCCGAGGAGCTCGAGCGACGCACGTGTCGGGCTTCCATCGGCCGACTCGACGAAGGTCCAGCAGTCGTAGCTCTTGCCAGGTCGCTCGCCGATGTGGTCCGGCTTGTCCCACGAGGTCGGATCGCGCGGCCGCTCGTCGAGGAGCTCGCTCAGGCGGCGCGCCGCCTCCGCCGCGTCGTCGAACAGCTCACCCCTGCGCTCCGGCGTGACGTCGCGGACCGCGAGGACGCGCGTGGGCGAACCCGTCTGGCCGAACCGCTTGTCGTCCGGCTGCACGTCGTCGACGAGATCGGCCGCAGTCCAGGTGTCGATGCGGCCGTCGCTCTCGCCGGTCGCTTCCCGCGCGTACGCGACGGAGATGACCGCCGGCCGGTCGAGCTCGTATGTCTCGTAGCCGTCGTCCGTCTCGCGTGTTGCATGGATGTGGTCGCCGTGCAGCTCGAGCTCGGAGACGCTCGTCAGGTGCGGCCGGTTGAGGAAGGCGGCGACCTCCGGCGGGACCTGCCAGGTCTCGGAGTCGGTGGTCTTGCGGCCGCAGAGAACGAGGTCGACACCTCCTTCCTTCTCGATCGCGAGCGCGAGCGTGCGCGAAGTGCCGATCGTGTCGGCGACGGCGAAGACGCGGTCCGAGAGAAGGATGCAGCGGTCAGCCCCGAGCGCGAGGCAGGCGCGGAGGGCCGACTCCGCCTGCGGCGGTCCCATCGTCATGGCGATCACCTCGCCGCCCACCTGCTCTCTGAGCTCGTCCGCCCGCGCGACCGCTTCGGCGTCGAACGGGTTCAGCAAGAGCGGAACGCCTTCACGCTTGAGTAACTTCGTCTCGGGGTCGAACTCGATGGAATCCGCCCGCGGGACCTGTTTGACGAGGCAGACGATCTTCACCTGTGGGAGCCTAATAGGGAGTGCTCGCCGTCCTCTACGACATCCACGGCAACCTGGTCGCGCTCGAAGAGGTGCTCCGCGACGCGGAGGCGATGGGCGCCGACCGTTATCTGCTCGGCGGCGACTTCGGCTCCTGGTCGCCCTGGCCGCACGAGACGGTCGAGCGACTGCGCGCCCTGCCCGAGACGACCTGGATTCGCGGCAACGGCGAGCGGTGGCTCAGAGATCCGCCCCTCGACCGTCCTGACGTGATGGAGGCGCTGATGGTGGGCGCATCCGGTCTCGACACGGAGGAGGGCTGGTTGTTCTCGCTGCAGACCCGGTGCGAGCTCGACGGCGTCCTCTACACGCACGGCTCGCCGCTCTCGGACGTCGAGAGCTTCCCAGCCGAGCCCGGTGACGACGACGAGCGGCTGCTCGACGGCGTTCACGACACGACCGTGGTGTTCGGGCACAGCCACCTGCAGTTCCAGCGGCCGGGGCCGAACGGCACCACCTTGGTCAACCCGGGCAGCGCCGGCATGCCGCTCGACGGCGACCCCCGCGCGGCGTACGCGGTGCGGCATGACGACGGTGGGTTCGAGTTCCGCCGAGTCGAGTACGACACGGAGCGCGTGGCGACGGCCTGGGCGGAGCTGGGCGGGCCGTTCGGCGAGCTCGCCTCGCAGCGAATCCGCCGTGGCTCGGACTAGCCGTTCTTCAGCTCGACGAAGATGACGTGGGTGTCGGTCTCGCCGATGTTCTCCCCGGCGTGAGTCTGCGCCGGCAGCCAGTTGACCTCCCCCGGGCGCTTGCTCACTTCCACCGACTTGTCGCCGGAGATCAGCCTGCGCTCGAACGAGCTCAGCGTGTACATGACGCTGTCCGGATGTTCGTGCGGGCTCGTCCTGTCACCGGGCTTGTCGCGATACTCGAGCACCCTGACCCGGTCGTTCTCGAAAATCACCTTGTACTTGTCGGGGTCAGTCGTCGTCGGGTCGAGGGTCACGTGGCCTCCTCTCGTCGTCGGTCGTTTCCTCGCCGCTGCCTGACGGCTCGTAGTACTTCGTCCCCTTGAGCTCGTCGGGAAGGTTGTCGACGCCGAAGCCGCTGGGATCGGAGTGCGGGTAGACGTAACCCTCGCCGTGGCCGAGCTGGCGTCCGTACCAGCTCGCATCGCGTAGCGCTTTCGGCGGGCGGACGTTGCCTCGATCCTGCACGTCGGAGGTCGCGCGCTTCAGCGCCTCGTAGCTCGCGTTCGACTTCGGCGCCCGTGCGAGGTAGATGGCCGCCTGCGCGAGATTCAGCCGTGCCTCCGGCAATCCGACATGCTCGACCGCCTGAGCCGCAGCCACCGCAACGAGCAATGCGCGCGGATCCGCGTTCCCGATGTCCTCGGATGCCAGCACGACCATGCGCCGCGCGATGAAGCGCGCGTCCTCGCCGCTCTCCAGCATCGCCGCGAGGTAGTAGACGCTCGCGTCGGGATCCGAGCCGCGCATCGACTTGATGAATGCGGAGACGAAGTCGTAGTGGGCGTCGGCCGCCTTGTCGTAGACGAGCGGCCGCTTGCGGGCGGCGTCCTCGACATGTGCCTCGGACAGCGGCTCGCCCGCGCCCTGCGCCGTCTGGAGCGCGAGCTCGACGATGTTGTACGCAGAACGCGCATCACCGCCGGCACGGGCGGCGATCAGCTCGACGAGCTCGTCCGGGACCTCCGTGCCGAGCTCCGCGGCGCCGCGCCGCGCGACCACCGAAAGCTCCTCCACGGACAGCGGCTCGAGCTCGTACACCTGCGATCTCGAGAGCAGGGCCGAGTTGACCTCGAAGTACGGGTTTTCGGTGGTAGCCCCGATCAGCGTGATCACGCCCTCCTCGACCCCGGGCAAGAGGGCGTCCTGCTGCGCCTTGTTGAAGCGGTGGATCTCGTCGAGGAAGAGGATCGTTCGCCGTCCGTGCGCCCCGAGGCGCTCCCGCGCGGCGGCCAGCACCTCGCGCACCTGAGCGACCGTGGCGGAGACCGCCGAGAGCTCGGCGAACTCGGCGCCGGTCATCCGGGCGATGATCCGCGCGAGCGTGGTCTTCCCGGTGCCCGGCGGCCCGTAGAAGATCGCCGAGCGGACCCGGTCCTGCTCGATTGCGAGCCGCAGCGCGGACCCCTCGCCGAGAACCTGCCTCTGGCCCACGAACTCCTCCAGCGACTCGGGCCGCATCCGAAGCGCCAGCGGTGCGACCTCAGGCAGCCGCTGTTTCGCCGCGTCGGAGAACAGATCGCTCATCGCAGCGGGAAGTATGCTCCGCACCGTTCCCTTGGCGACCGAGACACACGAGGATTTCGCCGAGCCGATTTTGCCCGGGCCGGGCGCGTCGGACTACGAGCGCTACCTGCGCACGGACGATCTGCTCGCGCTGCAGAAGACACCGGAGGAGCGGATCCATCCGGACGAGCTTCTGTTCCAGACCGTGCACCAGTCGTCCGAGCTCTGGCTCAAGCTCGCCACGTCGGAGGTCGCGCGCGCGACAGCGCACGTTCGCGCGGGTGAGCTCGCGCCGGCGCTGCGGCTGCTTCGGCGCTCGGCGCTCTGTCTGCAGTTCGTCACGCGGCAGCTCGACATGCTCGAGCAGATGTCGCCCTGGGAGTACCAGGAGATCCGGCGCGTGCTCGGACACGGGAGCGGCTTCGACTCGCCGGGATTCCGCGAAGTACGGCGGGTGACGCCTTTACTCGGACAGGCGTTCGAGGAGGCGGTCGCCGCTGCAGGCCTGGACCAGGTCGAGGTCTATGTCCAGGGGCGTGAGCACGAGGAGCTGTACGAGCTGGCCGAGGCGCTCGTCGAGTGGGACGAGCGCATCACGATGTGGCGCATACGCCACTACAAGGTGGTCGCGCGCATCATCGGCGACCAGGTCGTCGGCACACAGGGGACACCGGTCGAAGTGCTCGGGAAGATGATCCATCACAACTTCTTCCCGGCTCTCTGGCGGGCTCGCAACCAGCTGACCGCCCGCGCCAAGGAAGAGGAGGACTGAGGATGGCGGCCGTCGCGCTCCGCGACGAGGTCACCGAGCTTCTCCAGGAGCTCATCCGCGTCGACACGACGAACCCGCCCGGGAACGAGACCGCCGCCGCCGAGCTTCTCCGCGATTACCTCGAGGCGAGCGGTGTTTTCTGCGAGCTCCACGCGAAGGCGCCGGAGCGCGCGAATCTCGTCGCGCGGATTCCCGGCCGCGGCGACGGTCCGAAGCTGCTCTTCCTGTCGCACACCGACGTCGTCCTCGCCGACGCGTCCGAATGGTCCGCCGACCCGTTCGGCGGCGAGCTGCGCGACGGAGAGGTGTGGGGTCGGGGCGCTCTCGACATGAAGGGCCAGGTCGCGGCGAGCGCCGTTGCGATCGCCTCGCTGGCGCGAGAGGGGTTCGAGCCCGCCGGCGACCTGATCTTCGCGGCTACCGCCGACGAGGAGGTCGGCGCCGGCTTCGGGGCGCAGTGGCTGTGCGAGGCGGAGCCCGACGCGGTTCGCTGCGACTACCTGATCAACGAGGGCTCGGGCGACCGGTTGGTGCTGGGTGGCAAGCCGTTCTACATCTGCTCGGTCGCGGAGAAGATGAGCGCGCCGTTCCTCCTGCGCGTGCGCGGACGGAGCGGCCACGCCTCGATGCCCGCGATCGCGGACAACGCGCTCGTCAAGGCGGCGGCCCTGATCACGAAGCTTGCGGACTACGAGCCGGAGCTCGAGCTCACACCCGAGGTCGTGGCCCTCCTGGAGACCGTTACCGGCGAGAAGCCGACAACGCCGGTGCACGCGCTCGAGCAGGCGCGCGGGATCGGCACGGCATTCGGCGAGCTGGTCGCGCCACTGCTGTCCCTGACTCTCTCGCCGACGATCGTGACCGCGTCTCGGACGCGAAACGTCATCCCCGCGGTCTGCGACGTCACGGTCGACTCCAGGCTGCAGCCCGGCATGACACCGGCGGAGCAGCACGAGATCGTCCGAGGGGCGCTTGGCGCCGGCGACTACGAGCTGGAGGTGCTGGAGGCGCGCGGCGGCACGCGCTCGCCGATCGAGACGCCCCTCTGGGACGCCGTCTCCTCCTGGGTGCGCGAGGTCGAGCCGGCTGCCTCGGCCGCGCCGGTCTGCGTCGCCGGCTTCACCGACAGTCACTGGTTCCGCGAGGCGTTCGGCACGGTTGCGTACGGCTTCTTCCCGGCGCGGGCCATGGATGCCGAGCTCGCCGCGCGTCTGATGCACTCGGCGGACGAGCGGGTGCCGGTTGAGGACCTCGAACTCGGCGTGGACTTCCTGCGTCACGCGGCCCGCTCGCTCGGCTCGCCCTGAGTCGCTAACCTCGCCGGAGGATGGCTGAGGAGAAGATCCGGCTCGGAGGGATGGCGCTCGCCAACGGGGTGCTCGTCCACGGGCCGAAGTCATGGGCGTGCGCGATTCGCACGGACGACGGTGAGCTCAAGGTCGCAGCTCACCGTAAGCGGTTCCACGCGACGCGCGTGGAGAGCCCGCTGCTGCGGGGCCCGATCAGGCTCCTCGACGCGATGTCGATCCTGCCGCAGATCCGGCACGCGCTTCCCGAGGCGAAGCTGCCGTTCCAGCGGCCCGCCGTCGTCGCAGCGATGCTCGGGAGCGCGACGGTCGTGCGGATCCTGCGCAGCTCGCCGAACATCGGTCCCGCCGCGCAGGAACTGGTCAGCGGCCTGTTGTCGGTCGCGCCGGCCGCGATGGCCCTCCGCGGGTCCGACGTCGCCGCCTATCACGGCGCGGAGCACATCTCCATCGGCACGTACGAGCACGGCGAGAAGGCGCCGAAGGAGCATGAGCGCTGCGGCTCGCATCTCCTCGGACCGCTGCTCGCCACCACGGCGATCGGGAACGTCCTCGCCGCCCGCGCTCCCGCCCACATGAGGACGCCCGCGCGCCTCGGCGCCCAGTTGTTCGCCGTCGCCGCCTCGACCGAGATCTTCGGCTGGATGGTCCGGAACCCGGACAAGCGGCTCGCACGTGCGCTCGCGAAGCCGGGCCACGAGCTCCAGCACCGGCTCGCGACCGCCGAGCCGACACCGGAGCAGATCGAGGTCGCAGAGGCGGCCCTCGCGGCTTGCCTCCAGCTCGAGCGGGAATAGCGGAGCCGCATGGCTCTCGAGGAGCGCACGCGAGAGCGGCTCCCGCCCGAGATCTTCGACCTGCCGGTCGACAAGATGCGCGCCGGCTACTACGCGGATGCGTACTTCAACCACGCGCGCGCGACGCTCCTGCAGGACGCCCGCCATCCGCGCGTCGTCATGCAGGTCTTCCAGAAGAAGGACGCCTACCTCGGCGGCATGGACGAGGCGATCGCCATCCTCAAGCTCTGCTCGCACGACTGGGACGAGCTAACGGTGCATGCACTCCACGACGGCGACCGTCTCGCACCGTGGGAGACGGTGATGACGATCGAGGGCGACTACACGCTCTTCGCCCACCTCGAGACCGCCTATCTCGGTGTGCTGTCGCGGCGCACGCTGATCACCACCAACGTCGTGCGCGTGCTCGAGGCGGCGCGGGGCAAGCCGCTCATCTTCATGCCGGCGCGACACGATCACCATCGCGTCCAGACCGGTGACGGCTACGCCGCGTACGTCGCCGGCCGAATTGCCGGCGCGCCGATCGGCGTCACCACCGACGAGCAGGCATCGTGGTGGGGCGGCCGCGGCATCGGAACCGTCCCCCATTCGCTGATCGCGTCGTACGGCGGCAACACCGTCCTCGCCGCGACGAAGTTCTCCGAGTGGGCACCGGACGACATCAACATCACGGTGCTCGTCGACTTCGAGAACCACTCGGTCCAGACAGCACTCGACGTCGCCCGCGCTCTCGGCCCGCGGCTCTGGGGTGTCCGGCTCGACACGTCCGAGACGCTCGTCGACCGCTCGATCTGGGAGGAGATGGGGGACTTCAAGCCGACCGGCGTCAACGAGCGGCTCGTACGCAAGGTGCGCGACTCGCTTGACGAGGACGGCTTCGAGAACGTGAGGATCGTGGTCTCGGGCGGCTTCACGATCGAGAAGATCGCCGAGTTCGAGCATCGCGGCGTCCCGGTCGACGCCTACGGAGTCGGCTCCTCCCTCATCCGCGGCTCGAACGACTTCACCGCGGACATCGTCCTCACCGACGGGCGTCCCTCCGCGAAGGTCGGGCGCGCGTTCCACGGGAACCAGAGGCTCGAGCGCGGTCACGTGACCGTTCTCTGGGACGTCGACACCCAGGTCGACTTCATGCTCCCCGAAGGGAAGCTCTATGTGCGCGGTGCGGAGCAGACCATCCCGGCGATGCGGCTGCTCGTCGAGGCGGCCCGCCGAGCTGGGATCACCCACGTTGCCTCCGCCGACGACCACGAGCTCACCGACTCCGAGATCTCCGTCGAGCCCGACTACCGTGAGACCTATCCGCCTCACTGCCTGCGCGGGACGCGCGGCGCGCGCAAGATCCCCGAGACCGAGCAGGAGGATCCCGTCCCGATCACGCTCGAGCAGCTGCCCGAGCGGTATCTGGCAGGTCGTGAGTTTCTGCTCTTGAAGAAGAGCTTCGACGTGTTCACGAACCCGAACACGGAGCGTCTGCTCGAATGGCTGTCTCCGGACGAGATCCTCGTCTTCGGCGTCGCCACCGACGTTTGCGACGACGCGGCCATCCGCGGCTTCCAGGACCGCGGGCTCCGGGTGAGGTTCGTCGAGGATGCTGCGCGTGGGCTCGACGATGCCAGGACCGCTGCGTGCACGGCTTCCTGGCGCGAACAGGGCGTCGAGTTCGTCACCGCCGCGGCGGTCGCCGCCTCGCTCTAGCTTCTAAGGCTTCGCTTCCTTCCTGCCGATGAAGCCACCGTGCTCGGGCTCTCGGTGCACCAGATCCCGGCGTACGCAGGTGAGTGGCTCCCGCTCCTCTTCTTCCTGTGCATGCTGGCAATCGTCTACCTGCTCTGGCGGACGCTGCAGGTGATGCCGCGGGTCAAGCCGACGCAGTTCGACCCAGGCTCACGCCAGCTCGCGACGCTCCAGGACGTCGCCGGCGTGAACGAGGCGAAGGCCGAGCTGCAGGAGGTGATCGACTTCCTCCGCGACCCGAAGCGGTTCGAGCAGCTCGGCGCGAGGGTGCCGAAGGGCATCCTCCTCTACGGCCCGCCCGGAACGGGCAAGACGCTGCTGGCCAAGGGCGTGGCGGGCGAGTCGGGCGCGAAGTTCTTTTCTCAGAGCGCGTCCGCGTTCGTCGAGATGTTCGTCGGGCTCGGCGCCGCGCGCATGCGCAAGCTGTTCGAGGAAGCGCGGAAGAACGCGCCCTCCATCATCTTCATCGACGAGCTCGACGCCGTCGGCGCGGCGCGAACGGGGCAGGGCTTCACCCGGGAGCAGGACCAGACCCTGAACCAGCTCCTCGTCGAGCTCGACGGCTTCCAGCCATCCGAGCAGGTCGTCGTCATGGCCGCGTCGAACCGGCTGCAGGATCTCGATGCGGCGCTGCTCCGGCCCGGTCGGTTCGACCGGCAGATGCTCGTCGGCCCGCCTGACCTCTCCGGACGAGAGGCAATCCTCGAGGTTCACACGCGCAACAAGCCGCTTGCGGGAGACGTCGATCTCGGCGTCGTCGCCCGCCAGACGTCAGGTTTGACCGGCGCCGATCTGGCCAACATCGCGAACGAGGCGGCGATCTTCGCCGGCCGGCGCGGGGCCGGGCACATCTCGGCGGCGGACTTCGACGCGGCGATCGAGCGCGTCGTCGCCGGCCTCCAGCAGAAGAAGGTGTTGACCGAGAAGGAGCGCCGCATTCTCGCGTACCACGAGGCGGGCCACGCGCTCATGTCGCACCTCATGGGCGACGTCGCGCCCGTCCAGAAGGTGACGATCGTCTCGCGCGGCGCCGCGCTCGGCTACACGCTGAACCTTCCCGCCGAGGACCGGTATCTCGAGACGAAGGAAGAGCTCGTGGACATGCTGAAGATCGCGCTCGCGGGCCGGGCCGCCGAGCAGGTCGTCTTCGGGCGGGTGACGAACGGCGCGGCGAGCGACCTCGAGCGGGCGACCGAGATCGCGCGCGCCATGGTGTTCGAGTGGGGGATGTCCGAAGGTGTTACCTCCCGGACATTGCGCGCCGACAACTACGCGCTGTCGGAGGAGACGAAGCGCCTGCGCGACACCGAGCAGGCCCGGCTCACCGACGAGGCGTACTCGGAGGCGGTGCGCCTGATCTCGAAGCACCGCGCCCCGCTCGACCGGCTGACTCAGGCGTTGCTCGAGAAGGAGACGATCGGGCGCGAGGAGGTCCTGCTCCTGCTCGCCGGTGTCGGGACCGAGTCGAGCGCCTCCGAGAAGGTCGGTGTCCCGCGCGTGATCGCTTTCCCGTCCGACTGACGCCGCCCGCTCGATAGCATCGGCCCGTGCGGCCGCGCGGCATCCATCACATCGGAGTCGCCGTCGAGGACCTCGACGCCGCGCTCGAGACGTACGAGCATCTCTTCGGCGCCGAGGTCGAGCATCGCGCGACGGTCGCCGACCAGGGCGTCCGCGCCGCCTCGCTCCGGCTGGGAGCCGGACGGGTGGAGCTCCTCGAGCCGCTCGGCGAGGAGACCCCGGTCGGCCGCTTTCTCGCCAAGCGCGGCCCGGGCATGCATCACGTCGCGTACGAGGTCGCCGACGTGCGATCGGCTCTGGCCGACCTCGCCGATGCCGGTGCGGACCTGATCGACGAGAGCCCGCGCGAGGGGCTCTTCGGGCTCGAGGTTGCGTTCGTCCATCCCGACTCCGTCCACGGCGTGCTTTCGGAGGTGGTCTCGGGTGGCTGACGCGGAGCGCGTTCGGGTCGAGATCGCCTTCGACGGCGGCCAGATCATGGGCGCGATCGTCACCGCGGCGAGCGCGGACGCGTTGGAGCAGGCGCTCGGCGCTGCCGATCTCCGCGCGGGCAGCGGCGATGCGGCGCTTTCGCTCGAGGCCGAGGACGGCCGCTATACGATCGCGCTCCAGCGGGTCGTCTACGTCAAGCGGTTCGCGCGGGAGAGCCGAGTCGGCTTCGGCGCGGCCGCGCCCTGACCGAAGAGTTACAGCCCGCGGCCGCGGGGGAAACGTGAAGTCGATGGGCGAAACGGAGCAGGCCGAGCCGCGCGCGCAGGGCGATTCGAGGGAGGAGATCGAGCGGCTCGTCGCGCTGGCGCAGCAGGGAGACCGAGACGCGCTCGAGGAGCTCTATCTCATCCATTTCGACCGGATCTACGGCTATCTGCACTTGAGCGTCGGCAACCGCCACGATGCCGAGGACCTCACGACGCAGACGTTCATGCGGATGCTCGAGTCGATCACGAAGTTCCGGTGGCAGTCGGCTCCGTTCTCTGCGTGGCTGTTCCGGATCGCGCACAACCTCGCCATGGACCACTTCCGCGCGACGCGCCGGCTGCAGCCCGAGGAGGAGGTGCCCGAGCCTGTGGGAGAGATGGAGCCCTCGGCCGAGGCGGCGGCGCTTCAGTCGATCGGGCGCCAGAGCATGCTCGAGCTGATCGACGAGCTCTCCGACGATCAGAAGCAGGTGCTGACGCTCAAGTTCGTCTTCAACCTGAAGAACGCCGACGTCGCGACGATCCTCGGGAAGACGGAGGGAGCGATCAAGTCTCTCCAGCATCGCGCGCTCGTCTCGCTCGAGAAGCGGATCGCGCAAACGTAGTGGCGTTGGAAGTCGGGATCGTCGGGCTGCCGAGCTCGGGCAAGTCGATGCTCTTCCATGCGCTGACCGGGGCGCGCGCGACCGGGGACGTCGGGATGGCCGCCGTCCCGGATCCGCGGCTCGCGCAGATCGCCGAGGTGATCCGCCCGCGCAAGGTCACGCCGGCGGCGATCCGCGTCGTCGAGGTTCGTGGCACCGGCCCCGAGCTGCTGGGGAACCTGCGCCAGGTCGACGCGCTGCTCGTGGTGCTCGACGGTTTCTCGGGGACTCGTGTTCCCGCGGACGATCTCGAGACACTTCGGCTCGAGCTCCTCGTCGCCGACCGCGACCACGTCGAGCGGCGGCTGGAGCGGGTCGCGAAGCAGGCGAAGTCCGGCGACGCGAGGCTTCGAGACGAGGCAGCGGAGCTCGAGCGCCTGCTCGCCCACGTCGACGCCGGTGGGTCGCTCGCGGACTGGCCTGGTGAGCTCCCGACCGGGCTCGAGCCGCTGACGACCAAGCCCCTGATCGCGCTCGAGAACGGCCCGGGGGGCGTCGACCTGAAGCTCGAGGCCGAGCTCGCCGAGCTGCCGGCGGACGAGGCCGCGGCCTTCCGGGACGGTCCCTCGGCGCTCGAGGACGTCGTGCGCCGCCTCGGCGACGAGCTGGGGCTGATCAGCTTCTTCACCGCCGGCGAGAAGGAGACGAGGGCGTGGACGCTCGAGCGCGGCCGCAACGCGCTGGAGGCCGCGGCGACGATCCACTCTGACATCGCCCGCGGCTTCATCCGCTGCGAGGTGATCCGCTGGGACGATCTCGTGCATGCGGGCTCGCACGCGGAGGCTGCCCGGAACGGCCTCCAGCGCCTCGAGGGCAAGACCTACGAGGTTCAGGACGGCGACGTGCTCAACGTCCGCTTCAACGTCTAGAGCACGTCCTCTAGCAACAAGCGTCGGGACAGCAGTCCGGCGGGCAATCGCAGCCTGCGCAGCTCATGCGGAACCTCCTTTCATCGACGGGCATCGATGAAAGCCAGGTGGTTGCTACATTGATGGATGTCAATGAAGACGCTCCCGCTCCTGCCACGGATCTGCTGCGGCCCCGAGGCCGAGCCGCTCTCCGTCGCCGAGCGCGACCAGATCGCAGCCCGGTTCAAGGCGCTCGCGGATCCGACACGGGTCGCGATCATCAACAGCCTGTCTGCTGCCGACGAGGTCTGCGTCTGCCACATGACCGAGGCGTTCGAGCTATCACAGCCGACGATCTCGCACCACCTGAGGATCCTGCGCGAGGCGGGGCTCGTCGAGTCCTCGCGGCGCGGGACGTGGGCGTACTACCGGCTCGTCCCGAACGCGATCGCCGACCTGCGCGCGACCCTCGGCGGATGAACGTCCTCTTCGTCTGCCGGCAGAACGCGGGCCGTTCCCAGATGGCGCAGGCGCTGTACGAGCGCCGCGGCGGCTCGGCCCGCTCTGCAGGGACCACGCCGGCCGCACACGTCCATCCGGAAGTGTCGGAGCTCATGCCGGAGCTCGCCGGCCGCGTGCCGCACAGGCTCGAGCGTGAGGACGCCGAGTGGGCCGACCTCGTCGTCACGATGGGCTGCGGCGATGCCTGCCCCGTGATCCCGGGCAAGCGCTACGTCGACTGGGAGCTCGCGGACCCGGCCGGGCAAGATCCCGCGACCGTGCGCGCGATCCGCGACGAGATCGAACGGCGCGTCGGCGACCTGCCGCTCTGACTGGTACTTCCGGCCGGGAGCACTAGCCGGCGGCGATGAGCGCGACTCCCGCGAGGGTGAGCGCGATGCCGAGCTCCTGCGACCGGGCGACGCGCTCGTCGAGCAGTGCTCGCGCGAGCAGGACCGTGACGATCGGGTAGAGGGAAGCGAGCACCGACGTGATGCTCACGAGGCCCTGCGATGCCGCCGCGGCGAAGAGGAGGTTGCCGAGCATGTCGCCGATCCCGATCAGGACGAGCGCCGGCACCTCGAGCGGCGGCAGCGAGAGCGAGGGGCGCCTGACGGCGACGGCGGCGAGGATCACCGAGGTCGAGGTGAGCCGGAAGATGAGGGAGGCCCACCAGAAGTCCGCGTTCCCGGCCGCGTGCATCGGCGGGAAATACCCACCGAAGCCGACTGCCGCGAGCAGGGCGAGCCCGACGCCCGGGGCGAGCATCGACCGGGTGCTCCTCGCCGCGGCCGGTTCCCGCGAAGCGAGGAACACTCCGCAGAGCGCGGCGGCGATACCGGCGAGCTGCCGCGCCGAGGGGCGGTCGCCGCTCGCGATCCCGACCGCGACCGGGACGACCGCCGACACGCCGGCGATGGGAGCGACGATGCTGATCGCGCCGACCGCGACTCCCCTGTAGTAGGCGTACAGCCCGAGTGTCCCGGAGAGCGCGGCGGGGATCGCGAGCAGCGCCGCGGCGTCCGCCGGTCCCTTTCCGCGGATCGCGACCACCGCCGCTATGGCGACGAGGCCGCCGAGTTGCACGTAGACGAGCACGCGCAACGCGCCGAGCGAACGCCCCTTGAGCGGCCCGAAGAAGTCGGCCACGCCCCACGTCAGGCTCGCGCTCAATGCGAGTGCGATCGCGGCCATCGGCTGAAGCTACTTGCTAGTCGGGAACGGGGCGCGTCGCGGCGACCGCGTCGAGCTGGTTCGCGTGGTACAGGACCGAGGCCTCGGCGGTGCGAGCCGAGCGCGCGTCGTGATGGCAGGCGATCGCGTGCAGGAGCTCGGCCCGCGCTGCGGTGTCGAGCGCGGCGGCCCGTTCCTCGACGAGGCGCAGGCCGAGGTGAACGTGGCCGAGAAGGCGGCCCTCGTCCGTTTGCCGGAAGGTCGGCCCGGCGGTCAGCTCCGCGACCCTGCCGACGTCGTGCAGGAGAGCCGCCGCCAGCAGCAGGTCGCTGCGAAGGCGCGGATGCAGCTGCGCCGTCTCACGGCAGATCGTCGCGACTCCAACGGTGTGCTCGAGGAGCCCGCCCGCGTAGGAGTGGTGCGTCTCGGCCGCGGGTAGCCGGCGATAGGGCCCGCGCACGTGCTCGTCCGAGAGGAACCGGTTGACGACGGCCGAGAGGCCGGGATAGGCGATCTCGCCGGCGAGGAACTCGAGGAAGCCGTCGAGCTCGTCGGCATCGCGCCGGAGTGCCGGGGCAAACGTCGCCGGGTCAGCCTCCGGTGCGGCCTCGAGCGTACGCACGTCGAGCTGCAGACGGTCGCGGAACTTCTCCACCCGTCCCAGCACCCGGACCGCGTCTCCCTCGCTGAAGCGTGCGTCGAGCAGCTCGACGTCGTGCCAGACGCGCGCGTCGATCCTTCCGCTCGGGTCGACCAGCTCGAGCGCGAGGTAGGGCGCGCCCCCGCGTGTGTGCAGCCGACGTTTGCGGGCCACCGCGTAGACGCCCTCGACCACCCTTTCCTCGGCCAGCTCCGCGATCGCGCTCACGGGCCCAGTCTAGGTCCCGAGACGGATGCTAGTGTCGCCGTGGATGGCTGAAGTGAAGCCGTTTCGCGCCGAGCGCTACGACGAGGCGAGGGCGGGCCCGCTCGAGCTGCTGGTCGCTCCGCCGTACGACGTCATCTCGCCCGAGGAGCGCGAGGACTACTTGGCGCGCAGCCCCTACAACGTCGTCCATCTGACTCTGCCGGACGACGAGGAGCGGGCTGGGCGAGACCTGAGCGACTGGCGCTCCCTGGGCGTGCTCGTGCGCGACGGGGAGCCGGGGTACTGGTTGCTCCAGCAGGACTACGTCGGCCCCGACGGTGTCCCACGTTCCCGCTCGGGCCTCGTTGCCTCCCTGCGGGCCGAGCCCTACGAGCGCGGCGTCGTCCTCCCGCATGAGCGCACCCATCGCGGACCGAAGGAAGGTCGTCTGCGGCTCCTGCGCGCGACGAGGACGCAGCTCGAGCCGATCTTTCTTCTCTACGAAGGCGACCTGCCGGTGCCGCCCGACCGCGAGCCCGACCTGCGGAGCGGCGGCGACAGGTTGTGGCAGGTGAACGGCGCGCCGAGCTTCACCGAAACGCAGCTTCTGATCGCGGACGGCCATCATCGCTACGAGACCGCGCTGGCCTACGCCGAGGAAGGCGGTTCGCCGCACATGATGGTCGTGCTCGTGCCGACGGGCCAGGAGGGCCTGACGATCTTTCCGACGCATCGCCTCGCGCAACACGTCAACGGCGCGCGCGGCATGCCGATCGACGAGCCGGGCGACGAGCTTCCGGGCGTCGTGCTCTACCGCGACGGCGCCTACGAGCTGCTCGACGGGGATGGTCTCGACGCAGAGATCGTCGACCGCCTCGCGCTCGAGGGAGTGACCTACACGGCCCGCCGCGACGACGCGATCGCAACGGTCGACCGTGGTGAGGCCGAGGCGGCGTTCCTGCTTCGCCCGACGCGACTCGAGGACGTCTGGGACGTCGCGCGCGACGGGAAGACGCTGCCCCAGAAGAGCACCTACTTCTATCCGAAGCTCACCTCGGGCCTGCTCTTCCATCCACTTGACTGACTGGCTCGCGCTCTGCCGCGACGCCGTCGCCGATGTCCAGCGCGTGCTCGACGAGCGGCCCGCGCGCGGCGATCGCGAGCCCGTCGTCGGCGCCGGTCAGGGCGGTGACGAGACGACTTTGATCGACGCGGCGGCGGAAGAGGCGGTGCTCGCTCAATTCCGCGGGCTCGAAGGAGTGACGATCGTCTCCGAGGAGGCCGGGATCCTCGGCAGCGGCAAGATTCATGTCGTCATCGACCCGATCGACGGCTCGCTGAACGCGAAGCGGGGCATTCCGTTCTTCTCGCTCTCGATCGCCGTTGCGTCCGGTCCGACGATGGGGGACGTGGACTTCGGCTTCGTCCACGACTTCGGCACGGGCGAAGAGTGGACCGCGGTGCGCGGCGAGGGCGCACGGCTGAGCGGCGCCGCTCTCGACGGAGACCTGCCCAAGGAGTCGATCGAGATCCTGTCCTTCGAGGCGACGCGCACCGATCTCGTCGCGGAAAAGGCGGCCGCATTCGTCGGGCTCGCCTACCGGCTCCGGATCATGGGCTCGCTCGCCATCTCGCTCTGCCATCTCGCTGCGGGACGGGTCGACGCGGTGTGCTCGCTGAAGCCGGCGCGTTCCGTCGACATCGCCGCCGCCCAGCTGCTCGTTCGCGAGCGGGGCCTCGCGATCGACCTCCCGCAGTCGCCGCCGTTCGCGGAGGCGCCTCTCGACCTGGAGGGGCGGTCGCGCGTCGTCGCGGCGGGAACGCCCGAGGGGTGCAGCCGGCTCGCGGCCGCACTGTCCGCGTAGGCTGCGGCCTGCCGAGGCATGGCTGAAGCGAAGACCGTCAACCTGAGCTCCGCGGATCGCGTCCTCTTCCCCGAGGACGGCATCACCAAGGGTCAGCTGTTCGACTACTACCGCGAGGTCGGGCCGACGCTGATTCCCCACCTGCGCGACCGTCCCTTCACGATGAAGCGCTACCCGCACGGCATCACGGGCGAGGTGTTCTTCCAGAAGCAGGCGCCCAAGCACATTCCGAGCTGGATCCCGACGCGCCAGTTTCGCACGTGGCCGCGTGAGGGCGGTTCGCGTCTCGTCGACTTCGCGCTCGTGAACACGACGGAGGCGGTGCTGTTCATGGTTCAGAACAACTGCATCGACATGAACGCGTGGTACTCGCGCGTCGACAAGCCTCAGCGTCCCGACTTCGTCCTCTTCGACCTCGATCCACCCGACGACGGGTTCGAGCTCGCGATCGAAGTCGCGCATCTGATCCGCGAGCTGCTCGACCAGCTCGGCCTGCCGGGGTACGTCAAGACGAGCGGGGCCGACGGCATCCACGTCGTCGCGCCCATCACGCGCCGCTCGACCTTCGAGCAGACGTACGCATTCGCGGAGCGTGCGTCGCGCCTGCTGGAGCAGAGGCATCCGGGCAAGGTCACGACCGAGTGGCTGAAGAAGAAGCGCTCGGGCGTGCTCGTCGACCACCGGCAGAACGGCTGGGGCAAGACGATCGCGTCGGTCTACTCGGTGCGGCCCAAACCGGGCGCACCGGTGTCGACGCCGCTCCACTGGGAGGAGCTGACCACAGGGGTGCGACCCCGCGATTTCACCATGAGCGTCGCGCTCGAGCGGATCCGGGAGCACGGCGACCTGTTCGAGCCCGTTCTCGCCCGGCCGGTGCCGCTTGCCCCGGCGGCCCGCGCGCTCGACGCCCTCGACGCGCTCTAGTGGTGTCTCCGGGGGGTTCGGTGATGATCGGCCGCGCGAAAACCGAGCAGCGCAAGGACGCAGGGCGCCCCAATACCTGAACGTATTGGGGCGACCGAGGACGCCGCGATGCGAAGCGTTTGCAGCCGGCAAGTCGCAGCGAACTTCCCGGAGCCACCACTAGGATTGGCCCATGCTCGGTGGCCTGGAGGTGCTGGTTGCGGCCCTCGTTCCGTTCAAGGCGACCCTCCACGCACCGACCCACACGCCGAAGGTGAACACCGCCTGGGTGATCACGATCCGCGCGACCGACCTGCAGGGCAAGCCGATTCGCGCGCGGTTGACGATGCGGCTTCTGTTCGCCGGCGTGCCGGTCGGGAAGGTCGACAACGGCCGCGTCTACAGCTTCACCGGCACATGGCGCGAGAAGAAGGGCCAGGAGATCGAGTTCCCGCCCGCGTCGCGGGGCCAGCCGCTGACCTTTCAGGCGCTCGTCACGGCCCGCGGTCATACGATCAAGCTCAACTACCGGGTCACGCCGCGTTGAGCGGCGCCGAGGTCGTCGTCGACCGGGTGAGCAAGTCGTTCGAGGACGGCCGATTGCGCGCACTGGACGGCGTCTCGCTCCGGCTCGAGCCTGGTGAGTTCGCGTCGCTCACGGGGCCCTCCGGAAGCGGGAAGAGCACGCTGCTGAATCTGATCGGGACGCTCGACCGTCCCGATGCGGGCTCGATCTCCGTCGACGGCGAAGTCCTCGACGAGATCGACGCCGCCGAGTACCGGGCGGCCACGGTCGGGTTCGTCTTCCAGTTCCACAACCTGATTCCGACGCTGACGGCGCTCGAGAACGTCCAGGTGCCGATGCTGGGCCGCGGCCGCTCCCGCGGCGAGCGCCAGTCGCGCGCTCGCTCGCTGCTCCGCGAGGCGGGGCTCGAGCACCGCGAGCGGGCATTCCCTGCGACGCTGTCGGGAGGAGAGCGCCAGCGCGTCGCGATCGCGCGGGCGCTGGCGAACGAGCCGCGCCTGCTGCTCGCGGACGAGCCGACGGGGTCGCTGGACTCGGAGACAGGGGCTCAGGTGCTGGCGCTGATCGAGCGGGCCCGCAGCGGGCGCGGCATGACCGTCCTGCTCGTGACGAACGACGACCGTGTCGCCGCCGCCGCGGGCCGGATCTTCCGCCTGTTCGACGGCAAGATCACTCTCGCCGCAGAGCCTCGATCGGTGTCAGCCTGATCGCGCGCCACGTCGGATAGGCCGCGCCGATCAATGCGACTCCGAGCGCGAACGCGAGCCCCCACGCGAAAACGCCGGCCGTGAAGTCCGGCTTGACGAGCCCGGACGTGCTCGTGTGGTTGCTGAACTCCTCGGCGGCGAGGACGCCGAGGCCGAGGCCGACCCCGAGCGCGAGCAGCGAGATCGCGATCGCCTCGCTCACGATCAGCACGGCGATCCTCCAGGCCCGCCAGCCGACGGCGCGCAGGATCCCGATCTCGCGCACGCGCTCGACGACGGACATCGCCATCGTGTTCGCGACGCCGATGCCGCCCACGATCAGCGCGAGGAGGGAGATGATCCAGCCGGTGTCGACGATGAGCCGGCTCGAGGTGTCGACCTTGATCGCCTGCCCGGGCTCGTAGACGGCGACCGTTCCCGGGAAGCGGCGCTCGACGCGCTGGGCCACCGTACGCGCGCGCAGGCCGGGACTGACGGTGACCGCGACCGTGGTGATCTCGCCGGGGCGGTGCGCGAGGCGCTCAACGGTCTTCAGCGGGAGGACGACGCCGGTGTCCTCGAACGTGTCGCCGCTGTGGAACGTGCCGACAATCGTGAAGCGCTTGCCGGGAGCGACCTCGATCGCGCTGCGGGTGCGAAGACGGAATCCGTCGCCGACCAGCGCCTCGTCTCCGCTGGGCCTCCGTCCGGAGACGAGCACGAGGCGCTGTGCGACGAATTCGGCCGGGTCGAGCCCGAAGACGAAGAAGGCCTCCTGGCCCTTGACGCTGCTCGCAAACAATTTCAGCTTCGCCGTCTTCGCGACGCCCGAGACGCGACCGACGCGTTCCGCGATGCTCTCCGGAAGCAGCGAGCGGCTGAAGTCCGAGACGTCGGCCTGAAAGAGGCCGAAGTCCGCCCGCCCGACGTGGATCAGTTCGTCCGCGGTCTTCTTGACGCCGGTCGCGAGCGAGAGCAACGCGACGATCAGGCCGACGCCGAGCGCGACCCCGGCAGCCGTCAGCGCGGTCCGCGCCGGCCGCCGCAGGAGGTTACGCCAGACCAGTGACACCCAGGTCACCAATTCATATTGCTACGTTAGGCGTCGAGGATGGAGCCGAACCGCGACGAGATCCTGGCCGCGCTCGAAAGGGTCATCGACCCCGAGCTGCGGCGGCCGGTGACCGAGCTCGACATGGTGCGCTCCGTCGAGATCGAGGGCGGCGACGTCCGGGTGACGATCGCGCTGACCGTCGCGGGATGCCCGCTTCGCGACTCCTTCAAGGAACAGGTCACCGACGTCCTCCGCGACGTTCCGGGGGTGGTGCGTGTCGCGCTGGGATTCGACGTCATGACGGCCGAGGAGCGACAGGCTCTGACGACGAAGCTGCGCGGCGGCGTTCAGGAACGCACCAAGGGGCTCTCCCTCGACGTGTCGACCCGCGTGATCGCCGTCTGCAGCGGCAAGGGCGGCGTCGGGAAGTCGACCCTGACGGCAAATCTCGCGGTCGCGTTCAGCCGGCTCGGCAAGTCGGTCGGCGTGCTCGACGCCGACGTGTACGGCCACTCGATCCCGCTCATCCTCGGCATCCAGCAGAAGCCGGTGCTCGTGGACAAGATGATCGTGCCGCCCGTGAACCACGACCTGAAGCTGATGTCGATCGGCTTCTTCCTCGACGACAACCAGCCGGTGATGTGGCGCGGCCCGATGCTGCACCGCGCGCTGGAGCAATTCCTCTCCGACGTGCACTGGGGCTCGCTCGACGTGCTGGTGGTCGACATGCCGCCCGGCACCGGCGACGTCGCCATCTCGCTCGGCCAGCTGCTCCCGCGCGCAGAGGCGCTCGTCGTCACCACCCCGCAGCCGGCCGCGCACGAGGTGGCATCGCGTGCGGGTGTGATGGCCCAGAAGACCGGCATGCGCCTCATCGGCGTGGTCGAGAACATGGCCGGGGACGTGTTCGGCTCGGGCGGCGGCGATCGTCTCGCCGAGGAGCTCGGCGTGCCCTTGCTCGGGCGTGTGCCGCTCGACGCGGCGCTGCGTGAGTGCGGCGATGCGGGGGAGCCTCTGCTGGTGCGCGACCACGACTCGCCTGCCGCGTTGGAGCTGACCCGGATCGCCGAGACGGTGCTCTCGCTCGAGCGCGGCTCGATCGTGAAGCCGCTGACGCTGGTCTCGTCCTAGTCGAGCTCGGGCGCCGGCCCGTCTTGCAGCCTGGAGAAGCCGGCGTAGGCGTCGGCGGGCGAGGACGTCTCCTGCTCGACTCCCGCCCCGTGCTCGAGCGCTGTCTCGTTGACGGGATACACGATGCCCTCCTTCCGGACACCGGCCGCGAGGACGAGCGCGGGCCTTGTCCCGGCGCCCACGATCACGTGCTCGGTCCACGGAGGGCAGAAGACGAAGTCCCACTTGCGAAGAGGACGCTCCTCACCCTCGGCGATCAGGATGCACTCGCCGTCGAGCACGAGGAATGCCTCCTCGCCGGGCTCCCCGTGGTACATCGCCATCGGCTTGCCCGGCGGCAGGACGTTGAGGTTGATGCCGAGCTCTTCGAAGCCGGCGCTCTGGCCCCGTTGTCCCTCGAAGCCGCAGTAGGCGCCCATCTCGTTGTGCTGCCAACGTGCATCGCGTGCGTTGACGACGAACCAGCCCTCGCCCTGCGGGACGCCGTCTTCGAGCTTTGCCTCCGGAACCATGATCGACCTCCCCTTCGCTGACGACGGAAGTATCCTCGCCGCGTGCAGGTGGAGGAGCGGATCCGCGCACTCGGTTTCTCCGAGCGGGACGCACGCACGCTCGCCGACCACTTCCTGGAGGCCGAGCGGCGCGGCAAGCGGGGCCACGGGCTCACCCGGGTCGACTGGCTCGAGACGCTTCCCGGCCTCGACCCGACGGCCGAGCCTGAGTGCGTGCTCGCCGAGGCGTGCTACGAGGAATGGGAGGGGCGTGGGGCGCTCGGCTATCTCACGCTGGCCGCGATCTGCGACGGCCAGTTGGAGGATCCGCCCGAGGCGGCGCGGCTGATCGTCGCCCGGGAGTGCTTTCCGACCGGGATGCTGGGCTACTGGGCGCGCAGGCTCGCCGACGGCGGCCTGATTGCGCTCATGACCGCGACCTCGCCCCCGCGGCTCGCCCACCCCGCGGGCGGCCCGAAGCTGACCGGGACGAATCCGCTTGCGATCGCCATCCCGAGCTCCGACGGCAGGCCGGTCGTCAGCGACGTCTCGATGGGGAGCGTGACCTATGGGGACGTGCTGGCCGGGGCGGCGTCGGAGGACGACCTGGTCCCGTTCGGCGGCGAGCAGGCGCACAAGGCATTCGCGCTCGCGGTGGCGCTGCAGCTCCTGGTGGACGCGCTCGTCGTCGACGGTTACGGCGCCGTGCTGCTCGTCGCCCAGCCGGCAGGGGATCCGGTGCCCGTCCTGCGGGCGCGGGCGGCGGGCGTGCGCTTACCCGGCGACGGCTGACAGGCGCCTGAGGGCCGCGAGCACGACCGGGTCGACACGCTCGATGCCGTCGACACGCTCCTCGAAGTTGGCGGCGGAGGCCCAGTCCTCGAACGCCTTCCCGAGCTCTCCCTCGTGTCCGAGGGTCGCGAGGTGGCGCCGGAGCTCTTCGGCGAGTTCCGTGTCGACGGCGATCCATTTCTCAGGCGGCGTGACGCCGAAGATCTCCTGGTGGAGGCCGTAGAGGCGCTCGAGCTCGGTGATCGGCTGCTCGTGGTCGTCGACGCGGAGGTCCACGACCACGTCCGAGAGACCTGCGTAGCCGGCGTCCTTCTCGACGACGAGCAGAGAGGCGGACTGCTGGCCGCGCCGGTCTCCTCCCGCCGCCTGCGCCGCGGCCAGGCAGGAGAGAAGCCGCTCGGGGAGCGTCCGACCGGAGCTCCACTCGAACGTGTCGGCGAGAGCGTCGACGGTCGCCGCCGAGACGAGGATGTTGCCCTGGGCCGCGTAGCCGTCGCCCGTGCGGCCGCCGGCCCATTCGTGGCAGCCCTCGCCGGTGAATGTCGCCGCGCGGCCCGACCTGTCGACGACGCCGACCTGGCGCTCCGTCCTCCCCGGGTCCGGGGCCGTGAGCGCCTCGATCACCGCCGTCGCGGAGCGTCCTTCCCCGAGGAGCGCCAGCCCGTCCGGCCCGTAGCGCGGATTCGCGTACGCCTGGGTCGCTATCGCGCCGATCCCGGGCTTCGCCCATGGCACGATCGAGCCGACCGCCAGGAACCTCGACTGTACGGCCACGCCCCACTGTCCGGCCGCGAGGTCGCAGGCGGCGATCGAGTACGTCGCGACGACGCGGTCAGGGCCCATAGGTCAGCTCGCGCAGGTCGAGGTCGAGGAGCTCACGCCGCCCAGCGGGGACGATCGCCGCCGCCACCTCCGGATGAGAGAGAGCCGCCGTGACCTCGTCCGGCGTCGAGGCGCGCACCACGACGGGGCGGCCGGCCTCGTGTGCCTCGTGCAGCAGCTTCAGGTCGGCTACGTCCTCGAGAACGAGCGCGTCCCCGAGCTCGAGCTCCCCCTCGACCGCGATCTGCGGCACGCGTCGCCCGGTCGCTCCGAACCAGCGTTGCCTCACAGCTGGACCGATTCTCCCGGCTCGATGCGCTCGACCTGGACGCCGGGCACGAGCTCGGCCAGCTCCTCCGGTCGCCCGCGCAGCAGCGGGAACGTGCCCCAGTGGCAGGGGACGACTCGCTTCACGCCGAGGAGCTCGCAGGCGACGGCGGCCTCCCGTGGACCCATCGTGTAGTGGTCGCCGATCGGCAGCACTGCCAGGTCGGGCTCGTAGATCCTCCCGATCAGCTGCATGTCGCCGAACACGCAGGTGTCCCCGGCGAAATACACCTTCTTCCCGTCCTCCACCTCGACGACGAGGCCGCAGGGCTCCCCGGTGTACGTGTCCTCGATGCTGCTCGAGTGGTGCGCGTTCGTCAGCGTCACCTTGATGCCGTCAGCGTCGACCGTCCCGCCCTTGTTGGGATCGTTCCCGGCTCCACCCTCGACGCCCTTCGTCTCGAGCCACTCCCGTAGCTCGACGGGTGCGATCACACGTGGCTTGTGCTGGTTCCAGAGCTGGACGGTCGAGCCGACGTGGTCGCCGTGGCCGTGCGTCAGGAGGATCAGGTCGACGCGTTCGGGCTTTCGCTCGTCGTCCGGGCAGGTCGGCCCTTCGAGGAACGGATCGACGTAGATCCGCTTGCCGCCGGGCGAGTCGATGCGAAACGACGCGTGGCCGAGCCAGGTCAGTGAGCCGTCAGGCATTGGTCTCCTTTCAGGGAAGGTCGGCGACGCAGCGTAAAGGAACGTCCGAGGGGGCCGCGAACCTTCCTCGGAATGGCTCGCCGTGCTCTTCCGGCACTGCTCGTCTTCACGGCTTTCCTCTGCGACCTCGGCGGCGACCACGGCGCGGCCCTCGCGCTCGTTCTCTGCGCTATCCCGGCCGCGTTCGTGCTCGCGCTCGATTGCTACGGAGACGCGCTCGATGCCCGCTGCACCCGGATGCGGCCAGCGCTCGGCGGCGTCTCGGTGGCCCTTCTCGTCCTCAGTGCCGCTCTGCGGAGCCCGGCCGTCGTCGGCGGCGTTCCGCATCTGGCGGTGTCGGCCCTCGTCGTCACGCTGCTGCTCTACGGAACGATCGGAGTCGGGGCGCTCACGCCGGCCCGCCGGCTCGAGCCTGTTCGCCTCGCCTCCGAGGCGCGCAGGCCTGCCCGGAGCCGTCGCGCCGCCTAGAGAGGGGTGCGGTTAACCGCACCGTGAAGATGCCAGCACGCCGCCCCTGGGCCGACAGGTAGAACGTCGGGGATGCTCGCGGGCCTGGGTCACTTGATTCACCGGCGCCGGAAGCTGGTCGTCCTCATCTGGGTCGTGCTGACGGCCTTCGGCGTCTTCGCGACGATGAAGGTGTCGAACCGGTGGTTCGAGTCGTTCTCGATTCCCGGCTACTCGGCGTACGAGACGAACCAGAAGGTGCTGAAGACGTTCGGTTCGGGCGAGCAGGCGCCGTTCGTCGCCGTCTTCCAGTCGAGCGGGGACATCACGAAGGAAAATCTCCAGCCGGCGATCGCGAAGGCGGCTGCCGTGAGCCCGAAGTCTCGCGTCAGCTCCTACTTCAACACGCACAACGACGTCTACGTCTCGAAGGACCGACACACGACCTTCGCCGAGATCTATCCGGGCGGCGAGAACACGTTCAACGGCAACAAGAGCGTCAAGAAGGTCCGGGCCGTGCTTGCCGCGAACGCGCCTCCCGGCGTCACGACGCACCTGACCGGACAGCAGCCGCTCTTCGACGCTTCGAGCGGCGGCGGCAGCGGCCCGAGCGTGTTCACGGAGGCGCTGATCGGCGGTGCGGGCGCGCTCGTGATCCTCCTCTTCGTCTTCGGCACGCTCCCGGCCGTCGGGATTCCGCTGGCCGTCGCGATCTCGTCGATCCTCAACACCTTCACGCTCGTCTGGGTGCTGACGTACATCACCAACGTCTCGATCATCGTGCAGTTCCTGATCGCGCTCGTCGGCCTCGGGGTCGCGATCGACTATGCGTTGCTGATGATCTTCCGCTTCCGGGAGGAGCTCGCTGCCGGCGAGGACACCGAGACCGCGCTCGCGGAGACGATGAGCCACGCGGGCAGGTCGGTGATCGTGTCCGGGTCGACCGTCGCGGTCGGGCTGCTGAGCATGGTTCTCCTCCCGCTTCCGTTCATCCGCTCGATCGGGATCGGCGGCATGCTGATCCCGGCCGTGTCCGTGATCGTGTCGATCACCCTCCTGCCCGCCGTGCTCTCCATGCTCGGCCCGCGGATCAACAGTCTCCGCGTGATGCCGAAGCGGCTCGTCGCGGTCAGCGACGCGGAGGCCGGCTTCTGGGGTCGCTGGGCCGCGCTCGTGATCAGGCGACCGCTGGCGGTGGCGGCCGTTGGAGCTGTCATCGTCGCGCTGCTGCTCGTCGGCGGCGTGCAGCTGAACCCGAGCGAGGCGCAGGCGAAGGACTTTCCTGGCTCCGGCGACGCCATCGTCGGCCGCGACGCCCTCGCCAGGGCCGGGATCTCGGCGGGAGCGATCAAGCCCTTCGTCGTGCTGACCCCATCTGACAAGGTCGGCGAGGTCGTCTCCAGGGTCAGCTCGGTGGACGGGGTCAACGGAGCGAGTGCGCCGAGCGGCTGGCAGCGCGACGGCCTCTCGCTCGTCGAGGCAATTCCCGCGCACGACGGCTCCAGCAAGGCGGTCCGAGGGACGATCACGCGCGTCAGGGACGTCCTTCCCGCCGGAGCGAGCCTCGGCGGCGTAGCGCCCGAGGATCGCGACTTCGTCCACGCCGTCTACGGGAACTTCCCGTACGTCCTCCTGTTCGTGATCATCCTGACCTTCGTCCTGCTGGCGCGCGCGTTCCGTTCGCTGCTGCTGCCGCTGAAGGCGGTCATCCTCAACCTCGTCTCGCTGGGCGCGGCCTACGGGATCATCGTCTTCATCTTCCAGCAGGGCCACGGATCACAGGCGATCTGGAACGTTCCCGCGACGCAGTCGATCATCCCCTGGATCCCGCTGATGATCTTCGCGTTCCTCTTCGGCCTCTCGATGGACTACGAGGTCTTCATGATCACGCGCATGCGCGAGGCGTACGACGAGACGGGAAGCACGAGCAAGGCGATCGCGCTCGGTCTCGCGCGGACCGGCAAGCTCGTCACGAGCGCCGCGCTCGTCCTGATGTTCGCCTTCTTCGTCCTGTCGACGAGCCCGGGCACCGACATCAAGCAGTTCGGGATCGGGCTCGCCGCCGGGATCATCTTCGACGCGACGATCATCCGGGCGCTCCTCGTTCCGTCCCTGATGAAGCTGATGGGCCGCTGGAACTGGTGGCTCCCGCACTGGGCCGCCCGCCCGCTGCGCACGCGTGCCAGCGAGCCGGCCATCGAATCGGCCTGAGCCAGAGCGGAGAATCGAACCGCGAAGGGCCGGATGTTAAGAGAGGCGTAGCCTCCTTAGCAGGAGGTCGAACTCACGCGGACGGGGACGCTCTAGCACCACCGTCCGCGGACCGTTCCAGTCGGCTAACTCAGGCTCAGGAGGAGTGCGCGAGCGATGCTCGCGCACGTTCCCCGCGATAGGCCGCGACTGAACCCGTACGAAAGCGTGAGCTTTCGTACGGAGACTAGAACGGCAGACTGTCGGCGGCGTGCTTCGCCAGGTCGATCAGCGGCTGCACGGCGAAGAACGAGCCGACGGTGACGACCAGGCAGGCGACCACGGTGCCATGAAGCAGGAGCTCGCGCGGCGGTGAGCCGCCAATCGGCGCCAGCTGCAGGTCCTCGGTCCTCCGCATGTACATGGCGCGGATGACGCCGAGGTAGTAGTAGAGACTGACCAGTGTCGCCAGTACGCCGACGATTACGAGCCAGGTCCAGCCGTGGTCGTACGCGGCGGCGAAGGCGTAGAACTTGCCGACGAAGCCGCCGGTGAGCGGGAAACCGGCGAAGCCGAGCATGAAGGCCCACATCGAGACCCCGAGCAGGGGGCGCTCCCACCCGAAGCCGGCGAGGTTATCGAGCGTCACGGGGACGCCGAGCTCTCGCTCCCTCGCCGCGACCACCGCGAAGGCGCCGATCGACATCGCCGCATACGGGACGAGGTAGTAGAGGAGGGCGCGCCCGCCGAGGGCCGAGCCTGCGCTGATCGGGATGAGCATGAACCCCGCTTGCGAGATCGACGAGTAGGCGAGCATCCGCTTGACCCCCTTCTGCACGAGGGCAGCGAAGTTGCCGACGACGAGCGAGAAGACGGCGAGGACGGCGACCGCAACCGTCCAGATGTGGGCGTTGCCGGGGAACGCCGTCACGAGGATCCGGAGCGTGACCACCAGCGCCGCCGTCTTGGTGGCAGCGGACATGAAGGCCGTCACGGGCGTCGGCGCCCCTTCGTAGACGTCGGGCGTCCACATGTGGAAGGGCGCCGCAGACGACTTGAACCCGAGCCCTGCGATGATCATCGCCAGCCCGAAGACGAGCAGCGCGTCGTGGTCGCGGCCGGCCGCTGCGATGCCGCCGAAATCGAGGACACCGGCGGCCCCGTACACGAGCGCGGAGCCGAACAGCAGCACGGCCGACCCGAAGCCGCCGACGACGAGGTACTTCAGCGCCGCCTCGAGGCCGCCCAGGCGGTCCCGGTCGATCGCGCACAGGATGTAGAGCGAGATAGAGAACCATTCCAGCCCGAGGAAGAGGGTCAGGAGGTTGTAGGCGGAGACGAAGAACAGCATCCCGCCTCCGGCCGCCGCGAGCAGGGCGTAGTACTCGCCGATGTGGTCTTCCCCCCAGCGCTCCGAGTAGGAGAGCGCCGCTGCGAGGAGGCCCGACCCGGCGATGATCATCGCGGCGAACTCGGCGAGCCGGTCGCGTCTCAGTGCATCGACGACGACGCCGCTCCCGTGTCCTGAACGGACGTAGAGGGCAATCGCGAGGCCCATCGCGGCGGCATAGCCGAGGCCGCAGAGGGCGGCCGTGACGGGCTTCCGCCATGCGCGCGGCAGTAGTACGGCGCACAGGAGGGACAACGCGGACGCCAGGAGCAGCGAGTTGACGGGCGCGAGCGCGAACCAGTCGATGTGGGGGCGTGGGATCATCGGAACTGGGCCGTCACGTCCGCCGTGGGATGGTCGCTGCGGAAGGAATGGCCGCTGACGGCTGCGGGCCAGGCCGAAAGGGCGAGCAGGCACGCGACGAGCGGGACGACGACGCCGAGCTCCGCGGGGCGGAGGTCGAGAGCCGTGTCCGACACTGCAGGGCCGACGTCGCGGTGCAGCACGGCTGAGACCAGGCGGAGGACGTACATCGCCGCGAGCACGATCGCCAGCGCGCCGACGACGGCCCAGCCCCAGCCGCGCTGGAAGACTCCCGCGAGGATGAGGAACTCGCCCGCGAACGCCGACGAGAGCGGCACCGCCAGCGCGATGATCCCGGTCGTCATCAGGACGGTTGCGAGCGCGGGCCGGCCGCGCGCCATCCCTCCCAACCTCGCGAGCTCTCCTGTGAGCGTTCGGCGCTCGACCATCCCCGCGAGCAGAAAGAGGGCAGCCGAGATGAGCCCGTGGTTGACCATCTGGAGCACCGACCCGTCGAGGCCGAGGTCGTTGACGGCGAAGACGCCCATGGTGATCAGGCCCATCTGCGCGAGCGACGAGTAGGCGACGACGCCGCGAAGGTCGGGCGCGCGGAAGGCGAGCATCGAGCCGTAGACGAGCCCGATGGCCGCGAGAGCGAGGATGAACGACCTGAAGTGCTGCGCGGGCTCGGGGAACTTCGTGATCGCGATGCGCAGGAAGCCGTACGCCGCGGCTTTCGAGACCACCCCCGACAGGACGGCGGCGACCTCGGGCGTCGACTCGCGGTAGGCATCGGGGAGCCACCCGTGGAGCGGGAAGAGCGGCGCCTTGATCGCAAAGGCGGCCGCGAATCCGAGGAAGAGCCAGTTGCTCGAGCTCGGCCCGATGTCGACGAGGTCGAAGGTGTTCTGGGAGAGGCCGTAGACGATGATCGCGGCGAGCATCAGCAGCGACCCGGCCATCGTGTAGATGACGAACTTGAGCGTTGCGCCGAGGCGGCCGGGCCCGCCCCAGACGCCGACGAGCACATAGAGCGGGATCAGCATCGCCTCGAAGAAGGCGTAGAAGAGCAGCAGGTCCTGCGCGGAGAAGACGCCGACGATCGAGCCGGTGAGGAAGAGCATCAGGCCCATGTACGCGCGCGTCTGCTCGCGCCCGGCCCAGAAGGCGTACGCGATCGCCGCGGCCATGACGACGACGGTGAGGCCGATCAGCCAGACGGAGAATCCGTAGACGCCGACGTGGTACGAGACGTGCAGATCGCTGAACCAGCTGCGCCGCTGCGCGAACTGCAGCCCGCCGCGGTGGAAGTCGTACCGGGCGACCATCTGGATCCAGATTCCGACCTCCGCGAGGGCGGCGAGCAGTGCCAGCGATCCCGCCGAGATGCGATTCAGCGGCAGCAGCCAGACGAGGAGCGCGGCCCCGAGCGGCAGGAGGATGAGGAGCGTCGTCACCGGCGATCCTGCCGGTGACGCTGGCGGATGCACGGCCGAGCGCTGCCGAGTGTTGCCGGCGGGGTCACCTTACCGCCAGGAAGACGAGGGCGAGGACTGCGACGCTGGCGGCAATCGCGAGGGCATAGGTGCGAAGGAGCCCGGTCTGGAGACGCGCGACGGCGCCGCCGACCTCACGGGTCTCATCGCCGACCTCGGTCACCGATCCGCTGACGAAGGGCTCCTCCACCCAGAGGCCCAGCGCACGCGCGAGCCAGACCGCCGGCCGGTAGAAGAGCGCGTCGTATAGCTCGTCGAAATAGAACTTGTGCTCGAGCGTCCGCTGCGCGAACGCGAGGCGCGGCACCGCGACCCGCTTCGCTCCGTAGAGAAGCCAGGCGACGTAGATCCCGGCGAGCCCGAGGGCGAGCGATGCGGCGATCGACGTCCACTCCTGCCACGTTTTCGGGGTTACGACCGGCTCGGCCACCGTCCGCAGCCAGGTCTCGAGCGGGTGCCACGAGGGGGAGAACTGGATCCAGCCCCCGAACACCGAGAGGACGGCGAGCACGGCCACTGTGGCGCCCATCGAGACGCCGACGACGTCGCGCTTGAGCGGGTGGAAGTGCTCGCGGACGAACGCGCTCGGCTCGCCGCCGAACACCACGAAGAGCAGCCGGAACGAGTAGAGCCCGGTGAGGAACGTTCCCGCGAGCCCGGCGATCCAGAGGATGTAGCCATACGTCCCGTGCTCCATCGTCGCTGCGAGGATCGAGTCCTTCGAGAAGAACCCGGCGAATGGGAAGATGCCCACGAGCGCGAGCGACCCGACGAGCGACGCTCTGTACGTCCACGGCAGCAGGCGCCGCAGCCCGCCCATCTTGCGGATGTCCTGCTCGTCGGCCAGCGTGTGGATGACGATGCCGGCTGTCATGAACAGGAGCGCCTTGAAGAACGCGTGCGTCATCAGGTGGAACATCCCGTTCGCGTACGCGCCCAGGCCTGCCCCGAGGAACATGTAGCCGATCTGCGACATGGTCGAGTACGCGATCACGCGCTTGATGTCGACCTGGACGAGCGCGATCAGGCCCGCGAGCAGGAGCGTCCCGGCGCCGAGCCCGGCCGCGAGGTCCGCGACCTTGGGTGCCTGCTCGAAGATCGCGTGCGTGCGGACGATCAGGTAGACGCCGGCGGTAACCATGGTCGCAGCGTGGATGAGGGCGCTGACCGGGGTCGGGCCCTCCATCGCGTCGGGAAGCCACGTCTGCAGCGGCAGCTGCGCGGACTTGGCGACCGCCCCACCGAGTAGCCCGAGCGCGACGAGGTTGGCCGTCGTCGACGTGTAGTGGCTCGAGAGCACGCCGAAGCTGAGCCCGCCGGATTGCTTGATGAGCACGAAGAACGCCAGCGCCATCGTCGCGTCGCCGATCGCGTTCATGACGAACGCCTTCTTTGCGGCTGCGACCGCGCTCGGCCGTTCGTGCCAGAAGCCGATCAGCAGGTAGGACGAGAGCCCGACCATGCCCCAGCCGGCGAGCAGCAGAAGCAGGTTGCCACCCTGCACGAGCAGCAGCATCGAGAAGACGAAGAGCGACATGTACGCGAAGTAGCGGCGCTCCTCGGGGTCGCCGTCCATGTAGCCGATCGAGTACGCGACGATCAGCGCGCCGACGCCCGAGACGATCAGCATCATCATCACGCTGAGCGGGTCGACGAGGACTTCGAAGCCCGAGTGGTACGAGCCCGCCGAGAGCCACGTCCAGGCGGTGGAGACGACCTCCCGGTTGCCGCCGCTCCGGCCCAGCAGCCCGACGAGCGCCGTCAGCGCGCCGCCGAACGCCACGAAGCACGACAGCGTCGCGAGATAAGCGGCCGCGCGGCGTGACATCCGCCTTCCGCCGAGCGTGATCAGCCCGGCCGAGGCGAGCGGGGCGAGCAGGCAGATCCAAGCGCCGGCGATCATCCTCGGAGCCGGTTGAGGCGGTCGACGTCGAGCGTGACCCGCTTGCGGTTGATGGCGACGATCAGTCCGAGGCCCACGACGACCTCCGACGCGGCGACAGCCATCACGGCGAGCGCGAAGATCTGGCCGTCGCCGTTGCCGAGGTTGCGTGAGAAGCCGATGAGGGCCAGGTTGGCTCCGTTCAGCATGATCTCGAGCGACAGGAGGACGATCAGCGGGTTGCGGCGCAGAAGGACTCCGAGGGAGCCCGTGGCGAAGAGGAACGCGGCCACGCCGAGGTACCAGGCGACGCCAGGGCCGCTCACAGAGGCGGTACCTCCTCCGGAGCGCCGCCGCGCGAGTGCGCGCCGAGGATGACACCGCCGACCGCTGCGACGAGGAGCACGATCGACGTGATCTCGAACGCGAGCAGGTGGTCGGTGAGGAAGAGCTGGCCGATGGCGGCCGGGCTGCCGAAGCTCTGGTGGATCTCTGCCGAGTGCGCGAGCCGCCCGCCCGCCTGCAGCCCGACGGCGACGATGATCTCGACGAGCAGCGCGGCGGCCGCGAGCACAGCGCCGAAGGCCTGCCAGCTCGGACCACCGGCCCACGGCGATTCGCTCCTTGGCCCGATGTACGCGATCACGAACAGAAACATCACCATGACCGCGCCCGCGTAGACAAGCACCTGCCCGGCGGCGACGAACTCCGCCGAGAGGAGGAGATAGAGGACGGCGAGCGAGGCGAGGTTCCCGATCAGCGCGAGCGCCGAGTAGAACGGGTTCGAGAACGAGACGACCGCGACGGCGGAGCCGAGACACGCAAATGCGGCTGCGATCCACACGGCCCAGACGAGCACGTTGCCCACGCTTGCGACGAGCATTACGAGTGCTCCCGGTAGTACGGGATCGGCGTGTCGTAGAGGTCGCGGTCTGCGACCGGCGTCTTCTTGACAGGCTCCGCGAGCAGCATGTCCTTCGTGTAGATGAGGTCGTCGCGCGAGTACTCGGAGATCTCGTACTCGTTGCCGAGCGTGATCGCGTCGAAGGGGCAGGCCAGCTCGCAGTACCCGCAGAAGATGCAGCGGCTCATGTTGATCTCGTAGATGCGCGCGTATCGCTCGCCGGCCGACACCCGGTTGTCGGGCGTGTTCTCGTCCGCCACGACCCGGATGCAGTCCGCGGGGCACGCGGCGGCGCAGAGTGAGCAGCCGACGCACTTCTCGAGACCGTTCTCGTGCTTGTGGAGTCGGTGGCGTCCGCGGAAGCGCGGGTAGACGGGCCGCTTGTACTCGGGGTACTGCTGGGTGATCGGCTTCTTGAAGAGCTGACGAAACGTGACGGCGAAGCCCTTGACCGGGGCGAGCGCCATCAGACCCAGACCACCAGGAGCGCCGTGACGACGGCGTTGACGGTCGCGACGGGCAGGAGCACCTTCCAGCCGAACCGCATCAGCTGGTCGTAGCGCAGGCGCGGGACCGAGGCGCGGATCCAGATGAAGGCCGAGACGAAGAGGAACACCTTGAGAAGGAACCAGAGCGGGCCGAGCGGCGCGTACGGACCGTGCCAGCCCCCGAAGAAGAGCGTCACCGCCAGCCCGGAGAGCGTGATCAAGTTGACGTACTCGGCCGTCTGGAAAAGCCCCCAGCGCATGCCGCCGTACTCGGTGTGGTAGCCGGCGACCAGCTCCGTGTCTGCCTCCGGAAGGTCGAATGGAGGACGGCTCGTCTCGGCGATCATGCCGATCACGAACACGATCAGCCCCACCAGCTGCGGGATGAAGAACCAGATCGTCGCACCCTGCTTGTTGACGATGTCGACGAGGTTCAGCGACTGGCCCATGAGGACGACGCCGAGCACTGACAGCGCGAGGGAGACCTCGTACGAGACGAGCTGCGCGCACGTCCGCATCGAGCCGAGCAGCGAGTACTTCGACTCGGACGCCCAGCCCCCGACGATCGCGCCGTAGATCCCGACCGAGCTGAGGGCGAAGATCAGGATCAGCCCGATCGAGACGTTCGTGACCTCACCGTTGACCTGCCAGTGCCAGATCTTCCAGCCGGCGCCGAAGGGGATGACCGCGAACGCGGCGAGCGCCGTGAACATCGAGAGGACCGGGGCAAGGATGTAGAGCGAGTCGTGCGCGGCGACCGGGAAGAAGCTCTCCTTGCGGACGAGCTTGATCAGGTCGGCGATCGGCTGCAGGAGGCCGTACGGCCCGGCGCGGTTCGGCCCGTAGCGGTTCTGCATGCGCCCGAGCAGCTTGCGCTCGAGCCAGGTCGTGTACGCGAACGCGAGCATGATGAGGTTCACGATCACGGCCGCCTTGAGCAGGGAAATCCACCACGGCTCGGTCATTTCACGACCTCGACGCTCGGCAGCAGGTCGCCGGCGTGTTCGTCGGCGATGCGGACGAGCCCCGGGCGCAGGTCGCTGCTCAGGCGGGCGCGGAGGGTGACGCTCGTCCCGTTCGAGCGCACCGTCACCTCGTCGCCGCCGGCGATGCCGCGCGACCGCGCGTCTTGCTCCGCCAGCTCGACCTCGGCCTCCGGTCGCTGAAACTGGAGCTCGGGGATGCGCTCCACGGCGGGGCCGGAGAACAGCGCGTGGTAGCGGACGAGCTGTAGCCCGTCACCGCGGCTCGGTGCGGGCGGGGCCTCGATCGGCTCGGGCCCCGACGTCGCCGGATGCAGTGCAGCACGCTCTCCGACATCGCCGAACGGAATGCCGTCGAAGGCGATCGGCGACACCTCGGCGAACACGCCGGCCGGGTGCGGAGAGACCTCCACGCCGAAGCGCTCCGCCAGCCTGGATATCCAGGCGAGCTCGTCCGGTGCGGGTGGGATGACCGTCCGGCGGAGGCGCTGGACGCGACCCTCGAGGTTGACGTAGGTGCCGTCCCGCTCGAGGTAGCTCGTTCCCGGGAGGACGAGGTCGGCCCACCCGGCGGCGAGCCCGTGGAACATCGAGATCACGAGCACCCGCTCCGCCTTCTCCGCCATGGCGCGCACGTCGGGGTTCGCGGCGGCCTCGTCGCCGGAGACGATCAGCAGGCCGACGGGATCCGGACGGGTCGGCTCCCCGTCCGCGGCGCACGCCCAGGCGTCCCCGATGCCCCGCCCGTTCGCGGTCTCCGGGAGATAGAAGGCGCCGTGGGCTCCGAGCCGCTGCGCCAGCGCGGCAACCGTCGCGCCGCCGTGTCCGGCGGGCCCCGACCAGACGAGGATCGCCCGGGCGGCGCCACGAACGGCCTCCTCGTCGAGCTCGTGCACGACGCGGGCGCCGCGGCGTCTCGCTTCCTTGATCCAGAGGTCGACGATCGGCGCGCGCTCGACCACGGGGACGTCTCCCAGGACGACGACGAGGTCTGCTTCGCGCAGGTCCGAGAGCGGGACACGAGAGCCGTCGAGAGCGTCGGAGATCTCCTCCGGGAAGAGCGCGTTGTGCGCGTCGAGCCCCCGTCGTAGGAGCTTCGCGAGCGCGTAGGCGTGCTCGACCGTCTCGGAGCCGGACAGGGCGACCACGATCCGGTCGCCTGCTTCGCGAAGCAGCCGCTCCGCCTCGTCGAGCGCCCGGTCCCAGGACACCTCCTCGAGGCCCCGGCGCCGGACGCGCAGGATCGGGTCGCGCAGACGGTCGGTTGCGTTCAGGTGGCCGAACGCGAAGCGGCCCTTGTCGCAGAGCCAGCCCTGGTCGACCTCCGGATGGTTCCGGGAGAGGATCCGCTTCACCTTCCCCTCACGGGTGGTCGCCTGGACGTTGCAGCCCACGGGGCAGAGACCGCAGACCGTGGGCACGTCCTGGATCTCCCACGGGCGCGCCTCGAACCGGTACGTCGTCGAGGTCAGGGCGCCGACCGGGCAGAGCTCGATCACGTTCCCGCTGAACGGAGCGCGGTAGGGCTCGTCCTCGAACGTCGAGATCATCGAGGAGGCGCCGCGCTCGACGGCGACGAGCTGGCCGTCTTCCGCCACGAGCTCGCTGAACCGCGTGCAGCGGTAGCAGAGAATGCAGCGCTCGCGGTCGAGCGCGATGAGGGGCGAGACCGGGATCGGCTTGTCGAAGGTCCGCTTCGGAAACGTCATCCGCGTGCTGCCGGGGCCGTAGCGGAACGTCAGGTCCTGCAGCGGGCACTCGCCGCCCTTGTCGCACACCGGGCAGTCGAGCGGATGGTTGACGAGGATGAACTCGAGCGTCGCGTTCTGGGCCTCGGCGGCGACGGCCGAGGTGAGCGCCGTGCGCACCACCATCCCCTCCTGCGCGGTGAGCGTGCACGCGGCCTGCGGCTTCGGCGGGCCCGGCTCGACCTGGCACAGGCACATCCGGCACGCGCCGACGGGCGCCCCGAGCCTGGGCTCGTAGCAGAAGACTGGGATCTCGATCCCGGCCGCCAGCGCCGCCTCGACGAGCCCGGTCCCCTTCGGCACCTCGACGGCGACGCCGTCGATCGTCAGCTTCACGGTCTGGGGGGCGGAGCTCACGCTTGCACCGCGAGGGTCGGGAGGGGCGCGTGCACGGCTACGGGCGCGACCACGCCGCGGAGGGGAGACGAGTCGCCGAACGGACACCCCGCCTCGTCGATGTGCGCCTGGAACTCGGCGCGAAACTTGTCCACGTAACTCGCCACGGCGACCGCCGCGGTCTCGCCGAGCGGGCACAGGCACTTGCCGTTGATGCGATCGCAGACGTCCAGCAGGAGATCGAGCTCGGACTGGACCGCGTCACCGGCTTCGAGGCGGCGGAGGATCTGCGTCATCCACCGCGTGCCCTCGCGGCAAGGCGTGCACTTGCCGCAGGACTCGTGCTCGTAGAACTCGGAGACTCGAATCCCGAGCTGCACCATGCAGCAGCGGTCGTCGATGCACACGACCCCGGCCGATCCCATCGCCGTGTTCAGCTTCAGCAGGGAGTCGAAGTCGTAGCCGACGTCGATTTCGTCTCCCTTCAGGATCACGGTCGACGAGCCGCCCGGGATGACGGCCTTGAGCTGCCGGTCGCCGGGGATGCCGCCGCCGAGCCCGTAGATGAGCTCGCGCAACGACGTGCCGTTCTCGATCTCGTAGTTCCCGGGCCTCTCGACGTTTCCCGAGATGGAGACGACGCGCGTCCCGCGTGATTCGGGGACGCCGATCTTCGCGTACTCGGAGCCTCCCATCGCGACGATCGGAGGCAGCGACGCCATCGTCTCGACGTTGTTGACGACCGTCGGAGAGGCGTCGAGGCCCTGGACCGCGGGGAAGGGTGGCTTCGTGCGCGGCTGGCCGCGCTTGCCCTCGAGCGACTCGAGCAGGGCGGTCTCCTCGCCGCAGATGTACGCACCGGCGCCGCGGTGGACGACGATCGAGACGTCGCCGCGCAGCTCCGGCCGGCCTTCGAGCTCCTCGAGGGCCTGCACCAGGACGTCGTACGGGCCCGTGTACTCGCCGCGGATGTAGACGAACACGTGCTTCGACTCGACGGCGTGCGCTGCGATCAGGCAGCCCTCGATGAAGCGGTGCGGGACGCGCGTCATGATCTCGTTGTCCTTGAAGCTGCCCGGCTCGGACTCGTCGGCGTTGACCACGAGGTAGTGCGGGTTCGGGTTCTGGTCCGGCTTCGGGACGAACGACCACTTGCGGCCGGTCGGGAAGAAGGCGCCTCCCCGGCCGCGGAGCTCCGACGCAATCACGTCGTCGATGACGGCGCTCGGCGCCATGCCGCGCGCCTTCGCGAGCGCCGCGTAGCCGCCGACCGCCTCGTACTCGGCGAGCTGCGTGAGGTCGCGCTCGTCCGCGCCTGCCAGGACGAGCACGCGAGAGTCACTCGCCACGGGAGAGCTCCTGCACGATCGCGGGGACGTCGTCCGGCTTGACGTGCGTGTGGTACCGGTGGTCGACGGCGACGATCGTCGCCCAGCCGCAGCCGCCGAGGCATTCGATCGGCCGGAGCGTCACCTCTCCGTCACCGGTCGTCCCGCCGACCTCCACGCCCAGCTCGCGCTCGAACGCCTCCAGCACGTGCTGCGCCCCGGCGAGCGCGCACGAGACGTTCGTGCACACCTCCACCAGATGCCTGCCTGTGGGCTCGAGGTGGAACATGTCGTAGAAGGACGCGACCGACTGGCAGAAGGCGGGGGTTGTCCCGAGCGCGTCGGCACACTCGCGCAGCGCATCGGGGGAGAGGTGGCCGTGTTTCTCCTGGGCGAGTCGCAGCGCCGGCAGCGTCGCCGAGCGCCAGTCCGGATACCGGGTCTTCAGCTCCTGCACCTCGTCGTGGAACCCGCTCACCGGTCGACCTCCCCCATCACGGTGTCGAGGGAGCCGACGATCGCGATCAGGTCGGCGACGAGCGCGTCGCTCATGCAGGTCGCCGTCGCTTCGAGCGCGACGAACGACGGCGCCCGGAACTTCACGCGCCACGGCTTCGGGCCGCCGTCGGAGACGACGTAGCAGCCCAGCTCGCCCCGCGGCGACTCGATCGTCACGTATACCTCTCCCTCCGGGACCCGGAAGCCCTCGGTGACGATCTTGAAGTGATGGATGAGGGACTCCATCGAGGTGTGGAGCTCCTCGCGCGGCGGCAGCACGACCTTGCGGTCGTCGGCAATCCACGGCCCGTGGGGCATCCGGCGGAGCGCCTGGTCGACGATCCGGACCGATTCGCGCATCTCCTCCATCCGGACCCGGTACCGCGCCCAGACATCGCTTTCCTGGTAGACGGGGACGCGGAAGTCGACCTGGTCGTAGGCGAGATAAGGCTGCGCGCGGCGGAGGTCCCAGTCGACGCCCGACCCGCGCAGCACCGGGCCGGACTGTCCCAGTGCGATCGCGTCGTCGGCGGAGAGGAGCCCGACGTTCTTCGTCCGCTCGAGCCAGATCGGGCTGCGGTCGACCAGGCCCTCATAGTCATCGATCGCCCTCGGCATGACGTCGACGAACGTGGCGCACTCCTCGAAGAAGCCCGCCGGGATGTCCTCTGCCAGTCCGCCGACCTGGAAGTAGCGCGTGTGCATCCGGGTCCCCGTGACGAGCTCGAACAGGTCGAGGATGCGGTCGCGCTCGCGGAAGCAGTACCAGAACATCGAGATCGCCCCGAGCTCGAGCGCGGCCGTCCCGAGCCAGACGAGATGAGAGTGGATCCGGTTGAGCTCCGCGAGCAGCATGCGCATCCAGGTCGCGCGAGGCGGCACCTCGATGCCGAGCAGCTTCTCGGCCGCGAGGACGAAGACGAGCTCGTTGTTCTGGAAGGAGACGTAGTCGATCCGCGGCGCGTAGGTGATCGCCTTCCACCAGCTCTTCTGCTCCATGTTCTTCTCGAAGCCCGTGTGCAGGTATCCCACGACCGCCGCCAGCCCGACGACCTCCTCGCCGTTCAGGTCGACGATGAGGCGCAGCACCCCGTGCGTCGAGGGATGGTTCGGCCCGAAGTTGACGCGAAGGACGTCCTCCGACGCGCGCAGCTCGTCCGGGACCTCGAGCACCGACGGGATCCGCGACGGGATGCGGGTGCCGTCGTAGATCTGCGGCCGTCCGGGAGCGATGGCCATGGGGCCCCTACTCCTCACCCGAGAATCGGACCGGCTCGCCGCCGATCGGGTAGTCCTTGCGCAGCGGATGGCCCTCCCAGTCGTCGTCGAGGAGGATGCGGCTGAGGTTCGGGTGCCCCTCGAAGTGGATCCCCATCAGGTCCCACGCTTCGCGCTCGTGCCAGTCGGCCGTCGGCCACACGGGCACGACGCTCGGAACGGCCTCGGCGTCGTCGACCCAGACCTGGAGCCGGACCCGCTCGGCGCCCCGCCGTACCGCGAGCAGGTGGTAGCTGACGGAGAAGCGGCGCGGCTTCGGGCTGGGCATCCGCTGCAGCCCTCGAGTGGAAGGCGCGTTCAGGTCCCGGCCGCCGGCTGTACCGAGGTAGCCCGACACTCCGCCGGCTCCCCAGCCGAGGTAGTCGGTCGCGGTGACGTCGGAGAGGAAGTCGAAGCCGAGGTCGTCGCGGAGATGCCTCGCCGCCTCGACGAGCCGGGGCGTGTCGACGACGATCGTCCTCTCGCCGTGCGCCTCGCGAACTTCGACCAGACCAGGAACGCCCCTCAGGCTCAGGAGGCCACTCCCCGGATCTCGTAGGCGGGCGGCACGCCGGCCATCACCTTCTCGTGGAGGCGGATGATGCCCTCCATCAGCGCCTCGGGGCGCGGCGGGCAGCCTGGGACATGGATGTCGACGGCGACGATCTTGTCCACGCCCTGAAGGGTCGTGTAGTTGTTGAACATCCCGCCCGAGCTGGCACAGGCGCCCATGGCGATCACCCATTTCGGCTCGAGCATCTGGTCGTACACCTGGCGTAGCGGTGCTGCCATCTTGTGCACGACGCGGCCCGAGACAATGAGCAGGTCGGCCTGCCGCGGCGACGACCTGAACGCCTCCATCCCGAACCGCGCGATGTCGTAGCGCGAGGAGACGATCGACATCATCTCGATCGCGCAGCACGCAAGGCCGAAGGTGTCCGGCCACATCGACATCGTCTGCGCCCACGCGATCCCCTTCTCGAGCGTCGTGAGCCCGACCGCCTGCTCCATGGCGGCGACCTCTCGCTCGAACACCCCGGGCCCCTTCGTCGGCCACAACAGGCGCTCCGACTGCAGGCCGTGGTCTCGCAGCCGCTCCCCGTTCTTCATTGCCAATCCAGCGCCCCCTTTCGCCAGACGTAGACGTAGGCGACGACCAGGATGACGATGAAGAAGAGGAACTCCACGAACCCGAACCAGGCGAGCTGGTGGAGGATCACGGCGAGTGGGTAGAGGAACACGATCTCGATGTCGAAGACGATGAAGAGCATCGCCGTCAGGTAGAAGCTGACCGTGAACCGATGCGTCTTCGGCGGGCCTGCCGAGACACCCGATTCGAACGGCACCTCGCGCGCGCGCACTTTCCGATGGGGTCGCGTCGCGAGGACGAACGAGAACCACATCATGGACGCAGGAATGGCCAGCGCGAACACGCCGTAGATCAAGAACGACAACCAGTTGTGAAGCACGCGTCCTCCCTTGGAGCGACGGGGAACCTAACAGGTCCCGGGATCCCGCACGAAGGCTCGCCAAAACCGCTCAACCGTGCCTGAGTCGTGTGTTACAAAGTCGCACCCGTTCGGGGGTTCTGTCGGGGCCGGGGACGTTGCTACGATGCGCCGACGATGGAGATTCAGGAGCGAGTCGCCCCGCTGATGTCCGTGACGGAGGCGGCGGCGGTGAAGATCAGGCAGCTGATGGCCGAGGAGGACGACGTCAGCGTTCTGCGTGTCGCCATCCAGGGCGGCGGCTGCTCCGGCTTCCAGTACGGGCTCGGGTTCGACCGCGGCGCGGCCGAGGGCGATCTCGAGTTCGAGCTGCACGGCGTCCAGGTCGTGGTCGACCCGTTCAGCGCGCCCTATCTGCAGGGAGCCGAGATCGACTATGTCGACTCCATCCAGGCTTCGGGCTTCGCGATCAACAACCCGAACGCGAGCTCCTCGTGCGGCTGTGGCCACTCCTTCCAGGTGGAAGAGGGCGACCCCGACGCGAGCGTCGGCGGCTGCGGTAGCGGCTGTTCCGCATAGCGAAAGCTTCGCTTTCGCTATGCGATAGAGGTACGCCGCTTCGCGGAAAACGCGCGCCGGCGGAGCCTGCGCGCTCCATGGAGCTGGCGGCTGGGCTGGTCCGCGAGCGGTGGCGCTCCGCGTCCCCGCTCGCGTGAGTCCCGCCTCCGGCTAGTGCTTCTTCGTTTGCACTAGCCTCCGGCGTCTGGTGGAGGCGCTACTACGATCGGAGGGATGACCACCGACCCACTACGCGTCGCCGTCGTCGGCTCCGGCCCTGCCGGCTTCTATGTCGCCGCCTCGCTGCTCGACGTCGAGGACGCTCGGGTCGAGGTGGACATGCTCGAGCGTCTGCCCACGCCCTGGGGGCTCGTCCGCCTCGGGGTCGCGCCCGACCATCCCAAGCTGAAGACAGTGTCCCGCGCGTTCGAGCGGATCGCCGAGAAGCCGGGATTCCGGTTCTTCGGCAACGTCGACGTCGGCCGGGACGTCTCGCCCGAGGAGCTCGCCCGGCTCTACGACGCCGTCGTCTACGCCTTCGGCGCACAGAGCGACCGGCGTCTAGGGATTCCCGGGGAGGACCTCCCGGGCTCGTGGTCGGCCACCGAGCTCGTTGCCTGGTACAACGGCCACCCGGACTTCCAGGAGCTCGTGTTCGACCTCGACGTCGATCGTGCGGTCGTGATCGGGAACGGCAACGTCGCGCTCGACGTGGCGCGCATGCTCGCGCTGACGCCCGAGGAGCTCGCGCCGACCGACACCACCGAGCCGGCGATCGAGGCGATCGGCGCGTCGACGATCCGCGAGATCGTGATCGCCGGCCGCCGCGGCCCCGCGCAGGCGTCCTTCACGACGCCCGAGCTGAAGGAGCTGGGCGAGCTCGCCGGCGCGGACGTCTCCGTCGACCCAGCTGAGCTCGAGCTCGATGCGGCCAGCGAGGCCGGCCTCGAGACCGACACGAACGCGCGGCGCAACCTGGAGGTGCTGCGCGAGTTCGCCCGACGTGAGCCCTCGGGCAAGCCTGTCACGGTGAGCCTCCGCTTCCTCGTCTCGCCGGTCGCCCTGCACGGCGAATCGCGGGTCGAGTCGATCGAGCTCGTGCACAACCGGTTGGAAGCGCGCAACGGGCGTCTGGTCGCCGTCCCGACCGAGGAGACCGAGACGATCGCCTGCGGCCTCGTCTTCCGCAGCGTCGGCTACCGCGGCGTCGGCCTGCCCGACCTCCCGTTCGACGAGCGTCGCGGCACGCTCCGGAACGACCGCGGCCGGGTCCTCGGCGACGGGGGCGAGCCCCTGTCACGCGCCTACTGCGCCGGCTGGATCAAGCGCGGCCCGACCGGAATCATCGGCACGAACAAGAAGGATGCAGCCGAGACCGTCGAGGTTCTCCTCGAGGACGTTCGTGAGGGACGGCTCGAGCACCGGGTGGAAGCGGCGGCGGACGCGCTCGAGAAGCTGCTCGCCGAGCGGGGGATCGAGCCGGTCGTGTACGCGGGCTGGGCGTCGATCGACGAGGCGGAGCGCGCCGCCGGCGAGAGGCTCGGCCGGCCCCGCGTGAAGCTCCGCACCTGGCACGACCTGCTCGAGGCGGCTCGACGGGTCGCGGCGAAACCCGCCAGCTAAGCTCCGACTCTCACACGGGGAGAGGGGGAACGAATGAAGATTCGGCTGATTGCTTCGCTCCTGGGCGCCCTGGCGCTCGTCTTCGGCGCGTCGGCCGCACAGGCCGCGCCGCAGGTGCAGACGCTCGCGAACATCTCGAACGACGGCCCCGCCGACAACGGCGACAACGAGGTGGATATCGCGATCAACCCGACGAATGCGTCGAACATGATCGCGGGCTGGAACGACTACGGGGTCGGCAACTCCTGCGGCGTGGGCTGGACGAGCGACGGCGGCCAGACCTGGCACACGGACTGGTTGCGCGGGATGACGCCGGCAGGTGGCAATCCGACGTACGACTTCGGCGCCGGGGATCCCTCCGTCGGCTTCCTGAACGACGGAACGGCGATCTTCGCCTGCAACGCGTGGAGCAACAAGAAGCCGACGGCGCTCTTCGTCACGACGTCGACGAACGGGGGCCAGACCTGGGCACCGGTTCAGAAGGTGGCGTCCGCGGAGACGAAGGCCGGCAACCTCGACCATCCGATGATGACGATCGACCACTACGGAAACCGCGCGCTCCTTGCCTACACGGCGTGGAGCGGGCTTCAGGCGAACTCGTTTGCGCTCGTCTCCGACTCGAGCGGAACGTCGTGGTCGGGGCCGTACCGGATCGCCGCGGATTACAAGTCCAACGCGCCGGACGTCTTCGACGTGTCCCTCGCAGGTGCTCCCGACGGCACGATCTATGCGACGTCCGGGATCTGGCAGCACGTGAACGAGTGGAACGAGCAGTCGGTCGTGGTCAGCCAGCTGCGGCCGGGCGAGTCGGCGTTCACACGCAGCGTCAAGGTGCGCGATCTCGTGCCGGCGCCGATGACCCTGCCCGGTGAGGGCTGGCGGACGTCGATGCAGGCGTCGATCGGCGTCGACCAGACCGGAAAGGTCTACGAGCTGACCGGTGACTACGTCGGCGGGCACCTCCACATGTACCTCGCGAAGTCCGCCGACCACGGGCTCTCGTTCCCGACGCAGCTGCAGCTGACGAGCGGGACGCGCGACCAGGTGCTGCCGTGGATGTCCGTGACGCCGGCCGGACGAGTCGACACCGTCTTCTACGACTACACCGAGTCCTCCGGCCTGATGGACGCGGTCTACGGCCAGGTTCAGCCCGGCGGCTCCGTCATGTCGCAGACGACCGTCCAGAGCGGGATCGACGGCGACTCGCAGCCGCCGCGCGGCCCGGGTCACGACCCGTTCATGGGCGACTATCTCGGCATCGACGCCTTCGGGAACACGGTTGCCTTGTCGTGGACGGGCAACGGCCCACTCTCACAAGACGTCTTCTCGGCGACGCTCAAACCCTGAGGCAGAGGAGGCCTCCCCCCGACGGGGGAGGCCTCCCGCCGGTTGTCGACCACTATGCGGGTATGTCGCCGAGCCTGATCGAGTGCCTGCGCTGCGGCCGTCCGCGGGAGGCAGACACCTCGCCGTTTCCACACGCGAAGCCCGAGTGTCCCGCTTGCGGGTATCTCGGCTGGGCGCCGGTCGGCGCGACCGGAGATCGCGAGCGTCGCCTTCTTCGGCGGCTCGTGCTCGAGCTCGTGCGACCTACGAGGATCGCGTAGAGAGGGTCTCGAGGAGCAGGTCCGCCGGTAGGGCGTGGACGGTGTTCCCGGCCCGGCCCGTCATCGTCTCGGCGGCCAGCATCGAATTCAGTATCGCCTCCTCGGTGGCCTCGATCACCGCGTCGTAGAAGGGGCTGATCAGGTCATCCGAGAGCATGCGCAGGGCCACTTCCGGCTCTCCTCCCGCCAGGCCGCGATTGCCGGTCGCGAAGGCGAAGAAGAGGTCGCCGCTCGTATGCGCAGCGGTGCCGCCCATTCGCCCGATCCCGAGGCCTGCTCGCTGGGCGAGACGGTCGCACTGGTGGGGCAGCAGCGGAGCGTCGGTCGCGACGACGCCGATGATCGACCCGGCCTCGCCGCCGGCCGCGGGCAGAGGGACACGGTCGCCGATCAGCTCGCCGACCGGAACGCCGTCGACGCGGAACCGCGCACGGCGCCCGTAGTTCGCCTGGACCAGCACGCCGACAACGTGGTCGCCGACCCGGCGCGACGCCGTCCCGATCCCCGCCTTGAACTCGTGGCAGATCATGCCGGTGCCTCCCCCCACGCAGCCCTCCGTGACGACGTCCGACGCCTCGGCGAGGGCGGCCCGCACGTGCTCGGCGGTCACACGCTGAGCCCGGATGTCGTTGAGGAAGCCGTCGAACGTCTCGCCGACGACCGGTAGCGACCACGCGTCCTCGTCCGCGGAGGCTGCGGCGATCGCGTCGCGCACGACACCGACGCTGAACGTGTTGGTGATCCCGATCGGAGTCGTCAGAAGCCCCGACTCGCGTACCCATTCGAGCCCGGTCAGCTCCCCGTTGCCGTTCAGCCGGTGACACCCGGCGAAGAGCGGCGTCTCAGGTGGGACGACCACGGTCACACCGGTCCGGATCGACTCCCCCTCGATCACGGTCGCGTGCCCGACGCGGACACCGCCGACGTCCGAGATCGCGTTCCTCGTGGCCGGCGTTCCAGCGCCGATCACGATGCCGAGGTCACGTGCCCGCACCTCACCAGTAAACTCGATCCCGATGGCCGAGACCGAGACGAAGCGGGAGCTCTGGGGAGGCGAAACGCGCAAGGCGGTCGAAAACTTTCCCGTCTCCGGCGAGCCGATTCCGCCGTCCGTGGCGCAGTGGCTCGGCCGGATCAAGGCCGCTGCGGCACGCGTCAACGCGGAGCTGGGTCTGCTCGACGCGGACAAGGCGCAGCGCATCGCCGCGGCGGCCGACCGCGTCGGCGCCGGTGAGCTCGACGACCAGTTCCCGATCGACGTTTTCCAGACCGGCTCGGGGACGTCGTCCAACATGAACGCGAACGAGGTGATCGCCTCGCTGGCCGGCGACGACGTGCACCCGAACGACGACGTGAACATGGGCCAGTCCTCGAACGACGTGTTTCCATCGGCCGTGCATCTCGCCGCGCTGGGCGAGATCACGAATGAGCTGATGCCGGCGTTGCACCAGCTCGCCGAGGCGCTCGGGCGAAAGGCGGCGGAGTTCGACGACGTCGTCAAGTCGGGACGCACGCATCTGATGGATGCCGTGCCCGTCACGCTCGGCCAGGAGTTCGGCGGCTATGCGGCCCAGGTCAGGCAGGGCACCGACCGTGTCGGCGGCACGCTGACGCGCCTCGGGCAGATCCCGCTGGGCGGGACGGCCGTCGGTACGGGCCTCAACACCCATCCCGAGTTCGCAGAGCGCGTGCGGCGCCTCCTGTCGGACGAGACCGGCCTGACGATCTCCGCGCCCGCCGATCCCTTCGAGGCCCAGGCGGCCCGCGACGGCCTGGTCGAGACATCCGGTGCCCTCAAGACCGTCGCCGTGTCGCTGACGAAGATCGCCAACGACCTTCGGTGGATGGGCTCAGGCCCGCGCGCCGGCCTCGCGGAGATCTTCCTGCCGGAGCTGCAGAAGGGCAGCTCGATCATGCCGGGCAAGGTCAACCCGGTCATCCCGGAGGTCGTGACCCAGGTCGCCGCGCAGGTGATCGGGAACGATGCCGCGATCACAGTCGGCGGAATGCAGGGCCATTTCGAGCTGAACGTCTTTGTGCCGATGCTGGCGCGAAATCTTCTGGACTCGATCAAGCTGCTCGCGTCGGCTTCCCGCCTCCTGGCGGAGAAGTGCGTGGACGGGATCGAGGCGAACCGTGAGGTGGCCGAGCACTACGCCGAGCTCACGCTCTCGGCTGCGACGGCGCTCAATCCGTACATCGGCTACGACGCGGCGAGCGAGATCGTGAAGGAGGCGGCGGCTTCGGGCCGTTCGCTGCGCGAGGTCGCCCGGGAGCGCGGCGTCGCCGACGACGTGCTCGATCAGGCGCTGGACTACCGCGCCATGGCGAAGCCACACGCCAACTAACGCAGGGCCCCCGAACCCCCGGGTCGGGTTGCAGCTTGACAAACCTGCATCTACAGGCGCATATACCCGTGTCACGCGGCGCCGGGCCCCGCAGAGTCCGCCGTCGCTTACCCACTCGCAAGGGGGAGAGATGCGATTGAGAGGAAGGACGAAGCTTGCATTCGCGGCCGTCCTGGCGCTCGCCGTCTGCGCGTTGACGGCGTCGGCCGGGACCGCGACGGGGGCGAGCGCAGCGGCGTCGAGCCTGATTCCGATCTCGGGCACCGGCTCGCCGCAGACCGGCGAGTTCACCCCGTCGGGCCCGGGCGACGTCACCACCGCCGAGTTTGCGGGGCAAGGTGACGGCGAGGGAGCCGACGCGTACAACGGGAACATCGTCGACCGCAGTCTCTCGACGGGCAGCGGAAACGGTGTCTCCGTCAACAGCGGCAAGAAGGCGAAGTCGAACCCGACGTTCAACTTCGGCTTCGAGGGGCTGAACCACTACCAGCAGCGCTACTCGCGCGGCGGGAACCAGTTCTCGGTCGAGCCGCCCGACCAGGGGATGTGCGCCGGCAACGGCTACGTCGTCGAGGCAGTGAACGACGTCTTCAACGTCTTCAACGCCGTCGACGGGCGCATCGGTTCTGCCGGACAACACCGCGACGAACATCGTCGCGGGCTTCCCGAGGAACGTGAACCACGCGGTCGACCTGAACTCGTTCTACGGGTACCCGCCCGCGATCAACCGGTCGACCGGCGTGCGGGGGCAGTTCGTGACCGACCCGAGTTGCCTCTATGACGCCCAGACGCAGCGCTGGTTTGTCCGTCGCGCTCACGCTCGAATCGCAAGTGCGCGGCCCGTGTCAAGGCGTGTTCAGCTGCGTGAACCACCTCGACCTCGCGGTCAGCAAGACGTCGAATCCGACGGGCGGCTGGAACATCTACCGGATCGACGTCACGAACGACGGCACGAACAGCGGCGGCGTGAATCCCGGTCCGTATCTCGGCGACTATCCGCACATGGGCGCCGACGCGAACGGGATCTACTTAACGACGAACGCGTATCCGTGGCACGGCAACGGCTTCTCGGGCTCACAGATCTACGCGCTCTCGAAGGCGCAGCTCGCCGCCGGGGCCGCGACCGTGACGATGCAGCACATCGACACGTTCGGTCGCGTCAATGCTCCAAGCGACGCCGGCTCGACGCAGCCGGGCTTCACGCTCTGGCCCGCGCAGTCGCCCGGGACGAGCTCGTTCGAGACCGCCAACGGTGGCACGGAGTACTTCCTCAGCTCGAACGCAGCGGACGAGGCACAGAAGCCCGTGTCCGGTGCAGCCGGCACGAGGACGTCCACTCAGCTCGTTGCGTGGTCGCTGACGAACACAGCCTCGCTGAACACGGCTAGCCCGGCGCTCAGCCTCAGCAACAGGATCCTGACGGTCGGGCAGTACGGCGTCCCCCCGAAGGCGAATCAACCGGGCTCCGGCGCTGCTCCGACGACGGACGCGCCGCAGGGCTTCTGCCTGAACGACGAGACGACGGCGACGCTCGCGGGTCGTCGGTTGCTTCAACCTGCTTGTCAGCGCCGCAGTTCACAACGCCACGAAGCCCGAGGTCGTGGCGCGGCCCGACTCGAACGACACCCGCATGCAGCAGGTGATGTTCGCGAACGGCAAGCTCTGGGGCGCGCTCGACACCGCGCTCAACCCGGACGGCGGGCCGCAGCGGGCCGGCATCGCCTGGTACATCGTCAACCCGGCCGCGGGCAAGCTCGTCATGTGGCGGCTACCTCGGTGCGACCGGATATCGACTTCACCTATCCCGCCATCGGCGTGACGGCCAGCGGCCGCGGCGTCATGGCGTTCACTGCGACTGGGTGACACGTTGAATCCGAGCGCCGCGTACGCGTCGATCGACGCAACGCCGGCGTCGGGCGACTGGAGTGTCGTGGACGGCGGCACAGGAGCTGCCGTCGACGACGGGTTCTCCGGCTACAAGGCGCAGAACTTCCCCAACCCGATCCGCCCGCGGTGGGGCGACTACGGCGCGGCGGCAGTCGACGGGAACTCGATCTGGATCGCCAGCGAGTACATCGGCGGCTCCTGCACCTACACGTCGTGGGGCGGGCCGTTCTTCGGCGGTACCGGGGACAACCTGCTCGGGACCTGTGGTGGCGCGTCGCACGGTCCCGGCGTGCGCACCGCGCTTGCCAACTGGTCGACGCGGATCAGCAAGCTGACGCCCTAGAAGCTCAGGGCGTCTCGAAAGCGACGAGAGGGCCGGCCGCAAGGCCGGCCCTCTGTCTGGATCTACTATTTGTGCAAATGCGTTTCACCGTTCTGTCGGTGGGTCTCGCGTTCCTCATTTCTGGCTCAGCGCACGCAGCGACGAGCCCGAGCGGGCTCAAGGGCTCCGTGACGCGCGGGCCGATCACACCGGTTTGTGTCGCCGAGGCGCCGTGTAGCGAGCCGGCGAGGAACGTGACGCTCGTCTTCTCGCGCTCCGACCACGTGGCGGGCCGGGCGGTGACCGACACGCTGGGCAGATATCGCGTGCGGCTTCCGGCGGGCCTCTATTCGGTTCGCCGATCGGCTTCGACCGGGATCGACCGAAAGCTCGAGCCCAACCGCGTCCGCGTCTACGCCGGTCGGTTCGTCCGGGTGGATTTCTCGATCGACACCGGCATCCGCTAGCCGTAGACGGCCGGCCGTTCCTGAACTAGAATGCAATATCTGAAGCCGGGAGATCCGGCTCGGCACCTGGCGTCGATACCCCAAGGGGGGAATGAGTCTTGCGAAAGCTCCTGACTGCGTTTGCGGCCGCGGCAGCGCTCCTCGCGATCCTGGTCGCGCCGGCAGCGGCAGTCCAGGGTGGCACACCTGACGGCACAGGACATCCCAACGTCGGGCTCTCGGTCTTCTACTACCACGGCGATTCCGCTCTGGCGCTGCTCGGGCACGATGGTGGCGGCTAAGGTCTACGTGACCGCCGGCCACTGCACCGGGGTGGATCCTTCGCTCGGGATCGCGCCGGATCACGCGGAGGTCTGGTTCGACGCGAGGCCCGATTCCGCTCGGCAACTATCCGGGCGGCGGTGTCTCGTGCGCCGGCTTCACGGGCTATCCGTGCAAGGGGGACGTCGGTGGAACTCCTCACCCGCATCCAGGGTGGAACGGTTTCCTGACCTTGCCGAACACGCACGACATGGGAGTCGTGGTGCTCGACTCGGCGCCGAACAAGGGCCTCTCCCCGATCGCGCCCAGGGGGTATCTCGACGCTCTGGCGACGAGACGCGGACAGCAGAACGTCAACTTCACCCTCGTCGGCTACGGCGTCCAGTTCGAGCGGCCGAATCTCGAGGTCGCGATCCGGCAGCGTTTCGTCGGGACGAACCAGCTGCAGAACCTGGGCAGTCACCTCGCCGGCGGCTACAACCTGATGATGACCGACTCGAACGGGAACGGGACGGGCGGCGGCGGCACGTGTTTCGGTGACTCGGGCGGTCCGATCTTCCACACGTCCGACTCCGGGCAGACCTACCTCGTCGCCGTGATCTCCTTCGGGACGAAGTACTGCAAGGGCAGCTCCGGCGCGTTCAGGCTCGACAACGACCAGGCGCGATCGTTCCTCTCCGGCTTCGGCGTTTCTCTCCCCTAGCTAGGGCATGACGGACGGGCCCCGGACTGGGCCCGTCCGCATCACTCCTGGCACCATGGGGAGATGAGGATCGGCTGGGCAACGGCCCTCGCCCTCACGATCGTGGCATCGGCCGGGGCGACCACCGGACCGGGCCTGTACGGGGTCGTCACGCGCAGTCCCACGAAGCCGGTTTGCACTCCCGACTATCCGTGCAGCGAGCCCGCAGCGCACGTGTCGCTCCGCTTCTACCGCGGCTCGGCGCTCGTGAAGACGGTTGTCACCGACGGCCGCGGGCATTACCGGGCGGCCCTGAGGCGCGGGGTCTACCTCGTGCGGATCCCCGGCGCGAGGACGATCGGGAGCGGCATCGATCCCCGCGTGGTTCGCGTCGGAGCGTCCTGGCGGCACCAGGACTTCGACATCGATACCGGGATCCGCTAGGGCTAGTACGCGACCGCGCGGCCGCCGCTCTCGGCGGCGTGGCGCTGCTCGTCGGCGCGGTAGCTCGACCGGACGAGAGGGCCCGAGAAGACCGAGCCGAAGCCGAGCTCCTCGCCCTGCTCGCGGAACCAGCGGAACTCGTCCGGGTGGACCCAGCGGTCGATCTGCGCGTGCTTCGTGCTCGGCTGGAGGTACTGGCCGATCGTGACGACGTCCACGCCGTGCGCTCGGAGGTCGCGCATCGTGTCGACGACCTCGTCGTTCGTCTCGCCGAGGCCGACGATGATGCCGGACTTGGTCAGTACCGGATAGTCGGCGATCTCCTTCGCGCGCCGCAGGAGCCACAGTGCCTTGTCGTAGCTCGCCTTCGCGCCGCGCATGCGCGCGTGCAGCCGTCTCACGGTCTCGATGTTGTGGTTGAAGACGTCGGGCCGGGCGCCGATCACAACCTCGAGCGCCTGCTCCTCCACGTCGAGGAAGTCGGGAGTGAGCACCTCGACGGATGCGTGCGGCACTTTCGCCTTCAGCGCGCGGATCGTCGCCGCGTAGTGGCCCGCCCCGCGATCGGGAACGTCGTCGCGGTCGACCGACGTGACCACGACGTGCTTCAGCTCCATCTGGGCCGCGACGTTCGCGAGGCGAAGAGGCTCGAGCGGATCGGGCGGGCTCTCGGGCTTTCCGCTCGTGACGTAGCAGTACCGGCACGCCCTCGTGCAGGTGTCGCCGAGGATCTGGAAGGTCGCCGTGCCGCGACCCCAGCACTCGCCGATATTGGGGCAGCGGGCCTCCTCGCAAATCGTATGGAGGCTGGCGCCGTGGATGAGCTTCTTGACGTCGAAATAGCGCGAATCCCGGCTCGGCGCGCGCACCTTCATCCACTCCGGCCTCCGCGGACGGGCCGCTACGGGCAAAGACTGCTCCACAGGGCCAGTCTAGTGACCAGTACCTCGTCTCCCGGCCCCAGGTAAGGTCCCGCGCGCAGGGGAGAGATAACCAAGGAGGGAAATGCCAGTGAGACGGAGTCTCGCAGTGCTGCTCTTCGCGGTCTTCGCGTCGGTCGCCTTCGCGGCGATGTCGGGCGCTTCGCCCGCGGCGAGCACCACGCACAAATGGAAGTTCGACCCGACCATCAACGCTCCGTGGGCGCAGGAGGACGACCAGGGCTCTCTGGACACGCCTTCGGCCGCGGCAGGGCTCTGCCGCTCGACGCCGTTCAACACGGTCGGCGCCTACGGTCCGCTCGGGTCGAACGTCGACGCGATCACCGGCGATGCGACGAACAACAGCGGCTTCTCGAACCTCGGCTGCACGACGCCGCAGAACGAGACGACCATCGCCGTCAACCCGACGAATCCGAACAACGTCATCGCCGGCGCAAACGACTATCGCGTCTGCTGTGACTTCACCGGCCTCAACGACGCCACCGGCGCGGCGTACTTCTCGTTCAACGGCGGTGCCACATGGGGCAACGTCCAGTTGCCGGGCCTGACGGCCGAGACCGGCGCAGCGGGCCAGCTCAAGAAGTTCGACTCCGCCGGCGACCCGGTTCTGAGCTTCGGGCCGGACGGCACGGCGTACTACGCGAACATCGCGTTCAGCCGCGTGAGCCCCGTGTCGGGGATCATCGTCAGCGTCTCGCACGACGGCGGCCAGACCTGGAGCGACCCCAATGTCGTCACCTACACCGACGCGGGCAACTTCCTGCACGACAAGGTGTGGATCGGGGCCGGGCCGAACGGCAAGGTCGTCGTCACCTGGACGCGGTTCAGCCTCGGCCCACATGGTGCGGGCTATCTGTCCTCGCCGATCGTCGGTGCGTTCTCGAAGGACCAGGGTAAGACGTGGAACCGCCAGGGCTTCCCGATCTCGGACAACGCGCATCCGTTCAACCAGGGCTCGCAGGTGCAGTACGGCCCGGACGGGGCGCTCTACGTTTCGTACGAGGGCTCTTCACCGTCAACGGGTTACGCAACCGATGCAATGGTGATCGCCCGCTCGACCGACGACGGCATGACGTTCCAGACCAAGGAACTGGCTCGTGTCTTCGACGACAACGACTGCTACCCGATCTTCGCGGGCCGGCAGACGCTGTCGGACATGCACTTCCGGCTCAACAGCTATCCGTCCATGAGCGTCGACCCGGTGACGGGTGAGATCTCGATCGCCTGGACCGACCAGCAGGGATCCGGGAGTTGCGGAACCGGCCACGCGTCCTTCACGGGAACGACCTCGAACCAGGTCAAGCTGATCCACTCCCAGTGGGCGACGATCGGCACCGCGCCGGTCATCCACGTGACGACGTCGGCCCCGGACAAGGTGTTCCCGTCAGTGGCAAGCCGGAACGGCAAGATCACCGTCACGTATTACACGCGTGACTACGCGATCGGCTCGGCTGCGCCTGTGTGTCACGTGAGAACGAACGACGCGGGCGGGGCCAACATCCCGCCGTCCCCGTCGGTCAACTCGGTGTGCATGGATTACGCCGGGACCACCTTTAGTGGCGGCGCCTTTGGTGCGCAGCTCCGCTTGTCGACCGAGAGCTCGAACCCCTTCGTACAGTTCGCCGACGGAGGCTTCATCGGCGACTACTCGCAGGTCGCGCTCGGCGCGAACGGCATTGCGCACGCCTCCTGGACGGACTTCCGCGGCAAGCCGGGCGTGACGCCCGCGAACCAGGATGTCATGATCCAGAACTACACGCCTTAAGGAAGTAGGAAATGCGGGGCCGCCTCGGGCGGCCCCGCAGCCTCCTCAACGGCTCGCGAGCCGGGCGTGCACGGGCTGCGGCCAGAGGCCGTGGCCGCCGTCGGCCGAGAGCGGCTCGAGCTCCAGCCCGAAGACTTCGGCGAACGCCTCCTGCGCGGGCCGGCGCGCCTCGTCCACGGTCACTTCGCGGCCGACCTCGCGGGCGATCGTCGTGAACGCGGCGTCCTCGAGCCCGCAGGCGGTGATCCACTCCGTGAACGGGGCCGGGTCGAGATCGACGTTCAGCGCATAGCCGTGCGTCGTCACCCAGCGGGAGATATGGACGCCGATCGACGCGATCTTTCTCGGAGGCGCCTCCAGCCAGACGCCGGTGAGGCCCTCGATCCGCGTCGCCTCGAGCCCAAAGCTCGCAGCCGTCCGGATCAGCGCCTCTTCGAGGTCGCGGACGTATTTCTTCACGTCCTTGCCGTGACGTCTGAGGTCGAGGATCGGGTAGCAGACGAGCTGGCCCGGCCCGTGGAAGGTCGACTTGCCCCCACGATTCGTCTCGACGATCTCCACGTCGGCTCCCTCGGGAACGTGCAGCTCCCCCTCGTCCGTTCGGCGCCCGAGCGTGATCACGGGCGAATGCTCCAGAAAGACGACCGTGTCGGGGATGGCGCCCTGCGAGACGGCGCCGGCGAGCGAGCGCTGCACCTCCCACGCTTCGCGATAGGGGATGAGCCCCAGGTCGAGGACGTACGCCCCGCGCATCGGCTTCAGCCTAGTAGGAGCTCTCTTCCCAGGTCTCGAGCTTGTGGCGGAGATCTCGCAGGAAGCGGCCCGCCAGCGCCCCGTCGACGAGGCGGTGGTCGTACGTCAGCGTCAGGTTCATGATCGGCCGGATCGCGATCACGTCCTCGCCCAGGTCGTCCTGGACGACCCAGGGACGCTTCACGACGGCGTAGGTCCCGAGGATCGCCGCCTGCGGCTGGCTGATCACCGGCGTCCCGTGGAAAGTGCCGTACCCGCCGGGATTCGTGATCGTGAACGTCCCGCCCTGCACCTCGTCCGGCAGGAGCTTCTTGTCGCGGGCGCGCTGGGCGATGTCCGTCACGGCCTTCGCCATCCCGAGGAGGTTGAGCCCGTCGGCGTTCTTGACGACCGGGACGATCAGGCCCTTGCCGTCCTGCAACTCGACCGCGAAGCCGAGGTTGACGTGCGTGCGGGTGACGATCTGGTCGCCGCGGATCTCACCGTTGACCCACGGGTAGTCGGCGAGCGTCTCGGCCGTAGCCCGCGCGACGAAGATCAGGTAGGTCGGATTGACTCCGTAGCTCTCCTGGTACTCCTTCTTGAGCTTCGCGCGGATCGCGGTCACCTTGGACATGTCGACCTCGGTCGCACTGGTCACGTGCGCGGAGGTGTCGAGCGAGCGGCGCATGTGGTCCGCGATGCCCTTGCGCATCGCGGTCATCGGCTCGAAGCTCTCGTCGCCGACGGGTTGCGGCTGCGCTGCCTGAGCCATGGCGGGAGCGGGTGCCGGCGTCGGTGCGACAGGGGCCGGTGGAGGCGGTGTGACCGGGGCCGGAGCTGGGGGCGCGGCCGGGGGCGCCTCGGGGGCCACCGGCGCTTCCGGCGCGGCAGCTTCGGCCGGCTCGGGCGCGGCCGTCGGCGGCCCTGACTCGATGAACGAGAGGATGTCCTTCTTCGTCACCCGTCCGCCGCGACCGGTCCCCTGGACGCTCGTCGGGTCGACGCCGTGCTCGGACGCGATTTTCGCGACCACCGGAGAGACGAAGGTCTTGCCGTTCGTCGACGTCTGGGCCGGAATCGGCTGGGCGGGCGCAGGCTCGGGCTCGGGGACGGCGGCTGCCGGTGCAGGCTCGGCCACGGGGGACTCGGGGGCGGCAACCTGGGGTTCCGCGGCGGCGCCGGCGCCTCCGATGACCGCGAGCTTGGTGCCGACCTCGACGGTCTGGCCTTCCTGAACCAGGATCTGGGAGAGCGTGCCCGAGCCCGGGCTCGGCACCTCGGTGTCGACCTTGTCGGTCGAGATCTCCAGCAGAGGCTCGTCGGCCTCGACCTGCTCACCCTCCTGCTTGAGCCACTTGGTGATCGTCCCTTCGGAGACGGACACGCCCATCTGGGGCATCACGACGTCTATGGCTTCTGTTGTGGCCATCAGTACTCCGCGAGCTCGCGCAGGCCGGCGACGACGCCGTCGACCTGTGGGATGAACGCTTTCTCGAGGGGAGGCGAGAACGGCACCGGAGTGTCCGGCGCCGCGATGCGCTTCACAGGCCCGTCGAGATCCTCGAACGCCTCCTCGGCGACGGTCGCCGCGATCTCGGCGCCGAAGCCGCCCGTCCGCGTGTCCTCGTGGAGCACGAGGACCTTCGACGTCTTGCGCGCCGACTCGAGCACCGCGGCCTTGTCCCACGGCATGACCGTCCGCAGGTCGACGATCTCCACCGACACGCCGTCCCCGTCGAGTTGCTGCGCCGCCTCGTCGGCCGTGTGCACCATCGCGCCCCAGGTGATCACGGAGATGTCGTCGCCCTCGCGGTGCGTGCGCGCCTTGCCGAGCGGAATCGTGTAGCGCTCCTCCGGGACTTCGCCCTTGATGCGCCGGTAGAGATGCTTGTGCTCGAAGTAGAGGACCGGATTGGGATCCTCGATCGCGCTGATCAGGAGCCCTTTCGCGTCCTCGGGCGTCGCGGGGCACACGCATTTGAGGCCCGGAATATGCGCGAACGAGGACTCCGGGTTCTGGGAGTGGAACGGGCCGCCGGAAAAGCCGCCGCCCGAGGGCAGCCGCACGGTGATCGGCACAGGCGTCCCGGCTCGATATCGCTGCTTTGCCGCGACCGTGACCAGGTGGTCCCACGCACACGAGATGAAGTCCGCGAACTGCATCTCGGCGACCGGCCGCATCCCCATGATCGCGGCGCCCGTGCACGCCCCGACGATCGCGGTCTCCGCGAGCGGCGCGTCGAGGACGCGCCAGTGCCCGAACTCCTCCTGGAAGCCGAGCGTCACCTTGAAGGCGCCGCCGTAGACGCCGACGTCCTCGCCGATCACGAAGACGCGCTTGTCGCGCCGCATCTCGGTGCGGAGCCCATCGCTGATCGCCTGAAGATAGGTGAGCTCGGCCACTACTTAGCCACTACTTGTGGTGGGGCGTGTCGAGGTCCTCGGGAGAGGCGTAGACGCCTTCGGTGAGGCTCGAGACATCCGGCAGCGGTGACTCCTCCGCGCGCCTGAGCGCCTCGTTCAGCGTGCGCTTGACCTCGGCGGTGATCTCCTCCTCCTCCGCATCCGTCATGTCCGCGTTGGTGCGAAGCCAGGTTCGGAAACTCTCGATCGGATCGCTCTCGGCCCAGCGTTCCATCATCTCCTTCGGGACGTAGAAGGCGTCGTCGTGGACCGCGTGGCCCTCCATGCGCAGCGTCACGCTCTCGATCAGCGTCGGCCCGCCTCCGGAGCGCGCCTTCTCGATCGCGCGCCGCGCCTCGCGGTAGACGGCGAGGACGTCTGTTCCGTCGACGACGATTCCCTCGAAGCCGTACGCGTCGGCGCGGTCTGCCACGTGCTCCGTCGCGAACTCGAGATGCGACGGCGTCGAGTACGCCCACTGGTTGTTGTCGCAGACGAACACCATCGGCAGCTTGCGCACGCCGGCGAGCGTCATCGCCTCGTGGCAGTCCCCGCGTGCCGAGGCACCCTCGCCGAACCAGCCCACCGCGACGCGCTTCTCCTCGCGGATCCTGAACGCGAGGGCGCACCCGACGGCGACGGGCAGCATGGCGGGCAGGTGGCTGACCATCGCGATCAGCCCGAGCTTCGAGTCGGCCATGTGGACGTTGCCGTCCCGGCCCTTCGTCGGCCCGTCCGCACGGCCCATGTACTGCGCGAAGATCCGCCACGGCTCGACGCCCTTGACGATGTGGACTCCCATGTCGCGGTGGAGCGGCGTGCCGACGTCGTCGGGGCCCATCGCGGTCGCGATCCCCACCGATGCGGCCTCGTTGCCCCGGCCGGTGTAGAACGAGCCGGGAATCTTCCCCTGCCGGTAGAGGATGTGGCCGCGCTCCTCGATCCCGCGCGTCAGCACCATGTTTCGGTAGACGCCGAGCAGGTCCTCGCGGTCGAGGCCCGCCTCGCGCACCTCACTCAGCGAGCCCACGGGCTCGGCTTCACGGGCGACAGCCATGAGGGGCGAACTCTAACGATCGGCCGCGCGGGAACCGCGGTTACAGTGAACGCGTGGGCAAGGCGTCCGATTGGCTGCGCGAGGAGCGCCGCAAGGTGCTCGGGGACTGGGTCGCCTTTTGCCTCGACTGCGGGGCCGCAGCGCGGTGGTTCGACGAGTTCGAGGAGGACGTTCCCGACGAGTGCGCGCAGTGTGGCGGCTCGATGCTCCGCCGCTGCCCCGGCTGTTCGGCGCCCTTCAGCTCGATGTTTGCGGTCGACTGTGAGTCTTGTGGCGCGCCGCTGCGGCCGGCGGAGCTCTTCGGCACGAAGATTCGCCGGGGTTGAGGGCGATGACTAGCCCCGGATCTGGCTGAAGCGGATCACCGTGACGGTGTCCATCGGCGTCACCTCACGGTTGTAGAGCTGGCTCACCAAGGCGCCGTCTCCGCGGCGCCGACATTCAGGGCGGCGGGCTCTGCTCGTCGCCCGTCTGAAGTGACCGGTCGACCCGCTTGACGTCGATCAACGCCTATTCCCGGATCTGGCTGAAGCGGATCACCGTGACGGTGTCCATCGGCGTCACCTCACGGTTGTAGAGCTGGCTCACCAAGGCGCCGTCTCCGCGGCGCCGACATTCAGGGCGGCGGGCTCTGCTCGTCGCCCGTCTGAAGTGACCGGTCGACCCGCTTGACGTCGATCAACGCCTATTCCCGGATCTGGCTGAAGCGGATCACCGTGACGGTGTCCATCGGCGTCACCTCACGGTTGTAGAGCTGACTCAGGAACGAGGCCATGTCCTCCGTCCGCCTGATCTCCGGGTTGTCGTGCTCGATCTCGCGCGGCGAGAGCTCCGAGAGCATTTTCACCTCGACCTTGTCGATCACGGCGCTGAAGACCCGCTCGCGCGGGCTGAAGCGGGCGCCGACGAGCACGTGCACGATCATCCCCTTGCGGTACTTGCCCGACTTGTCGCCGAGGCGGATCGTCGCCGTCTTGCGGCCGCTGCGGAGCTGTTCCGCGACGATCGGCGAGTAGAAGTTGAGCGCGTACACGGCGTCGGTCACCGCGGCTTGCGAGTCCGCTGGCGGATGAGGAAGCCCGTGAGGATGCCGAGGATCCAGCCGCCGATCACGCTGATCACGATCAGCCAGATGAGGCCCGTGCGCGTGCTGCCGAAGACGTAGTCGAGCTTGACGTGGCGGGTGTTCCGCGCGATCAGGAGGATCAGGAAGACGGCGACCGCGATGACCACGACGAGCGACGCGTAGAGCCCGCCGCGGTGCCCGTAGCGAAGCCCTCGCCGCAAGCGGGTCTCTTCGAGCGGCCCTGCCGGCCCGGGTTGCGCGTCGTGCCCGACGTGCTCCTGCTCGCCCACGCGCGGGAGCCTAACGCGCGAGCCGCTCGAGCGCCCTGGCCGCCATCTCCCGCTCGCCCTTATAGGCCAGGAGCTGCGGGGCCTCGTCCAGGCGGAGCCACCGGGCTTCGGCGATCTCGTGGGCGTGCTCCGGGCGGATGTCGCCGAGGCGCCCCGAGCGGTAGCGGAACAGGAAGAAGCTGACCACCTTGAAGACCCGCTCTCCGGCCCACGTGTAGACGTAGCGGACGTCCCCGAGCTTCTCGACCGGGGTGGCCTCGACGCCGGTCTCCTCAGCCACCTCCCGCAGCGCGGCGCGCTCTGCCTCCTCCCCGGCGGCGATCAGGCCCTTGGGGAGCGCCCAGGTCCCCTCCGGCTTGCCGGCCGGGCGGATCGCGGCCATGACGTCGCGGCCCTGCAGGCGGCGCACGACGACTCCGCCCGCGGAGAGCTCACGGCGCACCGTGACTTTGTAACACAGCTTCGCACCCAGGTTGCGCTTGGCCGTAAAGGCAGGTTAAGATGCCTCGGCACTCTCAGAGGGAGAGTGCCAGGAGTTGTCACAAAGTCGTCTGAACAGGAGGATCGTGGATGAACCTGCAGCCGCTTGGTGACCGCCTGATCGTAGAGGTCCTCGATGAAGAGGAGACAACGGTCAGCGGCATCGTGCTGCCCGACACGGCGAAGGAGAAGCCGCAGCGCGGCCGCGTCCTTTCCGTGGGCCCCGGCGCTCGGGACGAGGACGGGGAGTACATCAAGATGGATCTCGAGGAAGGCGACGAGATCATCTTCAGCAAGTACGGCGGGACCGAGATCAAGGTCGGGACCGACGACGTGCTGATTCTGCGTGAGTCGGACGTGCTCGCCAAGGTCGTTGGAGACCGCGAGCTCGCCGGCTCGAAGAGCTAACGGAGGTACGAGAGACACATGGCTCACAAGGAGCTGAAGTTCAATGAGGATGCGCGTCGCGCTCTCGAGCGTGGCGTGAACATCCTCGCGGATGCGGTCAAGGTCACTCTTGGCCCGAAGGGGCGCTATGTCGTGCTCGACAAGAAGTTCGGCGCTCCGACGATCACCAACGACGGCGTCACGATCGCGCGCGAGATCGAGCTCGAGGACGTGTTCGAGAACCAGGGCGCACAGCTTGTGCGTGAGGTCGCCACGTCGACGAATGACGTTGCGGGCGACGGCACGACGACCGCGACTGTGCTGGCTCAGGCGATCGTCAAGGACGGTCTCAAGAACGTTGCCGCGGGCGCGAACCCGATGGCACTGAAGCGCGGGATCGAGAAGGCGGTCGAGAAGATCGTCGAGAACCTGAAGTCGCAGTCGAAGGAGATTTCGGGCAAGGAGGACATCGCCCGGGTGGCGACCGTTTCCTCCCGTGACCGCGAGATCGGCGACGTTCTCTCCGACGCGATCGAGAAGGTCGGCAAGGACGGCGTGGTGAATGTCGAGGAGGGCCAGACCTTTGGCCTCGAGCTCGAGTTCACCGAGGGTATGCAGTTTGACAAGGGCTACCTGTCGCCGTACATGATCACCGACGCCGAGCGGATGGAGGCAGTGCTGGAGGACCCGTACATCCTGGTCGCGAACCAGAAGATCGGGGCGGTCAAGGACCTTCTGCCGGTGCTGGAGCAGGTGATCCAGGCGGGCAAGCCGCTGCTGATCGTGGCCGAGGACGTCGAGGGCGAGTCGCTGGCGACGATCGTGGTCAACAAGCTGCGCGGCACCTTCACGGCAGTTGCCGTCAAGGCGCCGGGCTTCGGCGATCGGCGCAAGCGGATGCTCGAGGACATCGGCATTCTCAGCGGCGCCGAGGTGATCACCGAGGAGATGGGCTTGAAGCTCGAGAACACGAAGGTCTCGCAGCTCGGGCACGCCCGCAGGGTCGTGGTCGACAAGGACACGACGACGATCATCGACGGTGCCGGCGACTCCGAGGGGATCAAGTCCCGGATCAAGCAGCTGAAGTCCGAGATCGAGAACACTGACTCCGACTTCGACCGCGAGAAGCTCCAGGAACGGCTCGCGAAGCTGGCCGGCGGCGTTGCGGTCGTCAAGGTCGGTGCTGCGACCGAGACCGAGATGAAGGAGAAGAAGCACCGCGTCGAGGACGCACTCCAGGCGGCACGTGCCGCGCTCGAGGAAGGTGTGGTCCCCGGCGGCGGCGTCGCGCTCCTGAACACGGTCGAGTCGATCAAGCTCGACGAGTTCGACGGCGACGAGCGCACGGGCGCGCAGATCATCGTCCGGGCGCTCGAGGAGCCGATCCGGCAGCTTGCCAACAACGCGGGGCTCGAGGGCTCCATCGTCGTCGACAAGATCCGGAACGCGGCGAAGGGCCACGGCTTGAACGTCGAGACGGGCGAGTACGAGGACCTGATCAAGGCCGGAATTACCGATCCGACCATGGTCGTCCGCTCGGCATTGCAGAACGCGGCCTCGATCGCGAAGAACATCCTCACGACGGAGGCCGTCGTCGCCGAAGCCCCCGAGAAGCAGCCGGCCGGAGCCGGCATGCCGGGCGGCATGGGCGGCATGGACATGATGTAAGGACGCGTCGAGCGGCTGTCGCCGCTCGCCGAGGTCTTGTACGGCGGAAAGGCCGGGAAACCCCGGCCTTTCCGCGTTCATGGAGGGTGGTGCGCCTTTGGGATGGTCCGCGAGCGGTGGTGCTGCGCATCCCCGCTCGCGTTAGTTCGGCCTCCCGCTAGTGCTTCGCTCCGCTCGCACTAGCATCCAGCCCTTGTACTGGTCGAGCGTCGGGACGCCGCCCCCGTTCCAACCGCACCTATGTCTTCCGCACCCCTGTAACGACGATGTAACGCCGCTCCATGCTGATCCCTTCGCCGACACGGTGCTTCTCGAACACCGCCGTCATCGTCTCGTCCAGCTCGCGCCGCCGCTCCTCTTCGAGCGAGTTCGAGAGCACGTGCGACGGGCCGTAGCTCGTCCGGAAGAGCTCCCACATCTCTGCGGGATCGTGGTGCTCGTGCCGCGTGTCGAGCTCCTCGAACGAGAGCTCGTAGGTCTCGCCGAGCATCTTTTCCACATACGCCTCCTCGCCCCACTGGAAGGGTCACCCTGCACCTTCCGGTGGAGGCGGCATGAACTTGGCCATTCCGCTGAAGATGTCGCCGGCGCCGCTGTCGCGACGCGAGGCGGTGAGCCCCATGCTCGGTGACGCCTAGGTCACGTCCGGTCTCTGCTTGGCGGGTGCGCGGCTGAAGATCTCGACGATCACTCCGAGATCGCGTTCGGTCGGGAGATACGCGACCCTGATGCCGCTGAACGTCCCGCTGAGAACTGCCTCGTTCCCCTTCTTCGCCTGGTCGGCCAACGCATGGTCGTAGGTCGTGGGAGCAACAGCGATGTGGTGAACACCCTCACCCTTCTCGGCAAGGAAGCGCGCGTAGTCACTCTCGTCGTCGAGCGGCTCGATCAGCTCCCACTGCACCTGACCGACCATGGTGGCCGCGAGCCGCCAGGAGCGTTCGACCGGCTGGCCGTGCTCGTGCAGATCCTCTGCATTCCCGGCGTTGAACTCGTGGATGTCCCACGGTCCGATCCCGTAGTCATCGACGTATCTCCGCATCGCCGTTTCGAGGTCCCGCACGACGATGCCGATCTGGAGCGTCTCATTGAAAACAGGCTCGCGCATCCGCCGGCACTCTTACCGAAGTCGGTGAGGCCCACACCTGGGCCAGACCGTATGGAGTGCCCGGCGCCTCGCTCGTAAGTTGGCGCGGGTTGCCGTCGGGATGGGCTCGGCGGTAGAGCCGCAATTACGGGAGGCGCCGGTGATGGACGAAGGTAGCTGGGTGGGGCTTGATGTGCACGCTCGCTCGGTGGTCGCGGGCGTGATCGATCAGGGGAGCGGTGAGGTGTGGTCGCGTGGCTGCAGACGTTGCCGGCACCGGTTCGCGTTGTGTACGAGGCGGGGCCGACTGGCTACCGGCTCGCGCGTGCGTGTGCCGAGGCGGGGATCAGTTGCGTTGTCGCGGCGCCGTCGCGGGTCCGAGCTGCAGCTGATCGGGTCAAGACCGACCGGCGGGACGCCGAGCGGCTGGCGAGGCTGCTTCGGCTCGGTGAGATCACACCGGTGCGGATCCCGACGTTGGAAGAGGAGGCTGCGCGTGATCTCGTTCGCGCTCGCGAGGACGCGCGTGGCGATCTGATGCGGGCTCGTCACCGGCTCTCGAAGCTGCTGCTGCGGCACGGGTTGGTGTACGACGCCACCGCGTGGACGCGTACGCACGACGCGTGGCTTCGCCGGCAGCGGTTCCAGGGCGGGCCGCTCGCGATCGTGTTCGACGAGTGCTACGGCCGGATGCTCGACGCGAAGAGCAGACGGGACGCACTCGACAAGGCGATCACCGAGCTCGCCGCGACGCCACCGTATCTGGATGTCGTCAGCCGACTCGTTTGCCTGCGTGGCGTTTCGACGCTGACGGCGTTCGCGTTGAGCGTCGAGCTCGGCGACTGGCACCGGTTCCGTCCCGAGTCGCTGGGGCCCTTCCTCGGTCTCACCCCGAGTGAGCACTCGAGTGGGGAGCGGCGTCGCCAAGGCGGGATCAGCAAGACCGGCAACAGCCATGTACGCCGGCTGCTGATCGAGGCGGCCTGGCATCAACGCCGCCCGCCGCGTAGAAGCGTCACGCTCGAGCGCAGACGAGACGGCAAGCCTCTCGCGGTGCAAGCCCAAGCCGAGCGCAGCGCCCGCCGGCTGCACGGACGCTGGCACGCACTCGAGGCGCGAGGCAAGCCGCGCTCGATTGTCGTGGTCGCGGTCGCGCGCGAGCTCGCTGGACACTGCTGGGCGCTCGCGACGATGCAATAAGGGCCGCTCTCAACGGCTCGGCGAGGAGAGCGCACCGGCGCAACGACGCGAGGAGCGACCCGAGAGAACACTGTGAGCAGCCCCACCGGCCACGCTCGACGCCAGAGAACGGCACCGCTCCTCATTTCGCACATCCGGTCATGCGGCACCAACCCGCGCATATGAGTCGCGACACAGACGTCGACGACAGCCGATGCGCTCCCCCCGCCGACTCGATCACCCGCAACAGCCGGGGCGCTCGACGCTACGCGGTTGACGCGACGCCCTCCATATGAGTGATCCGGGAATGTCCCACGAGCTACGCGTCTGGCTGCTCGGGCGGCATCTCGAAGCGAGCGATGATCCCTTTGTCGGCGCCTTCGTCAACCGGCCGCTCAGGATGACGTGTCGCCACCCATGCGACTCCTCGCTCGGGATAAGCGACGACGTCCGGGAATCGTTTCGTGGAGATGGCGAGTAGTCGCGCGGGTTCCTCCGCGGGATTCGAGAAGTCGTGAAGTCCGTTGGGGCCTTCTGGGAAGTAGACGACGTCTCCGGGCGCGAGTCTCTCCTCGCCCTCGGCCGTACGTACGGCCGGTGTCCCCGCGAGGACGAAGAACATCTCCTCGACGCCGTAGTGCATGTGCAGCGGCCCGCCCGGCGCTCCTGGCAGAAGCTCGTGCAAGGAAGCTCCCAGCATGTCGGCACCGAACGGGTGTCCGAACCATCGGACCCGTGTCCGAAGCTCGTCGTGAACCTCATTCCAAGGCTCTTCCTCCAGGAAGTTCAGGCGACGCATCGTTCCTCCTTGTCTACCCCGTTCTGCAACAAGATCATGCTCGACTGGCCGGCGTTCGGAATGCCCCTGAGGCTATGTGCGGTCTTGCTGCGCATGCCGCCAGGGAATACTCTCGTTCCCCACTCAGCTGGCGAAGGAGGTAAGCGTGGGCGGGCAGGGACGCATTCGCGCTCGAGGTGCCGTTGGGGCGTGCGTGCTGGTGATCACGGTGGCTGTTCCGCTTCTCGGTGGAGTGGCGTCCGCATCAACGAGGGCGGTGCCGAAAGCAATGGTGGGGTGCTGGCATCGCCACGCCCCTGCGCTGCCCGTAGGGACGGCTGCGGGTGTTTGGCTGATGAAGATCACAAGCGGCGGGGAGCTCCTGGCATTCACGCCTGGCACGACGAGCTGCGGCGCTGAGCCTGACTTCACGGCAACCATCTCGTCCTTGGAGGCCGTTTGACCATCGGGCCGGTGCCGGTATGCGGCAGGAAGGGCGTCTACGCGTGGAAAGCGGCAGCGAGAACGCTGACGCTTCATGCGACTGCCGACAAGAGTTGCTCGGCGCGGAGGCTCCTGTTCGCGGGAGTGTGGAAGAAGGCCTAGCCGTCGACCCAGGCGAAACGACGCCAGTCTGCGCAACGGTGCTGTCGCCCGAAAGCAAAACGGCCCCGAAGGGCCGCTTTGCGAGGGGGATTTGGGGGAGGTTTGTACGTCCGGTTTATCGGCCGCCGGTGACCGGCCCAACTCCCCCGAACGGGTGGATCGCAGCTTTCCTCAGAACCCGTAGCGCTGCTCCATCCAGTAATCCGCGTCGTTGTGGTAGCCGTAGCGCTCCCAGAAGCCCGGCTGGTCGGTCGCGAGCAGCTCGAGGCCGCGGAGCCACTTGGCGCTCTTCCAGAAATAGCGCGACGGGACGACCAGCCTCAGGGGCCAGCCGTGCTCCGGCGGCAGCGGCTCGCCGTCGGCCGCCCACGCCAAGAGGGCGTGATCGTCCTCGAGCGCAGACAGCGGGACGTTCGCCGTGAAGCCCTGCTCCGCGTGCGCGACGACGAACCTTGCGGTGCTCTTCGGCCTCACGAGCTTCGCCAGCTCGCGCCAGTGGACTCCGGTGAACGACGTGTCGAAACGGCTCCAGCGTGTGACGCAATGGATGTCGGTCGTGATCGTCGTCTGCGGGAGGGCCAGGATCTCGTCGTAGCTGAGAGTGAGCGGCTCCTCTACCTCGCCGTCCACGTTCAAGTCCCAGGTGGCGAGGTCGCTCTGGGGAACGGTTCCGGCGTGGAGGACCGGCCACTTCTCCGTCAGGTACTGGCCCGGCGGCAGACGTGCGGGATCGATCCCTCTGTCCACGAGCTTCTGCTCTGCCTTCGATCGGAAGAGGGTCACGCGTACCTAGACTAATTCGCATGTCGAGCGTTACGTCGCAGGCCGTAGTCCGGAGGCCGAGAGCGTTTGTCCGGGTCGCGGGTCCCGATGCGGCCGACTACCTCCAGCGCATGCTCTCGAACGACGTCGAGGCGCTCCGGGTGGGAGAGTCGTGCGATGCGCTGCTGTTGACGGCGAAGGCGCGGGTCATCGCGCCTGTCAGGATCGTCATGCGCGCTGACGACGACTTCCTGCTTCTGACGGAACCGGAGCTCGGGGAGACCGTCCGCGGCGAGCTCACCCGCATGCGGTTCGCGGCGAAGGCCGAGATCACGCCGGAGGAGCACCAGTCCTGGCTCGTCCTCGGCGGCAAGGAGCACCTCGACGAGCGGCCCGAGGGTCGCGAGGTCTCCGAGGAGGAATACGAACGGTGGCGGATCGAGTCGGGCATCCCGCGGTGGGGACACGAGATCGACGGCCGAGTGCTACCCGCCGAGGCGGGCCTCGACGTGACGCACGTCAGCTTCACGAAGGGATGCTTCCCGGGTCAGGAGCCCATCGCGCGACAACGGTACCGGGGCAAGGTCAATCGCCGGCTACGCGTACTCGACCTCGAGGGCGACGAGGTTCCGCGCGAAGACGACGAGATCGTCCACGACGGGAAGGCCGTCGGCCGGATCACCAGCGCAGTTCGCGGCGTCGCGCTCGGCTACGTCCGAACCGAGGTTCCCGACGACACCGCGCTGCTCGTCGGCGGATCGCAACACGCCAAAGTGCGCCCGGCATGATTCGAACATGCGACCTCTGCCTCCGCAGGGCAGCGCTCTATCCCCTGAGCTACGGGCGCTCTGAAGCCGGGCCAGTGTAGCGGCTTGCCGGCTCGGCACTTTCGCGTTTCCTCGGCGGCACCCGCGACGTGACGCTCTTCCTGACGGAGGCCGACGTCCGGGAGTGCCTCTCACCTGCCGACGCGTTCGAAGCCGTCGAGGCCTCTTTTCTGCGGATGGCCGCGGGCTCGGTCGAGATCGCTCCGCGCCGACGCTTGAACCTGGACGAAGGGCGCCTGGCGGACATGGCCGCGTCGGATCTCGGGCTGGGCTACGCGGGGGTGAAGACCTATGCCGCGTTCGCCGACGGGGCGGCCTTCCTGGTCGTGCTGTTCGCAGTCGACCGTCCCGAGGTCGTGGCGCTCGTCGAGGCCGACCACCTCGGGCGGCTGCGCACGGGAGCGGCAAGCGGGGTCGCCGCGAGGCACCTTGCGAAGGCGGGAGCAGCGTCTCTCGGCGTGATCGGGTGTGGCACGCAGGCGGAGACCCAGGTGGCATGCATCCGCGCGGCCGTGCCCTCGATCGCGCGCGTGGTTGCCTACTGCCGCACCGAGCGCAACCTGCAGGCGTTCTGCGAGCGGGTCGGCGCCGAGGCGGGAGAGAGCCACCGCGATGCGGCGGCGCAGGACGTCGTCGTGACGATCACGACGTCGCGCGACCCCGTCCTGCGTGGTGAGTGGCTTCAACCCGGGACGCTCGTCTGCGCGGCCGGAGCGAACAACGGGACCTCTCGCGAGCTCGACAACGTGGTGCTCGAGCGCGCGTCGTTCGTCTGCTGCGACCTGCTCGCGCAGGCCCGCCTCGAATCGGCCGATCTGATCGAGCCCGTCGCGACCGGAGTCCTCGACTGGCTCGAGGTGCACGAGCTGCACGAGGTCGTCTCCGGCGAGTTGCCCGGGCGCCAGTCGCCGGAGGACATCGTCGTCTTCAAGTCGAACGGCCTGGCGGCGTGGGACGTCGCGGCAGCCGCGGCTGCTGTCGAGCGCGCGCGCGAGCGCGGCGCCGGGCGAGAGGTCTAGATCGTCCGGAGCGCTTCGAGCTCTTGGCGCGACTGCGCGACCGTCTCGTCGCCGAGGGACTGGATCACCTCGGGCCGGTCGAGGAGCCGCAGTCGCTGCTGCGGCGTGAGCCGGTTCTGCACGTAACGGTCGTCGAGGATGTCACTGAGCCTGCGGCCGCGCGCGTGCTCCCGGATGACGTAGGCGGCGACACGTTCCTCGGCGCTCGAACGAGCGAACAGGAAGCTGAACGGCGAACGCAGAAGGCTGCCGATGCGCCCCATGGCGACGATTGTATCCTTGACCGGTGAGGCGGAAGTCAACCGAGGGCCGCTTCGCCGAGCGTGTCGTCCACGGGGTGGACGACGCCGGCACAGACGAGAGCATCGTGATCTGGATCGAGCGAAAGCAGGGCGCTCTCTGGGCTGTCGGCCGCGCGGTCAACGCCGAGCACCGTTCGAGCGACGAGCCGCGCGCTGACGACTACCTCTTCGAAGGCTACGAGCTCGACGACGCTCTGGCAGCGGCGAACGACGCGCTCGAGGACGACCTCAGCGTCTCGGAGCGCGACGGCAGGCCGGAGGACCTGAGGCCGTTCACGCGCGGGGAGCTGCTCAAGCCTCTCGAGCGCTGGTTCTTCGGCCGGAGGTAGCGGGCCACTCGAGGTTCGCGTCGGGGATCGGATCCCCGTGCGGATCGTGCGTGGGATAGCCGAGTGCCCTGTCGATCCGCGCCTCGAGCTCCTCCGAGAGGGCATGCTCGAGCCGCTCTGCCTCGTTGTGGACCTCGTCCACGTGCACACCGAGCGTCTCGGCGAGATACAGCTCGAGCAGCCGGTGATGGCGGATCACCTCGAGCGCGACCTTCGCGCCGGCAGCCGTGAGCTCGATGCCGCGATACGGCTCGTGCACGGCGAGCCCGAGTGCCGCGAGCTTCTTCACCATCGCGCTCGCCGAGGCGGGCGAGACGCCCTGTTGTTTCGCGAGCGCGGTGACCGACACCGGTGACTCGCTCGAGCCGAGCTTGTAGATCTCGCGCAGATAGTCCTGAATCGCGTCGGTAAGAGCCGGCTTTGCCATCGCGACACAGTCTAGGGTGGCCCCGTGAGGATCAGGATCGGCCACTCCGCTGACCCCGACGACGCGTTCATGGTCTGGGCGCTTGCGTCCGGGCGCCTCGAGTCGCCGGGCTTCGAGCTGGAGCTCGTCCCCGAGGACATCCAGGTCCTCAACGAGTGGGCGCTCGACGGCAAGCTGGAGGTGACGGCCCTTTCGCTGGCCGCGTATCCGCACGTGCAGGACCGCTACGCGCTCCTACCTCACGGCGCGTCGTTCGGCTCCGGCTACGGCCCCATCGTCGTCGCGCGGGCACCGATGACGGTGGGTGAGCTTCGCGACGCGGAGGTCGCCGTCCCGGGCCGCCTGACGACCGCTTTCCTCGTTCTCGGACTCGCGCTCGGCGTCGAATTTCGCCACAGCGTCCTCCCCTTCGACCGGATCCTCGACGAGGTGACCTCGGGCCGCGCGGAGGCCGGGCTTCTCATCCACGAGGGGCAGCTCACATATGCGGACGAAGGGCTCGTGAAGGTGTTCGACCTCGGCGAGTGGTGGCTGCTCGAGACGGGGCTGCCTCTCCCGCTCGGGGTGAATGTCGTCCGGCGAGACGTCCCACGGCTCGACGATCTGTCGCGTCTCCTGCGCGAGTCCATCGACCTCGGGCTCCGGAACCGCAAGGAGGCGACCGCGTACGCGCTGGGCTTCGCGCGCGATCTGGAGCCCGAGACGGCGGATCGCTTCATCGCGATGTACGTCAACGAGCTCACCTGTGACTACGGGGACGAGGGACGGCAGGCCGTCGAGGAGCTGCTACGCCGTGCGGAGTCCGCGGGGGCGTACGAGCGCCCCGTGAAGGTCGACTTCGTGTCGTGAGCCGGGCCGTCGTCCTCGCGGCGGTGCGGACTCCGGTCGGACGCTACGGCGGTGCACTGTCCGGCGTCCGTCCAGACGATCTCGCGGCGACGGTGATCGCGGAGGCCGTTTCGCGCTCGGGTGCTGCTCCGCGGGACATCGAGGACGTCTACTTCGGAGCCGCGAACCAGGCGGGCGAGGACAACCGTAACGTCGCTCGGATGGCCGCGCTCCTCGCCGGGCTGCCCGACAGCGTCGCGGGGGTCACCGTCAACCGGCTTTGCGCGTCGGGCCTGGCGGCCGTCGTTTCCGCGTGCCACGCCGTCGTCGCCGGCGACGGTGAGCTGTTCGTCGCAGGCGGTGTCGAGTCGATGAGCCGGGCGCCGCTTGTCACCGCCAAGCCGGAGCGCGCCTTTCCACGCGGCAATCAGGTGTCGTGGGACACGACGCTCGGGTGGCGGTTTCCGAATCCGCGGCTCGAGGCGATGTTTCCGCTCGAGTCGATGGGCGAGACCGGCGAGAACGTCGCAGATCGGTGGCACGTGTCGCGCGAGGAGCAGGACGCCTTCTCGCTCCGCTCGCAGCGACGGTGGGCTGCCGCCGCCGAGGCCGGTCGGTTCGACGACGAGCTCGTCGCCGTTGACGGGCTCGAGCGAGACGAGCATCCGCGGCCGGACACGAGCGCGGAAAAGCTTGCAGCGCTCCGGCCGGCGTTTCGCTCGAGCGGCGGCACCGTGACCGCGGGGAACTCCAGCGGCATCAACGACGGCGCCGCCGCGCTCGTGATCGCGAGCGAGGCGAAGGCCAAGCAGCTCGGCGTCGAGCCGCTCGGCCGTTTCGTAGGCGGCGCGGTCGCCGGCGTCGACCCTCGGGTGATGGGGATCGGCCCGGTGCCGGCCGTCCGCAAGCTGCTCGACCGGACCTCGCTCGAGGTCGGCGACATCGACCTCGTCGAGCTCAACGAAGCGTTCGCATCCCAGAGCCTCGTCGTCATCCGCGAGCTCGGGCTCGACGACGAGAAGGTGAACGTCAACGGCGGCGCGATCGCGCTCGGACATCCGCTCGGGATGAGCGGTGCGCGGCTCGTCGTCTCCCTTCTCCACGAGCTGCGCCGCCGGGCCGGGCGCTACGGCCTGGCAACCCTGTGCGTCGGCGTGGGCCAGGGGCAGGCGGCGTTGTTCGAGCGGCCGGAGTAGCGCGGGGCTACAGCCGGGGTCGGAAGCGGCCGATGAAGCTCGGGTGGCCGCCGTGGTCCCGTCGCCGAGCTCCAGGCTGACCTGGCTCTCCCTCGTCTCCTGCGCGGGGGTCTGCGCCCTCGTGGCGACGATCGGCGCAGACGCGCGATGGCTCGCCGCGCTCGGCAGTGAGATCGCGTCGCTCGGCTCGATTCCCACGGGTGTGCCGTACGCGGCCGCGAGCTCCGCTCACTGGGTGAACGTTCCGGTTCTCGGCGAGCTCGCGTTCCACTGGCTCCACGCTCTCGGAGGAGACCGCGGTCTGATCGTCGCGCAGGTGATCGCCACCGCGGCGTCGCTCGCTCTCGTCGCCGCGGACATGCGCGGCCGGGGCGCACCGGACGGCGCGCGGGGAGTGCTCCTCGTCCTCGTGCTCTTCGCCGCGCTGCCGTCGTTCGTCGTGGTTCGCGGCCAGCTCTTCTCGCTCGTGCTGTTCGCTCTCACGATCTTGCTGCTCCGCACAGAGGCGCGGTCGCCGTCGCGGCGAGTGTGGGCCCTCGTCCCGCTCTTCGCACTCTGGGCGAACCTCCACGGGGCCGTCCTCGTCGGGCTCGCCGTCGCCGGCGCGTATCTCCTCCTCGAGCGCCTTCGCCATGAGCCGCACGTCGCGATCGCGGTGCTGCTCGCGTCTGTGTCGGCGCTCTTTCTGACGCCGGCGCTCCTCGACTCCGGCGCCTACTACCTGGGCGTGATGAGGAGCGAGGCCGCGACTCGCGGGGAAGGGCTCTGGGCGCCGCTCTCGCTGCATGCGCCGTTCGACGTGCTCTTCATCGTGCTTGCGGTGCCGCTGGTCGTGTTCGCATTCCGTTCGCGGCTTCGTCTGTGGGAGGCGTGTTCCGCGGTCGCGCTCGCGGCGCTGGCCGTGCATGCGGGACGCAACTCGGTGTGGCTCGCCTGCTTCCTCGCTGCCCCCGCTGCGGCCGGCCTCGGCCGGACCGCGCTCGGGAGGCTCACGGTGAGCCGGCGCGCAATCGCGCTCTGCGGCTGGGCTCCGCTCGGGCTGCTCGTCCTCGGGCTCGCGCACCAGACACCCTCACGGGAAGCCGGCGCCCGCGTACGCGGGCTCGCCGTGTCGCTGGCGGCGGGGCGGCCGATCCTCGCGGACGGCCTCGACGCGGAGCGGCTCGCACTCGACGGTCATCGCGTCTGGATGACGAACCCGCTCGACGCCTTCTCTCGCCGCGACCAGCGTGCCTATCTCGACTGGCTGGATGCGAAGGCGTCCGGCGATTCGCTCCTCGCGGCCCAGGGTGCCGTCGTCCTCGTCGCCCGCGGCAGCCCTCCCGATCGCCGCCTCGCCCGCGATCCGGCCTTCAGGCGCGTGGCACGCGACGCGGCGTCGGTCCTGTACGTCCGGGACGAGCGAAGCCGGGCTAGCTGAGCGGCGGGCGGATGTAGATCACGCCCTCGTGCTTCATCGGCACGAACGGCGCGCCCAGGCTCGTGATCAGGTGCTCGGTCTCGGCGAGGAGGCTGTCCGAGGCGGCCTCGGCGTCGTCGCCGCACGGCACCTCGATGCAGACCTCGTCCACGGGCCGGGCGTCGAGGCCCGCGTCGCGCAACTCCTGAAGAAGGCGGTCCCGGTCCGGGATGCGCGCCGCCTCCAGATGGACCATGTCGCTCATTCACGTGGATCTTCCCACCGGCCTCGGTTGGAAACAAGACCCGAACGGCCGGGCTCCGGATATCGTCCCGGCATGGCCGTTGCGACCGGGCGCGAGTACGGGCTGTTCATCGACGGTGAATCGGTGGAGCCAGCCGGCGGAGAGGTGCGCGACCTCACGGAGCCCGCGACGGGGGAGCCGCTTGCACGCGCGGCGATGGCCGGAGAGGCGGACGTCGACCGTGCGGTCGAGGCGGCACGCGCCGCCGCCGACGGCGCCTGGGGCAGAACGCCTGCGAACGAGCGGTCGCGCCTCCTGCACGCGCTGGCCGATGCGATCGCTGCGAACCGCAAGGAGCTCGCGGAGCTCGAGGTCCGCAACGTCGGCAAGGCGATCTCCTCGGTCAAGGCGGAGCTGGGCCAGGCGGTCGAGAACTTCCGTTTCTACGGCTCCGCGATCGCGTCGATCGCCGGGCGCGCGAATCCGGTCGGCGGCTCGCTCCTCTTCTACTCCCTGAAAGAGCCGGTCGGCGTCGCCGGCCAGATCGTGCCGTGGAACTACCCGCTGATGATGGCGACCTGGAAGCTCGCGCCGGCGCTGGCCGCGGGCTGCTCCGTCGTCCTCAAGCCGGACGAGGCGACGCCGCTGACCGCGCTCCGTCTGGCCGAGCTCGCGACGGAGGTGGGGTTCCCGGCCGGCGCGGTCAATGTCGTCCCAGGCCCGGGCAAGACGACGGGCGCCTACCTCGTCCGTCATCCGGGCGTCGACAAGATCGCCTTCACCGGCTCGACGGCGACCGGCGGCGAGATCATGCGCCTGGCGTCCAACCCCATCAAGCGCGTGACGCTCGAGCTGGGCGGGAAGAGCCCGAACCTCGTCTTCGCCGACGCGAACCTGGCCGACGCCGTGCCGAGCTCCGTGTGGTCGATCTACTACTCGGCCGGCCAGAGCTGTGAGGCTCGCTCGCGCGTTCTCGTGGAGAAGCCGATCTACGACGACTTCGTCTCGAGCTTCTCGGGCCTGGCCGAGCGACTGAAGCTGGGCGACCCGCTCGACCCCGACACGCAGGTCGGCTCGCTGATCTCCGTCTCGCATCGCGAGCGCGTCCACGGATTCGTCGAGCAGGGCCGCGACGAGGGAGCGGAGGTCGTGACCGGCGGGAACGTCGTCGCCGGGAACGGTGCGTTCTATCCGCCGACCGTGCTCGCTGGCGTCGAGAGCTCCATGACCGTCGCCCAGGAGGAGATCTTCGGCCCGGTTGTCACCGTCATTCCGTTCGAGGACGAGAAGGATGCGATCCGCATCGCCAACGACGTCCAGTACGGCCTGATGGCGACCGTCTGGACCGGCGACCCGGGCCGCGGGCACCGGATCGCAAGCCGGATCAAGGCGGGGACAATCGGGATCAACATGCCTTACACCGCGTTCCCCGGCATCCCGTTCGGGGGCTACAAGCAGTCCGGCTTCGGCCGCGAGCTCGGCCTCGACACGCTCGAGCTCTATCTCGAGACGAAGAGCGTGATCGTCTCGACCAGCCCGAAGCCGATCAACCCCTTCGGCCTCTAGCCGTATTTCCCGAGCGCCGGGTGCGAGTCCTCGACCGCCTCGACGAGCTGTATGCGATCGGCGGTGGGCCCGGTGCGAACCGCGTGGGCGGGAGCGACGGCGAGCAGCACGCGCACGACCTCGCCGCCGGCTGGATGCGGGATGCGGGGCTCGAGGTCGAGGTCGATCCGGCAGGCAACCTCATCGGTCGCACCGGCGACGCGCGCGTCTGGACCGGGTCGCATCTGGACTCCGTCCCGCAGGGCGGCAAGTTCGACGGAGCGCTCGGCGTGGTCGGCGGGATCGAGGCCGTCGAGCGGGCCGGGGTGGGAGCCGTCGTCGCCTTCCGCGACGAGGAACGCGGGTGCGTGGGCAGCCGGGACGCGGTCGAGCGCGGTGCTCTGCCCCGTGCCTTCCTCGAGGTGCACGTCGAGCAGGGCCCGGTGCTCGAGCTCCGTGGAGCGCCGCTGGGGATCGTGACGTCGATCACCGCGATGGCACGCGGTGAACGAGTCTTCGCGGGGGTTTCCGGTCACGCCGGGACGACGCCGATGGCCGGACGTAACGACGCGCTGTGCGCTGCCGCCGAATACGTCCTCCGCGTCCGCGACGCAGCCGCTGCGATCGAAGGAGCCGTGGCGACAGTGGGGCGGATCGAGGCTCAGCCGGACGCGGTGAACGTGATCCCCGGCCGGGTCCGCCTCACGGTCGACGCCCGCGCCCCCGACCGGGAGCGACTGGACGCCCTGCTTCGTGTGCTCGAGCTCGACGTAGAGCCGATGCTCGAGCCCGTGCAGATGGCGGAGGGCCCGCGCCGTGCGCTCGCCGCCGAGCTCGAGCGTCTCGGCCTCCCCTTGGTAGAGCTTCCGTCCGGGGCCGGCCACGACGCGGCCGTGCTCGCGGCCGCCGGTGTTCCGACCGGGATGCTCTTCGTGCGGAGCCTGAACGGCGGCATGAGCCATTCCCCGGACGAGCTGTCGAGCGCCGAGGACGTCGAGCTCGCAGTCGAGGTGCTCGCCGGAGCGCTCAGAGCTCTCTGAACGAAATCGCCTGCGCGCCTTCCCACAGCGTGCGGCGGCCGAGCTCGGCCAGTTGCTCCTGTCCCTCGACGAGCGTTGCGAAGTGATTTGCCCAGAGCTGTCCGGCCTTCGACGCGAACGAGCAGTAGCCATAGGGGAAGAGCAGCTCCGTCTCGCTCTGGCCGCCGGGGTAGAGCGCGAGCTCACCGGGGTGCGGATACGACGTTGCGTTCTCGGGCCCGATGCCCAGCTCGCGGTCTCCCCACGGAATCCAGTTCGACTCGCCGCTCCAGCGGCAGTGGATGATCCGGTCGTCGAACGGCAGGATCCGGCGGAAAGCGGCGACCGTCTCCGGAGCGAGCGTCTCCTCGAATCGCGCGACGAAGCGGAGGTCGCCGGTCGTGATCTCGAGCAAAGGCGGCATCACGGGATTCTCGCGCCTTGGGCGATCCAGCGCCCGAGCAGGTCGCGCTCCGCCTGGGTCATACCGGTCACGTTCCCGAGCGGCATCGCCTTCGTCTGCACCGCCTGAACCTGGATGGCTTCGGCTTGGGCCTTGATCTCCTCCGCGGTGTCGAGCTTCACTCCACGGGGAGCGGAGTCGACCTTCGTGGGGTGCTCGGAGTGGCAGGCGGTGCAGCGCTGGTCGACGATCCTTGCGACCCGGACGAACGACACTGCAGGCGTGCCCGCCGTCGACTCCGTCTGCGGCCGGATCAGGATCGCAAGCGCAGCGATCGCGATCGCCGCGGTGACCGGGATCGCCCAGACCGTGCGCCCGACGTGGCGCAGGTTGAAGAAGTGCCTGATCCATACGCCGATCACGAGCAATACGACCAGGATCAGCCACGCGTAGCTGTGGCCGTACGTGAAGGGGAAGTGGTTCGAGAGCATCGTGAACACGACCGGGAGGGTCAGGTAGTTGTTGTGCACCGAGCGCAGCTTGCCGCGCTGGTTCGCCGCCGGATCCGGCTCGCGGCCCGCTTCCTTCGCGCGGACGAGCTCCCGGTGCGCCGGGATGATCACGAAGAAGACGTTTCCCACCATCATCGTCCCGAGCATCGCGCCGATCTGCAGATAGACCGCGCGGGCGCTGAAGAGCTGGCCCACCCCCCAGGCGGTGAGCGTGACCAGCCCAAGCAGGACTGCGGCGAGGACGAGAGGCCGTGAGGCGAGCAGCCGGCAGAGCAGGTCGTACGCGATCCAGGCGGCGGCGAGCAGTCCGACGCTGATCGCGACGGCCTCGCCGGTGGAGAGGTCGGCGACGCTCTTGTCGATCAGGTACGTGTCCGCGTTCAGGTAGTAGAGGACGACCATCAGCCCGAAGCCGCTGAGCCAGGTCGTGTACGCCTCCCACTTGAACCAGTGGAGCGTCTCTGGCAGCACGCGCGGCGCGACGAGGTACTTCTGGACGTTGTAGAAGCCGCCGCCGTGGATCTCCCAGGCCTCGCCGTCCACGCCCGCCTCGGCGTCCTGCGCCTCCTTCGGCGGCCGCAGGTGGTTGTCGAGCGCGATGAAGTAGAAGGAGGAGCCGATCCAGACGATCCCCGCGACGACGTGCAGCCAGCGCAGGAGCAGGTTGAGCCAGTCGGTCGTGTACGCGTCGAACGCTACGAGCGACGCCACCGATCCTCCGCGATCGCGACGAGCTCCTCCACGGCGGTGTCGAGCTCTTCCTCGCGCGTCCGCTCGAGCCGCGCGCGCAGAACCTCGAGGATCTCCGCCTTCGGCCGCCGGTTGACGAAGACGACGAAGCGGAAGCCGAACTTCTCCTCGTAGACCTGGTTCTGGTAGGCAAGCTCGGTCAGCACGGCGGGGTCGTCGCTCTCACCCTGCTCGGCGGCGGAGCGCCGCGAGAGGCTCTTCGCGCCGATCGCAGGGTGGGCGCTCAGCGCCTCGAGCTTCTCGTCCTCCGTGAGCCCGGCGATCACCTCGCGGGCCGAGCCGAGAGGGTCGTCCTGCAGGGCGAGCTTCTCGACGAGCGCCGTGCGGCCCTCGAACAGCTCCGCCAGCTCGTCGGCCGTCACCGTCCGGGCCACTAGCTGCCGCGGTAGGTTGCGCACGAGTAGGAGGAGACGAGCAAGGGCACGTGGTAGTGGCCGTTCTCCAGCGCGAGCTCGAGCTCGACTCTGCGAAAGAACGGGGAGGGCGGCGTGAACACGAGCCGGTACGCGCCGGGGTCAAGCGAGGTGGCGAGATCGGCGATGCGACCGTCGGAGTCGGTCTCGCCGAGCCCGATCTGCTCAGCACCGCGGAGCAGCTCGACGCGCACGCCGGCTGCGGGCCGTCCGCGCTCGACGTCGAGGACATGAGTCGAGAGCGAGATGCTCATCCGGTGAATCTTTGCGCCTGGAGCCGTTGCTCGCGCGCGAGCACGGTCTCGTCCGCCCTCGTCAGCTGACCGTCTCGCACGACCTCGACGCCCCCGACGTACAGCCGGTCGACGCGATGCGGCCCAGAGAGGACGAGGCCCGCAACCGGGTCGTCGGCGCCCCCGAGCTCCAGAACGTCGGTCCTCCAGACTGCGAAATCGGCGCGCTTGCCGGGAGAGAGCTCGCCGATGTCGTCCCGGCCGAGCACCGCCGCGCCACCCCGCGTTCCGAGCCGGAGGGCGCCGCGCGCCGTCATCGCGGCCGGCCCACCCCGCGCACGCGCGACGAGCAGCGCCTGCTTCACCTCGAGGAACAGGTCACCGCGCTCGTTCGAGGCCGTGCCGTCGACGCCGAGGCCGACGCGGACGCCTGCATCCAGCAAGTCGCGAACACGCGCTATGCCTGCGCCGAGGCGCATGTTCGAGGTCGGGCAGTGCGCGACGCCGACGCCGCGCGCGCCGAATATCGCGATGTCTTCGTCAGACAAATGGACGCAGTGGGCGCACCAGACGTCGTCCGCGAGCCAGCCGAGCTGCTCGAGGTACTCGACCGGAGTGCAGCCGTAGAGCTCGCGGCAGTACTCCTCCTCCTCGACCGTCTCCGCCAGGTGGGTGTGCAGGCGAAGGCCGAGTCGGCGCGCGAGCTCGGCGGACTCGGCCATCAGCTCGCGCGTGACCGAGAAAGGCGAGCACGGCGCGACAGCGATCTCGACGAGGTCTCCGTCGGCCAGCGCGGCGGCCCGCTCCGTGGCGGCGAGCGCGTCGTCACGTTCTTCGACGACCGAGTCGGGCGGCAACCCCCCCGCCGACCGCCCGAGGTCCATCGAGCCCCGCGAGGCGACGATGCGCACGCCGAGCTCGCGCGCCGCGCGGATCTCCGCCTCCAGCAGGCCGGTCGTGCCCGGCGGAAAGAGGTAGTGATGATCGAAGACGGTCGAGCAGCCCGAGAGGGCGAGCTCCGCCAGGCCCGCCCGGGCGGCCGCGTACTCTGCCTCCTCGTCGATCGCGGCCCACACCGGGTAGAGGGCGCGCAGCCACCCGAACAGGTTCTCCTCCTGCGCCCGGGCGCGCGTGAGGTTCTGCCACAGATGGTGGTGCGTGTTCACAAGCCCGGGCGTCACCACCGCGCTGCGGAGGTCGACGGTGTCGGCCGCGGGGGGCGGCTCGCCGGAGCCGACCGCGGCGACGAGGCCATTCTCCTCCAGGATCCACCCGCCCTGGTGCTCGCTCGCGTCGTCGTCCATCGTCACGACGTGCGCGTTGGCGTAGAGGGTGCTCACACCCGCAGCGGAACGAGCTCGAAGCGGTCGACGTCCACGAGCCCGCGGTCGGTGATCTTCAGGCTCGGGATCACCGACAGCCCGAGGAACGCGAGAGTCAGGAACGGCGTCGCTCCCGACCAGCCGAGCGCGCGCGCCGCGTCGTTGCACGCGAGGCTCTGCCGGATCACCTCGGCGAGCGGCGCATCCGCGAGGAGGCCGGCGACCGGCAGGGGCAGCTCTGCGCTGATTTTTCCGTCGTCCACGACGACGATGCCGCCGCCAAGCTCGCCGAGCCGTTCCACGGCCCGCACCATGTCGCCGTCGTTCATGCCGACGACGACGATGTTGTGCGCGTCGTGGGCGACGGTCGACGCGAGCGCCCCGCGCTGCAGCCCCGACCGCCCGACGAAGGCGAGCCCGATACGGCCGGTACCGAGGTGGCGCTCGACCACGGCGATCTTGGCGAGGTCCTTGGCCGGATCCGCGACGGCCGCGCCGCCGGCCACAGCCGGCTCGGCCTCGAGCGAGTCGGTCACGACCTGGTCCGGCACGAGGCCGATCACCCGGGCGCGCCCGCCCGTCCAGGGGATTCGCAGGTCGGCCTCGCCGACGGGGCGGTTCCGGACCGAGTGCTTGACCCACTCGGGCACGTCCGTTCTGGGGATCTCCCCCACGGGCCGGCCGCCCTTGAGGGTGAGCTCGGGTCGGAACCCGCTCAGGTCGGGCAGGAGCAGGAGGTCGGCCTGGTAGCCGGGAGCGATCGCGCCGAGGTGCCAGAGGCGATGCCACGTCGCGGGGTTGATGGTCGCCAGCACGACCGCGTCCTCGGGTGAGACGCCCGAAGCGACGGCTTCCCTCACCATGCCGTTGATATGGCCGTTCTCGGCGATGTCCTCGGGGTCGCGGTCGTCGGTGCAGAACGCGATCCGGTTGGTGCCGAGCTCATGGACGAGCGGGAGCAGTGCCTGGAGGTTGCGGGCCATCGACGCCTCCCTGATCAGCAGCCACATCCCGTTGCGAAGGCGCTCTCGTCCCTCGTCCGCGGTCAGCGCTTCGTGGTCGGAGCGGATTCCGGCCGAGGCGTAGGCGTTCAGCTGCTTGCCGAGAAGACCGGGCGCGTGCCCGTCGACGTGGACACCGGCTGCCAGCTCCAGCTTCTCGAGCTCGTGCGGGTCGCCGTGCACGATGCCGGGAAAGTTCATCATCTCGGCCAGCCCGAGCACGCGCCGGCGCCGCAGCAGGCTCTCGAGGTCTCCTGCGAGCAGAGGGCGGCGCGGTGACTCGAACTCCGACGCCGGAATCGACGACGAAGCCATGAAGTAGAAATCGAGCGGCAGCCCGTCGCAGGCGTCGAGCAGCCAGTGGACGCCGTCCGTTCCGAGCACGTTCGCCAGCTCGTGCGGGTCCAGGACGACGGCGGTCGTCCCGAGTGGGAGGACAAGGCGAGCGAACTCGTCGGGCAGGAGCTTCGTCGACTCGAGGTGCATGTGCGCGTCGATGAACCCCGGAACGACATAGCGGCCGCTCGCATCGACGATGTCGTTGCCCTCGTAGTCGCCGAGCCCCGCGATCCACCCGTCCGCGACGGCGACGTCGACCTCCAGCCACTCGCGCGTGAAGACCGACAGAACGCGGCCGCCGCGCACGACGACGTCCGCCGGCTCGTCGCCACGCGCGACCGCCAAGCGGCGGCTGAGCTCCACTGGCATCCGGGAAATCCTCTCACGGCGCCGAACTAGGCTTCGGCGATGGACGTGCTGGCCCCGCGTAGCCTGCAGGACGCGTTGCGCCTCAAGGCGGAACGGCCCGAGGCCGTGCCGATCCAGGGTGGGACCGACGTCATGGTCGAGCTCAACTTCGACCGCGCCCGGCCCGCGGCGCTGCTCAACCTGAACGAGGTCACCGAGCTCCGCGGCTGGTCCCGGCGGAACGGCTCGGTGTGGCTCGGGGCCGGGCTCACATACGCGGAGGCGATGGAGGCGCCGGTCGCCGCGCTCCTCCCTGCCCTCGCGGAGGCTGCCCGCACGGTCGGAGGACCGCAGATCCGGAACCGCGGCACGATCGGTGGCAACCTCGGCACCGCCTCGCCTGCCGGGGATGCTCTGCCGCCGCTGCTCGTGTGCGGCGCCACGGTGAAGCTGGCGAGCGTGCGCGGCGAGCGTGAGCTGCCGCTGCACGAGTTCGTGACGGGCCCGAAGAAGAACGTGCTCGCGGACGACGAGCTCATCCTCGGGGTCTCCGTCGAAGCCGGCGACAGTCGGCAGACCTTCATGAAAGTGGGGCCGCGGAATGCGATGGTGATCGCGGTCGTCTCCCTCGCCGTGCGGGTCGAAGACGAGATCCGCGCGGCGTTCGGCTCTGCAGGCCCGGTTCCGGGGCTCGTGAGCGCCGGCATCGGAGAGGCCGAGACATTCCCCGACCGCGTCGTGGAGGCGGCCGTCCCGATCGACGACGTGCGCGGCACCGCGGCTTACCGCCGGCACGCGCTCCGGGTTTTGACGCGCCGCGCACTGGAGCGCTGTCTCGTATGAGGATCTCGCTCCGCGTCAACGGGGGAACGCACAAGGCGGACGTCTGGGAGGGCGAGAGCCTCCTCTTTGCCCTCCGCGAGCGACTCGGCCTGCCGGGCTCGAAGAACGCATGCGAGCAGGGCGAATGTGGGTCGTGCTCGGTGCTGCTCGACGGGAAGCTCGTGTGTTCCTGTCTCGTGCTCGCCGCCCAGGCAGAGGGACACGAGGTCGTCACGGTCGAGGGCCTCGCGCGGGACGGCAGGCTCCATCGCGTGCAGGAGGCCTTCGTCGCCGCCGGGGCGGTCCAGTGCGGCTTCTGCACTCCAGGGCTCGTCGTCGCCGCGGCCGACCTGCTCGGGAAGAACGCCTATCCCCGCGACGACGAGATCCGCGAGGCGCTGTCCGGCAATCTCTGCCGCTGCACCGGCTACGCGAAGATCTTCGACGCGGTCCGGAGCGCCGGAGGCACCCTCTGAGCGGCACCGCTGTCCCCAAGCTCGAGCTAGGGCGTGTCGGCGAGATCGTCCCGCGCCAGGACGGTGTGCCGAAGGTCACGGGGGAGTTCGCGTACTCGAGCGACCTCTCGGCGGCCGGGATGCTCTGGGGCCACACGTTGCGCAGCTCGCTCGCGTACGCGCGCATCTTGGAGATCGACATCGCCGGGGCGCTCTCGATGCCCGGGGTGCACGCCGTCCTCACCCACGAGGACGTCCCGGGCACGAAGCTGTACGGCCTCGAGTTCGCGGATCAGCCGGTTCTGGCCTTCGATCGCGTGCGCTACTTCGGCGAGCCGGTGGCGCTCGTTGCCGCGGAGCACCCCGAGCAGGCGCGGCGCGCGGCGGAGCGCATCCGGGTCGAGTACGAGCCGCTGCCGCCCGTGGTCGACCCGGAGCTCGCGACCGAACAGGAGCCGCTACATCCCGAGCGGCCGACGGCGGGGCACGGATATCGGCACGACCCGAGGCCGAACGTCGTGCGCTCGTTGGTCATCCGCCACGGCGATCCCGATGCGGAAGGCGACGTCTCGGTGTCCGGCGTGTACGAGGTCGGAATCCAGGACCAGGCGTTCCTCGGGCCGGAGTCGGGGCTGGCGGTGCCCGACGGCGACGGCGGCGTCGACATCTACGTCGCGACCCAGTGGCTCCACGTCGACCGCGACCAGGTCGCGCCGTGCCTCGACCTGAGGCCCGAGCAGGTGCGGATACACCTCGCCGGCGTCGGCGGCGCGTTCGGCGGGCGCGAGGACCTCTCGATGCAGATCCACGGCGCATTGCTCGCGCTGCACACGAAGCGCCCGGTGAAGTTCGTCTACAGCCGCGAGGAGTCGTTCGTCGGGCACATCCACCGGCATCCCGCGAAGATCTGGGCGGAGCATCGCGCGACGAAGGACGGGAGGCTCGTCAACGTCCGGGTGCGCATCCTGCTCGACGGCGGCGCCTACGCCTCGAGCTCGACCGCGGTGACGTCCAACGCGGCGTCGTTCGCCTGCGGCCCGTACTCGGTGGAGAACGCGTTGGTCGAGAGCACCTGCGTGTACACGAACAATCCGCCGTGCGGGGCGATGCGCGGGTTCGGTGCGGTGCAGGTGTGCTTCGCGCACGAGGCTCAGATGGACAAGCTCGCGCAGGAGCTCGACATCGATCCGATCGAGTTGCGCCTGCTCAACGCGCTCGGGCCGGGCGGGTCGCTGCCCACGGGCCAGAAGGTCACGGGCACCCTGCCGGTGGCCGACGTGATCCGCCGCGCCGCGGCGCTGCCCCTGCCGGCGCCGGAAGAGCTGCCGCGTGATCCGATCAGGCTTCCGGGCGGCTCGGGCAACACGACGCGAGGGGAGGGAGTGAAGCGTGGAGTCGGCTTCGCGGTCGGCTTCAAGAACATCGGCTACTCGGAGGGCTTCGACGACTTCACGGCCGCGCGGGTGAAGCTGCGCCCCGACGGCGGCGCCGAGGTGCACTGCGCCGCGGCGGAGGTCGGCCAGGGCGTGGCCGGGGTGATCCTCCAGGTCGCGCGCACCGAGCTCGGGACCGACGACGTCGTGCTCGCGCCCCACACGACCGCTACCGTCGGCTCGGCCGGCTCTGCGTCCGCGTCGCGAATGACCTGGATGGCCTCCGGCGCGGTTCGGGACGCGTGCCGCGCGGCGCTCGAGGAGCGCGAGCGGACCGGCGGCCGCGACGTGGACGTCGAGCGCATCTACCGCCACCCCCGCACGACGCCGCTCGATCCCGAGACAGGCCAGGTCACCGGGGAGCGCTCCCACGTCGCCTACGCATGCGCCGCCATGCGCGTCGTCGCCGAGGTCGACGTCGAGCTCGGCCTGACACGCGTCGTGTGGATCGGCACCGCTCAGGACGTCGGCGTGGCCGTGAACCCGCAGGCGGTCACGGGCCAGATCGAGGGCGGGACGGCGCAGGGGCTCGGCCTGGCGCTGATGGAAGAGATCCAGACGCGCGACGGGCTGATCACGAACGCGAGCTTCACGGACTACCTCATCCCGACCACGCTCGACATGCCGCCGGTCGTTTCCGAGCTGGTCGAGGAGCCGGAGCCCGATGCTCCCTACGGTGTGAAGGGCGTCGGCGAGCCGCCGACTGTCGTGTCGACCGCGGCGATCGTGGCCGCGCTCCGCGCTGCTAGCGGTCGCGACCTGACCCGGGTCCCCGTCAAGCCGGACGACATCGTCGGTCTCTGATCCGCGGGCGGGCAAACTTATACGCTCCGCCCTCAACGACCAGGGGGAACGAATGGTTCGCGCGATCGTCCTGTACGACAAGGAGCCCGACGCGGCTCGCTATGAGCAACACGCGGAGATGTGCCGGAAGGTGCCGGGCGGGACGTTCCGCCACGGCCGGGTGTTCGGCGCTCCGATGGGAGACCCGCCGTACGCGTACTACGCCGAGTGGGAGTGGCCGGACATGGATGCGTTCAAGTCGGCCGCTCGCAGCGACGAGTTCATGGCGACCGGCAAGGACGCGATGGCGATGGGCGGCCGGTTCAGTGTGATGTTCGCCGACGTTGGCTGAGCCGACGCATCCGCGGCCGAGCGCGCCGGACGAGCTCGGCTTCGAGGCGATCGTCTACGAGAAGGCGCCACCGCGCGCCACGATCACCCTGAACCGCCCCGAGGTGCTGAACGCGTTCGACTTCAGGATGCTGCGCGAGCTTGCGCGGGCGTGCGAGGACGCATCGTGGGACGACGAGATCCGTGTCGTCGTCCTGACCGGTCGCGGCCGCGCGTTCTGCGTCGGCGCCGACCTCAAGGCATGGTCGGCCGATTATCTCGGCAAGCCGCGGGAGTACTGGAAGTGGTTCGGGGCGTTCAAGGACGCGCACGACCGTATGCGAGAGATCGGCAAGCCGACGCTCGCCCGCATCAACGGCATCGCGGTCGGAGGAGGCAACGAGCTCCAGATGGCCTGTGATCTCGCGGTCATGGTCGACGATGCGTTCATCAGGCACGTCGGTCTCGAGCACGGCTCGGTGCCCGCCGGCGGAGCAACGCAGTGGCTGCCGGTCTTCGCCGGCGACCGCCGGGCGCGGGAGATCATCCTCATGTGCGAGGAGATCCCCGCGGCGAGAGCAGCGGAGTGGGGCCTCGTCAACTGGGTCGTGCCCGCGGAGGAGCTGGACGCGAAGGTCGACGAGGTGGTCGCCAAGCTCGCGGCGAAGCTCCCGCAGACGACGCGCTACGCGAAGCAGCAGCTCAACTTCTGGCGCGACCTCTCCTGGCACGAGACCGTGAACCACGCCCGCGACTGGCTGGCGCTCTCGATGCTCGGCGACGAGGCACAGGAGGCGGTGAAGGCATTTCTGGACCGCTCGTCCAGGTAGAGCGCGACGACCCGATCGCGGTCGTGCTCCTCGACCGGCCGCGGCAGCTGAACGCGCTCTCCGGTGCGCTGATGGACGAGCTCGTTGCGGCGCTCCGTGATCTCGACGCTGTCGACGACGTGCGCTGCATCGTGCTCGGCGGCAACGAACGTGCCTTCGCCGCCGGTGCCGACATCGCGGAGCTGGCCGCGGGCACACCGGTCTCGCTCTACCGGGACCGCCGCATCGACCGCTGGGACGCGATCCGGACGCTTCGCACGCCTCTCGTCGCGGCGGTCTCGGGCTTCTGCCTCGGCGGCGGCTGCGAGCTCGCGATGGCCTGCGACCTGATCGTCGCGTCCGAGTCGGCCCGGTTCGGCCAGCCCGAGATCAACCTCGGCATCATGCCCGGCGCCGGGGGCACGCAGCGTCTGACCAGGGCCGTCGGCAAGGCCGTGGCCATGGACATGATCCTCACGGGCCGCGTTCTCACCGCCGTGGAAGCGCGCGACCTCGGCCTCGTCGCGCGGCTCGTCGCGCGTGAGGCCTGGCTCGACGAGGCGAAGCGCGTCGCGCGGGAGATCGCCGCCCGGAGCCCCGTGTCCGTGCGGCTCGCGAAGGAGGCGGTCGACCAGGCCTTCGAGTCGCCGCTGACCGCGGGGATCGACTTCGAGCGGCGGTCCTTCTTCCTCGCCCGGGCCTCGGAGGACGCAGAGGAGGGCCTGGCCGCGTTCGTCGAGAAACGCGCGCCCGATTTCAAGGGCCGCTAGCCGGTCGCCTGCGACGCGGCCATGTCCGGATTCTCCCGCTTCCTCGAGCCGCCCCGTCTGCGCACGCTCGCCGCCGACGAGCTGGACGGGCAGGAAGAGCGGCGGGCGACGTGGCTCGAGCTCTTCTTCGACCTCGTCTTCGTCGCGGCGGTCAGCCAGCTCGCAATCGCTCTCACCGCCCAGCCGACCACTGGACGCTTCTTCGAGTTCATCGGCCTGTTCGTGCCGGTGTGGTGGGCGTGGACCGGCTTCACCTTCTACGCGAACCGCTTCGACACCGACGACCTGCCGTACCGTCTGCTCACGCTCCTCGCGATGTTCGGTGTCGCCGTGCTCGCAACGACCGTGCCCGGAGTGTTCGAGGGCAGCACGTCGGCGTTTCCGCTCGCCTACGTCGGCGTGCGCCTCGTTCTGCTCGCGCTCTACGCCCGGGCGTGGCGGCACGTGCCCGAGGCCCGGGCGCTCGCCACGACCTTCCTCGTCTGCTTCGGGACGGCGGTGGTCATCTGGCTCGTGTCACTCGCTCTGCCGAGACCGTGGAGCTACGTCCTCTGGGGTTGCGCCCTCGTGCTCGAGCTCGGCGCGCCGATCCTCGCCTGGCGCCAGATTCCGCAGGCGCCGATCCATCCCCGCCACATCCCGGAGCGGTTCGGGCTCCTGACTCTGATCGTCCTCGGCGAGTCCGTACTCGCCGTCGTGGTCGGCGTCTCGAAGGTCAGCTGGGACGCAGGGTCTGCCGGTGCCGCGATCGCGGGCTTTCTCACCGCAGCGGCCCTGTGGTGGATCTACTTCGACTTCGTGAGCGAGGACACCGTGATCGCCGGTGGCATCGTGGGTGGCCTCGTCTACACGTACGTGCAATTCCTGGTCGTCGCGGGCCTGGCGGCGCTCGGCGCGGGAGTGAAGGTGGCGATCCTCGCCGCCGGCGGCGACGAGCGCTACGACGGCACGGCGTGGTTGTTGTCCGCCGGCCTCGCGATGACAATGGTGGGGCTCGCGGTCATGGCCGCCGTTGCCTCGTGGGGCCGGCTCAACACCGACGTCCTTCTGCGGCTCGCGACAGCAGCGTTCGCGCTCCTGCTCGTACCGCTCGATTTCGCCCCAGCGGCCGTGCTCCTGCTGTTGGCCTCAGTGCTGGTCGCCCAGGTCGTGTTCGAGCTGGCCCGCCACGAGGGTCACGCGCCGTAGGGCGCAAAGCGTCCCGAGCAGGTCAGCCGTCGAGCTCTTCCGGGACGAGGTCGAGCTCGCGCTCACGGCCTTCCCGGATGATCACCGCGGGCACGCTGCGCCCGATGAGGTCACCGACGACGACCCGCTGAAGCTCGTCCATCCCCTCGATCGGGGTGCCGTCGAGCTCGACGATGAGATCTTCGGGACGGAGGCCCGCACGAGCGGCGGGACCATCCTCGACCACCTCGACGACCTCGACACCGCCGCTCCTGCCGAGGCTGCGCGCGAGGCGAGGCGGCAAGGGCCTCGGCCCACCGGCGATGCCGAGGTAGGCGCGGCGGAATCTGCCCTCGTTCATCAGGGCCGCGATGATCCGCCTGGTTGCCCCGTTGATCGGCACGGCAAGGCCGAGCCCGACTCCCGCGACGGCCGTGTTGATCCCGACGACCCGGCCGCGGCCGTCGGCGAGCGCTCCACCGGAGTTCCCGGGGTTGAGCGCGGCGTCCGTCTGAATGACGTTGTCGACCACGCGGACGTTCGCGCCTGAGCGGGTGGGCAGGGACCGTCCGAGCGCCGACACGACGCCTGCGGTCACCGAGCCGGTGAAGCCGTGCGGGTTCCCGATCGCAACCACGAGCTGGCCCACGCGCAACGCCTCGGCGTCTCCGAGCTCCGCGGAAGCGAGGTCGCGGCCGTCGGCACGGAGAACGGCGAGGTCCGAGAGCGGATCCGACCCGACAACTTCGAACTCGAGCTCGCGGCCGTCGACGAACGAGGCGCGTCCCTTCCCCTCGGTGCGTGCGACGACGTGCGCGCTCGTGAGCATGTATCCGTCGGGCGTGATCACGACCGAGCTCCCACCGCCGTCGAGCCTTCGGCCGCCCCGGACGCGACGCGAGACTCGGAGATTCGCGACGGACGGCGAAAGCCGCTCCGCGACCGAGGTCACCGCGCGAGAATAGGCGTCGAGCGCCTCGTCCTCGGGGACGTCGGCCGGGGTGGACGAGATGAACGTCAGGGCCATGGCGCCAAGCTAGCAACGGCCTCCCGGCCTGGGTCGATCTGCGAGAGTCCGCACGATGGCAGCCGTCGAGACGAGCCGCGCGGGCGCAGTCCTCACGATCACGCTCAACCGCCCGGACGTCCTGAATGCGTTCAACGCGGAGGTGCACGCGGGCCTGGCCGTCGGGTTGAAGGAGGCGCGCGACGATGTCGTTCGCGCCGTGGTGATCACCGGCGCCGGGCGTGGCTTCTGCGTCGGACAGGACCTGACCGAGTTCCGCGATGCGACGGGCGACATCCGGGAGAGGCTGCGCTCTACCTACCACCCCAATCTGCTCGCGATCCGCGCCCTCGAGAAGCCCGTCATCGCCGGGGTCAACGGCGCGGCGGCCGGCGCCGGGCTCTCGCTGGCGTGTGCATGCGATCTGCGGCTCGCCGCCGACTCCGCGGCCTTCATCCCCGCGTTCATCAACATCGGCCTGGTGCCGGACACGGGCGGCTCGTACTTCGTCACGCGTCTCCTCGGCCCGGCGCGCGCCTTCGAGTGGTTCACCTCCGGTCGCAAGTTGAGCGCGGCCGAGGCGCAGGCCTGGGGCGTCGTCTCCGAGGTCGTCGCTGCGGACGCATTCGCCGAGCGCGTTGCCGAGTTCGCCGCCGACTACGCAGCGCGGCCGACGCTCGCCGTCGGGATGACGAAGCGGCTCGTCGACCACGCGGCCACGGCCTCGCTCGACGAGCAGCTGGAGCGCGAGGCGCAGCTCCAGGCGGCCGCCACCAGGACCGAGGACTTCAGGGAAGGCGTCGCCGCGTTTCTCGCGAAGCGCCCTCCCCGCTTCACCGGTGCGTAGCGGCGGCTCGGCTTCAGGCCTTACTGCAGACCGACATGCCCAGCTGCGAGGCGAGCGCGTTGCTGCGCGCCAGGTGCTGCTGCGCCTTCGGGAGCAGCGTCCGGAGACCCTGGAGATCCTTCGCCTTCGCCTTCGCGAGGAGCGCCTTCGCGTCGTCCGACACACCTTGCATCTGGGCGAGCCACTGCGAGGCCAGCGCCCTTTCCTCGGACGGAGGGTCGAGCTTCTTCAGGTCGGCGATCGTGCTGTCGACGATCGGCAGCGTCTTCTCGGCGATCTTCGTGAGCGTCGAAAGATCGCTCGGGTTGCCGAGCGCCTTGACCTCCGCGCTGTACTTCGAGCAGACCGCGTCCGCTTTCGACGCGTACTCCGCCTTGGTCAACTGCTTGCCCTTGCCCCCGCCTCCGCAGCCAGCGAGGAAAGCGACGCCGAGCACCACTACGAGAGCCTGCCGCACGAGGCACTACGTTATCGCTCTTGCCTGACGCGCGGATCTCCGTCCACGATCGCGAGCCGCTGCGCCGGAGGAGGCTCGTCGTGCTGCTGCGCGTCTTCCTGCTGTTCCCCCATTACGTCGTCCTCTCGATCTGGGCGCTGTTGCTCGTGCCCGTTCTCCCGATCGGCTGGGTCGCCGTGCTTCTCGCCGGGAGTCTCCCGGGCGGCGTTCATCGCTTCCTGGCCGCGTTCCTCCGCTACGGCGGGCAGGTAAGCGCGTGGCTCTACCTCCTCTCGGCGACCTACCCCGATCCACTCCACAGCCGCGAGCATCCGTTCGCCGTTGACGTGCCGGAGCGAGAGGCGCAGAGAAGACTCGTGACGCTCCTGCGCCTACCGCTCGCCGTTCCGGCGCTCGTCCTCAGCAGCGCGTTCGGCGTAATCCTGGCCGCGTCGTCGGTCGGCGCGTGGTTCGTCGCGCTCCTCCTCGGGCGCACGACGCGGGGGCTGCAGGAGCTCGGAACGTTCTGCCTGCGCTACCAGCTCGAGACGCAGGCGTACGTCCTCCTGCTGACCTCGAGCTACCCGAAGCTGGAGCCTCCCGCGCCCCCGGCCGAGCAGCTCCTCATCCCAGGGCTCGAATGATCTCGGCGGTGTCCGGGAAACGGCCCTCGGACTGCTTGCTGAAGACGAGCCTCCCGTCGGCGAGGACGTCGAACTGGCTCTTCTCCCCCGGGAACGCCTCGGCGTCGTGGGAGGTCTGCTCGGCTAGCTCGGCCGCGAGACTCGCGGCCCGTTGGTCATAGCCGTCTCAGACGGGGCAGTAGTAGATCTCGACCCTCATCGCCGACGAGACTAGCGGAGCGCCCGGGTCTCGAGGCCGACCCAGTCCGCAGCGGGTGTGCGATAACTCGCGACAGTGGCCGAGAACATCGTCCTGATCCACGGGATGTGGATGACGCATCACAGCTGGCAGGGCTGGGTCGACCGGTACGCGTCGCGCGGGCACCGCGCCGTTGCGCCCGGCTGGCCCGGGCTCGAGAGGGAGCCGGAGGAGCTGCGGCGGGATCCCTCGCCGCTTCGCGGGCTCGGCATCGGGAAGATCGTCGACCACTACGACGAGCTCATCCGCGGGCTCGACCGGCCGCCCGTCATCATCGGGCACTCCTTCGGCGGGCTCTTCACCCAGCTGCTGCTAAACCGCGGCCTGGGCGCCGCAGGAGTGGCGATCGGCACCGCGCCGCCCAAGGGCGTGCTCGCACTGCCGGCCTCGACGCTCCGCGCCGGCTGGCCTGCACTGAAGAACCCGTTCAACCGCAACGGGCTGGCGCCGCTGACGGAGGAGCAGTTTCGCTGGCGCTTCACGAACACGCTGAGCCGGGGGGACTCCGACGCCGTCTATCGCGAGCAGTACATCCCCGGGACGAACCGGGCCTTCTTCGAGGCGGCGCTCGCCGCGTTCAGCGGCAATTCACCGGCCAAGGTCGACTTCCGGAACCCCGCGAGAGCGCCGCTGCTCCTGCTCGTCAGTGGCGAAGATCACATCAGCCCGCCGGCGCTGAACAAGACGGTTCTGCGGCTCCAGAGCCAGGCGCCCTCGGTCACCGAGTCGAAGGAGTACCCCGGCCGGACCCATTTCACGGCAGGGATGGAGGGCTGGGAGCAGGTCGCGGACGACGCGCTCGACTGGGCGCTCGAGCACGCCCGGCCCGAGAGCGCCCGCCTCCCGGCCGCCTAGAAAGCACCGACCAGCCCCGGCCACCGGCCGTAGTCCGGCCGGAGGCCGCCCTGCGGCTTTCCCGCATCCGATTCCGCAGAACCTCCCGATGACGCCCCTTCCGGGGCGCCCGACCATGCACCTCATGAGAGAAAAACGGCGCCGGGCAGCTTCCGCCGCCGCGTAAACCGCCCCGTTCCTCGGGGACGCGAAAGGAGGAATCTGTGAGACGCCGGCTAGTAAGGATGGTGATCGCCGCGCTGGCGGTTGTCGCCTTCTCCGTCGGTACCGCGCTCGCCGCGCAGAGCGCTGCGTTCAAGGCCAGTTACAGCGGCACCGCCACGGAGAAGGTCAACGGCCAGACTGTCACCGCCGTTGCGAAGGGCAAAGGCAAAGGCACGCTGGTGGGCAAGAGCTCCATCAGCGGCATCGTCGTCGCCAACACCGCGAATCCCCCGTGTGGGCCGTTCAGCGGCCCGGGAGTGATCGCGGGAGTGGCAGGCAAGCTCAAGGTCAACGTTCTCCCGACCTCGCGCGGCTGTGCTGCGGGCCAGGACGACCAGAACAGCATCTCCCTCTCGGGAACGGCGACGGTCAAGGGCGGGACGGGGAAGTTCCGAAAGGCTCGCGGCTCGTTGCACTTCAGCGGCCACTACGACCGCTCGACGGGCGCGTTCACCGTGAAGCTCACCGGAGCCCTGAAGTACTAGGTGCCCGGACCGCGACAGACGATTCGAAGGAGCACTGATTCAAGATGAAAAAGACCCTTCTGCTGGCACTCGTGGTCGCCGCGGCTTTCGTGGTCGCGCCGGCTGCTCCGGCAGCCGACCCGCCTACGGTTCCGTTCCCGTCTGCGCATTCCGGTGGCGTGTTCGTCGCCGCGCATACGGTCACGGCCGACGGCGCGATGAGCAACTACTTTGCTCCCGGCACGACCGTCGTCTTCCGCTCCTACGCGGTGGACGGCAAGACGCGGAAGATCATCACGAAGAAGCTCGCCAAGTACTTCTACGTGAAGATCCCGAACCAGCCGAACATCAAGTTCAAGTACACGCCGAAGGCGAACGGTGCCTCCGGACGGTATGCCTGGACAGCCAGGTGGAACGTGCCGTCCAGCTACCCGACGGGCATCGTCGCCTTCAAGGTCGTCGTCCAGACGAAATCGAAGCATCTCGGTTCGTTCATCCAGATGCCGGTTGCCACGTCGCAGCTGACCATCTCCACGTCGCCGCAGACGCCGTTCGGCGGCGGCCCGAGCGCAACGCCCGCTCCGGGCGCGGCGAAGGTCAACGTCACCCTCTACGTCGACAGCGTCAACGGCACTCGCCCCTCGGGTGCGGCGCCCCGGCCGATCGGCTGCACCCAGACCAACGTCTACAAGCGCGGTGAGCAGGTCGTCATCCGCGCCTGGGGCTACGAGCTCGCCACCGGAGACGTGCTCTCGATCGACAACGTGAGCGAGGCCCACTTCTCGGTTCCCGGCATGTCGAACGTTCTCCTGAACTGGGGCTCGCACGGCGCGACCGGAAGCAAGGTCTGGTTCTGGACGAACGCGTTCATCTTGCCGGCCAGCTACCCGCTGGGCGACTCGATCATTCTGGTCAGCTTCACCACCGTGAGCGGCAAGACCGCAACGTTCCCCTACCAGATCACCGTCATCCCGTAGGAACTCGAGAGAAATCGGAGACAATCAAATGAGCGCCACTGATCAGCATCCAGCTTCCAGGAAGTGGAAGCTCGGGCTCGCAGGCGCAGTGCTGGCAGGGGCGCTCTTTCTGCCCGCGCTGGCCTCGGCCGAGCCCAAAGCTCTGACACCACCCCAGATTCCCGGGGTGGCCGCTCTGCCGGGGCCGATCGCCGCCCCGTCGAAGCCGACGCAGAACATGAACATCCTGCAGGCGAAGCCCGACATTGGGGCCCCCGGCACGCGCTACACGCTCTCCGGGACGGGCCTCCCGACGCAGAGGGACGTGTCGATCGTCTGGAGCACGTCGAACGTGACGTGGGTCGTCGATGCGCGCCCCGACAGCGTCGACTATCTCGGGCGCAAGTCCGACAAGGTCGCGGTCGTGCTCGCGAAGACGACGACCGACGCCGCCGGCGCCTTCTCGATCAACCTCAAGGCGCCGAAGGACTTCGGCGGCATCCACGATGTGTACGCGGTCATCGACGGCGTCCAGGTCGCGCGAACAGGGTTCCTGATCTCGCGGTCGGCCACGATGACGCCGAAGAAAGGGCCTGTGGGCACGATGATCACGCTCACGTACTCGGGCCTCGGCGCGTCGCTCTACGAGGGCGGCGCCGCGCTCTACTACGACAACCACTACACGGGCTCGCTGACCGCGAACTGGACGCGGGGCGTCGCAACGGTGAAGTTCCGCGCAGCCGGCCCGGTGGGGAGACACTCCGTCGTCGTCGGCGACGCGATCGCCGTCAACTACCTGAACATTCCGCAGTCCCCGATTCCCTGGGCGCTCGGAGACCAGTTCACGTTCAAGGTCACGAAGGACGCGGGGCTGCCTCCGCGGCGATTCGACTGGCCGGTCGCGGTCTCGCCGACGCTGGATGCGCGGACGACCCTGGCCGCCACGGGTCTCTCGGCCGGAAGCGCCTCGGCGCGGCTGAGCTCGTCGGCAGGTCCCGTTCTCTCGAAGGTCGACGTCACCGCCGCGGGCCTCACGCCCGACACGCCGGTCGACGTCGTCTGGTCGACCGTCGTCGGCAACCGCGTCAACTGCACCGGGACGTGCTGGAGCTTCGTCTCCGTGCCGCTCGGCAGCGACAAGGCGACGCCGACGGGCTCGCTCCGGCAGACGGTTTCCGTGCCGGACGGCCTCGGCGGCTGGCACGTCATCCAGCTCCTCCAGGGCGGCCAGATCAAGGCGCAGGTGCCCTACTTCGTCAAGCGGAGCGTGGTCGGCGTCTCGTCCCTGAAACTAAAGGCGGGCCAGAAGTTCACCGTCCACCTCAAGGGCGTCGGCTGGACACAGCTCGACAACACGATCGCCGTCGACTACGACAACAGCTACGTCGGTTACGGCTGTGGGTTCAACAGCAACGGCGACGTCGTCCTGAACCTCGTGGCGACGGGTGCTCCGGGAACGCACCTGATCGACATGTACCCGCTGCTCTACACGCAGCAGCCGTCTTATCCCAACACGCCCTACGGCATGGTTCCCGTGCTGACGTATGCGAGGGATGTTCCGGGCCTCGCGCTCGGATACCAGCTGCCGGCGATTCGCCTGGCGGTCGAGGTCGTCAGGTAGGCGTGTCCCCACGGGGAGGGGCAATCGCCCCTCCCCGACAGGGGAGCCGGACATGACCTCGACGCGCCCACCCCGGCTCACGAGGTGGACGCTCCTCGTCTTGCGGCACCGCCGGCTCGTGCTCGGCTGCTGGCTCGCGGCCTTCGCCGCCGGCGTTGTCGTGTCGCTGTCCCTGCCGTCGCACCTGTCGAGCTCCTTCGCCGTTCCCGGCAGCGACTCGCAGCGGGCCGAGCAGGCTCTCGCCCGGGAGTTCGGCGAGCGCCCGGCCGGCACGTTCACAGTCGTCTTCCGCGTTCACAATGCTTCCGACCGGCAACTACAGGCACGCCTGCGCGGCCGGCTCGAGCGCGCCGCGACGGTGCTTCCCGGCGGGAGGGTCGGCACCTTCCGCGTCGGGGCCGGAGCCGTCTACGGGGACGTCGCGACGACTCTCGGCCTGCAGCAGGCGAAGCGCTACACGGGCGATCTTCGCCGTGCCCTCCGTCAGGACGGCGCGCCGCAGGCCCTCGTCACCGGCCAGCCGGCCATCCAGCACGACCTCGATCCGGTCCTGGCCTCCGACCTCAGGCGCGGTGAAGCGATCGCGATCCCGCTCGCCGTGCTGGTGCTCGCGCTCGTGCTCGGCCTGTCCATCGCGCTTGCGATCCCCTTCGTCTTCGCCGCGTGCGCGATCGGGGGCAGCCTCGTTCTGCTCTACGGCGCCGCGCATCTGTTCGCGATCACTCCCTATGCGGTCAACCTCGTCGAGCTCCTCGGGCTCGGCCTCGCGATCGACTACTCCCTTGTCATCGTCAGCCGCTACCGCGAGGAGCTCGAACGCGGAGCGGAGAGGGAGGCCGCAGTCGTCCGGACGATGGCGAGCGCCGGAAGGGCTGTCGTCTTCTCGGGGCTCACGGTTGCAATCGGGCTGGCGCTCCTTCTCTTCGTCCGCGTGCCTTTCATCCAGACAATGGGGCTCGCGGGCCTGCTGGTTCCGGTCGTCGCTGTCGCCGCAGCGTTGACGCTGCAGCCCGCGCTGCTCTCCTTCTGCGGCCGGCGCGCGCTGACTGGGCTCCGGCTGCGTCGGCAACGTGCGACGGCTGTCGGATCGCGATCGGGAGCGTGGCAGGCCCTCACTCGCACGATCATGCGCCGTCCGCTCGCGGTCCTGCTGCCCGCCGCCGCGCTGTTGGTCGCGGCCGCCGTCCCCGCCTTCTTCATGCAGCTCGGTCCCGGCTCGCTGGCGAGTCTGCCCCGCACCACCGAGGCGACCCGGGCGCTCGTCGTCCTGCGCAACGTCTTCGGCAACGGCGCCCTGACGCCGACCCAGATCGTGGTCGAGACCGCCTCCCCGGGTGGCGCTCGCCGGCCCGTAGTGAGTGCGGCGGTCGAGCGTCTGGCCAATCGCCTGTTCCACGATCCCGAGGTGTACGTCGTTGCGAGCGGCAGTAAGGCGCCCTACATCTCACGCGACGGACGCGCCGCGCGCGTGATCGTCGTCAACCGGCACGAGTATGGGTTGCCGGTGTCGCGGCGGCTCGTCGACCGCATTCGGGCGATCCACGTCCCCGGCGCGCGTTTCCCGGCCGGGAGTCGCGCGTACGTCGGGGGCGCCGGGCCGCAGGGGTCCGACTTCCTCGCCCGCTCGTACGCCTTCTTCCCGTGGCTCGTGCTCGCCGCGCTGGTCGTGACCTACCTGATTCTCGTTCGCGCGTTCCGCTCGCTGCTGCTGCCGCTCAAGGCGGTGGTGCTCAACGTGTTGTCGGTGGCCGCGAGCTACGGGCTCCTGGTGGTGGTCTTCCGGGAGGGAATCGGAGCCGGCCTGCTCGGCGTCGAACGGTCTCCGCAGATCGAGGGCTGGATCCCGGTCTTCCTCTTTGCAACGCTGTTCGGCCTGTCGATGGACTACGAGGTGTTCCTGGTCAGCCGGATGCGCGAGGCTTGGGATCGCGACCACGACAACGTCGCCGCGGTCGCGCACGGGCTCGAGCGCACGGGTCGCCTGATCACCGCGTCGGCGTTGGTGATGGCGCTCTCGTTCTCGGGGTTCGTGCTCGGCAGCGTCCCCGGCCTGCAGCAGCTCGGCTTCGGGCTCGCCGCCGCCGTGCTGATCGACGCGACGATCGTGCGTGCGCTGCTCGTCCCGTCGCTGATGGCTGTCCTCGGGCGCTGGAACTGGTGGCTGCCGGACCGCGCAGCCCGCCTCTTCACGGCGTGCGTGTCCGCGGCCCGCCCGCCCGCCGTTGCGCCGTCGCTGGGAGGCGAGCGGAGATGAGGCGCAGCCGGATGCTGCTCGTCCTCCTCGTCGCGGTGCTCACGCTCGGCGCCCCCGCCGTCGCGTCCGCATCGTCGCCGACCGTGCGGCTGCTGATCGTCCACGTCGTGCGCAACTGTCACGTGTGGAGCACGTCGACCAAGACACTCGGCCCATCGGCCAAGCTGAAGGTTCCGCGCGGAGGACGCGTGGTGATCCGCGCGAACTGCCCGATGGACTTCGATTTCCGGCAGACGCGAGGGCCGCGGCTCGCGCTGGGGGATCCGCGGACCTACGCTGGCGGCGTTCGGACCCTGAGCTTCAGGAAGGCCGGCGTCTACCGCCTGATCGTCACGAACGTGCAGACTCCGGAAGAGCGAGGCCTTGTCACGCTCGGCGGCGCGAACACGCTCAGCCTCACCGTCGTCGTCAAGTAGCGCGCAGCCCTAGAGGCCCAGTTCCTTCTTCGCCTCTGCCTCCATCCGATCGAGGCGCGTGTAGTAGTCGGGAAACTCCTTCAGGTGCGCGAGCGCGATCTTTCCGGTCGTGATCGCGTCGTCCCCGGTGACGTTGGTGCTCGGATCGTGCAGTCCGTGCTCCAGCTCGACGTCCATCCCGGCGCGGAACTGCTCGACGTCGAACGGAGCCGAGTTCCAGTCGATCCCGATCTCCGTGCCGACGCGTCGTGCCTCTTCGGTCGTGAATGCCATCTCTTCCTCCTCCTAGATGGTCTTGAACTGCTCGAACGGCTGCCGGCACGACGCGCAGTAGCGAACCGACCTGCAGGGCGTCGGGCCGAAGATGTTCTCGAGCCGCGTCTCCCTGGAACCGCAATAAGGGCAGCGGTGCGCGCCGGTCTGCAGCTCGACGAGCGTCGGCCCCTCCGGGACGCGCGGGGCCGGCGGCGCGAAGCCTGAGGCGCGCAGCTTCTCGCGCCCCTCGGGCGTGATGCGGTCGGTCGACCACGAGTCGTCGAGGCGGACGTTGATCTCCGGCTCTGCGCCGAGCGCCCGGATCCGGCTCGCCATCTGGTCCCGCATCGCTTCGAGGGCCGGACAGCCGAGAAAGGTCGGCGTGAAGTCGACCCGGACGCAATTCTCCGCGACGTCGACACTCCGGACGACGCCGAGGTCGACAAGGGAGATGACGGGGATCTCCGGGTCCGGGATGTCCGCGAGCGCAGCCCAGACGTCCGCCTCGCTCACCATCGCGTCCCCGCAGGCTGCGAGCGTCGCACCATCGTCATCTCCTCCCAGAGCTCGTTCAGCTCCGGCGTGTGCTCGTCGCGGCCGGAGTCGAGCAGCGGCCGCAACTCCTCGAGCGCGGCGGTGAAACGCGGCTCTCCTGCGAGGCGCTCGAACCACATCTGCGCATGCATGCGGTGGTACGCCTCCTCGCGGTCGATCTTCGCGGCGAGTCCGGCGATCTCCGGATCGCCGGAGCGCTTCAACTGCTCGAGCCTTCTTGCGTCGGCCTCCTCGTAGAGGTAGTGGCGCGCGATCGTCTTATCCCAGTCCAGCAGCCGCCGCTCGACGATCCGCGCGCAGCGGTAGTCCTCGGGCCGGCGATCGAAGGCAAGCTCGTCGGCGGTCGTGCCGCGCTCGCGCGCGACGAGCTCGTAGAGAGCGCGCGCATGCCCGATCTCGTTCTGCGCGATCGAGGAGAAGGCGACGTCCTCCTCGAGCAGTGGCGCGATCCCGGTCCACTCGGAGTCGCGCCAGCCCAGGATCAGCTCGTCGTCAGCGATCTCGAGGAGCAGCTGTTGTTCCTGCTCGTTCACGCGCCTCCTTCAGCTTCTCCTTCAGCGAATAGCCGTCGACCCGGTGGTAGTTGCGGTTTAGCTCGTCGACGAAATCGTGGATCTCGACGACCGCTGAGCGCGGCACGATCCAGAGCGCGGTCGACTCGCCTCGGCGCCCGTACTGCTCGCGGGCATACACGTCCGCGAAGTGGTCGTCAGCGGCTTCGACCGAGCCCGCGTGCTGGAACGCCTGGCCCTTTCTCTCCTGTCTGAAGACTTCGAAGATCACCCGCGCCCCCTGACCGGCATCGGCTCTCGCCGGGCGGAGCCCGGCTCCGCCTCTGCCTCGCGCCGCCGACGGCAGGATGTTGCGCGCTCGCCGCTCGGCCGTACGAGGTGTACTGTCCTCGCGCCTCGCGCTTGCCTCCTTTGCCGGCGACACGTCATGAGGCGCCGGATCACGCGGCTTGGGCGAGCAGGACCTGCCGCACCCACGCGGAGTTCGCGCGCGCCGAGCGCCTCAGGTCGAGCCGGTCCTCGGTCTTCGGGCCGTGGCCGGTGACGACATGGCGGAGCTCCGCCCAGTCCGGCTCCGTGTACTCCCACACGCCGTCCTCGCCCTTCCTCAGCTTCGGGTCCGGCACCGTGAGCGCGAGCTCCCAGATCTGGGGGACATAGCCGTCGAGGAACTGCTGGCGCGCCTCCTCGTTTCCCTGCGACTTGATCCGCCAGATGTACATCGGATCCTCGTCTTTCGGGATCGGGTTGCCGTGGAACTGCATCAGAGGCCCCCACCAGCGATTCAGCGCTTCCTGCACGAGGTCGCGCTGGTCGTCCGTGCCGTTCATCAGCGTGAGGATCACGTCGCGCCCGTGGAGGATGTGGAACGACTCCTCCCAGCAGATCTTCTTCATGATGCGCGCGTAGGGAGCGTACGAGCACTTGAGCAGCGCCTTCTGCGAGATGATCGCGGCCGCGTCGACCAGCCAGGCGATGACGCCGACGTCGCCCCAGGTCTTCGTCGGGTAGTGGAAGACGTTATGGAACTTCGCCTTGCCGGAGATGAGATCGTCGAGGCATTGTTCCCGCGGCTTGCCGAGGTCTTCGACGACCCGGTAGATCAGCTGCGAGTGCCCGACCTCGTCCTGCACCTTCGCAGTCAGCGCGAGCTTCCGCTGGAGCGTCGGTGCGCGCAGGATCCACTCGCGCTCGGGGAGCACTCCCATCAGCTCCGAGTTGCCGTGCATCTCGATGAACTTGATCAGTTTGGCCCGGTAGTCGTCGGGCAGCCAGTCGGTGGCCTCGACCTGGCCACCGGCCTGGACGTAGTCGAGAAACTCCTGCTCGCGCACGCTCATGTGGCCTCCAGACCGAACGATCGTTAGGGTCAATTGAAGCATGTCCAGCCGGCGTAAGGAGCTAACTCGCCAGGCCGCCCGCCTCTTCGCCGAGAAGGGCTATCACGGGACGTCGGTCGGCGATCTCGCGCAGGCAATGGGCGTGCAGAAAGGCTCCCTCTACGCCCACATCGAGTCGAAGGCCGACCTGCTCTGGGAGGTTGCCCACGACGGGGCGGAGGCCTTCCATGCGGCGCTCGACGCCGTCCCGGACGACCTCGCCGCGACGGAGAAGATCCGGCTGGCGCTGCGCGCCCACCTGCGCGTGATCGCCGAGCAGCTGGACGTCGCGACCGTCTTCATCCGCGAATGGCGCTATCTCGAGGGAGACCGGAGCGACGAGTTCGTCGCCGAGCGGCGGCGCTACGAGGAGCGCTTTCGCTCGTTCTTCCGCGAGGGGCGCGAGCTCGGCGAGCTGCGAACCGATCTCGACGACGCGACGGCGACGCTGCTGGCCTTGTCGGCGGCGAACTGGGCGTACACCTGGTTGCGCCCGGAGGCCGACACGGACGGGCTCGCAGACCGCTTCTTCGCGGTGCTGCTGGAGGGCATGCGCGGCTACGCAACGCCGGCCTGATTCTCTGGGGGAACCTCCCGGTTCCCCCAGACTCCTTCCCTCGGTCCGCTTCGCGGACGGGCCGCTCCGCGGCCGGCTACGCAACGCCGGCCTGATCCGGCATGCTCACGGGATGAAGCGGGCCGTCCTGATCGTCAACCCGTTCGCGACAGCCGTCAACGACGACGCAGTCGCCGCTGTCGAGCGCGCTCTGATGCGGTCCGCCTACGTGCGCACCGTGCGGACGGAGCGGCCGCGCCACGCCGTCGAGCTCGCCCGCGAGGCGGTCGACGAGGGCGCCGACGCTGTCGTCGTCTTCTCCGGCGACGGGGGCTTCAACGAGGCACTGAACGGGATCGACCGGGACGACGTGCCCCTCGGCTTCGTGCCGGGGGGCGGGACCAGCGTGCTTCCCCGCGCCCTCGGGCTCCCCCGTGACCCCGTCGAGGCGGCCGAGCAGCTCGCCGACGCTCTTGCCCGCGGCCGGAGCCGGCGCATCTCGACCGGCCGGGTCAACGGCCGCCGCTTTGCGTTCAACGCCGGGCTCGGGCTGGATGCGGAGGCGGTGCGCCGCGTCAACGAGCGCGGCCGGGGCGAGGACGGCAAGCGCCCTGGAGACATGGTCTTCCTCCGGGCGTTCGCCCAGGCGATCTATGAGCAACACGGCCGCATCGAGCCGCAGGTGGAGATCGACGGACACGGCAGGGCGGCGTTCGTGCTCGTCGCGAACGTGAACCCGTACAGCTTCCTCAAGGCGCTGCCCATCCAGGTCGCGCCGGACGCCGCCTTCGAGTCGGGGCTGGACTTCCTGGCGCCGGTTTCGCTGACGCCACTCACGCTCGTCCCGCTGCTCTATTCGATCGCAACCGGCCGTCCCGCCCGCAATGCGCTCCGCGGGCACGACCTCGACCGGATCGAGGTGCGCTGTGACGCGACCCTCCCCTTGCAGGCCGACGGCGAGGACCTCGGAGACGTGAGCGAGGCCGTGTTCGAGGCGGAGCGCGGCTCGATCTCCGTCCTGTCCTGAGCCGTTAGGGGCCGGGAGGCTCGCTTTCGCATAAATACACTTGGCTGCATGGCGCAGGTTCTCCCTGCCGAGCGCGACCTGCGGCGCGTGATCGGCGACGCTGACGGCGCGGGCGACCGCGAGGTGGACGGCCTCGGAGAGCAGGAGCTGCTCGACCTCTACCGCTCGATGGTGCTCCTGCGCACCTACGACGAGCGCTCGGTCGTCTACCACCGCCAGGGGCGGATCGGGACGTACGCGATCTTCTGGAATCACGAGGCGATGCAGGCGGGAGCCGTGCACGCGCTCGACGACGAGGACTGGATCTTCCCCTCCTACCGGGAGTCGGCGATCGGGCTTCTCCGCGGTCTGCGGCCGGAGACCGTGCTGTCGTGGTGGCGCGGGCACCCGGCGGGGTGGTGGAACCCGGAGGACTTCCGGGTCGCCTCGATCTGCGTCCCGATCGGCACGCACGTCCCGCACGCCGCCGGTCTCGCGTGGGGGAAGAAGCTCAAGGGCGAGCGCGCGTGCGCGATCGCCTTCTTCGGGGACGGCGCGACCTCGGAGGGCGCCTTCCACGAGGGGGCGAACTTCGCCGGGGTCATGCGTGCGCCGCTGATCCTCTTCTGCAACAACAACCAGTGGGCGATCTCGACTCCCGTGGGGGCGCAGACGCGCGCCGAGACGCTCGCCGACAAGGCGGTGGGGTACGGCATTCCCGCGACGCGCGTCGACGGGACGGACGTCCTCGCCTGTTACGAGGCCGTTCGCGACGGCGTGGCGCGCGCGCGTGCGGGCGACGGCCCGACGTTCGTCGAGGCGGTCTCGTATCGCGCAGCCCCGCACGCGACCGCCGACGATCCCCGTGCCTACATCGACCTCGACCGTGTCGAGGAGGAGAAGGCACGCGAGTGCGTCGGCCGCTACGAGGGCTACCTGCGGCGCGCCGGGATCCTGCACGACGACCTCGCCGCGTCGATCCGAGCCGAGGCCGCCGGCGTCATGCGCGCGGGGATCGCAGCCGCTGAGGCGGAGCCCGCGGCCGACATCGAGCTGCTGTTCGCGAACGCGTACGTGGATCCGCCTGCGTCGTTCGGCTCGGATCTCGACGAGCTGCGGAGAAGCCGTGGCTGAGCGCAGGACACGTGCTCTCGGCTTCCTGGGCCGTCGCCGGGCGTGCGTAGGCCGGCGTGACAGTGCTCACGCGCACGGCGCGACGGCTGAAGCGCGTGCGGCGGGGGCAGGCGGCGGCGGAGCGCGGCTCCGCCGCGCGGGAGCCGACGCCGTCCAGGGAGGCGAGAGTGCCTGAGCTGAGCATCGTCGAGGCCATCAACGACTGTCTCAACGTCGAGCTCGCGCGCGACGCATCGGTGATGGTGATGGGCGAGGACGTCGGGCGGGCCGGGGGAGTCTTCCGCGCCACGGCCGGCCTGCGCGACCGCTTCGGCGTCGAGCGCTGCGTCGACACCCCGCTGGCCGAGGCGGGCATCCTCGGCACGGCGGTCGGGCTGTGCATGGCGGGCTGGCGGCCGGTCTGCGAGATGCAGTACGACGCGTTCTCCTATCCCTGCCTCGACCAGCTGATCACCCATGTCGGGCGCTACCGGTGGCGCACCGGCGGGAAGATGGCTTTCCCGCTCGTCGTGCGGATGCCGTACGGCGGCGGCGTGCGCGCGCCCGAGCTCCACGACGACTCGCCCGAGACGTACTACGTGCACACGCCGGGCGTGAAGGTCGCGATCCCGTCGACTCCGGCGGACGCCAAAGGGATCCTCGCCGCGGCGATTCGCGATGAGGACCCGGTCGTCGTCCTCGAGCCGAAGCTCCACTACAGGACGCTGAAGGGAGAGGTGCCCGAGGGCGAGCACGTCGTTCCGCTCGGGAAGGCGCGCCTGGCGCGCGAGGGCGACGACGTCACGCTGGTCGCGTACGGGTCGATGGTGCCGCTCTGCGAGGCAGCCGCGGACGCGCTCCCCGAGGTCTCGACGGAGGTGCTCGACATCCGGTCGCTGAAGCCGCTGGACGAGGACGCGCTGCTCGCGTCGGCAGCCAAGACCGGCCGGGTCGTCATCGTCCAGGAGGCACCGCGGACCTGCGGGTTCGCTGCCGAGCTCGCGGCGATCCTCGCCGAGAAGGCCATCCTCGACCTCCGCGGTCCCGTGTTGCGCGTGACCGGTTACGACGTGCCGTATCCGTACTGGCAGATCGAGGACGCGTACATGCCCTCCGTCGAGCGTGTGACCGTCGCCGTGCGTCGGCTGCTCGAGTTCTGAGCGAGCGGCTGCGGCTCTGGCTCGAGCGGGCCGGGGACGGTTTCCGGCTCCGTGACGCTGCGACCGAGGAGGCGGTGCGCACCGGGGACACGCGCATCCGGGTGATCCCCGTCGCCGGGGTCTCGTACCGGCTCGACGCACTCCAGGACGACGCGTTCTCCCCGGGCCGCCGACTGACGCTCGTGCCCGAGCCGGAGAACGCGCACGATTCACACGCCGTCGCCGTCTGGGACGAGGCGACGCGGGTGCAGGCGGGCTACGTCCCCGCCGACGAGGCACGCGAGCTCGACCCCGGCGCGTGGCAGGCGGTCTCGCTGTGGGAGTTCCGCGACGGCGGGCGCCGCGCGGGGCTCCGCATCCTGCTCGCCCCGCGTGACGCGTGGATCGGCCTGCCGCGCACATGACGCACGAGCTCCCGCTCGAGCGCCGCACGCTGCACGGCCACTTCTCCGCCGGCCTGTCGCCGGTCCTCACGATCGAGAGCGGTGACACGGTTGCCTTCGCCTGTCTCGATGCGGGATGGAACGCCGAGAACGGAGAGAAGTTCGAGCCGCGCGACGAGACCCTCGACGGCGGGCATGCGCTGGTCGGGCCGATCGAGATCCGCGGCGCCCGCGCCGGGCAGGTGCTCGAGGTGCGCATCGAGGACGTCCGCGTCGGCTCCTGGGGTGTGACGTACGCGGGTGGATGGCAGACGGCGTTGAACGACCGCCTGGCCGTCGGCGGCGGCGAGGGCCGCATCGTCCGCTGGGCTCTGGACGCCGACGCGGCCACCGGTCGAGACGACCGAGGGCGCGAGGTCGACCTGCGCCCCTTCCCGGGGGTACTGGGCCTGCCGCCCCCGGAGCCGGGCATCCATCCGACGAGCCCGCCGCGTCGCTGGGGCGGAAACATCGACTGCAAGGAGCTCGTCGCGGGCACGACGCTCCTGCTTCCGATTCCGATCGACGGAGCGCTGTTCTCGGCCGGCGACGGCCATGCCCGTCAGGGAGACGGAGAGGTCTCCCAGACCGCGATCGAATGCCCGCTCGACCGGCTCGTGTTGACGCTCGCGGTCAGGGACGACCTCGCACTCGCGACGCCCGCGGCCTGGACTCCGGACGCCTGGCTGACGTTTGGCTTCGACGAGGATCTGGACGAGGCCGCCGCGATCGCGACCGACGCGATGCTCGAGCTCATGGGCCGCGAGCTCGGGCTCGAGCGCCGCGACGCGCTGGCGCTCGCGAGCGTGGTCGTCGACCTGCGAGTGACGCAGATCGTCAACGGCGTCAAGGGAGTGCACGCCGTGCTCGGCCACGACGCGATAAGAATCTGACCATGCCGTACGAGCTCAAGCTGCCCGACCTCGGCGAGGGCCTGACCGAAGGGGAGATATCCCGCTGGCTCGTCTCCGAGGGCCAGGACGTCGCCGAGGACGACCCCCTTGTCGAGATCCAGACCGACAAGACGACCGTCGAGATCCCTTCCCCGGCCGCCGGCAAGGTGACGAGGATCCTCGTCGACGAGGGGAAGGTCGTCCCGGTCGGCACGCTGCTCCTCGTGATCGGCGGCGAGCCCGACGGGGCCCCGGCACCGGCCGGCGCCCCGCCCGCCCAGGCCGCCGCTTCCTCCCCTTCAGTCTCTCGCCCACGCGCGGGGAAAGGACGGGCCACGCCTCTGGTGCGCCGGATCGCGCAGGAGCTCGGCGTCGACCTCGACTCGCTCGCCGGCAGCGGCCCCGAGGGTCGCGTGACGGAAGACGACGTCCGCGGCGCGGCCGGCCACGCCGCACCGAGCGAGGGTCGCCACGAGCCGCTACGCGGCGTGCGGCGGTTGATCGCCGAGCACATGGCGCGCGCGCATCGCGAGGTGCCCGCCGTGACCTGGGTCGAGGAGTGCGATTTCAGCGGCATCGACCTCGGCCAACTCGTCGCGAGCGCGCTGAAGGCGTGCGCGGAATCGCTTCGCGAGTTCCCGGAGCTGAACGCACGGCTCGAAGGTGACGAGATCGTCTACCTCGACCGGTACGACCTGGGCGTGGCAGTCCAGACCCAGCAGGGGCTCGTCGTTCCCGTCGTGCGCGGCTGCGACACCCGGTCGGTTGAGGAGCTCGGGGTGGAGGTCGAGCGACTCGCCGCAGGCGCGCGTGCCGGGACGCTGAAGGCGGACGAGCTCCGCGGCTCCACGTTCACGGTCACGAGCGCGGGCAAGCTCGGAGGCCTCTTCCAGACTCCGATCGTCAACCACCCCGAGGTCGCGATCCTCAGCATCGGCCGCATCGCCGAGCGCCCGGCCGTGAGAGGGGGTGAGCTCGTCGTCGCGAGAACCGGGTACGTGTCGGTCACCTTCGACCACCGGGTGGTCGACGGCGCGCGTGCGGCGGAGTTTGGGCTCGCCGTCATCGGGCGGCTGCAGCAGCCGCGCTAGGAGCCCCGGCGCCGGGGCAGTGGCGCCGGGGCGTCCGTGAGATCTACGCGGAAAGCCGCGGAGCGGTTTGGCGGGGAACTACACTCGGTGCGTGGGCAGCTGGTACTGGATCGGGGTCTGCGCAGGTCTTGGCGTCGGCGTTGGCGTCTTCCTGGCCGGGCTTCTCGCGGGCAGTCGCGCCGGGCTGGCGGCCGCGATCGCGATCTCGGCGGGAATCGGGGTCGCCATCGGTTTCGGCCTCGGTCAGTGGGACGAGGCAATCGGGGGCGGCGCGGGCGGCGCGCTCGGGAGCTTCGGCGGCGGGCGCGTCGTCGCGGGAACGTTACGCCGCGGCGGCGCGCGATTCGGAACCGCGGTTCTCCTCGGCCTCTCGGGTCTTGCCTTCGCCGCTGTTGCCTGGATCCCGATCGTCGGTTACATCTCGGCGTTGCTCGTTCCGACGCTCGCTGCGCGACTGCGCGGCCGGGCACCAGAGCGCTATGCGGGACTGCGCTCCCTTGCCAAAGACTAAGCTGATCCTGATCGTCATCGACGGGCTCACGCCCTCGATGTTCGAGGCCGCGATCGGAGACCGGCGCGCGCCCGTGCTCTCGCTGCTCGCCGATCACGGCCGCTACTCACGCGCGACCTCGACGTTCCCTTCGCTGACTCCCGTGTGCCTCTCGTCGATCGCGACGGGCGCGCATCCCGATGTACACCGGATTCCGCACCTGGTGTGGTACGACCGGGAACGGTCGCGTGTCGTCGAGTACGGATCGTCGTTCGCCGCGGTGCGCGCCGCCGGAATGGCGCGCTCGCTCCTCGACACGATCATCAACTTGAACAGGCTCCACCTCGGCGCCGACGCGGTGACCGTCTACGAGGCGCTGGAGGATGCCGGCCTCACCGCGGCCGCGATCAACATCACGTGCTACCGCGGCCGCACGCGCCACTCGCCGACGCTGCCCGGACTCACGATCCCCGCCTACGGGCCGAAGCGCTTCTTCTTCTACAACCTGTTCGAGTCGGACCCGACCGGAGCGCCGCTCGCCGTCTTCGCCCGGCACCAGGGATCGATCGACGGCTATGCGGCTGCGGTCGGGCGCTGGCTCGTCACGCGCGACGGCTTCGACTTCCTCGTCCACTACCTGCCGGACTACGACTTCGCCTCGCACGCGCACGGCCCGGACGAGGCCGTGGAGGCGCTGGGGCGAAGCGACGCGGCGATCGGCGCCCTGGTCGACGCGGCGGGAGGGGCGGAGGAGTTCCTCGAGCGCTATGCGGTCGTCCTCTGTTCTGACCACGGTCAGACGCGCATGCATCGCCACGCACGTCTCGAGGAGTCCTTCGCCAACCTGCCCGACGTTCTGGTCACCGCCTCGAACCGGGCCGGGATGGTTTACCGCCTGCCAGGAAGCACGCACGAGGCCCGCGAGCTTGCGGAGCGCCTCGACGACGAGGACGCCGCGGAAACGGTTCTCTTCCGAGAGGACGGGGAAGCCGTTGCGCGCCGCGAGCGGGAGGAGCTCCGGTTCGCCCCGCGGGAGGGAGGCTGGGAGACGAGCGGCGACGAATCGCTGCTCACCGCGTACCCCGATGGCCTGAGGCGCGCGTGGGCTTCGCTCGAAAACCCCAATGCCGGCGAGGTGATCATCTCCGCGGCTCCCGAGGTCGAGTTCGCAGACCTCGCCGGACGGCACCATGTCGGCGGCGGCAGCCACGGCTCCCTGTCTGCGGGCGACTCCGAGGTGCCGATGCTGACGATCGGCCTCGACGCCCAGCCGGAGTCGATCGTCGACATAGCGCCGGCGGTTCTCGAGCACTTCGGCGTCCGGCCGCCCGCATATGCGCGCCGGCTCTCGCGCGTTGCCTGACCCGGGCGCGCTTCGACGGCAGATGGTCGCGTACCAGCTGCGGGGCCGCGACGTCCGCGACGAGCGGGTGCTCGATGCGATGGCCCGCGTGCCCCGCGAGCTCTTCGTCCCGAAAGGTCTCGCCAGCCGCGCGTACGACGATGCCGCTCTTCCGATCGGCGCGGGGCAGACGATCTCCCAGCCGTACATGGTGGCGAAGATCTGCGAGGCCGCCTCGCTCATCGGGGAGGAGCGTGTCCTCGACGTGGGCACCGGCTCGGGCTACCAGGCCGCGGTGCTCTCGGAGCTCGCCGCCGAGGTGGACACGATCGAGCGAATCCCGGAGCTCGCGGAGCAAGCGCGTCTCAATCTGGAGGCCGCGGGCTATGGACGCGTGCGGGTGCACGTGGGAGACGGCACGCGGGGGCTGCCGGAGCGCGCTCCGTTCGACGCGATCGCCGTCGCAGCCGCGGCGCCGCACCTGCCGCAGTCGCTCTACGAGCAGCTCGAGCCCCGCGGACGGCTGGTGGTGCCCGTTGGCAGGCGCGGAATCCAGCGGCTCGAGGTGATCATCCGCAGCCCGGAGGGCCCGGCCGTCGTCAGCTCGGTGCCCTGCCGGTTCGTGCCGCTGGTCGGAGAGGAGGGCTTCTGAGGTTTCCGTCGGCGTCCCGCGGGCAGGATGGGGCTGAAGTGCCTGGCCGTGCCGGAGACGAGCTGCTCGCGTTGCCGGTGCTCGTGCGAGGCATCAAGCTCGGCCGCGTCGTGGACATCTTCCTCGACCGGGACGTGCGGCGGGCGGTCGGCTTCGATGTCGTTTGCAGGGACGAGGCGCGCCGGTTCCTGCCTCTGGCGGCTGCCGGCTCGAGCGGCCGTGAGCTCACGGTTCCCTCGCCCCTCGTGCTTCTCGACGGTGCCGAGCTCGATTTCTACCGGTCGCGTACGGTCGCGCTGCGCGAGCTGCGCGGAGTGGCCGTCCTCGTCGATGGCGTCCGTGCCGGAGAGCTGTGCGATGTCGTGCTGGCACCCGACGGCGAGCTGCTCGAGGTCGTCGTCGAGGCGGACGCTCGCGCAGTGCACATCCGTTACGGCGAGTCCGTGACGTTCGGCGCAGCGCGCCGGACGGCTGCGTAGACACGCGTGCCGACGGCCGTACTGTAGGTGGCTCGACCGGCCACAGGAGCCGGTGCCCGGGACCGCGATCACGCGTCGCTAGATGACGTGCCTACAGAGGTTGTGAACGGCTGAGGCTTCTATCCGGCCCTCCTTCGAGTGTGTGGGTCTGCGACGACTCACTCCCGAAGGAGGGCTCGGATGTCGTTTCACCGTAACGCGAAGCTCGGACTGGCTGGTCGCTATGCGCTCGTTTGCGCGATCGAGGATGGGATGACGTTGAAGGCGGCCGCGGCCGCCTTCAATGTGTCACCGGCGACGGCGCATCGCTGGTGGCACCGCTGGCTCGAGGCGAGCGCAGAGGCACGCAGGAGCCTCTCGTGCCTGTTTGATCGGTCCAGCCGGCCGCGCCGCTCGCCCCGTCAGCTCGCACCCGAGCTCGCCGAGGCGATCTGTGCTTGCCGTCGTCGGACCGGCTGGGGGCCGCGGCTGGTCGCTGGCGCCACCGGCTTCTGCCACTCGACCGTCTGGAAGGTGCTCAAGCGGGCCGGCATCTCCCGACCGCAGCGGCCGGCGCGGGAGCCGGCCAACCGCTACGAGTGGCCCTGCCCCGGCGACCTGCTGCACATGGACACCAGCGAGTACGCCCGCTTCCGAAGGCCCGGCCACCGCGTCACCGGCGACCGCTCAAGCCAGGACCGCCAACACCAAGACGGCGTCGACGTCGTGCACGCGATCATCGACGACCACTCCCGGCTCGCCTATGTCGAGATCCACGGCGACGCCAAAGCGGCGACGGTCGCCGGCTTCCTCGATCGTGCGCTCCGCTTCTACGCCGAGCACGGGATCACAGCGCGGCGGCTGATGACGGATAACGCCTGGGCCTACGCACGCAGCCGACTCGTCCGACAACAACTCGAGCGGCTCCGGATCCGACACCTGACCACCAAGCCCTACCGGCCGCGCACGAACGGGAAGGTGGAGCGCTTCCACCAGACGATGGCTCGCGAATGGGCTTACGGCCTCGTCTACAGCTCTCACCGCGAGCGCGCCGCCGCGCTGCCACACTGGCTCCACCACTACAACACCGCGCGCCCACACAGCTCACTCGAAGGACGACCCCCGATCAGCCGCGTTCACAACGTCCGTAGGCAGGACAGCTAGAGGGTGTCGTCGGGCGCGCCCGGGGCAGTCCAGCCCCGTCCGCGCCCTGCGTCCTTCTCTAGCTTGGTGCTCGCGCCCCGGGACACTCGGCCCTGCGACCGGCCGAACCACCCGCTACGCTCGCGCCCGTCGTGGAGCACCGAGATACCGCAGTCGTGGCCGGCTTGCGTGCCCGCACGAGACACGCCCTCCGCCAGCGGCAGAACTGGGAGCAGCTGGTGAAGTTCTGCGTCGTCGGGGCGAGCGGCTACGTCGTCAACCTCGTCGTCTACGTCGCGCTGCTCGACGGCGCCAACCTGCACTACAGGCTTGCGGCCACCGGGTCGTTTCTCGCCGCCGTGACGAACAACTACCTCTGGAACCGACTCTGGACCTTCCGGCACGATCGCGGTCATTTCGGCTACCAGGGCCTGCGGTTCCTCGTCGTCTCCGCGATCGTCTATGTCGCGAACCTCGCGATCCTCACCGCCCTCGTCGAGCTCGGGGCGGGGAAGATCGTCTCGCAGGCGATCGCCATCGTTCTCGTCACGCCGTTCAACTTCATCGGCAACAAGCTCTGGTCGTTCCGGAGCGGGCGCTGAGACTTCTCGTCTGCGGCCTCGCCGCTGCGGCACTGGCGGCGGGCTTCGGCGTCTCAGCGCTCGCCGCGCCGCCGATCGGCGCGACCTCGAAGCAGCAGCTGACGAAGGAGCGGGCGACACAACTCTTCCTCGCGGACGACAAGGTCGCGGACTGGCTCGACCGTTATCCGAGCAAGGGTCGCGTCACCGACGCCACGTATGAGCCGGACGCCGCGAAGTGCTCGGCCGGCGCGCAGGGCGGCTGCTGGACGGTCAACGTCTGGTGGAAGCGAAACGACAAGGTGGACGCGGGCGAGATCGCGACCGGGAAGGTCGACGACCGCACGAGCCGGGTCACCGAGGCCTGGACCGGCCCGCAGGTCGCCTGGAAGATGGCTCGTGGCTACGAAGGCGCGTTCGGCGGCAAGCGGATCAACAGCCTCGCCGTGTGGCTCGCCTTCTCGCTCGTCTTCCTGATCGGGCTGGCCGACTTCAGGCGGCCCTTCTCATGGCGGAACCTCGACCTGCTCGTGCTGCTTTCCTTCTCGGTGTCTCTGTGGCGGTTCAACCGCGGGGACATCCTCGCGAGTGTCCCGCTCGCGTACCCGCCGCTCGTCTATCTCCTGGCACGGACGATCTGGATCGGCGTGCGTGGGCGGCCTCTGCCGCGGCCGGGCTTCCGCTGGAACGCGGCCGTGCTCCTGGCCGCGGCCGTCTTCCTCGCCGGCTTCAGGATCGGCCTCAACGTCCAGGACTCCAACGTCATCGACGTCGGCTATGCCGGCGTGATCGGCGCGCAGCGAATCGCAACCGGGGTCCAGCCCTACGGGAACTTCCCCGCGGAGGGAAGCCTCAAGCCCTGCGGGCCTGCCGACTCCTCAGGCGAGATCCGCGATCGCATCCAGCCGAACGGACGCTGCGAGTCGGCGAACCCGCTCGGTGACACCTACGGTCCGGTCGCCTATGCGGCGTACCTCCCCGGCTACTGGATCCGCGGCTGGTCCGGAAAGTGGGACCACCTTCCCGCCGCGCATCTCACCTCGATCCTCTTCGACCTCCTCTGCATGCTGGGCCTGGCGCTCGTCGGCCTGCGGTTCGGCGGACGCTGGCTCGGGGCGGCGCTCGCCTTCGCGTGGGCCGCATTCCCGTTCACGCAGTACGTGTCGATGTCGAACACCAACGATGCGATCGTGCCGGCGTTCCTGATCTTCGGGCTCTGGCTCGCAAGCTCACCGTGGCTTCGCGGCGCCGGCGTGGCGCTGTCCGGCTGGACGAAGTTCGCGACACTTGTCGTCGCGCCGCTCTGGCTCACCTACCCCGGTCCCCTCCGCCGGCCGCGGCCCCTCGTCGCGTTCGTCGTTGGCTTTGCGGTCGCGACGGCCGTCGCGTTCTCGGTCCTGTTGCTCGACGGCCATCCGGTCCAGGCGGCGGAGACGTTCTACAACCGCACGCTCCGGACGCAGATCAACCGCCACTCGCCGTTCTCCCTCTGGGACTGGGCGCAGTATCACGCCCGCGGCCTGCCGGATCTCCACCTCCTCCAGCGCGTGCTCGAGGGGCTGCTCGTGGCCGGAGCGCTGGTCGTCGCCTTCGTGCCACGCACGAAGACGCCGCTCCAGCTCGCGGCTCTCACCGCGGCTCTCGTGATCGGCTTCGAGCTCGTGCTGACGCACTGGTTCTACCTCTACATCCCGTGGTTCTTCCCCTTCGTCGCGTTCGCACTCCTGGCGACACATGACGGCACCCGGCGGGCAGCCGACGCTTGAGCGGACGATCTGGGCGGCCGCACTCGCGATCGCCCTGTTCGCCCTCTCGTGGACCGCGCTTCACCACGGCTTCTACGCGCAGCCGCCGCAGATCGTCGACACGCCGGTCTACCAGCACTACGGGAACCTGATCGCCGACGGGCACGTTCCGTACCGCGACTTCGACCTCGAGTACCCACCGGGAGCGCTGCCGATGTTTGCGCTGCCCGGGCTCGCGGGGCACGGCGTGGGCCAGGACGTCACGCCTGGGTTCCGCCGCACCTTCGAGACCCTCATGTGGCTCTGCGGCGCCGGCGCCCTGCTCGCGCTCGCATTCGGGCTTCGGGCGCTACGGAGCGGCGCGGCCGCGATGTGGGCGGCCCCGGCGTTCGCCGCGCTCGCGCCGCTCGCCCTCGGCCCAGTCCTTCTGAGCCGGTTCGACCTCTGGCCGGCCGCGATCGTCGCGGGCGCGCTCGCGGCGCTCCTCTCCGGCAGGTTGCGCCTCGGGCATGCGCTCCTGGGCCTCGGCGTCGTCGTGAAGCTGTTTCCGGCGATTCTCGTGCCGCTCGGTGTGACGTTCGCCTGGAAGCGGCGAGGCCGGCGCGAGGCGCTCGTCTGTCTCGGGATCACTGCCGCCGTCGTCGCGCTCGTCTTCCTGCCGTTCGTCGTCCTCTCGCCCGGCGGCGTCTGGCACAGCCTGACCGTTCAGCTGCGGCGCCCGTTGCAGGTCGAGAGCCTGGGCGCGGCGCTCCTGCTCGCGGCGCATCACGCGTTCGGGGTCGGCATCACCGGCGATACGAGCCACGGCTCGCAGAATCTCGCAGGCGGCGCCGCGGATGCGGTCGCGGTCGTCTCGACGATCGCGCAGTTCGCCGTGCTCCTCTGGATCTGGATCATGTTCGCGCGAGGGCCCGGCGGCCGCGAGCAGCTCGCGCGCGCGAGCGTCGCCGTGGTCTGCGCGTTCATCGCCTTCGGAAAGGTGCTGTCACCGCAGTTCCTCATCTGGCTGATCCCGGTCGTCCCGCTTGTCCGGGGGCGGCGCGGGGTCGCGGCCGGCGCGCTCCTCGGGGCCGCGCTCGTCCTGACCCAGATCTGGTTCCCGCATCGCTACTTCCGGCTCGCGCTCGACTTCGAGCCAGGGTTGTCGTGGCTGCTGCTCGCGCGAGATCTGGTGCTCGTCGCCCTGACCGTGGTGCTCGTCACCTCACTGCATAGAGGCGCCAGTCGCCCGGGATCCCCTTGAGCTCGCGCGAGCCCCGGTCCAGGAACTCGATCCCGGATCCCGCCACGAGATCCTTGACCGTCTGCGAGACGAGAACCTCGCCTGCGCCGGCCTCCCCGGCCACGCGCGCGCCCGTGTGCACGGCGATGCCGCGAACGGCGTCGCCGGCGAGCTCCACCTCGCCCGTGTGAAGCCCCGCGCGGACGTCCAGCCCCACTCGCCGAACTGCGTCGACAATCGCACGGCCGCAGCGAATCCCTCTCGCGGGCCCGTCGAAGGTTGCGAAGAAGCCGTCGCCTGCGGTGTCGATCTCACGGCCGCGGAAGCGTTCGAGCTCTCGGCGTACGACCGCGTGATGCTCGTCGACGAGGTCGCGCCAGCGCCGGTCACCCAGCTCGCGGGCGCGCTTCGTCGAGCCGACGATGTCGGTGAAGAGGACGGTGGCCAGCACGCGGTCCGGCTCTGCCGGCTCGCGCACGCCGGTCAGGAACTCCTGGATCTCGTCGACGATCTCGTCGCCGCCGGTCCAGATCGAGTGGTCCTCTCCCGGGAGTTCCACGTACTTGGCTCCCGCGATGTATCGGGCGAGGAAGCGCGCGTTCTCGACGTGGCAGACCCGGTCGCCCGTGCGATGGACGATCAGTGTCGGGGTCTTGATTGTCGGGACGACATGTCGGACATCGATGTCGAATGCCATACGCATGAACGCAATCGCGTCGGTCGGGCTCGCGGACTGAACCTGCAGCCGGCCGAGCCAGGCCCGTAGCTCCTCATCACTCCCGCGGCTCGGGATGTAGACATCGAGGGCGAGGCCCTTGCCCCACCGCTGGACGACATTCGCGGGCATGAGGAACTCCTCCATCTCTGCGCGTGTGGCCTCACCCCAGGGCCAGTCCACCGTCCGCTCCTCCTTGACCTCGGCGCCTGCGAGGACGAGGGCGCGCGTTCGCTGCGGGTAGGTGGCCGCGAACAGCAGCGAGAGCGGCCCGCCCTCCGAGACGCCCATCAGCGCGGCCGAGTGAGAGCCGACCGAGTCCATGACGGCTCGGATGTCGTCCATCCGTTCCTCCAGCGTCCCGAAGTGGACGCGGTCGGAGAGGCCCATGCCGCGCTTGTCGAAGAGCAGAAGCCGGGAGAAGGATCCGAGGCGTTCGCAGAGGCGCTGGTACTCGTGCCGTTCCCACAGAACCTCGAGGTTCGTGAACGCGCCCATCGCCATGACGAGGTCGATCGGGCCGTCGCCGACGACCTGGTACGCGACGTGGACGTCACCGCTCAGCGCGTACTGGATCGGTGGGCTCACGCCACCGCGACGCGAACCGGCTCGCAGCTCGTCGCCCTGCCGGCTGCGTCGCACTCGACCAGCACGCCCTCGATCCGCACGTCGCCTTCTGCTGTCTCGAACCGCACGGGCATGGACGTGCGCATCTGGCGGATGGCGAGGTCGGCGACGACGCCGATCACCGAGTCGTGCGGTCCCGTCATGCCGGCATCGGTGATCGCTGCCGTGCCACCGGGTTGCACTCTCGCATCGTTGGTCTGCACATGCGTGTGCGTGCCGATCACCGCTGCCACCTTGCCGTCGAGCCAGCGCGCCATCGCGACCTTCTCGCTCGTCGCCTCGCCGTGGAAGTCGACGAAGACGACGGGCGCTCTGCGTCGGGCCTCGGCCACGAGCTCGTCGACGATCTCGAACGGGTTGTGGGGCGGCCCGATGAATAGCGAGCCGAGCAGGTTGACGACGGCGACATCCGTGCCGTCCTTGGCGGTTACGACCGCGAGCCCCTTGCCCGGCGCATGCGCCGAGAGGTTCGCCGGCCTGACGATGCGGTCGCTTTCGCTCAGGTAGGGGACGATCTCGCGGCGTCTCCAGACGTGGTTCCCGAGGGTGATCACGTCCGCGCCCGAGGCGAGCATGCGGTCGGCCAGCTTCGGCGTGATCCCCACTCCGTCCGCGAGGTTCTCGCCGTTCAGGATGCAGAGATCGGCGTGAAGCTCGTCGCGGAGCGAGGGCAGGCGCCCCTCGATCGCACGGCGCCCCGGCGCGCCGACGACATCAGCGACGAAGAGGATTCTCAGGGCAGCGTCAGTGTCGCAGCGGAGCGCAGCTCGACGGTGACGTGGTTGCCCGTGTCCTGGGTGTAGCGCGCAAGCGCCTGTTTCTCGGCACCGGACACATCGACGACACGGCCTATCTTCGTGCTCGACGCGCCGATCGCCGAGCCGACGCTCAGAGCCGGGTCGAGGGATAGGTGCGTGATCGAGACAATCAGCGAGGGCGCATCCGACGGTTGGATGTCGAGGCGCGATCCGTACGTTTGCCCGTCCAGGACAAAGTCCGAGATGCCGACGATCGTCCCGTCCACCGGCGCGTACACGTCGGTGCCCGGGCTCGCGCCGACGTCGAGCACGTCACGCTCGCCGCCGCCGAGCTGGTAGTAGACGAATCCGCCGCCGCCACCGCCGAAGATCAGGTGAGCGAGGCGCGACAGCGCGCCGGCATTTCCCTGCCGGCCGAGCGGAGTCAGCGGAAGCGCGCCGTCGTCCGAGGCCTGGTAGCCGATTGCGGTCACGCGGCTCTGCGCGATCGGCAGCTGGATCCGGAGCCCGTCGTGCAAGGCGACCGTGAGGGGCGTCGGCGGGCCGACGGGGAGCAGGCGCTTCGCCGGTCCCGGCAGTGCCTGCGAGACCTGGCGGGTCGCGCTCTGGCCGAAAGCGGTCACGAGCAGTGTCCCGACGAGGACGCCGGCCAGGACCGTGAGGACGATCAGACGGCGCCCTCGATGGGGGGCAGGGCGAGTGCGCACGCGGCGACGCGCGCCGTGTCCGCGACGGGAGGGGGGCGGCACTCGCGGGACGGTAACGAACCCAGGTCCTTTCTTCAACTCGTTCCGACCGCGACTTTGTGACAACGGAACCATTGGAGATGACTGGGTTTTCACATTGAGATTGTGAGGGTCGAGCGCGAGGTTGCCGTCGGCGGCCCAGTCCCAGTCCCAACACGGGGGCCTGAGGTGTACGACGGCCGCTGTACGATCAGCCGCATGCCCGCCCGCGCGGCGAAGATCGAGATTCCGCGCTGGATCCAGCTGACGGGGCTGCCGATCATGCTTCTGCTGCTGTGGGTGGTGGCGGGCGCGGTCCGTCACGTCGTCTTCCTGTTCCTCGTCGCGCTGCTGATCGCGCTGCTCCTGAACCCGGTCGTGCGGATCGTGCAGCGGGCGCGAATCCCCCGCGGCTTCGCAGTCGCGCTGGTGTACCTCATGTTCGCGGTGATGTTGATCGCCGCCATTGGGGCTCTGGGCACCGTGGTCGTCAACGAGACGAAGACGGCCGCGAAGCGGGTTGATTCCTACTTTACGACCGTGAACGGACGAACCGGCCAGGTCGCGGCGGATCGGGACGTCGACCGGCTCCAGCAGTGGCTCGACAAGCATCGGCTCGGGGGAATCAACATCCAGACGCGCGGGCACAAGCTCGTGCGCGACATCAGGCGCCACGACGTCGGGAAATACACCGACAAGGTCGTGAACTTTCTCGAGGGCGCCGCTCTGTCGATCGGGAAGCTGCTCTTCAGCGGGCTCATCGTCCTCGTGGTGTCGATCTACATGCTCCTCGACTTCCCGCGGCTGGATCGCGTGATCGAGCGGCGATTCCCACCCCATTCGACGTCGACGCCGTTGCTGCCGCGGATGGAGAGCTCGCTGACGAGCTACGTCAAGGGACAGGCGCTGGTGTCGCTGATCATCGGGACCAGCGCGGGCGTCGGGTTGTGGCTGCTCGGCGTCCTCGGTTGGCTTCCGGGAGGCCAGAAGTACGCGCTCCTCTTCGGCGCCTGGGTTGCGATCACCGAGCTGATTCCCTACCTCGGCCCGTGGTTGGGAGCGATTCCGCCGACGCTCTACGCGCTCGTCGTCCACCCGATCTCGGCACTCTGGGTCGTGCTCCTCTTCCTTGTCATCCACCAGATCGAGGGCCACGTCGTCGTCCCGAACGTCATGGGCAGCGCGTTGCGGCTTCACCCGCTGCTCGTGATCTTCGGGCTCCTCGCGGGCGGTGAGATCTACGGCCTGCCCGGCGTCTTCGTCGCACTGCCGCTGCTCGCGGCCGGTCGCGCCGTGTGGGAGTTCTTCTCGGAGCGCGTGGAGCTCGAGCCCTGGGGGGAGGGCGGCGTGCCTCCGGTCGAGGTCGAGCTCGAGGACACGGTCGTGCAGGGGCCCCTTCGGCCGGAGTCCTGGGGCGATCGCATCGAGTCCCCGGAGGGCCCGGTCGCAGAAGCCGGCCACGACGACCCGTCGGCTGCGTCCCAGCATTGACTGCCGCGTACCTCCGGGCGCGGGGCGTTGCGCGCCGGTTCGGTACGCAGGTCGCGCTCGAGCCCACCGACGTCGACGTCCACGTCGGTGAGACGCTCGCCCTGATCGGGCCGAACGGCGCGGGGAAGTCGACCCTCCTCTCCCTGCTGGCCGGCGCGCTCGAGCCGAGCAGTGGCTCCGTCGAGCGGGTCGACGATGTCCGGGTCGGCTGGGTTCCGCAGCGTCCCGCCCTCTACGACCGTCTCACGGCGCGCGAGAACCTCGAGCTCTTCGCACGGCTCGAAGGCGAGCGCGACCCGGCCGGGGTGGCTGCGAGGCTGCTCGAACGCTTCGACGTGCCGCCGGACCGGCCGGCCTACACGCTCTCCGTCGGGAACAGGCAGCGCCTGAACGTCGCGCTCTCGCTTCTCGGCGACCCACGCGTGCTCCTCCTCGACGAGCCGACGGCGTCGCTCGACCCAGGCCAGCGGCGCCGGCTCTGGGAGACCGTGGCCGGCCTTCGCGGCGGCGGCGGCTCGGTCGTGTTCGCGACGCAGAACCTCGAGGAGCTCGATCTGTACGCGGACCGGGTGGCCGTCCTCCAGCGAGGCGCGCTCTCGTTTCTCGGGCCGACGACCGAGTACCGCCGCCTGCACGCCGAGGAGATCTTCGCGTGAAGGGCGTGCTGCTGCTGCTCCGGAAGGACCTCCGGGTGCTCGTGCGCTCGCCGCTTCTTCTCGGAGTCCTGCTCGCGTATCCCCTGCTCGTCGCCGGCCTCGTCGGCCTGGTCGCCGGGTACGGCAGCTCGAAGCCGCGGGTCGCGCTCGTCGACGAGGATCACCTCCCGGCCGAGGTCGCCATCGGATCCCATCGTTTCCAGATTCGCGCAGCGATCGACGAGGTCGGCAAGAACGTCCATCTGACGAGGATGAGCCCCGTGGATGCGCGGCGCGCGCTCGCGACGGGCCGCGTCGTCGCGACGCTCACGGTGCCGCCCGGCTTCCTCGCGGATCTGAAGAGCGGCCTTCAGTCGCCGAGCCTCGTCTACCAGACGACGAAGGGCGGAATCTCCACACGCGTGACGCAGCAGGTGCAGGCCCTCGTCTACGAGCTGAACCGCCGGCTGCAACGAGCGTACGTCGAGACCGACCTCAACTATGTCCGGTTGATCCTCGACGGCGGCCACGCCCGGTTCGGCGGGCGGATGTACGACATCCTCGGCCTCGCGCGGATGCACGCCCTGCTTGCCCGGCTTCCGCGCAGCCCTGAGCGGCGGCAGGTCGCGGAGTTCGCGCGCATCGCCGGTCTCGCGCTCGCTCAAACCGGAAACCTGCTCGCCTCGACCGCCAATCCCATCCGGCTCGAGCGCGCGCGGGAGAAGTCGCGCAGCTCACTGCTGTCCGCGCAGGTGCAGGCGTACGCGCTCGCGCTCACCGTTACCTTCCTCGCCCTCCTGCTCGCGGCAGGGGCAATGGCGAGCGAGCGCGACGAGAACGCGATCGGCCGGCTGCGGCGAGGGTTGGTGTCGATGGGGGAGCTCGTGTCGGCGAAGGCCTCTCTCGCCGCCGTCGTCGCGCTCGCGCTCGGCCTCGCGATCGCGACCGTCTTCGGCATGATCGTCGAGCTCGGTGGTGTCGTCGGCGGACAGCCGTGGGACCGACTGCCGCTGCTGGCCGTCGGGTTGCTGCTGGCCGGCGGCGCGCTCGGAGCGCTCGGCGCGCTGCTCGGAGCTCTGGCTCGGGAGACGCGCGCCGCGTCGCTCGTCGCAGTGCTCGTGGTCATGCCGATCGTCTTCCTCGGCCTCGTCCCGCGCGAGGTCGTGCCCGTCGCGGGCTGGCTCAGCGACGGCCTTCCGTTCGTGCACGCGGCGCGCTACTTCTCGTCGGCGCTCTACGACACGAGCCCATGGAGAACGGTCGGCCGCGAGCTGGCCTGGCTGGCGGGCCTCGGGCTCGTCTTCGGCGGCCTCGCCCGAGTGGCGACCCGGCGCCTGCTGGCCTGACCGGGAGGGGCAGGTGTCAAATGTTCGTAACGGGGTCTGACCCCGGAAGTGCGCCGATTTCGCCGCAACACGTCCACAGCTGGGTCCTCGTCCCGGTCTAGGCTGTACGACGTGAGCACGTTCCCGGTCACCCGGCTGCGGCGGCTGCGACGGACGAGCGGCCTCCGGAGCCTCGTCCGTGAAACCCGGCTCGATCTCGACGACTTCGTCATGCCGCTGTTCGTCGGCCCGGCCGCGCTGGCCAACGCCGACCTGCCGGGGCTCGCGCGGCACTCGGTCGAGTCCGTCGCCGCCGAGGCCGAGGAGCTCGCGCGCCTCGGCGTGCGCGCCGTGATCCTCTTCGGGATCCCCGACGAGAAGGACGACGAGGGGTCAGGCGCCTACGACGAGTACGGGATCGTCCAGCGGGCGCTTCGCGCGCTCGAGGACAGCGGACTTCAACTGCTCACCGACGTCTGCCTCTGCGAGTACACGTCGCACGGCCACTGCGGCGTCATCCGCGACGGCGAGGTCTCCAACGACGACACGCTCGAGCTGATCGCGCGCACGGCGGTGAGCCACGTGGATGCCGGCGCTCACGTTGTCTGCCCGAGCGACATGATGGACGGTCGCGTGGGCGCGATCCGCGACGAGCTTCCCGACACTCCGATCGTCGCGTACTCCGCGAAGTACGCCTCGGCGTTCTACGGGCCGTTCCGCGAGGCAGCCGAGTCTGCGCCAGCTTTCGGCGACCGCCGCGGCTATCAGATGGATCCCGCGAACGTGCGCGAGGCGCTGCGCGAGTGCGAGCAGGACGTGGCGGAAGGCGCCGACGTCCTGATGATCAAGCCCGCGCTTCCCTACCTCGACGTGATCCGCGCGGCGCGCCAGCGCTTCGAGCTGCCGCTTGCCGCGTACAACGTCTCTGGCGAGTACGCGATGATCAAGGCCGCCGCGGCCAAGGGCTTCATGGACGAGCGCGAGGCCGCGCTCGAGTCGCTGACCGCGATCAAGCGGGCCGGCGCCGATCTCGTCGTCTCGTACTGGACGAAGGAGCTCGCCTCCTGGCTTTGAGCACGCGCAGCGACCTCTACCGCCGCGCGCTCGAGCTGATTCCCGGCGGCGTCAACTCGCCGGTTCGCGCGATGCGCGCGGTCGGTCTCGACGAGCCGGTCTTCGTTCGCCGTGGCGAGGGCGCGTACATCGAGGACGTCGACGGGAACCGGTTCCTCGACTGGGTCATGTCCTGGGGGCCGTTGCTCTTCGGCCACGCCGACCCCGACACCGTTGCCGCAGTGCGCGACGCGGCAGGCCGGGGAACGAGCTTCGGCGCTCCGACCGAGGCGGAGGTCGAGCTGGCCGCGGAAATCGTCGACGCGGTGCCCTCGGTCGAGCGGGCCAGGCTCGTGTCCTCGGGAACCGAGGCCGCGATGAGCGCCGTGCGCCTGGCCCGCGCGCACACCGGACGGGACCGCATCGTCAAGTTCGCCGGCTGCTATCACGGTCACGCGGACGCCCTCCTCGCAAACGCCGGCTCCGGTGTTGCGACCCTCGGGCTCCCGTCCAGCCCCGGGGTGCCCACCGCGGTCACCGCCGACACGATCGTGTGCCCGTTCAACGATGTCGACGCCGCGGCCGCCGCGGTGGCGCAGTATGGCGAGGGCCTCGCCGCCATCCTCGTCGAGCCGGTGGCCGGAAACATGGGCGTCGTTCCCCCACGCGACGGCTATCTCGAGGCGCTGCGGCGCCTCTGCGACGCCTCGGGCGCGGTGCTCGTCTTCGACGAGGTGATCACCGGCTTCCGAGTCGCCCGCGGGGGCGCCCAGGAGCGCTTTGGCGTCACTCCCGACCTGACCATCCTCGGGAAGATCGTCGGCGGCGGGCTGCCGCTCGCCGCGTTCGGCGGCCGCGCGGAGATCATGGACCGCCTCGCCCCGAGCGGCGATGTCTACCAGGCCGGGACGCTGTCGGGGAATCCACTCGCGACGGCCGCGGGCCTCGCCGTGTTGCGCCGGCTCCGCGACCCGGGCGTCTACGACGAGCTCGAGCGCCGCGGCGGTCGGCTGGAGGCCGGGCTTTCCCCGCACGGTCGCGTGCAGCGCGTGGGCGCGATGGCGACTCTGTTCATGACGAGCGAGCCCGTCAACGACTTCGACGACGCCCAACGCTGCGACACAGCGCGCTACGGAGCGCTCTTCCGCCACCTGCTGGACCGCGGGATCTACATCGCGCCGAGCCAGTTCGAGGCGATGTTCCTCTCCCTCGCGCACGGCGACGACGAGATCGAACGGACGGTGCAGGCGGTTGCCGACTTCGACGCCTGACGTCTGGGAGACGATCGCGGCCGAGGCCGGTCGCGAGAGCGAGCTCTGGGCCGCCGTCCTGCGCGCCTCAGATGAGCAGGAGCGCGAGCCCGTCTTCTCGCGCCTCGGAGAGGAGCGCTACGCCCTCGGGATCGAGACGATCTACGAGGGGTACCTCCTGCACTACGGCGCGTCGCGCCTCTTCCGCCCGGAGGACGGGGACTCCGCACTCCTGCTCGGCGACTACCTCTACGCCCACGGGCTCGTCCGGATCGAGCAGGTCGGCAGCGTCGCCGCCGTAAACGACCTCGCCGAGCTGATCGCCCTCTGCGCGTACCTCCGTGCCGAGGAGATCCCGGGCGACGGCCCGGCCTGGGCGGCAACGGCCAGCGCGCTCGGGCGCGGCGAGCTCGACGAGAGCCGCTCGTCGCTGCGGTTGGACAACGACCCCGGGCCGCTCGAGCGGTTTGCCCGTGTCCGCGCGGGCGACGCGGCGGTCGATGGGGCGCTCGCTGCCCACAGGGAGCGGTTGCGTTAAAGTCGCCGTGATGCTCGCAGCGCTCCACTCGTTCGTCGCCACGGACGACGCCGCCACCGAGGGCAAGAAGGTCATCACGGGGATGCTCATCGTCGGCCTCGTCTTCATCAGCGTGATCGTTCTCGGCCAGACGATGCACTGGCTGCGCCACCGGCGGAGGTAGACAGCAGGTCTCGCCGGACGTACCCTCCCGGCGACAGCAGCGCGGCGTGGGGCGGCGCCGCTCGGACGAGGGGGAGGATTCGTATGCGCAGATGGTTGGTGCTGCCTTGCGCCTTCGCGCTCCTGGCGTTCTTCGTGGCCGGCAGCGTGGGGGCCGAGATCGACTTTCCGAAGGGGATGGCGGGGAAGCGCTCTGTTCAGACCTCAGGCGCGGGCTTCGACAAGCAGCACGGGCCGTTCTCGCAGATCGAATGCTCCGTGACGGCCACCGGGCCGAACACGAAGCTCGACTGCGACGACCCGTTTCCGAACAACGAGCCGCAGATCGGGGTGAACCCGGTCAACCCGAACCACATGATCGCGAGCTCGAACGACTTCGGGACCTGCTGCGACCAGTTCTACACGACGTTCGACGGAGGGGCCCACTGGCAGACGGGGAACATGTCGCGCGAGAACGCGAACAAGACCGGGAGCGATCCCGTGACCGTGTTCGACCGGAAGCACGGCGTGGCGCTTCATTCCTCCCTGAGCTACTCGACGCTGCACGCGAACGGGACTCAGGCCTGCGACGGGGACGTGGTCGTCTCGATCTCGCGAGACGGCGGCCTGACGTGGGAGATACCGGTTCAGGTCGACGACGGGATCGGCTGCGACCTGAGCAAGACGCAGCTCTTCAACGACAAGGAATGGATCACCGTCGACAACAACCCGGCGTCGCCGTTCTACGGCCGCGCATACCTGACCTGGACGAAGTTCGAGTCACACGACGGGGCCTACGCCTCTTCGGCGATCTTCGAGTCGCAGAGTGACAACGGCGGGGCGACCTGGACTCCGGCTCGGGAGATCTCGGGTTCTAATTCGGCTCTCTGCACGTTCCAGATCAGCGGGCCGGCCAACCAGTGCGACGAGAACCAGTTCTCGGTGCCGACGGTGGCTCCGAACGGGACGGTCTACGTCGCCTTCCAGAACGAGCAGAACCAGGCTCTCTGGGAGTCGGCCCACGAGTTCGACGACCAGTACCTCGTGGTCAAGTCGACGAACGGCGGGGCGACCTGGTCGAGCCCGAGCTTCGTCGTCGGCCTCGAGGACGGGGCGCGTGACTACCCGCTGAACGCGGACGGCCGCCAGACGCTGAGCGGCTACCAGGTTCGCGTGAACTCGGTCGGCAACATCGTCGCGAGCCCGATCGACGGGAAGCTCTATCTCGTCTACTCGGACAACAGCGCCGGGACGCACGACTCGGCGACGCCGGTGACGAACACGAACGTGTACGTGATGACGTCGACAGACGGGACGTCCTGGTCGGGGCCGTTCGCCGTCGACACCGGCCCAAGCGACCAGTGGTTTCCGTGGGCCGACGTAAGCCCGACGACCGGCAAGGTCGGTGTGATCTACAACGACCGGTCGGCGGCGACGCCGAGCGTGCACAACGCGTCGCTCTCCGAGGGCCTGCCCGGCTCGTTCGCCAAGACAGTCGTCAGCACGGCGGTATCGCATCCGACGCAGTCGCGCTTCTTCCAGGCCGGCGTGCCGGACTGCATGACTTGCGCGGTCTTCCACGGCGACTACATCGGCATCGCCTATGGATCCGACGGCAAGGCGAACATGGTCTGGACAGACATGCGCGACGCGGATCCAACCGTGCCGGGCCTGTTCGACCAGTTCATCTACTTCGCGCGGAAGTAACTGCGAGCGTGGGGCCGGCCTCGCGCCGGCCCCACGCTCCAACACTCGCCGTAGACTGACCCGCGATGGCGCCGCCGGGAGATCTTCGCGACTGGGTCGCCTTGCTCGAGCGCGAGGGCGAGCTCGTCCGCGTAGGGCCCGAGGTCGATCCGGAGCTCGAGATCACCGAGATCGTCGACCGCACCGTGAAGGCGGGCGGCCCTGCGCTGCTGTTCGAGCACGTAAATGGCTCGAAGCTGCCGCTGCTGATCAACCAGTTCGGCACCGAGCGCCGGATGTGCCTCGCCTTCGATGTCCCCTCGCTCGATGCGGTCGCGGCGAAGCTCAGCGACGTGCTCGAGATGCAGCCGCCCGCGGGTCTCGTCGACAAGGTGCGGGGGCTGCAGAAGCTCAAGTCGATCGCCGACTCCCGCCCGAAGACCGTCAGGCGTGCCGCATCCCAGGAGATCGTCCTCGAGGGCGATGACGCCAGCCTCGACCTGCTGCCGATCCAGAAATGCTGGCCCGGCGACGCGGCGCCGTTCATCACGCTGCCGGCGGTCATCACGAAGGACCCCCGCACCGGCACGCGCAACGTCGGCATGTACCGGCTGCAGAAGCTCGGCGCGCGGTCAACGGCGATGCACTGGCAGATCCACAAGGACGGTCGTGCCGACTACCTCGCGACCGAGGGCAGGATCGAGGTCGCCGTCGCGCTTGGCCTCGACCCCGTCACCGCATACTCCGCCTCCGCGCCGCTGCCGAGGCACATCGACGAGTTCATGCTCGCCGGCTTCCTGCGCGGTGACCCCGTCGAGCTCGTGCGCGCGAAGACAGTCGACCTCGAGGTGCCGGCTTCCGCCGAGATCGTCCTCGAGGGGTACGTCGACAAGGACGAGCTCGTCGTGGAAGGCCCGTTCGGCGATCACACCGGCTACTACACGCCGCCCGAACCGTTCCCGGTCTTCCACCTGACCGCGATGACGATGCGCCGCGACGCCGTGTATCCCTCGATTGTCGTGGGCAAGCCGCCGGCGGAGGATGCGTGGCTCGGCAAGGCGACCGAGCGGATCTTCCTGCCGGCGATCCGGATGACCGTCCCGGAGATCGTCGACTACGACCTGCCGGTCGCGGGCGCGTTCCACAACTGCTGCATTGTCTCCATCCGCAAGGCCTTTCCGGGTCACGCCCAGAAGGTCATGCACGCGATCTGGGGGCTCGGGATGCTCAGCCTCACCAAGTCGATCGTCGTCGTGGACGAATGGGTCGACGTGCACGACTACGGGGAGGTGATGTTCCGCGTCGGCGCCAACGTCGATCCTGCCCGGGACGTGCTGCTCACGGAGGGACCGCTCGACCATCTCGACCACGCACCGGCCCGCCAGTTTTACGGCGGCAAGATCGGGATCGACGCCACGCACAAGGGGCCCGACGAGGGCGCCAGGGAGTGGCCGCCGGAGATCGAGATGACCCGGGAGGTCAAGGATCTCGTCGACAGCCGCTGGCCCGAGTACGGCATTCCGCTCGTGTCCCCGGGCGCGAACGGCCTTCGGCGGGCGAAGCCCGCCTTCGCCGCTCGCCGGCGACGCTGAGCGGCAGGAAGCGCGGCCGGGCGTCGCTTGGCCGTACCTCGGTGTACTGTCCTGCGCGCCGGTCCTGCGCGCCGCCCGCCCGGCCTCCGTTGCCAGCGTGCCCCCGGGAACCCGAGGTCAGTCCTCTTTGCAGAGAACGGGCGAATCCGTCAGAGTCCGCCGTTGCGTCGATTGTTACGTCGTTGACAGGCCGAGCGAGACAGGGGTTCAATCAACCGGTGGTGACCCACATGGTGAAGGGGCGGTGACGGAAGACAAGCACGCCGGGCGGCCGCACCTACCGGGCCCGTCGCTCTATCCGATCGGTTTCGCAGCGGGTATCGCGTGCGTGCTCGTCGGCCTGATCGTCAACCCGAAGCTCGTCGCTTCGATCGGCGGCGCCATCGCCGTCCTGTTCGGCTTCCTCTGGGCGCGGGACGCGACGAAGGACTACCGCGGCGAGCCCGAGCCCATCGAGCCCGAGCCGGGAGGGCCGGCGGAGCCGGTGGCGGTCGCTGCCTCGAACGAGGAGGAGGCGGCCCCGCGAACCGTCCTCGGCGACCGGTTCCCGCGAAACCGCTTCCTCGAGGGAGCCACCCTCGGCCTCGGCGGCGTGATCGGCGGCCTCGTGACCGTCCCGGTGATCGGCTTCATGGTCGTGCCCGCCTTCAAGGGGCAGGGCTACCCGACCGTCGACCTGGGCTCGCTCGACAACTTCCCGGAAGGCAAGTGGTTCGTGACCTCGTTCTTCATGCACCCCGACGAGGGTGAGGTCTCGCACCGCACGGCCTACATCCGCAACAACGGCCTGCTGAACGGCGAGCCTAGCTTCACGATCATCTCCAACCGCTGCGCGCACCTCGGCTGCCCGGTACAGCCGAACGGCCCGATCCAGGACAGTCAGAAGAAACAGGTCGACGGCCCGGGTGGCCAGAAGATCACCCTCATCCCGACCATCCCGGCCGGAGGCTTCGGCTGCCCGTGCCACGGCGGCCAGTACAGCCCCGAGGGGAATCGCACCTCGGGCCCGCCCGTCCGGGGGCTCGACCGGTACGAATACGCGATCAAGAACGGGCACCTCGTGCTCGGCAAGCCGTACAGCGTCGCGAAGGTGACCGGCGAGGGCAAGTACGCGCACATTCAGAAGTACAGGCTGACGGGCCCCGGCCAGCACATCGACGGCTTGGAGCAGATCCTCTACCCCTTTCAGCCGCCTCACTAGTTGTGACTCAACCGCCCCCACGCACCGGCCCCTGGCGCACGATCACACTGCGCCAGCCCGCGTCCTCGGTCGGGCTCGGGCGGTCAGCCCGAGCCCTCCCCGCGTCCTTGCCTGGCTTGGTGCTCCCGCACCAGGCATCCGGCAGTGAGGGCGGCTGAGTCACGATGGCCGTCTCCGCTAGGAAGTCCGCGCGCCGCCAGCAGCTCGAGACTGCGATCAACTATCCCATCGACTGGCTCGAGGAGCGCTCGGGCCTGGTCGGTGGCATCAAGTACTTCCTCTTCCGCAAGGTCCCGGGCGACACCAACTGGTTCCACACGCTCGGCTCGGCGACCCTGACGGCGTTCCTCGTGCAGGCGGTGACCGGAGTGATCCTGGCGATGTACTACAAGCCGGACCCGAACAGCGCGTACCAGTCGATCCAGCACATCACGAACGACGTCACCCTCGGCTGGCTCGTCCGCGGGATGCACAAGTGGGGCGCCAGCGTCTTCATCATCCTGATGTTCTTCCACATGGCGCGCGTGTTCCTGTTCGGAGCCTACAAGTATCCGCGCGAGCTCAACTGGATCATCGGAGTGAGCCTCCTCGCGGTCGGTATGCTCGAGGGCTTCACGGGCTACCTGCTGCCCTGGGACCAGACGGCGTACTGGGCGACGGTCGTCGGCATCAACATCAACGGGACGGCGCCGATCCTCGGGCCGTTCCTCGCCGATTTCTTACGAGGCGGCGCCGAGATCGGGAGTGAGACCCTCGCGCGGTTCTACTCGATGCACATGCTCCTGATCCCCGGCCTGATCTTCGGGCTGATCGGACTGCACCTGTATCTCGTCGTTCGGCTCGGCGTGACCTCCCCGCCCTGGTCGGGTGAGGCGGCGGGCTCGGACTGGGCCGACCGGGAAGAGGAAGTCACGAACGGGCGAAGCGGTTTGACGCGTCCGGCGCCGCGCGGAAACGAGCGAACCTCATAGTGACCCTCCCGGCCACGTCCACCGGCGCCCGGTCCGCGATCACACTGCGCGTTGCTGCGTCCTCAGTCGCACCCATAGGGCCAACTATGGGTGCTCCCTGCGTCCTTGCATCGCTTGGTGCTAGCGACCCGGGCATCCGGCGACGAGACCGGAAGGATCACTAATGGCCACGATGGACGAGTGGCGCGCTGAGCACAAGCGCTACAAGGACGACGTCGCGAAGCGCGGGAAGCCCTTCTTCCCGTACGCGATGTTCCACGACACGGTCATGAGCCTCGTCGTCGTGTTGGTGATCATCGGCGTGTCCTGCGTCTGGTATTTCACGTCCGGCCACGATCCGAAGACGTGCGGCAGCGGCGACTCGTGCCTGCTCGGCCCGCGCTACTCGGAGCCGGCCGACCCGGGGACGACGAACTTCGTGCCGAGGCCCGACTGGTACTTCTACTTCCTCTTCTACCTGCTGCGAATCTTCAAGTGGCCCGCCTCGGTCATCCTCGGCACGATCGGCATCCCGACGATCGCGCTGGTGATCGCGTTCATGGTGCCGTTTTTCGACCGCCGCCGTGAGCGGCGTCTCAGCCGACGCCCCGTGGCGATCGTCGCCGCCGTGCTCGTGGCGATCTCGATGGGCGTCCTCACCTACAAGGGAGCGACGGCGAAGGAAGCGCTCGCGAGCGAGGTCGTCCAGGCCGTGCCGACGTGGGCTGCGCGCCAGGGCTTTCAGTCGAACCAGGACGCCGTCGCAGGCGCGAAGATCTTCGCCAGCTCCGGCTGCACCGCGTGCCACACCTATCTCGGCACCGGCAGCTCGAACCAGGGCGCGCCCGATCTCAGTGCCGAGGGGTCGAAGGGCCGGAACAAGGACTTCTTCACGCACTACATCGCCGACCCGTCGAAGTTCGGCAACAACGTGATGCCGAAGTTCGGCTTCTCCAACGACCAGCTCGCGCAACTGGCGGCGTTTCTCCTCGCCTCCAAGGGGCCTAAGTAGGTGCTTCCGGCGGCAGGTACGGTCTTGATTGGCCGGCCTCGCAAGGACGCAGGGAGCGCTAGGTCGCGCCCATGCGCGTTTTCCTCGGCATAACCGGCGCATCGGGCGCGCCGTACGCGGCTCGCCTCGTCGAGACCCTGGCTGCAGCCGACGTCGAGCTCGGAATCTGCGCGTCGAGCGCGGGGATCGAGGTGCTCGCGACCGAGCTGTACGAGAATCCGCGCCTCTCTCGGGACGAGACACTGGCGAGGCTGCTCGAGGCCGCTCACGGCGGCAACGTCACGGTCTACGAGCCGAACGACTGGAAGGCCCCGTACGCGAGCGGGTCGGCGAGGGTCGATGCGTACGTCATCTGCCCGTGCTCGATGGGGACGCTCGGGACGATCGCCTCCGGTGCGATGTCGAACCTCATCCATCGTGCGGCGTCCGTCGCGCTCAAGGAGGAGCGCCGGCTCGTGCTCATGCCGCGCGAGACGCCGCTATCGACAATTCACCTGCGCAACATGCTCACCGTCAAGGAAGCGGGCGCGACCGTCCTCTTCCTCGCGCCGGGCTTCTACCACGGCGCGTCGTCGGTGGACGATCTCGTCGATTTCATCGTGGGGCGGACGCTCGACCAGCTCGGGCTCGACGTCGAGCTGGTGAAACGCTGGGGCTCGGCATGAGCGTCGAGACCGGAAGCCTGCCCGCCGACGGCGTCCGGACGATGTTCGACCGGATCGCCCCGGTCTACGACTCGATGAACCACATCATGACCGGGGGTCTCGACCGCCGCTGGCGGCGCCTGGCGGCCGAGGCGGTCGTCCGGCCCGGCGACACCGTCCTCGACGCGTGCTGCGGGACGGGCGATCTCGCCGTCGCAGCCGCGCGTGCCGGGGGACGTGTCACGGGCATCGATTTCTCGACCGCCATGCTCGAGCGGGCCCGTCGCAAGGCGCCCGGGCTCGAGTGGATCGAGGGCAACCTGCTGGCCCTCCCCTTCGACGACGCGACCTTCGACTCGGCCACGGTCGGTTTCGGCGTCCGGAACGTCGAAGACCTCTCACGCGGGCTGTCGGAGCTGCGGCGCGTCCTTCGGCCCGGCGGCCGGCTCGCGATCCTCGAGATCACGCGCCCGCGCGGCCTGCTCGCTTCCTTCTACAGACTCTGGTTCGACGGAGTGGTGCCGCTATTGGGCAAGCTGGTTCCAGGTGGCTCTGCGTACACGTACCTGCCCGCGAGCGTGCGGCGGTTTCCAGGCCCCGAAGAGTTGCGGGAGCTGATGGAGGCGGCCGGTATCGGGAGAGTTCGGATCCGGCTCTTCGCCGGCGGGATCGTCGCTCTCCACACCGGGGAGGTCCAGTGAGCGCTCTGACGGAGATCAGGGCCGCGCCGGGCCTCGACGCGTACCTGGCCGAGCTCGAGGAACGCCTCGAGCACGCGCTCAGCGGCTCGCGCGGCATCGTCTGCGAGGTCGGCGTCCAGGCGCTGGCCGCGGGCGGCAAGCGCCTCAGGCCGTCGCTCGTCTACCTCTCGACGCCGCCGGGATCCGAGCCTCCCGTCATGGCAGGCGTCGCCGTCGAACTCATCCACATGGCCACGCTGATGCACGACGACCTGATCGACGGCGCCCGCGTCCGCCGAGGGCGTGCCTCGGCCTGGTCCGCCTACGGCCCGGGCGCCGCGCGGGCGGCCGGCGACTACCTCTTCGCGCGCGCATTCGCCGAGCTGTCGGCCACGGGCGACGCGCGCGCGGTCGCGATCCTCGCGGACGCGACGCTCTGTCTCGCCCGCGGCGAGGCGCTTCAGCGCCGGCAGCGGTTCGATCCCGACACGACCATCGAGGCCTACCTCGAGCGCTGCACGCTCAAGACCGGAAAGCTTTTCGAGGCCGCGTGTCGGCTGGCCGGCGGCCCCGGTTCCTTCGGCCTCGCGCTCGGCGTCGCCTTCCAGATCACGGACGACATCCTCGACTGCTCGGGCGTGACGATCGAGACTGGGAAGATCGCGGGTACGGATCTTCGCGAGGGGACGCCGACCCTGCCGCTGCTGCTCGCCGCCCAGCGCGACGAGGCGGTCCGCGCCGCTCTGGCGGGTGGCTCGCAGCTCGAGGGAGCGCTGCTTCGGATCGCGTCCACCGGCGCGATCGAGGAGAGCCGCAAGGTCGCGCTCGCGTACGCGCTCAATGCGCGCGCGTGTCTGAACGGCGAGCTGCATCGTGAGGAGCTGGAGTCGCTGACCGACGCTGTCGTGGAGCGCGAGCGGTAGTGGCCCTCCTGGAGCGCACCGACGTGCTCGCGCCGATCCGGGCCAAGGTCGAGGCCGGCGAGCGGCTCGACTTCGAGGACGGCGTGACGCTGATGGAGTCGGACGACCTGCTCGCCCTCGGCGAGCTCGCCGACCTCGCACGCCGCAGGCGCGGCGGCGACGATCGCGTCTACTTCGTCCAGAACCTCTATCTCAACCAGACGAACGTGTGCCGCGTGAAGTGCAAGTTCTGCGCGTTCGCCGTCACGCAAAAGCAGGCGGACGCATACACCTACACGCCGGAGCAGCTCGTCGCGGACGCGGTGCACCAGCACGAGCTCACGGGCTTCACCGAGATCCACATGGTCGGTGGCGAGAGCCCGCATGTCGACTTCGACTACTACCTCGGAATCGTTCGCTCGCTGCACGAGGCGCTTCCGGACGTTCACCTCAAGCTGTTCACGGCGAGCGAGATCCATCACATGACGACGCTGTCCGGGCTCTCGCACGAGGAGGTGCTGCGCGAGCTGCAGGCGGTCGGGCTCGGCTCGCTGCCGGGCGGTGGGGCCGAGGTCTTCGCCGATCGCGTGCGCCGGCTCGTCGCGCCGGGGAAGGAGCATCCGGACTTCTGGTTCCGCACGCACGACGCCGCTCACCGGCTCGGCATCCCGACACACTGCACGATGCTCTACGGCCATGTCGAGACCTACGAGGAGCGGGTCGACCACCTCCTGCGACTGCGTGGCCAGCAGGACGCGACCGGCGGGTTCCTCGCCTTCATCCCGCTCGCGTTCCATCCGGAGCACACCGTCTTCGAGCGGCGCGGATGGCGTCACACGACGGGCGCGGACGACCTGAAGATGATCGCGGTCTCGCGACTCGTCCTCGACAACGTCCCGAACGTCAAGGCCTACTGGATCATGATGGGCCTGCCGCTCGCGCAAGTCGCGCTGCACTTCGGCGCGAACGACGTCCAGGGGACGGTCGTGCGCGAGGAGATCTTCCACGCCGCGGGTGCGCGCACCGAGACCGAGCAGAAGATTCCCGAGCTCGTCCGGTTCGTGCGCGAGGCGGGCCGGATTCCCGTTCAGCGCGACACGCTCTACAACGAGCTGGAGCGGTGGTGAACAGAGGGTGATCCGCCTCGGACGCATCTCGTACGTCAACATGGCGCCGGTCTTCTACCGGCTCGCCGCAGAGGTCGAGGAGGTGCAGGGCGTGCCGACCGAGCTCAACCACCGGCTACTGGCCGGCGAGCTCGACGTCGCACCGATCTCGTCGATCGAGTACGCGCGCAACGCCGGCCGGCTTCGGCTCCTGCCTCGCCTCTGCGTCGGCTCGGAGGGAGCGGTCGACTCGATCCAGCTCGTCTCGCGGAAGCCGTTGGAGCAGGTGCGCTCGGTTGCGGTGACGCCCGAATCGGCGACATCGGTCGTCCTGACGAGAGTGCTCTTGCCCGAGGCGCGGCACGTGCCGCTCGGCGAGGAGGCCGACGCCAAGCTGCTGATCGGCGACGCCGCGCTCAAGTCGGCGTTCGAGGATCCCACCCCTCACCACGACCTGGGGCGGCTCTGGCTCGAGCGCACGGGCCTGCCGATGGTCTTCGCCGTCTGGGCCTGCCCCGAGCCGCTCTGCGCGGGCCTGGGCGAGCTGGAGGACGCGCTGGTCGCGTCGGTCCGGCTGGCGCGGGCCGAGCCCGAGCAGCTCGCCATGGAGGCGAGCGAGCGCTACGGGTATCCCGCGGGGTTCCTGGCCCGCTACTTCGAGAAGCTGCGGTACCGCTTCGGCCCGCGCGAGCGCGCCGGCCTCATGACCTTCCTCGAGCTCGCCCACGAGGCGGGCGAGCTCGCCGAGGTCCCGGAGCTCCGCTTCGCGCGGGAGGCGGTGCCTGCGTGAGCACCACGACAGACAGGGTCCGGGAAAAGTCCCTCGGACAGGTCCCCTCGGTGATCGAGAAGGCTCTCGACGGCGAGCGGATCTCCGAGGCCGAGGCGCTCTCGCTCCTCGAGTCCCGCGACCTCGTGTCGGTCGGCCGCACCGCGAACGCGATCCGGAACCGCAAGGCCGATCCGGATCGCGTGACCTTCATCATCGACCGGAACCTCAACTACACGAACATCTGCTACACCGACTGCGACTTCTGCGCCTTCTACCGGCGGCCGGGGGACACGCGCGAGGGCTATCTGCTCCCGAAGCCGGTCATCTTCAAGAAGATCGAGGAGACGATCGCGCTCGGCGGCACGGGGCTCCTCATGCAGGGCGGGCATCACCCGGACCTCGGGATCGACTACTACGAGGATCTGTTCCGCTCGATCAAGGCCCGCTACAAGATCCACCTCCACGCGCTGTCGCCGCCGGAGGTGCAGCACATCGCGCGACGCAGCAAGCTCACGCTCTGGCAGACGATCTCGAGGCTCCGCGACGCCGGGCTCGACTCGATCCCCGGCGGAGGCGCCGAGATTCTCGTCGACCGCGTCCGGCACGAGATCGCGCCGAAGAAGACCAAGGCGGACGAGTGGCTCGCCGTCATGCGCCATGCGCACAGGCTCGGCATGTCGACGACGGCGACGATGATGTACGGACACGTCGAGACGGTCGCCGACCGCGTCGAGCACATGCGCCGGATCCGCGAGCTCCAGGACGAGACCGGCGGCTTCCGAGCCTTCATCTCCTGGACGTTCCAGAACGACGGCAACCGCCTCGCCGGCAAGGTCGCGCGCGAGGACATGCCCACGTCGTTCGACTACCTGCTCACGCAGGCGGTCTCGCGCATCTACCTGGACAACGTGCCGCACATCCAGTCGTCGTGGGTCACGCAGGGGATGAAGATCGGCCAGGTCGCGCTCGAGTTCGGCGCCGACGACATGGGCTCCGTGATGATCGAGGAGAACGTGGTCTCCGCCGCCGGCACGACGCATCGGACGTCGACCGAGGAGCTCGTCCACCTGATCAAGGCGCTCGGCAAGACACCCGTCCAGCGGGACACGCTCTACCGCGACGTCAAGGTGTGGAACTAGGGGCGGGCCTAGTGCGCGACCCTGTGCAGTAGCTTCATCGCCGCCGGGTTGTTGATCAGGTTGACGCAGTCCTGGTTGTTCGTCGTCAACACGTAGAAGTCCGCGACCTCGCCCGTTCCCGGAATGTGGTATTGCGGCGCCTTCGTGGTCGCGATCGCGCCCTTGTCGAAGACGCAGGTCGCAATCAGGCCCAGCACGTCGATGATGTCGTTGTTCGTCTTCTCGAGCTTCGTGACTCGCTTCTGCAGCGCAGCGAACTGCTTCGGCGTCACGGCCTGCTCGCCTGCGGGCGCGGTCGTCACGTAAAGCGCTACGGCCGCGATCGCGACCACGGCGACGACGAGTACGCGTCTCATGAGTCCCCCTTGCGTGAGCGGCCGGTAGACCGCTGATGGTCGGTGGCGAACAGAGTACTCCCGCAAGAAGTTGACGTCGTCTTTACACGGGACGACTTCCGTCTCCGCTACCCTCGGCCGGGGTTCGTGGTCCTCAGAGCCGTCATCTGTGCCCTTTGTGCAGGGGTTTTGGCCGGACCGGGTACGGCCCCGGCCGCAACCCCGGCGCGCGGGGAGACGCTGCTTCCTGGCGTCGTGTACTCGCGCCAGCTCGAGTTCACGTCGCACGGCCCGGTCGTCATCAACGTCATCACGGCGCCGAAGCCGACGGGCCTCTATGCGCTCAAGCCGATCCTGTCGAACAACGCGATCCTCGGCCGCGAGCGCGTGACCGCGATGCAGCGTCGCGTCTCGACGAACGCCACCGTAGCCGGCGTGAACGGGGACCTCTTCAGCTTCGCGGACGGGCACCCGACGGGCGGGCTGATCCGCGACGGCATCCTCGACAGCGCGCCGGCCGACTTCCGTTCCACGGTCGGGATCGACACGGACGGCCTGCTGCACGTCGACCGGGTCTCGCTCGCAGGTACGTGGCAGGGCTCGGGACAGCGTCGAATCCTCGGCATCAACGAACCGCCGCGCCCGAACCGCACGACCCTGTACACCAGCGCGTGGGGCGCGCGGACGCCTGCGGAAAACGGCGGCGCTCAGGCGATCCTGCAGCCGTTCCCGCCAACGAGGCCAAACGCTCCGCTCACGGGCACGGTTACCGGTTACGCCTCCGGCGGTAACCAGCCGATCCCGCCGGGAGGGGCCGTGCTCGTCGCGCGCGGCGCGCAGGCCGGCTTCCTTTCCGCCGAGGCCCCGGTCGGATCGAACGTGACGATCCTGCTGACGCTCACGCCGCCGTGGGCGAACGTGCTCAACGCGCTCGGAGGCGGGCCGATCATCGTGCGCGACGGCAAGCCCGTCTTCCGATCGTTCGAGGGCTTCACGACCGACCAGCTCGCCGTGCGTCATCCGCGCACGGGCGTCGGGCAGCTCGCGGACGGCCGGATCCTCATGGTCGCGGTCGACGGCAGGCAGCCCGGCTACAGCACGGGACTGACGAACTTCGAGCTCGCGCTGACCATGATGCGACTCGGTTGCGTGACCGCGTCGGCGCTCGATGCCGGCGGCTCGACGACGATGGCCTTCGACGGGAAGCTCCTGAACAGGCCGTCGGATGCGGGAGGGGAGCGCGCCGTCGCCGAGGCGCTGACGCTCTTCTATTACGGCGTGTACGTCCCGAATCTCGCCAGTCGCGTGCTCTCCCCGAACTCGGACGGAGTTGACGACACTCAGTCGCTCTCGTACAAGCTCGTCCGCCCATCGACGGTCTCTGCCACGCTCAACGGCCCGGGGGGCGTGGTCGTCGCGCTCGACTCGGGCGCGCGTGCGCCCGGCGTCTACAAGTTCAGCTGGAACGGCGCGGGGCAACCCGAGGGCACATGGACATTCCGCGTGACCGCGGACGACGACCAGGGCCGCCACTCGGTCGCGGAGCGGCAGTTCGCGTACAACAACACGCTCGGATTTCTTTCCGCGAGGAGCAGTGGCCGGCGCGTCACCGCGAGCTTCAAGCTCGCCCGCCCGGCTCGAGTGGCATTGCGGATCGAGTCTCCCGGTGGCGTGATCATCCGCACGCTGCCCGGCCGCAGCCTGCCACAGGGTGACGCGAGCATCTCGTGGCGCGGCCGTCCCGGCCGTTATGTGTTCAGCGTGACCGCAACCGCAGACGTCGGCGCGGTCGAGCTCGACGCCCCCTTCCGCCTCAGCCGCTAGCCCGCATCTCCTGCCCGCTAGTCTGCGGCCGGTGCCGGTCGCCTCGCTGACAAGTCATCTCACCTCGCTGATCGGCAACTACGGCCTCTACGCCGTGTTCGTCCTGATGGCGATCGACGCCGTCTTCCCGGTTGCGAGCGAGCTCGTCATGCTCTACGCGGGGGCCCTCGCTGCCGGCGCGTTCCCCGGACAGCACGTCAGTCTCTTCGGAATGACGATCTCGTCCCACGCCTGGGCCTACGTCGCGATGGCCCTCGCCGGGACGATCGGCTACCTCGCCGGCGCCATCGGCGGTTGGGCGATCGGGCTCTACGGCGGCCGCACGCTGCTCGAGCGGCACGGGCGGTGGTTCCATCTCAGCGGCGAGAAGCTCGACCGTGCGGAGCGCTGGTTCGACCGCTGGGACGACTGGGCCGCCCTGATCGGCCGCATCACTCCCGTCATTCGCTCGTTCATCTCGATCCCGGCCGGGATCTTCCGCATGGCGCTCGGCCGGTACAGCGTGCTCACGCTGATCGGCTCGGCCGTCTGGTGCTTCGCGCTCGCGGGCGTCGGGCTGGCGCTCGGCACGAGCTACGAGACCTTCCACAACGGCTTCCGCTTCGTCGACTACGCGATCGCGGCCGCCGTCATCGGCCTCGTCGTGTATCTCGTAGTCCGCATAAGACGGTCTTCTAGACTTTCAGGCCGTGCGCCGGATTCCACTGGTTGACGTAAAGGCGCAGTACGCGCCCCTCCTCCCGCGGATGCGGGAGGCGATCGACGCGGTGCTCGAGAGCGGGGTGTTCGTCCTGGGGCCGAATGTGACCGCGTTCGAGGCCGAGGCCGCGTCCTACCTCGGAGCCCGGCAGACGATCGGCGTCGCCAACGGCACGGACGCCCTCGTGCTCGTCCTCGACGCACTCGGCATCGGGCCCGGCGACGAGGTCGTCTGTCCGGCGTTCACGTTCTACGCCACCGCGGAGGCGGTCGCCAGGCGCGGCGCGATCCCCGTCTTCGCCGACGTCGACCCGGCCACGATGAACCTCTCGACGGAGGACGTCGCCGCCCGCATCACTCCGAAGACGAAGGCCGTCCTGGCGGTGCATCTCTTCGGGCGGCCCGCCCCGGTGGGCGAGCTCGCCGGGCTCGGCGTGCCCGTGATCGAGGACTCCGCCCAGGCGTTCGGCTCGCCGGAGGTGGCGCGAACCGGGATCGCCTCGACCTTCAGCTTCTATCCGACCAAGAACCTCTTCTGTCTCGGCGACGGCGGCCTGATCTCGACCGACGACACCGAGCTGGCCGAGCGGATCCGCATGCTGCGCTTCCACGGCTCGCGTGACAAGGTCGACTTCGACCTCGTCGGGTACAACTCGCGCCTCGACGAGATCCAGGCGGCGGTGCTCAGGTTGTTCCTCGTCGAGCTGGACGGCTGGGTCGCCCTTCGGCGGGATGCGGCGGCGAGGTATGCCGAGCTCGGTCTCGGCGACGCGTGCGAGCTCCCCGAGGACGAGCCCGGGCACGTCTACCACCTGTTCGTCTGCCGGTCTCCGGAGCGAGACAAGATCCGCGGGGCCCTGAAGGAGGCCGGCATCGGCAGCGCCGTCTACTACGCGACGCCCTTGCACCTCCAGCCCGCGCTCGCGGGCCTCGGCTACCGCCCCGGGTCGCTCCCCGTCACCGAGCAGCTCGCCGCGGAGAACTTCTCCGTGCCGCTCTGGGCCGGGATCGACGCCGAGGCGCAGGCGCGGGTCGTCTCGGTCGTCCGGGCGGCCGCGCCGGTGGCCTCATGAGATTCCCCGTGAACCGCCACCGCGTTTGGCAGCTCCTCGCCGACGCCGCTCTGATCGCGCTCGCCTGGTGGCTCGCGTTCTGGCTCCGGTTCGACAAGGGCGTCCCCGCCCCGTACGACCGGCTGATGTTGGACACCTTCCTCGTCGTGATCGCCATCAAGCTCGCGATCTTCGTCGCGTTCGGCTTCTACAACCGCTGGTGGCGCTACGTCTCGACGCGGGACATGTGGGGGGCCGCGCGAGGCGTGACCGTCGCGTGCGTCGTCTCCGACCTCGTCGTCTACTTCGCCCATCCGGTCAAGGGCTTCCCGCTGCCGCGCTCAGTCGCGGTGGTCGACTGGCTGCTGCTCCTCGCATTCGTCGCCGGCAGCCGCCTGATCGCGCGCAGCATGATCGAGCGGCCGGGGGCTGCTTCCCTGATCGCTCGCGGGAGGGAAGTAATCGTCGTCGGCGCCGGCGACGCCGCGCAGCTGGTGATCCGCGAGATGCTGAAGGCGCCCGGGCTCGGGTACACGCCGATAGGTCTCATCGACGACGACCCGCGAAAGAAGAACATCCGTCTCCACGGCATCCGTGTCATGGGGACGACGGACGATCTCCCGCACATCCTGAGGGACAACTCTCCCGACGAGGTCCTGATCGCGATCCCGTCGGCTGCCGGCGGGACGCGCCAGCGCGTCGTCGAGATCGCCCAGGCGGCGGGCGTCCCCGTCAAGACGTTGCCCGGCATCTACGAGCTCATCTCCGGGGACGTGAACCTTGCCGGCCAGATCCGTCCGGTGCAGGTCGAGGACGTGCTCGGTCGCGAGCCGGTCGAGGTCGACGTCCGCTCGATCGCCCACTACCTCGCGGGCGAGACGGTTCTCGTCACCGGCGCGGGTGGCTCGATCGGGGCGGAGCTCTGCCGGCAGATCGCGCGGGTCGGGCCAGCGCGCATCGTCCTCGTCGAGCATTCGGAAGCAGCGCTCTTCGACATCGAGCGCGAGCTCGTCGACGAGCGCGGGTTCTCCGCCGTCGCGCCCGTGCTCGGTGACTGCGGGGATCGCGCGAAGATGAGCCAGGTGTTCGAGCGCTACCGCCCGAGCGTCGTCTTCCACGCCGCGGCGTACAAACATGTTGCACTGCTCGAGGCGAACCCGCTCGAGGCCGTGCGGAACAACGCGCTCGCGACGCGCGTCATCGCCGATGTCGCGGTCGACTATGGAGCGCTTCGCTTCGTGCTCGTCTCGACGGACAAGGCGGCGAATCCGAAGAACCTCCTCGGCCAGTCGAAAGCGCTCTGCGAGTGGATCGTCGAGGGCTACGGCCACCGCGCGGACGTCGACACCCGCTTCGTGGCCGTGCGCTTCGGGAACGTCCTCAACTCGTCGGGCAGCGTGATCCCGATCTTCAGACGCCAGATCGAGAAGGGCGGGCCGGTGACGGTCACGCATTCCGAGATGACCCGCTTCTTCATGACGATTCCGGAGGCGGTCTCGCTGATCGTGCAGGCCGGCGCCATCGGCGGACGGGGACAGGTCTACGTGCTCGACATGGGCGAGCCGGTGAAGATCGTCGACCTCGCGCGCAACATGATCCGGCTCTCCGGGAAACCCGAGAGCGAGATCCCGATCTCGTTCGTCGGCGTGCGGCCCGGCGAGAAGCTGCACGAGGAGCTGTGGACGGACGGAGAGACAGTCGGGCCGACCTCGCACCCCAAGATCCTGCGCGCTGCGCGGCCGCCCATCGACGTCGAGTGGCTCGACGGGGAGCTGGACGACCTCGAGCGCATGGTGTCTCGCGGTGAGACTCTCGACGTGGTCGCGCGCCTGGTGGCGATGCACCGCGCGCCGAAGCGTGCGGGCACCGCGGTTCTGGAAGACACCCTCCACTAGGGACCTCTCCGAGCCGCTGCTTGACATGTGACCATTAGGTCACTAAAGTGCCGCGCGTGGAAAGCGTTACCGAACGGTCACATGTGATCGAGCCGGGCGAGGAAGCGGTCTTCAGGGCCCTCGCCGATCCGACCCGGCGCGAGATCCTCGACCGGTTGTTCGAGTCCGACGGCCAGAGCCTCGGGCAACTCGAGTCGGTCTTCCCGATCAGCCGTTTCGGCGTCATGAAGCATCTGCGCGTCCTCGAGGGCGCAGGTTTGATCGCGACCCACCGGGTCGGGCGCTCGAAGCTCCACTACCTGAATGTGATTCCGATTCGCGAGCTGCAAGACCGCTGGATCCACAAGTTCGCCGCGGCCCCCGCGGCGGCCCTTCTCGGCCTCAGGGCCGACATAGAGAAAGGAGTCTCCATGACAGCCGCGACGACAGCTGTTAGCGAAGACGATCTCGCCGGACAGGACGCGAAGCCGTCACAAATCTTCGCGATCTTCATTCGGGCGACGCGGGAGCGAATCTGGCAGGCGCTCACGAGCTCGGAGGACACGCTCAGGTACTACTACGCCAGCACGGTGGAGTCGGACTGGGCTCCCGGCAGGCCGTTCGTGTACCGCATCGGAGACGAGCCCGCGATCGTCGGTGAGGTGATCGAAGCGATTCCGCCGGAGAAGCTCGTGTCGACCTTCGACGCCCGCTGGGACGACGACGTGCGCCAGGATGCACCGTCGCGGATCACCTGGATCCTCGAAGAGGCCGGCCCCGGCGTCTCGAAGCTGACCGTCGTGCACGAGGGCCTCGAGCGCGAGAGCGCGACGTACGAGCAGGTCGCCGGCGGAATGCCGTTCATCCTCAGCGGCCTCAAGACGCTGCTCGAGACCGGCGAGCCCCTCCTTCCTGCGTAGCGAATCCGCGCGACCGGCGCGGTCCCGCTCACCCGAGTGCCGAGAGCAGGAGCTCGAGCATGACGGCGGGATCGCGCCGGACGCGGCTCTGCCCTCCGGCGCCGTCGCGCTTCCGCAGATCGAGCGCGCGCGGGTCGCTCAGAGGCTTGAGCCGGCCCTGTCTGATCAGCTCCTCGTCGACTCCCCCGAGCCGGCCTCCGTAGGTCGTGTACACCGGGACGCCGAGCGCCGCGGCCTCGCGGTTCATCGTCCCGCCGGCGGAGACGACGACGTCGGAGAGCGCGATCAGGCTTTGCGCGTCGACGGCGCTGTCGGGAACGATCACCGACGGCAGCGAGAGGTTGCGAACGTAGGCGCGCTGTTCCTCGGTGCGCGGGAGAACCACCGCCCGCACGTCTTCGAGGCTGCCCAGGTAGTGCAGCGTCTGCGGGAAGAGCGGGTTCGAGTGCCGGTGGTAGAGCGAGACGTCCGGCGGCGGCCGGAGCACGACGAGAACTCGCCCCCCGGCGATCCCCAGGCGATCGAGCGTCCCGGGGTCGGGCTCGAAGTCCGACAGGTAGTACTCCTCCTTGAGGCCTGGATACCGGAGGAGCTTCGGCGGGCGGACGCCGAAGCGGGCGAGCCGCTCCTCGGGGATCGAGTCCGGGAACACCACCTTCGTCGCGGCTCGCAGCCCGAGTTGATGCTGGAGGGTGGCGAACTCGTAGTCGTGCGTCGTCGCGCTCGGGATGCCGAGGCGTCGCGCGCTCAGCGTCAGCTCATGCGATCCGTGCGCCAGCGCGAGGTCGAACTCGCGCGGCTTGGCCCAGCGGCGCAGGCCCCTGAGGCGCGAGGCAAGCGAGCGCGCCTTCCCGGCGCGGGAGCGTCCGCCGTGACGGCCGACGACGCTTGCCTCCAACCCGTGCAGTTCGAGAAGTTGCAGCGTCTGCGCGTAGTCGCGGGCGGTGATCTCGACGTCGTCGCCGCGTTCGCGCAGCAACCGGATCAACGGCCGGAACACGAGCACGTGCGCCGACGCGGTCATGTCGATCCAGACCCTCACGGTGTCATCAGGCGGCGACGCCGACCAGGAGGCGCTCGACCGCCTCGGCCGCGCGCGCGCCTGCTCGCCCGTCCCACAGCGGCGGTATCTCCCCTCGCTTCGGCTCGGCGAGGAGCGCCGGCAGGTCCCGAAGCCGCTCCGGCCGAAGCCCGAGCAGCGTGTTGGTGCCGATCTCGATCGTGACCGGGCGCTCGGTGTTGTCGCGCAGCGTGAAGCAAGGGATGCCCAGGACCGTCGTCTCCTCCTGGATGCCGCCTGAGTCCGTCACCACCCCGGCCGCCTTCGTCTCGAGCGAGAGGAACCGGCGGTACGGCAAGGGCTCGGTCAAGTGGACGCGTGTCGCCCTTTCGAGATTACGGCGAGTGCGCGGATGCACCGGGAAGATCACCGGCAGCGTCTCTGCGACGTCGTCCAGGGCGGCGATCGTTGGCGCGAGCAGCTCGGGGACGTCGACGAGGCTGGGGCGATGGAGCGTGACGAGCACGTACCCTCCCGGCTCGAGCCCGTACTCGCGCCAGGCCTCGAGCGCGAGCGCGGCGTCCTCGTTCGCCCGGAGCGTGTCGATCATCGTGTTGCCGACGAACGAGATCCGGTCGACGTCGACGGCCTCACCGGCCAGGTTCCTGTCGGCCTCCTCGCTGTGGGTCAGGAGCAACGCCGACAGGTGATCCGTGATGACACGGTTGCGCTCTTCCGGCATCGACCAGTCACCGCTCCGCAAGCCGGACTCGACGTGACAGATCCGCACGCCGCGCTTCGCGCCCGCGACAGCGCCCGCGAGGGTGGAGTTCACGTCGCCGGCGACTACCACGAGGTCCGGCTCGAGCTCGGCGAACACGCGCTCCAGCTCTCCGAAGGCGTCCTCCTGCGTCCGCGCGTCGAGCTGGAAGTGAGGACGGGGCAGGGGGAGCTCGGCGAAGAAGACGTCCTTCATCAGCGCGTCGAAGTGCTGGCCGGTGTGGATCAAGCGCTGCTCGACCCGCCCGCGACGCTCGAGCTCCGCGTAGATCGGCGCGACTTTCATGTAGTTCGGGCGCGCGCCGACGACGTGCGCGATCAGAGGCGGGCTCATCTCGCGCAGTGTAGGGCGGGCCTCAGCGCTCGACGAGCAGCGCCGGCTGCGACGGTTCCTGCGGTGCTCGCTCGACGTGGCGCTCGTGCCAGAGCGTGAAGGCGAGGAGCCCCCACAGCTGCCGGCTCCGGTCCTCGCGTCCCGCAACGTGATCGTCGAGCAGGCGCGCGACGATGCCGGGGCGGAAGAAGCCCTGCCGCGCGAGCACCGACGGAGCCAGGGTGTCGCGGGCGAATGGCTCGAGCCCGCCTCGGAGCCACGCCGCCGCCGGGATCGAGAAGCCGCGCTTCTTCCCGTGCACGATCTCGCGGGGCAGAAGTGGCTCGGCCGCCTTGCGCAGGAGCACCTTCTTCGAGAGCCCGCGCACCTTGTGGCGTGTTGGCAGCGCGAGGGCGAGGTTGGTCACGACCGTGTCGAGATAGGGCACGCGTGCCTCCAGCGAGTGGGCCATCGAGGCACGGTCGGTCTTCACGAGGAGGTCGTCGACGAGATAGACGCCGAGGTCGACGTCCTGGAGGCGCGCGAGCTCGTCGGCCCCCTCGGTCTCGGCATAGCGCGCGCGCAGTAGGTCGACGGGGTCGAAGCTCGAGGGACGGCCCGTCAGCTCGGCGCGCGCGTCCTCGGAGAAGATCTCCTTCCAGCCGTGGTGGCGCTCGAGCGGCGCCAGGTGCGCCGCCCGGACGAACCGCTTGGCCCTGTAGTCGAAGCTCGCCCTGGCGCTCGACGACGGGAGGCGCTCGACGGCGGGCCGCATGAGCCGCGCGAGCCCGCCGAAACGCGCGGCCAGGAGGTCAGCCGCGTACGTGTAGTAGCCGCCGAAGAGCTCGTCGCCGCCCTCGCCCGAGAGAGCCACCTTGACCTCGGCGGCCGCGAGCTGCGAGACGAGATAGGTCGGGAGCGCAGACGAGTCCGCGAACGGCTCGTCGAACGCGTCTGCGAGCGCCGGGAGGAGCAGCGCCGCGTTCGGCCGGAGCACGAGCTCACGGTGTTTCGTGGCGTAGCGCTCGGCGACGCGGCGGGCATCCGCCAGCTCGTCGAAGGAGCGCTCTTCGAAGCCGATCGAGAACGTGCGCAGCGGCTCCGAGCTCTCGTCCGCGGCGAGCGCTGCCAGGAACGCCGAGTCGACGCCGCCGGAGAGCAGCACGCCGACCGGGACGTCGCTGACGAGATGCGCGCGCACGGAATCGCGCACCCGCGCGCGCAGCTCCTCGACGAGCTCGGCCTCCTCGTCGTCGCGCGTGTCGCTCGCCTTGACCGGGGCGGGGCGCGCGAACCGCTCGAGGCGGGCGCGGCCGTCTTCCCAGACGAGGACGTGGCCCGCCGCGAGCTTGCGGACCTCGCGAAAGATCGTCAGCGGCGCCGGAATCGAGTTGAAGGCGAGGAACGCCTCGAGCGCGTCGAGGTCGATCTCGCCGCGCGGAAGCGCCCTGAGCTCCGACGCGAACGCGAGCTCGCCGCCCGCCTCGCGATAGTAGAGCGGTTTGATCCCGAACCGGTCCCGCGCGAGCAGGAGACGGCGCCGCGGACCGTCCCAGATCGCGAGCGCGAACATCCCGCGCAGGCGGTCGGCGAAGTGGTCGCCGTGCTCCTCGTAGAGGTGGAGCAGGACTTCGGTGTCGCCGTGCGTCCGGAACCGGTGTCCCGCGCGCTCGAGGTCGCGCCTCAGGTCGCGGTAGTTGTAGATCTCCCCGTTCTGGACGACGTGGATCGTCCTGTCCTCGTTCGCGATCGGCTGGTCGCCGGTCTCGAGGTCGATGATGGAGAGCCGTCTGGCGGCCAGCCCGACGGAGCCGTTCGTGTACTCGCCGGCGCTGTCCGGGCCGCGGTGCACGAGCGTTCTACTCATCGCCGCGATGCGCTCGGGATCGACGAGCCCGCTCGCTGACGCGATCCCGCAGATCCCGCACATCCGGAGGAGTGTAAGAGCGGCGTAGGCTCGCGTCGTGCACTTCGGCGTCCACGAGCAGCTGATCCTGGTGGCCCTGCTGGCGGCCATCGCGGCCCTGATCGTCGCCGCCCCGATCCTGAGGGTGCCCTATCCGATCTTTCTCGTCGCCGGCGGCCTCGCGCTCGGCTTCGTGCCGGGAATGCCGACGCTCGAGCTTCCGCCTCAGGTCGTCCTCATCGCCGTCCTCCCGCCGTTGCTCTACTCGTCGGCCTTCTTCACGTCGCTACGGGATCTACGAGCGAACGCAGTCGCGATCGGGATGCTCGCGATAGGGCTCGTGATTGCGACGATGACAGTCGTCGCCGTCGTCGCGCACGAGTGGGTCGACAACATGTCCTGGAGCGCTGCGTTCGTGCTCGGCGCGATCGTCTCACCGACGGATCCGATCGCGGCGACCGCGATCATGCGGCGGCTCGGTGTTCCACGCCGCGTCGTCACGGTTGTCGAGGGCGAGTCGCTCGTGAACGACGGGACGGCGCTCGTCCTCCTTCGCGTCGCCGTGACCGCCGCGGTCTCCGGCGCCTTCTCCTTCTGGAGCGCGTCGTGGCACTTCCTCTGGGCTGTCGTCGGCGGGGTCGGCATCGGGCTTGTCGTCGGCTTTCTCGTCGCCGCCGTCCGACGCCGGCTGGAGAACCCGCCGGTCGAGGTGACCATCGCGCTGATGACGGGCTACTTCGCATTCATTCCCGCGAACGCCGTGGACGCGTCCGGCGTCCTCGCGGTCGTGACGGCAGGTGTCTATCTCGGTTGGCGCACGCCCCAGCTGACGTCGGTTCAGACGCGCCTGCAGGGCGTCGCGGTTTTCGAGATCCTCACCTTCGTCCTAAATGCGCTCGTGTTCGCGCTCGTCGGCCTCCAGCTTTCGCACATTCTCGACGTCCTGACGGGAGTCTCCACCGGCTCGCTGATCTGGTGGGGTTTCCTCGTCACCGCCGCGGTGATCGTGTCCAGGCTCGTCTGGGGGCCGATCCTGACCTTGCTCCCCAAGCTGCTCTTTCCGCGGTTGCGCCACGGACGGATCACGGCCGGCCAGCCCGCGGTGGTCGCCTGGTCCGGCATGCGCGGCGCGGTCTCACTCGCCGCAGCTCTCGCGATCCCGCTGACGACCCATGCAGGCGAGGCGTTTCCCGAGCGGGACCTGATCATCTTCCTCACCTTCTGCGTCATCCTCGGGACGCTGGTGCTCCAAGGGCTGACCCTGCCGTCCGTGATACGCGCGTTCCGCGTCGAGCCCGACGGCCTCGACGAGCAGGAGGACGCCCAGGCGCGCATCGTCGCGGCGGATGCCGCGCTCGCCCGGCTCGAGGAGCTGACGGGTGAGGAGTGGGTCCGCGACGACACCGCGGAGCGCATGCGAGGCTTCTACGGGTTCCGCCGGAACAGGTTCGCGTCGAGGCTGGACGACGGTGACGACGGGCGCATCGAGGAGCGGTCGCAGAGCTATCAGCGTCTGCGCCGGGAGCTGCTCGAGGCCGAGCGCGCGGCAATCGTCGATCTCCGCCGGCAGGGTGTGATCAGCACCGATGTCGAGCGCCGGCTCCACCGCGATCTCGACCTCGAAGATGCGCGGCTCGAGATCTAGCGGCCGGCGAGGCCGCGGAGCGACTGGCGCAGCACGCGCCAGGCCGTGAAGGTCAGCGTCCGCAGGTAGAGCCGAACCGAGCGGTCGGCGATCCACTCGAGGTCGTGGGCGAGCTTCTCGGCCATCGACGTCTCGTAGCCCCGGCGGATCTGCGCGAAGCCGGTCAGGCCGGGCCGGACGACCAGTCGCTGCCAGTAGGCGGGAAGCTCGCCCGCCAGCTCCTCGAAGAACCGCGGCCGGATCGGCCTCGGCCCGACGAGGCTCATGTCGCCCCGGAGCACGTTCCAGAGCTGGGGGATCTCGTCCAGTTGGGTTGCGCGCAGGCGGCTTCCGAGCGCGGTCGTCTCCTCGGTCGTTCGCCGTACGAGCTCCGGCCCCAGGTGCGGCCCGAGTCGCTGCTCGGCGTCCGGCCGCAGCGTCCGGAACTTGAGCATCTCGAACACGCGCCCGCCGCGACCGACGCGTTCGCCCCGGTAGAGGACCGGCCTGCCGCTCGTCGCGAGGAGCAGCAGGGCGATCACGATCGTGACCGGGAGCGACACGAGCAGGAAAAAGGCCGAGAAGAGGACGTCGAGCCCCCGCAGCGCGACGTCGCGGAACCGCGGCGGGCTCGCCTCCGTCAGCTCGGAGAAACGGAGGACGAACGAGTCGCTCGGGGCCGTCGGCACCGCTCTTGATGGTAGAGCGCGCGGCCGTCGACTCTTCGAATAAGCTTTGCTTATGGACACACGGCAGCTCGCGGCGTTCTGCGCCGTGGTCCAGCGAAAGAGCTTCTCGCAGGCCGCGGAGCGCCTCGGCGTGACCCAGCCGGCGGTCAGCCTGCAGATCCGCTCCCTCGAGCAGAGGCTCGGCCGGCGGCTGCTGGATCGCTCCGGCCGCCGGGTCGAGCCGACCGAGGCCGGTCTGCGCCTCTATGCGTCCGCACAACGCGTGCTCGCCGCCGAGCAGGGCCTGCTCGAGGAGCTCGACGCGGGCGATGACGGCATCGTCTCCGGGACCCTCGAGCTGGGAGCGTCGACGGGGCCGGGCGGGACGGTCGTTCCGGTGCTCCTATGCGAATTCCAGCAGCAGCATCCCGATCTCCGCGTCCGGCTGAGCGTGTACGACACGCAGACCGTCGTCGACCGCGTCGCCGACCGCGAGCTGGAGCTCGGCATCGTCGGCGCAGGGCGCAAGCACCGCGGGGTCGTGTTCGATCCGTTCTTCAGCGACGAGGTCGTGCTCGCGTGCCCCGCCGGGCACAGGTTCGCCGGCAAGACGATCACGCTGGAGCAGCTGCGCGGAGAGCCGCTGATCGTGATGCAGGAGGGCGCAGGCGTGCGCCAGGTCATCGAAGACGAGCTGCGCAAGGCCGGTGCCAGGCTTCGAGATCTCGACGTCCGGCTCGAGCTCGGGCTGCAGGAGTCGGCGCGCAGCGCGGTCCTCGCCGGCCACGGGATCACCTTCATCTCCCGGCTCGCGATCGACGCCGATCTTGCCGCCGGGCGATTGGCGACGGCGCGGGTCCGAGGCCTCGATCCCGTGCGCGAGATCTTCGTCGCGCGCGCCGCCGGCCGCAGCGAGACGCGCGCGGCCCGCGCCTTCCTCGAGTTCGCCGCTGCGAAGCTGCCCGCATGATCGTCCGGTGGGGTCTCGCCGAGCTGCCCGCGGTCCTCGGCGAGCTCGGGATCCAGAGATCGCTGGTCGTGGCGGCCGAGCGCTGGGCCGGACTGCAGCTCGGTGTGGACGCGGCCGCCCGCTGGACCGAGGTCCCGACCGACCGGATCACCGAGGCGGCGGGGCGCGCGGGCGACGGGGTGCTCGCGGTGGGGGGCGGCAGCGCGATCGACGTTGGGAAGGCGATCTCGGCAGAGGCGGGTGTCGAGCTGGTCTCCGTCCCGACGACGTACTCGGGCGCTGAGTGGACGACCTTCTTCGGCATCCGTGACCCGGCTCGCAGGATGCGCGGCGGGGGCGCCGGCGCGCGGCTCGGCGGCGTCGTCTACGAGCCGGAGCTGACGCTGTCGCTCCCGCGTGCCGAGACCGTCGGAACGGCTCTCAACGCCCTTGCTCACTGCGCCGAGGCGCTGTACGTCGAGAATCACAACCCCGATGCGGACGAGCACGCGCTGGCAGGCGCGCGGTTGATCGGCAAATGGCTACCCCGGGTCGTCGAGTCGCCGCACGCGCTCGAGGCGCGCACGAGCCTCCTCGAGGGAGCGATGGAGGCAGGGATGGCGCTCGGCGGCTCCATGCTCGCCCTGGGGCATGCCATCGCACAGGCGCTCGGCGGGCGCTACGGGCTTCCTCACGGCGCGATGAACGCTCTCGCGCTCCCCGCCGCGCTTCGCTTCAACGCCGCGGCGGCCCCCGAGGCCGTTGCCCGGTTCGGCGACGCTCTCGGCACCGACGATCCAGCAGCGCATGTCGAGGAGCTAGCGCAGCTCGGCGGGTTCGAGCGGCTGCGGGACTTCGGCGTGCCCGAGGGCGACCTCGGCGCGGTCTCCCGCGCGACCGTCGAGCGTGCCGGCGCGAAGGCGAACCCGCGGAGAGCGACCGCCGAGGAGGTCGAGTCTCTCCTGCGCGAGATCTACTGAGATAAACAGTACTAATACGTCGAATTAGGCCTGGCGTGGTAGAGTGCCGCCCGTCGTGGCGGACTCCTCCTTCGACGTGCTCGTGATCGGGAGCGGCGCTTCCGGCCTCGCAGCCGCCGTCTCTGCGGCCCACGCGGGATCTCGCGTCGCTCTCGCCTCGAAGGGGGCGCTCCAGTCGTGCAACTCCGCCAAGGCGCAGGGCGGCATCCAGGCGGCGTTCGGTGAGGACGACTCGCCCGAGTTGCACGCAGAAGACGTCTGGCGCTCGTCGCACGAGACAGCCGACCGCCGCCTCGTCGAGGTCCTGACCGGGGAGGCCCGGTCGGCGATCCATTGGCTGGAGGGCCTCGGCGTCGAGTTCACCCGCGAGAACGGCGGCTACCGCCTCGCCCGCTGCGGCGGCGCGTCGCGGCGGCGTCTGCTCCAGGTCGGTGACCGCACCGGCCATGCGATCACAGCGGCCCTGCGGGAGGCGGTCGAGGGCTCCGACGTGCACACGTTTCCCAAGTCACCGCTCGTCGACCTCGCGCAAACCGAGAACGGCTGGCGCGCACGCTGCGGGGACCACGTGATCGATGCCACGACGGTGGTCCTCGCGGCGGGCGGGGCGTGCTACCGCGTCGCGGCAGAGCGCGGCGAGCTGTCGACGAACCATCCGGGCGCGACCGGCGAGGTGACGCAGATGGCCGCCGAGCTCGGCGCCGAGGCGCGCGACCTCGACGCGCTGCAGTACCACCCGAACGGCGGCGCCTGGCCCGGGAACATGCAGGGCTACTCCATTCCCGAGACCACACGCGCCTACGGCGCGGTGCTGCTCAACGCGGACGGCGAGGAGTTCACCGACTCGCTCGGACCGCGTGATGCCGTCAGCAAGGCGATCTTCGACGAGGTGGAGCAGGGCCGCGGTGTCGAGACACCGGACGGACGCCCCGCGGTCTACCTCGACACCACCCGGATACCGGAAAGCGACGCGAACGTCTCACTCCCCTACATGCTGCGCCGCTACCGTGCCGGCGGAATCGACCCCTTGCAAGAGCGGCTTCTGACCTATCCCGTCCTCCATTACCAGAACGGCGGCCTCGTCATCGACGAGAACGCCGAGACGACGCTCGAGGGGATGTACGCGTGCGGCGAGATCGCGGGGGGCACGCACGGCCGCAACCGCATGATGGGCAACAGCCTGCTCGAGTGCTGCGTGTTTGGACGGCGCGCCGGCAAGGCTGCGGCGGAGAAGGCCGCAGCGTGAGCGTTGCTCGCCTTCGGCTCGCGCCCTCAGGGGAAACAGTGTTTCCCCTGAGCAACCCCTTCTTCGGGGATCGCCTCTGCACAGGCGCCGCTCGGATCACCGCGTGTGCTGAGGAGAAGGAGAGGGGAAACCTCCCGGTTTCCCCCGCTGCCCCTTCCCCTGCCCATAGGTCGAGGGTCGACCTATGAGCACCATCACGACCACCGATCTCGAAGCTGCGGTCGAGGACGCCGCGGCGCACCTGTACGTCTGGGCGCTGAAGGACATCCCGCAGGACCTGCGTGACGCGCTCGCCGCTGCGGCTGAGAAGGAGACGTCGGTGCCCGGGCAGCGCGTTCTCCAGACGATCCTGAAGAACGTCACCGTGGCCGAGACCGAGAAGAACCTCGTCTGCCAGGACACCGGCATTGCCGTCTACACGTGCCGGGTAGGGGAGCATTTTCCCCTGCATCCGGCGCGAATTTACGCAGCATTGAAGACCGGCACCGAGCGCGCGACGGTCGAGCATCCGCTGCGCTCGAATGCGGTGCACACGATCACGCGCGAGAACACCGGGCCCAACACGGGCTACCGCCTCCCGATCGTGCACTGGGAGTTCATCCCGGACTGGGACGGACTCGACGTGAAGTGCGTGCCCAAGGGATCCGGCAGCGAGAACATGAGTTTCCTCAAGATGTGCGTCCCGGCCGACGGGGTGAAGGGCATCAAGAAGTTCGTGCTCGAGTCGATCGTCGGTGCCGGCGGCAAGCCGTGCCCGCCCGGTATCGTCGGCGTCGGCATCGGCGGGAGCGCCGACTACGCGATGTACCTTGCGAAGGAGGCGATCGCGCGGCCGGTCGGCACGCGGAACCCCGACCCACATGTCGCGAAGCTCGAGGATGAGCTCTACGAGCTGTTGAACGAAACCGGCATCGGGCCGATGGGCCTCGGCGGCGACGTCACCGTCCTGCAGTGCCACGTCGAGCATGCCGACACGCACATGACGCTCAACCCGGTGGCCGTCAACTACCAGTGCTGGGCCGCCCGCCGCGCGTCCGCACACGTCAAGGCCGGCGGCGAAGTGGAGTTCGACCGTGAGTTCTAAGCGTCTGGCCTTTCCGGCCACGGAAGACGCGATCCGCGAACTGCGCGCCGGCGACGAGGTGCTCGTCGACGGCCACATCGTCGGCATCCGCGACCGCACGCAGATCCGGATCTTCGACCAGGGCGTCGAGCCGCCGCTCGATCTCCGCGGCGCCTTCCTGCTGCACACGGCCCCGGGCGTCCGCAAGCTCGGGCCCGGCAAGTACGAGAAGGTCTGCATCGGCACCACGACCTCTGCGCGGATGGTGCGCTTCACGGAGGGTCTCGGCGAGCAGTACGGCGTGCGCGCGATCTGCGGGAAGGGCGGTCTCCCCGACGAGGCGATCGAGCCGATGCGGGAGCACGGGATGGTCTATTTCGCGATCGTCGGCGGCGCGGCCGCGCTCGAGACGACGCAGATCGAGGAGATCGAGGAGGTCTACTGGGAGGAGCTCATGCCCGAGTGCCTCTGGAAGTTCCGTGTCAAAGACTTCGGGCCCCTCACCGTCGGCATCGACTCGCACGGCAACTCGCTCTTCCACGACGTGCAGGAGCGCGCCAAGCAGAAGCTGGAGGAACTCTATGAACGGCTGTAATACGCCGGTACCGGCCATGCCGGCTGGCCTCCTGCCGGCTGCAAAGCGGCGCGCTGCCGCGTCCTCGGTCGCACCCGTAGCCTCCGGCTACGAGCGCTCCCTGCGTCCTTGCACCGCTTGCTTTTCGCTCACCAGGAGGGCAGCAACATGACCGGCACCGGCTTTGACGGTTTTCTCGACCTTCCCGCTCGGCCCGGAAAGCCTCGAACCGAGGGCTTGACACACGTGATCGACAAGGGGCTGAACCTCCGCGAGATCGAGGGGATGTTCGACACCGCAGGACAGTACGTCGACATCGTCAAGCTCGGCTGGGGCACGAGCTACGTCACCAACAACCTCGAGAAGAAGATCGCCCTCTACCGCTCATTCGACACGCCTGTCGTGTGCGGCGGCACTCTCTTCGAGGCCGTCTACGCCCGCGGCAAGATCGACGAGTTCAAGCGCTGGCTCATTGAGCAGCGGTTTTCGCACGTCGAGATCTCCGACGGCACGCTCGAGATCCCGCGCGACCGCAAGCTGGAGCTGATCGCCGAGTTCGCGGCCGATTTCACCGTCCTGTCCGAGGTCGGCTCGAAGGACGCCGAGGTCAACTACGCGCCCTACCTCTGGGTGGAGTGGATCCAGGAGGAGCTGCAGGCCGGCGCCTGGAAGGTGATCACGGAGGGACGTGAGGGCGGGACGGCCGGCATCTACCGGCCCACCGGCGAGATGAGGACGGGGCTCGTCGACGAGATCGCGCACAGCATCGACGTCGCGCAGCTCATCTTCGAGGCGCCGTCGAAGTCGTCGCAGGCGTGGTTCGTCAAGCACTTCGGCCCGAACGTCAACCTCGGGAACATCCCGCCCGACGAGGTGATCCCGCTCGAGACCCTCCGGCTCGGGCTACGCGGCGACACGCTGAGGGAGGTGCTGCTTGGCGACCACGCCGGCGCTCCGACTTCCTGACGTCGAGGCGATGAGCGCCGAGGAGGCGCTCCTCTGGGCCTACGAGCAGTTCGGCGACCGCATGTGCCTGACGTGCTCCTGGCAGCGCCAGTCGTCGGTGCTCGTGCACATGGTCTACGGCGAGCTCGGACTGAACGTGCCGGTGATCGAGCTCGACACCCAGCTCTTCTTCAAGGAGACGTACGAGACGCGCGACCGCCTCGTCGAGCGCTACGGGCTCAGTCTCGAGCGGCCCGAGGTGATCTCGGTGGCGCAGCAGGCGATCGCGGAGGGGCCGAACCTGTGGGAGCGCGATCCCGACCGCTGCTGCCACATCCGCAAGGTCGAGCCGCTCGAGCGGGCGCTCGCGCCGTACGACGCGTGGATCACCGGCATCCGGCGCGAACAGGCGTTGACGCGCGCCGGCGCGAAGCGCGTCGAGTGGTCCGAGCGCTACGGCGTCTGGAAGGTCCAGCCCGTGGTCGACTGGGACGCCAAGCGCGTCCAGGCCTACATCCACGTCAACGAGATTCCCTACAACCCGCTTCACGACGCGGGCTATCCATCGATCGGCTGCATTCCGTGCACACGTCCCGTCCAGGCGGGCGAGGACGAGCGCGCGGGCCGATGGTCGGGCTCCGACAAGCTCGAATGCGGCATCCACGGCAACACACGACTCGTGAAAGAGAGCAACGACTGATGACCGAGCACATCTACGCGCACGAGCATCCCGAGACCGAGCGGAGGCGGGACGGAGGCTTCACGCTCTGGTTCACGGGGCTCTCGGGCTCCGGCAAGACCACGATCGCGCACCTCGTTGGCCCCGCGATCGAAGAACGCGGCCCGATCGTCGAGTACCTCGACGGCGACACGGTCCGCACGCACCTGTCGAAAGGCCTCGGCTTCTCGAAAGAAGACCGCGACGCCAACATCGAGCGCATCGGCTGGGTGGCCGCACGACTCACCCGCCACGGCGCCGCTGTGATCGCCGCCGCGATCTCCCCGTACGAGGAGACGCGCCGCAAGGCGCGGGAGCTCGTCGAGGAGTGGGGCACGTTCGTCGAGGTCCACGTCGCGACGTCGGTGGAAGAGTGCGCCCGGCGCGACGTCAAGGGCCTGTACGAGAAGGCCTTCAAGGGCGAGATCAAGGGCTTCACCGGCGTCGACGATCCCTACGAGGATCCCGCCGATCCCGACATCCGCATCGACACCGAAGAGCACGAGCCCGAGGAGAGCGCGCGCCTGATCCTCGAGCACCTCGAAGAGCGCGGCCTGATTCCCGCCGGGGTGGTCGCATGAGCGTCGCTCGCCTGCGGCTCGCTCCCGTGAGGGAAGCCATGTTTCCCTCACTAGCTCCCTTCTTTAGGAATGGCCTCAGCCCGCGCGCCGCTGCGATCGCCGCGCGTGCCGAGGAGGACAATGGGGGAAACCTCCCGGTTTCCCCCGTCGCCCCTTCCCCAGCTCATCGGCCGGAGGGCGGCCGATGAGCGTCGCCACCGAGACCAAGCTGATCTCGCCGCACGGCGGCACACTCGTCGACCGGAGCGGCGACCGTCCCGACGATCTCGGGACGCTCGAGACGATCACGCTCACGTCGCGGGAGCTCTCCGACCTCGACATGATCGCGTCGGGTGCGCTGTCCCCGCTCGAAGGTTTCATGGGGCGCGAGGACTACGAGTCGGTGCTCGAGACCATGCGTCTCGAGAGCGGCCTTCCCTGGGCGCTCCCCGTGGGCCTCTCGGTCGACGGCGCCCCGAAGGGCGATCGGGTCGCGCTCGCCGACGGCGACGGCACTGCGTACGCGGTCCTCGAGGTCGACGACGCGTACGAGTACGACAAGGAGCGGGAGGCGCAGCAGTCGTTCCGCACCACCGATGAGGCGCACCCCGGCGTCGCGAGGCTCTACGAGCAGAAGCCGCTCTACCTCGCGGGCCGTGTGACGGTCTTCGAACGGGCCGCGTCGCCGTTCCCCGAGCTGGCGAAGGATCCGGCCGAGACCCGCGCCGCGTTCGCCGAACGAGGCTGGAAGCGCGTCGTCGGCTTCCAGACACGCAACCCGATCCACCGTGCGCACGAGTACCTGACCAAGGTCGCCCTCGAGACGGTTGACGGCCTGCTCGTTCATCCCCTGGTCGGCGACACCAAGGCAGACGACGTGCCCGCGGCCACCCGCGTCGACTGCTACCGGGTCCTGCTCGACGGCTACTACCCGGCCGATCGTGTCGTCCTGTCCGCGTTTCCTGCAGCGATGCGCTACGCGGGGCCGCGCGAGGCGATCTGGCACGCGCTCTGCCGCAAGAACTACGGCTGCTCGCACTTCATCGTCGGACGGGATCACGCGGGCGTGGGCGACTACTACGGCACGTACGACGCGCAGCTGATCTTCGACGAGTTCGAGCCGCACGAGCTCGACGTCGAGCCGATGTTCTTCGAGCACTCGTTCTGGTGCCGCGCGTGCGGCTCGATGGCGTCCGCCAAGACGTGCCCGCACGATTCGGAGCAGCACGTGTTCCTTTCGGGGACGAAGGTGCGGGAGCTGCTCGCCGCCGGCGAGCTCCCCCCTCAGGAGTTCTCGAGGCCTGAGGTGGCGGAGGTCCTGATCGAGGCGTACCGCGGCGCGTAGATGACCTGGCAGTTCACCCTCACGGGCCTGCTGATCGGCGTCCTCGTCGGCCTCACCGGGATGGGCGGGGGCGCGCTCCTGACGCCGATCCTCGTGATTCTGTTCGGCTTCAAGCCGACGTACGCGGTCGGCACGGACATCCTCCACGGCGCGATCTTCAAGACGTTCGGAGCGATCCGGCACCGGCGGCTCGGGACGGTTCACGCGCGGCTGGCCGCGTGGATGTTCCTCGGCTCGGGGCCGATGTCGCTCCTGGGCGTGGTGGCCGCGGGACGGCTGGAGCACGCCTACGGGAGCGGTGTCCAGTCCGCAGAGGCGTACGCGATCGGCGGAGCGCTCGTGCTCGGTGCGATCGGCCTCGTGGCGAAGACATTCGTCAAGCGCGGAGTCCAGCCCAGCGACGCTCCGTTCATCCTCGCGCGCAAGGACCAGATCAGGGCGATCGCGATCGGCGCCGTCTTCGGCTTCATCGTCGGCCTGACGTCTGTCGGCAGCGGGACGTTCTTCGGGCTCGTGATGGTGATGATCTATCCCCTCACGGTCGCGAAGATCGTCGGCACGGACATCTTCCATGCGTCCGCGCTGCTCTGGGTGGCGGGGATCGGACATCTCGTCCAGGGCCACGTCGACGTGCACGCGATGCTCTGGCTCCTCTCCGGGTCGATCCCCGGGATCTGGATCGCAAGCCGGTTCACGGTCCGCCTCCCCGACGACGCCCTCAGGCTCGGGCTCGCGGGCGTGCTCGCTCTCAGCGGGGTGAAGCTGATGAACGTGCCCCAGGCCAACTGGGTGATCGCGGTCGGGTTCGTCCTCGGCCTTGCGCTGTTCGTTGCCTGGGTCTTCCGGACGTACTTCTCGCGGCCGCGGCCGGTGCCCGCCCGCAGCTTCGATTAGCGAGTGCGACAATCGCCGGCGTGCGCCGGCATGCCGCCACCATCGTCGTCCTCGCCCTGCTCATCGGAACCGCGGTCGCGTTCGCCGAGACCGAGCGCCTGAAGCTGCAGGCGACTCCGATCGAGGAGTCGTTCGTGCAGCCCGCGTTCTCGCCGGCGTGCGGATGCGCGACCTCGAAGGCGGCGATCAGAGTCCGGCTCCACCGCGCGGACACGGTGACGGTGAGGATTTTGAACGCCCAGGGGAGGACGATCGCCGTCCCGGTCACAGGACGGCGCCTCCCGAGCGGGCGCTCCAAGCTCGAGTGGGACGGTCGCGACAGCAGCGGCGCGACCGCGCCCGACGGCGTCTACCACGTGGAAGTACGGCTCGCGCGGGCCGGCCGGACCTTCCGGCTCCCCAGGCAGATCGCGCTCGACACCGTGGCGCCACGGGCCCGGCTCGTCTCGTACACGGCGCGGCTACGGCCCGGCCAGTGGGTGCGGGTCTTCTACCGGGTGAGCGAGCCCGCGCACGGGGTCCTCTTCGTCAATGGGAAGCGCGTCGCGGTGACGCATTCACAGCTGCGAGCGGCGAAGCTGCAATGGCAGCCCAGGGGACCGGGACGGTACCGGCTACAGCTTGCGGGGCTCGACCTCGCCGGGAACCTCGGGCAGCGCACGCACGTGTTCGTCGTGCGCGTCACTTCCTAGGCACCGCTTGCGGGTGCCGTCATCAGGACGCCGCGGCCTGACGGGGCGTCCGTCTGAAGTGACCGGTCGACCCAATTGAGCTACTTCGAGCTGCGCGCCCTAGGCCCGAAGGCGTACACCTTTGCGTAGCCGACGAGGTAGAGGCGCTGTTTGTCCGCCACGACCGGGGAGTACCTCCCGTCCGGGAACGTCCAGAGCTGCTTTCCCGTCGCCGCGTCCAGCCCGTACGTGCGCCCCTTGAGCGTCGCGAAGTAGACAACGCCGTCGATCACGGTCGCAGAGCCGGAGATCGGACCGGCAGCGTCGAACGTCCACCTGACGTCGCCGGTCGCCGCGTCGAGTGCGTAGAACCGGCCGCTGTAGGAGCCGACGAGGACACGCTGCCGCCAGATCGCCGGGGAGCCGTAGACATAGCCCCCGGTCCCGCGCGCCCACCTGAGCTTCCCGCTCTGGGCGCCGAACGAGTAGACCTTGCCGTCGGTCGCGCCGATGTACACCCGGCCGTAGGCGACAGCGGGCGTGGAGTAGAACGTGCCCTGTGAGCCGAGCCGGAGCTGCGCGGCGGCCCGCCAGATCCGTGTGCCCGTCCGAGCGTTCAGTGCGTACACGTGGTGGTCGTAGGAGCCGACGAACACCCTGCCGGCGGAGTACGTCAACCCTCCCTTGACGCGGTCGCCGGTCTTGTAGCGCCAGCGCAGCTTCCCTGTCGCCGCATCGAAGGCGTAGACGTATCCGCGCCAGTCCCCGACGTAGACCGTGTTGCCGACGACGAGCGGCGACGATTCGCTCGGGCCGATCTGCTTCCGCCAGCGCACCTGACCCCAGTTGTGCTTCAGCGCGACGAGCTCGCCATCCCCGACCTTGTTCCCGCCGCAGCCGCTTCGATTGAGCAGCGTGACGTAGACCGTTCCGTGCAGGACCTTCGAGACGGCCGGTGACGACGCCGCACACCGGTGCCCCTCGAACTTCCACGCCCGCTTTCCCGTTCGGGTGTTCAACCCTGCCACCGCGCCGTAGGCGTTGACGATGTACAGCCGTCCGTAGGCGATCGCCGGCGGGAACTCCAACAGCGTGTCGCCGCCGGAGGACCAGAGGCGGCGGAAGGGCGGCCGGACCCGGATGCCGTCCGCGAAGCGCGTCCCGCTGGTCGTGTAGCCGAACAGGGGCCACGGAACGATCTTGAGCTCGAGCGGCGTGCGCTTCGCGGGGGGCCCCTGCGTAGTGACGAACTCGACGGACGACGAGCCACGGACGTTGCGGCTCTGGTGCTTGCGGTAGAGCACGAACCCCCCGACGGCGCCGACGGCGAGGACGACGACGAGCGCCAGCGCGAGCACGGCGCGCCTCATCGGCGGTGACGCGGCTCGACACCCCAGATGTGGGAGTAGCCGTGCAGCAGCAGGCGCCCGCCGTTCCCGGAGACCGGGACGTACTCACCGTGAGGGAACCTGAAGATGATGCGGCCCGTCCGCACGTCCACGCCGACGGTCCTGTTCCCGAAGCTCGCCGCGTACACGACCCCGTCGACGATTCCAGGGGCCCCCGAGATCGCGCCGCCGACCCGAACCGTCCAGAGGACGCGTCCGCTGCGCGCCGACAGGCAGTAGAGGACCCCGTTGTACGAGCCGAAGATCACGCGGCCGGCCCAGGCGGCCGGTGAGGAGTAGACGTACGAGCCCGTCCCGAACGACCACAACCGCGCGCCGGTCGTCGAGAACGCCGTCACGGAGCCGCCGGTGGATGAGGGGACGAACAGCCGCCCGCCGGTCACGGGCGCCGTGCCGTACACCCGCCCGTTCACGCCACCCCGCCAGCGCAGCCTTCCCGTCCGCGTCGACAGGGCGAGCACGGAGGCGCCGTAGTTGCCGAGAAACGCGGTGGCGCCCGCGAGCGAGACGCTGGCCGTCACCTTCGCCCCGGAGGAGTAGGCCCAGCGCACGCGCCGCGTGCGCAGGTCGAGGGCGTACACCCGTCCGTTCCAGGCACCGAAGTAGTCCACGTCGTCGCGGACGACCGGCGACGACTCGATCGGCGAGCCGATGTTCTTCACCCAGAGGACGTGACCGTTTCGGCGATCGAGGACGCGCACGTGGCCGCCCATGTCGTGCGCCACGAGCTTGTCCCCCCAGACCGCGAGGGAAGCGGCCATCGTGGCGTGCGTCTCGTGGCGCCAGGCGATCGTGCCGTACCGCATCGAGAAGGCGCGAATCGTTCCCCTGGCCGACGCGATGTAGCCGAAGCCGTCCGACGTGACCGCCGGGAACTCGATCAGGTTCTCGTTCGAGACCATCCAGACGATCCGGAACGGCGGCCGGAGCCGCACGTCCCGGTGAACCTGCGTCCTCGACGGATCGGCTCCGTACATCGTCCACTGAAGGCGGGGCTGGTAGACGCGGAACGTGAAGATGGGGAGGCGGCGGAAGTTCGCGCGTCGTGTCCGCGTCGAGTAGCCGCGCGCCTTCACCCGGACGATCACGCTCCGGGGGACGAGCCGCGTCCGCGCCACGCCTCGGTGGTCGGCGTGTATCCGCCGGCTGCCGATCCAGACGGTCGCGCCCGGGACGCGCCGGCGGAGGTCGCCGTCGAAGACGACCACCCTCACGGCGACTCCCACGCGCGGATGCCCATGCGGATGGAAGGCCCCGCGGGCCCGGGCGCCACAGCCTGCGGCTGTCCCGGCGAGCAACGGGAGAGCGACGGCTGCGATCAGGGCTCGCCGCGGTCCGCGGCGAGAGAGGGTGGACGGTCGGCCGGCGACTTCTCGAGCGTAGCGATGCTCCCGGCCGTGCCGCCGGCGGCCCCGTCCGCCGCGGCGCGCTCCGGCCGCGCGGCGGCCAGGGCGGCCGCAGCGACCGCGAGCACGCCCCAGGTGATCGGATCCTCGAAAAAGCCTGAGTAGAAGAGGGAGTGGACGACAAGGGTGAGGAAGACGGCGGCCAGGCCGATGCCGAGGGCCCGATCCCGGTTCGTCACGTCGAAGAGCCCGCGGGCGGCTCCGTAGAGGAAGGCGAGGTAGGCGAGGATGCCGAGCACGCCGAGCTCCGCCGCGACCGTCAGCGGAGTCGTGTGCGACTTGTTCCTGCTCGCGGCGAGCTTGTGCGCGGCCTCGTCACGGCTGGCCTTCGGCTGGGCGCCGACCCCGACGCCCGCGAGCGGATGGTTTCGGAAGACCCTCCAGGTCACGGCGACCAGACGCGACCGGTCGCTCGTCGATTTTCGCGCCGAGTCGCCGCGCGCGTGCAGGCCGACGACCGCGCCCGCGGCGATGACGATCACCGCGGAGACGGCGACGACCACGAGGCGCGTCTCCCTCGATCCCGCCGCGAGCGCAAGCGCAGTCACCACCACGAAGATCGTGACCATGCTCGACTGCGAGTACGAGAACCAGAGCGCGGCGAAGGCGAGTGCGAGCACGGGCGCCGCCACCGCGAGCCTGATTCGTCCGAGCAGGTACGCGGAGACGACGACCGCGGTGCCGAGCGCGAGATACCGGCCGAAGAGGCTCGGGTCCTTGAAGACCGAGCTGACGCGGAAGTACGACGTGAACGCGTTGTCGACCTCGAGGTTCGGCGCATAGAAGAGCCTGTGAGTTGCGCGCTGGAACAGGCCGATCACCGCGAAGACCGAGGTCAGCGCGACGAGCGTGACGGCGAGCACCCGGGGCAGCCAGGCCGCGAACGGCGTCCGCGCGACGATCGAGAACATCGCGGCGAACGGGAACAGGAAGAAGACGAGCTCGATGCTTCCCTGCTTCAGGTCGCGAGACCAGAGAAGCGAGAGCCCGCTGAGCGCGATGAACGCGCCGACCGGCGCGGTGAGCAGCGCGGTAACCGGCCTGGGCTCCGCCGATGCCAGGCGCCAGCAGAATGCGAGCCCCGCGGCGGCGAGCACGCCGTACAGCGGCAGGAGCAGGAACGCATGCTGGGAGCCGAGATTGACCGGGATCCGAAACGGCGCCGCGAGGAGCAGGACGACCGGCGTCCAGGTGGGCCGACGCACGAGGACCACTGCGAGCGCGATCACGACCGCGGCGATCACGACCAGCCCGGCGAGGATCAGGGGCCGGTGGAGCCGCGACAGGTCCGACCGGGGGATGAGAGCGATAGCGAGCAACGCCTCTGCGACCGCGAGGACCGCAAAGCCCGCGAGCAGCTGGCCGCGACGGCGGGGCAGGAGGACGAGGAGCGAGCCGACCGCGCCGAGGACAGCAGCCACTTGAGCGAGGTCTCCATGGGGCATGGAGGACGAAGACTACGGCGGCCGTGATAGGAAAGGCCGCGTGATCGGAGGCTGGGAACGGGTGCTCGTCCTCGCGCCCCACACGGACGACGGCGAGTTCGGCGCCGGCGGGACGATGGCGCGCCTTGTCGAGGCAGGCTCGGAGGTGCGCTATGTGGCCTTCTCGATCGCGACCCGGTCGCTCCCCGACGGGTTCGCTCCCGACACGCTCGCGCGGGAGGTGAGGGAGGCGACCGGCGAGCTCGGCATCACCTCCGAGAACCTCACGGTGCACGACTTCGACGTGCGGACGTTTCCCGAGCATCGTCAGGACATCCTCGAGCTGCTCGTCGCGCTCTGGGAGGAGTGGCGTCCCGACGCGGTCTTCCAGCCGAGCCTGCACGACATCCACCAGGATCACCAGGTGATCGCCGCCGAGGGGCTGCGCGCGTTCAAGCGGACGACGATCCTGGGCTACGAGATCCCCTGGAACAACTTCGACTTCGCCTACCAGGCATATGTCGCGCTCGAGCAGGTTCACGTCGACCGCAAGATCGCCGCCCTGTCGAAGTACGCGTCGCAGCAGCATCGGCGTTACTCCGACTCGGAGTACATCCGCAACCTCGCGAGGACGCACGGCATCAACGTCAACCGTGACTTCGCCGAGGTGTTCGAGGTCTACCGGGTCGTCGCCTAGGGAAACGACCGCGCCGACGGCCTCGTCGATCGCGTGCAGCGTCGCGTCGTCGAGCTCGATCCCCGACGCCGACGCGTTCTGCTCGACCTGCTCGGGGCGGCTGGCCCCGGTGATCGCAGATGCCACGTTCGGCGTGCGGAGAACCCAGGCGAGCGCCAGCTGCGCCATCGTGATCCCGAGGCCGTCGGCGACCGGCTGGAGCCGCTGGACCGCCTCGAGCACGTCGTCGTCACGGAACCGGTCCATCGACCAGCCCATGTCCTGCGACGCGGCGCGCGAGCCTTCGGGCGGCGGCTCGCCCGGCTCGTACTTCCCGGTCAGCGCTCCCTGTGCGAGCGGCGACCAGACGATCTGCGAGATGCCGTTGGCGGCGCAGAGAGGGAAGACCGCACGTTCCGGCTCGCGCCAGAGAATCGAGTACTGCGGCTGACTCGAGACGAACTTCTCCACATCCGGCAGGTCGAGGGCGGCCTGGATCCGGTCGGGCGGCCACTCGCTGAAGCCGAGGTAGCGGACCTTCCCCTGCCGCACGGCCTCGGTGAGCGCCTCCATCGTCTCCTCGAGCGGCGTGTCGAAGTCGTACCGGTGGCACTGATAGAGATCGACGTAGTCGGTGCGCAGACGTGCAAGTGACAGGTCGAGCTGCTTGAAGACCTGCCTGCGGGAGAGGCCGCCGTCGCCGTTCATCGGCCAGTACAGCTTCGTGCCCAGGACGTACGAGTCACGCCGGCGCCCGGTCAGCACTTCGCCGAGGAACGACTCGGCGGCGCCGCGCGCGTAGACGTTGGCGGTGTCGATGAAGTTGATGCCGACCTCGAACGCCTTCGTCACGCACGCCTCGGCCTGGTCGTGTCGGACGCCGCCGCCGTAGGTCAGCCACGAGCCGAGGCTGATCTCGGAGACCTCGAGGTCGCTGGAGCCCAGGCGGCGGTAGTTCATCGCCCTGTGTCTACCATCCACGGCCGTGCGCACGCGCCGTCTAGGAGCGGAAGGGCCCGAGGTCTCCGTGGTCGGTCTCGGCTGCAACAACTTCGGGATGCGCGTCGACCTGGAGGGGACACGTGGCGTGGTGGAGGCCGCGCTCGGCGCGGGTGTCACGCTGTTCGACACGGCGGACATCTACGGCAACAAGGGCGGCAGCGAGGCGTTCCTCGGCGAAGCGCTTGCGGGCCGCCGGGCCGATGTCGTGGTCGCGACGAAGTTCGGCGGCGACATGGGCGACGGGACCGAGGCACGCGGCTCCCGCGAGTACATCCGCAAGGCGCTCGAGGGCTCGCTGCAGCGGCTGCGCACCGACTACGTCGACCTCTACCAGTACCACACCCCCGACCACGTCACTCCGTTCGAGGAGACGTTCGGAGCGCTGGACGAGCTCGTCCGCGAGGGCAAGGTGCGCTACGTCGGCCACTCGAACCTCGATGCAGCCGAGGTGGAGGAGGTCGACGCGCTCGCGCGCGAGCGCGGCTGGGCGCGCCCCGTGAGCGCGCAGAACCAGTACTCCCTGCTGCGCCGCGAAGCGGAGGAGGAGCTCCTGCCGACGTGCGAGCGTCTCGGCCTCGGCGTACTCCCTTACTTCCCGCTCGCGAGCGGCCTGTTGACCGGCAAGTACCGGCGGAACGAAGAGCATCCCGGAGGGACGCGCCTGGCAGGCCGTCACGAGGTCTTCACCGAGGAGACGTTCGACCGGCTCGAGTCGCTGGACCGGTACGCGGAGGAACGCGGCGTCACCATCCTCGAGGTCGCGATCGGCGGCCTCCTCGCGCAGCCCCCGGTGAGCTCGGTGATCGCGGGCGCGACGAAGCCGGACCAGGTGCGGGCGAACGTCGAGGCTGCGGGCTGGGAACCGACCCAGGACGACCTCGACGCGCTCCGCAGCGCGCTCCGCTGAGCTGTCGGGGACCGTGCCCGCAGATCGCGACATCCCGGCTGCCGTGATCGACGTCGGCTGGGTCAACGGCCTGGCTGCGATCAGGTCGCTCGGCCGTGCCGGGGTCCGCGTCCTCGCTCTCGACCACCGCCCGAGCGCGCTCGGCTTCAGATCCCGCTACGCGGAGACGTTCCTCTGTCCCGATCCGGCGAAGGACGAGTCGAGGTTCATCGCGTTCCTGCGCGCGCTCGGCAGGGTGGTCGTCTTCCCGACGCACGACGAAGGACTGAACGCGGTCGCCCGGCACCTCGGCGACCTGGAAGTCCTCGCGCCTTTTCCCGACTGGACGCTGCTCGAGCAGGTCCAGGACAAGCGCACCCAGCTCGAGCGGGCCCAGTCGACCGGCGTCGACGTCCCGCAGACGCGACATCCCGGCTCCGCACAGGAAGCGCGCGCGGCGGCGGAGGAGATCGGGCTACCCGTGCTGGTCAAGCCGGCACATCCCGTCGGCTTCAAGCAGCGCTTCCGCCGCCAGGCCTTCCGGTGCCGGACGCTCGGCGAGACGGAGGAGGCTTACGCGCGGGCGGAGGAGTTCGCGCCGATGGTGCAGGAGCTCGTGCCAGGCGGAGACGACACGCTCTACACGGTCGGGACCTATCTCGACCGCGAGGGGCGCGCGCTCGGTGTCTTCTCGGGCCGCAAGCTGCGCCAGACCCCGCCCGGAATCGGGACCTGCCGCGTCGGCGAGGCGGTCTGGGAGCCGGAGGCCGTCGACGCTGCTCTCGCGCTGCTGCGGGCGTTCGGCTACACGGGCATCTCGCAGGTCGAGTTCAAGCGCGACCCACGCGACCGCAAGTTCAAGCTGATGGAGATCAACCCGCGCCTGTGGCAGTGGCACGGGCTCGCCGCGACGTGTGGGGTGGACGTGGCCAGGGTCGCGTATGACGACCTCGTCGGCGGCGCGCCCGACGAGGCGAGGATGGACGGGCACCGCCGGCGCTGGGCGATCACGCTCCTCCCGGGCGAGCGGCCCGCTCCACAGCGGCCGCCGTACGTCGAAGCCGTGTTCGCGCTCGACGATCCCAGACCGGGGCTGGTCCATCTCGCCCGCGTCGTGCGGAGCGCGCTCTCGTGATTCCCGCCGATGTCGAACGACGGGCCCGCTGGGTGCTCGACTCGCTCGGCGCGACGGAGCTGGGATTCGGCGACGACGTGCCGTATCGCGCTGAAGCGTGGGAGGCGGTCGCGCGCGGCGAGCGGCCGCACGACGACGACGTTGCGCAGTCGTTCTTCCACCTCGCCCGGGTCGAGGAGCGGGACGCGCGGCACGACGAGCACGGCCGCTTTCGCGTGGCGTCATCGTGCCTCGCGCCGCTCGAGCCGCCGCTCGAACGCCTTCGCGCGAGGCTTGGCCTCGAGGCGCCGCGGTGGCACGGAGCCCGGTTCGCCGTTGCGCTCACTCACGACGTCGACTCGCCCTGGCGCTGGACCCGCGTCGGGCTCCGGGGCGCCGCCGCGAGGCTGAAGCGCGACACGCTCGGCGGCCGGCTCGGCCCCGCGCTGCGCGAGGCGACGGCGCTCGCCGCCGCGCCGGTGCACCGGGCCCGCGGCACCGATCCGAACTGGCGCTTCGAGGAGATCGTCGCGGAGGAACGCCGGCAAGGCGCGCGGGGGTCCACCTTCTTCGTCCTCACCGGGCATCACGACCCGCACGACGGTGCCTCCCCGGAGAGCTACGACCGGCTGCGCCCCCGGCTGGTCGAGACGCTCCTCGGGACGGGCGCGGAAGTGGGGCTCCACGGGAGCTACACGGCTGCCGACGACGAGGAGCGGCTCGCTTCAGAGAAGGCGGCGCTCGAGACGCTTGCCGGCCCGATCCGCGGCCACCGCTACCACTACCTGCGTGCCGACCCGCACCGGAATCTCGGGCCTCTCGCCGATCTCGGCTTCGCGTACGACACGACCATCGGGTTCCCGGACGCGGTTGGCTTCCGCGCCGGGATCGCGCACCCCTTCCGCCCCTGGAGCTTCGAGCGCGACAGGCCGCTCGACCTCGTCGAGATTCCACTGGTTGCGATGGACGCCACGCTCGCCGAGGAGCGGTACCTCGGCTTGACCGCGAAGCGTGCCGAGCCGCAGCTCGTGCGGCTCCTCGACTGGGCGGCGAAGCACGGTGGGGCCTTTGCGATCCTCTGGCATCCGGACCGCTTCGACCCGCTGACGTCGGGAGGCTGGGACCGCCTGTACTGGCGCGTCCTGGACGGGGTGCGTCAGAGAGGCGGCGTCTGTGTTTCGGCCGCCGAGCTGTCGTCGTCCCACTCGACCTGGTCGAAGTAGCGCAGCGCCCGCCGTGTCGGCCGCACGCGGGCCGCAAGCCGTCCGAGCTCTTCGGCGGAGATCTCCCCGAGGGCGTGCTTCACGCCGAGATAGGGGAGGTTCAGATCCTCCTGGTAGACGATCGTGGAGATGCGCGGGTTGATCTCGATCACCTGGTCGCCGACCAGCTGGATGTTGAAGAAGTGCTCGATCCCGAGCTCGGCGACGATGCGCTGCGCAAGCTCGAGCAGCCAGTGGTTGTTCAGCGTCTCGAAGTACATCGCGAGGCCCGCCCGCATCGACTGCCGCGTCTTGGCGTGGCCGAGCAGGATGTGGCCGTCGCGGGCGATCCCGTCGATGGTCCGCTCGGGCCCCTCTGCGAGCTCCATCACCAGCAGCTCCGGTCCTCCCTCGTCGGGAAGGAGCTCGAGCACGTCGGTCAGCCGCATGGCGAGGTTGCCCGGTCGCGCCTCGAGCAGCTGCGCGGCCCGGTCGACAGTCGGGTCGAGAACGCGAAAGCCGCGCGACCCCGAGCTGAACACCGGCTTGAAGCAAACGGCGCGTCCCGGATAGCCGAGCTGCTGCGCCGCCGCGGCGAGCGCGCGTCCGCCGGTCACGCGCCGCCATGCGGGCGCGGGCACGCCGATGTGGTCGAGGAGCGCGTACGCGTCGGCCTTGTCGTTCGCCCTCCGGATCGTCTCCGGGGACGACACGAGCACCGTCGAGCCGACGAAGCGCTCGCGCGCCTCGGCGAGGCCCAGGAGGTCGAAGGACGACTGGGGCAGGACCGCGTCGACGTTCTCGCGGCGCACGATCTCGAGTACGGCCTCCGCGAACCCGGGATCGCTTCCCGGCGGCACGACGTAGAAGCGGTCGCAGAAGTGCCGGCCGATCGCCTGCGGGGACATGTCCGTACCGACTAGGCGTACGCCACGCTCCCCGTTCAGGCGCAGGGAGCGGAGGAGCGCCGCTGTCCCGGGCGCTCCCGAGGCGGTCACGAGGACGGTGATGTCACGCATTCGCCGCGCGATGCTACTGAGGCTGGCGATCGATGCCGGTGTGGACCAGTCGCACGAGGGCCTCGGCGTCCCAGTCGAGCCCGAGCGAGGTGGCCAGCGCCGCTCCGTTGGCGACGATGTTGATGAAGGCCACAACCGCCTCGAGGGAGACGTCGTTGCGGAGGACACCCGACCCGTGCAGGTCCTCGAGCCACGCCTTCACCCGTGCTTGCATCTCCTCGCCGCCCCGCTGCTGGAAGGCCTCCATCAGCCCGGGATCGCCGCGCAGCCGGCGCGTGACCTCGATGTAGACCGCCAGCCAGTCGGGGCTCTCCGTCCGCATGTGGCGGAGCGTCGCGTCGAGCCCCTGCTCCATCATCATCGTGAGGAGCTCGTGCTGGTCTCGCGCCGCGAGCTCGAAGAAGAGAGCCCACTTGTCGGGGTAGTAGTTGAAGATCGCGCCGCGGGACAGACCGATCTCCTCCTCGAGCCTCGACACGGTGGCGCCCTCGTAGCCGTGACGGGCGAAAGCCCGGCGGGCACCGGCCAGGATCTGCTTCCGGCGGGCCTCGAGATGCTCCTCCGACACCTTGGGCATGTCCCTACTTTACAAAACCGTACGTACGTCTTATTATCTCGCCGCTGATGGAGATGCTCAGAAACCGTTCGCTAGCTGCCGTCCTGGTCGCAGAGCTGGTCTCGCTCACCGGCTCGGCCATGACGTTCGTCGCGCTCCCGTGGTTCGTGCTCATCACGACGGGATCGACCGCCCGGATGGGCTGGGTCCTCGCCGCGGAGCTGCTCCCGGTCGGCCTGCTCGGCGTCCCGGCGGGCACGCTGATCGCCCGGCTCGGCGCGAAGAGGACGATGAACCTCGCCGATGCCGTCAGGGCGCCGCTCATGACCAGCATCCCGATCCTCCACTGGACCGGCCACCTGAGCTTCGGGCTGCTCCTCGGGTTCACGTTCCTGCTGGGCTGCTTCATGGCGCCTTACTACGCGTCCTCGCGGCTGATCCTCCCCGAGGTGGTCGGCGACGACGAGCAGCTCGTCGCGCAGGGCTCGGCCTTCGTGCAGGCGGCGACGCAGCTCGCCCAGCTTGGCGGGCCCATTCTCGGTGGCCTGCTGATCGCGTGGATCTCGGCGCCCGCGGTGCTGCTCGTCGACGCCGGGACGTACGCCTTCTCGTTCCTGGTGATCGCGACGTTCGTCCGCGCAGGCGGCCGCGTCCCCGGTGACGAGTCCTCTCGCGGCGTCTTCGCCGGCCTGCGCTACGTCGTGCGCGACAGGCTGCTCGGCCCGCTGCTGGCCGCCGCCGCGTTCGTCAACTTCTCTGCGCAGGGGCTCTTCGCGATGATGCCCGTGCTGGTCGTCCGCCGTTTCGACGCGGACGCGAAGATCCTCGGGTTCCTCTTCGCCGCCTTCGGCGCCGGTGCGCTGGTCGGCAGCCTCGTCGCCGCTCAGGTCGTCCGGCGCGTCAAGCTGACGAGGCTCGCAGGCCTGGCGATTCTCGGCATGGCTGTCCCGCTGTGGCTGCTCGCGATCACCTTGCCGTGGCCCGCGGTGATCGTCGTGCTCGCGGCGTTCGGGCTGTGCGCGCCGCTCGTCAACGCGCCGGTGCTGGCGATCCTGACCGTGCGCGCGCCGGAAGCTCTCCGGCCGAAGGTGATCACCGCCGTGATGACGATCTCGGTGGTGATCGGGCCGCTCGGCTTCCTCGCGATCGGTCAGGCCCTCCAGCACGTCGGCATGCGCGTTGTCTTCCTGGCGATCGCCGCCGGCTTCAGCGCTGCGGCGGTGGCCTTCTCAGCCGCCGTTCGCCGTGAAGAGGAAACCGACACGGCCCCGAGGGCGGCCGCCGGGACGTTCATCGCCCGAGGATAGGCAAGAGCCGGCGCAGGCGCTGCCGCTCGGCCGGGAGGTAGAAGCCGAGCAGGGCGAGGACGATCGGGTAGGCGAACGTCAGGCCCAGTGCGAGCGCCAGCGGCGCGTGAACGAGCTTCCCGAGCACAGTCAGGCCCACCGCCGCCGCGCCCAGCGTCGCGACGCGGCGCCACTGGTACTCGACCGGGAAGACCCGCTGCGCCCGCCAGGCCATCGCCACGAAGAGGAGGCTGTACGGCAGCCACGGTCGCGACCGCGGCTCCCATGCGGCCGAACGGCGGGATCAGCGTCGAGGTTGAGCCCGATGTTCAGGACGGCCGCCACGCCCGGTGACGAGCCAGTTCGAGCGCGTCTGCCGGGACCGGCCCGTGCCGATCTGGACGACGACGTACGCCCCGAACGCCGCGACGCCGAAGGCGAGCGGGGCGACGACGTTCTGCGCCGGATAGAAAGGCCGCGTCGTGATCAGCCGCACGATCCAGGGAGCGAGCAGGCCGAGCGCGAGCGCGAGCCAGCAGCAGACGTAGACGACGTAGGTGAGGACGAAGCTGTACGTCCGCCCCGCCTCGCGGTCGTCCTCGATCGAGTACGCGAACGCGGGCCACGCGAGCCGGAACGCCGTCAGCAGCAGCACGATCGCCGACGCGACGCGCACACCGATGGAGTACAGGCCGACCTCGTGCACGTCGGTCAGCTTCACGAGGAAGAAGCGGTCGCTGAAGTTCGTCAGCCACAGCGCGACCGCGGACGGGACGAGCGGCAGGCCGAAGCGGTTCATCGCGCGGTAGAGCTTCCGGTCGAACTGGAACCCGAGCGCGTGGCGGCTGTACGCGAGCAGGACTGCGTAGACGAGCAGCGTGCCGGTGAAGTTCCCGACCAGGACGCCGAGCGGTCCCTTGTGAAGCACGACGACGAGCAGCACGGTGGCGGCGATCGTGATCGCCACGTTGGCGAGCGTCGCGACGACGTACGCGCTCGAGCGCTGCTCGACTCTGAAGAGCGATGTGAGCTGCTCGTAGTTGAGGGCGGCCCACAGGCCGACGAAGGCGGCGATGACGAGGCTGCCGTGGCTGCGCTGTCCGAAGAGGAGCCACGAGATCGGCCGCGAGAGGGCGACGCCGGCGACGAGCACGGCGGTCGAGGCCGCCATCACGTACCAGAACGCGGTGCGGATCACGACCAGGCGGCGCGCGTGCTCGGCCGAGTCGAAGTAGAAGCGGAAGAAGGCGCTCTTCATCGCCTGCGCGACCAGCGCCGTCAGCACCGCGGAGAGCGCGACCAGAGTCTCGATCAGGCCGTAGTCGCCGGGCGACAGATAGCGCGTGTACAGCGGCAGGAGCAGCACGCCGAGAATGCGGGCGACGATCGAGCCGAGGCCGTACACCGCCGAGTGGCGCAGGAGCTCCTTGATCCGCTCGAACATCAGCTCCTGCTTCCGCTCACAGGATCGACTCGTAGATCTCGATGAACCGGTCGGCGACCTTGTCCAGGTCGTGCACGCGCTCGACGTACGCGCGCCCCTCAACGCCCAGCCGCTTGCGCAGCTCGAACGAGTCGACGAGCGGGCGGAGCTTCTCCACGAGATCGTCCTTCGTCGCGGGGACGATCGGCACCTTCACGCCGAAAGCCTCCTCCGTCTGACGTACCGCCGTCTCGTCGAGATGCGTCACGACCGGCTTTCCGTACGCCATCGACTCGATCGCGAAGACGCCGTGCCAGAGATAGTGCATCTGGTCGACGACGATGTCCGCCTGCTTGAACCGCTCCACGGCCTCGTCGTGGGGGACGCCGTGCACGACGTCGAGGTCGACCGGCAGCTGCTCGCAGGCGGCGATCACGTGTTTCGTCCCCTTCTTCTCCAGATGCGAGGGCGCGTGCACGACGAGCGGCCGCTCGCGCTCGACGGCCGGCACCGGCTCGTACTCGCGCAGGTCGAGCCCCGGCGGGACGACGATCCCGTCGGGGACCCAGCGCGTGGCGGCGTACGAGCCGACGATGCACGCGTCGAACTTCTTGCGGTACTCGAGCTCCTCCGGGCGCTTCCCGCGGATGTCGTCGCCGAGGAAGTGCATCACCGACTTCTTCCGTGTCGCGTGGAGGATCGGCATGTTCAGCGACTTCGGGACGAGTGTCTTCCCGAAGTAGAAGTGAAAGAGATCGGTCTCGGGCAGGTACTTGGCGAGCGCGCGCCACTGGACGAGCTGCTGCCGGAGGAATCCCTTGCGCGGCAGGTCGAGGTCGATGTCGTACTCGTCGGGCCGCCACTTCTGGGGCCAGAAGACGAGCAGCCGCGCGTCGACGCCCTTGCGCCGGAGGGCGTTGACGTGCGCCCAGCCGGTGCCGGCCAGGTTGACGGGAAGGTGAAGAACCCGAGCGTCCACGGCCCAAGGGTACGATCCGCGGCCGTGCCGGCCGGGCTGAAACGACGTCTCTACCGCGCGTCGCGCAACGCGCGCCACCCCGGCCGCCTGCTCGAGGCCCGCTCGATCAGGAACGAGGTCGCCCGCTTCCTCGGCGGTGCCCGCGTGCTCGCCGAGTACGAGCGCGAGGTGAGCCGGAGCGGACTGCCGGAGCACCTCCTCGACAAGGGGCGCGAGCACCAGGCGGCGGTCGTCCAGCGCGGCGACGGCCACTCGCTCGGGGCGATCGGCTACACGGAGGGGATGTATCTCTACGCCGTCATGCGCAAGCTCCGGCCGGAGATCGCGGTCGAGACGGGTGTCGCGAACGGGTTCTCGACCGCGTTCGCCCTGCTCGCGCTCCAGGAGAACGGCGCCGGGCACCTCCATTCCGTCGACCTGCCGCGGGAGGCAGGCCGCGACTACGAGCCGGGGACGTTCTACGAGGGGGAAGGCCGCGCCGGCATCCCCCCGGGCTCGGAGCCGGGATGGCTGATCCCACCCGGTCTGAAGGAGCGCTGGACGCTGATCCTCGGCCGGAGCCAGGAGGCGTTGCCGCCGCTGCTCGAGCGCCTCGGCCCGATCGACACCTTCATGCACGACAGCGAGCACTCCTTCGACTGCATGTGGTTCGAGTTCAACGCGGCCTGGCCTTGCCTCAAGCCGGGCGGGGTCCTCCTCTCGGACGACGTGAACTCCACCGAGGCATTCGCGCGCTTCGCCGCTCAGGAGGGCAGGCACCCGGTGCGGCTCGCCCGCGGCATGGCTCTGCTGGCGAAGTGACTTGACAAGTTAGTGAGTAGTAGCTAAGAATCGCGAATGGTCGTCACCGAACGGAAGACCGCCGAGGCGCGCCGGGAGGAGGTCCTCGAGGCGGCGATGGCGGAATTCGCCGCCCACGGCCTCGACGGCGGCTCCACCGAGGCGATCGCCCGGGCAGTTGGAATCTCCCAGCCCTACGTCTTCCGGCTCTTCGGGACGAAGAAGGCGCTCTTCATGGCCACCACAGAGCGGTGCCTGCGCGGCACGCTCGAGATGATGCGCACGGCCGCCGCCGGCCTGAAGGGCGAAGCAGTGCTGGAGGCGATCGGCGCGGCGTACACCGAGCGGCTGGCGAACCCGACCTACCTCCACGCCCAGATGCAGGCGTATGCGGCCAGCGGCGACCCCGAGATCCGCGAGGTCGTGCGCAAGGGATACGGCGAGATGGTCGAGTACGTCGAGCGGGCCTCGGGACTGCCCTCGGACCGCGTCGCCCACTTCTTCGCAAAGGGGATGCTTCTCAACGTGGTCGCGTCGATGGACCTGCTCCAGGCGGATGCCGGCTGGGCAAAACGCCTCATCGACGGCTGCAGCAAGGACGTCTGAGCGTCTTTTTTTCCTCTCTAAGTAAGTGACTACTCACAAGCAGATGCCGGTTAGCCGTACCCCCAGACGCCAGACAGCCGCCTTCGCCGGCGATCTGCCGTGGCGCACCATCGAGACGAGCACCCGAAGGAGGACCCCATGACAGCCAAGACCCGAACCATGTGGACATTTGCGATCACTTCGGCGGCCGTCTTCATGGCCACCCTCGACAACCTCGTCGTGACGACGGCGATCCCGGTGATCCGGAAGGACCTGCACGCATCGATCGAGAGCCTCGAGTGGACGGTCAACGCCTACACGTTGACCTTCGCCGTCCTGCTCCTGACGGGAGCCGCGCTGGGCGACAGGTTCGGACGCCGCCGCATGCTCGCCGTCGGTCTCGGGATCTTCACGCTGTCCTCGGCCGCGGCGGCGCTGGCGCCGTCTGCCGGCGTGTTGATCGCCGCCCGCGCCGCCCAGGGAGTCGGCGGGGCGATCGTCACGCCTCTGACCCTGACGATCCTCAGCGCCGGCGTCCCGGCGAACCGCCGTGGAGCCTTCATCGGCGCGTGGAGCGGAATCGCCGGGCTCGCGGTCGCCTTCGGCCCGCTCGTCGGCGGCGCCGTCGTCAGCGGCATCTCCTGGCACTGGATCTTCTGGCTCAACGTCCCGATCGGCGTCGTCCTGATCCCGCTCGCGCTGCGGCGGCTGGACGAGACTCACGGCCCCGCAAACAAACTCGACCTGCCGGGTCTCGCACTTGCCAGTGTGGGCCTGACGGGGATCGTGTGGGGGCTCGTGCGCGGGAACAGCCAGGGCTGGGCGTCGACCGAGATCGTGGTGGCGCTGACGGGCGGCGCGATCGTGGTCGCGCTCTTCGTCGCCTGGGAGCTGCGCGCGAAGGCACCGATGCTGCCGATGCGCTTCTTCCGGAACCGCGTCTTCGCGCTGGCGAACGTCGCGTCCCTGCTGATGTTCTTCGGGATGTTCGGCTCGATCTTCCTCCTGTCGCAGTTCTTCCAGACGGTCCAGGGCTACTCGCCGATCGGCTCCGGGCTGCGGATCCTTCCGTGGACGATCATGCCCATGTTCATCGCGCCGGTCGCCGGTGCGCTCTCCGACCGCATCGGCGGCGCACGGCTCATGGGCATCGGCCTCGTGCTCCAGGCCGGCGGCCTCGCTTCGCTCGCGGCCGTGTCGACCCCGACGACGCCCTACGTGGACCTCGTCGCGCCGTTCATGGTCTCGGGCATCGGAATGGCCATGTTCTGGGCGCCGGTCGCCAACGTCGTCCTCGCGGCCGTCAGGCCGGAGGAAGAGGGACAGGCGTCGGGAGCGCAGAACGCGATCCGCGAGCTGGGCGGCGTCTTCGGCATCGCAGTGCTCGCCTCGGTCTGGTCGCACTACGGCGGCTACAGCAGCGGCACCACGTTCGTCAACGGGATGACGCCGGCGCTGTGGATCGGCGCGTCGATCGTCCTGCTTGGCGCGGTCGCGGCCTTCCTCATCCCCACGCGGAAGCGGGCGGCTGAGGTCGAGCTCGTCGAGACCGAGGAAGTCGCGCTCGCCGAAGCGGCCTAGCGGCGACAGATCGCAGCAGTTTCGATACGGGCGGCGCCTGCCGCCCGTATCGTTTCGGTCCTGCGATGACGGAAATCGAGGCGGTGGTGGGCAAGCACGACGTCGAGGCGGAGACGCCGGCGCCGGACGTCTCGGTCGTCGTCACGCTCTACAACGAGGTCGCCTGTGTCGAAGAGCTTTACCGGCGGACGCTCGCGGCGCTCGACGCAGGGCCGCGCTCCTTCGAGCTGATCTTCGTCGACGACGGCTCGACCGACGGGACCTTCGCTGCGCTCGAGCGGATCCACGACGGGGACACACGCGTGCGGGCCGTGCGATTCAAGCGCAACTTCGGGCAGCATCCCGCGATGCACGCCGGCATCTCGCGGGCGCGCGGCGATGTCGTCGTGACGATGGACGGCGATCTGCAGAACGCCCCCGAGGACATCCCCCGGCTCGTGGAGGCGGTCGAGGCCGGCAACGACGTCGCAAGCGGCCGCAGACACGCCCGCCAGGATCCGCTCGGGCGGGCCCTTCCGTCCCGGCTCATCAACGGCATGCTGCGCCGCTTCACGGGTGTTCCCCTCTCTGACTTCGGCTGCGCCTTCAACGCATATCGGCGGGCGGCGGTCGAGCCGATGCTGGGCTCCATCGGCAGGCAGAAGTTCACGAAAGCGCTCGTCCTTTCCGGCGGTGCGAGCGTCGTCGAGGTCGACGTCGCCCACGCGGCGCGGCTCGGGCCGTCGCGGTACTCGCCTCTGCGGCTCGTCCGGATGGCTTTGCACGTGCTCGTTGGCTTCTGGCCTCAGCCGATCCAGTGGATCGGGGTCACGCTCGGGGTCGTCTGCTCCCTCCTGGCGACCGCGCTCGGGGCCTACGGCGTGGTCTACTGGATCGACAGGTCTAATTTCCCAGGGCCGCTGTTCGGCGGGGTGGCGGTGCTGTTCGTCCTCGGGATCCAGGGCTTCCTTCTCGCCCTGGTGGGCGAGTATCTCGGCCGCATCCAGCGCGACGTCGAGGGCCGCCCGCTCTACACGGTCGACCGGGAGCTCTAATCCCGAACGAAAGCTTCGCTTTCGTTCGGATCCTCACTACGCCGCTTCGCGGAGAGCGCACGCGAGCGAAGCCCGCGCGCTTTTGGTGGGTTTACGGGTGCGCGCTAGCGGGTGGTCCTCGGGGCGGTGGCGCTTACGCGTCCCCGCCCCGCGAACCCGCCTTCGGCTAACGCGGCCATGCTCGCGTTAGCCTCCGGCTCTTGTGCCTCTGGCGGGTCGGGCCGCGACGCAGCCGCCTGCGATGCGCGCGAAAGCGCTAGCTTTCGCGCCGTGGCGAAGCGCGTCCTCGTAACCGGAGGGGCGGGATTCATCCCGTCCAACTTCATCCACCACCTCCTGGCGAAGACGCCGTACGAGGTGATCTCGCTCGACGCGCTCACCTACGCGGGGAACGTCGAGAACCTCGAGGGCGCGATGTCGCACGAGCGGCTCTCGTTCGTCCACGGCGACATTCGTGACGCCGACCTCGTCCGCGACGTCGTCTCGGAGGTGGACGTGATCGTCAACGCCGCGGCCGAGTCGCACGTCGAGAAGTCGATCGAGGAAGGGGCGCGCGAGTTCGTCACGACGAATGTCGAGGGGACGCAGATCCTGCTCGACGCGGCCCGCTACTCGCCCGTCGAGCGTTTCATCCTCTTCTCCTCGAGCGAGGTCTACGGGACGGCCGAGAGCGCGCCGATGGACGAGCGCCACCCGCTCAACCCACGCAGCCCGTATGCGGCCACGAAGGCCGGCGCCGACCGCCTCGCCTACTCCTACTACGTCACCTACGGGCTTCCCGTCGTGATCGTGCGGCCGTTCAACAACTACGGCCCGAGACAGCATCCGGAGAAGGTCGTGCCGCGCTTCATCACGCAGGCCCTTCAGGACCAGGAGCTGACCATCCACGGTGACGGGCACGCGAGCCGCGACTGGCTCTACGTGGACGACGACGCGGCGGCGATCGAGGCCGTCATCGCCGCTCCGCTCGACAACGTCGCCGGCGAGGTGCTGAACGTCGCGACGGGCATCGACATCCCGGTGAACGAGATCGCGGACGCCGTGCTCAGCGCGCTCGGCAAGCCGGCGGCACTGAAGACGCACGTGCCCGAGCGGCTCGGCCAGGTCGACCGTCACATCGGGTCGACCGAGAAGATCGAGCGCCTGACCGGCTGGCGGGCGCGCACGTCGTTCGAGGAAGGCCTCGCGCGCACCATCGCGTGGTACCGCGACAATGAGGCGTGGTGGCGGGGGATTCTCGAGACCGAAACCCGGGCAAGCGTCTCCTCGTCCTAGGGGCAGGGCCGGCGCAGCTGGGCCTGCTCGCGGCGGCACGCGCCCGTGAGCTCTACGTCATCGCGCTCGACCGCGACCCCTCGGCCCCGGGATTCCGCTACGCCGACCGGCGCGCCATCGTCTCGACGGAGGACGAGAGCGGGATCGAGCGCCTGGCCGGCGCGGAGCGGGTCGACGGCCTGATCGCCCCCGGGATCGACTGGCCCGTCGCGATCGCGGCGCGCGTCAGCCAACGGCTCGGCGTGCCTCATCCGATCAGCCCGGAGACGGCCGCGCTGTCGACGTCCAAGCTCCGACAGCGCGAGCGCTTCGCCGAGGCCGGCGTCCCGCAGCCGTCCTATCGCGTCTGCTCCGGGGCGAAGGAGGCGACCGCGGCGGCCGAGGAGATCGGGTTTCCCTGCGTGGTGAAGGCGCCGGACCGGCAGGGCCAGCGGGGTCTCACGCTGGTCAGGTCCGCGGAAGAGGTCGAGGACGCCGTGCGCATCGCGCTCGACGCCTCGAGGACCGCGACGCTCCTCGTCGAGGAGCACGTGAGCGGGCAGGAGGTGACGGTCAACGCGTTCTCGGCGGGCGGTCGCTTCAACCCGCTGACCGTCACCGACCGGCTGACCGCCCCGCTGCCCGCGTTCGGCGTCGCGCTCACTCACGTCTGGCCGAGCGACCTCGAGCCCACGCAGATCGGAGCGGCCGTCGAGGCCGCGGCGGCGGCGGCGGCGTCGCTCGGGATCGAGGACGGCCCCAGCTACACGCAGGTGCTCGTCGGGCCCGACGGCGCGCGCGTCGGCGAGCTCGCGGCGCGGCTCGGCGGCGGCCACGACGCCGAGCTGTGCCGGGTCGCTCTCGGCGTCGACCTCAACGGCGTCGCGCTCTCGGCTGCTCTGGGAGAGGACATCCCGCCTGCGGCGCTCACGCCTTCGGCCCAGGTCGGCGGGGCATGCGTTCGCTTTCTCGTGCCTCCGCCCGGGGAGCTCCGCGCGGTCACCGGCGTCGAGGAGGCCTTCGCGCTCGAGGGCATACGCGGGATCAGGGTCTACCGGCGGCGCGGCCACCGCTTCGGAGAGCTGCGGCGCGGCGCCGACCGGGCGGGCGCGGTCCTCGCGGTCGGCCGGCAACAGGGACGAGGCGCTGGAGCGGGCGGCGGCCGCGGAGGCGACGATTCGATTCGAGACGGTTGATGTCGAAGCTCTCGTCTGAATCCGAACACCGCGCGCGCCGCGACACCATGCTGGGCTTCCAGCCGCCGGCGATCGGCGACGAGGAGATCGCCGCCGTCGCCGAGACGCTCCGCTCCGGCTGGCTGACGACGGGCCCGCGCGCCGCGGAGCTCGAGCGCCGCATGGCGGAGTTCCTCGAGGCGGAGCACGTGCTCGCGCTCGCCTCGGGCACCGCAGCGCTCCACCTCTCGCTCGTCGCGCTCGGAGTCGGGCCGGGTGACGAGGTGATCACCACGCCGATCACGTGGCCCGCAACCGCGAACGTGATCGTGCACACGGGTGCCACGCCGGTCTTCGTGGACGTTCGCGACGGCGACCTGAACATCGACCCCGAGCTCGTCGCGGCCGCGGTCACCGACCGGACGAAGGTGATCCTGCCCGTCGACCTCGCGGGCCAGCCGGCCGACCTCGACCCGCTGCTCGCCCTCGGCCTCCCGGTCGTGGAGGACGCCGCCCACTCGGCGGAAAGCCGCTACCGCGGCCGCAAGGTCGGTGCGATCACCGACATCACGTGCTTCTCTCTCTACGCGACGAAGAACATCGCCGCGGGCGAGGGCGGCCTCATCGCGACGCAGAGCGACGAGATCGCGCAGGCGGTGCTCGACCTCCGCCTCATGCGGCGCGGCCACGGCTCTCTCTACGACATCCCGGTTCCGGGCTACAAGGCGAATCTCTCCGACGTGCTGGCGACGATCGCGCTGTGCCAGCTCGACAAGGTCGAGCGGCATGCGGAGATCCGCCGGCGCCAGTTCGCGGCCTACGACGAGGCGGTCTCGGGCCTCGACGGCGTCACGCCGCTCGCGCGGGACGAGCGCGACCTGCACGCGCTGCACCTCTACATCGTCCGCATCGACGCGGATCGCGCCGGGGCCTCCCGCGACCGGTACATGGAGGCGCTGAAGGAGGAGAACATCTCCACCTCGATCCACTTCCTGCCGGTGCACACGCTGACCTACTACCGCGAGCGTTATCCGGACCAGCCGCCGCTTCCTCTCGCGGAACGAGCCGGCACCGAGATCCTCTCCCTGCCGCTCTCTCCGGCGCACTCGGACGACGACATCGCCGACGTGATCGCCGCGCTGCACCGCGTGCACGAGCGCTTCAACCGATGACGAGGCGGCGCCTCGTCAGGATCCTCCTGACGCTCGCCATCACGGGCGGCTGCCTCACCTACATCCTCTGGAAGCTCGACGTCCACAAGACGGTGGACATCGTCGTCCACTCGCACCTCGGCTGGTTCTTCGGCGCGCTCGCGATCATGATCGGCGGCGTTCCGCCGATGGCCTACCGATGGCAGAAGCTGCTCGAGGCGCGCGGGATCCGTGAGCGCCTCGGCTGGCTGAACAGGACGTACCTCACCTCGTACACCGCCGGGCAGGTTCTGCCCAGCGCCGTCGGGGGCGATGCGTATCGGATCTTCGAGACCGCGCGTCGTCATCCCGGCCGGCTCGGGGACACGAGCGGGATCGTTCTGCTCGAGCGCGCGCTTGGCGGCGTCGCCACGCTCGTGCTCGCGGCGATCGGGTTCGCGCTCGCGATCGGCCGCTACAACGTCGGCGCGTACCTCTGGATCGAGGCCGTCTTCGTCGTCGGGACGCTCGTGCTCGCCGTCCTCTTCTTCTCGCGCTCGGCGCGGGGCCCGCTGCGTCAGTTCGTCCCGCTCCTGAGGCGCATGCGCCTCGAGCGTCCGCTGCGCGCCCTCTATGAAGGCGTCCACGTCTTCCGCGGGCACGTGCGGCTGATGGTCTGGATCTCCGTGCTGACCCTCGCCGTCCAGTCGGTGCGGGTCCTCGCAATCTGGATGGCCGGGCGCGCTGTCGGTGTCGACCTCTCTCCGCGGCCGTACTACGTCATGGGCCCGCTGCTCTTCCTCGTCCTGCTCGTTCCGTTCACGGTCAACGGGATCGCGGTGCGCGAGGCCTTCTTCGTCAGCTTCCTCGGCCAGCTCGGCGTCGAGAAGGAGGCCGCGCTCGCAACCGGATTCCTGTTCTTCGTCGTGACGGTGGGTCTCGCGCTGCCCGGCGCGGTCATTCTCGCGGTCGAAAACCTGCGCGGCGTGTCTCGGCCGCGCGCGCCCGAGCTGAGATAGCCTCCGCCGCTGCCATGCGTGTTTTGATCACCGGCGGCGCCGGCTTCATCGGCTCGCATCTCGCCGACCGGCTGCTCGCCGACGGGCATGCGGTGCGGGCGCTCGACAACCTCGATCCCCAGGTTCATCCCGGCGGGGAGCGCCCCGACTACCTCGGCCCGGCCGTCGAGCTCCAGGTCGGCGACGTTCGCGACCACGAGGCGGTCGCGCGGGCGCTCGACGGCATCGACGCCGTCGTCCACTTCGCGGCGGCGGTCGGCGTCGGCCAGTCGATGTACGAGATCGAGCGTTACACGTCGATCAACGCGATCGGGGCCGCGGTTGTCCTCGAGGAGGCGGTCGCAAGGCGGGACGCGATCGGCAAGCTGCTCGTCGCCTCGTCGATGTCGATCTACGGAGAGGGCCAGTACCGCAACCCGAAGACGGGCGAGTCGGGGATCGCACCCTGGCTCAGGCCCGAGTCGCAGCTCGCCGAACGCAAGTGGGACCTGCTCGCCGACGACGGCTCGCCGCTCGAGCCGGAGCCGACCTCCGAGGCGAAGCCGCTCAGGCCGACCTCGATCTACGCGATCAACAAGCGCGACCACGAGGAGATGTTCCTCGCCACCGGCGCGGCCTACGGGATCCCGGCCGTCGCGCTGCGGTTCTTCAACGTCTACGGCGAGCGACAGGCCCTCTCGAATCCGTACACCGGCGTCGCGGCGATCTTCTCCTCGCGACTGATCAACGACCGTCCCCCGGTCGTGTTCGAGGACGGGCGGCAGACCCGCGACTTCGTCGACGTCCGCGACATCGCCCGCTGCTGCTCGCTCGCGCTCGAGGGCGACGGAGCCGACGGCCGCACGGTGAACGTCGGCACGGGCGTGCCGACCTCGGTGGTCGACGTCGCGCGCGTGATCGGCGAGGGGCTCGGCAAGCAGATCGAGCCCGAGGTCAAGAACGAGTTCCGCGCCGGGGACATCCGTCATTGCTACGCCGACACGCGCCTCGCCGAGGAGCTGCTCGGCTTCCGCGCCGAGATCCCCTTCGAGGCCGGGATGCGGGAGCTCCTGTCGTGGCTCGAGGGACAGGAGGCAGCGGATTCCGTAGACGCCGCGCGCGAGGCGCTCGTCGCCCGCGGCCTCGCACGTTGACCGATCTCTCCGTCTCGATCGTCAACACACAGAGCCGCGAGCTTCTGCTCGCGTGCCTCGAGTCTCTCGAGGGCGCCGGCGCGGAGATCGTGGTTCTCGACAACGCCTCGGAGGACGGCTCTGTCGCGGCCGTGCGTGAGCGATTCCCCGCCGTGCGCGTCATCCCGCAGGAGTTCCGTGCCGGCTTCGGCGCGAACCACAACACGGTCATCCGCGTCACGCGCGGGCGGTATGTCTACGTCCTGAACGAGGACACGACCGCGGGCGACTGGGGCTTCGGCCGTCTCGTCGCGTATCTCGACGCGCACCCCAGGGTCGCCGCGCTCGGGCCGAGGCTGGTCTATCCCGACGGACGGCAGCAGGACTCGGCCTGGCGCTTCCCGACGCCGCTCGTGACCACGGTCGGGCTCGCGACGCTCGGAAAGGTCGGCGTGAAGCAGTCGCACGGAAGCGCGCCGCACCCTGTCGACTGGGTGATGGGTGCGGCGCTCCTGCTGCGCAGGGAGGCGCTGGCCGAGGTGGGCCTCTTCGACGAGGGCTTCTTCCTCTACTCGGAGGAGGTCGACCTGCAGCTCCGGCTCAGGCAGGCCGGCTGGGAGGTGCACTACTTTCCGGGAGCCACGGTCGTGCACCACGAGTCGCAGTTCAGCGCGGGCATCCCGGAGCGGCGGATCAACGAGATGTGGCGGAGCCGGCACCGCTACTGGCGCAAGCACCACAGTGGTCCCGGCGCCCGGGTCGCCGCGCTCGCCACCGGAGCCCAGTACGCCGCCCGCGCCGCGCTCTCGCCGGTGGCCCGGAGGAGCCCGGGGCTCGGCGCGCGCATGCGGCTGCATGCGCGTGACTCGTGGCGCGTCTCGGGGCCCGGCCTCCGTGAGCTCGCCGACGAATGGAACGGCCGTGTGGGCACTGCGCCGCCGCGCTAGCGGCGCGCCCATCCTCCTGCTCTCCCTGCCGCTTCTCGGCGTGGCGCGACTGCTGCCGGCCTATGGGGCGGGCCTCTGGTTGCGCCTGGTCGCCGCGTCGCTCGTCCTCCTGATCCCGGGCGCCCTCATCGCCCGCGGGCTGCGGCTGCGAGGCGCCTCGGCGACGGTCGCATGGAGCCTCGGCGCCCTCGCCCCGTCTCTCCTGATCGTCTTCGTCGTGCACAGCTCGATCTGGCTCGCCCTGGTCGTGCTGGCCGTGATCGCCGTCGTCGCGCTGCCGTTCGCGCTGCGGGTCGTGTCGGGGCCGACGCCGCTCAGCACCCTCGTCGTCTCGCTCGCCGGCCTCGCCTTCGGGATCGCGCTCTGGCACGTCGCCGGCCACATCGCGGGGGACGCGTTCTTCCATCTCGGCCGGGTGAGGAAGCTCGACGAGCTGGGCGGGCTGCGCATCCGCTCGGTCGACGAGTTTGCCGACGGAGGGCTGCACCCCGGCTACGCCTTCCCGCTCTGGCACGCGTTCGTCGCCCTCGTGAGCAAGCTGGCCGGAGCCGACCCGACCCAGGTCATTCTCCACGAGCCGAGCGCGATGGCGCCCGTGGCCTTCGCCGTCGTCTTCGAGGCCGGGCTCGCGCTCTTCCGGTCGGTCGCTGCGGGCGTCGCAGTCCTGGCGGCGTCGATCTCGGCGGCGGCTTTCGCGCCCGGCCACGGCGGCTCGTTCACGCTGCTCGCCCAGCCCGGGACGGTCGACCGCTATGTGCTCGTCCCCGCGGCGCTGACGCTGTTCTTCCTCTTCCTGCGTCATCCCGGCGTCTCGCTCGCCCTCTCGCTGGCAGCGATCGGAGTGGAAGTGCTGCTCGTGCATGCGAGCACGGCGATCTTCCTCGGCATCCCGCTCGTGGGGTTCCTCGCCGCGCGTGCGCTGCTCGCCCGGGCCGACGTGCGGAGCACGCCGGCCGCGCTCGCGGCTCTGTTCCTCCCGGCAGCCGCGGCGCTGGCATGGCTGCTGCCGCTCATTGGCCAGACTGCGTCGCACGATCCGAAAGCCGCCGAGCTCAGGCGCGCGCTCGTCAAGTACGCCGACGAGCTACATGTCGACTCACTCCATCGCTACGCGCTCCGGCCAGAGGTCGTCTCGCGCGGCGGCGCCGTCGTGGTCGCCGCCCTGGCCGTCGTGCCCCTGGCGGCCTTCGCGGCCCGGCAGCGGTGGGCCGCGTTCGTGCTCGGCGGCACCGTCGCGGTGCTCGGGATCGAGCTGCTGGTCTGGGTGTTCCCGCATTTCGCCGACGCCGTGTCCGTCTCCCAGGCGAGGCGGGCGGCCGGGTTCATCCCGTTCGCGTTCGCGCTCGCGGGCGGCGCGGCCGTCCTCGCGCGCCTGGCGAGCGTCCTCGTCCTCCCGGTGGCGGTGGCCGCCGGGATCGCGTTGCAGCACTCGTTCCCCGGTGACTTCGGCCCCGGCTTCCGCGGCGGCGGCCCCGCCGCCGCAACCTGGATCGCGGCGGTCGGCGGCCTCGCCGCAATCGTCGTCGGGTTACTGCTTCGCCGCCGGCTCGACCGTGCGGGCTGGCTTGCGGGAGCGGCAGTGCTCCTGTTCTGCGTGCCCGTGGTCGTGTACGGGTCGCGCAACTGGAGCCCCCCGGCGAAGGCAGACCGCTACGCCCTCACGCCCGGCCTCCTCCACGAGCTGCGCACAGTGGTTCCCAAGCGGGCGATCGTCTTCTCCGACCTGGAGACGAGCTACCGCATCTCCGCGTTCGCGCCGGTGTACGTGGCGGCCGCGCCCCCGGCGCACGTGGCCGACACGAAGGCCAACCGGCCCTACACGCGGCGCCTGTCGGTGAACAGGTTCTTCGGAACCGGCAACGAAGCGATCCTCGACCGCTACCACGCGACCTGGCTCGTGGTCGACCGCACCCGCTTCCACGTGCAGCCGTCCTGGCAGCTCACGTACAGGGACGCGCGCTACTCGCTCTACCATCGCCCCGGATGAAAGTCCTTTTGGTGACGATGTACTTCCCGCCCGGCGGCGGCGGTGGAGTCCAGCGTCCGCTCAAGTTCGCGACGCACCTGCCGGCGCACGGGATCGAGACGCACGTCCTCGCGCCGGACGACCCGAAGTGGATCCACGCCGACCCCGGGCTCGCGCCGCCGACGCAGGCCTGGATCCACCGGGCGCGCTATCTCGGCCCGCGCTCGCGCAAGCTCGCCGACGAGCTGCACGGCCGGCAGGGGCTCGACCGGCTCTCCCGCCAGGCGCTGTCGCTCTCTCGGCGCGTGCTCGTGCCCGACGAGAACGTCGGCTGGAACCTGACCGCGATCCCGGCCGCGCTCCGCATCGTCAAGGCGAGCGGGATCGACGTCGTGATCACGACGTCGCCGCCGAACTCGGTGCACCTCGTCGGGGCGGCCGTGAAGGCCGTGACCGGCGTCCGCTGGGTCGCGGACCTGCGTGACTCGATCGCGAGACACCCGCACCGGAACGTCGAGCGTGCGGCCGTTCGCGCGAAGGAGAAGGTGAGCGAGTCCGTGGCGCAGCTCGTCGCCCGGCGCGCGGACGCGATCGTTGCAGCGTCGGAGGCGATCGCCGACGAGGCGCGCGGGCTCGAGCCCGGCGGCGAGGTGACGACGATCCTGAACGGCGCCGACTTCGACGACTTCGCCGGGCTGGCCTACCGGCGCAGCGACCGGTTCCGTATCACCCACACGGGCAGCTTCTTCGGCAAGCGCGATCCGCGGCCGTTCCTGACCGCCCTGGCGGAGTCAGGGTTGACGGACGTCGTCGCCCGCTTCGTCGGGGACTTCAGGGCCTCCGACCGCGAGTGGGCCGAGTCGCTCGACCTCGGCGAGCGGCTCGAGCTGCTGCCGTACGCGCCGAGGCACGACGCTCTCGCGCTCCAGCGCGACTCGGATGCGCTGCTGCTCCTGATCCCGGAAGCGGGCGGCCGCGGCAAGGGCGTCCTCTCGGGGAAGGTGTTCGAGTATCTCGCGGCCGAGCGCCCGATTCTCGCGGCGGTGCCGCCGGACGGCGAGGCGGCGCGGCTGATCCGGGAGACCGGAGCCGGCGTCGTCGCCGGTCCGGACGACGTCGCCGCTCTCGGAGCAGCGCTCGCCGACCTGCACGGCCGCTGGGCAGCCGGCACGCTCGACGGAGTCTCGCTGTCCGCCTCGGACCGGGAGCGCCTCGGGCGGGGCGCTCGGGTCGAGGAGCTCGCCGACGTCCTGCGAGGGCTGGTCTCGTGAAGATCACCGGCACGCTCTTCCTCGCGACGCTCTTCTGCGTCACGTGGGAGAAGGTGCACTGGAACGTCGCGGGCGCAGTCGGGATCTCTGACGTACTGACGATCCTCTTCCTGATCGCGTTCGCGATCGAGTGGGGTCGCCCCAGGTTCCCGCGCACGACCGTGATCGTGCTCGGGATCTTCGCGGTCCTCCTGCTCATCTACCTGATCGGGTTCTTCAACATCGAGACCAAGGACTCGCTCGACCAGTGGCTGAAGGGAATGGTCAAGTTCGTCCTCCACTTCCTCTTCCTCGCCGCCGGCGTCGCGTACCTCGCGCGCAGGTCGGCGGAGTTCTACTGGAGGTCGGTGGCCGCCCTCACGGCCGGCCTCGTCGTGAACGGCGCCTACGGCGCGCTGCAGCTCCTCGCGGCGCGCGCGGGCGTGAATCTCGACCAGCGGATTCTCTCGCCGCTGACGGGCGGCGCGAGCTCGATCAACGTCTACGGCGCGGTCGGGGGCGCGACGATCTACCGTCCGAACGCGCTCACGGGCGACCCGAACCACCTGGCGGTGATGCTCTGCGTCCCGCTGCTCGCGCTGCTGCCCGTCTACCTCAGGCTCGAGCGCGGGCATCGCCTGCGCGTCCCGCTCGCAGTCGTGCTGGCGTTCCTCTTCCTCGTCATGCTCTCGACACTGTCGCGGAGCGGGCTGCTCGGGCTCGGCGTCGGCCTGCTCATCCTCGCCGTCCCCTATCGGCGCCGCCTCGCCTCCCGCGCCCTGCTCGTGCCGGTCTCGGGCATCGCGGTCGTGCTGCTCGCGATCGTGTGGTCGCGGCGGCACTACTTCGAGGTGCTCGTGCGCTCACGCGTGCAGACGGGCGGGCGCTCGGAGAACGCGCACTTCGCGGTCTACGACTTCATCCCGCAGATCATCCATTCCCACCCGCTCTTCGGCCTCGGCCTGAACACGTTCTCCGTCTACTACGAGTTCGTGACGGGGAAGTCCAACTGGGGCCCGCACTCGTTCTACGTCGCGTTGATCGTCGAGACCGGGCTCGTCGGGACGGTCGTGTTCTTTCTCTTCCTGCGCTATCTGTTCGCGCGTCTGCGCGCCGGGCGTGAGCTGGGGCGGCAGCTCGAGGCGCGCGGGGAGGCTCTGGCCCGGAGGGTCCGGCCGCTCGCGTGGGGCATGACGGCCGCGCTGGCGGGGACGATGGCCGCGAACCTCTTCTATCTGACGATGCAGTTCTATTACTTCTACGCGTTCGCGGTGCTCGTGCTGGCGCTGCCGATCGTGTTCGGGCGCCGACTTTCGGCATGAACCAGATCGCGCGAGCAGGTGTCGTTCTCTGCATCGCGCTCGCCGTGGCGCTTGGCGCCGTGTACCTCGTGCGCGCACTCTCGGACTTTGACGAAGCGGCATCCAACAACAGCTCGCTGTCGTTCTCGGACCGCGAAGTGGCAGGGGGGAACGGCATCGTGGCCGATCAGACCGCCGTATACGAGGCTCAGGCGATCATTCCGCGTAATGCGAGGTATCGGGTGGTCACGGGCACTGCGCCCAAGAATGCAACCTCGTTGACTCTGCCCTTCGTGGAGTCCTGGTACCGCTACTTTCTGATGCCGAGGCGGACGGCCGCCGACGCGCGTTGGATCATCTGCTACGGCTGCGACGTCTCGAAGCTGGGAGGCCGATACTCGAGCGTCTGGCAGGACGACCAGGGAATCTCGATCGGACGCCTGCAGTGAGCGCGCACGCGATTGCGGGCCTCGCGGCGCTCAACCTGCTGCTTCTCGCGGTCGGCACAGGGATTCTCTTCGGACTCCGGGGCTGGGCGTCGTGGGGCGAGCTTGTCTGTTTCTCAGGGGTTGCCTACATGCTCGGTGTCGCTGCAACAAGCGTCGTCTGGGTCTTCGAGGTCGTCGTCGGGATTCCGTTCGGCTTGCCGGCGATCCTCGGAACAGCCGCGGCGTTGATCTCATGCGCGTCACTCCTTGGTCACGGCAAGGGGCATCGCTTGCCCCCGTGGCGACTGGAACGGCCCAGGGTTCCGCGGCTCTCGATCGCGGGCGGAGTCTTCGCGGCGGCGACGGTCGTGTACCTCGAAGGGGCCTTCCGCGCCGCTCGGCTCGCCGGGCTTTACGAGTTCGATGCCTGGGCCTTCTGGGTGCCGAAGGCAAAGGCGATCTACTACTTCGGAGGGTTCGACCAGCAGTTCTTCCGTGAGCTGATCAACCAGTCCTACCCTCCCGTAGTCCCACTGCTGGAGGCTGCAGCTTTCCATTTCATGGGCGCTCCGGACGTCGTTACTCTTCATCTGCAGTTCTGGTTCCTCTTCGTTGGTTTCACAGCCGCGGTCATCGGCCTCCTTTCTCGTCGCGTCTCACCGATCTTCGTGTGGCCGCCGTTGTTCCTGATGCTCGTCACGCCCCAGGTGGTCGGTCATCTCTATCAGCCGACCGCCGACTTTCTCCTCGACGAGCTCTTCGTGATCGCAGCGCTTTTCATAGCGCTGTGGCTCATCGATCGAAACGATTGGCAACTCGTGGCGGCAGGTCTCGTTCTTGCTGCAGCGATGCTGACCAAGCGGGAGGGCTATGCCTTCGCCGCCTCCGTTGTCGTCGCTGCCCTAGTTGTCACAACCCGCGAGCGCCGGGCTGCATGGCCAAGGCTGATTGCCGTAGGCGTTGTGGCTGCGGCTGCGACTCTGCCGTGGCGGGCCCTACTCGCCGTCAGGCACCTCGGCGGCGGGGGGCCCGAAGCCGGAGGAACCGGACTGTTCTCGAATCTGGGTCGCGCGTGGCCCTCATTTCGGCTCGCGCTGACCACGCTATTCGACTACGACATCTGGCTCTTGGTCGTGCCGCTCCTGGTCGTCGCGATCCTGGCTGCTTTCGCCGCAGGCGGCCGTACGCTGCCCCTGTACGCAACCCTCATCGGTATCTTCGCCGTCGCGGCATTTACATACTCGACCTGGGCATTCCCAAGCCTCGGCATCTCGACGAACCCTGCTCTGAATCCGATTATTCGCCTGACCGGGGAACTCGTGCTTCTGACATCCGCTCTTGCGCCGCTTCTCCTGGCGAGAGCGTGGCAGAAGGGCTCTCTCCAGAGCGAGGAGACATGATCCGCCTGCTTGCGCCGTCGGCGCTCGTGGTCGTGGTCGCCATCGGCTATCCGGTCGCCGTCCTCGGCAATAGGGCCCCGCATTTTCCGGAACGAACGGACTGTGTCCATCGCGCAACGAAGGATGGCGATATCGAGGCTGTCTTCGGCCGCTTCGACAGGCGAGCGGACGCCGCAGCAATGCTTCGGCGAGTGCTCGAGGCAGGGTTCAAAGGCTCGCAGATCGAGGGAGACGCCTGCGGCCGTTTGAAGGTTGCCGTTCACGGGATCCGCACGCTCGCGGTTGGCCGCGAGCTCGTCGCTGAGATACAGAGCGTCGGGCTTGACGCGACGCTCGAGTACGCAGCGCCCTAGTGCGGGTCGCCGTCCTGACGACCTCGTACCCGCGCTTCCCCGGCGACGCCGCGGGGCGCTTCGTCGCGGACGCCGTCGACCACGTGCGGGCGCGGGGAGTCGAGGTGGAGGTGATCGGACCTGAGCAGTTCCGGCACTACGGGATCGCCTACGGCCACGGCGCCGTCGGCAACCTGCGCAGGCGCCCGTGGCTGTCGCTGCTGCTGCCGGCACTCGTCGCGAGCTTCGTGCGCGCGGCGAGGCGCGCGGAAGCCGACCTCCTGCACGCGCACTGGCTGCCCGCGGGGTGGGTCGCGGCCAGAACCGGCAAGCCCTACGTCGTCCAGGTCTGGGGGACGGACGTCGAGCTCGCGCAGCACGCGCCGCGGCTCGCGCGCCGCGTGCTCGCCGGCGCTCGCCTCGTCGTCGCGGCCTCGACGGCGCTGGCCGACTCGGCGAAGCTCCTCGGCGCCCGCGACGTGCGCGTGATCCCGGGTGGCGTCGACCTGCCGCCCGAGGTCGGCGACGAGGCCGATCCTCCCGAGGTGCTCTACGCGGGCCGCCTGTCGGCGGAGAAGGGCGTGCTCGAGCTCGTCGAGGCCGCGAAGGGGATGAACCTCGTCGTCGCGGGAGACGGACCGCTGCGGCGCCAGGTGCCGGGGGCCCGCGGCTTCGTCCGTCACGACGAGCTCCAGGGCCTCTACGCCCGCGCGGCCGTCGTCGCCTGCCCGTCGCGCCGGGAGGGCTTCGGCGTCGCGTGCCTCGAGGCGATGGCGCACGGGAGGCCGGTGGTCGCCACCGACGTCGGCGGCCTCCGCGACCTGGTCGTCGACGGCGAGACGGGGATCCTCGTTCCCGCGAGGGACCCGGTCGCCCTCCGCGCGGCGCTCGAGCGGCTGCTCGCCGACCCCGAGCTGCGTCGGCGCCTGGGCTCAGCCGGCCGTGAGCGGGCACGAGAGCGCTTCTCCTGGGACGCGGTGACGGAGGCGACCCTTGCCGCGTATGCCGATGCAGCAGAGAGAATGAGCGCGTGAAGCGTGCGCTCATCACCGGCATCGGCGGGCAGGACGGCTCATTGTTGGCCGAGCTGCTGCTCGAGGCGGATTACGCCGTTGTCGGGCTCGTCCGGCCCGGGTCGCCGCAGTACGAGAACCTCGCCGGGATCGAGGACCGGATCGAGCTCTACGAGGCTGACCTCCTCCATCAGACCTCGCTTGCGCAAGCCCTTCGCGCGTCACGACCCGCGGAGGTCTACAACCTCGCGGCTCCGTCGTTCGTACCGGCGTCGTGGGACCATCCTGTGCAGACCGCCGAGTTTGCTGCCGTGGGAGCAACGTCGCTCCTGGAGGCAATTCGTCTCGTCGACCCGACCATCCGGTTTTACCAGGCCTCGTCCTCGGAGATATTCGGCGACCCGGTCTCGACTCCGCAGACGGAGGAGACGCCGCTCGCGCCGGTGACTCCGTACGGCGTCGCCAAGGCCTACGCCCACTTCAGTGCGCGCTCGTATCGCCACCGCTACGGGCTCTTCGCTTGTTCCGGAATCCTCTACAACCACGAGTCGCCCCGCCGGCCGCTCGAGTTTCTCCCGCGGAAGGTCGCCCACGGAGCCGCGGCCATCTCGCTCGGGCTCCAGGACGAGCTCGTTCTCGGCGATCTCGATGCGCGCCGCGACTGGGGCTATGCGGGCGACTACGTGCGCGCGATGTGGCTGATGCTCCAGCAGGACGAGCCGGACGACTACGTGGTGGCGACCGGCGAGAGTCATTCCGTACGGGATCTCGTGAAGTCCGCCTTCGCCCACGTCGGCCTCGACTGGCAGGAGCACGTCCGCGTCGACTCCGCGCTGCAGCGGGGAGCGGCGGAGCTCCACCGGCTTGTCGGCGACCCATCTCGCGCACGTGAACGACTCGGCTGGGACCGTGACGTGGGCTTCGAACGTCTGGTGCAAATGCTGGTCGAAGCGGATCTCGCGCGCCTGCGGGAACAGATCCCCGAAGGCACGACTACCATCAAGCGCCGATGAGAGACGACCGACGCATCGAGATCGACGGAGTGGAGGTCCACGACGAAGGCGAGTGCTACGTCATCGCCGAGATCGGGCACAACCACCAGGGCGACCTCGCCAAGGCCAAGCAGCTCATCGAGGCCGCGAAGGAGTGCGGGGCCGATGCGATCAAGCTGCAGAAGCGCTCGAACAGGACGCTCTTCACGCGGGAGTTCTTCAACCAGCCGTACGAGAACGAGTTCAGTTTCGGTCGAACCTACGGGGAGCATCGAGAGGCGCTCGAGTTCGGGCACGACGAGTACGTGGAGCTTCAAAGGTACGCGAAGTCGATCGGGATCACCTTCTTCGCCACCGCGTTCGACTTCGAGAGCGCGGACTTCCTCGCGGAGCTCGAAGTCCCGGCGTTCAAGATCGCGTCCGCTGATCTCGTGAACACCCCATTGCTTCGCCACGTTGCCGCGTTCGGCGAGCCGATCCTTCTTTCAACGGGCGGCGCGACGATGGGCGACGTCGAACGCGCGGTTGACACCGTGCTCCCGATCAACCCGAGGCTCGTCCTCATGCAGTGTACTGCGGCCTATCCGTGTGAAACCGAGGACTTGAACCTCAACGTCATCAGCACGCTTCGCGAGCGGTTCCCAGGCCCCGTCGTAGGCCTTTCCGATCACCAGAACGGCATCTCGATGTCGCTCGTCGCCTACATGCTCGGGGCGCGCGTGATCGAGAAGCACTTCACGCTCAACCATGCGTGGAAGGGCACCGATCACGCGTTCTCGCTCATGCCCGAGGGACTTCGCAAGCTCGTGCGTGATCTCCGCCGCGTTCGGCCCGCGCTCGGCGACGGTGTCAAGCGGCCGCTGGAGATCGAGCGAAAACCCCTGGAAAAGATGGGTAAGACGCTCGTTGCAGCCCGAGATCTCCCCGCAGGACGAGTCCTCTCTGCGGACGACATCGAGATGAAGTCGCCCGCGGCCGGAGGCCTCCCTCCGTACGAGCTGGACCGGATCGTGGGGATGCGACTCGTAAGGGCCTTGCGGCACGAGGAAGCGGTCATGCTGGGAGACCTCGAAGCGGTCGACGAGCAAGTACCGCTTGCTCGAGCATCCGAATGGGTGTGACCGAGCAAGAAGCGGGCACGACGGCGCGCCTCGTAGCGGTTGTCGAGGCTGAGGGCACGACGTCACGCGCGCGTGCGGTCGCGGAGGAGCTCACGGCACGAGGAGACGACGTCTCGCTGATCGCCGCCGATGAGCTCGACGTCGAAGTGACGCCGCCCTATCTGACTGAGAGCTACGCGGCGTACTGCTCGCTCCGAGGTCGCGATTTCGCAGCAATCGTTTTCCCGGACACCGGTGGCCTTGCGTACTGCGCCGCCCGAGCACGTCAGGTCGGAGCGGACTTCGATTCGACGGCGATCGTGGTCGAATGTCGTGCGCCCACGCTACGAACGTTCAGGGAAGCCGGCAGTCCCTTCCTCTCGAAGCGTGTCCTCGGGACGATCATGGTGGAGCGGCTGGCGCTCGAGCTGGCGGACGCCATTATCTGCGACGACCCCCACCTTCTCGACTGGTTCGAGCAGGAAGGCTGGCAGCTCCCAGAACAGCGGCTGCAATCACCGGAAGATGTCCGTCCCACTTCAAGAAGTCACGGAGTCGCAGGCCCTCGACCTCTTGTCTCCGTCGTTGTCCCCCACCACGAGCGGACGGCGTACCTGCCCTATTGCCTCGAAGGCCTGGCGCAGCAGACGTACCCGGCGCTGGAAGTCCTGATCGCGGACGACGGCAGCGCAACTCCTTCAGCAGCCCGGCAACTCGCGGACGTGGAGGCGCGAAGCTGGCCGTGGCCGCTCCGAGTCCTCCGCCTTCCACACGGTGGGCTCGGACAGACCCGCAACGGCGGGTGGCAGGCGGCGAACGCCGAGCTCGTCCTCTTCATCGATGACGACGACGTGCCTTTCGACGGCCTCGTCGAAACGCTTTGGCGTGCACGAGTGGTCTCGGGAGCGGATGTGGCCGTCGCCGGCGCGCGTCTCTTCCACGGAGAAGGAACTCCGACGGCCCATCGTGGCGATGTGATCCGCGTCTCACTCTGCGAGCCGAGGGAGCTCGGCCTGATCAGCAACCAGTTCGGTGGCCCGGTGAATCTCTGGTCGCGGAAGCTTCTGAAGGAGTTGGGGGGTTTTGCCTCGGCTCCCAATGAAGACTGGGATCTCCTCGCGCGCGCGACCTTGGCCGGGGCGAGCATCACGACATCCCCGAGGCCGCTTTACTGGTATCGCCAGACGCCGGGGAGCATGTATAGCTCCAACCCAGCAGCGGTTCGCGATGCCGGGGTTCCGGCCGTTTCGGCGCACTTTGCTCAGCGTCTCCCAGCCGACCTGAAGCTCGTTCCCCAGCTTGCCGCGGGTGCGTACAGCGAGCTCGAGCGGCGCGGACGCGTGAGTCGGTCGCGTTTCGGCGTCCTTGTCGGCCGCGCCCGTGTTCTCGCACGGCGCACGGCCCAGGTCTGGGAAGACGAGGGCGCGGTTGGTGTCGCACGGGGCGTTGGACGGCTCCGCCGACGTCGAGCGTGACCGGGTTACCATCGCCGGTCATGACGGAGCTCGAACCGCTATTCGCGAACCTTCGTCTCGCAGTCTTCGACTTCGACGGAGTCTTTACGGACAACCGGGTGTGGGTGAACGAACGGGGCGAGGAGGCGCTCGCCTTCTCGCGCAGTGATGGTCTCGGCCTCCGACGGCTGGACGAGGTCGGCATCCGGTATCTCATCGTGTCGATGGAGCAGAATCCCATCGTCGGTGCCCGGGCGGAGAAGCTGGCCATCGACTGTGTGCAAGGCGTCGCGGACAAGCTTGCAGTGGTGCGCGGGCGGACCGAACAGCTCGGCGTCTCGCTCGAGGAGACGGCATACGTCGGCAACGACGTCAACGACGCGGAGTGTCTCGGAGCGGTGGGGCTTCCTGTCGTCCCCGCGGACGCCTGGCCCGAGGTGAAGGGACTGGCCCGCTGGGTTCTCGAGCGTTCGGGCGGCTACGGCTGCGTCCGTGAGTTCTGCGACGGCGTGTGGGAAGCTCGGCGCTCGTGAGCGACGTGTTCTCGCTGCAGGAGCGGGTGGCGATCGTGACCGGCGGGTCCGGGCAGATCGGCCGCGCAGTCGTGCGCGGGCTGGAAGAGCGAGGGGCGCGTGTGGCCGTGTTCGATCTCGAAGCGGAGCGCTACCGCGTGGACGTGACAGACCGCGCTGCGATCGAGCGAGCGGTCAAGGAGGTGGCGCGAGAGTTGGGTGAGCCGCACGTGCTCGTCAACGCGGCCGCGCTCGACTCGCCTCCCGATGCGCCGCCCGAGGAGGTGGGGCCGGTCGAGTCCTATCCCGAGGAGTCGTTCGACGAGGTCATGGACGTCAACGTCAAGGGGACGTTCCTCGTGTGCCAGGCCGTCGGCGCGCGCATGGCGAAGCGCGGGCCGCGGCTCGATCGTGAATGTCTCGTCGATCTACGGGATGCTCTCGCCGGTCCAGGATCTCTACGACTTCCGCCGCCGCGGCGGCGAGGAGTTCTTCAAGCCGGTTGCGTACTCCGTTTCGAAGTCGGCGCTCTACAACCTGACCCGCTATCTCGCCACGTACTGGGCGAAGAGCGGCGTACGCGTGAACACGCTGACGCTCGCGGGCGTGTGGAACGACCAGCCGCAGGAGTTCGTCGACGCGTACACGGCCCGAATGCCGCTGGGGCGGATGGCCGAGGTAAGCGAGGTCGTCGGTCCCGTCGTCTTCCTCGCCTCGGACGCGTCGAGCTACGTCACCGGCGCGAACGTGGTCGTCGACGGCGGCTGGTCCGCGTGGTAGAGCCGGACGAGGTTCTGAACCTCATAGGAGGGCAGTCCGCGCCGCAGGCGAGTGGCGCAGTCTTCGAGAAACGGCGCCCTTCCGACGGCGAGCTCTTGTACCGCGTTGCCCGCTCCGAGGCGCCCGATGCAGCGGCCGCGGTTGCGGCGGCACGGGCCGCACAGAAAGCCTGGGCGCGGCGGACGCCGGTCGAGCGTGGCGAGCTCGTCCGCGAGCTCGCGCTGCGGCTGCGCGAGCGGCGCGAGGAGGCGGCGGAGCTCGTCGTCGCGGAAACCGGGAAGTCGATGCAGCTGGCGCTCGGGGAGGCGGACGCCGCCGTCGAGATGGGCTTCTTCGTCGCCGGCGAAGGCCGCCGCCTCTACGGCCGCACGACCACCTCCGCGACGCCTCATCGCACGGTGATGACCACCCGGCGCCCGGTCGGCGTCGCCGCGCTGATCGTCTCGTTCAACACGCCGCTGCCGAACTACGCCTGGAAGGTCTTTCCGGCGGTCTTCTGCGGCAACACCGCGGTGCTGAAGCCGTCGGAGCACACGCCTGCGTCGGCCGCGTTCTTCGGCGAGCTCTGCCAGGAGGTGCTGCCGCCGGGCGTCCTCAACGTCGTGCACGGCCTCGGCGCCGAGGTCGGGCCGCCGCTCGTCGACCACCCGGACGTCGATCTCGTCAGCTTCACGGGCTCGGCGGCGACGGGCAGGTCGATCTCAGAGCGGGCGGGCGGCCGGCTCGCGAAGACGTGCCTCGAGCTCGGAGGCAAGAACGCGCTCGTCGTCTGCGACGACGCCGATCTCGACCGCGCGGTCGAGTGGTCGCTCGCCTCGGCCTTCTCCAACGCGGGCCAGCGCTGCGCGGCAGCGAGCAGGCTGATCGTCTTCGACGCTGTCTACGACGAGTTCCGCGAGCGGCTCGTCGAGGGCGCGCAGCGCTTCGAGGCCGGCCCGGTGATCAGCGAGGAGAGCCTCGACCGCATCCTGGCGGCGCTCGCGGGGACGCACATCGTCGCCGGCGGAGAGAAGGTCGACCGTCCGGGCTGGTGGCTCGCGCCGACGGTGGTGGAGGACGTCACGCCGGACGCCGAGCTGTCGCGCACGGAGCTCTTCGGCCCGGTCGCGATCCTCTATCGGGTCGGCGGCTTCGACGAGGCGATCGCCCTCGTCAACGACTCGCCCTACGGCCTCACGTCGGCGGTGCACACGGCGAGCGTGCACCGGGCGATGCGGTTCGCCGACGAGGTGGAAGCGGGAGTCGTGGTCGTCAACGGCGGGACGCACGGCAGCGAGCCGCACATGGGCTTCGGCGGCGTCAAGCAGTCGGGCACGGGCTGGCGCGAGGCGGGAGTCGAGGCCCTGGACGTCTACACGGAATGGAAGTACGTGAACCTCATCACCGACCCGGCGAAGACGTGAGCGCGGCCGTCGCCGTCCTCGGAGCCGGAGCGGTCGGCGGCCTGCTGGCCGTGCGGCTGGCAGAAGCGGGCGTGGACGTCGTCTGCGTGGCTCGTCCGGACACGGCGGCAGCGATCAGGTCCGGGGGTCTGACCCTCAGACATGGCTCGAAGGAGACGACCGTGCGGCCGCGGGCGGTCGAGCAGCTCGAGGAGAGGCCGGAGCTCCTGCTCGTCGCCGTCAAGGCTCCCGCGCTCGAGGACGCGTTGGAGCGCGTCGGCCCTGGCGCCGAGACGGTCGTACCGCTCCTGAACGGGATCGAGCACATGGAGGTCATCCGGAAGCGGGTCGCCGGCACGGTTGTCGCCGGCAGCTGCGCCCGGCTCGAGGCGTACCGCGACGGCCCGACGACGATCGTCCAGTCGACCCCCACCGTCGTCCTGAGGCTCGCGTCGGATGCGCCCGACGAGACGGTCGAGCTGCTGCGCAAGGCTGCCGAGGTGCGCGTCGGGGGCAGCGACGACGAAGTGCTGTGGGAGAAGCTCGCGCGGATGGCTGTGTTCGCCGCCGCGACGTCGCTCACCCAGCGTCCGCGTCGGCGAGCTGCGCACCGATCCGTGAGTGGCGGGCGCGCCTCCGGCAGTGCGTCGAAGAGACCTGCGCCGTGGCGCGCGCGGACGGCGTCCAGCTCCGTCCCGAGGCCCAGTGGGAGATCATCGACGCCATGCCGGCCGGCCTGACCACCTCGACGGCCCGCGACGTCGCCGCGGGACGGCCGTCGGAGCTCGACGCCCTCACCGGCGCCGCCGTGCGCGCGGGCGAGCGGCTCGGCGTGCCGACGCCGGCGCTCGCGGTCCTGCTCGCGGAGACGGAGGAGCGGTGCCAAGCGCTGTCGCTCTGATCCCTGCGCGGTCCGGCTCGGAGCGCGTTCCCGGCAAGAACATCCGGCCGCTGGCGGGAAATCCGCTGATCGCCTACGCGGTTGCCACGGCGCTGCAGGCCGGCGTCTTCGAGCGAGTCGTCTGCTCGACGGACAGCGGGAAGATCGCCGAGGTCGCGCAACGCTTCGGCGCGGAGGTCCCGTTCCTGCGACCGTCGGAGCTCGCGACGGCGACGTCTCCCGACATCGAGTGGATCACCTACACGCTCGACGAGCTCGGCGAGCACTACGACCTGTTCGCGATCGTCCGCGCCACGAACCCGTTCCGCGGGCCCGACGCGTTTCTCCGCGGCATGCGGCAGCTGCTCGCGACACCCGAGGCCGATTCCATCCGCGCCGTCGAGCGCGTCAAGCAGCACCCGGGGAAGATGTGGGTGGTCGAGGGGAAGACGATGCGACCGCTGCTCGATCAATCCCATCTCGACGTCGCGTGGCACGCGGGGCAGTACCAGGCGCTGCCCGAGATCTACACGCAGAACAGCGCGCTCGAGATCGCGTGGACACGCGTCGTCTCGCAGACGGGCACGCGCGAGGGGAAAGTCGTCGCCCCCTTCTTCACGCGCAACCACGAGGGCTTCAACATCGACGACGAGGAGGACTGGGACCGCGCGCGGAGGCTCGTCGAAGCGGGTGAGGCCACCCTGCCGGACGTCGAGCGCGCGGCTCGCCCGTATTCTCCCGCCGAGTGAAGGTCGCGCGGCTCGAGACCCTCTACTGCGACGCGGGCTGGCGCCCGTGGATCTTCCTCAAGGCGACGACCGACGACGGGGCGGTCGGCTGGGCGGAGATCACCGATTCGCACGGATCGCCGCACGGGCTCGCGGGCATCGTCGAGGATCTCGCGCCGCAGGTGGTCGGGCGCGATCCGCGCGCGGTCGAGCGGATCGTCTGGGATCTCTTCCGGGCGACGAGACAGAGCCCCGGCTCCGTGATCCAGAAGGCGATCGGCGGGATCGAGAATGCGCTCCTCGACGTGAAAGGGAAGGCGCTCGGCGTGCCGGTCTACGAGCTCTTCGGCGGGCCGACCCGGGACGAGGTGGACGTCTACTGGTCGCACTGCGGCACGACCCGCGCCCGCGCGTGGGAAGTGACGGGGACGAAGAAGCTTGCGTCCTACGACGACGTCGCGGAGCTCGGTCGCGAGGTCGTCGAGCGTGGCTTCGGCGCCTTCAAGACGAACATCGTCGTCCCCGGCGACGAGCCGCAGGTGCTGATGCCGGGCTTCCACGGCGACGGGCTCGACCGCAACTCCTCACCGGGGCTGGAGGAAGCGCTCGTCCGGCTACTCGACGCGTTCCGCGAGGGGACGGAGGGGAGGGCCGAGCCGATCGTCGACCTCAACTTCAACCTCACGGCAGAGGGCGTCCTCCGCGTCGCCCGCGCGCTCGCAGATCACGGCCTGATGTGGCTCGAGGTCGACGCGTTCGACCCGGTCGCCCTGAGCGCGATCCGGCAGGGCTCCTCGATTCCGGTCTGTTCGGGCGAGAACCTCTACACGAACCGCGGCTTCCGCCCGTTCTTCGAGGCCGGCTCGATGGACGTCGCGTCGGTCGACGTGATCTGGAACGGGTTCCACCAGGCGAAGAAGATCGCCGATCTCGCCGAGACCTTCGAGGTCAACTGTGCGCCGCACAACTACTACAGCCACCTCGCCACGTTCATCTCGGCGCAGTGGTGTGCGGCGATCCCGAACGTGCGCATGCTCGAGGTCGACGTCGACGACGTGCCCTGGCGCGAGGAGCTCACGACCGCAGTGCCCGCGATCAGCGACGGCAAGCT